>NZ_JBIVDE010000021.1:0-1660 GCF_044746945.1 Streptomyces sp. NPDC090127 | reverse complement strand
GGGGCGTCGAGGGAGCCCATGGGGGTCGACTTGGTGATTTTGCCGACTTCTGAGGTGGGGCTGTACTGGCCTTTGGTGAGGCCGTAGATCCGGTTGTTGAAGAGCAGGATCTTGAGGTTGACGTTGCGGCGCAGGGCGTGGATGAGGTGGTTGCCGCCGATGGACAGGGCGTCGCCGTCGCCGGTGACGACCCAGACGGACAGGTCGCGGCGGGAGGTGGCCAGGCCGGTGGCGATGGCGGGGGCGCGGCCGTGGATGGAGTGCATCCCGTAGGTGTTCATGTAGTAGGGGAAGCGGGAGGAGCAGCCGATGCCGGAGACGAAGACGATGTTCTCTTTGGCGAGGCCGAGTTCGGGCATGAAGCCCTGGACGGCGGCGAGGACGGCGTAGTCGCCGCAGCCGGGGCACCAGCGGACTTCCTGGTCGGATTTGAAGTCTTTCATCGACTGGGTGGCGTCGGCTTTGGGCACGAGGTTGAGGAGTGTCTCAGCCATCGATGGCCTCCTTGAGTGCCGTGGCGAGTTCCTCGGCCTTGAACGGCATGCCGTTGACCTGGGTGTGGGAGCGGGCGTCGATGAGGTATTTCGCGCGCAGGAGCATGGCGAGCTGTCCGAGGTTCATCTCGGGCACGACGACGGTGTCGTAGTGGGCCAGGAGGTCGCCGAGGTTTGCGGGGAGGGGGTTGAGGTGGCGCAGGTGGGCCTGGGCGATGGGGTGTCCGGTGCGGCGCAGGCGGCGGACGGCGGCGGTGATGGGGCCGTAGGTGGAGCCCCAGCCGATGACGAGGGTGGTGGCGTGGTCGGGGTCGTCGACGGTGAGGTCGGGGACGGTGATCCGGTCGATCTTGGCCTGGCGGGTGCGGACCATGAGGTCGTGGTTGGCCGGGTCGTAGGAGATGTTGCCGGTGCCGTCCTGTTTCTCGATGCCGCCGATGCGGTGTTCCAGGCCGGGGGTGCCGGGCACGGCCCAGGGGCGTGCCAGGGTCTGCGGGTCGCGTTTGTAGGGCCAGAAGACGTGGGTGCCGTCGTCGAGGGTGTGGTTGGGTCCGGTGGCGAACTGGACTTGTAGGTCGGGCAGTTCGCTGGTGTCGGGGATCCGCCAGGGTTCGGAGCCGTTGGCGAGGTAGCCGTCGGACAGCAGGAAGACCGGGGTGCGGTAGGCGAGCGCGATCCGGGCGGCCTCGATCGCGGCGTCGAAGCAGTCCGCGGGGGTGTGGGGTGCGACGACCGGGACGGGTGCCTCGCCGTTTCGGCCGTACATGGCCTGCAGGAGGTCGGCCTGCTCGGTCTTGGTCGGCAGCCCTGTGGAGGGGCCGCCGCGCTGGATGTCCACGATCAGCAGCGGCAGTTCCAGGGAGACCGCGAGCCCGATCGTCTCCGACTTCAGCGCCACCCCCGGCCCCGAGGTCGTGGTGACCGCGAGGGAGCCGCCGAACGCGGCGCCCAGCGCCGCACCGATCCCCGCGATCTCGTCCTCCGCCTGGAAGGTGCGGACACCGAAGTTCTTGTGCCGGCTCAACTCATGCAGGATGTCCGACGCCGGAGTGATCGGGTACGAGCCCAGATACAGCGGCAGATCCGCCTGACGCGACGCCGCGATCAGGCCGTAGGAAAGGGCCAGGTTCCCGGAGATGTTGCGGTACGTGCCGGCCGGGAAGGCC
>NZ_JBIVDE010000020.1:1805-4278 GCF_044746945.1 Streptomyces sp. NPDC090127 | reverse complement strand
AACCGAACACCAATATCAAACTGTAGTAAAGGTCCCGGGGTCTTTCCGTCCTGCTGCGCGAAACGAGCATCTTTACTCGTAGTGCAATTTCACCGGGCCTATGGTTGAGACAGTCGAGAAGTCGTTACGCCATTCGTGCAGGTCGGAACTTACCCGACAAGGAATTTCGCTACCTTAGGATGGTTATAGTTACCACCGCCGTTTACTGGCGCTTAAGTTCTCAGCTTCGCAACCCCGAAAGGTCACTAACCGGTCCCCTTAACGTTCCAGCACCGGGCAGGCGTCAGTCCGTATACATCGCCTTACGGCTTCGCACGGACCTGTGTTTTTAGTAAACAGTCGCTTCTCGCTGGTCTCTGCGGCCACCCCCAGCTCACCGAGTAAATCGGATCACCAGTGATGGCCCCCCTTCTCCCGAAGTTACGGGGGCATTTTGCCGAGTTCCTTAACCATAGTTCACCCGAACGCCTCGGTATTCTCTACCTGACCACCTGAGTCGGTTTAGGGTACGGGCCGCCATGAAACTCGCTAGAGGCTTTTCTCGACAGCATAGGATCATCCACTTCACCACAATCGGCTCGGCATCAGGTCTCAGCCTTAATGTGTGACGGATTTGCCTATCACACGGCCTACACCCTTACCCCGGGACAACCACCGCCCGGGCTGGACTACCTTCCTGCGTCACCCCATCGCTTACCTACTACCACCTTGGTTCGCCGGCTCCACCACTTTCCTTTCCCCGAAGGGTCCGGAACGGCTTCACGGGCTTAGCATTAATGGGCTCGATATTGGGCGTTTCAAAGCGGGTACCGGAATATCAACCGGTTGTCCATCGACTACGCCTGTCGGCCTCGCCTTAGGTCCCGACTTACCCTGGGCAGATCAGCTTGACCCAGGAACCCTTAGTCAATCGGCGCACACGTTTCTCACGTGTGTATCGCTACTCATGCCTGCATTCTCACTCGTGAACCGTCCACAACTCGCTTCCGCGGCTGCTTCACCCGGCACACGACGCTCCCCTACCCATCACAACACCCGTTGGGGCTATACGCTGCAATGACACGACTTCGGCGGTACGCTTGAGCCCCGCTACATTGTCGGCGCGGAATCACTTGACCAGTGAGCTATTACGCACTCTTTCAAGGGTGGCTGCTTCTAAGCCAACCTCCTGGTTGTCTCTGCGACTCCACATCCTTTCCCACTTAGCGTACGCTTAGGGGCCTTAGTCGATGCTCTGGGCTGTTTCCCTCTCGACCATGGAGCTTATCCCCCACAGTCTCACTGCCGTGCTCTCACTTACCGGCATTCGGAGTTTGGCTAAGGTCAGTAACCCGGTAGGGCCCATCGCCTATCCAGTGCTCTACCTCCGGCAAGAAACACACGACGCTGCACCTAAATGCATTTCGGGGAGAACCAGCTATCACGGAGTTTGATTGGCCTTTCACCCCTAACCACAGGTCATCCCCCAGGTTTTCAACCCTGGTGGGTTCGGTCCTCCACGAAGTCTTACCTCCGCTTCAACCTGCCCATGGCTAGATCACTCCGCTTCGGGTCTTGAGCGTGCTACTGAACCGCCCTATTCGGACTCGCTTTCGCTACGGCTTCCCCACACGGGTTAACCTCGCAACACACCGCAAACTCGCAGGCTCATTCTTCAAAAGGCACGCAGTCACGACCCACTGGGTAAACCCAGTGAGCGACGCTCCCACGGCTTGTAGGCACACGGTTTCAGGTACTATTTCACTCCGCTCCCGCGGTACTTTTCACCATTCCCTCACGGTACTATCCGCTATCGGTCACCAGGGAATATTTAGGCTTAGCGGGTGGTCCCGCCAGATTCACACGGGATTTCTCGGGCCCCGTGCTACTTGGGTGTCTCTCAAACGAGCCGTTAATGTTTCAGCTACGGGGGTCTTACCCTCTACGCCGGACCTTTCGCATGTCCTTCGCCTACATCAACGGTTTCTGACTCGTCTCACAGCCGGCAGACTGTGAAAGAGAGATCCCACAACCCCGCATGCGCAACCCCTGCCGGGTATCACACGCATACGGTTTGGCCTCATCCGGTTTCGCTCGCCACTACTCCCGGAATCACGGTTGTTTTCTCTTCCTGAGGGTACTGAGATGTTTCACTTCCCCTCGTTCCCTCCACATGCCCTATGTGTTCAGGCATGGGTGACAGCCCATGACGACTGCCGGGTTTCCCCATTCGGAAACCCCCGGATCAAAGCCTGGTTGACGGCTCCCCGGGGACTATCGTGGCCTCCCACGTCCTTCATCGGTTCCTGGTGCCAAGGCATCCACCGTGCGCCCTTAAAAACTTGGCCACAGATGCTCGCGTCCACTGTGTAGTTCTCAAGCAACGACCAGCCACCCATCACCCCGCCACACTGGGCGAGTTCACTGGGGCCGGCATCGCGAAGACACGACCTCACGGCCGTACCCTCAGATACCCAACAACGTGCCAAGCACG
>NZ_JBIVDE010000019.1:0-4640 GCF_044746945.1 Streptomyces sp. NPDC090127 | reverse complement strand
GTGCTGCCTCGCACGCTGCACGTGGACGAGCCGACGCCGTTCGTGGACTGGGAGTCGGGAGGGGTGGAGCTGCTCAGGGAGCAGCGTGCGTGGCCGGAGACGGGTCGGCCGCTTCGTTCGGCGGTCTCCTCGTTCGGGATCAGCGGGACCAACGCGCATGTGGTGCTCGAACAGCCCCCGGCCGAGGTCCTGGTCGAGGGGCCGGCCGGCGACACCGCCCCGCCCCGGCCGCTGCCCCTCGTCCTCTCGGCCACCTCGCCGCAGGCGCTGGCGGAGCAGGCGGCCCGCCTCCGCACCCACCTCGACACCCTGGACGAGGTGAGCCTGCCGGCCCTCGGACGCTCCCTCGCCCTGGAGCGGGCCGCCTTCGGCCACCGGGCCGCCGTCCTCGCCGAGAGCGCCGCCGACCTCCGCGAAGGACTGGACGCGCTGGCGGCCGGCGGGCCGTCCGCCCGGCTCGTCACCGGCGCGCCCGTGAGCGGCCGGATCGCCTTCCTCTTCACCGGTCAGGGCAGCCAACGGCCGGGCATGGGGCGCGAACTGTACGACACCCACCCGGTGTTCGCCGCCGCCTTCGACGCGGTGTGCGCGGAACTCGACCGGCACGTCGGGTGCTCGGTGCGCGAGGTCGTCTTCGCCGGGCCCGACGACTGGGAGGAGGGCCTGCTGGACCAGACGCTCTTCACACAGACGGGCCTGTTCGCCCTGGAGGTGGCCCTGTTCCGGCTCGCCGAGAGCCTGGGCCTCACCCCCGACTACGTCGCCGGCCACTCGATCGGCGAGCTGGCCGCGGCCCACGTCTCGGGCGTGCTCTCGCTGGCCGACGCCGCCGCGCTGGTCGCCGCGCGCGGCAGGCTGATGCAGGCGCTTCCCCAGAACGGTGCCATGGTGTCCGTCCTGGCCCCCGAGGCCGAGGTCGCACCGCTGCTCGCGGGCCGGGAGCACGAGGTGGCGATCGCCGCCGTCAACGGGCCCGGCTCCGTGGTGATCTCCGGCGACAGGGCCGCGGTCCTGCGACTCGCCGAGGAGCTCGGCGAACGGCATGTGAAGACCCGTCGCCTGACCGTCAGCCACGCCTTCCACTCGCCGCACATGGACCCGATGCTGGACGACTTCCGGGCCGTGGCCGAGGGCCTGAGCTACGCGGCCCCCGCCCTCCCGATCGTGTCCGACGTGACCGGCGAGGTGATCGAGGCCGAGGAGGTGTGCTCGCCCGGCTACTGGGTCCGGCACGTGCGCGAGGCCGTCCGCTTCGCCGACACCGTCGGCACCCTGCGCGACGCGGGCGTCACGACCTTCGTCGAGCTCGGACCGGACGGCGTGCTGTCGGCCCTGGGCCGAGGCTGCCTGCCGGACGGGGACGAGGAGACCGAGTTCGTACCGCTGCTCCGCAAGGACCGCGACGACCGCCTCGCGCTCGCGCAGGGCCTCGCCCGGCTGTGGGTGCGCGATGCGGGACCGGCCTGGGACGCCGGACTCGGCGCCTCCGGGGCGCACCCGGCCGACCTGCCGACGTACGCCTTCCAGCGCAAGCGGTACTGGGCCATGCCGGTCCGGCCCGCGGGAGACCTCGGAGCGTCCGGGCTCGCACCGGCCGAACACCCCCTGCTCGGCGCGGTGCTCACCCGGGCCGACGCCGACGAGACGCTCTTCACCGGACGCATCTCGCTGAAGACCCACCCCTGGCTCGCCGACCACGCGGTCCTCGGCAAGGTGCTGCTGCCGGGCACCGCATTCGTGGAGCTCGCCGTACGGGCCGGTGGCGAGGCGGGCGCGGCACACCTGGAGGAGCTCGCCCTGGAGGCGCCCCTGGTGCTGCCCGAGCGGGGAGCCGTGCGGCTCCAGGTGGCCGTCGGCGCCCCCGACGCGTCCGGGCGCCGCTCCGTGACCCTCCACTCCCGGCCCGAGAACGGCACCTTCGAGGAGCCCTGGACCCGGCACGCCGGCGGCACCCTCGTGCCCGAGCCGACGGACCCGGGCTTCGACCTGACGGTGTGGCCGCCGCGGGACGCCCGCCCGGTGGAGCTGACCGGACGGTACGAGGACCTCGCCGGACAGGGCTTCGCCTACGGTCCCGCCTTCCAGGGCCTGCGCTCCGTGTGGCGCCGGGGCACCGAGGTCTTCGCCGAACTCGCCCTGCCCGAGGGGCAGAAGGAACAGGCGGCCGGATTCGGCCTGCACCCCGCCCTCCTCGACTCGGCGCTGCACGCCGTCGAACTGGGCGTACTGCCCGGCACCGGCGAGGCGCGGCTGCCCTTCGTGTGGAGCGGTGTCTCGCTGTACGCCACCGGTGCGGCCACCGCCCGGGTCCGGCTGGCCCCCGCCGGAGCGGGTTCGGTGACCATCGAACTCGCCGACGCGACGGGCGCGCCGGTCGCCGCGGTCGCGTCCCTCGCGGTACGGGCCGTGTCGGCCGACCAGTTGGCGGCGGCCGGGGGACGCGCCCACGAGGCGCTGTTCCGGCCGGTCTGGACGGCGGTGCCGAGCGGTGACGCGACGCGGCGCGAGTCGTGGACGGTCCTCGGCGACGAGACCCCGCTCGCGCTGCCCGGGGCCGAACGGTTCGCCGACGTGGCCGCCCTCGGTGACGCCGTCGCCGCCGGCAGGCCCGCGCCCGCGGTGGCGGTGCTGCCGCTGATCGGTCCGACGGCCGGCCCGGCCGGGGAGGGAGTCGATGCCGTACGCGACGCCGTGGACGGCGCCCTCTCGACGGTACGGAGCTGGCTGGCGGACGAGCGGCTCGCCGCGTCCCGGCTGGCCGTGGTCACCCGCCGGGCGGTCGCCGCCGCACCGGAGGAGGACGTGCACGACCTGCCGAACGCCGCCGTGTGGGGCCTGCTGCGCGCCGCGCAGACCGAGCACCCCGACCGGCTGGTCCTCGTCGACCTGGACCTGGATCCGGACCCGGGCAGGGACGCGGACGGCGAGGCCGTCGCCGAGGCGCTCGGCACGGCGCTGTCCTCGGACGAACCGCAGGTGGCGGTCCGCTCGGGCGCCCCGCGCGTGCCGCGACTCGAACGCGCGGTGGTCCCGGACGGCGACACCGGCCCGTGGGACCCGGACGGCACGGTGCTCGTCACCGGCGGCACCGGAGCGCTGGGCGCCCTCCTCGCCCGCCACCTCGTCGAGCGGCACGGCGCACGGAGCCTGCTCCTGGTCGGCCGCCGGGGCCTCGCGGCCGACGGCGCCGCCGCCCTGCGGGACGACCTGACGGCCCTGGGCGCGGAGGTGACCGTCGCGGCCTGCGACGTCGCCGACCGGAAGGCCCTCGCCGAGCTGCTCGCCGGGATTCCGGCCGACCGTCCCCTGCGGGCGGTCGTGCACGCGGCCGGAGTCCTCGACGACGGAGTACTGGAGTCGCTGACGCCCGAGCGCATGGAGCGCGTGCTCCGGCCCAAGGCGGAGGCCGCCTGGAACCTGCACGAGGCCACTCGCGACACACCGCTGACCGCCTTCGTCCTCTACTCCTCCATCCAGGGGCTCCTCGGCGGCGCGGGACAGGCCAACTACGCGGCGGCCAACACCTTCCTGGACGCCCTGGCCCACCACCGCCGCGCGCAGGGCCTCCCCGCCACCTCGCTCGCCTGGGGCCCTTGGGCCGACGGCGGCATGGCGGCCGGCCTCTCGGCTGGCGACCGCGACCGGTTCGCCCGTACCGGGATGGTCGCGATCGGCGCCGAGCAGGGCATGGAGCTCCTCGACGCGGCCCTGCGGCTCGACACGGCGGGGGCCGTACTCCTGCCGCTCGACCCGGCCGCCCTGCGCGCCCTCGGCGCCGGACTTCCGCCGCTGTTCAGCGGGCTCGTCCGGCCCACGGCCCACCGGACGGCCGCGGCAGCGGGCCCGTCCGCAGGACCGGCCGCCGGGCCCACGCTCGCCGAGCGCCTGGCCGGGCGCACCGAGGACGAGAGGCGGCAGCTGCTCCTGGACCTCGTCCGGGCCGAGGTGGCCGGGACCCTGGCGTACGGCGGTGCCGACTCCGTCGACGTGAAGCGGGGCTTCAAGGAACTGGGCCTCGACTCGCTGACCGCCGTCGAACTGCGCAACCGACTCGGCCGGACGACCGGGCTGCGGCTCTCCGCGACGCTCGTCTTCGACTACCCGACCCCCGAGGCCGTCGCCGGTCACCTGCTGACGGCCCTTGCCCCCGAACCGTCCACGGCGTCCGCCGACGCGCCTGACGAGAACGAGGTCCGCCGCCTGCTCGCGGCGCTCCCGGTCGACCGCCTGCGCCAGGCCGGCCTGCTCGACGGCCTGCTGCGGCTCGCACAGGAGACCGGCGCCGACAGCGCCCCGGCCACCGAAGGCACCGAAGGCACCGAAGGTGCCGAAGGTGCCGAAGACATCGACGACATGGACGTCGATGCCCTCATCCGCATGGCCCGCGCCGGCTCCGAAGCCTGACACGTTCCGAACGGGAGAGAAACATGACGAACACGGCGCCAGACGAACTCGTCGCCGCCCTCCGCGACTCGCTCAAGGAGAACGCCAGGCTCCGCAAGGAGCACCGGCAGCTGACCGACGCGGCCCAGGAACCCATCGCCATCGTGGGTATGGGGTGCCGGTATCCGGGTGGGGTGGCTTCGCCGGAGGATCTGTGGCGGTTGGTGGAGTCGGGTCGTGACGCGGTCTCGGGGTTT
>NZ_JBIVDE010000018.1:0-4997 GCF_044746945.1 Streptomyces sp. NPDC090127 | reverse complement strand
ACCTTCCTCGACGCCCTCGCCCACCACCGGCAGGCCCAGGGCCTCCCGGCCACCTCCCTCGCCTGGGGCCTCTGGGAACAGACCAGCGACATCACAGGCGGGCTGGCGGACGTCGACCGCAAGCGGCTGGCCCGTACCGGTCTGCGGGCACTGGCGACCAAGGAGGCCATGTCCCTCTTCGACGCCGCGCACGCCACGGGAGACGCGGTCCTCGCGGCGACCGGCATCGACACCGCCGCCCTGCGCGCGCGGGGCGACGAGGCGACGGTCATGCTCCGCGGGCTGGTGCCCTCAGCGCCACGCCGCGCGGGAGCCGCCACCGCTTCCGCTTCCGGCACGGGCGGTGGTGCGCAGCTGGCGGACCGGTTGGCGGGACTGCCCGTCACGGAACGGGAGAAGGTGCTGATCGACCTGGTCCGGACGCACGTCGCGTCCGTGCTGGGCCACGCCGACCACACCGCCATCGACGCCGACCGGGCGTTCCAGGAACTGGGCTTCGACTCCCTGACGGCCGTCGAACTCCGTAACCAGCTCAACACCGCCACCGGCCTACGCCTGCCCACCACCCTCATCTTCGACCACCCGAACCTCGCTGCTCTCGCCGCGCACCTGGGCGAGCAACTGGGCACGGGCGACGGGCCGTCGGCCGGCCCCGTCCTGGCGGAGCTGGCGAAGCTCACGTCGGTGATCAAGGCCCTGGCCGCGGACGAGACCGCGCACGGGCAGCTCACGGCCCGGCTGAGGGAGCTGCTGGACATCGCCGACGACGCGGCCGGCAGGGCGTCCGGGGAGGGGAACGGAGACGGCGCGGACCAGGACCTCGACGCGGCAAGCGACGAGGAACTCTTCGCGCTGCTCGACGACCTGGAGTAGGCCGAGCGGGAGCCGCGCGCGTCGCGGCCCCTTCCACCCACACACGTCCACCCACACACGCACGACAAGTCACCACGTCAACACAGCGGGGAGCTGAGAGCATCATGGCGGGCGAGGAACAACTCCGCGACTACCTCAAGCGGGCGATCGCGGATGCCCGTGACGCACGCAAGCGGCTGCGTGAGGTCGAGGACAAGCAGCAGGAGCCGATAGCGATCGTCGCGATGGCCTGCCGCTACCCCGGGGGCGTGTCCTCTCCGGAGGACCTGTGGCAGCTCGTGACCGACGGCGTGGACGCGGTGTCGGAGTTCCCGACCCGTCGCGGCTGGGACATCGAGAAGCTCTACGACCCCGACCCCGAGCAGCCCGGCACGTCGTACGCCCGCGAAGGCGGCTTCCTCCACGAGGCCGACCAGTTCGACCCCGAGCTCTTCGGGATGTCGCCGCGCGAGGCGCTGGCCGTCGATCCGCAGCAGCGACTCCTCCTGGAGACCGCGTGGGAGACCTTCGAGCGGGCGGGCATCGACCCGGGCTCCCTGAAGGGCAGCCGTACGGGTGTCTTCACGGGCGTCATGTACAACGACTACGGTTCCCGGCCGAACCTCCCGGCCGACGGCAACGAGGGCTATCTCTTCAGCGGCAGCGCGGGCAGCATCGCGTCCGGCCGCCTGTCCTACACGTACGGCCTCGAGGGCCCGGCCGTCACGGTCGACACCGCCTGCTCGTCCTCCCTGGTGGCGCTCCACCTCGCGGCCGGGGCGCTGCGCCGCGGCGAGTGCGACCTGGCGCTCGCGGGCGGCGCGACGGTGATGTCGACGCCCGTCGCCTTCGTCGAGTTCTCCCGGCTGCGCGGCCTCGCCGCCGACGGCCGCTGCAAGTCGTTCTCGGCCGCCGCCGACGGCACCGGCTGGGCCGAGGGTGTCGGCCTCCTGCTGGTGGAGCGGCTGTCGGACGCCCGGAGGAACGGCCACAAGGTGCTGGCCGTCGTACGCGGTTCGGCGGTGAACCAGGACGGCGCGTCGAACGGCCTGACCGCGCCCAACGGCCCGTCCCAGGAGCGCGTCATCCGTCAGGCCCTCACCAGTGCGGGTCTGACGGCCGCCGAGGTCGACGCGGTGGAGGCGCACGGCACCGGCACGGCCCTGGGCGATCCGATCGAGGCGCAGGCGCTGCTGGCGACGTACGGGCAGGAGCGGCCGGGGGACCGTCCGCTGTACCTGGGGTCGCTGAAGTCGAACATCGGCCATGCCCAGGCGGCGGCCGGTGTCGGCGGTGTGATCAAGATGGTGCAGGCGATGCGGCACGGCACGCTGCCGAAGACTCTGCACATCGACGAGCCGACACCGCACGTGGAGTGGGAGTCGGGCGCCGTCGAACTCCTCCGCGAGCCCGTCCCGTGGCCGCAGACCGGCGAGCCCCGCCGCGCAGGCGTCTCGTCGTTCGGCTTCGGCGGGACGAACGCCCACGTGATCATCGAGGCGCCGGAGGAGACCTCCGCCGAGGAGGTCGCGAGCACGGATCCGGCTGTGCCGGCCGCGCCGCCGGTGGCGCTGCCTGTGGTGCCGGTGGTGGTGCCGTGGGTGCTGTCCGGCAAGACGCCCCGAGCGCTGGAGGCCCAGGCCGGCCGCCTGCTGGCCCACGCCGAGTCCACGGACGCGGCGCCCGTGGACGTGGCCTGGACGCTGACCGCCGGCCGCGCCCTGCTCGACCACCGCGCCGTGATCCTCGGTCGCGACCGCGACCAGCTCGTCACGGGCCTGCGCGCCCTGGCCACGGGAGCCTCCGCACCGGGCGTCGTACGAGGAACGCGTACCGGCGGGAAGACCGCCCTCGTCTTCACCGGCCAAGGCGCTCAGCGCATCAACATGGGCCTGGAACTGTACGAAGCGTTCCCGACGTACGCCTCCGCCTTCGACGAGGTCACCGCCGCACTCGACCCCCACCTCGACCGACCACTACGCGACGTCATCGCCTCCGGCGCAGGCCTGGACGACACCGGCTGGACCCAGCCCGCACTCTTCGCCACCGAAGTCGCCCTGTATCGACTTGTCTCCTCCTGGGGCATCACCGCTGACATCGTGGCCGGACACTCCATCGGCGAACTCACCGCCGCCCACATCGCCGGCATCCTCACCCTCGAAGACGCCGCCCACCTCGTCGCAGCACGAGCCCGCCTCATGCAGGCCCTCCCTGTCGGCGGAGCCATGACCGCCCTCCAGGCCACCGAAGCGGACATCACACCTCTGCTGAACGACAGGGTCGCGATAGCCGCCATCAACAGCCCCACGTCCCTGGTCATCTCAGGCGACGAAGAAGCCGTCGTCGACATCGCCACCACGATGGAACAGCAGGGCAGGAAGACGAAGCGGCTCACCGTCTCCCACGCCTTCCACTCCCCCCACATCGACCCCATGCTCGACGAGTTCCGCGCCATCGCAGCCCAGCTGACGTACCAGGCACCCACCATCCCGGTGGTGTCCACCCTCACCGGCCAGCCCGCAACAGGCGACGACCTGCGCACCGCCCAGTACTGGACCGACCAAGTCCGCGGAGCCGTCCGCTTCGCCGACGCGGCCACCAGCCTCAACGACCTCGGCGCCACCACCGTCGTCGAAGCAGGACCCGACGGCGTCCTCACCGCCATGATCCAGAACACCACCGACACCCTCACCCCCATCCCCCTCCTCCGCCGCGACCGCCCCGAACCCGACACCCTCCTCGCGGCAGTCGCCCACCTCCACACCCACACCACCCCTGTGAAGTGGCAGACCTACCTCGACGGAACCGGTGCCAAGCACACCGATCTCCCGACCTACGCCTTCCAACACCAGCGGTTCTGGCTCGAGTCGGCCCACGCCACAGCCGATGCGGCCGGCCTCGGCCTCACCGATACGGGCCATCCCCTCCTGGGCGCGGCGATGGCGCTCGCCGACCGCGACGAACACATCTTCACCAGCCACCTCTCCCTCCGCACCCACCCCTGGCTCACCGACCACACGGTTCTGGGACACGTCCTGTTCCCGGGGACCGGGTTCGTGGAGCTGGCCGCGCGTGCGGGGCAGCTGCTGGGCGTCGGTCAGATCGAGGGCCTGACCCTGGCCGCTCCCCTCCTGCTCCCCGAGCAGGGCGGCGTCCAGCTCCAGGTGCGCGTCGGCGCCCCCGACGGCGCCGACGGCCCGGCGCGCCGCCACTCGATCGACATCCACTCACGCCCCGACAACGACACCGACACTCCCTGGACCCTCCACGCCTCCGGCTTCCTCACCGCTCCCGGCGACTCCGTGGCGACAGCGATCTCCAGCGACCTGAGGGCGTGGCCGCCCGCCGGCGCCGTAGAGGTGGAACTGGCCGGGGTGTACGAGCGCCTGGCCGAGCAGGAGTACGGCTACGGCCCCGCCTTCCAGGGCCTGCGCCGCGCATGGAAGGGCGCGCACAAGGGCGAGTTCTTCGCCGAGGTCGCTCTCGGGGACGAGGTGCGCGCGGAGTCGGCGGACTTCACGCTTCACCCCGCTCTCCTGGACGCCTCGCTGCACGCCCTCCTGCCCGGTGTGGCCGATGCGGCGGGCCAGGCAGGATTCCCGTTCGTCTGGTCGGGCGTGACCGTGTACGCCGTGGGTGCCTCGATGCTGCGCGTACGGCTCACCCAGACGGGCCCGGAGTCGGTGGCGCTCGATCTGGCCGACGGCACGGGTGCCCCGGTCGCACGCGTCGACGCGCTGGAGCTGCGTCCGCTGTCGAAGGACGCCCTGCGCGCGGCGGGGCGGGGCACCCAGGACGGCCTCTTCGGCGTGGAGTGGAAGCCGCTGACCGCGCCTGCCGCGTCCGCCGCCTTGGCCGCATCCGCCGCTACGGCCGCTTCCGCCGCGTCCGCCGCGTCCGCCGCGTCCGGGCAGCCGTACACGGATCTCCGTACGTTGGCCGGTGCTGTCGACAGCGACGCCGAGGCACCCCCGGTCCTCCTGCTTCCGCTGCTCCCCCACGTTCACGGCGATGTGGCGGCGGCCGTGCATGAGGCGACGGCCGAGGTGTTGGGGCTGGTGCAGGGCTGGCTGGCGGAGGAGCGGTTCGCCGACTCCCGCCTGGTGGTCGTGACGACGGGCGCCGTGGCCGCGAACGCGGACGAC
>NZ_JBIVDE010000017.1:0-5138 GCF_044746945.1 Streptomyces sp. NPDC090127 | reverse complement strand
GGGGTGTGGTGGGTGTGGTGACGGCGCCGTGGGTGAGGACGACGAGGCGGGTGCGGGTCAGACGCTCGTCCGCCAACCACTCCTGCACCAGAGCCAAGGCCCGTTGCGCGGTGTGGTGGGTGGCCGCGACGACGTCCGGGTGGTCCGCGCTGTTCGCGTCGTTCGCGTCGGATGCGGATGCGGATGCGGATGCGGATCCGAAGGTGGCTGGGGAGAAGGGGAGGAGTACGGCGTCGAGGTGCGTGCCGGACTCGACTGCCTTGGCGACGGCCGTGATGTCCGCGTACTGCTCGGCGCGTGCATAGGCGCGCTGCTGGGGGATGTCGTCCTCGCAGCTGAGGACAGCCCACGGGGTGGGCGTCGCCGGCTGCGGGAGGACCGTCGGGAGCCAGTCGACCTGGAAGAGGGCGTCGAGGTGCCGTGCCTGCGTACTGCTGAACTTCTCCCTGGGCGTGGCTTGGTAGGTGAGGGAGTCGACAGTCAGGACGGGCTGGCCGGTCTGGTCGGTGAGCAGGACGGTGAAGGTGGTGCCGTCCGCGTCCGCTGTGGTGGGGGTGAGGTGGGCTTGTACGGCTGTGGCGCCGGTGGCGTGCAGGCGTACGCCTCGCCAGGTGGCGGGGGTCCACACGTGTCCGTCCCGCTCGGGCAGTCCGTGGTGGGCGAGAGCCGCGTCCAGCAGCGTCGGGTGCAGACCGAATCGGAGCGCGTCACCCACGCGCTCCTGCGGAAGGGCCACCTCGACACCGGCCTCCTCGTCGCCCGGCCGCGCGGTCGCGGCGCCGAAGCTGCTGCCCCCGGCAGTGATGTTGCCCTGCGCGTGAAGGGCCCAGGGGGCGTCGGTGGTGGTGTCGGGCCGCGCGTGGACGGTCAGGGAACGCCGACTCGTCGCGTCGGCGGTGCCGACGCGGACCTGGAGCTGGACGCCGCCGTGGGACGGGATGGCGAGGGGCGCCGCCAGTTCGAGTTCGTCGAGGGCGCCGGCCGCGAACTCGTCGCCGGCCCGGATGGCCAGCTCGACCAGGGCCGCACCGGAGAGGACGGCGGTGCCGTCGATGGTGTGGTCGGCGAGCCAGGGGTGGGTGTGGTGGGAGAGGCGGGCGGTGAAGATGTGTTCGTCGCGGTCGGCCAGGGGCATGGCTGCGCCGAGGAGGGGGTGGCTTGTGTCGGTGAGGCCGAGGCCGGCCGCGTCGGCTGTGGCGTGGGCCGACTCGAGCCAGTAGCGCTGGTGTTGGAAGGCGTAGGTGGGGAGGTCGGTGTGCTTGGCGCCGGTGCCTTGGAGGTAGGTCTGCCAGTCGACCGGGGTGGTGGTGTGGGTGTGGAGGTGGGCGACTGCCGCGAGGAGGGTGTCGGGTTCGGGGCGGTCGCGGCGGAGGAGGGGGATGGGGGTGAGGGTGTCGGTGGTGTTCTGGATCATGGCGGTGAGGACGCCGTCGGGTCCCGCCTCGACGACGGTGCTGATGCCGAGGTCGTTGAGGCTGGTGGTGGCGTCGGCGAAGCGGACGGCTCCGCGGACCTGGTCGGTCCAGTACTGGGCGGTGCGCAGGTCGTCGCCTGTTGCCGGTCGACCGGTGAGGGTGGAGACCACCGGGATGGTGGGTGCCTGGTACGTCAGCTGGGCTGCGACCGCGCGGAACTCGTCGAGCATGGGGTCGATGTGGGGGGAGTGGAAGGCGTGGGAGACGGTGAGCCGCTTTGTCTTCCTGCCCTGCTGTTCCATCGTCGCAGCGATGTCGACGACGGCTTCTTCGTCGCCTGAGATGACCAGGGAGGTGGGGCTGTTGATGGCGGCTATCGCGACCCTGTCGTTCAGCAGGGGTGTGATGTCCGCTTCGGTGGCCTGGAGGGCGGTCATGGCTCCGCCGACAGGGAGGGCCTGCATGAGGCGGGCTCGTGCCGCGACGAGGCGGGCCGCATCCTCCAAGGTGAGGATGCCGGCGATGTGGGCGGCGGTGAGTTCGCCGATGGAATGGCCTGCCACGATGTCAGCGGTGATGCCCCAGGAGGAGACAAGTCGATACAGGGCGACTTCGGTGGCGAAGAGTGCGGGCTGGGTCCAGCCGGTGTCGTCCAGGCCTGCGCCGGAGGCGATGACGTCGCGTAGTGGTCGGTCGAGGTGGGGGTCGAGTGCGGCGGTGACCTCGTCGAAGGCGGAGGCGTACGCCGGGAACGCCCCGTACAGTTCCAGGCCCATGTTGATGCGCTGCGCGCCCTGACCGGTGAAGACGAAAGCGGTCTTCCCGCCGGTACGCGTTCCTCGTACGACGCCCGGTGCGGAGGCTCCCGTGGCCAGGGCGCGTAGGCCCGTGACGAGCTGGTCGCGGTCGCGGCCGAGGATCACGGCGCGGTGGTCCAGGAGAGCCCGTCCGGTGGCCAGGGTCCAGGCGACGTCCACGGGCGCCGGGTCCGTGGTCTCGGTGTGGGTGAGGAGTCGGGCGGCCTGGGCCTCCAGTGCTGCGGGGGTCTTGGCCGACAGGGTCCAGGGGACGACCGGTACCGGAATCGCCGGTTCGGAAGCCGGGGCGGTCGTCTCCTCGGCGACCTCCTCGATGATGACGTGCGCGTTCGTGCCGCTGACGCCGAACGCCGAGACGCCGGCCCGGCGCGGGCCACCGTCCTGCGGCCACGGCCTGGCCTCCGTCA
This sequence comes from Streptomyces sp. NPDC090127, assembly GCF_044746945.1. Taxonomy (NCBI): domain Bacteria; kingdom Bacillati; phylum Actinomycetota; class Actinomycetes; order Kitasatosporales; family Streptomycetaceae; genus Streptomyces; species Streptomyces sp. NPDC090127. The sequence goes on along the minus strand of NZ_JBIVDE010000017.1, from coordinate 2,498 downwards.
GGAGCTCGACGGCGCCGGACTCCCACTCCACGAACGGAGTCGGCTCATCCACGTGCAGCGTCTTCGGCAGCATGCCGTGGCGCATCGCCTGCACCATCTTGATCACACCACCGACACCGGCGGCTGCGACGGAGTGACCGATGTTGGACTTCAGCGACCCCAGGTACAGCGGGCGGCCGTCCGGCCGCCCCTGGCCGTACGTCGCCAGCAGCGCCTGCGCCTCGATGGGGTCTCCCAGGCGGGTGCCCGTGCCGTGGGCCTCGACGACATCCACGTCAGCCACGGTCAGCCGCGCGTTGGCCAGGGCCTGGCGGATGACGCGTTCCTGGGACGGGCCGTTGGGTGCGGTCAGGCCGTTCGACGCGCCGTCCTGGTTCACCGCCGAACCGCGTACGACCGCGAGGACCTTGTGGCCGTTCTTCCGCGCGTCCGACAACCGCTCCAGCAGGACGAGGCCGACACCCTCCGACCAGCTGGTTCCGTCGGCCGCGGCTGCGAAGGACTTGCAGCGGCCGTCGGCGGCGAGACCGCGCTGCCGCGCGAAGTCGACCAGGCCGGACGGTGACCCGGACACGGTCACACCGCCCGCCAGGGCGAGGGTCGACTCGCCCTGCCGGATCGACTGCACGGCCAGGTGCATGGCCACCAGCGACGACGAGCACGCCGTGTCGATCGACACCGCCGGCCCCTCGAAACCGAACGAGTACGAGACCCGGCCGGAGGCCACGCTGCCGAGCTTGCTGGTCATGAGGTAGCCCTCGAACTCCTCGGGCCCGTCGAGCCCGAGGTAGCTCTGCTCCACCACTCCCGCGAAGACACCCGTACGACTGCCCCTGAGGGTGTCGGGGTCGATGCCCGCGTTCTCCAGGGTCTCCCACGCGGTCTCGAGCAACAGTCGCTGCTGCGGGTCCATCGCGAGGGCCTCGCGCGGCGAGATCCCGAAGAAGCCGGCGTCGAACAGGTCGGCCCCGTCGAGGAACCCGGCCTCGCGGCTGTACGACGTACCGGGCTTGTCGGGGTCCGGGTCGTACAGCTTCTCGACGTCCCAGCCACGGTTGGTGGGCAGTTCCGTGATGGCGTCGACCTGGTCGACGACGAGCTGCCACAGGCCGTCGGGCGAGGACACCCCGCCCGGAAAGCGGCAGGCCATGCCGACGATCGCGACCGGCTCCTCCTTGCCCGTCTCAAGTTCCGTGACCCGCTGACGCGCTTTCTGCAGATCGGCGGTCACCCTCTTGAGGTACTCGAGCATCTTCTCTTCATTGGGAGTGGACATGCGGAGCCTCAGTTCTCCTTGGAGGGTCGAGAGTCGAGAGGGGTGCGCCGTCGCGCGATGAGGGTGATCACTGCGAGGTACCGAATTCAGAGTCGATGAGGGCGAAGATCTCGTCCGCGGTCGCCGAGGCGATCCGGCTCTCCGCGTCTTCCGCGCCCTCCGCTTCCGTTCCACCGGCCGCGTCCTGCGTCTCCTGGACCTTCGCCAGGAGGGTTTGCAGCCGTACGGCGATGGCAGCCTGGTCCAGGTCGCCCCACGAAGGTGCCGAGAGCCCGATGACCGCAGCCTCCAGCCGCGCCAGCTCCGCGAGGACCGGCTGCTGGGCCGCGTCGTCGGGTGCGACACGCTTCAGTACGTAGTCGGCGAGTGCGGCCGGGGTCGGGTGGTCGAAGACGAGCGTCGCCGGCAGCCCGGTCCCCGCCATCGCGTTGAGGCGGTTGCGGAGCTCGACCGCGGTCAGCGAGTCGAAGCCCAGCTCCTGGAACGCCCGATCCGGCTCGATCGCCGAGCTGTCGGCGTGTCCGAGGACGAACGCCACCTCCGCGCGTACCGCTGCCAGCACATGGGCCTGACGCTCCTCGTCGGAGAGCCGGGCCAGGCGCTGGGCCAGGGCACCCGGGCCGCCGTCACCCGCGGCCGCTCCCGCCTGCGCGGCGTGACGACGCCGGTGCCCCGAGCCGGGGACGAGCCCGCGCAGCAGCTCGGGCGTCCGGCTCCGGCCGCGTACGGCAGCCAGGTCCAGCGGGGCGGCCACCACGGCTGTGCGCCCAGCGCGGAGAGCGGCCTCGAACAGGACCGTACCCTCCTCCTCCGACACCGGGCGGAAGCCGGGGGCTGCCCCCGGGCCGTCGGAGCCCTCGGCCGTGGCGCCGATGTCGGACGTGTGGGTGGTCTCCCACGGGCCCCAGGCGATGGAGGTCGCGGGCAGGCCCTGCGCGGCGCGGAGCTCGGCGAGTGCTTCCAGATAGCCGTGGGCGAGCCCGTGGCTGAATCCGCCGGCGCTACCGGCGAGGGTGGAGAGGAGCACGAACGCGGACACGGTGCCCACCTCGCGGGTCAGCTCATGGAGGTGGCGTGCCGCGTCGAGCCGCTCCGGCCGACCGTCGCCCCTGACCACGACATCCTCGGCGTGGATGACGGTGGTGAGGGGGTGGTCGGTGGGGATGGTGTTGAGGGTGGTGGTGAGGGCGGTTCGGTCGGTGGTGTCGAGGGCGGTGATGGT
>NZ_JBIVDE010000016.1:0-9712 GCF_044746945.1 Streptomyces sp. NPDC090127 | reverse complement strand
ACCTTCCTCGACGCCCTCGCCCACCACCGGCAGGCCCAGGGCCTCCCGGCCACCTCCCTCGCCTGGGGCCTCTGGGAACAGACCAGCGACATCACGGGCGGACTGGCGGACGTCGACCGCAAGCGCATGACCCGCGCGGGCCTCCGTCCGCTCTCGTCCACCCACGCGATGCAGCTCTTCGACGCCGCGCACACCACGGGAGACGCGGTCCTCGCGGCGACCGGCATCGACACCGCCGCCCTGCGCGCCCGGGGCGACGGAGCCCTGGTCATGCTCCGCGGGCTCGTCCCCGCGGCTCCTCGCCGCGCCGGAACCGCCGTCGCCGCAGCAGCAAGCGCCGGTTCAGCGTTGGCCGGCCTGTCCGCGTCGGAGCGGGAGAAGGCGCTCGTCGATCTGGTACGGACGCACGTGGCCTCGGTGCTCGGCCACGCCGACCACACCGCCATCGACGCCGACCGGGCGTTCCAGGAGCTCGGCTTCGACTCCCTGACGGCCGTCGAACTCCGTAACCAGCTCAACACCGCCACCGGCCTACGCCTGCCCACCACGCTGATCTTCGACTACCCCACGCCCAGCGCACTCGCGGCCCACCTCGGAGTGGAGATCTCCGGCACAGCGGCCGCCCAGGCGGTCGTCGAGACGAGTACGCCGTCGACGGCCGACGAGCCGATCGCGATCGTCGGCATGGCCTGCCACTACCCCGGAGGCGTGGCGTCCCCCGACGACCTGTGGCGACTCGTCGCCGACGGCACCGACGCCATCACCGAGTTCCCCGCCAACCGGGGCTGGGACATCGAGAAGCTGTACGACCCCGACCCCGACAACGCCGGTACGACGTACGTCCGTCACGGCGGTTTCCTGCACGAGGCGGACCAGTTCGACCCGGAGTTCTTCGGGATGTCGCCGCGCGAGGCGACCGCGACCGACCCCCAACAACGACTCCTCCTGGAGACCGCCTGGGAGACCTTCGAGAGCGCCGGAATCGACCCGGCGACCGTACGCGGCACCAACACCGGCGTCTTCACCGGCGCCATGTACGACGACTACGCCTCCCGCCTCACGAGCACGCCCGAGGAGTACGAGGGCTTCCTCATGACGGGGAACCTCTCCAGCGTGATCTCGGGCCGTCTGTCCTACACCTTCGGCCTCGAAGGCCCGGCCGTCACGGTCGACACGGCGTGCTCGTCGTCGCTGGTCGCCCTGCACTGGGCGGCGAACGCGCTGCGCAGCGGTGAGTGCGACCTCGCCCTCGCCGGCGGTGTCGCCGTCATGTCGACGCCCACCGCCTTCGTCGAGTTCTCGCGCCAGCGTGGTCTCGCCGCCGACGGCCGGTGCAAGCCGTTCGCCGACGGCGCCGACGGCACCGGCTGGTCGGAGGGCGTCGGCCTGCTCCTGGTCGAGCGCCTGTCGGACGCCCGTAAGAACGGCCACAAGGTCCTGGCCGTCGTACGCGGCTCCGCCATCAACCAGGACGGCGCCTCCAACGGCCTGACCGCACCCAACGGCCCGTCCCAGGAACGTGTCATCCGCCAGGCGCTCGCCAACTCCGGCCTCAGCGCGGCCGACATCGACGCCGTCGAAGCCCACGGCACCGGCACCCGCCTCGGCGACCCCATCGAAGCCCAGGCGCTGCTGGCCACCTACGGCAAGGAGCGGCCGGAGGGTCGCCCCCTGTGGCTCGGATCCCTGAAGTCGAACATCGGCCACGCGCAGGCGGCGGCCGGTGTCGGCGGAATCATCAAGATGGTGCAGGCGATGCGGCACGGCGTGCTGCCGAAGACGCTGCACGTCGACGCACCGACCGGCCACGTCGACTGGACCGCGGGCGAGGTCGAACTCCTCACCGAACAGCGCCCATGGCAGGCCGACGACCGGGTCCGACGCGCGGGCATCTCCTCCTTCGGCATCAGCGGCACGAACGCCCACGTCATCATCGAGGAGCCCGAGGCAGCCGAGGCGCCCGCCGAGGAGAGCGCGAGCTCGACTCCTGCGCCGACTGCGCTGCCGGTGGTTCCGTGGGTCCTGTCCGCCAAGACCCCGGGGGCCATGGAGGCTCAGGCGGCCCGGCTCCTGGCCCACGCCGAGTCCACGGACGCGGCGCCCGTGGACGTCGCCTGGACCCTGGCCACCGGCCGCTCCCTGCTCGACCACCGCGCCGTGATCCTCGGCCGCGACCACGACCAACTCCTCACGGGCCTACGCGCCCTGGCCACGGGAGCCTCCGCACCGGGCGTCGTACGAGGAACGCGTACCGGCGGGAAGACCGCCTTCGTCTTCACCGGCCAAGGCGCTCAGCGCATCAACATGGGCCTGGAGCTCTACGAGGCGTTCCCGGCGTACGCCTCCGCCTTCGACGAGGTCACCGCCGCACTCGACCCCCACCTCGACCGACCACTACGCGACGTCATCGCCTCCGGCGCAGGCCTGGACGACACCGGCTGGACGCAGCCCGCACTCTTCGCCACCGAAGTCGCCCTGTATCGACTTGTCTCCTCCTGGGGCATCACCGCTGACATCGTGGCCGGACACTCCATCGGCGAACTCACCGCCGCCCACATCGCCGGCATCCTCACCCTCGAAGACGCCGCCCACCTCGTCGCAGCACGAGCCCGCCTCATGCAGGCCCTCCCTGTCGGCGGAGCCATGGTCGCCCTCCAGGCCACCGAAGCGGACATCACACCTCTGCTGAACGACAGGGTCGCGATAGCCGCCATCAACAGCCCGACGTCCCTGGTCATCTCAGGCGACGAAGAAGCAGTCCAGAGCATTTCCTCCGTGCTGGAGCAGCAAGGCAGGAAGACAAAGCGACTCACCGTCTCCCACGCCTTCCACTCCCCCCACATCGACCCCATGCTCGACGAGTTCCGCGCCATCGCAGCCCAGCTGACGTACCAGGCACCCACCATCCCGGTGGTGTCCACCCTCACCGGTCGACCGGCAACGGGCGACGACCTGCGCACCGCCCAGTACTGGACCGACCAGGTCCGCGGAGCCGTCCGCTTCGCCGACGCGGCCAACAGCCTCAACGACCTCGGCGCCACCACGGTCGTCGAAGCAGGACCCGACGGCGTCCTCACCGCCATGATCCAGAACACCACCGACCAGCTCACCGCAGTACCACTCCTGCGCCGCGACCGCCCCGAACCCGACACCCTCCTCGCGGCAGTCGCCCACCTCCACACCCACACCACCACCCCGGTCGACTGGCAGACCTACCTCCAAGGCACCGGCGCAACACCGACCAACCTCCCCACCTACGCCTTCCAACACCAGCGCTACTGGCTCGACGCCCCCACCACCACCGGCAACCCCACCGACCTCGGCCTCACCCCCACCGGCCACCCCCTCCTCGGCGCAGCCATGCCCCTCGCCGACCGCGACGAACACATCTTCACCAGCCGCCTCTCCCACCACACCCACCCCTGGCTCACCGACCACACCGTGGCGAACACGGTGCTCGTACCCGGGACCGGCTTCCTGGAGCTGGCGGTTCGTGCGGGGCAGCATGTCGGCGCGGGGGAGGTCGAGGAGCTGACTCTGGCGGCACCCCTCGTTCTGCCCGAGCGCGGCGGCGTCCAGCTCCAGGTCGTCGTCGGACCCGCCGACGAGACCGGCCGCCGCGCGCTTCAGGTCCACTCGCGCTCCGACGCGTACGGGGACGAGAACCGGCCCTGGACCACCCACGCCATCGGCGTACTCACCACGGTCGACAACCGATCCGCGAACACCGCCGACCTGACGGCGTGGCCGCCCGCCGGTGCCGTAGAGGTCGAGCTGGATGGCGTGTACGAGCGCCTGGCCGAGCAGGAGTACGGCTACGGCCCCGCCTTCCAGGGCCTGCGCCGCGCGTGGAAGGGCGCGAACGAAGGCGAGGTGTTCGCCGAGGTCGGCCTCGCCGACGAACAGCGCACGGACGCCGGCCTCTTCAGCCTCCACCCCGTCCTGCTGGACTCCGCCCTGCACGCACTCCTTCCGGGTGTGGTGGACGCGACCAGGGACGCCGCTCTGCCGTTCACGTGGTCGGGCGTGACCGTGTACGCCGTGGGTGCCTCGATGCTGCGCGTACGGCTCACCCAGACGGGCCCGGAATCGGTGGCCCTGGACCTCGCCGACGCCACCGGCGCCCCGGTCGCCACCGTCGCCTCCATGGCCTACCGCCCGCTCTCCAAGGACGCCCTCCGCACGGCCGGATCTGCGGCCGCCCGCGACGGGCTGTACCGACTCGACTGGTCGCGCATTCCGCAGCCGTCCGAGCCGGCCCCTGGTCTCGCCTGGGCGGTGGTGGGCGACAGCGAGCCGCTGGGAGGCGAGGCGTACCCGGACCTGAGGAGTCTGGTCGAGGCGATGGATGCCGGGACGGCCGCCCCGGCCGTCACCGTCGTCCCGCTCGTCTCGACGCCGACGCCGGCGTCAGGGACCGGCGAGAACGTGCCCGCTGCCGCCCACGTCGCTCTGCGCGAGCTCTTGGAACTGGTGCAGGGCTGGCTGGCGGAGGAGCGGTTCGCCGACTCCCGCCTGGTGGTCGTGACGACGGGCGCCGTGGCCGCGAACGCGGACGACGACGTACCCAACCTCGCCCACGCGGGCGTATGGGGCCTGCTCCGCACCACCCAGACAGAACACCCGGACCGCATCATCCTCCTCGACGTCGACACCATCGGCGACGCGAAGACCCTGCCCAAGTCGGTCACGGCCGCCCTCGCCTCCGGCGAACCGCAGATCGCGATACGAGCAGGCGAACTGCGCGTACCCCGCCTCGCCCGGACCGGCCCCGCGACGGACCCGGACGCGCAGACGCCCGACTGGAGCACGGGCACGGTCCTGATCACCGGAGCGACCGGCGCACTCGGCGGCGTCCTCGCACGCCACCTCGTCACCGAACACCACACACGCCACCTCCTCCTCCTCAGCCGACGAGGCCTCGACGCACCCGGCGCAACCGAACTCCGCGACGAACTCACCACCCTCGGAGCCACCCACGTCGACGTCATCGCCTGCGACGCAGCAGACCGCGACGCCCTCGCCCGAGCCCTTCAGGACATACCCGCCGACCACCCCCTGACCGCCGTCATCCACACCGCCGGCGTCCTCCATGACGCTCTCTTCTCCTCCCTCACGCCCGAGCACCTGGAGCACGTCCTCAAGGCGAAGGTCGACGCGGCGTGGAACCTGCACGAGCTGACGCGCGACCACGACCTGGCCGCCTTCGTCCTGTACTCGTCACTCGCCGGCCTGGTGGGCACGGCGGGACAGGCGAACTACGCGGCGGGCAACACCTTCCTCGACGCGCTCGCCCACCACCGGCAGGCCCAGGGTCTCCCGGCCACCTCCCTCGCCTGGGGCCTCTGGGAGGAGACCAGCGACATCACGGGCGGGCTGGCGGACGTCGACCGCAAGCGCCTCGCCCGCGCGGGCCTCCGTCCGCTCTCGTCCACCCACGCGATGCAGCTCTTCGACGCCGCGCACACCACGGGGGACGCCGTACTCGCCGCGACCCGCATCGACACCGCCGCCCTGCGCAGCCAGGCCGGTGACCCGCTGCCGCTCTTCCGCGGCCTCGTGCCCGCAGCGCCTCGCCGCGCCGGAGCCGCCCTCGCTTCCGCGACGAGCGATGGTTCGTGGTGGGCGAACCGGTTGGCAGGACTCACCGCCACGGAAGGGGAGAAGGTACTGATCGACCTCGTACGGACGCACGTCGCTTCCGTACTGGGCCACGCCGACCACACCGCCGTCGACGCCGACCGGGCGTTCCAGGAGCTCGGCTTCGACTCCCTGACCGCTGTCGAACTCCGCAACCAGCTCAACACCGCGACCGGACTCCGACTCCCCACCACCCTCGTCTTCGACTACCCCACGCCCGCCGCCCTCGCCGCCCACCTCCGTGTGGAGTTCTCCGGCGCAGCGACGAGCCAGGCAGTCGTGGAAGCGACGACGGCCTCGGCCGACGAGCCGATCGCGATCGTCGGCATGGCCTGCCACTACCCCGGAGGCGTGGCGTCCCCCGACGACCTGTGGCGACTCGTCGCCGACGGCACCGACGCCATCACCGAGTTCCCCGCCAACCGAGGCTGGGACCTGGAGCGCATCTACGATCCGAACCCCGAGAACGTCGGCACGACGTACGCACGGGAAGGCGGCTTCCTGCACGACGCGGATCTCTTCGATCCGGAGTTCTTCGGGATGTCGCCGCGCGAGGCGACCGCGACCGACCCCCAGCAACGACTCCTCCTGGAGACCGCCTGGGAGACCTTCGAGAACGCGGGGATGGTTCCCTCCACCCTGCGCGGCAGCCGCACGGGCGTGTTCACGGGCGTCATGTACCACGACTACGGCTCGCGGGTGCAGACCATCCCCCAGGAGCTCGAAGGCTTCCTGGCCAGCGGCAACGCGGGCAGTGTGGCGTCGGGCCGGCTGTCGTACACGTTCGGCCTCGAAGGGCCGGCCGTCACGGTCGACACCGCCTGTTCCTCGTCCCTGGTCGCCCTGCACATGGCGGCGAACGCGCTGCGCAGCGGTGAGTGCGACCTCGCCCTCGCCGGCGGTGTGACCGTCATGTCGACGCCGCTCTCCTTCGTCGAGTTCTCGCGGCAGCGGGGTCTGGCCCCGGACGGCCGGTGCAAGCCGTTCGCCGACGGCGCCGACGGCACCGGCTGGTCGGAGGGCGTCGGCCTGCTCCTGGTCGAGCGCCTGTCGGACGCCCGTAAGAACGGCCGCAAGGTCCTCGCGGTCGTGCGTGGTTCGGCGGTCAACCAGGACGGCGCCTCCAACGGCCTGACCGCACCCAACGGCCCCTCCCAGGAACGCGTCATCCGCCAGGCCCTCGCCAACTCCGGCCTCACCGGCGCCGACATCGACGCCGTCGAAGCCCACGGCACCGGCACCCGCCTCGGCGACCCCATCGAAGCCCAGGCACTCCTCGCCACATACGGCCAGGAACGATCCCACGACCGCCCGCTCTACCTCGGATCCCTGAAGTCCAACATCGGCCACACCCAGGCAGCCGCCGGCGTGGCAAGCATCATCAAGATGGTGCAGGCGATGCGGCACGGCGTGCTGCCGAAGACGCTGCACGTCGACGCACCGACCGGCCACGTCGACTGGACCGCGGGCGAGGTCGAACTCCTCACCGAACAGCGCCCATGGCAGGCCGACGACCGGGTCCGACGCGCGGGCATCTCCTCCTTCGGCATCAGCGGCACGAACGCGCACGTCATCATCGAGGAGGTCGCCGAGGAGACGACCGCCCCGGCTTCCGAACCGGCGATTCCGGTACCGGTCGTCCCCTGGACCCTGTCGGCCAAGACCCCCGCAGCACTGGAGGCCCAGGCCGCCCGACTCCTCACCCACACCGAGTCCACGGACCCGGCGCCCGTGGACGTCGCCTGGACCCTGGCCACCGGCCGCTCCCTGCTCGACCACCGCGCCGTGATCCTCGGCCGCGACCACGACCAACTCCTCACGGGCCTACGCGCCCTGGCCACGGGGGCCTCGGCACCGGGCGTCGTGCGGGGAACGCGTACCGGCGGGAAGACGGCCTTCGTCTTCACCGGTCAGGGCGCGCAGCGCATCAACATGGGCCTGGAACTGTACGGGGCGTTCCCGGCGTACGCCTCCGCCTTCGACGAGGTCACCGCCGCACTCGACCCCCACCTCGACCGACCACTACGCGACGTCATCGCCTCCGGCACAGGCCTGGACGACACCGGCTGGACCCAGCCCGCACTCTTCGCCACCGAAGTCGCCCTGTATCGACTTGTCTCCTCCTGGGGCATCACCGCTGACATCGTGGCCGGACACTCCATCGGCGAACTCACCGCCGCCCACATCGCCGGCATCCTCACCTTGGAGGATGCGGCCCGCCTCGTCGCGGCACGAGCCCGCCTCATGCAGGCCCTGCCCGTCGGCGGAGCCATGACCGCCCTGGAAGCCACAGAGGACGAGATCACGCCCCTGCTGAACGACAGGGTCGCGATAGCCGCCATCAACAGCCCGACGTCCCTGGTCATCTCAGGCGACGAAGAAGCAGTCCAAGCCATCGCCACCACGATGGAACAGCAGGGCAGGAAGACAAAGCGGCTCACCGTCTCCCACGCCTTCCACTCCCCCCACATCGACCCCATGCTCGACGAGTTCCGCGCCATCGCAGCCCAACTCACCTACAACGAAGCGCAGATCCCCGTCGTCTCCACCCTCACCGGTCAGCCCGCAACAGGCGACGACCTCCGCACCGCCCAGTACTGGACCGACCAAGTCCGCGGAGCCGTCCGCTTCGCCGACGCCACCACCAGCCTCAACGACCTCGGCGCCACCACCGTCGTCGAAGCAGGACCCGACGGCGTCCTCACCGCCATGATCCAAAGCACCACCGACACCCTCACCCCCATCCCCCTCCTCCGCCGCGACCGCCCCGAACCCGACACCCTCCTCGCAGCAGTCGCCCACCTCCACACCCACACCACCACCCCGGTCGACTGGCAGACCTACCTCCAAGGCGCCGGCGCAACACCGACCAACCTCCCCACCTACGCCTTCCAACACCAGCGCTACTGGCTCGAATCGGCCCACACGGCCACCGACGCAACCGGCCTCGGCCTCACCGACACGGGCCACCCGCTCCTCGGCGCCACCGCCGCCCTCGCCGGGTCCGACGAGACGCTCTTCACCAGCCACCTCTCCCTCGGCACCCACCCCTGGCTCACCGACCACACCGTCGACGGCATGGCCGTCCTCTCCGGTGCGGCGCTGGTCGAGCTGGCCGTCCGGGCCGGCGACGAAGTCGATGCGACGGTGCTCGACGAACTCCACCTCGCGGCGCCCCTCACCATCCCGTCCCACGGCGGCGTCCAGCTCCAGGTCCGTATCGGCGCCCCCGACGCGACGGCTCACCGTTCCCTGACCGTTCACGCCCGGCCCGACGACTCCCCCGAAGGCCTGTGGACCCTCCACGCCCAAGGCCGTATCGGTACGGGTGACGGTGCCGGGATCACGCCCGATGGCGTCGCCGTAGCCGACACGGAGTTGATCGATCTGACAGAGGAGCGTGTGGGTGAAGCCACGCGATTCGGCCTGCATCCCGCGCTGCTGGACATGGCCCTCGCGGACCACGGACTGCCCGAGCGGGACGGACACGTGTGGACCCCCGCCACCTGGCGAGGCGTACGCCTGCACGCCACCGGCGCCACCGCCGTACGAGCCCACCTCACCCCCACCACAGCGGACGCGGACGGCACCACCCTCACCGTCCTGCTCACCGACCAGACCGGCCGGCCCGTCCTGACTGTCGACTCCGTCACCTACCAGGCCACCCCCCTGACGGAGTTCGCCCTCGGCGCCTCGGGCAGCTCGGCACTCGACCTGTTCGAGGTCCGCTGGCTCGCGACTGTTCTGCCGCAGCCGGCAACACCTCCCACCTGGGGTGTCCTCGACCACGACAGCAACGCGGCTCAGCAGCCCGCCTACGCACGCGCCGCGCACTACGCGGACATCACGGCCGTCGCCAAGGCAGTCGAGTCCGGCACCCAGCTCGACGCCGTACTCCTCCCCTGGGCCCCCGCGTCGGACGTCACGGACATCACGGCGCTGCCGCTCGACTTCACGTTCCGAACCGAGCAGGTAGGGGCTCTGGTGCAGGAGTGGTTGGCGGACGAGCGTCTGACCCGCACCCGCCTCGTCGTCCTCACCCACGGCGCCGTCACCACACCCACCACACCCC
>NZ_JBIVDE010000015.1:0-14474 GCF_044746945.1 Streptomyces sp. NPDC090127 | reverse complement strand
GGGTGGCCCCCTAGTTGTGGGGGGTCGGGCCGCCCGCCCCCGGGTGGGCGCCGGGGCTGGTGACCGCCCCCGCCCTGGCCGGGGGGGGGGGGGGGCCCCCGGGGGGGGGGGGGGGGCCCCCCCCCGCCGCCGTACGACCGTGGGGCCTCTCCACGGGGTCACCACAGGACGGGCGCGCCGCGTCCATTCCCTGATGGTCAGGACATGCCAAGCTCTGGGGCTCAACCACCCGCCGTGGCCCGCCTGTCGGGCCCACGTCCGGGTCCGTCGTCGCCGGAACGCGCACGACGCCGGACCCCCGAGCGAGAGGACACCCCCCACACCATGTCCGCTCCCCACGCGAAGCGCGCCTGGCGGCGCCCCGTCCTGGGCGTCGCGGTGACCGCCGCCGTCGCCGTCTCCACCATGGCCTACGCCTCCGCCGGCCAGGCCCCTCCGGCCAGGGACGGCGCGCCTGCTCCGGCGGCCGGGCCCCTGGACGACACGTACTACGACGGCGCGGTCGGCAAGACCGGCGCCGAGCTGAAGAGCGCCCTGCACGACATCATCGACGAGCAGACCGCGCTCTCGTACGACGAGGTCTGGGAGGCGCTGAAGATCACCGACGAGGACCCGGGGAACCCGGACAACGTCGTGCTGCTCTACTCCGGTCGCTCCCAGGCCAAGGGCACCAACGGCGGCGAAGCGAACGACTGGAATCGGGAACACGTCTGGGCCAAGTCGCACGGCGACTTCGGCACCGCGACCGGCCCCGGCACCGACATCCACCACCTGCGCCCCGAGGACGTCTCCGTCAACGCGACCCGGGGAAACCTCGACTTCGACGAGGGGGGCTCCCCGGTCGACGAGGCGCCGGGCAGCCTCGTCGACGGCGACTCCTTCGAGCCGCGGGACGAGGTCAAGGGCGATGTGGCCCGGATGATCCTCTACATGGCGGTCCGGTACGAGGGCAGCGACGGCTTCCCCGACCTGGAACCCAACGACCAGGTCGACAACGGGTCGGCACCGGCGATGGGCCGCCTCGCGGTCCTCAAGCAGTGGAACACCGAGGACCCGCCGAACGCCTTCGAGACCGCCCGCAACGACAAGATCTTCGGCATCCAGAAGAACCGGAACCCCTTCGTCGACCACCCCGAATGGGTCGCCGAGATCTGGAAGTGACGCTTCCGTCTCCGAGCGCCATCGGCGAGTGCCGCTTCCCTCCGGAAGTGCCGCTTCCCTCCGGAAGTGCCGCGTCCCTCCGGGAGGGCCGCCCCCTCCGGGAGTGGCGCTCCCGCTCCGACGCGACGGGCCGCCGAGACGGCGGGCGCCCGGCGCGTCGGCCCCGGGGCCCGGGGCCCGGCTCGGCGAGGGTCAGGCCCCGCGGAGGAAGCCGTCGCCGTGGGCGGCGGCGTGTGCCTCGATGGCGGCCAGGGCCTGCTGGGTGGCCTCGGGGGAGCCGGTGCCCCTGTGCTGGGCGTAGTACGCCGCCCCGAGCTGCTTCAGCAGGTCCGCGCCGGCCCGTTGCGCCTGCACCTCGTCGACCTTGCTCTTGCCCTGCGCCAGGGCGCTCTGGGCTTGCTCCTTCGCCCGGTCCAAGAAACCTGCCACCGGTGGCCTCCTCGCCATCGAACCCGTGCCGGACCCACTCCCGCACGTCCCTCGCAACGTAGACCGTTGTTTTCCCCTCGTCCGGCAGGACATGCCACGGAGGGACCGCCATCACCCTGGACCGGGCCGCCTCGGCAACCACGTACGCGGGCGGTTCACGGCCCCGGGCCGTGTCAGGCCCGGTCACGCGGTGGGCGCGGTCCAGGCGGCGTCGGCGGACGACAGTCGGTACGCGACCGCGCAGATCACGACGAGCAGCAGCAGCGCCAGGCCCAGCGTGAGCGCGAGCGACGCGTACAGGACCAGGGCGGCGCCGACCAGAGCCCCGAGGAACATGGCCAGGACGGAGAGGACCCGGCGGCCGGAACGGCGGGGCACGCCGCCCGCCGGGGCGGGTTCGGCGGCGAGGCCCGTCAGGGTCTGGGTCACCACCGTGGTGGTCAGATCCGGGATCCCCAGCCGCCGGGCGGTCGCGCTCTGCAGCCCCATCGCGAGGGCCAGGAGGACGACGAGGGTGTACCGCGCTCCGCCGCCCGGCGAGTCGTGCGCGACCGTGGCCGTCACGACGGCGGCGACGACGAGGAGCGCTTCCAGCGCGGTGGCGACGGCGAGCAGCCGGCCGCGATGGGCGACGGATCCGCCGCCGATCCGGCCGCCCGCCGCCGCGCCCGTGAGGAACGCCGCGAACGCGACGACGGACGCCGACGCGGACAGCTGCTCGGCCCCCGCGAGGGCGAAGCCGAGGAGCAGGACGTTGCCCGTCATGTTGCCGACGAAGACCTGTCCGAGCGCCAGGAAGCTCGCCGCGTCGACGATGCCGGTCACCACCGTGGCCAGCAGCAGGAGCGGCAGGAGCGGGCCGTGCCGGTCCCCCTTCGGCGGAACCAGCGTCCCGGCCACGGCGGCCAGCAGCTTGCGCATACGGAGACGTTCCTTCCGGTGCGACGGGACGCCCACGGGGGGACAGCCCCGACGCCGGCCCAGCACGTTCGCTCGCCTCAGCGTGTCAGCCCGCCCCCGCGGACGCCCGCCCGGTCACCCGCCCCGGTGAACGGCACCGGCTCCACGGCTCGGCGGGTCCGGTCGAGGGGCCGGCCCGAGGGCGCGGCCAGGACGCCCCGGTCGGCGATGCGCTCTCCCCGCAGCCGGGTGGAGGTCACCACGCCGTGCAGCGTCCTGCCCGCGTACGCCGTGACCCGGTTACGGTGCTCCAGCTCGGCCGGGTCGACGGTGCACGTCGCCTCCGGGTCGAGCACGGCGGGCGGTCAACGGCGGTGCCACTCCTCCGCGAGGAGGCGGTACGAGCGCACCCGGTCGGCGTGGTCGTGCGTGATCGTGGTGACGAGGAGTTCGTCGGCGCCGGTGGCCTCCTGGAGCTGTTCCAGCCTGTCGGCGACGCGGGCGGCGGAGCCGACGAACTGGGTGTCCACGCGGTCGGCGACGAGCGTCAGGTCGGCCTCGGTCCAGTGGTGGTCGAGCGCCTCGTCCGGGGTCGGGAAGGGGATGGCGCCCTCGCCGGTCCGGATGCTGCGGACCCAGAGGCCGTAGCCGGTGGCCAGTTCGCGCGCGGTCTCGTCGTCCTCGGCCACGACGACGTCGGCGGAGACGCTGACGTACGGCCTGTCGAGGTCGTCGGACGGTTTGAACGCGGCCCGGTAGGCGTCCGCGGCCTCCAGTACGGTCGCCGGACTGACGTGGTAATTGGTGGCGAACCGGAGGCCGTTGCGGCCCGCGACCTCGGCGCTCCGCCCGCCGCTGCTGCCGAGGATCCAGACCTCGACCTCGGCCCCCTCACCGGGCACCGCGTGCGCCTCGACCCCCTCGGCCGAGCGGTAGTCGCCGCGCAGGAGCGCCAGGATGTCGTCCACCTGCTCGCCGTACTCCTGCGGGCGGGCCCCCGGCAGGTGGAGGAGCTGGTGCTGGAGGCGGAAGCGCGGTGTGTCGACGAGGTGCGCGAAGGAGAACGGCGCCGGGATCGGCAGCCCGTTGGGAGCGCGCCCGGCACCGGGCGGAGGCCCGCCCGCAGGTACGGTCGCGGGTCCGGCCTCGGGTACGGTCGCGGGTCCGGCCGCCGGCCCCGTTCCCGGTCCGGTCGCCGGCTCCGTTCCCGGTCCGGTCGCCGGCTCCGAGGGGCGGCCGCCGGAACGGCCGAGGCCCAGGTCGATCCTCCCGGGGTGCAGGGCGTCGATCAGCCCGAACTCCTCGACGGTGGACAGGGCCGTGCGGTGGCCCAGTTGCACGGCTCCGGAACCGATCCTGATCGTGCTGGTCGCGGAAGCGGTCAGGGCCAGCACCACGGCGGGCGAGGCCCCGGCCACGCCCGGGTTGAGGTGGTGCTCGGCGAACCAGTAACGGGCGTACCCGAAGCGCTCGGTCTGGCGGGCGAGGTCGATCGTGTGACGGAGCGCCTCGGCGGCCGTCGAGCCGGACGAGATCGGGACGAGGTCGAGGACCCCGAGCGGGATGGCGGACATGAAGGGGTGCTCCTCAGGGGTGGGCGGGAGTGGCTGCGGGGGCGGGTGACCCGTCCCGGGGGCCGGGTGCGGGCCCGAGGACCGGCGCCCACGCGAACGGCGGATCGGGGATCTCCCGTCGCAGCACGGGGGCGACGCCGGACTGGAAGAGTTCGAGCGAGGCACGATGCTGAGTTTCCGTCAGACCGCCTGCGTCGGCCTGGAGATGGAGCACGGTGTGCCCGAACCGCTCGTGGTAGCGGTGGACCTTGTCGATCACCTGCTGGGGGCTGCCGATGAGCGCCGAGCTCCGCTCGACGAAGTCCTCCAGCGTCCGGAAGACCGGCTCGACGCCCATCTCCTTCTGGAGGGCGAGGTTCGCCTCGAACACCGGCCGGTACGCGGCGACGGCCTCCTGGGAGGTGCGGGCCGTGTGGAAGCCGGCCGTGCCCGCGCCGACGACCGCGCGGGCCGGGTCGTGGCCGTAGTGCTCCCAGCGCTCGCGGTAGTGGCGGACGAGCGCGGCGTACGGCTCGATCGGGTGGGTGACGTTGGCGGAGAAGAGCGGATCCCCGTAGCGCGCGGCGAGATCGACGGACTCCTCGCTGGTCGCGCTGCCGTGCCAGACGCGGACGGGGTGCTGGAGCGGCCTCGGCCACACCTCGGCGCCGGTGAGGTGCGGCCGGAAGCGCGGGGTGGCGGTGACCCGGTCCTCGCGCCAGATCCGGCGGAAGAGCGCGTAGCTCTCGGCGTTGCGCTCCCACTGGTCCTCGGGGGTCACCTGGAACAGCTCGCGCTGGGCGGTGCCGTTGCCCTTCCCGATGATCAGGTCGAGACGGCCCGCCGAGAGGTGGTCCAGGGTCGCGTAGTCCTCGTACGCGCGCACCGGGTCGAGCAGGCTGAGGGTGGTGACGGCGGTGAACAGCCGGATGCGGGAGGTGAGCGCGGCGATGTGGCTGAGGACGACCGGTGGCGAGGAGGAGAGGAAGGGCCGCTCGTGGCGCTCGCCGACACCGAAACCGTCGAACCCGAGCTCCTCCGCCAGCAGGGCGTTCTCGATCACCTCCCGGAAGCGCGCGCCGGTGGGCTTCTTGACGCCCGTCACGGGGTCCGGGGCGTGCACGATCAGGGTGATGGCCAGGAACTTCACGGTAAGCCTTCGCGATCGACGGTACGGGGACGGCGGGGGCCGGGGCCGCGCGGGCGGCGGCCCCGGGGGGCTCAGCCGGCGGCCGCCAGCAGCGCCGTACGGCCGCCGAGCGCCGCCGAGAACTGGTCGACGACCTGGGCGAGGGCCCGGTCCGTGCCCGGCGCGACGGTCAGGGTGCCGTCGCCGCCCACCGCGATGTCCTTGTCGAGCGTGAACCACCCCTGGACGATGTGCGCGGCGCCCATGGAGCTGAGCACCGGGCGGAGCGCGTAGTCGATGGCCAGGACGTGCGCGGTGGACCCTCCGGTCGCCAGCGGCAGGACCGTCTTGCCGGCGAGCGCGTACTGCGGGAGCAGGTCGAGCAGGGACTTCAGCAGCCCGGAGTAGGCCGCCTTGTAGACGGGCGTGCCGATGACGACGCCGTCGGCGCGCTCGAAGAGCGTGGTCGCCGCGACGATCGCGGGATGGCCGAAGTCGGCGCCGAGCAGCGCCTCGGCCGGCAGGGTACGGACGTCCAGCGGGACGACCTCGTGGCCCTGGACCGTCAGGCGCGCGTCCAGGTGGCGCAGGAGACGGGCGGTGCGGGAGGTGGCGGAGGGGCTTCCGGAGACGGACAGAACGGTGGCCATGGCGGACCCTTCGGGAGGAGCGTGGGCGGGAGAGCAGCTACTTGTTCGTCCTGGGCAGACCGGGCGGGTTGATCTCGGAGCGCCGCACGGCCTCGTCGGTGAGCCCCCAGCGCTTCAGCACCTCGGCGTAACTGCCGTTGTCGATGATCTGGTTGAGCGCGTCCGCGAGCGGCTCGACCAGGCCGCTGTCCTTCTTCGTGGTGGCGGCGATGAGGCCCTGGAGCGTGGCGCCCGCACCGGAGTACGTGCCGACGACCTCCGTCTTCCCGGCGCTCGCCACGTGGTAGGCGGCCGTCGGGTTGGGGCCGAGGAAGAGGTCGATACGGCCGGACTGGAGGGCGAGGTAGGTGTCACTGGCGTTCTGGTAGTACGCGATGTCGACCGGCTCGCGGCCGGCCTTCTCGTTCTCCTTGCTCCACTCCACGAGCAGCTTCTCCTGGTTGGTGCCGCTGCTCACGGCCACCTTCCGGCCCGCCACGTCCGCGGGGCCCGCGATCTTCAGGCCGCTGCCCTTCTTCGCCTCGAAGCCGAGGTTGTCCTCGCGGTAGGTGGCGAAGTCGTACTTCTCCTTGCGCTCCTCGGTGACGGTGATGTTGCTGAAGCCGACGTCGTACTTGCCGCTGTCGAGGCCGACGAAGATGTTCTCCCACGACACCGTGTTGATCTTCGGCTCGAGACCGAGGACGTCGGCGACCAGGTGGGCGAGGTCGGTCTCGACGCCGATGACGGTCTTGTTGTCGGTGGCGTAGAAGGTGAGCGGCGCCGCCGAGCCCGACGAGTCCACGACCTCCAGGGTGCCTCTCTTGCGGACTTCCTCCGGGACCTTGGCGGCTATGGAGTCGACCTTGGCGGTGGTCACGCGGTTCTGGTCCGGGCTCAGGTTGATCGTGGTCGTCCCGCCGGACGCGGCGGCGACCTCCGTCGTGCCGCCGTCGGACGGGTTGCCGCAGGCGACGAGGGCGAGGGTGAGGGCAAGTCCCAGGGCGGCGGCAGAGGTGTGGCGGGTGAGCGAGGCGGTGGACATGGATGCGCTCCTTGCGGGTGGGGGCGAACGGGGGTCGGGTCAGAGGACCTTGGAGAGGAAGGCGCGGGTGCGTTCGTGGCGCGGTGCGTCGAGGACGGCCGAGGGCGCGCCCTGCTCCACGACCACGCCGCCGTCCATGAAGACCACGGTGTCGGCGACCTCGCGGGCGAAGCCGATCTCATGGGTGACGACGATCATGGTGGTGCCGCTGCGGGCCAGGTCCTTGATGACGTCGAGGACTTCGCCGACCAGCTCGGGGTCGAGCGCCGAGGTGGGCTCGTCGAAGAGCAGCACCTTCGGTTCGAGGGCGAGGGCCCGTGCGATGGCCACCCGCTGCTGCTGACCGCCGGAGAGCTGGCGCGGGTAGGCGTCGGCCTTGTCGGCGAGGCCGACCCGCTCCAGCAGACGGCGGGCGGTCCCCTCGGCCTCCTTGCGGGGGCGGCGCAGCGCGGAGACCGGGGCCTCGACGAGGTTGCCGAGCACGGTCAGGTGCGGGAAGAGGTTGAAGTTCTGGAAGACGAACCCGATGTGGGTGCGCTGCCGCAGGACGTCCTTCTCGCGCAACTCGTAGAGCTTCCCGCCGGAGCGGCGGTAGCCGATGAGTTCGCCGTCGATGGCGATCCAGCCGCGGTTGACCTTCTCCAGGTGGTTGACGGTCCGCAGGAGCGTGGACTTCCCGGAGCCGGACGGGCCGAGGATCACGGTGACCTCGCCGGCGCGCACCTGGAGGTCGACGCCGCGCAGCACCTCCAGCGGGCCGAAGCTCTTGTGGACGCCGCGGACGTCCACCATCACCTCGCTCATCGGTTGCCTCCCAGAGGCTTCGGGGGGATGACGGGACGGTCGCGCCGGGCCGCCGCCGTCCGCAGGTCGCGGAGGGTGCGGCGGGCCCGTTGGAGCGGGGTCGGCGGCGGCGTGCGGCGGCCGCCGCGGGCGAAGTGGCGCTCCACGTAGTACTGGCCGACCGACAGGACGGAGGTGAGGACCACGTACCAGACGGTGGCGACGAGCAGCAGCGGGATCACCCGCCCGTTGCGGCCGTAGATGACCTGCACCTGGTAGAAGAGCTCGCCGATCGCCATCACGTAGACCACCGAGGTGCCCTTGAGCAGCCCGACGATCTCGTTGCCAGCGGTGGGCAGGATGGCGCGCATGGCCTGGGGCAGCACGATCCGGCGGATCTGCCGCAGCCGGGGGATGCCGAGCGCGGCCGCGGCCTCCAGCTGGCCGTGGTCGACGGCGATCACACCGCCGCGGACGATCTCGGCGGCGTACGCGGCCTGATGCAGCGTCAGTCCGATGATGGCGGCCCCGATGGTGCCGATGAGGCTGTTGCTGTCGACGGACCAGAAGACGGGGCCGAACGGGATGCCGACGCCCAGCCGCTCGTACAGGGCGCTCAGGTTGAACCAGAACACCAGCTGGACGATCATCGGGATGGACCGGAAGATCCAGATGTACGTCCAGGCCACGGTCTGCAGCACCGGGCTGTGCGACAGCCGCATGAAGGCGAGCACGGTGCCGAGGAGGAAGCCGAGGACGGTGGCGTACGCGGTGAGCTGGAGGGTGACCCAGACGGCCTCGACGATGGTCTCGGAGAGGACGTAGTCGCGGAAGACGCCCCATTCCCAGACCGGGTTGGTGGCGAGTCCGTGGGCGAACTGGGCGACGAGGACGGCCACCGCGACGGCGGCCGCCCAGCGGGCGTAGTGGCGGACGGGGACGACCGTGAGCAGGGCCGGGTCGGAGGGCGGGGGGCTCTGGGCGACGGGCGGCGCCTGGGGGCCGGCGACGGCGGCCGGCGCGGGGACGGCGGGGACGGCGGAGACGGAGTCGGTGGTGGGTCCCATCGGGGCGATCCTGCTCAACTCGTGCGGTGCTCGGGCGGGTTGATCCGCGAGCTGTCGATCGCGGACTCGGTGGTGCCCCACTTCTTCAGGATCCGGGCGTACGTCCCGTCCTTGATCAGCTCGTTGACGGCGGCCTGGAAGGCCGGGGTGAGCGGGGAGCCCTTCTTGAAGGCGAAGCCGACGTCGAGGCGGTGGAACTCACCGAGGAAGGTGGTCTGCGCGG
Organism: Streptomyces sp. NPDC090127; assembly: GCF_044746945.1. Classification (NCBI taxonomy): domain Bacteria; kingdom Bacillati; phylum Actinomycetota; class Actinomycetes; order Kitasatosporales; family Streptomycetaceae; genus Streptomyces; species Streptomyces sp. NPDC090127. The sequence continues at coordinate 5,555 of NZ_JBIVDE010000015.1, read as the reverse complement.
CGGGCTGGGCGGCCTGGTGGCGCAGCCCGTTGATGGTCGACATCACGACGTCGATACGGCCCTGCTGCAGCGCGGTGAGCGTGGCCCCGTTCTCCGCGTACACCTTCACGTCGTACGGCTCGCGGCCCGCGTCCGCGCAGACCCCCTTGCGCGCGGTGAGGGTCGCCTCGAAGGTGGTGCCCGCCCCGGTGCCGATGGTCAGGCCGCAGAGCTGGGTGAGGTCGGTGACCTTCGCGCCCAGCGCGGTGTTGCCGGTCTTCACGGCGAAGCCCTGGCCGTCGTTGATGTAGGTGACGAAGTCGATGGTCTTCAGGCGCTCGGTGGTGACGCCGAAGTTGCCGGTGCCGACGTCGTACTTGCCGCTGCCGAGGGCCGGCAGGATCGTCTCGAAGGAGGCGTCCTGCCGCTCCAGCTTCAGTCCGAGGACCTTGGCGACGGCGTCGGCGAGATCGATGTCCTGGCCGGCGGGGGGCTTGTCGGCGCCGTTCGGGTAGTACGCCCCGGGCGGCGTGCCGACGGAGCTGCCGACCCGGAGGGTGCCCGAGGCCCGGACGTCCTCGGGGAGCAGGGCGGCGACCGGGGCCACCGTGCGGACGGCGGCGACGGGGTCGTCGGCCGGCGGGGCGGACGCCGGCGCGGCGGCCCCCTGGGCGCCGGCCGGGGTGGCGGCCGTGGAGCCGGCACCGCAGGCGGTCAGAGCCAGCACCGGGAGCAGCGCGAGGGGGGCGGCGATGCGCAGCCGCGGGCGGCGTGCGCGTATCGCGGGGAGGTTCACTGGTCGGCGGCCTTTCCGGTGAGGTGCGTGGGGCGGGACTGGTGCTGGGGCGGGTGGGGCTCGTTCTGGGGCGGGTGGGGGTGGTCCTCGGGCGGGTGGAGCTCGTTCTCGGGCGGGTGGGGCTCGTTCTGGGGCAGGTGCTTCTCGAAGGGCAGGAGGCCGAGGGTCTCCGGGGCGGCCTCGGTGTCGAACAGCGGCGTGTAGCCGGTGACCAGGTAGAGGCCGCGCGCCTCCGGCTGGCGGGGGCCGGTGGTCAGGTAGATCCGCCGGTAGCCACGGACGCCCGCCTCGCGCTCCAGTTCGGCGACGACGCGGCGGGCCAGGCCGCGCCGCCGGTGGGCGGAGTGCGTCCAGATCCGCTTCAGCTCGGCGGTGTCCGGGTCGTACCGGCGGAAGGCGCCGCCCGCGACGGGCACGCCGTCCTCCAGGAGCAGGATCAGGGCGCCGCCGTACGGCTCGGTGAACTCCTCGTCCGGGTAGCGGGCGAGCTCGGTGTGGGCGTCCTTGCCGTACCGCGCGCTGTACTCGTCACCCAGCTCGCGGAGCAGCGGCTCCACGCGCGAGTCGGAGAGCGGGACCTGAATGAGCGTCAGCTCGACGGCGGACGACGGTGGGCGAGTGGCGGCGGAGGTCATGCCCGGACCGTCGCGAGCGGCTGGTCGGCGCGACGGACGTGCTCCGCGGACCGCTGCGCGTCGCGCTTGGCGACCTCCTCGCGGACGATCGGGATCACGAACCGGCCGAAGTCGATCGCGTCGCCCAGCAGGTCGTAGCCACGGGCGGAGAGGATGTCGACGCCGAGGTCGTAGTAGTCGAGCAGCGCCTGGGCGACCGTCTCCGGCGTACCGACGAGGGCGTTGGAGTTGCCCGCGCCCCCGGTCGCGGCGGCCGTCGGGGTCCACAGCGCGCGGTCGTAGCGCTCCCCCGCCTCGGCGATGGCGATCAGCCGCTGCGAGCCGGTGTTCTGCGGCGCGTCGCTCCGGTGGTGCCGGACGAGACCCTGCTCGCGTCGGGCCCGGATGGCGCCGACCGTGCGGTGCGCCTTCTCCCAGGCCAGTTCCTCGGTCGGGGCGATGATCGGGCGGAACGCCACCTGGATCCGCGGGACGTCGCTGCGGCCCGCCGCCTTCGCCGCCGCCTTGACCGCCTCGATCTGCGCGGCCGTCTCGGCCAGCGGCTCGCCCCAGAGGCAGTAGATGTCGGCCTCGGCGCCGCCCGCCGCGTACGCGGCCGGTGAGGAGCCGCCGAACGACACACCGGGCCGGGGCTGCTGGACGGGGAAGACGTCGCTGACGAAGTCGTGGAACCGGTAGTGCTCGCCCACGTGGTCGAAGGGCTCGTGGGTGGTCCAGATCTTCTTGACGATCCGGATGTACTCACGGGTGCGTGCGTAGCGCTCGTCCTTGGTGAGGGTGTCGCCCTCCCGCCCCTGCTCGTGGTCGCTGCCGCCGGTGATGAAGTGGACGGTCAGCCGTCCCCCGCTGATCTGGTCGAGGGTGGCGAAGGTCTTCGCGGCGAACGTCGGGTACGAGACGTTGGGCCGGTGTGCGAGCAGGATCTGCAGCCGGTCCAGTCTGCTCGCGATGTACGCGGCGGCCGGCGCGGGGTCCGGCGACCCGGAACCGTAGGCGAACAGGACCCGGTCCCAGTCGTGGTCCTCGTGCGCCCGGGCGAGCCGGAGCGTGTACTCCTTGTCGAAGGCGGCGCCGGAGCGCGGGGTGGTCTCGGAGCCGTCATGGGTGGCGGCGATGCCGAGGAACTCCACTGGCATGGGAAAGGGCCTTTCCTCGAAGGGGGTGGGCAGCACGGAGACACGCCGGAGCGGCGCGCGTCGGCGCGCGTCGGCGCGCAGGAGCCGGAGCGCGAACGGCGAAGGGCGAACGGCGAAGGGCGGAGGGCGAAGGGCGAAGGCGAGTGGGTGTGATGACGCCGGGGCACGAGCCCCGGCCCGAGGTGGTTCGGTGGCAGCGGCGGCGGCGCGCGTCACGTCACGCGGAACCGACCGTACGGGGACGGCCGCGCCGGAGGGTGCGGCAGGCGTGCGTACGACGGTGCCACGAAGAGGTGGGGTCGGCCCGCGACGGGGTTACCGAGGGAGGGAAAGGGCCGGTCGGACGGCCCGCTGCCGCGTCAGGCGCAACACGAGGCGGACCACACACGACCGAAGTCGATGTGGTCTCGGGTGACCAGGCGCTGATCGGCATCCATGCGACCCATTGAGCAGTACGGCGCGCCGCTCGTCAACCATCGCCCTCGTGTACGGCCGTAGTTGGGCGAATCGTTCGCGTGGCTGACACAAACGCGTCATGGAGGCCACCTACGCTCGGACCCGGAGCGGCCCCGCCTCGCGCGGCGTCCGCCCCGGCCGCGTTGAGGGACGCGGCGCGCGTGATGACGTCGTGCCCGAGGTCCACCCGCCCACGCCTCCCTCCCTGGAGACCTCACGATGGCCTCGCCCACCGGCACCACCGACTCCCCCGCCGCGCCCGCCGGAAGCAGAGGGGCGAGCGCTCCGGGCGCTCCCGCCCCTGCGTCCGCCCCCGAGTCCGCCCCCGAGTCCGACCTGCCCCGCGTCGTGCCGCGCCGGCGCGTCGGCCGCCGGCTGACCGCCGCCGCCGCGCTCCTGGTCTTCGCGATGGTGGTCCACTCCGTCGTCCGCAACCGCGCCTTCCAGTGGGACGTGGTCGGCCGGTACTTCACGACGGCCGCCGTGCTCGACGGTCTGCTGCTCACCCTGTGGCTGACCGCCGCCGTCATGGCGCTCGGTTTCCTCCTCGGCACCCCGCTGGCCGTGCTCCGCCTGTCCTCCAACCCGGTGCTGAGCACCTTGAGTTGGGGCTTCGTGTGGATCTTCCGGTCCACCCCGCTCCTGGTGCAGCTGCTGTTCTGGTTCAACATCGGCGCCCTGTACCCGACGCTCGGCCTGGGCATCCCCTTCGGGCCCGAGTTCCTCACCGTCAAGACCGTGAACCTGCTCGGCCCCACGCTGACCGCCGTCATCGGGCTGACCCTGCACGAGGCCGCGTACGCCGCCGAGGTGGTGCGCGGCGGCATCCTGTCGGTGGACGCCGGCCAGACGGAGGCCGCGCAGGCCCTCGGCATCGGCAGACCGCGCACCCTGCGGCGGATCGTCGTCCCGCAGGCGATGCGCTCGATCGTGCCGACCGCCGGGAACATGCTGATCGGCACGTTGAAGGGCACGAGCATCGTCAGCGTGCTCGCGGTGCACGACCTGCTGTACTCGGTCCAGCTGGTCTACAACCAGACGTACCAGGTCATCCCCCTCCTGATGGTCGCCACCGTCTGGTACGTCGCGGTCACGACCGTGCTCAGCGCCGGCCAGTTCTACGTCGAGCGCCACTACGCGCGCGGCGCCGCCCGTGCCCTGCCGCCGACGCCGGTCCAGCGGCTGCGGGCCCGGCTGACCGCCCTCCGGAGCGGATGAGGCCGTACGGGATACTGCACGTATGCGGATCTCAGCCAGGGCGGACTACGCGGTACGTGCCGCACTGCAGCTCGCCGCGTCCAGGGACGACGAGCCGATGAAGACCGAGGCCATCGCCGAGGCCCAGGAGATCCCGCACAAGTTCCTCGAAGGCATCCTGAACGACATGCGGCGCGGCGGTCTCGTCGTCAGCCGGCGGGGTGGCAACGGGGGCTACCGCCTGGCGAGGCCCGCCGAGTCGATCAGCATCGCGGACGTCATACGGGTCGTGGAGGGGCCGCTGGTCTCGGTACGCGGAGTCCGCCCGCCGGACCTGTCGTACACGGGCCCCGCCGAGTCGTTGCTGCCGCTGTGGGTCGCCCTGCGGTCCAATGTGCGCGAGATCCTCGAAGGCGTGTCGCTCGCCGATGTGGCGGGTGCCGAACTCCCCACTTCCGTAACCGAGTTGGCCAGCGCTCCGGACGCCTGGACCAACCCCTGACCCACCGGCCCCAGCGCCCTTCCCGGCACGGCCACAGGCACCCCTGATCTCGCAGAGCGAGACCGCGCCGTCCGGCATATGAAATGCCTCTTGGGGAGTCCGCCGGCTTCTGCCACGATCCCTATCAACCAGGTAGGAGAACTAGGGATCTGCGGGGGTGGCCGGAGTGCGAAGGCGAATGCTCGATCGCGCCGTGCGCGTGTCGCCCCTGTTGACCTCTCGTCGTCACATCGACCTCGGCCGTCACTCCAGCGCCATCTGTCGGGCCGCCTGACCTCGTCCGCACCAGCTGCGGACATCGCCCGCCGCGGAACCGGCGCGCACCGACGCCCACGCCGTACCCCGTGGGCCGTCCGCCTCGCTGTCGCACTCGTCGCACCGTCGCACGCGTCGCACCGTCGCACCTGTGCACGCGTCGCACGGGTGCACCCGTCGCACCCGTCGCACCCGTCGTACTCGTCCGTACCTTCCTGCTCCACCCGGCTTCCTGAGAGGACACCTCCGTGTCTGCCGCAAGACCGCTCACCACTCTGCGTACCGTCGCCGTCATCGCGGCGCTCCCGCTTCTGCTCGCCTCGTGCGGCTACGGCTCCGACTCCACGACCGACGAGAAGAAGGTGGCCGCCGAGGGCGCGAAGCTCTCCGCGGACACGGTCCGGCTCGGCTACTTCCCGAACCTGACCCACGCCACCGCTCTGGTGGGCGACCAGGAAGGCATTCTCCAGAAGGAGTTGGGCGGGACCCAGCTGAAGGTCTCCACCTTCAACGCGGGGCCGTCCGAGATCGAGGCGCTGAACGCCGACTCGATCGACATCGGCTTCATCGGCCCCTCCCCCGCGATCAACGGCTACACC
>NZ_JBIVDE010000014.1:0-57953 GCF_044746945.1 Streptomyces sp. NPDC090127 | reverse complement strand
CCGGACGTCGTCGAAGCAGTCCTCCGCGGCTCGGTGAAGACCAACGACTGGATCAACGCCAACCCCGACAAGGCCAAGGCATCCGCCAACGCCAAGCTCAAGGAACTCACCGGCAAGCCGCTGGGGGCCAAGGTCATCGACGCCGCCTGGCCGTCCATCCAGTTCACCGCCGACCCGCTCGCCGCGACCCTCCAGGCCCAGGCCGACCACGCCGTCAAGGCCGGTCTCCTCAAGCAGCCGGACCTGAACGGCATCTACGACCTGCGCTCCCTGAACACGATCCTCACGAGTGCGGGCAAGCCGGAGATCAGCGACGCCGGCCTCGGCGCCAAGTAACGGCACCTCCGCAGTCCGAGCACCCCGGCGGCCCGACACGGGCCGCCGGGGTGCTCCGCATGCGGTGCCCGGGTGCGGGGCTCCTCGGGCTCCTCCCCGACAGCGCCTCCTGGTCGATCCACCAGGGGCGACGGTGTCCGGGCGGAGGTTTTCCGTGGGGCGCACCAGTCGTTTCCGGCCGCCCGCCCGGCTTCACTGGCCTGGAACCAGTGGCCGGGCCGAGGGGCGTGGGAAGACATGGACCTGAACACCGTGACCGAGGTGCGCGACGCGCGGCGTCATGAGCCCTGGCGGGCGGGGGACGCCTGGCTGGGCGGCGGCACCTACCTCTTCTCCGAACCGCAGCCGCACCTGCGCCGCCTCGTCGACCTCAGCCGGACGGGCTGGGAACCGCTCACGCTCCACCCGACGGCTCGCTGGAGATCGCGGCGACCTGCACGATCGCCCAGCTGTCCCGCTTCGCGCGGACGCTCCGCGCCGAGGCGGCACCGTTGTTCGAACAGTGCTGCCGGGCGTTCCTGGCGTCGTTCAAGATCTGGAACATGGCGACCGTCGGCGGCAACCTGTGCAACGCGTTGCCGGCCGGCCCGATGATCTCGCTGACCGCCGCGCTCGACGGGGAGTGCCTGCTCCAGTCGCAGGCGGGGACGGTACGCCGGGTGAAGGTCGCGGACTTCGTCACCGGCGCGGGCCGCAAGGACCTCGACGCAGGCGAACTGCTGCGCTCGGTCACCCTGCCGACCCGCGCGCTCGCCTGCCGTACGGCCTTCCGGCAGGCCTCGCTCTACGGCCTCGGCCGTTCGGGCGCCCTGGTGATCGGCGCGCTCGACGCCGTGGACGGCTCGCTGGCGGTGACGATCAGCGCGGCGACCGTACGGCCGTTCCGGCTCTGGTTCCCGCTGCCGCCGGACCGGGAGCAGCTGCGCGGGACGATCGCGGCCGCCGTCGGCGCGGACGACTGGTTCGACGACATCCACGGACTGCCCGAGTGGCGGCGGCACATGGGCTTCCGTCTCGCCGAGGAGGTCCGCCGGGACCTGCACGCGGCACCCGCGACGCAGCTCCCGGAGGGGGACCGATGACGTACGAGATCGAGATCAACCGGCGGACCTTCGACGCCGAGCCCCGCCCCGGCCAGTGTCTGCGCACCTATCTCCGCGAGCGCGGCTGGTTCGGGGTGAAGAAGGGCTGCGACGCGGGCGACTGCGGAGCCTGCACCGTGCACGTCGACGGGGAGCCCGTGCACAGCTGTCTCTACCCGGCCGTCCGGGCCGAGGGCAAGAGGGTCACGACGGTGGAGGGTCTCGCCGCACCGGACGGTGAACTCCACCCGGTGCAGCGGCAGTTCCTCGACGCACAGGGATTCCAGTGCGGCTTCTGCACCGCCGGTTTCCTGATGACCACCGCCGCCCTGGACGCGGAACAGCTCACCGACCTCCCCCGTGCCTTCAAGGGCAACATCTGCCGCTGCACGGGCTATCGGGCCATCGAGGACGCCGTCCGCGGGGTGCGGCACACCGAACGGCCGTGTGCGGGGCAGGCGGTGGGCAAGAACCTCGGCGCGCCCGCCGGGCCCCTGGTCGTCACCGGCACCGCCCGCTACACCTTCGACGTCGAGGTCCCCGGACTGCTCCACATGAAGCTGCTGCGCTCGCCGCACCCGCACGCCCGGATCGCCTCCCTCGACACCTCCGCCGCTCTGCGCGTCCCCGGCGTCCACGCCGTCCTCACCCACGAGGACGCCCCGGCCACGCTGTACTCCACCGCCCGGCACGAGCACCCCACCGAGGATCCCGACGACACCCGCGTCCTCGACGACACCGTGCGGTACGTCGGCCAGCGGGTCGCCGCGGTCGTCGCCGACAGCGAGCAGGCGGCCGAGGAGGGCTGCCGGCGGATCGAGGTGGCGTACGAGCACCTGCCGTACGTCATCGACCCCGAGGCCGCGATGGAGCCCGGCGCGCCCGCGCTGCACGGGGACAAGGGGCCCGAGGCGCGGATCGCGCGGGCGGCCGAGAACGTGGCGGGCGAGGTGCACGGCGAGATCGGCGACGTCGAGGCCGGGTTCGCGCAGGCCGACGTGGTGTACGAGGAGACCTTCCGCACCCAGCGCGTGCAGCACGCCAGTCTCGAGACCCACGGCTGCGTGGCGTACTTCGAACCCAAGGAGGACGGCACGGGCGAGCGGCTCACCGTCCGGTCCTCCACCCAGACCCCGTTCCTGACCCGCCGCGCCCTCTGCGCCCTGTACGGCCTGCCCGAGGACGAGGTCCGGGTCGTCGCGGGCCGGGTGGGCGGCGGCTTCGGCGGCAAGCAGGAGATGCTGACCGAGGACATCGTGACGCTGGCCGCGCTGAAGCTGCGCCGGCCGGTGAAGCTGGAGTACACCCGCGCCGAGCAGTTCTACGGCGCGACCACCCGCCACCCGTTCACCGTCCGGGTCAAGGCCGGGGCCCGCGCGGACGGCACGCTGACCGCCGTCCAGATGCGGGTCGTGTCCAACACCGGGGCGTACGGGAACCACGGCCCGGCCGTCATGTTCCACAGCGTGGGCGAGTCGTTCGCCGTCTACCGCGCCCCGCACAAGAAGGTCGACGCGTACTCCGTGTACACGAACGTGGTCCCGGCGGGTGCCTTCCGGGGGTACGGCCTCGGCCAGGTCACCTTCGCCGTCGAGTCGGTGATGGACGAGCTGGCGCGCCGGCTCGGCATGGACCCGCTGACCTTTCGGGAGAAGAACGTCATCGGGCCCGGGGAGGCGATGCACAGCCCGATCGGCGAGGAGGAGGACCTGCACATCGCCTCGTACGGGCTCGACCAGTGCCTGGCGGTCGTCCGCACGGCCCTCGCCGAGGACACGAGCGAGCGCGAGGCGCCCGAGGGGTGGCTCGTCGGGCAGGGGACGGGGATGGCGATGATCGCGACCGGGCCGCCGGGGGCCACTACGCCGACGCCCGCGTCTGTCTCCTGCCGGACGGTTCGTACGACGTCGCCGTCGGGACGGCCGAGTTCGGCAACGGCACGACCACGGTGCACCAGCAGATCACCGCCGGGGCCCTGCACACCACCGAGGACCGCGTCACGATCCGGCAGTCCGACACCGACGTCGTGCGGCACGACACCGGGGCCTTCGGTTCGGCCGGCACCGTCGTCGCCGGCAAGGCGGTCATGCTGGCGGCGAACGCGCTCGCCGAACGGCTGCGGACCTTCGCGGCGCGGCACACGGGCGTGGCGAGGCACCGGTGCGTGCTCGGCGCCGAGACCGTCGACTGCGCGGGCCGGGCGGTGACCCTGAAGGAGCTGTACGAGGCCGCGCACGCGAGCGGCGCGGCCGAGGAGCTGGGGGCGGACGGCCACTGGGGCGGGTCGCCCCGGTCGGTCGCGTTCAACGCCCAGTGGTTCCGGATCGCCGTGGACCCGGGCAGCGGTGAGATCCGGATCCTGCGCAGCGTCCACTCCGCCGACGCGGGCAAGGTGATGAACCCGATGCAGTGCCGGGGCCAGGTCGAGGGCGGGGTCGCCCAGGCGCTGGGCGCGACGCTCTTCGAGAACGTCCGGGTGGACGAGCGGGGCGAGGTCACCACGGCCGCGTTCCGCCGGTACCGGCTGCCGCAGTACGCCGACGTCCCGCGCACCGAGGTCCACTTCACGGAGACGACGGACGCGATCGGTCCGCTGGGTGCCAAGTCCATGAGCGAGAGCCCCTTCAATCCGGTCGCCCCCGCCCTCGCCAACGCCCTGCGGGACGCGACCGGCATCCGCTTCACCGAGCTGCCGGTCACCCGGGACCGTGTGTGGCGGGCGATCCACCGAAGGACCGCATAGGGCACCCGCGTGCGGGGCGCCACAACCCCCGGCACTGGCGCCTGTGGCACTGAGTGTGTTTTGCTGAGGGTACTCAGTGCCACAAGCCTTAGGGGAGCTCACCATCATGGGCAAGGACTTCGACCTGTATCGCCTGTCGGAGGAGCACGAGATGCTCCGGGAGACGGTCCGCGCGCTGGCGGAGGCGAAGATCACGCCGTTCGCCGCCGCGGTCGACGAGGAGGCCCGGTTCCCGCACGAGGCGCTCCAGGCGCTGGTCGCCGCCGATCTGCACGCCGTCCACGTGCCCGAGACGTACGGGGGTGCGGGCGCGGACGCGCTGGCGACGGTGATCGTGATCGAGGAGGTCGCCCGCGCGTGCGGTTCGTCGTCGCTGATCCCCGCGGTGAACAAGCTCGGCTCGCTGCCGGTGATCCTCTCCGGTTCCGAGGAGCTGAAGAAGACCTACCTCGGCCCCCTCGCCAAGGGTGAGGCCATGTTCTCGTACTGCCTCTCCGAGCCGGACGCCGGCTCCGACGCGGCCGGGATGAAGACCCGCGCGGTGCGCGACGGCGACACCTGGGTGCTCAACGGCGTGAAGCGGTGGATCACCAACGCCGGCGAGTCCGAGTTCTACACCGTCATGGCCGTCACCGACCCGGAGAAGCGGTCCAAGGGCATCTCCGCGTTCGTCGTCGAGAAGTCCGACGAGGGCGTGTCCTTCGGCGCTCCGGAGAAGAAGCTGGGCATCAAGGGCTCCCCGACCCGCGAGGTCTACCTCGACAACGTCCGCATCCCGGCGTCCAGGATGATCGGCGCCGAGGGCACCGGCTTCGCCACCGCCATGAAGACCCTGGACCACACCCGCATCACCATCGCCGCGCAGGCCCTCGGCATCGCGCAGGGCGCCCTCGACTACGCCAAGGGCTACGTCAAGGAGCGCAAGCAGTTCGGCAAGCCGATCGCCGACTTCCAGGGCGTGCAGTTCATGCTCGCCGACATGGCCATGAAGCTGGAGGCCGCCCGCCAGCTCACCTACGCCGCAGCCGCCAAGTCCGAGCGCGTCGACGGCGACCTGACCTTCTTCGGCGCGGCCGCCAAGTGCTTCGCGTCCGACGTCGCGATGGAGGTCACCACCGACGCCGTCCAGCTCCTCGGCGGCTACGGCTACACGCGTGACTACCCGGTCGAGCGCATGATGCGCGACGCCAAGATCACTCAGATCTACGAGGGCACCAACCAGGTCCAGCGCATCGTCATGGCCCGCAACCTCCCGTAACCTCCCGCCCGTTGAAAGGAGCCAGGCCGTGACCCTGAGGATCGCTGTCTGTGTGAAGTACGTACCCGACGCGACCGGCGACCGCGGCTTCGCGGACGACCTGACCGTCGACCGCGACGAGGTCGACGGCCTGCTGTCGGAGCTGGACGAGTACGCCGTCGAGCAGGCGCTGCGGATCGCGGAGGAGGCCGACGAGGCCGAGGTCACCGTCGTCACCGTCGGGCCGGACGACGCCAAGGACGCGCTGCGCAAGGCGCTGTCGATGGGCGCCGACAAGGCCGTCCACGTCAACGACGACGACATCCACGGCACCGACGTGATCGGCACCTCCGCCATCCTCGCCAAGGCCCTGGAGCGGACCGGGTTCGACCTGGTCGTCTGCGGCATGGCGTCGACCGACGGCACGATGGGCGTGCTGCCCGCGCTGCTCGCCGAGCGGCTGAGCCTCCCCCAGATCACCCTGCTCTCCGAGGTCTCCGTCGAGGACGGCACGGTCAAGGGCCGCCGGGACGGCGACGCCGCCACCGAGCTCCTCGAGGCCCCGCTGCCCGCCGTCGTCTCGGTCACCGACCAGTCCGGCGAGGCCCGCTACCCCTCCTTCAAGGGGATCATGGCCGCCAAGAAGAAGCCGGTCGAGGAGGTGGACCTGGACGACCTCGGCATCGACGCCGACGAGGTCGGTCTCGCCGGGTCCTGGACCCTCGTCGAGGCGGCCACGGCGCGCCCGGCCCGTACGCAGGGCACGATCGTCACCGACGAGGGCGACGGCGGCAAGCAGCTCGCCGCCTTCCTGTCCACCCAGAAGTTCATCTGACCCACCGTCACTACCGTTCAGGAGCAAGGAATCATGGCTGAGATCCTGGTTCTCGTGGACCACGCCGACGGTGCGGTCCGCAAGCCGGCCCTCGAACTGCTCACACTGGCCCGCCGGATCGGCGAGCCGACGGCCGTCGTGCTCGGCGCCGGTGAGGCGGCGGCCTCCATCGCCGCCACCGCCGGCGAGTACGGCGCGGCCACCGTGTACGTCGCGGACGGCGCCGAGTTCGGCGAGCAGCTCGTCGTGCCGAAGGTCGACGCGCTCACCCAGATCGCGAAGGACAAGGGCGTCGCCGCCGTCCTGGTCACCTCCTCGGGCGAGGGCAAGGAGATCGCCGCGCGCGTCGCCCTGCGCCTCGGCTCGGGTCTGATCACCGACGCCGTGGAGCTGGAGGCCGGCGACGAGGGCCCGGTCGCCACCCAGTCCGTCTTCGCCGCCTCGTACACGGTGAAGTCGCGGGTCTCGCACGGCGTGCCGGTCATCACCGTCAAGCCCAACTCCGCCGCCCCGGAGGCCGCCCCGGCCGCCGGTACGGTCGAGGACGTCACCGTCGCCTTCACCGGCAACGCCGCCACGGTCGTCTCGCGCACCCCGCGGGTCTCCACCGGCCGCCCCGAGCTGACCGAGTCCGCGATCGTGGTCTCCGGCGGCCGCGGTGTCGGTGCGGCCGAGGGCTTCGGGGTCGTCGAGAAGCTCGCGGACTCCCTCGGTGCGGCGGTCGGCGCCTCGCGTGCCGCCGTCGACGCCGGCTGGTACCCGCACGCCAACCAGGTGGGCCAGACCGGCAAGCAGGTCTCGCCGCAGCTGTACATCGCGGCCGGCATCTCCGGCGCGATCCAGCACCGGGCGGGCATGCAGACCTCGAAGACGATCGTGGCCGTCAACAAGGACGCCGAGGCCCCGATCTTCGACCTGGTCGACTACGGCGTGGTCGGCGACCTCTTCGAGGTCCTGCCGCAGCTGACCGACGAGATCGGCGCGCGGTAGCGATACGGCGCGGAAACGACGAACCGGCCCGGTGGCACAGAGTGCCACCGGGCCGGTTCGCGTTGCCGTGGACGGCGAGCCGGTCAGATCCAGCCGTCGAGGGGGACCTCCTCGCAGAGCCGGACGACCGGCTCGTGCCCCGGCACGGCGGCCCTTGAGGAGAGTCTGACGCGGACTCCGGGACGCACCGCGTGCGGCGGGCCGTCCACCCGGCAGCGCACGACGAAGCCCTCGGCCATGTGCACCGGCCACAGGTCGTTGTCGGCCGCCGCCACCCCGCGGCGTACGGAGATCACGCCCTCGCCGTCGCTGCGTTCGGGGGCGAGGTCGGTCGACCCGCAGGTCGGACAGAGCAGGCGCTGGAAGGTCGTGGTGTGGCACCAGCGGCAGAGCTGGTAGTAGAGCTCGGCGTCGGCATCCGATTCCTCGGTCCGGACGGCGGTGCTCCCGTTCCTCAGTCCCATGGACGCGGTGTGGAACACGATGCGTTCTCCTTGCACTCGGCGGCTCAACCGTGCATGGAGCCAACATATGGCACTGAGTGCCATCAGATAAAGACCTGAGTTCCCTCAATTGAAGATACTGAGATCCCCCGGAGGCCTCAGCGATCCTCGGAGCGGGTTCCTAGCCCTCGCCGAGGCTCGACTCCACCTCGCGCACCACCCGCCACATCGGCGTGGACCGCTTGGTGATCACCACCACCACGTCCTCGGCGTCCTCCCCCGCGCCGCCGGCCCCGTCCCCCGGCTCGCCGCTCCAGGTGGCGCGGACGAGGTCCAGGGCCCGGTCCACCTCGGCCAGCGGATCGCCCTCGCCGCCGGAGCGCAGCCAGTGGCGCAGCGCGTGGTTGTGCGCGGCGACCACCGAGGCGGCGACCACGTTGGCCCGCAGGGTGCCGTCGCGCCGGTCGGCCCAGCGGGTCCGCAGATAGTCGCCGAGCGTCTTCTCGTACCGCCAGACGACCGAGAGTTCGTACGTCCGCAGGCCCGCCACCTCCCGGGTGAGGCGGTAGCGCTGGACGGAGAAGGTGGGGTTCTCGGCGTACATCCGCATGACCAGGCGGGTCGCGTCGCAGATCCTGACCAGCGGGTCGTCGGTGTCGGCGCTCGCGGCGAGGAACTCGGTCATGTCGGCGAGGCTCTGCTCGTGGTCGGGGAAGACCACGTCCTCCTTCGACGGGAAGTACCGGAAGAAGGACCGCCGACCGACCCCCGCGAGGGTGACGATGTCGTCGACGGTGGTCTGCTCGTACCCGCGCTCGAGGAAGAGCTGGAAGGCCGCGGCGATGAGAGAGTCCCGCATCGCGGGCTTCGTGGAGTTCGTCGAGGCTGTTCCCATGGCCCGAACCTAACATCCGGACACCACCGGCGCGGCACTTGGTGCCGGGCAAACCTGGCACCAAGTGCTCTCCCGGCTACGGGAGGATCAGCGGGCCGCCATCCGCAGGGCGCCGTCCATCCGGATCGTCTCGCCGTTGAGGTAGTCGTGCTCGGCGACCATCGTGACGAGCCGGGCGTACTCGTCGGGGCGGGCCAGGCGCTGCGGGAAGGTGACGCTCGCGGCGAGCCCGGCGCGGATCTCCTCGCTGAATCCGGCCATCATCGGGGTGTCGACGATGCCGGGCGCGATGGTGACGACCCGGATGCCGAACTGGGCGAGGTCACGGGCGGCGGTGACGGTCATCCCGGCGACGCCCGCCTTGGAGGCGGCGTACGCGATCTGGCCGATCTGGCCCTCGAAGGCTGCGATCGAGGCGGTGTTGACGACGAGCCCCCGCTGGCCGTGCTCGTCCGGCTGCCGGCCGGCGATGACCTCGGCGGCCAGCCGCATCACGTTGAACGTCCCGAGCAGGTTGACGTTCAGGACCGTACGGAACAGGTCGAGGTCGTGCGGGCCCTTGCGGCCCAGGACGCGGGCGGAGGGGGCGATGCCCGCGCAGTTGACGGCGAGCCGCAGCTCCGCGCCGTCGGACTCGATCCGCGCGAGCGCCTCGCGGACCGGCGCCTCCTCGGTGACGTCGGCCGCGAGCAGGGTGACGCCCTCGGGCAGCGGCCCGGCGGCCGCGACCGCCTTGTCCAGGTCCAGGCCGTAGACGGTGGCGCCGCGGGCGGCGAGTGCGGCGGCGGTTGCGGCGCCGAGGCCGGAAGCGGCGCCGGTGACGAGTGCGGCGGAGCCGGCGATGTCCATGGAACTCCTCGAAGACGACAGCGGGTATCGGTGCGCGGGCGGATCAGCGGGCGAGCTGGCGGCTGATGACCAGCCGCTGGATCTGGTTCGTTCCCTCGAAGATCTGCATGATCTTGGCCTCGCGCATGTAGCGCTCGACCGGGAAGTCTCGGGTGTATCCGTACCCGCCGAGGACCTGGACGGCGTCCGTGGTCACCTTCATGGCCGCGTCGGTGGCGGTCAGCTTGGCCACGCTGGCCTGGCGGCTGAACGGGCGGCCGAGGTCGCGGCGGCGGGCGGCGTCGAGGTAGGTGGCGCGGGCCGAGTCGACGGCGGCGGCCATGTCGGCCAGGAGGAAGCCGAGCCCCTGGTGGTCGACGATCCTGCGGCCGAAGGTGCTGCGCTCGTTGGCGTAGTCGACGGCGGCGTCGAGCGCGGCCTGGGCGAGGCCGGTGGCGCAGGCCGCGATGCCGAGGCGGCCGCAGTCGAGCGCGCTGAAGGCGATCTGGAGCCCCTGGCCCTCCTCGCCGACGAGCCGGTCGGCGTCCAGGAGCGCGCCGTCCCAGTGGGCGGAGGTGGTGGGGACGGCCTGGAGGCCCATCTTCCGCTCGGGCTTGCCGAAGCTGAGGCCCTCGGTCCCGCCGGGGGCGAGGAAGCAGGAGATGCCGTGGCTGCCGGGGGCGGTGCGGGCGAAGAGGGAGTAGAAGCCGGCCCTGCCGCCGTGGGTGATCCAGGCCTTGGTGCCGGTCACCCGGTACGCGGCGCCGTTCGGGCCGTCGTCCACGCGCTCGGCCTTGCAGGACAGGGCCGCCGCGTCGGAGCCGGCCTGGGGCTCGGAGAGGCTGTAGCCGCCGATGGTCTCGCCGGCGAGCATCGCGGGGAGCCAGCGCTCCTTCTGCTCCGGGGTGCCGAAGGAGTGCAGGGGGTGGCAGGCGAGGGTGTGCACGCTGGTGGCGACCGCGACCGCCGCCCAGCGGGCCGCCAGCTCCTCCAGGACCTGGAGGTACACCTCGTACGGCTGGCCCCCGCCGCCGAACTCCTCGGGGTAGGCGAGGCCGAGCAGTCCGGCCCGGCCGAGGGTGGCGAACAGGCCTTCGGGATACGTCTCGGCGGCCTCGTGCTCGTCCACGCGGGGAGAGAGCTCCTTGTCGGCGATCTCCCGCGTGAGGGCGATGAGGTCCGCTGCCTCGGGGGTGGGAAGCAGGCGGTCGACATCCATGGCGACTCCATTGACACTCAGCCCCGGCACCGATGAAACGGTACTGCGGGCGGTACGGCAGTACCGTTGAGCGTAGCGCAGAAGGGCTCTGCCGTAACCCCCGGAAGGGGCCGACCGGCATACTGTTCACGTGATCGAGACTCCCGCCGCCGGCGCCCCCAAGCTGACGGGCCGCGGCGCGGCCCGGCGGTCCGCCCTGTTCGAGGAGCTGGTGGCCCTCCTGGTCGGCGAGGGCTTCGCCCAGCTGACCCTGGACGATCTCGCCGCCCGGCTGCGCTGCTCCAAGCGCACGCTCTACGGCCTGGCGGACAGCAAGGAGCAGCTCGTCCGGGCCGCCGTGGTCCACTTCTTCCGCCGCGCGACCACCCGGGTCGAGGCGGTCCTGGCGGCGGAGCAGGACCCGGCCGAGCGACTGGCCGCCTATCTGCGCGCGGTCGCGGCCGAACTGGCACCGGTCTCGCCGCGGTTCTTCGACGACGTGGCCGCCTTCGAGCCGGCCGCCGAGGTCTACGAGCGCAACACCCGGGCGGCGGCCGGGCGGGTGCAGCAGCTGATCGAGGAGGGCGTGAGTGCGGGCGTCTTCCGCGAGGTGCACGTGTCCTTCGCGGCGGACGTCATCGCCTCGGTCATGGTCCGCATCCAGCGGCGCCAGGTCGCGGCGGCCACCGGACTCGCGGACGCGCAGGCGTACGGCCGGCTGGCGGAGCTGCTCCTGAACGGCCTGCGCAAGAACTGACCCCGTCCGTGCCGTCGGCTCTCGGGGTACGAGCCCTCAGAACTCGTCGCAGCTGTGCGGCAGCCGGGGCGTGCGCAGGGCGTCGTCCAGCGCGGACGCGGCGCCCGGGGTGTGCTCCTCGACGAGGCCGGCGGCGACCAGGTCGACGGCCTTCGTGCCGCCGAGGTAGCAGGCGCCCAGGTCCCGTACGCCGAAGGAGAGGTCGACCGGGTCGCCGGTCGGTTCGTACCGCGCCCCCTGCGGGCCCGAAGTGAGCCTGAAGCGACCGGAGTTGTCGGGCATCCGGCTGTCGTGCACCTCCAGGACGAGGTCGACGGGAGCGGCCCAGGCACGGGCCGTGAGCGCCGCGCGGACATCGATCAGCCGTACCCACAGCGCGGGGAACTGCCCGGTCACCCGCACCTGGTCGCGGTCGGCGGCGAAGAGCAGCAGCGGGTCGTCGAGCGGCCTGCCCCAGGCGCGGACGGTGCCGGTCAGGTCGATGGAGGCGAGGTAGCGCCAGAGCGCGGCGGCGACGGCCGGACTGTCGGCCTCCACCTCGTCGACGCGGACCGCTCCCGGGGTGCGGGTCTCCTCGTTCTCGCCCTTGGTGCGGTAGACGGCGTACCCGGCGAGGGGGTCGCCGAGCGCGACGACGCGGGCCGGCGAGAGCTCGTCGTCCTCCTCGTCCTCGTCGCGCAGCCACTCCCCGGTCCAGCGCAGCTCGTCGCGGGGGATCCGGCCCGCCCGGAGCGCCCGGGTGGCCTCGAAGTAGGGCCCGACGACGGCGGGGGCCTCCGCCGGGTCGATCAGCCGCAGCGGGCGCTCGTCGGGGGCGATCCGCAGGGCGAGCGGCCGCCGGGAGTCGATCTCGACGGTCACGCCCTGGGTGGCGGCCCCGAATCCGAACCGGCCGTAGATGGCGTCCTCCGACGCCCAGAGCGCGGCGAGCGGCGCGCCCCGCTCGGCGTACCGCCGGAACGCCTCGGCGATCAGGGCGGAGAGCACGCCGCGCCGACGGTGGGTGGGGGCGACGGAGACGAGGGTGAGGCCGGGGCAGGGCAGCTCGCCGCCGGGGACGGAGAGGGTGAAGGGGAACGCCGCGACGAAGCCGACCAGCCGCTCCCCCTCGTACGCGCCGATCCGTTCGCAGGGCCGCAGCATCGCGCGGTGGTGCGCGCGCTGCTCCTCCTCGGGGCGCTCGTGGAAGACGAGGTACGAGAGGTCGAGGGCACGGTCGAGATGCGCTTCGGGTACGTCACGGATGTCCATGATCCGGACCCTAACCGGGGGCCCGCCGGCCGGTGCGACCTGAAACAGGCCCTGCCCGGCACGACCTGAAACAGGCCCTGCCCGGCACGACCCGAAGGACTGGCCCTACGCGACGGAACCTATCCGCCCGTCGGGGGAACGCGGGCCCTCGTGGTGGATCGGGGTGTGCGCGCCGGTGAGCGAGACGCCGGTGCCGCCGCGGCGGTTGGCGACGATCTCGGCCGCGATCGAGAGGGCCGTCTCCTCCGGGGTGCGGGCGCCCAGGTCGAGGCCTATCGGCGACCGCAGCCGGGCGAGTTCGAGTTCGGTGACGCCGACCTCGCGGAGCCGCTTGTTGCGGTCCTCGTGGGTGCGGCGGGAGCCCATCGCGCCGACGTAGGCGACGGGCAGCTTCAGGGCCGCTTCGAGGAGCGGGACGTCGAACTTGGCGTCGTGGGTGAGCACGCACAGGACGGTGCGGCTGTCGACCTCGGTCGACGCCAGGTAGCGGTGCGGCCATTCGACGACGATCTCGTCGGCCTCGGGGAAGCGGGCCGGGGTCGCGAAGACGGGCCGGGCGTCGCAGACGGTGACGTGGTAGCCGAGGAACTTGCCGACCCGGACGAGCGCGGAGGCGAAGTCGATGGCGCCGAAGACGATCATGCGCGGGGCGGGGACGGACGATTCGACCAGGAGGGTGAGCGGCTGTCCGCAGCGGCTGCCGTCCTCGCCGATCTCGACGGTGCCGGTGCGGCCCGCGTCGAGCATCGCGCACGCCTCGCCGGCCGCCGTGCGGTCCAGCTCGGGGTGGCCGCCGAGGCGGCCTTCGTACGATCCGTCCGGGCGGACCAGGAGGGCCCGGCCCATCAGGTCGGCGGGCCCGTCGACGATCCTGGCGAGGGCCGCCGCCTCCCCCGAGACGGCGGCGGCCAGGGCGGCGGGGTAGACCCCGCCGCGTACCGGGGTGACGAGGATGTCGATGACTCCGCCGCAGGTCAGGCCCACGGCGAAGGCGTCCTCGTCGCTGTAGCCGAAGCGCTCGACGACGGTGGTGCCGTCTTCGAGGGCCTGTTGGCACAGTTCGTAGACCGCGCCCTCCACACAACCGCCGGAGACCGATCCGATCGCCGTGCCGTCGCTGTCGACGGCGAGCGCGGCACCCGGCTGCCGGGGCGCGCTCCCGCCGACCGCCACGACGGTGGCGACGGCGAACTCGCGTCCCTGCTCGACCCACCGGTGCAGCTCTTCGGCGATGTCCAGCATCTCGAACTCCTCAGATGTGTGTGTGGAGGGCGACGGTAGGGCGTCAGCCGACGCCCAGCCAGCTCTCGATCGGATGGATCGCGAAGTACACGACGAAGATCGCGGTCAGGCCCCACATGAAGGCCCCCACCTCGCGTGCCTTGCCCTGCGCCACCTTGATGACGACGTAGGAGATGACGCCGGCCGCGACACCCGTGGTGATGGTGTAGGTGAACGGCATCAGGACCACGGTGAGGAACACCGGGATCGCCACGGAGCGGTCGCTCCAGTCGACGTGCTTGGCGTTCTGCATCATCATCGCGCCGATGACGACCAGGGCCGCGGAGGCGACCTCGGCGGGCACGATCGCGGTGAGCGGGGTGAAGAAGAGACAGGCCGCGAAGAAGGCGCCGGTGACGACGGAGGACAGACCCGTACGGGCACCCTCACCGACGCCGGTGGCGGACTCGACGAAGACGGTCTGGCCGGAGCCGCCGCCGACACCACCGATGACACCGCCGGCGCCGTCGATGAACAGGGCCTTGGAGAGACCCGGCATACGGCCCTTGTCGTCCGCGAGGTTGGCCTCGGAGCCGACACCGATGATGGTGGCCATGGCGTCGAAGAAGCCGGCCAGGACCAGGGTGAAGACGATCATGGTGATCGTGATGTAGCCGACGTCGCCCCAGCCGGTGAAGGACACCTCGCCGATCAGCGAGAAGTCGGGGGCGGAGACGGCACTGCCCTTGAGCTCGGGGGCGCCGGAGAACCAGGCGCCCGCGCCCTTGGCCGGGATGTCTGCGACGGCGTTGACGATCAGGGCTATGACGGTGCCCGCGACGATGCCGATCAGGATGGCGCCGGGGATGTTGCGGGCCTGAAGGGCGAAGATCAGCAGCAGGGTGACCGCGAAGATCAGGACGGGCCAGCCCTGGAGCTCGCCGAGCGGGCCGAGGGTGACCGGGCCGCCGCCGGGCGAGGGGTTCTCGTGGACGAAGCCGGCCTTGACGAAGCCGATGATGGCGATGAAGAGGCCGATACCGATCGTGATCGCGTGCTTGAGGGCAAGCGGGATCGCGTTCATGATCATCTCACGCAGGCCGGTGACCACCAGGAGGCAGATCACCACACCGTAGGCCACACACATGGCCATCGCCTGCGGCCAGGTCATCACGGAGATGACCTGCGAGGAGAGCACACCGGAGACACTGAGTCCCGCGGCGAGGGCGAGCGGGACCTTGCCCCAGAAGCCCATCAGCAGGGTGGTCACCGCGGCGGCCAGGGCGGTCGCCGTGATGAGGGCGGGCTGGCTGAGGACGTTGCCGTCCACATCCTTGCCGCCGAGGATCAGAGGGTTGAGCAGGAGAATGTACGCCATCGCCATGAAGGTGGTGACGCCGCCGCGGATCTCCGTCGCGACGGAGGATCCTCTCTCCGAGATGTGAAAGTACCGGTCGAGCCAAGAGCGGCCGGCGGGGACGTTCGAGCCGGAGCCCGCGTCCTCCGAGGCGGTCTTGGGCTCCACTGACGACTGGGTCATGGGGCCTACTCCCAAGGTTCAAAGGGGCACCCGCATAAGACTTTCCGAAGGTCAGAGAAGCTGCGGGATTTGGGATAATGCGTGGGCTGCACGACCCGGGGGACGGCCCGAGACGAACGGGGTGAATCACGTCGAACTGGTCCTGCTGTTCAAGCTGGTCCTGCTGGGTACCGCGGGTGCTGCTGGTCCTGCTGGGTCCCACGAGCGAGTGGGCTGCTCCGGGCGGTGCGGGCTGCGGAAGTGTGACGTTCCGGGGAGGCGCGCACCGCCCGGAGAGTCCTACAGGGTGCCGGTGAGCGCCTCAGGGCGGACCGGCGTCTTGTTGAGCTCCAGGCCCGTCGCGTTCCGGATCGCCGCGAGGACGGCCGGGGTGGACGAAAGGGTCGGGGCCTCGCCGAGACCCCGCAGGCCGTACGGCGCGTTGGGGTCGGCCAGTTCGAGTACGTCGACCGGGATGGTCGGCGTGTCGAGGATCGTCGGGATCAGGTAGTCCGTGAAGGAGGGGTTGCGCACCTTCGCGGTCTTCGGGTCCACGATGATCTCTTCCATCACCGCGACGCCCAGGCCCTGGGTGGTACCACCCTGGATCTGGCCGACGACGGAGAGCATGTTGAGCGCCTTGCCGACGTCCTGGGCGGTCGCGAGCTCGATGACCTTCACGAGGCCGAGCTCGGTGTCCACCTCCACCACCGCGCGGTGCGCGGCGAAGGTGTACTGGACGTGGCCGTCGCCCTGGCCGGTGATCAGGTCGAACGGGACGGTCGGGCGGTGCCGGAACTCGTGCTCCTGGTCGACGGTCTCGCCCTCCAGGACGTCGGCCAGGTCCGCGAGGACCTCGCCGCCGTCGGTGACGACCTTGCCGCCTTCGAGGAGCAGCTCCGCGGTGGCCCACGCCGGGTGGTACGAGCCGAACTTGCGGCGGCCGATCTCCAGGACGGACTCGCGCACCTTCTCGCAGGTGTTCTTCACCGCGCCACCGGTCATGTACGTCTGCCGGGAGGCGGACGTCGAGCCGGCGGAGCCGACCTGGGTGTCGGCCGGGTGGATGGTCACCTGGGTGACGCCCAGTTCCGTGCGGGCGATCTGGGCGTGGACGGTGACACCGCCCTGGCCGACCTCCGCCATGGCCGTGTGGACCATCGCGACGGGCTCGCCGTTGATGACCTCCAGGCGCACGCGGGCGGTGGAGTAGTCGTCGAAGCCCTCGGAGAAGCCGACGTTCTTGATGCCGACGGCGTAGCCGACACCGCGGACGACGCCCTCGCCGTGGGTGGTGTTGGAGAGGCCACCCGGCAGGGCGCGGACATCCGCGTCCTCGCCGGCCGCGAGCCACTGCTGCTCCGGCGGCAGGGGGCGGGCCTTGACCCGGCGCAGCAGCTCGGCGACCGGGGCCGGCGAGTCCACGACCTGGCCGGTCGGCATGATCGTGCCCTGCTCCATGGCGTTGATCTGGCGCAGCTCCACCGGGTCCATGCCCAGCTTCGCCGCCAGCTTGTCCATCTGCGCCTCGTACGCGAAGCACGCCTGGACCGCGCCGAAGCCGCGCATCGCGCCACAGGGCGGGTTGTTGGTGTAGAGCGCGACGGCCTCGATCTCGACGTCGTCGACCACGTACGGGCCGGCGCCGAGCGAGGAGGCGTTGCCGACGACGGCCGGGGAGGCCGAGGCGTAGGCGCCGCCGTCGAGCACGATCCGGGCCTTGAGGTGCGTGAGCTTGCCGTCCTTGGTGGCGCCGTGCTCGTACCAGAGCTTCGCCGGGTGGCGGTGCACATGGCCGAAGAAGGACTCGAAGCGGTTGTAGACGATCTTGACCGGCTTGCCGGTGCGGAGCGCCAGGAGGCAGGCGTGGATCTGCATCGACAGGTCCTCGCGGCCACCGAAGGCACCGCCGACGCCGGAGAGCGTCATGCGGACCTTCTCCTCGGGCAGGCCGAGGACCGGGGCGATCTGCTTGAGGTCCGAGTGCAGCCACTGGGTGGCGACGTAGAGGTCGACACCGCCGTCCTCGGACGGCACGGCGAGACCGGACTCCGGACCGAGGAAGGCCTGGTCCTGCATGCCGAAGACGTACTCGCCCTCGACGATGACGTCGGCGCGCTTGCGGGCCTCCTCCACGTTGCCGCGGATGATCGGCTGGCGGTGCACGATGTTCGGGTGCGGGACGTGACCGATGTGGTGGTCGTCGCGGCCCTCGTGGATCAGCGGCGCGTCGTCGGCGAGGGCGGAGGCCTCGTCGGTGACGAGCGGCAGCTCGCGGTACTCGATCTTGACCTTGGCGGCCGCGCGGCGCGCGGTCTCCGGGTGGTCGGCGGCGATCAGGGCCACCGGCTCACCGTGGTGACGGACCTTGCCGTGCGCCAGGACGGGCGTGTCCTGGATCTCCAGGCCGTAGTTCTTCATCTCGGTCGGCAGGTCGTCGTACGTGAGCACGGCGTACACGCCGGACATCGCGAGCGCCTCGGAGATGTCGATGGAGACGATCTCGGCGTGCGCGACGGTCGAGCGGAGCGTCTGGCCCCAGAGCATGTCCTCGTGCCACATGTCCGAGGAGTACGCGAACTCACCGGTGACCTTGAGGGTACCGTCGGGGCGGAGGGTGGACTCGCCGATGCCGCCCTTGGTGTGCTTCTGGGTGACGTTGGTCGGCGTGCCCGCCGGAACGGTGCGCGTGTTCTGAGCCATGGTCAGACCGCCTCTCCCTGACGGGCGGCCGCCAGGCGGACCGCGTCGAGGATCTTCTCGTAGCCCGTGCAGCGGCAGAGGTTGCCGGAGAGGGCCTCACGGATGTCCTGGTCGGACGGGTCGCTCTGGCGCTCCAGGAGCTCGTCGGCGGCGATCAGCAGACCCGGGGTGCAGAAGCCGCACTGGACGGCGCCGGCGTCGATGAACGCCTGCTGGATCGGCGAGAGTTCGCCACCCTCACCGGTCTGCGAGTCGGCCGGCTTGGCCTGCCACTTCTTGGCGGAGTCGAGCGTGGTGCCGCAGCCGCCGGTGCCACAGGCACCGCCGGGGTGGGCGTCCTCGCGGTGCTGGGCGTAGTCGGCCAGACCCTCGACGGTGACGACCTCGCGGCCCTCGACCTGTCCGGCGGCGACCAGGCAGGAACAGACCGGCACGCCGTCGAGACGGACCGTGCAGGAACCGCACTCGCCCTGCTCGCAGGCGTTCTTGGAGCCGGGCAGGCCCATCCGCTCACGCAGGACGTAGAGAAGGGACTCGCCCTCCCAGACGTCGTCGGCTTCCTGCGGACGACCGTTGACCGTGAAATTGACGCGCATGGTTATGCAGCTCCCTCAAGCGTGCGGCCGGTGCCGCGGTACTGCTCCCAGGTCCAGCCGAGCTGGCGGCGGGCCATGATGCCGACGGCGTGGCGGCGGTACTTGGCGGTGCCACGGACGTCGTCGATCGGGTTCGCGGCGCCCGAGCAGAGGTCGGCGAACTGCTTCGCGATCGACGGAGTGATGATCTTGCCGCTCTCCCAGAAGCCGCCCTCCTCCAGAGCCGCGTTCAGGAAGGCCTCGGCCTCCTTGGCGCGGATCGGGGTGGGCGCGGCCGAACCGATGCCGGTGCGGACCGTGCGGGTCTCCGGGTGGAGCGCCAGGCCGAAGGCGCAGACGGCGATGACCATCGCGTTGCGCGTGCCGACCTTGGAGTACTGCTGGGGGCCGTCCGCCTTCTTGATGTGGACGGTCTTGATGAGCTCGTCGGGCTGCAGCGCGTTGCGCTTCACGCCCGTGTAGAACTCGTCGATCGGGATGAACCGGTTGCCGCGCACCGACTCGACCTCGACCTCGGCACCCGCGGCGAGCAGGGCCGGGTGCGCGTCTCCGGCGGGGGACGCGGTGCCCAGGTTGCCACCGACGCCACCGCGGTTGCGGATCTGCGGGGAGGCCACGGTGTGCGAGGCGAGCGCGAGGCCCGGCAGCTCGGCCCGCAGGTTCTCCATGATCTGGGTGTACGGGACGGAGGCGCCGAGGCGGACGTTCTCCTCGCCGACCTCCCACTCGCGCAGCAACTCGATGCGGTTCAGGTCCAGGAGGTACGCGGGACGCCGATGGTCGAAGTTGATCTCGACCATGATGTCGGTGCCTCCCGCGATGGGCACGGCCGTGGGGTGCTCGGCCTTGGCGGCGAGCGCCTCCTCCCAGCTGGCGGGGCGAAGGAAGTCCATGGTGGCTCTCTTCTTGTGCTTCTAGTGGTCGGGGGTCGGTCGGTCGTACGGGCCCGGGGGGACGGCCGGCCCTCGACTTCGAAATCATGTTCACGTGCTGTTAACGCGATGTGTGGCCTAGTACACAAGCCCTGCCCGCCCGGGTGCAGTCACCGAAAACATGAAGGAGTTGGCTGGTGACCTTGTTCGTCTTGTAGATTCGAACGAACGGCGGTGCTCAGTAACCTCGCCGTTTTCCCCTGGAAACCGTGGCACCGCGCCACCGGCGACAACGCGACAGTCTTCGGGACCGTCGGTCTTTCCGTCGCCCCCGGGGAGCACGGCGGGCGAGAACCCCCGAGAGTGACAGACGAGTGACGGACGAGAAGGAACGGCGGCAACGAGATGCGGCTGCGCGCACTGCTGGAAACCGACGCGCTGGGGCTGCGCCTGCTCGGTGGTGAGGACGAGCTGGATCGCACCGTTCGCGGCGTGATGACCACGGACCTCAAGGACCCCAGCCGATATCTGTCCGGCGGTGAGCTGGTCCTCACCGGCCTCGCCTGGCTGCGGGAGCCCGACGAGGCGGAGCCCTTCGTCCGGATCCTGGCCTCCGCCGGGGTGGCGGCGCTCGCCGCCGGCGAGGCGGAGCTGGGGGACATCCCCGACGATCTCGTACAGGCGTGTTCGCGCCATCGGCTGCCACTCTTCGCAGTCAACGAATCCGTTGCGTTCGCAACGATCACCGAGCACGTTGTTCGACAGGTGTCCGGCGAGCGGGCGGGCGACCTGGCGGCCGTCGTCGATCGCCACAGGAGGCTGATGACCTCCGGTCCGGCCGGTGGCGGGCCCGAGGTCGTCCTCGACCTCCTGGGCTCCGACCTGGACCTCCGGGCCTGGGTGCTCTCCCCCACCGGGCGCCAGATCGCCGGGGCCGGTGAGCCGCTCGAGGCCGGGCTCGCCTCGACCCTGGCCGGCGAGCACCTGGCCGCGACCCGCACCGGACGGCGCGGACCGCACCGGTTGAGCGCCTCCGGAACGACGTACTCCCTCTTCCCGATCCGCAACACCGGCCGCGGCGCGGCCCCCGCCGCGCGGGACGTGCGGGAGACCGTGCTGTCCGACTGGCTGCTGGCCGTCGAGGCCGACGCGGGCGACTGGCCGGCCGCCCGGCTCGACCTGCTCCAGGGCGTCACGCAGCTGATCGCCGTCGAGCGGGACCGCCGGGACGCGGCGCGTACGGTGCGGCGCCGGCTCGCGCAGGAGGTCCTGGAGCTGGTCCAGACGGGCGCCGCCCCGGCCGAGATCGCCGCCCGTCTGCGGGTCGCGGCCCCGGTCCTGCTGCCCGGCCTGGGCACGGCCCCGCACTGGCAGGTCGTCGTCGCCCGCGTCGAGTGGGATCAGGAGGGCGGGGCGGGCACGGTGGACACGGGCCCGGTCGCCCAGGCGCTCCTGGAGGAGATCCTCGTCGACCCGGCGACCGTGGGCGCCGACTCGGCCGACCGGATCGCCGTCGCGCACCACGGGGACGAGGCCATCGCGCTCGTGCCGCTGCCCGCCGGACCGCTGCCCGACAGCGAGGACGAGGGCACGACGGCCCTGGGCCTGCACGCGGACGCCCTGCTGGCGGCCGTACGCGACCCGCTGTCGTCCGGTCTCGCCGACGACGGCCGCCTCACGCTGGGCGTCAGCGCGGCCGTGCACTCGGCGGAGGGCCTGCGCGGCGCCCTGGAGGAGGCCCGGCACGCCCGCCGGGTCGCGGCCGCCCGCCCGGGCCGCGTCTGCGCCGCCGGCCACCACGAGCTGGCCTCGCACGTGCTGCTGCTCCCCTTCGTCCCGGACGACGTCAGGCGCGCCTTCACGGCCCGCCTGCTGGACCCGCTGCGCGACTACGACCGCCGCCACCGGGCCGAGCTGATCCCCACGCTGGAGGCCTTCCTCGACTGCGACGGCTCCTGGACGCGCTGCGCGACCCGTCTCCACCTGCATGTGAACACCCTGCGCTACCGGGTGGGCCGGATCGAGCAACTGACCGGCAGGGACCTGTCGCGTCTGGAGGACAAGCTGGACTTCTTCCTGGCGCTCCGCATGTCGTAGCCGGGGCGCCCCCGCCCGAGGATCACTCGCACGGCCCAATGGCAGGCCACCGGAATCCTCGACGGGGGCCACCCGCACGGCCCCATGGCCGGGCGCGGAATCCTCGACGGGGGCACGACGGGGGCGCGTCCCCTTCCGGGTGCGTCAGCGGGCAGCGGCCGCCGTTCATCTCTTCGAGGGAACACGACTCCTGACGGCGCCTGAGGTCCCGGCACCCCCGCACGACGGCCGCCGTCTCCCCCTCGCGGAGCCGGAGACGGGGCGCGGGCGGGCCGGATCGGCCGTCGGCCGGCCCCGACCGGACCGTGAACGCACGCGTCCGCATACCGGTCAAGATTCCGCACTTGTGAAATCTTTCACCTGACCCCTTGGCCAGCGCCACGCGTTCGTGCTGAGATGCGGGCTGACCCAATAGCTCAATGGCGCGCTCGGGGAGGGCAATGTGGCGGACACCGCCATGTCTGGTTCCGGAACAACGGGTGGCGACGATCCGGCCCTTGGCTACGGCGGGGCGACCCCGGTGGAGACGGCCATATGGCGTCTGCGCTCACGAGGTTGCTGGACCGACGCGGCAGCTCTGCTCACCCCCCGCGCGACGGAGCCGGCGGCCGCGTTGGAGCGGGCCGCCCTCCTGATCGAGCGGTGTCTGTACACCGAACAGGGGTGGGCGGACGCGGAGGAGGCGCTGCGGGCGGCCGAGGCCGTGGCCCAGACGGACGAGGAGCGGGGGGCTGCCGCGTGCGAACGCGGCTATCTCGCCTACGCGTCGACGCTGCTCGGCGTACGCGACCGGGCGGACGAGGCGACCGCGGCGCTCGGTCGGGCGGCGGCGCTGATCAGCCCGTCGGCGCACGGGCGGCCGCTGTTGGACTACCGGCGCGGTCTTGTCGCGCAGAACATCGGCGACTCCCCTGACGCGGCCCGGGCCGCCTACCGACGCGCACACGCGGGCGCGACGGCCCAGGGGGACGACCTGCTGCTCTCGTCCACCTGGCGCCATCTCGCCGGACTCGCCCTGAGAGAGGGCGAGTTGGCCGAGGCGCGGCACGGTTTCGCCGAGTCCCTGCGCATCCGCGAGGAGTTGGGCTATCTGGTCGGTACGGCCCCGGCCCTCACAGCCCTCGCCACCACGGAGACCGAACCGGAGGCGGGTCGCCTCCGTGCGGAGGCGACCCGTCTCTTCCGCCTCCTGGGGGGCGTCCCGACCTGGCTCGCGGCCCAACTGACGCCCAGACCGGCGATCTGACGACCAGTCACTCCGCTCGGAGAAGACCGAACGGCCCGTCCGCGCACCGCGCGGCGGGCCGTTCGGCCAGGCGGCCTCCGGCGCCCGCCCTCACCCGGCCGTCGGACCCCGACGGCGTGGGCGTACCCAGCCGGGTACGCGCTCCAGGCAGAGCAGGGCCTCGTCCGTCCCCACCATCACCGCCCCGTCCGGGGTGACCGCCACCGCGCGGACCAGGGGGCCCGGGCGGAAGGGGAGGCGGCTGCGGGATTCCAGGTCGTGCAGCTCCACCAGGCCGTCCGCCCAGGCGATCGCCAGCAGCGGGCCGTCCGGGGTCTCCGTGGCGTGCGACGAGACCACCGGGACGCGGCGTTCGGCGATCGGGGTGGGGTCCGGGTCCCGGCCCGGGATCCAGCGGCGCACCGTGCCGTCGTGGCCGCCGCTGCAGAGGAAGGGCCCGGTCGCCGTCTCGACCGCGGTCACGGTGGTGACCCGCCCGCTGTGCAGGGCGGCCTGGTGGATGCCCGTCAGGCCGAAGGCGTGGACCGAGCCGAGCCGGTCGCCCACCACCACCGAGCCGCCGATCGCCGCGAGCGCCGTGCCCGGATGCCGGGTGAGGGTCGTCGCCACGGCCGCCGTGAGCCGTTCCAGGTACGGCGCCCGCGGTTCGGGCCCGGGCACGGGCAGCAGCCGGCCTCGTTCGTCCAGGAGCAGGAGCGTGCCGTCCGGCGCCGGCGCCAGGGCCTTGATCCGGCCGCCCGAGGGGCTCCGCAGCGGCGCGCCCAGGGTCGTCGCGTCGCCCGCGCCGAGAAGCTGGACGGCATCCGTCGTACCGGCCACCAACAGGCGGTCGTCCGACACCCCCAGGGCCGTCACCGGACCCGGCCACGGCGGGGCCACGTCGCCCCGTACGCGGCTCCACCGCACCCGCCAGGGCGCGTCGGCCGCGAGAGCGCGCAGCACCGGACGGAGCCGCGGGTCCGCCCCGTCCCCGAGTGCGGCGAGCAGGACCACCGCCCGGTCGGCCGGTCCCTGGTCACGGCAGAGCGACTGCCCGGTGCGCAGCCACGCCGACCGCAGGCCGCCGCGGTCGTCGCCGGGTCCGGTCACGTACGCGGTGGTGACGCGCAGCGGGTCCGCCGCGCAGACCGCGACCGGGTCGGACAGGTCGACCGCGTGCCGCGCCTCGTACGGCTCCGCTCCCGTCGCCCCGCCCCACTCCCCGCCCCCGCCCTCGTCCCAACTCGGCTCCCGGCCGCCACCCGTCCCCGTACCGGCACTCGTTCCCGTACCGGCACTCGTTCCCGCCCCCGGCCCGCGCCCCTCCGCACCGTCCAACCCCCCGTCCAGCTCCACCACCGTGACGCGGCCCGAGGCCGCCAGGAGGTCGTACGCCGGTGTGCCCTTGCAGGTCTCGACGACCAGGCGGACGCGGCCCGACGCGACGAGTTCGGCGATCAGTTCGGCGATGGCCTCCGGCTCCGCGGCCGCGTGCAGGTCCGGCAGGACCAGGGCCGCGCGGCGCGCCTCCGTGGTGGCGACGGACCGGACGAGCTCGCCGGGCGTGCGGGCCACGACCCCGAGCCGGTTCGCGATCGTCCAGGCGGCGCCCAGCGCGCACTGGCCGGCGAGCGGGATCAGCTCGCGCGCCGCGCGCCTCCTGCGCGCGCCCGCGCGCGTACCGTGGGCGGCGAGCCAGGCGAGCAGCGCGGACTTGCCCCGGCGGGGGCCGCCGACGACCAGGCAGAGCCGGGGCGCCTCGGGGTCGGTGAGCCAGCCGAGCAGGGCCGCCGCCTCGGCCTCCGTACCGGAGGCTGGGCGGTCTCCGCGGACGGATCCGGTCACGGGCACCTTCCCCACGCCGAGGAGGGGGTCGCGGACGGCATGGGACACCTCACGGGCGGCGCTGTGCGGACGGACGACGGCAACGACCTTAGTCGTCAGTCCGCCGATCCGGTGAAATGCTCCCTGACAAGTGACTGTACGACGGTGACGTCCTGGGCGATCAGCGCGTCCAGGAGGGCGGTGTGTTCCGCCGCGTCCGCCACGAGGTCGCCGTGCCGGATCACCGGGCCGCTCACCAGGGGCCATTGGGAGCGCCGGTGCAGGTCGTCGGCGACGGCGAGGAGCTGTTCGTTGCCCGCGAGGGAGAGGACGGCGCGGTGGAAGGCGCGGTCCGCCTCGGCGTAGTGGGCCCGGTCGCCGCGGGCGGCGGCCGTCGCGGTGGCCTCGGCGAGCGGCTTGAGCTCGGCCCAGCGGGCGGCCGGGACCGTGCGGGCGAGCCGGAGCATGACCGGGACCTCGATGAGCGCGCGGACCTCGGCCAGCTCGGCCAGTTCACGCGGAGTGCGCTCGGTGACCCGGAATCCCCGGTTCGGGACGACCTCCACGGCCCCCTCGACGGCCAGCTGCTGCATCGCCTCCCGCACCGGGGTCGCGGAGACGCCGAAGCGCTCGGCGAGCACGGGGGCGGAGTACACCTCGCCGGGAACCAGTTCGCCGCCGACGAGCGCGGTGCGCAGTGCCTGGAGGATCTGGCCACGAACGGAGTGGCGCCGGACGGGACGCGGGGATCCCGCCGCCGGCGCAGGTCGGGGTGCGGGGGGCTCGCTGTGCGTGTGCTCGCCCCGTACGGGCGACCCTGCCTCGGCCCGGACGGCCGCCGCGGTCCCGCCCCGTACAAGCGCCGCAGCCTCGCCCCGTAGGGGCGTCGGCTCCTCGCCCCGCGTCTGCTCCGGGACCCGTACGGGACCGCCGTACGAGGGATGCTGCGCGTGCGGCGGACGCGACCGGTCGGCCGCTTCGCCCGCGCAGGCGCCGGTGTCGGGGTCGGCGGCGGCGCCGGTCGCCCGCTCGCGCGCTCTGCCCTGCTCCACCCGGGTCCTCCTGCGGGGTCGTGCCGGGCCTGGCTCGCGATACCGAGGCCCCCTGTGCACCATAGGCGGACGGGGCCGCAGTTCAAACCTCGAACGCATCGGGTAAGGTAAGGCTAACCTGCTAACGATCGCGATTCGGTGGTCCCGTATGGCCCTCCCCGCCCTGCTTCCCGCCCCCCTCACCTCCTCCGTCGCGGCCTCGTACGCCCGCCTCGGCGAGGTGTTCCCCAGCCTGCGGATAGAGGAGCTGGGCAGCCGCGACCAGCTGCCGCGCGGCGCGGGCTGGGTCGGGGCGGACGAGCTCGCGGCCGGCGGCGCCGCCCTCGACGCCTTCCTGGCCTGGGACAACGCGCAGGTGCTGCGGGACTACGGCCGGCAGGCCCGCCCCGACGTGATCGCCAGCTTCGGCCTGCACCGGTACGCGTGGCCCGCCTGCCTCCTGGTCACGGTCCCCTGGTTCCTGCACCGCAGGGTCCCGCGCCTGCCCGCCCGCAACGTGGCCTTCCAGCGGGCCCTGGGCCGGATGGCCGTGCGGATCGAGGAGTTCACCTGCCTGCCCGGCGACCCCGCCGCCGAGCTGCCCGGCGCCCGGGTCGTCCCGGACGAGGAGGCGCTGCG
Organism: Streptomyces sp. NPDC090127; assembly: GCF_044746945.1. Lineage (NCBI taxonomy): Bacteria > Bacillati > Actinomycetota > Actinomycetes > Kitasatosporales > Streptomycetaceae > Streptomyces > Streptomyces sp. NPDC090127. Next base: position 31,631 of record NZ_JBIVDE010000014.1, on the reverse strand, counting down.
CGCCGAGGTCAGGGACGCGCTCGCCGAGCACTTCGAGTCCATCCTGGCCGGCTTCGGGCCCCGGATGCGGCGCGGCAAGCGGGCGCTGTGGGGCATGGCGACGGACGAGATCGTCGAGGGGCTCTGGTACATCTCGGCGCTGCTCGGCGAGGAGGAGCGGGGGATGGCAGAACTGGAGCTGCTGATGCCCGGCACGGCCAAGCCGTACGCCGGGGCCGCGAGCTTCCGCGCGCTGCCGGGGGCCGAGGAGCCCGACGGCACGCCGCGTGCCACCCGGGACCGGGCCACGTGCTGCTTCTTCTACACGCTGCGCCCCGAGGACACCTGCCTGACGTGTCCGCGGACGTGCGACGCCGACCGGGTCCGCCGACTCACCGCGACGGCCTGACGGTCCACCTCGACCCCGCCCGATTACGCCACTCGTACGAGTGGCGTGAATCGAACACAACTCCCTTGCCCCGCCCCGGCGTTCGACCGGATCGCACCTATTCGCATGCCGTCCCACCCCGATGGCGTGCTCTTGCCGGGAAACCACGTGGGGGCCCCTCGGGGTCGGCCAGTATGGGCGCCCGAAACGCCCTACTGCGATGCAAGGGACACCGCATGAGACTGACCGACATATCGCTGGACTGGCTGCTTCCGGGTGGCGTCATGGTGGCCGGAGTCCTGACGGCGGTGGCGGTGCTCGCGCGCGGCAAGCGCGCCGGTGACCAGGCCGCGGCCGAGGACTCCTGGGAACGCAGTGAGGAACGCCGCCGACGCAAGGAAGCGGTCTACGCGACCGCCTCGTACGTTCTGCTCTTCTGCTGCGCGGCCGTCGCCGCCGCGCTCTCCTTCCACGGTCTCGTCGGCTTCGGCCGGCAGAACCTGAATCTCACCGGGGGCTGGGAGTACCTGGTCCCCTTCGGCCTCGACGGCGCGGCCATGTTCTGCTCGGTCCTCGCGGTCCGCGAGGCGAGCCATGGCGACGCGGCCCTCGGCTCGCGGCTCCTCGTCTGGACGTTCGCGGGCGCGGCCGCCTGGTTCAACTGGGTGCACGCGCCCCGGGGCCTGGACCACGCGGGCGCGCCGCAGTTCTTCGCGGGGATGTCCCTCTCGGCCGCGGTCCTCTTCGACCGGGCGCTCAAGCAGACCCGCCGGGCGGCGCTGCGCGAGCAGGGCCTCGTACCGCGTCCGCTGCCGCAGATCCGGATCGTACGGTGGCTGCGGGCGCCCCGGGAGACCTTCGCCGCGTGGTCGCTGATGCTGCTGGAAGGCGTACGGACCCTGGACGAGGCGGTCGACGAGGTCCGGGAGGACCGGCGCGAGAAGGAGCAGAACCGGCACCGCAGACGCGAGCAGGAGAAGCTGGACCGGGCGAGGATCAAGGCGCTCAACCGGCAGCACCGGGCCTTCGGACTCGGTCGCGGGGGCGGGGGTGGCCGTCAGGTCGACGTGCCGTCCCTGAACTCCGGCCAGAGCGGGGCGACCCCGTCCCTGAACTCAGGCGCGGGCTCCGCGACGTCGTCCGTGGGGGCCGCCGTCGCGGAGCCCGCCATAGCCGACCCCGGACAACTGCCGCTTCGACACCGGCCCTCCCTCCAGGCCGTCAAGGGGGCTGAGCCCCGGACGGTGGACCTCACCGCCGAGGACGACACCCAGACGCTGCCCCGGCTCGACTCGCTGGAGCGCAAACTGAAGGACCTGGAACAGCAGTTCGGCTGACCGTGATGTGCGCCCGGGGCGGTCCCCGGGGCGCGGGGACGTCGGCCGGAAGGATCGGCGGGGCCGCGTGGGAGCCCGAGGGGCGCTCACGCGGCCCCGCCGTTCAGTTCGAACCACACCACCTTGCCCACGCCGTGGTCCTCGACTCCCCAGGAGTCGGCCAGTTCCTGGACCAGGACGAGGCCCCGGCCGTGGGTGTCGTCGCGCTGCGGACGGTGCCCGTGCGTACCGCCGTCGGCGAACGGTACGCACGGCGCCGACGGAGCGGCGGGGCCGGAGAGGCCGGAGACGAAGTCGCGTACTTCCACGCGCAGGCTGTCGGGCACCACGGTCGCGGTCACCACCGCGCCGTGGTCGGTATGGATCAGCGCGTTCGTGACGAGTTCACTGGTGAGCAGCTCCGCGACGTCGGAGGCGCCCGGCTCGCCCCAGGCCCGCAGCATCCTGCGCAACGCGTGCCGTACCTCCGGCACCGCGGTGAGCTCCGCGCATCCCACCTTTCTGAGCAACTGAGTCGGCTGTCGTGCCTCCCCGGCCATATCCCCCACCCACATGTCGGTACACATCTCCTCGAACAGGTTCACGGGGATGCATGCCCCACCGGTGGGCTCGCATTCATGGCCTCGGCACGTTGCGCAGGTTCGAGCGGGCCATCTGGAGCATGCGGCCGACCCCGCCGTCCAGGACGATCTTGCTCGCGGAGAGCGCGAACCCGGACACCATCTCGCGGCTGATCTTCGGTGGGATCGAGAGGGCGTTGGGGTCGGTGACGATGTCGACCAGGGCCGGTCCCTTGTGCTTGAAGGCGTCCTTGAGGGCGCCCGCGAGTTGCTTGGGCTTCTCGACGCGCACGCCGTAGGCACCGGCCGCGCGGGCGACGGCGGCGAAGTCGGGGTTGTGGTTGTTCGTGCCGTACGAGGGGAGGCCCGCCACCAGCATCTCCAACTCGACCATGCCGAGAGCGGAGTTGTCGAAAAGGACGATCTTCACCGGCAGGTCGTACTGGACCAGGGTGAGGAAGTCGCCCATCAGCATGGAGAATCCGCCGTCGCCGGACATCGAGATCACCTGGCGGCCGCGGTCGGTGAACTGGGCTCCGATGGCCTGCGGCAGGGCGTTCGCCATCGAGCCGTGCGAGAACGAACCGATGATGCGGCGACGGCCGTTGGGCGTGATGTACCGCGCGGCCCACACGTTGCACATGCCCGTGTCGACGGTGAACACCGCGTCGTCGTCGGCGAGTTCGTCCAGGACGGAGGCGACGTACTCCGGGTGGATCGGCACGTGCTTCTCGACCTTGCGGGTGTACGCCTTGACGACCCCTTCGAGCGCGTCGGCGTGCTTCTTCAGCATCTTGTCGAGGAACCGCCGGTCCGACTTCGCCCGGACCCGCGGCGTGAGGCAGCGCAACGTCTCCCGCACGTCGCCCCAGACCGCCAGGTCCAGCTTGGAGCGCCGTCCCAGGTGCTCGGGCCGGATGTCCACCTGGACGATCTTGACGTCGTTCGGCAGGAAGGCGTTGTACGGGAAGTCCGTGCCGAGCAGGATCAGCAGATCGCACTCGTGGGTGGCCTCGTAGGCCGCTCCGTAGCCGAGCAGCCCGCTCATCCCGACGTCGTACGGGTTGTCGTACTGGATCCACTCCTTGCCGCGCAGCGCGTGGCCGATCGGCGCGTTCACGCGCTCGGCGAACTGCATCACCTCGGCGTGCGCGCCGGCGGTGCCGCTGCCGCAGAACAGCGTCACCCGATCGGCCTCGTCGACCATCCGCGCCAGGGCGTCGATCTCGGCGTCACCCGGACGGACGGTGGGCCGGGACGTCACGAGGGCGGTCTGCAGGGCTCCTTCGGGCGCGGGCTCCGAGGCGATGTCGCCCGGAAGGGCCACGACGCTGACGCCGCTCTGCCCGACGGCGTGCTGAATGGCCGTCTGGAGCAGGCGCGGCATCTGCTTCGGGCTGGAGATCAGCTCGCTGTAGTGGCTGCACTCGGTGAAGAGCCGGTCCGGGTGCGTCTCCTGGAAGTAGCCGAGGCCGATCTCGCTGGAGGGGATCTGCGAGGCCAGCGCGAGGACCGGGGCCATCGAGCGGTGGGCGTCGTACAGGCCGTTGATCAGGTGCAGGTTGCCCGGCCCGCAGGAGCCGGCGCAGGCGGCGAGCTTTCCGGTGATCTGCGCCTCGGCGCCGGCGGCGAAGGCGGCGACCTCCTCGTGCCGGACCTGGACCCAGTCGATGTCGGGCGTACGGCGGATGGCGTCGACGACGGGGTTCAGGCTGTCGCCCACCACGCCGTACAGACGGCGGACGCCGGCCCGGACGAGGATGTCGACGAACTGTTCAGCGACGTTCTGTTTGGCCATGGATCCATCAACCCATGGGGCGGACCGTTACGCCTCCCAGACGGCCACCGCTGTACGGTCGTCGGCGTACCCCTTCACCCTCAGCTGGGTGTCGGCGAGGTAGGCGGCGAGCCCGGGCGGCTCGGCGGACGCCCAGCGCTCGGCCAGCTCCTTGGCGAGGGCGGGCTCGCCCCGCATCGGCTCGGCGAGACCCTTCGAGGCGAGGAGCAGGGTGTCGCCGGGTCGGGCGACGGAGGCGCGGAAGCGGAACGGTTCGGCGGGCGGCGCGGTCTCCGGGCGGCCGGGGGCCCGGGCAGGGTCCTCCGCGAAGGGCGCGCCGGGCGCCGCCCCGAGCACACCGAGCCTCATGGTCCGGCGGTCACCCTCGGCCGTCTCGGCCGGCGGGGAGCCGAAGCCGACCACCGGGGCGCCGGTGAGCGCGGCGGGCTCGGGCAGCAGCGGCTCGATGTCCTGCCAGGCGCCGTCGCGGAGCCGGAAGAGGCCGCCGGGGCCGACGCCGAAGAAGACCCGGGTGCGGCAGTCGGGGTCGGCGCAGAGCAGCAGACAGCGCAGGCCGGCGGTGTACTCCCCCGGCTCGACGCCCCGTTCCGCGGCGCGGGCGCGCAGCTTGCCGTACGTACGGTCCGTGAGGCGCTGCAGCCCCGACTTCAGGTCGCCCCGGCGGCCGGAGCGGATGTCCTCGGAGAGCCGGGCGTGGCTGCGGCCGACGGCCTCCGCGATCCAGCGGCAGGCGTCGGCCGCCGCGAGGTGCGCGCCCTCGGCGGCGCGGGCCCCGGTCGCCACGGCGACGAGGACGAGCGCGGCCTCCTCCTGGCCGAACCGGGCGGTGAGCAGGGCGTCCCTACGGGGTTCGCCGCGGTAGCGGGCGGAGTCGCCGCGCTGCGAGACGGCGCGCAGGGTGTACGAGCCGTAGCGCGCGCCGTCGAGGACGGTGTCGGCCACCAACTCGCCGAGCTGCCCGGGCAGGGCCGTCGGCAGCGCGGTCGGCTCGGCGTCGTAGGTGGGCGGCCGGTTGCCGACGTGCGCGGTACGGGGACGGGGCAGCGGCCCGGGCAGGTCGCCCACGAGCGTGGCGTCCGCGTCGGCGTCCGCGCCCGGGGGTACGGGCGGCGGGGGCGGAGGCGGGTCGCCGACGGGCGGGGCGGGCGGGTGGGGCGGTGGCGCCGGGAACGAGCGCGGTGCCGTACCGGACGCGGTGGGGCGGGGGGCGCCGGGGTCGGAGGGGCGGGCCCCCGGGTCGGAGGGGCGGGCGCCCGGGTCGGAGGGGCGGGCGCCGGGGTCCAGGGCGAGATCGAGGTCGAGGCCGGAGTCGGCGTCGGCGTCGGCGTCGAGGCCGAGGCTGCCGGTTGCCGGACCGGGGTCGTCGAGGGGCTCCCAGGGAGCCCGGGGCGCGCGCGGCTGCGCCGGAGGCGCGACGCGCGACGGGGGCGCCTCACCCGTCGGGGGCGCCGTGCCGCCCGGTGCCCCGGGAGGTCTGGTGCCCGTCGTCGGGAGCGGCGCGTCCGTCGTCGCTCGGGATGCCGAGTCGAAGCGGTCGTCGAGCGTGTCGCCCGTGGTCGTCGGGACCGTGTCCGGCGCCGACTCGTCGTAGAGCTTGTCCCACCAGTTGTCCCCCTGCTGAGTCATGCCCATATTGTCCACCGCACAGGCCGTCAGAAAACGGGACACGACGAAAAAGAGGTCCGCCGGGCGACCCCACCCCCCACGGGAAGGACGCCCGGCGGACCGGCGTGATCAGCGCACGTCGTAAGCGCGGACCACGGTCTGGGTGACGGAGTTGCCCTGGGCATCCGTCAGTTCGGTCTTCAACGTGACCGGCCGGCCGGACGCGCCCGCGTGGTGCACGGTCGCGGTCCAGGTGCCGCCCCGCTGGGAGACCTGCGCCTCCGTCCAGGTCGTACCGCCGTCGTAGGAGTACGAGAGCCTGGCAGAGGTGAGCGCGGCGGGCGGGTAACCCGCGTGACCCGTCGCGGTGAGGCCGATCTTCTGGCCGTCGGTCGCGGCGAGGGTCTTCAGTCCGTCCTCCGGCAGGTCGTACCGGGGGAAGAGAATCGGGATGCCTTGAGAGTAGACGCTCTCGTCGAGCTCGGAGGTGAATTCCCAGACCGAGTTGACGGATGTGGAGCGGTTCCACACCTTGCTGCCGATCTTCGTGATGTTCTGTTCGAGCGTGTACGTGCCGCGCTCGGACGGGACTTCGAACACCCCGGACGGCCATCCGGTCTCCCCGAGCAGCTCGCCGTCCCTGCTCAACCGGAGGTTGCCGATGTCCCCGAAGGATCCGGGCTGGGAGTAGTGGGTGCTGTCGCCCCACAGGGAGTCGGCGAAGCCGATGAGGTCGCCCTGGCGTTCGGCGACGAGGAGCGGCATTCCGGCCGTGTCGCGCGGGGCGGTGGGGGCGACGACGCCGTCGTACCAGCGTTCGGTACGCCTCTCCCCCGCCGTGTACGCCCGCTCGGTCCCGATCATGAACTCGCCGAACGGGAAGCTGGACGACAGCATCTGGTCCCACCGGGTGTCCCCGGCCGTGTAGTACTCGGTCCGGGTGCCCGGCGCCGGGACCGGCTCGATGGCGCCGAAGGAGACGGACGTACTGTCCGGCCGATGGGCGGCGGCGTTGTCGATGAAGTCGGTGGCGACGCCCATGGAACCGTAGGTGGACTCCGTACGGCCCAGCTGTGTGTCACGGACCCGGTAGGTCTTGTCGTCGCGGATCTGGCCCGCTTCGGGGAACGCGAGGTTGTAGAGGTACGGGCTCTTGGCGGTGGCCTTCCAGGCGAGGGTGACCGCGCCCGCGGAGAGCTTGGCGAGGAGCGTCGCCGCCTCGGTCGCGGGGACGGCGAGGACCGGGAATCCGGCGCCCGTGAAGCCTGCCGTGGGGTACCAGCGGGCGGTCGAGGTGCGGTGCACGAGGACGGCGACCGCGCCGGCGGCCTTGGCGTCCCGGGCGACGGCCGACACGTTGGTGGAGGTGTCGGGTATCCGGACCAGGGCGATCCGGCCCTCGACGCCCGCGGCCGTCAGCTCCGCGGGGGTTCCGGTGCCCGCGTCGACGAGCCGGGCGGAGCCGGTGCCGTCGAGGTTGTCGGAGCCGAGGGAGCCGGTGACCGGGTGCAGGACCGTGCCGTCGGTGGTCTTCAGCGAGGCGATCTGCGGGGCGGTGGTGCGCCAGTAGCTGCCGAACTCGAAGTCGCCGTCGTCGGCGCGGCCTTCGACCGAGGCGTAGTAGCCGCGGATGGTGCGGGTGCCCGCCGCCGTTCCGGCGTGCAGCCAGGTGTCCCACGAGCGGGAGAACGCCAGGGTGGTGCCACGCTGCTCGCCGGGCCTGTCGGTCCGCACCGACAGCTGGTGCGCCGTGCGGGCGTCGAGGACGACGGTGGCGTCCCTGGTCACCTCCAGCTGCGGGCGGGCCAGGTAGCTGAGCGTGTCGGTCAGGGTGGCGCCCTCGCCCGCGTCGGGGGTGGTGACGAAGGAGCTGAGGAAGTAGCTGCCGGGCCGCACCTGGAAGACCTGGTCCGTGGCGCCCTCGTTGAAGCGGCGCTCGCCGCTCGCGGTGTCGGTGCCGATGAGGTCCAGCGACGACGGGCCTGCGGCGGGCCTGCCCTGACGGTCGATCAACTTGACCCGCAGGGTGACGGTTTCGGGCTGGACGTAGAGGGAGAACGGCGTCGAGACCTCCAGGCCGTCGCGGCCGGTGGCGACGATCCGTCCGGTGACGTCGCCGTACTGGGCGCGCGCCAGCCGGGCGGTCGGGTCCAGTTCGAGCGGGACCTCGACGGTCGCGCCGGCGGGGACGGTGACCGTGCGCCTGTCGAGCCGGGCGACGGAGGACCGGACGCGGGAGCCGTCGTTGCCGGTGACCTTCTCGACGCCGAGGGTCAGGGTGACGGCCTTGGCGGAGGTGTTGGTGTACGGGACGGCGACCGAGGTGCGGTCGCCGCGGTCCTGGGGCCAGTTGAAGGTGCCGCCCTGGACGGCGGCGGCGCCGAGGACGGTCTGGTCGACCGCGGCCTTGACGTCGAGCCGGCCGCCGCCGACCTCGCGGACGTCGCCGGGGACGGCGCTCTCGGCGGAGGAGACGAGCGCGGCCTTGATCTGCCGGGCCGTCCAGTCGGGGTGGCGCTGCTTGACGACGGCGGCGGCGCCCGCGACGTGCGGGGTGGCCATCGACGTACCGGACATGGACTGGTAGGCGTACACGCCCCGGCCACCGACGGCGGCGGCGGATATGTCGACGCCGGGCGCGGCGATCTCCGGCTTCAGGGTGTGCTGGACGATCGTCGGACCGCGGCTGGAGAATGAGGCGGTGGAGTCGTCACGGTCGGTGGCGCCCACGGTCAGGACGTCGGCGGCGCAGCCGGGCGAGGAGACGGTGTTGAGCGTCGGCCCGGCGTTGCCGGCCGCGACGACGAACAACGTGCCCTTGTTCTGGGCGAGTTCCTGCGCGGCGACGCTCATCGGGTCGGTGCAGTCGGTGGGTTCGGAGCTGCCGAGGCTCATGGAGACGACGTCGGCGCCCTGCGCGACGGCCCACTCCATGCCGGCGATGATCCAGGAGGCGGCGCCGGAGCCCTGGTCGTTGAGGACCTTGCCGTTGAGGAGGGCGGCGCCGGGCGCGACACCCTTCTTCTTGCCGCCGCTCGCCGCTCCGGAGCCGCCGACGGTGGAGAGCGTGTGGGTGCCGTGGCCCCCGCGGTCCTCGGCGGTGTCGGAGTCGGTGAAGTTCTCCGATGCGACGATCCGCCCCTTGAGGTCGGGGTGCTGGGTGTCGGCGCCGGTGTCGAGGACGGCGACCTTGGTGCCGGTGCCGTCGAATCCCGCGGCCCACGCCTCGGGTGCGTGCACCTGCCGGGTCGAACGCTCCAGGGTGGCCTCGACCTTGCGGTCGAGCCAGAGCTTCGTGAGCCCGGAGGCGGACCGCGCGGTCGGGCTGTTCACGTCGGCCCAGAAGACGGCGGCCTGCTTCTTGTCGGCCTTGAGCGCGACTCCGTCGACGGCTTCGAGGACCTGACCGCGCCGGGCGCCGCGCGGGGTGGCGGGGACGGTACGGGCGAGGTCGGAGCCGTAGACCGCGATGAGGGGCAGGGTGGTGGTGCCGGCGTCGTCGTAGCCCTGCCTGATCAGACCGGTGACGTTGAAGAGCTCCTCGTCGACGCGGCCGGCGGCGAGCGCGGCGGTGGCTGTCTCGGGGTAGACGTACAGCTCGTGGCCGGAGCGGCGGGTCTGGACGAAGGGCACCGTCCCGTCCTCGCGGGGCAGCGCGGTGGCGGCCGGGTTACCGGCCGCGTCGCGGCGGACGAGGACCCGGTCACCGGTGACCAGCGTGACGGTGGCGGTCTGTTCCCCGGCGCGGTCGGCCCGGGCGGCCTCGCTGCCGACGAGCGGTCGATTGCCGGTCGGGTCGTCCTGCGGCATCGCGGCCGTGGACGGCGCGACCGCGGTGACGGCCAGGACGACGGCGGTCGCCGCTCCCCTGGCCGTACGCGAAATCGGGCGCATCGCTCTCCCCATCTGATTCCGGCGCACGGGCAGGCGAATGCCCCAAGTCCGGAGAGTGTCGGTGCTGCGGTGGCGCCACATTGGCAGAGGTGAGGGTGGTGCAGGGATGATGTGCGCGGCGGGAATGCGCCGTGGCCGATTCCCGCCAGGGCACCAACGGAACGAACGCGTCCGATCAACGTCCGGGGAATGTCCGGGACGTCCCAGGACGTCCGGTGAGGGGTGGGGCAGCAGTGCTGGGAGCGATAGGTCTCGACGAACGACAGGAGTCCGCGTACCGCGCGCTGGTCGCGCTGGGGGCGGCCGAGGTGATGGATCTGGCCCACCGCCTCGCCCTGCCGGAGTCGGACACCGAGCGGGCGCTGCGGCGCCTGGAGTCGCAGGGGCTCGCCGCGCAGTCCTCGGCGCGGACCGGACGGTGGGTCGCGGCGCCGCCGGGGGTGGCGCTGGGCGCGCTGCTCACGCAGCAGCGGCACGAGCTGGAGCAGGCGGAGCTGGCGGCGGCGCTGCTGGCGGAGGAGTACCGGGCGGAGGCGGCGGAGCCCGCCGTGCACGACCTGGTGGAGGTGGTGACGGGGGCGAGCGCGGTGACCCACCGCTTCCTCCAGCTCCAGCTGGGCGCGACGGAGGAGGTCTGCGCGCTGGTCACGGGGAAGCCGATCGCGGTGACCGGCATGGAGAACGACGCCGAGGAGCAGGCCGCCGGGCGTGGCGTGCGCTACCGGGTGGTGGTCGAGCGGGAGGTCCTGTCGCTGCCGTCGGGGATCGTCGAGCTGTCGGCGGCGCTCGGCCGGGACGAGGAGATCCGGGTGGCGGACCGGGTGCCGACGAAGCTGGTGGTCGCCGACCGGACGCTGGCCATGGTTCCGCTGACGGGTCGCGGCGCCGAGCCGGCGGCGCTGGTGGTGCACGCGAGCGGGCTGCTGGAGTCCCTGATGGGCCTGTTCGAGGCGGTCTGGCGCGACGCGCTGCCGCTACGGCTCGGCGCGGGGGCGCAGGTCACGGAGACCCGGGCGCCGGGTCCTGACGCGACGGACCTGGAGGTCCTCTCCCTGCTCCTGGCCGGCATGACGGACGCGAGCGTGGCGAAACAGCTGGACCTGGGCCTGCGCACGGTGCAGCGCCGGGTGAAGGGCCTGATGGAGCTCTCGGGAGTGACGACGCGTCTCCAGCTGGGCTGGCACGCGTACGAGAAGGGGTGGGTGGCGCGGCGGTAGGGCCCGGCGGGGCGCGCGGGGAGCCCTGGACGTACCCGTACGTACGCCGCGACCTGCGAGGAGATCATGGGTCCTGCACGCTGGGCAGATGGGTGTGTGGCAGCTGTTGCTCGTCGCGATGGTGATGCTGCTCGGCCTGTTCGGGGTACTGGCTCCCGGCGTGCCGGGACCGTGGCTGGTGTGGGCGGCCATGCTCTGGTGGTCGCTGCACGAGCAGAGCGGGCTCGCCTGGCTCCTGCTCGTCGCCTCGACGGCGCTGCTCCTGCTCACCCAGGTGGTCGTATGGCTGCTGCCGCAGCGCCGGATCCGGGGCGTCGGCATCACGCGGCGGATGGTGACGTACGCCGGGGTCGGCGCCTTCCTCGGCTTCATCCTGGTCCCCGTGCTCGGCGCGATCCCCGGCTTCGTCGGCGGGATCTACCTCTCCGAGCGGCTCCGCCTCGGCGGTCACGGTCAGGCCAGGGCGTCCACGCGCACGGTGATGCGGGCGGCCGGGACGAGCATCCTGGTCGAACTCTTCGCCTGCCTGCTGATCGTCGGCGCGTGGGTGGGGGCGCTGATCTGGGGGTGATCCGGGCTGATACGGGGGGGCGGTCCGGGGCTGATACGGGGGCCGATACGGGGCTGGTCGGGGGCTTCGATCGGGGCAGGCCCGAGGTCGCGATGGGGGCTGGATCGGGGCTTCGATCGGGCCGAGGTGAGGCCGAGGTGAGGCCGAGGTGGGGCCGAGGTGAGGCCGAGGTGAGGCTGTGGTCCTAGGACCACAGCCCGCCCGGCCTCGGCCGGAGCGCCGATGCGCGCGGCGGGACCCGGGCGGGATGCTGGCGGTATGAGGGATTTCGAGGGCTTCAGCGAGGCCGAACTCGCCTACCTCCGGACGCAGCGGCTGGCCCGGATGGCCACGGTCGACCCCACGGGCCAGCCCCAGGCCAACCCGGTCGGTTTCTTCCCGCAGCCGGACGGCACCGTCCTGGTCGGCGGGCTCGCCATGGGCCGGTCGAAGAAGTGGCGCAACCTGGGGGCCAACCCGAAGGTCGCCCTGGTCGTCGACGATCTGGCGAGCGTACGGCCGTGGCGGGTGCGCGGAGTGGAGATCCGGGGCGTGGCCGAGCTCCTGGTGGGGCCGCACGAGCTCGGCCCGCACTTCAGCGAGGAGGTCATCCGGATCCACCCCCGCAGGGTCCACAGCTGGGGCCTGGCGGAGACCGCCGCCGCTACCGCGGAAGATCGATCTGGTACCGGATGAAGCCGGTGTCCGCGGGTCGATGCGGATGATCACGGGGTCATGGTGCCGGTACGGGCACGCGCTCCAGGTAGCGGTATGCGTACGAGCGCCAGGGCCGCCAGGTCTCGGAGCGGACGGCGCCCCCGGGGTCGGCGTCGGGGTCCACGTCCGGGTCCACGTCGGGGTCGCCGAGGGCCCGCATCCGGATGAGGGCGGCGTGGGCGGCGCTGACCCCGGGGACGGCGGACAGGGCGCGGTCGGCCTCGTCGCGGTCGGCGCCCGGGTCGAGGCGTACGGCCCCGGTGGCGAGCGCGGCGGCGAGCGGGCCGAGCTCGGGGTGGGCGGTGAGCGCGGCGGGCTCGGGGAACAGGTGGGTGAGCGTGGAGCAGGCGGTGTCCAGGGGCGTGCCGTGGGCCGGCACGAGACGGGCGGCCTCGTCGGGTCCCGCCACGGTCCGCAGCGCGAACTCCTCCGGGTCGGCGGCGCCCGGCGACCGGATGCCGGGGCGGGCGGCGACCCGCTCGGCGAGCTCGGCGTCGGGGTCGGCGCCGAGGCGTTCGGCGACGGCGTACGGGTCGGCGTCCAGGTCCAGGAGGCGGCGCAGCCGCTGGACGGCGGTGGTCAGGTCACGCAGGTCGGTGAGGTGGATCCGGGCCTCCAGCCAGGGCCCGGCGGAGCGCTCGTCGACGGAGACGAGACCGGTCCCGTACGGGAGGCGGAGCGTGCGGCGGTAGGTGCGGGTGCCGGGGCCGCCGAGCACCTCCTCGACGCCGGGCAGGGCCTCGCCGGCGAGCAGGTCGAAGACCTCGCGGGCGGCGTACGGCCCGCGGTGGGCGAGCCGCAGCGGCACCCCGGCGGCGAGCGCGGTACGGGGCCCGGCGCCGGTACCGGACTCGGTGCGCAACGCGCTGGGGGTACGGGCGTAGATGCGGCGGATCGTGTCGTTGAACTGGCGCACGCTCGCGAACCCTGAAGCGAAGGCGATCTCGGTGATCGGCAGCCCGGTCGTCTGCAGCAGCAGCCGCGCGGTGTGGGCCCGCTGCGCACGGGCGAGGGCGACGGGCCCCGCGCCCAGCTCGGCGGTGAGCTGGCGCTGCACCTGGCGGGCGCTGTAGCCGAGCCGCCCGGCGAGGCCGGGCACGCCCTCGCGGTCGACGACGCCGTCCCCGATCATCCGCATGGCGCGGCCGACGACGTCGGCGCGGACGTTCCACTCGGCGGAGCCGGGCACGGCGTCCGGGCGGCAGCGCCGGCAGGCGCGGAAGCCGTGGCCCTGGGCCGCGGCGGCGGTCGGGAAGAACGTCACGTTCTTCCGCTTGGGCGTGACGGCGGGGCAGCTGGGCCGGCAGTAGATGCCGGTCGTCTCGACGGCGAAGAAGAACGCCCCGTCGAAACGCGCGTCCCGGCTGCTGACCGCTTCGTACCGGCGGTCCTCGCCACTGTCCTGCCCGGTGTCCTCGTGTTCCCTCACGCCCTCCAGTGTGCGGGAGCCCCGGCGCCCGGTCTGGCGGTTTTCGGACACCACACTCGCGCCTCCGGGGCTCCCGTACGGGACGGCGGGGCCCCGTAGGGGACGCGAAGCCCGTACGGGACGGGGGACCCGTACGGGACGCGAATCCGTACGGGACGGGGGACCCGTACGGGACGGGGCCAGGCTCCGTACAGGGCCCGGAGGCTCCCGTACGGGGCGGCACCGCGCCGCCCCGCCGGGGTCCGCGCGGAGCCCACCGCCCGCGCCCCGTTACCAGCCCGAGTGCCGCGCGCGGCCCCCCGCGCCGCCGCGCTTGGCCTCCATCGCCGCGCGGCCCTCCGCGCCCTTGCGCTTCCAGCCCTTGAGGATCTCGGTGCGCAGCCGGGCGTCGGTCTTGGCGACGATCCGCTGGTTCTCGCGGAGGAGCTTGCGGTAGCTGTCCAGCCGGCGCACCGCGAGGGAGCCGTCCTCGACCGCCGCCGCCACGGCGCAGCCGGGCTCCGACTCGTGGGCGCAGTCGTGGAAGCGGCACTCCTCGGCCAGGCTCGCGATCTCCGAGAAGGCCTGGCCGACGCCGGTCTCGGCGTCCCAGAGCCCCACGCCGCGCAGGCCGGGCGTGTCGATGAGAACGCCGCCGCCGGGCAGCACGAGCAGGTTGCGCGTGGTCGTGGTGTGGCGGCCCTTGCCGTCCACGTCACGGGCCGCCTGGACGTCCATCACCTCCTCGCCGAGGAGCGTGTTGGCGAGCGTGGACTTCCCGGCGCCGGAGACCCCGAGCAGCACGCTCGTCCCGCCGGCCACGAGCGCGCCGAGGACGTCGAGCCCCTCGCCGGTCGCCGCGCTGACGGGCAGCACCTGCACGCCCGGCGCCACGGTCGCGACGTCCTCGACGAGGTAGGAGAGACCGACCGGGTCGGGTACCAGGTCGGCCTTGCTCAGCACGACGAGCGGCTGGGCGCCCGACTCCCAGGCCAGGGCCAGGAAGCGCTCGACGCGGCCCAGGTCGAGCTCGACGGCGAGCGAGACGGTGATGATCGCGTGGTCGACGTTGGCGGCGAGGATCTGCCCCTCGGACCGCTTGGACGACGTGGACCGCGCGAACGCCGTGCGGCGCGGGAGCAGGGTCCGTACGTACCGGGGGTCGCCGTCCGGGTCGACGGCGGCCCAGTCGCCCGTGCAGACGACCTTCAGCGGGTCGCGGGGTACGACGAACTCGGTGTCGGCCCGGAGGGTGCCGACGGGGGTGACCAGGTCGCACTGACCCCGGTCGACGCGCAGCACGCGGCCGGGCAGGAGCCCCTGCTCGGCGTAGGGCGCGAACGCGGCCTCCCAGCCCTGGTCCCAGCCGTACGGGCTGAGGGCGTGCGAGGTCGAAGCCTGAAGAGAGGAGGACAAGGGGTGACCCTTCGACAAGGGTGGCCCCGGCACGCGCCGCGTGGGCGCGAGAGAGTGAAGGAAGGTCAGCCGGAGACCACAGGGGTGGAGTTGATGAGCTTCTGGATGAGGGCAGCGCCCGTCGTCATGACAGCCATCGGTCACACCTCCTGCTTCACCTGCGGCGACACCTGCGTGCACGCCTCCGTCGACACCCGCACGGGGCACAGCCCTGCGGGAACGCCCCCACGATAGTCCCGCCCGATTCGGTCGCGCGAGCCATTTTCCGCGTCCCGGCCGTCGTTCAGCTCTCGGCCGTGGGCCAGCCCAGCAGGCGGGCGCCGATCACCGCGGTCTGGAGGGTGTAGCGGTGGCCCGGGTCGGCGGGGTCGACGCGGGTGAGGGTGTGGATGCGTTCCAGTCGGTACGTCAGGGCCCGCACGCTCAGGGCGAGTCGGCGCGCGGCCTCCGTGGCCACGCAGCCGCTGTCGAAGTAGGCGGTGAGCGTGTCCAGCAGCGGCTGGGCGCCGCCCCGGGCCTGGCACAGCGGGCCGAGGACGCTCTCCACCAGGTCGGCCATCGCCTGCCGGTCCCGGCTGAGGACCGGGTAGACCAGCAGGTCCGAGGCGTGCAGCACCGGTCCGTCGAGCCCCATCCGCTCGGCCAGGTCGAGGGCGTTGAGCGCCTCCTCGTAGGAGTGGACGACTCCCCCGGCGCCCTGGTGCGAGCGGCCGATCGCGACCTGGCCGCCGTCGGTGAGCGCGTGCGCCTGCTGGGCGAAGAACGCCAGGACGTCGGGCTGGTCGCCGGGCGCGACGCAGATCAGCCGACCGTCCTTGGTGGCGAGGAGGATCCTCCGGTTGCCGAACCGGGCGAGCATCGCCTCCTCTATCCCCCGGGCCACCCGGAAGCCGTCCCCGTACGGCTCCCGGCCCTGCGCCACGGCCACCGCGTGGGCCTGCGAGAGGCGCAGACCGAACCGCTCGGCGCGCTCGGCGAGCCGGCCCAGGTCGCTGCGCCCGTACAGCAGGTCGTCGATGAACTCGCGGCGCGCGGCCTCCTCCTGGCGTACCGCCTGGTGCTGGGCCCGCTCGTAGCCCTCGGCGAACGCGTCCACCACCTGCTCGACCACCCCGAGCAGGGGTCGCGTGTCGCCCGGCGAGAGCTGGGCCAGGACGCCCTGGGCGGCGGCCAGGTGCTCCCGTACCAGCTGCCGCAGGCCGAGCCCCGCCTCGGCGGCCCGCTCACCCTGCTCGCGCCGCGACTCCAGTTCGGCGCGGGTCAGTCGACGACCGGTCGCGCAGGCGCCCAGCAGAATCTCGGCGTACCCCGCCACGTACGCGCCCGTCGTCGGCTCGCTCATGCGACTCCCCCGCTCGTGGCGTCCCTTGACGCCTTTCTGACGGCCCGCGTCCCCCGGCAACGGCAGGAGTGCCGTGGTCGGACGCCTGCGCACGCGCCCGGAGAGCGGGGGGATGTGAGGGCGGCATCAAGTCTACGTAAAGATTGCCGACCTTCGGCAATGAACCGATGGGCGCCTCTGTGAAAACATCCCGGTGACGGCGGAACAGCGCGGTACGAGGAGGGTGGGGGACATGGCCTGGTTTCTGGTTCTCGGCATCCTCGGTCTCGTGCTGCTCGTCCTGTCCCTGGCCCTTGACGGGGTGTTGGAGGGGGTCCTCGACGGTGTCGGGGGCGGACTGGACGGTTTTCTGTCGTTGCCGGTGATCGCCGGGTTCGTGTCCGCGCTCGGTTTCACGGGCGCGCTCACCTGGGAGGTCACCGGCACGGGGGCGGGAGTCGCCACCGGTGCGGGTGTGGTGGCGGGGGGCGTCGTGGCCTGGCTCACCTGGCGGTTCAGCCGGGTGCTCATGCGCGACGACGACGCGGCCGCACCGCGTGGCGAGGACCTCACGGGCAGTTCGGGCTCGGTGGTCACCGCGATCCCGGCCGACGGCTACGGCGAGGTGCTGCTCTTCCTCGCCGGGCAGCGCGTGAAGTACGCGGCCAGGGCGACCGCGCCCGTACCGCGCGGCGCGGAGGTCTGGGTGGAGTCGGTGCTCTCCCCGACGTCGGTCGCCGTCCGCCGGGTCGAGCGCTGAACGCTGAGCTCAGAACTCCGCGCCCCGTGCCCTGAGTTCTGTGCCCCGTGCCCCGTGCCCGAAGCTCTGTGCCCTGTGCTCTGTGCCCTGAGCTCTGTGCTCTGTGCCCTGCGCCCCGCGCTCCGAACGCTGAGCGCCGAGCACGCCCCCCACATCCCGTTCTGTCTCGTTCCGCATCACATCAAGGGGAGTCGGTCATGGGACCTGTACTCACGGCTGTGGTGGGCATCGGCGTACTCGTCGTCCTGCTCGCCCTCGTCGTCATCACTCGCTACAAGGTCGCCGGCCCCAGCGAGGCGTTCATCATCACCGGCCGGCGCGGCAAGCAGTCCACCGACCCGGCCACCGGGCGGGTGTTCACCGACAACAGCGGGCAGAAGGTCGTCGTGGGCGGCGGCGTCTTCGTCGTGCCGTTCGTGCAGCAGAAGTTCACCCTCGACCTGTCCAGCCGGCACATCCCGGTCGCCGTGCGGGGCGCGGTCACACTGCGCGGTGTGAAGGCGAACCTGGAGGGCGTCGCGATCGTCAAGGTCGGCGGGACCGAGGACTCGATCCGGGCCGCCGCCCAGCGGTTCCTGATGCAGCAGAACGGGATCGTCGGCTTCACGCAGGAGGTGCTGTCCGGCGCGCTGCGCTCGATCGTCGGCCGGATGTCGGTGGAGGACATCATCCGCGACCGGGCCGCCTTCGCCGGGCAGGTCGCCGAGGAGGCCGAGGCCAGCCTCTCCGGCCAGGGGCTGGTCCTGGACGCCTTCCAGATCCAGGACATCACCACCGAGGGCTCCTACCTGGAGGACCTCGGCCGGCCCGAGGCGGCCCGCGCCAAGCAGGAGGCGGACATCGCGGAGGCCGTCGCGCGCCGGGCGGCCGAGCAGGCGCGGCTCAAGGCGGAGGAGGAGATCGCGATCGCGCAGCGGACCCTCTACCTCAAGCAGGCGGAGATCAAGGCGCAGACCGACGAGGCCGCCGCCCAGGCGAACGCCGCGGGTCCGCTCGCCGAGGCCGACCGCCAGCAGCAGATCCTCGCCGAGCAGGAGAAGGTCGCCGAACGGCAGGCCGCGCTGACCGACCGGCAGCTCGACACCCAGGTCCGCAAGCCCGCCGACGCCGCCCGCTACCAGGCCGAGCAGGAGGCCGAGGCCCGCAGGATCGCCCTGGTCAAGGAGGCCGAGGCCGACGCGCAGCGCGCCCGCCTGACCGGCGAGGGCGAGAAGGCCCACCGCGCGGCCCTCGCCGACGCCGTACGCATCGAGGGCGAGGCGCAGGCCGCCGCGATCGCCGCCCGGGGCACCGCGGAGGCCGACGCGATGCGGCAGAAGGCCGACTCCTTCGCGCAGTACGGCGACGCCGCCGTCCTGCAGATGCTCGTCGAGGTCCTGCCGCAGGTCGTCGCGAAGGCGGCCGAACCGCTGTCGGCCATCGACAAGATGACCGTCATCTCCACCGACGGCGCGAGCCGGCTCTCCCGTACGGTCACCGACAACGTCGCCCAGGGCCTGGAGCTCCTCTCCTCCACCACGGGAGTCGACCTCGCCCAGCTGCTCCAGGGCTTCACCGCGAAGCAGTCGTCGGCCACGCGCCCGGCGGACGACGGGGCCATCGAGATCACGGTGGCCGACGAGGACCGGACGGCGGCCGGCTCGGCCGAGGCGGTCCCGTCGCCGGCGCGGACGGCGAGCACGGCGCCCTCGCAGCCGTAAGCCCCGCCCCGCTCCACGGCGAGCACGGCGCCGGCCCCTCGGGTCCGCGTACGGAGTCCGATTCGTACAAGACCCGGGGGCCGGCGCCTGCCTACCGTGGTCGCATGAGTACCGCACGCACGACACCACGACTCGACGTCATCGGCCTCGTCGTCTCCGACATGGCCGCCTCGCTCGCCTTCTACCGGCGCCTCGGTCTCGACCTTCCCGCCGACGCCGACACCCAGCCGCACGTGGAGGCCACGCTGCCGGGCGGGATGCGGATCGCGTGGGACACCGAGGAGGTCATCCGGTCCTTCGATCCCGGGTGGACCCGGCCCCGGGGCGGGGAGCGGATCGGCCTCGCGTTCCTCTGCGCGGCGCCCGGGGAGGTGGACGCGACGTACGAGGCGCTCCTCGCGGCCGGGTACCGGGGCCATCTGAAGCCCTGGGACGCGGTGTGGGGACAGCGCTACGCCGTCGTGCTCGACCCGGACGGCTGCGGGGTCTCCCTCTTCGCCCAGGCGGAGGCGTAGGCGGACAGCGTCGTACCGGCCAGCGCCCTGGTCTCCCGGGCCAGGTGCGCCTGGTCGGCGCAGCCCGCGCCCAGCGCCGCCTCCGCGTACGGGACGCCCGCCCTGACCAGGGCGAGGGCCCGCTGGAGCCGCAGGATCCGGGCCAGCGTCTTGGGGCCGTAGCCGAACGCGTCCAGCGACCGCCGGTGCAGCTGTCGCGCCCCCAGGCCGACGGCGTCGGCGGTCTCGGCGACGGGCCGGCCGGCGGCCAGACGCCGGGCGACCGTGCGGACCAGCGGGTCGGGGTCCGGAGCGTCCGCCGCCCGGCGGACCGCGAGGGCCTCCAGCGCGGCGGCCGGGTCCGGCGCGGCGGACACCCGCTCGGCGAGCCGCCGGGCCCGTGCCTCGCCCCAGAGCGCGCCCAGCTCGACGCGGCGGTCGCGCAGGTCGCTCGCCGGTACGCCGAGCAGGGCCGGGGCGTCACCGGGTGCGAAGCGGATGCCGGCGTACCGCTCGGGGCCGCCCGCGGGCAGGTACGCGACGGTGTCGGGTCCCGCGACCAGCAGCCGACCCTCGTGCCAGAGCAGGTCCATGCACCCGTCGGGCAGTACCGGCACCGGGTCCTCGGCGGCGCCCTCGTGCCAGGACGCGGCCCCGGACCGTGGCGTGAGGGTCCAGACGACCGCGCCGTCCAGCAGGGCGGGGCGTTCCTCGTACACCCTTCCGAGGGTAGTTCCTAGTCCTTCTCCCAGCCGGAGTGCAGTCGCGACTTGACGTCGTCCGGGGGCAGGAAGCGGGACCAGCGTTCGGGGAACTCGGACGGCATGTCCGGGTCGTCCTCGTCCACGTCGTCGGCCTCCGCGCGCAGCCGGGCGACGAGGTCGGCGGCCTGGGCGACGCGGGCGCGGTCGGAGGCCTCGCGGGCGGCGGCGGTGGCGACCGAGGGCCAGACCCGGTCGATCGCCGCGTTCACCGCCGCGCCGACGAGCACGGCGAAGGCGGAGATGCCGATCCACAGGAGGACCGCGATGGGCGCGGCGAGGGAGCCGTAGATGGTCGGTCCCTCGACCTGGCTGGTGAGGTAGATCCGCAGCAGGAAGCTGCCGAGCACCCACATGCCGAGGGCCACCAGCGAGCCCGGGATGTCCTCGATCCAGGGTGACCTGACCGGCACGGACACGTGGTACAGCGTGGTGAGGAAGGCGATGGAGAGCAGGATGACGACCGGCCAGTAGAGGACGGAGACGACCTCCGTGCCCCAGGGGATCAGCTCCACCACCCGGTCGGGGCCGACCACGGCGAGCGGCAGCACGACCGCGCCGATGAGCAGCGCCACGATGTAGAGCAGGAAGGCCAGCAGCCGTGTCTTGACGATGCCTCGGTGACCGTCGAGCCCGTACATCACGGTGATGGTGTCGATGAAGACGTTCACGGCGCGCGAGCCGGACCAGAGCGCGATGGCGAAGCCGAGCGAGACGAGTTCGGGGCGGGTGCCCTGGGTGACGTCGTCCAGGAGCGGTTCGGCGATCTGGCGGACGCCCCGGTCGGAGAGGACCGTCCGGGCGGCGTTGAGGATGTTCTGCTCGATGCTGGCGACCGTGTCGGTGTTGGTCCAGTCGTCGGCGTAGCCGAGGAGGGCGATCAGTCCGAGGAGCAGCGGGGGCAGGGACAGCAGGGTGAAGAAGGCGGCCTCGGCGGCGAGTCCGAGGATGCGGTACTCGATGCACGAGTTGACGGTGTCTTTCAGGAGCAGCCAGACCATCTTCCGCTTCGAGACGTTGCGGTAGAGGACTCGCGCCCGGTGGAGTCGGTTCCCGGGCCGGGGCTCGGGTGTTTCGTTTGCTGCCTGCACCTCCTTACCGTATCGGCATGGCAGCCAGCACCCACACCGTGACCAACCAGCCTCCGCCCCTGGTGGGGTACGACGTCTTCTCCGCGGACCGGGCGCTCACGGAGGCGGTGGAACGTCATCTCGCCCCGGAGCTCCTGGCCGGGGCCCGCGAGGAGCTGGCGGACTTCGGCAGGTCCGCCGGTTCGGAGCAGGCCCGGGAGTGGGGGGAGCTGGCGAACGTGCACCCGCCGCGGCTGCGGACGCACGACCGGTACGGGAACCGGATCGACGAGGTCGACTTCCATCCCGCCTGGCACCGGCTCCTGGGCCGGGCGGTGGGCGACGGTCTCACGGGCGCGTGGGGCCGGCCCGGTGGTCATGTCCGGCGGGCGGCCGCTTTCTTCCTCACGACGCAGATCGAGGCGGGGCACGGCTGCCCGTTGTCGATGACGCACGCCGCGGTCCCGGCGCTGCGCGCCGACCCGGAGCTGGCCGCCGTGTGGGAGCCGCTGCTGACCTCCCGGGTGTACGAGCAGGGGCTGCGGCCGCCGGCGGAGAAGGCCGGGGTGCTCTTCGGGATGGGGATGACGGAGAAGCAGGGCGGCAGCGACGTACGGGCGAACACGACCGAGGCGCGAGCGCTGGAGGAGGACGGCGCGTACGTGCTGAGCGGGCACAAGTGGTTCTGTTCGGCCCCGATGTCGGACGGCTTCCTGGTCCTCGCTCAGGCGTCCCCCTCCGCGGGTCCCGCGTCGGGTCCCGCCTCGGGACAGGGGAGCCTGACCTGCTTCCTGGTGCCGCGGGTGCTGCCGGACGGGACGCGGAACGCGTTCGCGATCCAGCGGCTCAAGGACAAGCTCGGCAACCGGTCGAACGCCTCCGCCGAGGTCGAGTTCGACGGGACGACCTGGGCGCGCAGGGTCGGCGAGGAGGGGCGCGGGGTCCGCACGATCATCGGGATGGTGGCGGCGACGCGCCTCGACTGTGCGCTGGGCTCGGCGGCGCTGATGCGGCAGGCGGTGGCGCAGGCCGTGCACCACTGCGCGTACCGCCGCGCCTTCGGCGGGGTGCTGATCGAGAAGCCACTGATGCGCAACGTGCTGGCGGACCTGGCGCTGGAGTCGGAGGCGGCGACGGTCCTCGCGATGCGGCTGGCGGCGGCGTACGACACGGATTCCGAGGCCGAGCGGGCGTTCGCGCGGATCGCGGTGCCGGTGGCGAAGTACTGGCTGACGAAGCGGTGCACGCCGACGGTGGCGGAGGCCCTGGAGTGTCTGGGCGGCAATGGTTACGTGGAGGAGTCCGGGATGCCCCGGCTGCTGCGCGAGTCGCCGCTCAACTCGATCTGGGAGGGCTCCGGGAACGTCCAGGCGCTGGACGTGGTGCGGGCGTTGCGGACGGAGCCGATGGCGCTGAACGCGTTCCTGACGGAGGTCGGCGCGGCGCGCGGCGCGGACCACCGGCTGGACCGGGCGATCCGGGGGATGCTGACCGAACTGGCCGACCTGGACGGCATCGAGGGGCGGGCGCGGCGGCTCGTGGAGCGGATGGCCCTGGTGCTGCAGGGTTCGCTGCTGGTGCGGTGGGCGCCGGCGGAGGTGGCGGACGCGTTCTGCGCCTCGCGGCTGGGCGGCGACTGGGGCACGGCGTTCGGGACGCTGCCGTCGACGCTGGACCTGGCGGCGGTGGTGGAGCGGGCGCGTGCGGAGGTCTGAGCGGGGGCCCGTCCGGGCACGTACCGACCGGACTCCGGGGGGAAGCGGTGGGTGGTGCTGCGCCGACACGGCACCACCCTCCGCTCGCACCACCCTCGTGCACGAGAGCGGTTGCTACCAGAGTTGCAAAGGGTTGCAGGATTACCCGAACCGGCTCTCATCGGAGGGCACCGGACGGCACGATGGGCACCAGACCCCGGATGTCTGCAGAACCGATACAGCACCGATGCGGCAGTGAGGGTGGCTGGGAGAACCGATGAAGCACACTCAGCTGAACGACACGCGGCTCGACATGAACCGGCTCGCCGCCATGGATGCCGCCCAGGCGACCCGGCTGCTGCACCAGGTACGCGAGGAGACGCTGGCCGGCCGCACCCCGCCGATCGCTCCCCGGTCGGTCATCGGCGCCTCCTGGCAGCGGATGTTCCGGCTCGGCCTCGACCCGGACCAGGGCACGAGCAGCGTCCTGCTCCAGCGCGACGAGCTGGAGGAACGGCGCCGGACGACCGTCCTCGGCGAGGTGATGCGCACGCTGAGCACGATGCTCGCCGGGATCGCGGACGCCTCGATGCAGATCCTGGTGGTCACGGACGAGCAGGGCCGGGTGCTGTGGCGCGAGGGCAACCTCTCGGTGCTGCGACAGGCCAACGGCATCTGTCTGGAGGAGGGCGCGGCCTGGAGCGAGCACACCACCGGGACGAACGCGGTGGGGACGGCGCTGGCGATGGGGCGCGCCGTCCAGGTGCACTCGGCCGAGCACTACGTGCAGACCCTGCACAGCTGGACCTGCGCGGCGGCCCCCGTGCACGACCCACGCGACCAGAGGCTGTTGGGGATCGTCGACGTGAGCGGGCCGGCGTCCAGCTTCCATCCGTCGACGCTCGCGCTCGTCGGCTCGGTGGCCCAGCTCGCCGAGGCGGAGATGCGCGACCGCCATCTGCGGTCGATCGAGCGGCTGCGCTCGGTGGCCGCGCCGATCCTGTGCCGGGTGGGCGGGCGCGCGGTCGCGGTGGACGCGCACGGCTGGACGGCGGCGGTCACCGGGCTCGCCCCGGTGGACCGGATCGCGCTGCCGAAGTCCTTCCGGGCCGGCCGGGTGTGGCTGCCGTCGCTGGGGATGTGCGCCGTGGAGCCGCTGCCGGGCGGCTGGCTGCTGAGGATCGAGGACGAGGGTGGGTCGGGGGCCGCGTCGGCGCCGGGCGCTGAGGCCGCCAGCCGCGTGGTGCTCGACCTGAGCCGGCCGCGCCGCTCGTCGGTGGCGGTGTCCGGGGCGGCGGGCAGCTGGGCCCAGGAGCTGAGCCCGCGTCACGCCGAGCTGCTGTACGTCCTGGCGCTGCACCGGGACGGGCGGACGGCGGCGGAGCTGGCCGAGGACGTGTTCGGCGACCGGACGAGGACGGTGACGGTACGGGCGGAGATGTCGCGGATCCGCCGGAACCTGGCGGGCGTGCTCGCCCACCGCCCCTACCGGTTCAGCGAGGAGGTGGAGGTCGAGATCGTGGGCCCGGACGACCCGGCCGAGCTGCTGCCCCATTCGACGGCTCCGGCGGTACGGTCCGCCCGACCGGGCCGCGCGCAGGGCCGGGCGACCCACCGGGGGAACCGGCCGACCCCGGCGGAGGACCTCCCGGGCCACGCGGAGGGCGCACTGGGCCACGCGTAGCGCCAGGCACGGAAGGTTCGGCGGATCCAAGGCTCGGGGCTTCGGGCTCGGGGCTCGCCGGCTCTGAGGCTCGGCGGTTCTGAGGCTCGGCGGCTCTGAGGCTCGGCGGCTCGGGTGCTGGCGGCTCGGGGCTCCGGCAGTTCCGGCGGCTCAGGGCTCGGGAGCCCGAGGCTCAGGAGCTCAGGAGCTCGGGAGCCTCGGCGGCTCTCGTCGGCGGATCGGCTGTCCACCATGCGGACAGGCGGCTCACGGAGCCGCCTGTCTGGCGCTGTGAGCAGGGCCTCCCTGGGATTCCGGCCGTCCGCATGGTGCGATGAGGTCATGCGCATCACTCTCACCACCTGGTCCCTCGAACAGACCTCGCCGTCCGATCTCCGCGCCTCGACCCCGCCGGAGGGGGACGACGTCACGATCCGGCGCGCCGAGGTGCCCTCGCCCGAGTACAGCCGCTTCCTCTATACGGCGGTCGGTGGCGACATCCGGTGGAACGACCGGCTGTCGCTCACGTACAAGCAGTGGCAGGAGATCGTCGAGAAGCCCGCGGCCGAGATCTGGGTGGCGTACGACAAGGGGACGCCGGCCGGGTACGTGGAGCTGGACCCGCAGGACGACGGTGTCGTGGAGATCGTCTACTTCGGCCTGGTCCCCGCCTTCCGGGGCCGCCGGATCGGTGGGCACCTGCTCTCGTACGGTGTCCAGCGCGCCTGGGACCTGGCCGAGCGCTGGCCGGAGCGCGAGGCGACCCGCCGGGTCTGGCTCCACACGTGCTCGCTGGACGGGCCGCACGCCATGGACAACTACCTGCGCCGGGGCTTCCGGCTCTTCGACACCAAGGTGGAGGAGGTCGAGGAGTCCGAGACCCCCGGCCCCTGGCCCGGCGCACACGCCTGAGCCCCGGCGGCGCCCCCGTCTCCCCACGTCCCGGGCCCACGGGAGGACCCGGGACGTGACCCACGCCACACCGTCTCGCCAGACGAGACAGTCATGTCCACATAGCGGACGAAGCTGGACTGGGTCCAAAGTCCCGTGACACGCTTCCGTCATGTCTGGAACTGGAATTGCCTTGGTGAGTCGGCGGCACGTCGACCTCGGCCGCATGTCCAGCGCCATGTGTTCGGCGCGCTGAGAGAACCAGCACCGCCGCGAGCACCTTTCAGACCGACCCTGCTGCGCACCGTCGCGCCATCCCCTGACCCACGTACGAGTGTGCAGGTCAGAGCCGCCCTCCCGCAGTCCCGAAGGACAAAACGCCATGGCCGCCACCCCGGAAAACCCCGCACCCGCAACGCCCCGCCGCAAGGTGAGCCGTCACCGTGGCGAGGGCCAGTGGGCCGTGGGGCACTTCACCCCGCTGAACGGCAATGAGCAGTTCAAGAAGGACGACGACGGTCTCAATGTGCGGACACGCATTGAGACGATCTACTCCAAGCGTGGGTTCGACTCGATCGACCCCAACGACCTTCGGGGCCGCATGCGCTGGTGGGGTCTCTACACCCAGCGCAAGGAGGGCCTCGACGGCACCAAGACCGGTGTCCTGGAGCCGGAGGAGCTGGACGCGGAGTACTTCATGCTCCGGGTCCGCATCGACGGCGGGCGGCTGACGACCGAGCAGCTGCGGGTCGTCGGCGAGATCTCGCAGGAGTTCGCGCGCGGCACCGCCGACATCACGGACCGCCAGAACGTCCAGTACCACTGGATCCGGATCGAGGACGTGCCCGAGATCTGGAACCGGCTCGAGGCCGTCGGCCTGTCGACCACCGAGGCCTGCGGTGACACCCCCCGTGTCATCCTCGGCTCGCCGGTCGCCGGGATCGCCGAGGACGAGATCATCGACGGCACCCCCGCCATCGAGGAGATCTACCGCCGGATCGTGGGCAACAAGGACTTCTCCAACCTGCCCCGCAAGTTCAAGTCGGCCGTCTCCGGCTCGCCGCTGCTCGACGTGGCGCACGAGATCAACGACATCGCCTTCGTCGGCGTGGACCACCCGGAGCACGGCCCCGGCTTCGACGTCTGGGTCGGCGGCGGTCTCTCCACCAACCCCAAGCTGGGCGTCCGCCTGGGCACCTGGGTCTCCCTCGACGAGGTCCCGGACGTCTACGAGGGCGTCATCTCGATCTTCCGCGACTACGGCTACCGCCGGCTGCGCACCCGCGCCCGGCTGAAGTTCCTCGTCGCCGACTGGGGCCCGGAGAAGTTCCGTCAGGTCCTGGAGGACGAGTACCTCAAGCGCAAGCTGACCGACGGCCCCGCCCCCGCGCAGCCGGCCGGCCAGTGGCGCGACCACGTGGGCGTCCACCGGCAGAAGGACGGCCGTTTCTACGTCGGCTTCGCCCCGCGGGTCGGCCGGGTCGACGGCACCACGCTCACCAAGATCGCGGAGATCGCCGAGGCGCACGGTTCGGGCCGGGTCCGTACCACCGCCGAGCAGAAGATGATCGTCCTGGACATCGAGGAGGGGCAGGTCGAGTCGATCGTCTCCGCTCTGGAGTCCCTGGACCTGCGGGTCAACCCCTCGCCGTTCCGGCGCGGCACGATGGCCTGCACCGGCATCGAGTTCTGCAAGCTGGCGATCGTCGAGACCAAGGCGCGCGGTGCCTCCCTCATCGACGAACTCGAGCGCCGCATCCCCGAGTTCGACGAGCCGATCACCATCAACATCAACGGCTGCCCCAACGCCTGCGCCCGGATCCAGGTCGCCGACATCGGCCTGAAGGGCCAGCTGGTCCTGGACGACGACGGCAACCGCGTCGAGGGCTACCAGGTCCACCTGGGTGGCGCGCTCGGCCTGGAGGCCGGGTTCGGCCGCAAGGTCCGCGGTCTGAAGGTCACGTCGACCGAGCTGCCGGACTACGTCGAGCGGGTCCTCACGCGCTTCCAGGAGCAGCGCGAGGACGGCGAGCGCTTCGCCACCTGGGCGGCGCGCGCGTCGGAGGAGGCACTGTCGTGAGCGTCAGCGAGCGGCAGCGAGGGGAGGGGCCATGAGCGAGCGTGCCGCGCCGTTCTACTGCCCGTACTGCGGCGACGAGGACCTGTTCCCGCACGAACAGGGACACGGCGCCTGGGAATGCCGGGCATGCAGTCGAGCCTTCCAGCTGAAGTTCCTGGGGCTCCTCGCCCCGGGCACTTCGAGTGACTCAGCTGGAGGGGAAGAGATATGACGACGACTCAGACCGTCACCGGGGACACCGACCTGAAGGCGCTCGCCGAGCAGGCGGGCCGCGAGCTGGAGGACGCCTCCGCACTGGAGATCCTCCAGTGGGCGGCCGACACCTTCGGCAAGCAGTTCTGCGTCACCTCCTCGATGGAGGACGCGGTGGTCGCCCACCTCGCCTCCCGCGCCCTGCCCGGCGTGGACGTGGTCTTCCTCGACACCGGCTACCACTTCCCCGAGACCATCGGCACCCGCGACGCCGTCGAGGCCGTGATGGACGTCAACGTCATCACCCTGACGCCGCGTCAGTCGGTCGCCGAGCAGGACGCGGAGTACGGCCCGAAGCTGCACGACCGCGACCCCGACCTGTGCTGCGCGCTGCGCAAGGTCAAGCCGCTCGCCGAGGGCCTGACCGCGTACCGCGCGTGGGCGACGGGCCTGCGCCGCGACGAGTCCCCGACCCGGGCGAACACCCCGGTCGTCGGCTGGGACGAGAAGCGGCGGAAGGTCAAGATCTCCCCCATCGCCCGCTGGACGCAGGACGACGTCGACGCCTACGTCGCCCAGCACGGCGTGCTCACCAACCCACTCCTCATGGACGGTTACGCCTCCGTCGGCTGCGCACCCTGCACCCGCCGTGTCGCGGAGGGCGAGGACGCCCGGTCCGGCCGCTGGGCGGGCCGGGGCAAGACCGAATGCGGGCTGCACGGATGACGGACACTCAGGAAGACCAGGAGAATCACGTGACCGGTGCCACCATCTGGCTCACGGGCCTGCCCAGCGCCGGCAAGACCACCATCGCGTACGAGCTCGCCGGCACGCTGCGCGGCGCGGGCCACCGGGTCGAGGTGCTCGACGGCGACGAGATCCGCGAGTTCCTCTCCGCGGGCCTCGGCTTCAGCCGCGAGGACCGGCACACCAACGTGCAGCGGATCGGCTTCGTCGCCGAGCTGCTCGCCTCGAACGGCGTGAAGGTGCTGGTCCCGGTCATCGCCCCGTACGAGGACAGCCGCGAGGCCGTCCGCAAGCGCCACCAGTCCGAGGGCACCCCCTACGTCGAGGTGCACGTGGCCACTCCGGTGGACGTGTGCTCCGTACGCGATGTGAAGGGGCTCTACGCCAAGCAGGCCGCGGGCGAGCTCAGCGGCCTGACCGGGGTCGACGACCCGTACGACGAGCCGCGCAACCCGGATCTGCGGATCGAGTCCCAGAACCAGACCGTGCAGGAGTCCGCGGCGCAGCTGTACGCGCTGCTCACCGAGAGGGGCCTGGCGTGACCACCACCGTTGCCCATGTTCATGAGGAGACCGACAGCCCGTTCGCGCTGTCGCACCTGGACTCGCTGGAGTCCGAGGCCGTCCACATCTTCCGTGAGGTGGCGGGTGAGTTCGAGCGGCCGGTGATCCTCTTCTCCGGCGGCAAGGACTCCATCGTCATGCTGCACCTGGCGCTCAAGGCGTTCGCGCCGGCGCCGGTGCCGTTCACGCTGCTGCACGTCGACACCGGGCACAACTTCCCCGAGGTCATCGAGTACCGCGACCGCGTCGTCGCCCAGCACGGGCTGCGGCTGCACGTCGCCTCCGTGCAGGAGTACATCGACGCCGGAAAGCTGCGCGAGCGTCCCGACGGGACGCGCAACCCGCTCCAGACGGTGCCGCTGACCGAGGCGATCCAGCAGCACCGTTTCGACGCGGTCTTCGGCGGCGGACGGCGCGACGAGGAGAAGGCCCGCGCCAAGGAGCGGGTGTTCTCGCTGCGTGACGAGTTCTCGCAGTGGGACCCGCGCCGTCAGCGTCCGGAGCTGTGGCAGCTCTACAACGGCCGCCACGCGGCCGGCGAGCACGTCCGCGTCTTCCCGCTGTCCAACTGGACCGAGCTCGACGTCTGGCAGTACATCGCCCGCGAGTCCATCGAGCTGCCGGAGATCTACTTCGCCCACGAGCGCGAGGTCTTCGCCCGCAACGGCATGTGGCTGACGGCCGGCGAGTGGGGCGGTCCCAAGGACGCCGAGACGGTCGAGAAGCGGCTCATCCGCTACCGCACCGTCGGTGACATGTCCTGCACGGGCGCCGTCGACTCCGACGCCACCACGCTGGACGCCGTCATCGCCGAGATCGCCGCCTCCCGGCTCACCGAGCGGGGCGCCACCCGCGCCGACGACAAGATGTCCGAGGCCGCGATGGAAGACCGCAAGCGCGAAGGGTACTTCTAGCCATGACGAGCACCACCGAGCAGTTCGCCGACGTCTCGGCGACCACCCTGCTGCGTTTCGCGACCGCCGGATCCGTCGACGACGGCAAGTCCACCCTGGTGGGCCGGCTGCTGCACGACTCCAAGTCGGTCCTCACCGACCAGCTGGAGGCCGTGGAGGCCGCGTCCCTCAAGCGTGGTCAGGAGGCGCCCGACCTGGCGCTGCTGACCGACGGCCTGCGGGCCGAGCGGGAGCAGGGCATCACGATCGACGTGGCGTACCGCTACTTCGCGACCCCGCGCCGCCGGTTCATCCTGGCCGACACCCCGGGGCACGTGCAGTACACCCGGAACATGGTCACCGGCGCGTCGACCGCCGAGCTTGCCGTCGTCCTGGTCGACGCCCGTAACGGCGTCGTCGAGCAGACCCGCCGGCACGCGGCCGTCGCGGCGCTGCTGCGGGTGCCGCACGTGGTCCTGGCGGTCAACAAGATGGACCTCGTCGAGTACGCGGAGCCCGTCTTCGCGGCGATCGCCGAGGAGTTCACGACGTACGCGTCCGAGCTGGGCGTCCCGGAGATCACCGCGATCCCGATCTCGGCGCTGGCCGGCGACAACGTGGTGGAACCGTCGGCCAACATGGACTGGTACGGCGGCCCGACGGTCCTGGAGCACCTGGAGACCGTCCCGGTCAGCCACGACCTGACGGCCTGTCACGCGCGGTTCCCCGTGCAGTACGTGATCCGTCCGCAGACCGCCGAGCACCCGGACTACCGGGGTTACGCGGGTCAGATCGCGGCCGGTGCCTTCCGGGTCGGCGAGGAGATCACGGTCCTGCCCTCGGGGAAGACCTCCACGATCACCGCGATCGACGCCCTGGGCGAGCCCGTGGACATCGCGTGGGCGCCGCAGTCGGTGACGATCCGGCTGGCCGACGACATCGACATCTCGCGCGGCGACCTCCTCGCCCCGAGCGGTGACGCCCCGGCCACCAGCCAGGACGTCGAGGCGACGGTCTGCCATGTGGCGGACCAGCCGCTGACGGTGGGCCAGCGGGTGCTGCTCAAGCACACCACCCGCACGGTCAAGGCGATCGTCAAGGAGATCCCGTCCCGGTTGACCCTGGACGACCTCTCCCAGCACCCCGAGCCGGGGCAGCTGGTCGCCAACGACATCGGCCGGGTGAAGGTCCGTACCGCCGAGCCGCTCGCGCTCGACGCGTACGCCGACTCCCGTCGTACCGGATCGTTCCTGCTGATCGACCCGGCGGACGGCACCACCCTCGCGGCCGGCATGGCGGGCGAGTCCTTCGCCGACGCGAAGGCCGTGACCGCCGGCGCGGAAGCGGCGGACGACGAGGGCTGGGACTTCTGACATGACGTACGACGACGTCTACGGCACCTTCGCCAAGGAGGGCGGCCGCGTGGGTTCCGGCGCCCTCGGCGCGGGCAGCGGGGGTGTCGTCCGATGTGCGTGCTGATGTCGCAGCGCCGCGTACACGGCGCACCGCCGCTCCACCCGTACCACGAACGACATAGCCGAAGAAGTCTTCGAAGACCCTGAGGGGAACCACCTCCGTGCCTGCCTTCCGTACCACTCCGCGCCGCTCCCTCGCCGCTGCCGCGGTCGTGCCGCTGCTGATCGGCGCGCTCGCCTCCTGCGGGTACGGGTCCCAGGCGAAGAGTGACGAGAAGAAGGTGGCCGCGGCGGGTGCGAAGCTCTCGGCGGACACGGTCCGGGTGGGCTACTTCCCGAACCTGACCCACGCCACGGCGCTCGTGGGCGACGAAGAGGGCATCCTGCAGAAGGAGTTGGGCGGGACCGAGCTGCGGGTGGCGTCCTTCAACGCGGGGCCGTCCGAGATCGAGGCGCTGAACGCCGACTCGATCGACATCGGCTTCATCGGCCCCTCCCCCGCGATCAACGGCTACACC
>NZ_JBIVDE010000013.1:0-74030 GCF_044746945.1 Streptomyces sp. NPDC090127 | reverse complement strand
ACGTCGTCGTCCGCGTTCGCGGCCACGGCGCCCGTCGTCACGACCACCAGGCGGGAGTCGGCGAACCGCTCCTCCGCCAGCCAGCCCTGCACCAGCCCCAGCACCTCGGCCGTCGCCTCATGCACCGCGACTGCGCCCGTACCCGCACCAGTACCAGCACCCGCACTAACACCCGCACCCGCACTAACACCCGCACCCGCACCCGCACTCACCCCCGCGACACCGCCGACGGCCGCACCGGCCGCCAGACGCACCGCGACGACGGGCGGTACGGCCGCGCCGGCCTCCACCGCGGCCATCAGGCCGGGCAGGTCCGGATACGCCCCGCCCTCGCCGAGCAGCGTCACGTCCTCGGCCCCGCCGCCCGTACCGGCCGCCGTGGTGAGCGGCTTCCACTCCACCCGGTACAGGCCGTCGCGGATGGCCGATCCGGCGGTGCGGAGAGCGTCCTTGGACAGGGGTCGGTAGACCATGGAGGCGACGGTGGCGACCGGGGCGCCGGTGGCGTCGGCGAGGTCCAGGGCCACCGATTCCGGGCCCGTCTGACTCAGGCGTACGCGCAGCGTCGAGGCGCCCACCGCGTGCACCCGCGCCCCGGCCCAGGTGAACGGCAGCACCGCGACGCGGTCCTCGTCCACGACACCGGGCAGCAGCAGATGCAGGGCGGAGTCGAGAAGCGCGGGGTGCAGTTGGAAGCGCTCGGCGTCGGCGCGCTGCTCGTCGGCCAGGGCGACCTCGGCGAACAGCTCGCCTTCGGTCGCGCCCTTCCACGCGCGGCGCAGGCCCTGGAACGCCGGGCCATAGCCGTACTCCTGCTCGGCCAGGCGCTCGTACACGCCGGCCAGTTCCACCTCTACGGCACCGGCGGGCGGCCACGCCGTCAGGTCGGACCTGTTCACGGCGCCGCTGTCGCCGGTGGTGTGTGCGCCGGTGGTGAGTACGCCCGAGGCGTGGGTGGTCCAGGACCGGGTGTCGTCACCGTCCGCGTCGGGGCGAGCGTGCACCTGAAGTGTCCGGCGACCGGCCGTGTCGGCTGCCTCGACCACGACCTGGACCTGGACACCGCCGCGCTCCGGCAGGACCAACGGAGCCGCCAGCGTCAACTCCTCCACCCCGTCCGCGCCGACATGGCGGGCGGCGTGCAGCGCGAGTTCCAGCAGGCCCGCTCCCGGCACCAGCACCACGTCCGCGACGGCGTGCTCGGTCAGCCAGGGATGGGTGCGGCGCGACAGACGACCCGTGAAGACGTACTCGTCACGGTCGGCGATCGTCATCGCGGCGCCGAGCAGGGCGTGACCGGCCTCGCTCAGCCCCAGACCGGCCGCGTCACCGGCGACCGCCGGGGCGTCGAGCCAGTAACGGCCGTGCTGGAAGGCGTAGGTGGGCAGGTCGTCGACGCGCCGGGCACCCGGGAAGACCGTCGTCCAGTCGGGCGTGATGCCCCGAACCGCCAGCCGGCCCAGGGCCGCCCCGACGGTGTCGGGCTCCGTCCGGTCCCTGCGCAGCGCGGGCGCGAGCGATCCGGCGTCGTCCGTCAGGCACTCCTGGACGAGGGCGGTGAGCACCCCGTCGGGGCCGAGTTCCAGCCAGTCGGTGACGCCCAGCTCCTCCAGGTGGCGCACACCGTCGGCGAAGCGGACCGCCTCGCGGATGTGGCGCGCCCAGTAGTCGGGCGAGGTGAGCTGGTCGGCCGTGGCCGTCGTGCCGGTGACGTTGGACACCACCGGGATCGTCGGGGAGCGGAAGGTGAGCCCTTCGGCGACGGCTCGGAACTCCTCCAGGACGGCGTCCATGTGGGGGGAGTGGAAGGCGTGCGAGACCGGCAGGAGCTTGGTCTTGACGCCGACCTCACGCCATCGCGCGACGACCTCGTTGACCAGGAGTTCGTCACCGGAGATCACCGTCGAGCGGGGCCCGTTGACCCCGGAGACGACGACCGCGTCGCCGAAGTCGGTGAGCGACGCGCGGACCTCCGCCTCGGTCGCCTGGATGGCGGCCATGGTGCCGTCCTCGCGCGCGGCCTGCATCAGCCTGCCGCGCTCGGCGACGAGGACGCAGGCGTCCGCCAGGTCCAGCACACCGGCCAGGTGGGCCGCGGTGACTTCGCCGATCGAGTGGCCGAGGAGGTGGTCCGGGGTGATCCCGTGGTGCTCGAAGAGCCGGAACAGCGCGGTCTCGAGCGCGAAGAGCGCCGCCTGGGTCATGACGGTCTGCCCGAGGAGCGCGGAGTCGGCGCTCCCCTCGGGGGCGAAGACGACCTCCTTCACGGACCGGAAGAGCTCGCGGTCGAGCTGGGCGCAGACCGCGTCGAACGCGGCCCGGAAGACCGGTGACGCGGCGTAGAGCTCCCGGCCCATACCGAGGCGCTGGGACCCCTGACCTGTGAGCAGGAACGCGAGCTTGCCGCGCCTCGCGGTGCTCCCGTGGACGACCTCCGGCGCGGACGCGCCGTCGGCCAGGGCCCGCAGACCGGAGGCGAGTGCGTCCGGGTCGGTGCCGAGGACGGCGGCCCGCCGTTCCAGCGTGCCCCGCGTGGTGACCAGCGACCAGCCGATGTCGGCCGCCGCCACGCCCGCGTTGCCGGTGACGTACGTGTGCAGTCGCCGCGCCTGGGCGCGCAGCGCCGTGTCGTCGTGGGCGGAGAGCAGCCAGGGCACGGGCAGGCCGGTGGCGTCGGATCCACTCGTGGTGCCGGTTCCGTTGATGGCGTCGGACCCGCCGGTGAAGGGAGCGGAGGGAGTGGTGGGAGTGGCGGGAGTGGAGGACGTGGAGGACGTGGCGGGGGTCGGCTCGGTGCGGGCCGGCTCCTCGATGATGACGTGCGCGTTCGTGCCGCTGATGCCGAAGGACGAGATGCCCGCGCGTCGGACCCGGCCCTCGGCCTGCCATGGGCGCTGTTCGGTGAGGAGTTCGACCTCGCCCGTGGACCAGTCGATGTGCGGCGAGGGCTCCTCGGCGTGCAGGGTCCTCGGCAGGACCCCGTGGTGCATGGCCTTGATCATCTTGATGATCCCGCCGACGCCGGCGGCTGCCTGGGTGTGGCCGATGTTGGACTTCAGGGATCCGAGGTAGAGCGGACGGTCCTGGGTCCTTTCCTGGCCGTATGTGGCGAGGAGTGCCTGGGCTTCGATGGGGTCGCCGAGGCGGGTGCCGGTGCCGTGGGCTTCGACGGCGTCGATGTCGGCGCCGGTGAGGCCGGAGTTGGCGAGGGCCTGGCGGATGACGCGTTCCTGGGAGGGGCCGTTGGGTGCGGTCAGGCCGTTGGAGGCGCCGTCCTGGTTCACCGCCGAACCACGCACGACCGCGAGGACCTTGTGGCCGCTCCTACGGGCGTCGGACAGGCGCTCGACCAGCAGCAGGCCCACCCCCTCCGACCAGCCCGTGCCGTCGGCGTCGGCCGAGAAGGACTTGCACCGGCCGTCGGTCGCGAGACCTCGCTGACGAGAGAACTCCACGAAGACGTTCGGCGAGGACATCACCGTGACGCCACCCGCGAGGGCGAGGTCGCACTCCCCGCCGCGCAGCGCGTTCGCCGCCAGGTGCAGGGCGACCAGCGACGACGAGCACGCCGTGTCGACCGTGACGGCCGGCCCTTCGAGGCCGTACGTGTACGACAGTCGCCCCGACACCACGCTCGACAGACTGCCGGCGAGGGTGAAGCCCTCGAACTCGGGCGGGGTGCTGGCCAGGCGGGAGGCGTAGTCGTCGTACATGGCGCCGGTGAAGACGCCGGTGTTGGTGCCGCGTACGGTCGCCGGGTCGATTCCGGCGTTCTCGAAGGTCTCCCAGGCGGTCTCCAGGAGGAGTCGTTGCTGGGGGTCGGTCGCGGTCGCCTCGCGCGGCGACATCCCGAAGAACTCCGGGTCGAACTGGTCCGCCTCGTGCAGGAAACCGCCGTGACGGACGTACGAGGTGCCGATGCGGTCCGGGTCGGGGTCGTACAGCGCGTCGATGTCCCAGCCCCGGTTGGACGGGAACGCGCTGATCGCGTCCCCGCTCTCGGCGACCAGCCGCCACAGGTCCTCCGGCGACGCCACGCCGCCGGGGTAGCGGCAGGCCATGCCGACGATGGCGATCGGCTCGTCGGCCGAGGCCGGCCTCGTCTCCACGACCGGCCTCTTCGCCACCCTGCCCGACACCTGGCCCAGCAGGTGGGCCGCGAGCGCGGCGGGCGTGGGGTGGTCGAAGACGAGGGTCGCGGGCAGCCGCAGGCCCGTGGCCGCG
Source organism: Streptomyces sp. NPDC090127 (assembly GCF_044746945.1). NCBI lineage: Bacteria > Bacillati > Actinomycetota > Actinomycetes > Kitasatosporales > Streptomycetaceae > Streptomyces > Streptomyces sp. NPDC090127. Next base: position 69,806 of record NZ_JBIVDE010000013.1, on the reverse strand, counting down.
TTCAGCTGGTTACGCAGCTCCACCCCGGCCAGCGAGTCGAAGCCGAGCTCCTTGAAGGGGCGTTCCGGGTCGACCGTGGCGGAGCCCGCGTGGCCGAGGACCGCCGCGACCACCCCGCGGACGAACGCGCGTACGGCGTCCGGTCGCTCGCCCTCGGGCAGCGCGGCGATGCCCTGCGCCCAGTCGCCGCCGACCGGAGCGCCGCCGCTCCGCCGCGCACGGCGCGGCCGGGTGCGGACCAGACCGCGCAGCAGGACGGGAACCAGGCCGTCGGAACCGGTACGGGCCTTCGCCGGGTTCATGGCGGCCGGGGCCAGTAGTGGGGTGTCCAGGGCGAGGGCCGCGTCGAACAGGGCGAGGCCCTGCCCGGGCGTGAGCGGGGCGACGCCGATGCGGGCCCAGCGAGCCAGGTCGGTGTCCCCGAGCGTGCCGCCCATGCCGACCGTGTCGTCCCACAGCCCCCAGGCCAGGGACGTGGCGGGCAGGCCGGCGGCGCGGCGGTAGGAGGCCAGGGCGTCGAGGAAGGCGTTGGCCGCCGCGTAGTTGGCCTGGCCCGCCGTGCCCGTGAGGCCGGAAAGGGAGGAGAAGACGACGAACGCGCCGAGGTCGAGGCCGCGTTCCCGGGTGAGTACGTCCAGATGCCACGCGGCATCGGCCTTCGGGCGCAGCACGGACTCCAGCTGCTCCGCGGTGAGGTTCTCCACCGTGGCGTCGTCGAGCACGCCGGCCGTGTGGACGACGGCGGTCAGCGGCCGCTCGGACGGGATCGCGTCGAGGACCGCCGCGAGGGCCTCCCGGTCGCCGGCGTCGCAGGCCACGAGCTGCGCGTCGGCGCCGAACTCGGCCAGTTCCGCGCGCAGTTCGGCCGCACCGGGGGCCTGCGGGCCACGGCGGCTGAGCAGCAGCAGGTGCCGTACGCCGTGCCGCGAGGCCAGGTGGCGGGCGAGGAGACCGCCCAGCCCTCCGGTGCCCCCGGTCACGAGGACGGTGCCGTCGGGGTCGAGGCGGGGGGTGGCGCCCCTCCCGGTACGGCCGGTGGCTGTGCCGGTGCCGGTGGAGGCGGAGGTGCCGATGGCGGTGACGGTATCGGCGTTCGTAACGTCGGCGTCCGTGTCCGTGGCGTCCGTGCCGTCCGTGGCGTCCGTGCCGTCCGTGCCGTCGGCGTGCGCGGTCGTCGTGGCGGGCGGCGGCGTGGTGCGGGCCAGGCGCGGGGCGTGCAGCCGTCCTGAGCGTACGGCGAGCTGCGGCTCGTCACCGGGGACGGCGGCGACCAGCGCCTCCGTGCCGTCCGACGCCCCTGCCTCCTCATCGACGTCGACGAGCAGCAGACGGCCGGGGTGCTCCGTCTGCGCCGAGCGCACCAGGCCCCATACGGGCGCGGTGGCGAGGGCGTCGATCCCTTCGCCGGGGAGCACCGCGACCGCGCCACGCGTGACGAAGGCCAGTCGCGCGTCCTGGAAGCGGTCGTCGGACAGGAAGCGCTGGACGAGTCCGAGCGCGCGGCGGGTGACGTGGTGCGCGGCGGCGACCGGGTCGGCGTCCTCCAGAGCCCAGCGGTCGGTACGTACGACGACGATGTCGGCTCCGACGACGCTGTCGAGCCCGGAGTCGTCGCCGTCGCCGTCGCCGTCGCCGTCGACGCGGTCCGCGCCGTGGACCGCGTCCGGCAGGGTGGCCAGGCGGGAGCCGGCCGTGTCCGGCGCGGGGACGGTGGGCCATTCGACGGTGAACAGCGCGCCCGGCCCACCGGTTGCGGGGGCGACGGCGTCCTTGGCGACCGGGCGCAGGGTCAGGCTCTCCACGGACGCCACGGGGGCGCCGGTGGGGTCGGTGACGGTGAGCGTGACCGTGTCGTCCGGCACGCGACCCTCGCCCGGCCCGGACCCGGCCGGCGGAGAGATACGTACGCGCAGGGCCGTGGCGCCCGTGGCGTGCAGGGACACGCCGGACCACGCGAAGGGCAGCTTGATCCGGCCGGACGCGTCGGCGCCGTGGGACGCACCGGACCCGTCGGAAGCGCCCGACCCGTCCGGACCCGTGGTGGGGGCCGACCCGTCCGGACCGGCTGCGAGGCCCGGCCCGGTGGCTCCGGCGTCGTCGGCGTAGGCCAGGACGAGGGGGTGGAGTGCCGCGTCCAGCAGCGCCGGGTGAAGGCCGAAGTGGGCGGCGCTGTCGTGGTGCTCGGGGGCCAGGCTCACTTCGGCGTAGAGGTCGTCGCCCGCGCGCCACAGGGCGGTCAGGCCCTGGAACGTCGGCCCGTAGGCGTATCCGAGCTCCGCGAGCCGGCCGTAGACGTCGGTCAGCGGCTGCGGCGAGGCGTCCGCCGGGGGCCAGGAGGCGTCGCCCTCCCACCGCTCGGGTTCGGCGGTCTCGGGCGTGAGGATCCCGGTGGCGTGCCGGGTCCACGGGAGCTGCTCGGCGTCGCCGCCGCCGTCGGGGCGTGCGTGGACGCTGAACGGGCGGGTGCCCCCGTCGTCGGGGACACCGACGGCGACCTGGACCCGGACGGCGCCGCGCTCCGGCAGGACGAGCGGGGCCTCCAGGGTGAGGTCGTCGACGCGGGCGGCCCCTGTGTGGTCGCCTGCGGCGATCGCCAGTTCGAGGAACGCGGTGGCCGGGACGAGGACGGCGCCGCCGACCACGTGGTCCGCGAGCCACGGCTGCCCGTGGAGGGAGAGGCGGCTGGTGAGGACCACGTCCTCGCGGTCGGCCAGGTGGACGGCCGTCGTCAGCAGCGGGTGCCCGGCCGGGTCGAGGCCCAGCGTCCGGGCGTCGGCACCCCGCTCGGTCACGAGCCAGTAGTGCTCACGCTGGAAGGGATAGGTCGGCAGGTCGGTCCGGCGTCCGGCGGGGAAGAACGACCCGGCGTCGAGGGCCGCGCCGTTGACGTACGCCGTGGCGAGGGCCGTGGCCACGGTCTGCGCCTCGGGCCGGCCCGCGCGCAACAGGGCGACGGCGGTGACCGGAGCGTCGGCCTGGCCGCCGGCGTGGCGAGCGTCGGCCTGGGCCTCGGCGTGGCGAACGTCGGCGTGATGAGCGTCTGTCCGGCCCTCGGCGTGGCGAGCGTCGGCCCGGCCCTCGGCGTGGTGAGCGTCCGACTGGCCTCCGGTGTGGTGCGTGCCGGAGTCGTCGGGCCGGGGGGCGTGCGCCGCCTCGACGGCCATCGCCGTCAGCACGGCGTCGGGGCCGACCTCGACGAAGACCGTGGCGCCGCGCTCCCGCAGGGTGCGTACGGCGTCCAGGAAGCGTACGGACTCCCGGATCTGGGACGTCCAGTAGGCGGGCGAGGTGAGTTCGGCCGTGGTGGCGAGTCGACCCGTCACGGTGGACACGAGGGGGATGCGGGGCTCGTGGAACCGTAGACCGGAGGCCACCTCACGGAACTCGGCGAGGATGCCGTCCATGTGCGGCGAGTGGAAGGCGTGGCTCACGTTCAGGCCCCGCGTCTTGCGTCCGCGCTCGCGCCACAGCGCCTCCACCGCGTCGACCGCGGTCCGGTCGCCGGAGACGACGACGGAGTCGGGACCGTTGACGGCCGCGAGGGCGATCTGCCCCTCGAACTCCCCAAGCGTGGACGCCACTTCGGCCTCGCCCGCCTGGATCGCCGTCATCGCCCCGCCCTCCGGCGCGGACTGCATCAGCCTGCCCCGGGCGGCGACGAGCGCGGCCGCGTCCCGGAGTCCGAGTACACCGGCGACGTGCGCGGCGGCCAGCTCGCCGATCGAGTGCCCGGCGAGCAGGTCGGGGGTGAGCCCGTGGTGGTCGAGCAGCCCGAACAGCGCCACCTCGACCGCGAAGAGGGCGGGCTGGGTGTACGCGGTGCGGTGCAGCAGCGCCGCGTGGTCGCGCCCGTCCGGGGTGTCCTCGTCGGCGAGGACGACGTCCTTCAGCGGGACGTCGAGGTGCGGGTCGAACGCGGCGCAGACCGCGTCGAAGGCCTGGGCGTAGACGGGGTGCGTCGCGTACAGCTCCCGGCCCATGCCGACGCGCTGCGCGCCCTGCCCGGTGAACAGGAAGGCGGTCGCGCCGGACCGGGCGGCGCTCGCGGTCACGGTGCCCGGGTCGGCCGCGCCGCGTGCCAGCGCGTCGAGGCCGGCGAGCAGGTCCTCGCGGGTGGTGCCGACGACCGCCGCCCGCTGCTCGAACGCGGTACGGGCGGCCAGGGAGCGGCCGATGTCCTGCCCGGTGACGTCGGCGTCCCCGCTCAGCCGTGCGTGCAGCCGGCCGGCGTGCGCCCGCAAGGCGCGCTCGTCCCGCGCGGACAGCACCCACGGGACGGGCGAATCGGCACCATCGGCGCCGGTACGGGTGTCGGTGTCGGTGCCGGTGCCGGTGCCGGTACGCGTGCCGGGGTCGGTACCCATGCCCGCGCCGGTACGGGTGTCGGCGTCCGCCTCGGGGAGGCCGGTCCGCTCCACGTCCGAGGCTTCGGCCGGGGCGGCCTCCTCGATGATGACGTGGGCGTTGGTGCCGCTGATGCCGAAGGAGGAGACGGCGGCGCGACGCGGCCGGCCGGTCTCGGGCCAGGGCTGTTCCTCGGTGAGCAGCGACAGGGCGCCCGACTCCCAGTCGACGTGCGGGGACGGCTCGTCGACGTGGAGCGTCCTCGGCAGCACGCCGTGCCTGATGGCCTCGACCATCTTGATGACACCGCCGACACCCGCGGCGGACTGGGTGTGCCCGATGTTGGACTTGAGCGACCCGAGCCGGACCGGCGCGCCGCCCTCGCGGCCCTGGCCGTAGGTGGCCAGCAGCGCCTCCGCCTCGATCGGGTCGCCGAGCCGGGTCCCGGTGCCGTGCGCCTCGATCGCGTCGACGTCGGCCGTGGTCAGCCGGGCGTCGGCCAGGGCGTCGCGGATCACCCGCTGCTGGGACGGGCCGTTGGGGGCGGTCAGACCGTTGCTGGCGCCGTCCTGGTTGATGGCGGTGCCGCGGACGACCGCGAGGACCTGGTGTCCGTTCCTGCGGGCGTCCGAGAGGCGTTCGAGGAGCAGCAGGCCGACGCCCTCGGCCCAGCCGGTGCCGTCGGCGGAGGCGGCGAAGGACTTGCAGCGGCCGTCGGGCGACAGGCCGCGCTGGCGGGAGAACTCCAGGAACATGCCCGGTCCCGACATCACGGTGGCGCCACCCGCCAGGGCCAGGGTGGTCTCGCCCTCGCGCAGGGAGCGCACCGCCATGTGCATCGCGACCAGGGACGACGAGCAGGCGGTGTCGATGGTGACGGCGGGCCCGACGAGGCCGAGCTGGTAGGCGATCCGCCCGGACAGGATGCTGGTGTGACCGCCGGTCAGCAGGTGCCCCTCGACGCCCTCCGGCGCCGCGTCCATGCGCGGCCCGTAGTCGAGCGCGGTGCCGCCGACGAAGACGCCCGCGCGGCTGCCCTTGAGGCCGTGCGGATCGAGGCCGGCGTGCTCCACCGCCTCCCAGGCGGTCTCGAGCAGGAGCCGCTGCTGCGGGTCCATGCCGAGGGCTTCGCGCGGAGAGATGCCGAAGAAGGCGGCGTCGAACGCGCCGGCGTCGTGCAGGAACCCGCCGTGCCGTGCGGAGCTCTTGCCGCTGCGTTCGGGATCCCGGTCGTAGAGCTCCTCGTCCCAGCCGCGGTTCACGGGGAACTCGCTGATGGCGTCCCTGCCGTCGGCGACCAGGCGCCACAGCTCCCGCGGCGAGGAGACACCGCCGGGGAAGCGGCAGGCCATCCCGACGATGGCGATCGCCTCGTCGGCGCGGGCCCGGCGCGCGCGGCGCCCCGACGGGGTCGCGGCACGGGCACCCTGGGCGGTCGGTGCCGCGCCGGCCACGGTCGCGCCCTCCTCCGGGCCGGAGGCCGGAGCGTCGAGGACGGCGGTCGCCAGGTGGTCGACCAGGGTGTCGAGGGTGGGATGGTCGAAGAGCAGCGAGGACGGCAGCCGCAGACCGGTGACCTTGCTGAGCCGGTTGCGCAGCTCCACGGAGGTGAGCGAGTCGAAGCCCAGGTCCTTGAAGGTCCGCCGCGCGTCGACGGCGTCCGACTCGTACTCCAGGACGGCGGCGGCCTCCGCACGGACGAGCGCGGCGACCGCGCGGCGCCGTTCCTGCTCGTCGACCCCGGTCAGCCGGGCGTGCAGCTCCGTCGCGCCGGCGGTGTCCGTCTCCGCTCCGGTACGCACGTCCTCGCCGACCCAGTAGCGGCGCCGCTGGAAGGCGTACGTGGGCAGGTCGACCCGGTGCGCCCCGGAGTCGGCGAGCCGGCCGGCCCAGTCGACCGGCACGCCCTGGACCCAGGCCTCGGCGAGCGAGGTGGAGAACCGGCGGAGGCCGCCCTCGTCGCGCCGCAGCGAGCCGACGAACACGGCCTCGCCGTGGCCGCGGGCCTCCGCGGTCTGCTCGATGCCGACGCCCATGAGGGGGTGGGGGGACATCTCGATGAAGGTCGCGTCACCGTCCGCCAGCACGGCGGCGACGGTCTCCTCGAAGCGCACGGTCTGCCGCAGGTTGCGGTACCAGTACGCGGCGCCCATCTCGGTGCCGTCGAGGGGCCCGGCGGTCACCGTGGAGTAGACCGGTACGTCGGCGGGGCGGGGGGCGATCCCGGCGAGGACGGAGGCGAGTTCGGCCTCCAGCTCCTCCACCTGCGCGGAGTGCGAGGCGTAGTCGACGGGGACGCGGCGGGCGCGGACCTTCTGCGCCGCGCACTGGGCGAGGAGTTCGTCCAACGCCTCGCTCTCGCCGGCCACGACGACCGTGGCAGGGCCGTTGACCGTGGCCACGGAGAGCCGGCCGTCCCAGGCGGCGATCCGGTCGGTGACCCGGGCGGCGGACTCGGCCACGGAGGCCATGCCGCCGCGGCCGGCGAGGGCCAGCAGGACCCGCGAGCGCAGCGTGACCACCCGGGCGGCGTCGCGCAGCGACAGGGCGCCGGCGGCGCACGCCGCCGCGATCTCGCCCTGCGAGGCTCCGACGACGGCCATGGGGGTCACCCCGTGGGAGCGCCACAGCTCGGCCAGCGACACCATCACCGCGAACAGCGCGGGCTGGACGACGTCCGCCCGCTCGAACTCCGGAGCGCCCGGCGCCTGGCGCAGCACCTCGCGCAGGTCCCAGTCGACGAACTCGGCGAGCGCCGCTGCGCATTCGTCCATGCGGCGGGCGAACGCGGGGGCGGAGTCCCACAGCTCCACAGCCATGCCGGCCCACTGCGAGCCCTGTCCGGGGAAGACGAACACGACGCGGTCCGCCGCCGGTCCGGTGCCGTGCGCGGGCCCTTCGACGAGCCCGGGAACGCCCTCGCCCTCCGCCAGCGCGCGCAGACCGTCGACCAGGTGCTCGCGGTCGGCGCCGACGACGACGGCGCGGTGCTCGAAGGCGGTACGGGCCGAGGCCAGCGTCCCGGCGATGTCCAGCGCCCGCAGCGAGGGCCGCTCGTCGACGTGGGCGGCGAGCAGACCGGCCTGGGCACGCAGGGCGCGCACACCACGCCCGGACAGCACCCACGGCACGACACCGACCTCGGCGACCGGCTCGGGGGCGGCCGCCGCGGCGGTCTCGGCGTCCCGGTCGGAGGCGGTCCCGGTGGCCGACTCGGCGCCGGTCTCGGCGCCGGTCTCCGTGCCCGCCTCGCCGGCCGATCGCGTCCCGGCGGTCCCGGCGGTCCCGGCCGCCTCGGCCGTCTCGCTGGGTCCACCGTCGTGCACCCCACCCGGCCGGGCGTCCGACGGGGCCTGTTCCAGGACGACATGGCAGTTCGTGCCGCCCATGCCGAAGGAGCTGACGCCGGCCACCAGGGGGCGGTCGGGCCGGGGCCACGGGGTCAGGTCGCGCTGCACCGCGAGGCCGAGCTCGGCCAGCGGGATGCGGGGGTTGGGCGTCTCGAAGTTGAGGCTCGCCGGGATCTGCCGGTGCCACAGGCTCAGCAGGGTCTTGAGCAGCCCGACGATGCCCGCCGCGCCTTCCAGGTGGCCGACGTTGGTCTTGGCCGAGCCGACGAGCAGCGGGTCGTCCTGGCCGCGGCCACCGCCGAGCGCCGCACCGAGGGCGGCCGCTTCCAGCGGGTCGCCGACCGGGGTGCCCGTACCGTGCAACTCCACGTACTGCACGCTCCCGGGCGCCACGCCCGCCTGCGCGTACGCCTGGCGCAGGACGTTCTCCTGGGCCACCGGGCTGGGCACGGTGAGGCCGGGAGTGGCACCGTCGTTGTTGACGGCGCTACCGCGTATCACTCCGTAGACGCGGTCGCCGTCGGCGATCGCCCGGCTCAGCGGCTTGAGAACGACGACGCCACCGCCCTCGCCACGGACGAAGCCGTTGGCGCGCGCGTCGAAGGTGTACGTCCGGCCGTCGGGCGACAGGCCGCCGAACCGCTCCTCGGTGACGGCCGCCTCGGCCAGGATGTTGAGGTTCACGCCGGCGGCGATCGCCATGCCCGACTCCCCGGTGCGCAGCGACTCGCACGCGAGGTGGACGGCGACGAGCGACGACGACTGGGCCGCGTCCACGGTGAGGCTGGGGCCGTGCAGCCCCAGGTGGTAGGAGACGCGGTTGGCGATGACGCCCCGGTTCACGCCCGTCATCGTGTGCTGGGTGATGGCGTCCGCGCCGTGCTGGTTGACCAGGCTCGCGTAGTCGTCGCGCAGCGAGCCCACGAAGACCGCGGTGCTGCTGCCCCTGAGCGTGGCCGGGACGATGCCGGCGTCCTCCAGGGCGGCCCAGGTCATCTCCAGCACGATCCGCTGCTGCGGGTCCATGGTGACGGCCTCGCGCGGCGAGATCCCGAAGAAGCCGGCGTCGAACTCCCCGACGTCGTCCAGGAACCCGCCCCGCCGCGCCCCGTCCGGAACGTCGTCCCCCGGCGGGAGGTCCTCGTCGAGGAGCGACTCCCAGCGGCCTTCCGGAGCGTCGGTGATGGCGCTCCCGCCCGCACTCAGGAGGGACCAGAGGGCTTCGGGCGTCGGCGCACCGGGAAGCCGGCAGGCCATTCCGATGACGGCGACCGCCTCGCCGCTTCCGTCGCCGGTCGTCGCCACAGAACCCTGCTCAATCGTCATCGCGCTCGGATGCCCTTCCCTAGGTGAATCCCTCACGGCACTACGAGGCACGCATTTCCCTTGTCAGTGAAATGCGGTAAACGCCCCGTGGTGACAGTCGATTCGAATCTCTGCGGTTGCGCAACGCCATTTCCAGCAACCCGGACAGGCTTCCTCAGGACAGTAACAGTGAGGCGCTCCGGCCCCTCTCAGTCGCCAGTCACGGGGCAGTAATCACCCGACGAACAGCGTGGTGGGGAGCCTGTTACTTGCCGATGAGCGGCTAATGGGAGCTGACCGGTTACGGTCTCTCCGACTTCATCCGAGCACACGTTTACCGAGAAGTCCACAGGAAGCGGAGCGGACTGCATCATGGCGAATATCGAGCTCACCAGCGACGCCGAAAAGCACACCGATCTCTATGTCCGGGCCATCAACTCCGGGGACGCGACGGCGGTCAACGCCATGTACACCCCCGAGGCCGTGGCCGCGTGGGAGAAGGGCAAGCCGCTCACCGGGCGGGAGCGCGAGGTCTACGTCGAGGAGTTCCTCAAGCTGAAGCCCGTCATGACGGCCACGACCCGGCACGCGTACGTGACAGGTGACACCGCCCTCCTCGTCGTCGACTGGACGATGGAGATCGTCCACGCCGACGGCTCCAAGGAGAACGGCGAAGGCGTGGGACTCGACGTGCTGCGCCGCGGCGAGGACGGCAACTGGCGCTACGCGATCGACGACCCGTACGGCGAGTCGAAGTAACGCCCCCAGGCCTCATCACGGACAACGTCGGACGCCGTACGGCCGGTCGAAGCAGCGGACCCTGAAACTTGAGGAGCACTGAGATGACCCCAGCGCGTCAACGCGTCGGAGAGCACGCGGTCGTGCTCGGCGGCAGCATGTCGGGGCTCTTCGCCGCCCGCGTGCTGTCGGACGCGTACGAGAAGGTCACGGTGGTGGATCGCGACGAGCTCACCGGGGACCACCGGGTGCGGCGCGGCGTTCCCCAGGGCCGGCACCTGCACGCCCTGCAGGCACGTGGCCAGCAGGTCATCGAGGAGCTGTTCCCCGGCATCAGCGACGAGATGATCGCCGCCGGTGCGGCCACCGGCGACGTGGGTTTCCACACCCGCTGGTACTTCAACGGCAAGCAGCCGCGCCGGGTTCGCACCGGGCTGCGCGCCGTGGCCGCGAGCCGCCCCTTCCTGGAACGCCATGTCTACGAGCGGGTCGCCACCCTGCCGAACGTGGTGTTCCGGGGAGGCCACGACATCCTCGGCCTGGAGACCACGCCCGACCGCGCCCGGGTGACCGGAGTGCGGGTGCAGGCCCACGGTGGCGGCACGGCGGAGGAGTCGATCGGCGCCGACCTTGTCGTCGACGCCACGGGCCGCGGTTCCCGCGTGCCGGCCTGGCTGGAGGACCTCGGCTTCCCCCGTGTCGAGGAGTCCCGGCTCAAGGTCGGCGTCGGCTACACCACGTGCCGCTACCGGCTGACCTCCGACCCGTACGACGACGAGATCTCCATCGCCGTCATCGCCTCCGCCGACCTGCCGCGCGGCGCGATCATGACCAAGGTCGAGGACGACCTGGTCACCCTGACCGCGTACGGCATCCTCGGTGACCACCCGCCGACGGACCGGGACGGCTTCCGGGTCTTCCTGAAGTCGCTCGCCGTGCCGGACATCTACGAGGCGGTGCAGGACCAGGAGGCGCTGGAGGACCCGGTCGCCTTCAAGTACCCGGTCAGTGTCCGGCGCCACTTCGAGCGGGTGGCGCGCTTTCCCGAGGGGCTGCTGGCCACCGGCGACAGCGTGTGCAGTTTCAACCCGACGTACGCGCAGGGCATGACGGTCGCCTCGCTCGGCGCGCTGGTCCTGCGCGAGCACCTGGCCTCGGGGTCGGCCCCCGTCGCCGGCGCCTACTTCCGGGACGTCGCGCACCGGGCGGTCGACGGGCCGTGGGAGGCGATGACCATCAACGACCTCGCGTTCCCCGGAGTCGAGGGCAGGCGCACCCTGTCGACGCGCATGGCGCACGCGCTCACGTCCCGCGTCCAGGCGGCCTCGACCAGGGACGGCGCGGTGACCGAGGCGTTCCTGCGCGTCGTCGGACTCATCGATCCGCCCACGACGCTGATGCGCCCGGGGATGCTGACCCGGATCCTGCGCGGCTCCCGCGCCGCCTCCTGAACCACCGGGCCGCCCCACCGGCCCGCCCACCCCTCCACGACACGACCAAGGCGGTTGCCGAAGTGAGCATGGACATCAAGAACGCCTCCGAGATCATCCAGAAGTACATCGACACCTGGAACGAACGTGACGGCGGGCTGCGCAGGGAGCAGATCGCCGAGGTCTTCGCCGAGGACGGCTCGTACATCGACAACAACCTCGACGCCCCGGTCCAGGGCCACGCGGGGCTCGACGAGTACATGGCCTACTTCCACCAGGAGTTCGCCGAGTACGCCTTCTCCCTCGTCGCGGTCCTCAACGCGCACAACAACCTCGCCCTGTTCACCTGGCGCTGGGGCGCGCCCGGCGCGCCGGCCGCCGCCGCCAGCGGCACGGACGCCGTGGTCTTCGAGGACGGGCGCATCAGCAAGGTCTACGGATTCCTCAACTAACCGTCTCCGGCGTCCTGTCGGCCGGTCCGTCCGGTGCGACGGGCCGAACGACGGAGACGATCGACCGAAAGCGCACGCCGAGAGGGAACCTTCATGCGCGTTCTGCTCACCGTCCTTCCCGCGAAGGCCCATGTGCACGCGGTCGTGCCGCTGGCCCGGGCCCTGCAGGGTGCGGGGCACGAGGTCCGCGTGGCGTCCACGCATCCGGATGCCACGCGACCCATCCTCGCCGCGGGTCTCACCGCCGTACCACTCGGCGACGAGGACTACTTCCCGCCGATGCGGGTGGACGAGGAGAAGCTGGATCTGATCACCGAGAGGCTGGCCCTCGGCGTCGAGGACGGCGCGGTGTGGCGGGAGTTCCGGTCGATCGTCATGCCACCGATGTCCATCTTCTACCCCGTCGCGGGTCTCGCCGAGGACGCCGACGCCGAACCTCCCTCACTCGTGGACCGCCTGGTCGGGTTCGCCACCCAGTGGCGGCCGGACCTGATCCTGTGGGATCCGACCTGGCTCGCCGGTCCGGTGGCGGCCCGGGTCAGCGGCGCCGCCCACGCACGGCTGATGTGGGGGGAGGACTACTTCGGCTGGGTCAAGGACCGCTTCGACGAGCGCCCCGAACTGGCCGAGCAGGGCCTGCGCGACCCGCTGGTCGAGATGGCCGAGCCGGTCGCCGCGCGGTACGGCCTCACCGTGGACGACGAGCTGCTGCTGGGGCAGTGGACCGTCGACCCCATCCCCCCGGGGATGAGGCTTCCGACGAGCACCAGGACCGTGTCCGTCCAGGCGCTCCCCTACGGCGGCGCGGACGTCCTGCCCGAGTGGCTGTACGGCCCCCCGGAGCGCCCGCGGGTGGCGCTGACGCTTGGCACCACCTCCCGGGACTACGAGTTCGGGGCGGACGAGCAGGCACGGCTGGTCGCGACGATGCTGGAGGTCGCCGGTGGCCTCGACGTCGAGGTGGTGGCGGCGCTCAACAGCCGGCAGTTGGCGGGCCAGCGGGTGCCGGACAACTTCCGGGTGGTCGACTACGTCCCGTACACCGCCTTGCTGCCCACCTGCTCCGCGGTGATCCACCACGGCGGGTACGGCATCTCCGCGGCCGCCGCGGCCTTCGGCGTGCCCCAGCTGCTCCTGCTCCAGGACCACAACTGGTGGCACTCCCGGTCGACCGCGCGGTACGTGACGGAGCGCGGCGCCGGTCTCGCGCTCGACCCGGCGAACTCGACCGTGGCGGACATGCGCGGGCAGCTGCTGCGTGTGCTGCGGGAGCCGGGATTCCGCGCCGGCGCGGAATCGGTCCGCCGCGACCTCCTGGCGACACCCACCCCGAACGACATCGTTCCGCAGCTGGAACGGCTGACCGCGGAGCACACGAAGTAGCCGTGGAGCACATCCCGCACGATCCCCACCCCCTCGTCTTTCCGCCACACCAACCGCAAGGAGAAACAGGATGACCGCGGCTGACACGGAGACCGCAGCTGTACTGAAGGCAGTGACGGACCTCGTCCCGAAGCTGAGGGAGAATGGCCTCGCGGCCGAGGAGCGTCGCTGGGTCCCGGAGGAGAACGTCGAGCTCCTGGAGAAGGCCGGGGTGTTCCGGGCCGCGGTGCCCCGGCGCTTCGGGGGCCTCGACCTGCCGCTGGCCGACCAGGTCGAGATCTTCACCGAGATCGCGCGCGGCTGCGGCTCGACCGGCTGGCTGTCGGTCGCCTGGGTGACCAGCGGGTGGATGGCCACGCTCTACCCCGACCGCACCCAGGAGGAGGTGTTCGCCGAGCCTTCGGTGCGGATCTCCGGCGGCTTCACCCCCAGTGGAATGGTGACGCCGACCGAGGGCGGCTACCTCCTCAACGGCAGCTGGCGCTTCAACTCGGGTTGCCGAGCCGCTCATTGGGACCTCCTGGCCGCGCTCCTGGAGCATCCGGACGGCCAGTACGAGCAGGTCTTCGCGATCGTGCCGATGGCGGAGCTGTCCATCGCCGACGACTGGGACGTGACGGCCGCGCAGGGTACCGGCAGCTCCACGGTGACCGCCGAGAACGTCTTCGTCCCCGCGCACCGGGTCGCCAGTGGCGAGGACGCCGTCAACGGCACGTCCGGGGACCGGTCCAACACCGGCGCCACCGGCCGGAACTACGGGCTCGTCGGGGTCGTCATGGCCGCCTCCGTGGGGGCGTACATCGGTATGGCCAAGGCCGCCCTGGAGCTGTTCGTCGGCCAGGTCAAGGGCCGGCCGATCGCGTACACGCACCACGAGGACCAGTCGCAGCACCCGCTGACCCAGATCAAGGTCGCCACCGCGGCCAACAAGATCGCCGCGGCGGAGGGGCTCGCCGCCGGATACCTGAAGGTCCTCCAGGACCGTGCCGACGCCGGCGAGCAGCCCACCCTCGAGGAGCGGGCCGCGATCCGCGGTCAGTGCGGTTACGCGCTCCAGCTCACCAAGGAGGCCGTGGCGGAGCTGCACTCGGTGAGCGGGGCGTCGGCCATCGCCCGCAAGGCCCCGTTCCAGCGGTTCTACCGGGACATGATGGGCCTCTCCCTGCACGGGATGATGGCGCCCCACACCAACCTGGAAGTGCACGGCCGCGTGCTGCTCGGGCTCGACCCGGACACCGAACTCCTCTGAAACCGGCCGCCGTCGGCGGTAGCGGACCTCATACCTCCGGAACCCCCAGCCGGGCCCGTCAGGCGGCCCGCCCGGGGGTTTCGGCGACCTGGGAAGGAATCATGGATACTGCACGGAATTTGCTCGCTCCGATACCCGGCCGGCGTCCCTCGCGGCGCTCGCTGCTCAAGGTTGCGGCCGGCTCCGCAGTGGCCGCCGGGGCCGGGGCGGTCGGCCTCGGGGCCGCGTCGGCTGCCGCGGCCGACGGTACGCCGGGATACGACGCCATCGTGATCGGCGCGGGATTCGCGGGGGTCACCGCCGCTCGCGAGCTGCAGGCGAACGGCCTGCGGACGCTGCTGGTCGAGGCGCGCAATCGGATCGGGGGGCGCACCTGGACCAGCACGTTTCTGGGCAAGCAGGTCGAGTTCGGCGGCACCTGGATCGACGAGATCCAGGTCAACGTCTGGCGCGAGGCGCAGCGTTACAGGATTCCGATCGTGTCGGACACCGATCCGATGGACCGGGCCATCTACCCCGGCCCCGAGGGCGTGGCGACGTACACGCCCGACGAGGTCTTCGCTCGCGAGGCGACCCTGCTCGGCAAGGTGATGGAGGGGACCGAGGGCTTCTTCCCGCGTCCGTACGAACCGTTCTTCAACCAGGCGGGCCTCATCGAGCCGGACAAGCTGTCGCTGCGCGACCGGCTCGACCAGCTGCGGCTCAGCGAGGAGGACGACCGCTGGGTCAGCGCCATCACCGGCGGCTACTCCGGCGGCAGCAGCACGTACGGCGCGTACACCATGCTGGCCCACTGGTGGGCGCTGTCCGGGCGGAACTACGGCGGGTTCATGGGGGTCAACGTGGACCGCCCCGCCACCGGGATGAAGGGCCTCCTGCAGGCCATGCTCGACGATGCGAAGCTCTCCGGGTTCCAGCTGAGCACCCCGGTCTCGCGCATCGAGAACACCAACGCGGGTGTGCAGATCACCACCCGTGCGGGGCAGCGCATTTCGGCCAAGGTCGCTGTGGTGGCGCTGCCGGCGAACGTGTGGAAGAACATCAACTTCGGGACGGCGGGGCTGCCGAGCGAGTTCCTCACCCTGTCCAAGGAAGGCATGGCGGTCCAGTCCGCCCAGAAGATCTACATGCAGCTGCGCGGCGCGAACATCGGCCGCTTCGTGGCCCAGGCGCCCGAGGGCTACAAGCTCGTGTCGATGCTGACCCAGCACATCCTGCCCGACGGGCAGATCGCGGTGGGGTTCAGTGCCGATCCGACGCTGGACGGAAACAACCTGGAGCAGGTGCGTGCGGCGGTGCGCCAGCTCGACCCGACCCTGAACGTGGTGTCGGTGAAGGCGCAGCACTGGGGCCGCGACGAGTTCTCGCTCGGCGGCTGGACGTTCCGCCGGCCGGGCCAGCTCACCACGAAGCTGCGTGCTGTGCAGCAGCCGGTCGGCCGGCTGACGTTCGCCACCAGCGACATCGCCACCGGCTGGGCGGGGTACGTGGACGGCGCGGTCGAGTCGGGTTTCCGAGCGGCGAAGCAGGCGCTGGAACTGGCCAGGAGAGTGGCCGTATAACGCCCTGGTGCCGACCTCCGACGTCAATCCAGGATGACCTGAAATCTCTCCAGGGCGCCTCACTTACTTTTTTGTAAGTACTTGAGGGGCGGCGAAAGCGCTGCCTACGATCTCAACGAATGGCGTCCGGATACCAATTTTCCACTAGGAGACATCGCTCTATGTCCAACAACAACGCTCCTGTGTCAGTCGTCGGTCTCGGTCTCATGGGCCAGGCGCTTGCCGCGACTGTTCTGAAGAATGGTCACCCGACCACGGTGTGGAACCGGTCCGCCGACAAGGCCGACGCGCTCGTCGCCGAGGGTGCGAAGCTCGCCGGCTCCGTCGCCGAAGCGGTCGCCGCGAGCGACGTCGTCATCGTGTGCGTGTCCACGTACGAGGTCACGCGCGACCTGATCGACCCGCTGGCCGCCGAGCTGGCGGGCAAGACCCTCATCAACCTCACCACGGGTACGCCCGACGACGCCCGGTCGACGGCCGCCTGGGCCGCCGAGCACGGCATCTCCTACCTCGACGGTGCGATCATGGCGATCCCGCCGCTGGTCGGTACGCCGATGGGGCAGTTCTTCTACGGCGGCAAGAAGGCGGTCTTCGAGGCCCACGAGCCGCTGCTGCTGGAGCTCGGTGGCGCGTCCGTCCACGTCAGCGAGGACACCGGGGTCCCCCTGATCTTCGACCTGGCGCTGCTCACCGTCCTGTACGCCGCCGGCCAGGGCTGGGGCCACGCGCACGCGCTGGTCAACACCGCGGGCATCTCCGCCCAGGAGTTCCAGCCCTACGTCAACACGTGGGTGCAGTACGTCGTCTCCGCCGCCATCGCGAGCCAGGACCAGGCGCGCGTCATCGACGAGGCCGACTACGCGACCGAGATCTCCAACGTCAACACCAACCAGCTCGCGCTCGGTCACATCCTCCAGGCGAGCAAGGAACTGGGCGTCGACGCCTCCTGGCTGGAGCCGGTCAAGGCGGCCGCCGACGAGCTCGTCGCCGAGGGCTACGGCAACGACTCCTTCGCCCGCACCTTCGAGAAGGTGAAGGCAAAGAACAAGAAGTAGCCTCAATCGGCCTTCTCCTGGGTCGGCTCGTCGCGTCGGAATTCGTTCCGGCGCGACGAGCCGACCCCTTTTTCGTTCTTATTCAAGCCCTTCTTCCTGATTACTCACCGATTACTCAGGGGTGCCGCCCGCTCGACTAGTTTGCAGATATGACGAGGGAACGGGGGAGGGTCATGCGGGTGTTGTTCACGGTGTGGCCCGCACAGGCACATCTTTTACCGACCTACTCACTCGCCGCGGCACTGCAGGCGGCGGGGCACGACGTACGCGTGGCGGGTCTGCGCACGACGGCCGAGAGCGCCAGGGCGATCGGCCTCACCGGGGTGTCGCTCGGCGGCCCGGAACTCTCGGTGGGATCTCTGGAGGAAATCCGCGCCCGGGAAACGTCCGCCGAGCGCTTCGAGGGGGAACTCGATCACCTGGAGAAGGAGTTGGCGCTCGACGAGGCCGACGGCCGGCACTGGCAGACCTTCCGTCAGTTCCCCCTGTCGGCGGCACGCATGTTCCACCCCGCCCACGGTGGCCCACACGACCACCCGGCCCTGCTGGACGAGCTGATCGACTTCGCCGACCGCTGGCAGCCCGACCTCGTCCTGTGGGACCCCATCTGGCCCTCCTCCGCGATCGCGGCACGGCTGACCGGCGCCGCGCACGCACGGCTGCTGTGGGGCCAGGACTACCACGCCTGGGCCCAGGACCGGATCGACGCCCGTACGGGGCCGGGCGCCCACGGGCCGCACGGCCCCCGAGGACCGCTCGCCGACCTGGTGCGGGGCCTGGCCGACCACCACGGCGTGCAGGTCGACGAGGAGCTGCTGTTCGGGCAGTGGAGCGTCGACCCGATGCCGGCCGCGATGCGCCTGTCGACCCGTACCCGGACCGTCCCGATGCGCTGGATCCCGTACACCGGGCCGGCCTCCCTCCCCACGTGGATGCGCGAGTCCCCCACGCGGCCGAGGGTGGCCGTGACCCTGGGATCCTCGGTCCGCACCTTCGCGCCCGGCAGCTGGACGCGGTGGGTGGACAACCTGCTGGAGACGGTCGACGGCCTGGACATCGACGTCGTCGCCACCTTCGACGACGAGCAGCTCGCCGGGCGCAAGGTCCCCGACAACGTCAGGGCGCTCGCCTACGTCCCGCTCGCGCCGCTGCTGCCGACCTGCTCGGCGCTGATCCACCACGGCGGCAGCGGCACGCACGGCGCCGCCGTCGCCCACGGCGTACCGCAACTGATCACGCTGGCGGACCGCGGGCCGGGGACCCCCGTCACCGACAACACGATGGGCGCGTGGAGCTTCGCGCGCCACATCGAGGAGCGCGGCGCGGGGCTGATCCTCAACCAGGACCTGCACAGCGTCTCCGAGATGCGTGAGCGGCTGGACCGGGTGGTCCACGACCCGTCGTTCCGCGAGGGTGCCCGCGCGTTGCGGCGGGACGCGCTGGCCGTGCCGTCCCCCATGGACCTCGTGCCCACACTCGAAGAACTCACCGCCCGCCATCGGGTCCCGGCGTAGGGGAGGGGCACATGCGGATCACTCCGACCAAGGTGCCCGGGGCCTTCCTCGTCACCCCGGACGCCCTGCGCGACGAGCGCGGAAGCTTTTACGAGGGATGGCGCGCCGACGAACTGGAACGCGCGACCGGATACCCGTTCATCCCGCGGCAGATCAATTACTCGGTGTCCCGCCGCAATACGCTGCGGGGAATTCACAGCGTGTCCCGACCTCCCGGACAGGCGAAGTTCGTGACGTGTGTCCGAGGAGCGCTGCGGGATGTCGTCGTCGACCTTCGAGTCGACTCACCCACGTTCGGCCGGTACGACTCGACCGTGCTCGACGCCGACTCGGGCACATCCGTCTTCGTGCCGGAAGGCGTCGGCCACGGATTTCTCACGCTCACCGATGACGCCTGTATCTGCTATGTGCTCTCCAGCGCCCATGTCCCGGGCACGCAGATCGACATCAACCCGCTCGATCCCGACCTCGACCTTCCCTGGGGTTTCACGGAACCACCGTTGATATCCGAGAAGGATGCGCATGCGATGAGCGTCGCCGACGGAATATCCCTCGGCACCTTCGCCCACTGGAAAGACACCAGCCCGGATGCGCTGTCCGCCGCCGCGAGGAGAACGTGACCATGAAAGCTCTCGTACTGTCCGGGGGCGCAGGCACACGGCTGCGTCCGTTCAGCTATTCCATGCCGAAGCAGCTCATCCCCGTCGCCAACAAGCCCGTCCTCGAACACGTCCTGGAGAACGTGGCCGCGCTCGGCGTGACCGAGATCGGGGTCATCGTCGGTGACTGGGGCGACGAGATCGCCGATGCCATCGGAGACGGCCTCCGATTCGGCTGCCGCATCACCTACATCCCGCAGGAGAAGCCGCTCGGCCTCGCCCACTGCGTGACGCTGGCCCGTCCGTTCCTCGGGGACGACGACTTCGTGATGTACCTCGGGGACAACATGCTGCCCGACGGGATCCAGGACATCGCCGACGCGTTCGCGGATCACCGACCCGCCGCCCACGTCGTGGTGCACAAGGTGCCCGACCCGACCGCCTTCGGCGTCGCCGAGCTCGACGCGGACGGCGCGGTACGCCGGCTGGTGGAGAAGCCCAAGGAGCCGCAGAGCGATCTGGCGCTGATCGGTGTCTACTTCTTCACGCCCGCCATCCACGAGGCGGTGGACTCCATCGTCCCCAGCGCCCGCGGCGAGCTGGAGATCACCGACGCCATCCAGTGGCTGGTCAGCTCCGGCGCCGACGTCCGGGCCAGCGAGTACGACGGCTACTGGAAGGACACCGGACGCGTCGACGACGTCCTGGCGTGCAACCGCAAGCTGCTCGCCGACCGGGTGCCGAAGGTGCTGGGTGACGTCGACGGCGCCAGCGAGCTGATCGGCCCGGTGACCGTCGAGGTGGGCGCCCGCGTGGTGCGGTCGCGTATCGAGGGCCCGGCGGTCATCGGCGCGGGCACGCTCGTCGAGGACTCCCAGATCGGCCCGTACACGGCCATCGGGCGCGGGTGCACGCTGCGCGCCACCCGGCTGGCCGACTCGATCGTGATGGACGACGCCTCCATCTCGCGGGTGCCCGGCCTGCACGGCTCGCTGATCGGCCGCTCCGCGGTCATCGGACCCAGCGAGCACGAGGAGTCCCACCACCGGCTCGTGGTGGGCGACCACACCCGAATCGAGGTCGCGGCATGAGGATCCTGGTCACCGGCGGCGCCGGCTTCATCGGCTCGCACTACGTGCGCACCCTCCTCGCGGGCGGATACCCGGGATACGAGGACACCCGCGTCACCGTCCTGGACAAGCTCACCTACGCGGGCCACCTGAGCAACCTGCCCATGGACGACCCCCGGCTCGACTTCGTCCGGGGCGACATCTGCGACCTGCCGCTCCTGCTCGACCTGCTGCCCGGCCACGACGCCGTGGTGCACTTCGCCGCCGAGTCCCACGTCGACCGCTCCCTCGAGGCGGCGGCCGACTTCGTGCGTACCAACGTCGGCGGTACGCAGAGCGTCCTCGAGGCATGCCTGCGCACCGGCGTCGAGCGGGTGGTGCACGTGTCGACCGACGAGGTGTACGGCTCGATCGCCGAAGGCTCGTGGACCGAGACGTGGCCGCTGGAGCCCAACACCCCCTATGCGGCGTCCAAGGCGGGCTCCGACCTGGTCGCCCGCTCCTACAGGCGTACCCACGGCCTCAACGTCTCCATCACCCGGTGCTCCAACAACTACGGGCCGTACCAGCACCCGGAGAAGCTCATCCCGCTGTTCATCACCAACCTGCTCGCGGGGGAGTCCGTTCCGCTGTACGGCGATGGGCGCAACATTCGCGAGTGGCTGCATGTCGACGACCACTGCCGGGCCATCCACACCGTCCTGACGCGCGGCCGCGCCGGCGAGATCTACAACATCGGCGGCGGCAACGAGCAGACCAACCGGCAGATCACCGATCGGCTCCTGGAGCTGTGCGGCGCGGACGAGTCGATGGTCCGGTGGGTCGCCGACCGGAAGGGCCACGACCTGCGCTATTCGATCGACGAGTCCAAGATCCGTGACGAACTGGGCTACGAGCCGCGGATCTCCTTCGAGGACGGCCTCGGCGCGACGGTGGCCTGGTACCGGGACAACCCCGGCTGGTGGAAGGCGATCAAGCACCAGCAGGACGCGGCATGACCGCCGTCGTCCTCGGCGGATCCGGATTCTTGGGGCAGCACATCGCCGCCGAGCTCCGTTCCACCGGGCGCCGGGTCGTCTCCGTCTCACGGACCGGAGACGCGGGCATCGACCTGACGGCCGACGAAGGGCAGCACCGGTTCGCCGAGCTGCTCGCCGCCGAGCGGGCCACCCTCGTGGTCAACGCCGCGGGGCGGGCGTGGCGGGCGACCGAGGAGGACATGGTCCGCGGCAACGCCGAGCTCGTCGAGCGGCTCGTCGCGGCCGTCCTGGCCGTGCCCGCACGGCCCCGCCTCGTCCAGCTCGGCTCCGTGCACGAGTACGGGCCGGGCACGCGGGGGACCAGCACCCCCGAGGACCACGCCGCGGCGCCGGTCACCCCCTACGGACGCACCAAGCTGCGCGCGACCGAGTCGGTCGCCAGGGCCTGCGCCGACTCCGGCCTGGAGGCCGTGGTGCTCCGGGTCGCCAACGTGGCCGGGCCCGGGGCTCCCGTCGGCAGCCTGCTGCGCACCGTGGCCGACCAGTTGGTCGACGTCGCCTCCGGCGCCCTCTCCGAGCTGCGGTACGGACCCCTTCGGGCGGAGCGGGACTTCGTCGACGTACGGGACGTGGCCGACGCCGTGCTGGCCGCCGCCGACGCCCCGAGCGAGGCGGTCGGCGGTCACGTGATCAACATCGGCAGGGGCGAGGCGGTGCGGGCCCGGTATCTCGTCGACCGTCTCATAGCGCTCAGCGGCCTGGCCGTTCCGGTCGTCGAGGAGACGGCCACCACCGGTGCCACCGCCCGGTCCGACGTCGAGTGGCAGCAGCTCGACATAGCCAAAGCACACCGCGTACTGGGCTGGAAGCCGGCCCGTGACCTGGACACGTCGCTGCGCGATCTGCTCCTGAGCCGCTGACGACGCAGACGCATTCGAGGAAGAGGAAGACGGACATGAGCGATCACAAGGCGCTGGTCCTGGAATACGCCCGGAAGTATCACCACGACGTCCATCCGTCGGGGCCGTTCGAGCCCGGGGTCACCGAGATCTGGCCCTCGGGCGCCGTCCTGGACGAGGAGGACCGGGCCGCGCTGGTCGAGGCCGCCCTGGAGATGCGTATCGCCGCGGGGCCCAGCTCCCGCAAGTTCGAGTCGGCCTTCGCCCGGAAGCTCGGGCGGCGCAAGGCGCATCTCACCAACTCCGGCTCGTCGGCGAACCTGCTCGCCCTGACCGCGCTGACCTCGCACGTCATGGGCGAGCGGCGGCTGAAGCCGGGCGACGAGGTGATCACCGTCGCGGCGGGCTTCCCCACCACGGTCAACCCCATCGTGCAGAACAACCTGGTGCCCGTCTTCGTCGACGTCGAGCTGGGCACGTACAACACCACGGCGGACCGGGTGGCGCGGGCGATCGGCCCGAAGACCCGGGCCATCATGATCGCCCACGCGCTCGGCAACCCCTTCGAGGTCGCCGAGGTCGCCCAACTCGCCAAGGACCACGACCTGTTCTTCGTCGAGGACAACTGCGACGCGGTGGGGACGCTCTACGACGGCAAGCTGACCGGCAGCTTCGGCGACCTGACGACGGTCAGCTTCTATCCCGCGCACCACCTCACCATGGGGGAGGGAGGCTGTGTGCTGACCTCCAACCTCCAGCTCGCGCGCGTGGTGGAGTCGCTGCGCGACTGGGGCCGGGACTGCTGGTGCGAGCCGGGCAAGAACAACACCTGCCTCAAGCGCTTCGAGTACCAGCTGGGCAACCTGCCCAAGGGGTACGACCACAAGTACATCTTCTCGCACGTCGGTTACAACCTGAAGGCCACCGACCTCCAGGCGGCGCTCGGCCTGACCCAGCTGACCAAGCTCGACGACTTCTGCGCCGCGCGGCGGCGCAACTGGCGCCAGCTGCGCGAGGGCCTGGCGGACGTGCCGCACCTGCTGCTGCCCGAGGCCACCCCGCGCAGCGACCCGAGCTGGTTCGGCTTCGTCATCACGGTCCAGCCGGACGCCCCGTTCAGCCGGGCCGCGCTGGTGGACTTCCTCGAAGGCCGCAAGATCGGTACGCGGCGGCTGTTCGCCGGCAACCTGACCCGTCAGCCCGCCTACGTCGACCAGCCGCACCGGGTGGTCGGCGACCTCGCCAACAGCGACCTCATCACCGACCAGACGTTCTGGATCGGGGTCTACCCCGGGCTCACCGAGGAGATGCTCCAGTACGTCATCGCCTCCATCAAGGAATTCGTGGGGTCCCACACGTGAGCGCACCCGCCGTGCTGCGGCCACGCGAGGAC
This sequence comes from Streptomyces sp. NPDC090127, assembly GCF_044746945.1. Lineage (NCBI taxonomy): Bacteria > Bacillati > Actinomycetota > Actinomycetes > Kitasatosporales > Streptomycetaceae > Streptomyces > Streptomyces sp. NPDC090127. The sequence continues at coordinate 46,483 of NZ_JBIVDE010000013.1, read as the reverse complement.
GACTCGGTCGCCACCCGGCTCACCCGCTCCGCCGCCGCGAAGGAGTCGGGTGCCTTCCTGCGTACCGGCGACTTCGCCGACTGGCTCGGCGCCCGGGGCCGGGCGCACCACTTCCGGGTGGACCGGATCCCCTTCGAGGACCTGGACGGCTGGTCGTTCGCCCCGGAGACGGGCAACCTGGTGCACCGCAGCGGACGGTTCTTCACCGTCGAGGGGCTGCGCGTCACCCGCGACGAAGGCCCGTTCCGCGCATGGGAGCAGCCGATCATCAAACAGCCCGAGGTCGGCATCCTCGGGATCCTGGCCAAGGAGTTCGACGGCGTCCTGCACTTCCTGATGCAGGCCAAGATGGAGCCGGGCAACCGGAACCTGCTCCAGCTCTCGCCCACCGTGCAGGCCACGCGGAGCAACTACACCAAGGCCCACCAGGGCGCCGACGTCAAGTACATCGACCACTTCATCCACCGCTCCGCGCGGCGCCGGGTGCTCGCCGACGCGCTCCAGTCGGAGCACGGCTCGTGGTTCCACCAGAAGTCCAACCGGAACATGATCGTCGAGACGGACGAGGACATCCCCGTCGACGAGGACTTCTGCTGGCTCACCCTGGGCCAGATCGGCGAACTGCTGCGCGCGGACAACGTGGTGAACATGGACGCGCGGACCGTGCTCGCCTGCGCCCCGGTGGCGTACGACGAGCCCGGCGCGCTGCGGTCGGACACCGAACTGCTGTCGTGGTTCACCGCCGAACGCTCCCGCCACCAGGTGACCACCGAGCGCATCCCGCTGCGGGACGTCGCCGAGTGGAAGCGCGGCGACATGGCCATCGAGCACGCCGGCGGCGGGTACTTCCAGGTCGTCGCGGTCTCCGTGGCCGCCGGCAACCGCGAGGTCACCGGCTGGACGCAGCCGCTCTTCGAACCGGTGGGCCTGGGCGTGACCGCCTTCCTCACCCGCCGCGTGGACGGGGTGCCGCACCTGCTGGCGCACGCGCGCGTGGAGGGCGGGTTCCTCGACACGGTGGAGCTCGGCCCGACCGTCCAGTACACGCCGGACAACTACGCGCACGTGGCCGGCTCCGGCTGGCCGCCGTACCTGGAATCGGTGCTCGCCGCCGATCCCTCGCGCGTCCGCTACGAGGCGGTGCACTCGGAGGAGGGCGGCCGCTTCCTGAACGCCGAGAGCCGTTACCTCTTCGTCGACGCGGACGAGGAGACGGCGCGCACCGACCCGCCTCCCGGCTACCACTGGGTCACCCCCGGCCAGCTCACCTCCCTGGTCCGGCACGGCCACTACGTCAACGTGCAGGCCCGCACCCTGCTGTCGCTCCTCAACTCCGGCTGCGTACGCCTGTGAACGCCGCCGCCCGCCCCGATCCCGTACGCGTCGCGGTCCTCGGCTGCGCCGACATCGCCCGCCGGCGCATGCTGCCCGCCTTCGCCGCCTCGCCGGACGTCGAGATCACCGCCGTCGCCGGTCGCGACGGCGACCGGGCGAAGGAGCTCGCCGCGCGGTTCGGCTGCCGGGCGATGACCGGATACGACACGGCCCTGGCCGACGACGAGGTACGGGCCGTCTACGTGCCGCTGCCCGCCGCGCTGCACGCGACCTGGGTGGAACGCGCGCTGCTCGCGGGCAAGCACGTGCTGGCCGAGAAACCGCTGACGCTCTCCCTGGCCGAGTCACGGGCGCTCACCCGGCTGGCCGTGGAGCGGGGGCTGGCGCTGATGGAGAACGTCATGTTCGTCCACCACGCACAGCACGACGCGGTCCGGGAACTCCTCGCCGACGGAGCCATCGGCGAACTACGCGCCTTCCAGGCGGCGTTCACCGTACCCCGGCTGGACGCGGACGACATCCGCTACCGCCCGGAGCTCGGCGGTGGCGCCCTGACGGACACCGGCGTGTATCCGCTACGGGCCGCGCTGCATCTGCTCGCACCGGAGCTGGAGGGGCCGGAGCTGGAGGGACCGGACCTGGAGGTGGTCGGCGCCCACCTCGTCCGCGGCGCCGGATTCGCCGTGGACACGGCGGGCGCGGCGCTGCTGCGCGACGCCCGCGGAACCACCGTGCAGCTGGCCTTCGGCCTGGACCACGGCTACCGCAACACCTACGAGCTGTCCGGGTCGACGGGCCGGATCACCGTCGACCGCGCCTTCACCCCGCCCCCCGACCACCGGCCGGTGATCCGCCTGGAGAACCGCGACGGCGCCCGGGACGTGGTCCTGGCCCCGGACGACCAGGTGGCCAACACCGTCGCCGCCTTCGTCGCCGCCGTACGGGCGCAGGCACCACCGGACGCCGCGATCCTCCGGCAGGCCCGCCTGCTGGACGACATACGCAGGCACGCAACCCCGCAGGAGGGGATCGAGCGATGACCGACCACGTCGGAGACCACGCCGTGGTGCTGGGCGCGGGGATGTCGGGGCTGCTGACGGCCCGCGTCCTGGCCGACGCCTTCGCCCGGGTGACCGTGGTGGACCGGGACGAGCTGCGGGACATGCGCGAGCCCCGCAGGGGAGTGCCGCAGGGCCGCCAGGTGCACGGGCTGCAGCCCCGAGGTGGTGAGATCCTCGAGGAGCTGTTCCCCGGCTTCACCGACGAGACGGTGGCCCTGGGGGCACAGCTCCAGGACACCGTGAACGACGCGCACTGGCACTTCGACGGGCGGCGCCTGAGCAAGGCGCCCAGCACGATGGCGACCGTGGCCGCCGGGCGTCCCTTCCTGGAGTGGTACGTCCGGGGCCGGGTCGAGACGCTGCCGAACGTGACGTTCCTCGAACGTCACGACGTCGTCGGCCTCGACACGACGCCGGACCGCGGCCGGGTCGTCGGCGTACGGGTGCAGCCCCATGGCGAGGAGACCGCCACCGAGCCGACCGTGCTGGCGGCCGACCTGGTGGTGGACGCCACCGGCCGGGGCTCGCGCACCCCCGTATGGCTGGAGGAGCTCGGCTATCCCGCGGTGCCCGAGGACCGGGCCAGGATCGGCCTGGGATACGCGACCCGCCACTACCGGATGCGCCCCGGCTCCTCCCACGACGGCCGCACGCTGGTCGTCGTCGCCTCCGCCGAGCAGCCGCGTGGCGCGGTCTGCACGAGGATCGAGGGCGACCGGTTCGTCCTGACCGCGTACGGCATCCTCGGTGACCATCCGCCCACCGACCCGGCGGGCTTCGACAGCTTCCTCACGTCCCTGGCCGTCCCGGACGTGGCCGCGTTCGCGCGGTCGGCGGAGCCGCTGGACGCGCCCGTGGCGTACCGCTTCCCGGTCAGCCTGCGGCGGCGGTACGAACACCTGGAGCGTTTCCCCGCCGGCCTGCTGGTGGCCGGCGACGGCGTGTGCAGCTTCAACCCGACCTACGCGCAGGGCATGACCGTCGCCGCCCTGGGCGCCCTCACCCTGCGCCGCCACCTCCGGCGCGGCACGGCGCCCCGGGCCCGCGCCTACTTCCGCGACCTCGCCCGCGACGCCGTCGACCCGTCGTGGGAGGCGATGAACCTCAACGACCTCGCCTTCCCCGGCGTCGAGGGTGAGCGCACCCTCAGGATCCGGGTCGCCCACGCCTATGTGGCGCTCGTCCAGAAGGCCGCGGCACGTGACGCGACCGTCGCGGACGCCTTCATCAGGGTGGTCTCCCTCATGAGCGGTCCCGGCTCGCTCATGCGTCCCCGCATCCTGCTCCGGGTGCTGCGCCACGCCGGCGGCGGCGCCGGCCCGGCGACCGGCTGATCGGGCCGCCCACGGCAGAGGCCCCGCACCCCCAGCGTTCTGCGGGGAGTGCGGGGCCTCTGCCGTGGCCCGTGCCCGACTACCAGGGCAGCTGGTCCTCGTCCTTCAGGACCGGGCGGTCGACCGCCATGTACCAGACGCCGTCCTCGTCCTCGCGCAGGACATCCGTGCAGCTGCCCTCCAGATGGACGTCCTGCCCGTCCGGCGTGGTGAAGTCGAGCGTGAACGCGACGACGACGAGCGCGGTGTCACCGGCCCGGTAGGCGTAGCGGACGCTGGAGTCCAGGCGGGGTCCCAGGGACAGCAGTTCCTTGATGGCCGCGGTCCGCGCCTCGCCGCTGAGCGGGGCTCCGGTGAGGTTCGAGATCGAGTCCTCGTGGTAGAGGGAGTCGAAGATCGCGCCATCGCCTGAGTTGAACGCCTTGAGGAAGACCTCGTTCTGCGTCTCGGCCTCAGCGGTGAGCACCAGACCGTACGGGTTGGGGCTGGCTGCCATGACGAATGCTCCAATGTTCGGTGACGGTGACGGTGACGGTGTGGGGTGGGGCGGGATGACGGTGAGACGTCAGGGCTGGAAGAACCGCTGCTCGTCCTGGTCCCGGAGAATGGCCGCGACGCTGCGCAGCCCCGTTTCGAGCTGCTGGATCTCCGCGTCGCTCAGGTACACGGACGGCTCGAAGCGCAGGGTGTTCACGGCGCTCGCCGTCGGGAACGTGCGGATCCGATGGCCGCGCAGCAGATGGCCGGAGAGCGCGTAGCCGAGGAAGCCCGCCTGGGCGATGCCCGCGATGCCCGGGGCCGAGGCCGTCGCCTGGTCGTGGAACTCCATCCCGAGCATCAGGCCCCGGCCCCGCACGTCCTTGACCACCTCGGGGAAGTCCGCGCGGACGCCCTCCAGCATCGACTTCAGCGCGTTCCCGCGCTCGGCGGCGACGCCGTACAGCCGTCCGCCGTCGGCCTCCAGCAGGTCCAGGACCCGATGGGCGACGAGACCGGAGAAGCCGTCCTTGGCGAAGGTCGAGCTGTGCAGCAGCTCGAACTCCTTGCGGTAGCGGGTCTGGCGCACGAGCATCACGGAGATCTTCGCGAGACCGCCGCCCAGGCTCTTGGCGAGCGTGTAGTAGTCGCCGCGCAGCCCGATCGACGAGGCGGCGAGGAACGCTCCCGTCCGGCCCATGCCGCTCTGGATCTCGTCCACGACGACGGGGCAGTCGATCGCCGCGCACTCGCGCTGGATCTCCTGCGCCAGCTCGGGTGTCACCTCCACGATGCCGCCCTCGCCCTGGATCGGCTCCAAGAGGAAGGCGCACACCGAGGGGAAGTCCCGCTCGACGACCCTGACCACACCGCCGTCGACCACCAGGTCGAGGACGGTCGCCCGCTCGGCCTCGATCGCCTCCCGGACGGCGCCCGGACGTCCCAGCGGTACGAAACGGGCCTGCGCGCCGAGCGCGGCGAACGGGGTCCGGTAGGCCGGGTTGTGGGTGAGCTGGACGCTGCCCATGAGCTTGCCGTGGAAGCCGCCCTCCAGGGTCAGGAAGACCGGAGGGCCGGTCAGTCGCTGCTCGTTGTGGCGCGACACCGCGGCGAGCAGCTCCTCGATCCCACCGGCGCCGCCGGCCGCCGCGGAGGCCGGCAGGCCGACACGGGCCCAGGCGTCGTCGCCGATCTTCGCCTCGCCACCGGCGACGGCCGCGCGCACGGCGCCGAGGTGGGCGCCGATCTCCTCGGCGAGCGCCTGCACCCGCAGGACACGGTCCAGTTCGGCGTGTTTCACGGCGGCCTCGATGGCCTCGGCGCCACTGTTGGCGAAGATCGCCAGATAGGGCTCGTCGGTCCCGGCCTCCCGCTGGACGATGTCGTTCAGGCGGGCCGCGAGCGTACTCGCGTGGGAATTCCTGGAGAACTGCGCGTGCACCGGCGCCCGGGCGTCGAGTATTTCTTTCGCGCGCGCCACTATCTCCGGGTTGTTGTGCCCGAGGAGAAGGGAACCGTAGCCGCCCGCGAAGTCGGTGACGGGAATTTCGTTGCCGCTCTCGTCCAGGTGGTAGAGCGTGTTCCCCTCGGCCCTCACATAGTCGACGTCCAGGCCGGCGGTGCCGAGCGTCTCACGCAGATGTGGCTCCGCCAGATCGCGTTCAGTGGACACGGTGCTCATGGAATCCCCATTCTCGACTGCCGGAAGAAAGACATCCTGATTCGGGCCGACGGGCCCCTCATGGCGGACCGTTGCGACCGTACCAACGCCTTTCTCGGCTCCTCTCATCGCGCAGTCATGACGGGGTAACCAGGAATTCTCAGACCGCGGAGAACTCCCCGTGCCGGGCGGGGCGGGACCTCTCGTTGCGTGACGTCGACAGCAGAAGATCCACCAGTTTCTCCGTGGTGAGCCGCTCCGGCCGGTGCAGCGTGACCGTCGTCATCCGGCTCTTGCCGCCCGCCCAGGCAGGGCGGCGCAGCAACAGCTCCGGCCCCGCCGAGGCGACGACGAACAGCGGCACCGGACCCACCGACTCGGCCAGGTCCTCCACGGCGTCCAGGACGAAGTCGGCCGCGCGATGCAGGTCGTCGACGCAGAGAACCACGGGCTGCCGCCTCGCCGCCTCGCCGAAGAAGACGCGCCATGCCTCCAGCGTCTCCCCCTCGTCCGCCACGTCGTAGCAGGACGCGACGGTGGCGGCGACGAGCGGCATGAGCCGGTACAGCAGCCGGTCGGCCGTGTCCCCGGACGGGAAGAGCGAGCGCACCGTGGCGGCGACTCGGCGCCGGGCGTGCTCCGCGGTGTCACCGGGCCCGACGCCGCAGTACGCGGAGAGGATCTGAGCCTGGGCCGTGAGGGGATCGTCGTGCGGGGTGGCGGGAGCGCGGCCGGTCAGGAAGACCGCCTGGCCGGACCCGGCCGGGCCCGTGACCCGGCGTGCCAGGGACCGCAGGAACCGGTCCCGGTCCGCTCCCGGATCCGAGAGCACGGTGACGAGATGGGGCACGGCGCGTCGCCTGGTCCGTTCGAACAGGCCCAGCAGGGCGTCCAGTTCGTGCGCCTGCTCGGGACCTCCCGCGCCGTCCCCCTCCTGCGACGGCTCACTCGGCCCGAGTGCCTGCCGGCCGGACGGCGCGTCACCGGGGGCGTACGCGATGGCGTGCCGCGTCTCCCGCCATACCGCCTCGCTGACGCGGACCTCACCGGCCGGTACGTGGGCGAGGAGCGCCTGCGACTCGTCCAGGACCGCGCCGACGACGACCGGCGGCGCGCCGTCCCCGTGTCGGGCCCGCAGCAGCACCTCGCCCCTGTTCACGGCGGCGTGCACGGTCAGCTGCGCGCCGTCGTGTCCGTCCCCCGGGGGAAGGTTGAGCACATCCCGGACGGCCAGGGCCGCCAGGACCGCCTGGTGGGTGTCGCCGTGGTCCGACTCGTCGAGGCCGAACAGGGCCAAGGAGGTGGACCCCAGGGAAGCCGTCATCGTCCCGCCGCGCCGCTCGATCTGTTCCCGTACCACCAGGGTGGCGCCGTCGAGCAGGTCGTCGAGGTGCCGGTCGCCCTCGCCGGCGAGCTCCGGCGCCAGCCGGGTCCGTACCGACAGCACGGTGACCTGCCGGCGCTCGGCGGCGGCCGGGTCCTCTCCGACGCGGTCCCGGGCCCCCGGCCCGGGGGTGGTGCGGGGGGCGGCCGGCGTCACCTCGGCGGGCGCGGCGGGCATCGGACTCGGCGTCATGGTCGACGGCGCAGTGGATGCGGCGGCGGACGGCGGAGGGGAGATCGGAGGGGACGTCGGCGGGGAGAGCCGCAGGGCGTCCCGGTGGCCGTCCGCGCCGGTCGCCGCCTCGCCGAGGAGGTCGCAGGTGGCGGTGGCGTCCCCGGCCAGGGACAGCGCGGGATCCTGCGTCAGGATCGCCTGCTGGAGCCGCTGGAGGCCGCGGCCGGGCTCCAGGCCGAGGTCCTCGACCAGTACCGAACGGGTACGGCTGTACAGGTTCAACGCGTCGGCCTGCCGCCCGCACCGGTAGAGGGCGAGCATCAGCTGCCCGCAGGAGCGCTCCCTGAGCGGCTCGTTCTGGACCATGGTCTCCAGCTCGGACAGGACCGCGTGATGGTGGCCGGAGGCCAGTTGCGCCTCGCAGTAGTCCTCCATCACGTCCAACCGCGTGTTCTGGACCGCCGTCAGCTCCGGCCAGTCGATCCCGGTCTCCACCAGGTCCGCCAGGACGGGCCCGCGCCACAGGCCGAGCGCGTCCTGCAGGAGCCGCGCCGCCGACGTCGCGTCGCCCTGGGCCAGCCTGTCCCGGCCGCGGGCGACCCGTTCGTTGAAGAGGTACAGGTCCACCTGGCCGGGGTCCACCCGCATCATGTAGCCGGGGGCCTGGGTCAGCAGGGTGGTGGCGGCATCGCCGTCGTGGGGGCAGGAAAGCACCCCGCGCAGACCGGAGATCGCGTTCTGGAGGATCTTGCGCGCGGTGGCCGGCGCGTCCTCCACCGACCACAGGGCTCTCAGCAGCTCGCTGGTGGCGACCACACGATTCGCCTGGAGCAGCAGGAAGCTCAGAGTGGCCCGCTGCTTGGTGCCTCCCAGCGCGACCGGACGCTCCTCGGTGACGACCTCCATCGGCCCCAACAACCGGAACTGCATGAATTCCCCCCACGATCCGCACGCTTGCCAAGATCCTCGGTCCATCGTGCCCGTGTGCACTCGAAGCCCACACAAACGACGGCCAAGGACGAGTCACAGCAGCGGAGTTCGGCCACCGTCCGGCGCCGAGGCGGCGACTCCGCTCCGATCTTGGGCAAGTCGCGCTTGTGCGTGACACGGCGGGCCAAGCAGGGTCGACAGACGTACGAACCACGGGAGGACGGCTTCACGGACCTGCGGACCTGCGGGCCCCGCGGCTTACGGACCTACGAACTCACACAGGGAGAGCACACATGACGCGCACGCACACCACCACGGAACACCGGAGCCCGGTTCTGTGACGGCCGCCGAGAACACCGGAGCGGTCACCGTCATCGGCCTCGGGCTCATGGGCTCCGCGCTGGCGCGCGCCTTCCTCGCGGGCGGCCACCCGACCACCGTCTGGAACCGGACGGTCCGCAAGGCGGATCCCCTCGTGGCCGAAGGCGCGGTCCGCGCGGACTCCGTCGCCGAGGCCGTCGCGGCGGGCGGTGTGGTGGTCCTCTCCCTCATCGACTACACCGCGGTCCGGGAGGTCCTCGCCACCGCGGGTGACGCACTGCGCTCCACGACCGTGGTGAACCTCAGCTCCGGAACGGTGCGGGAGGCGCGGGAGCTGGCCGCCTGGGCCGCCGAACGGAACATCCGCTACCTCGACGGCTCCGTCATGGCGGTCCCGCAGACGGTCGGGGGACCCGACGCCGTCGTCGTCTACAGCGGCCCCGGAGAGCTGCTCGACGAGCACCGCCCGGTGCTCGGGCGGCTCGCGGCCACCAGCCTCCACCTGGGCGACGACCCGGGCCTCGCCCTGCTGTACGAGAACGCGCTGGCCGGCATGCTCTGGACCACGCTCGGCGGCTTCCTCCAGGCGCTGGCCCTGGTCGGCACCGAGAAGGTCCCGGCGGCCGACTTCCTCGCGTTCGCGGCGCAGTGGCACACCACCCTGGGCGCGCTCCTGCCGGTCGTCGCCGAGGAGGTCGACGCCGGGAGGTACACGACCGACGTGTCGACCCTCGACATGAACAAGCGGGCGATCGCCCACCTGATCGAGACGAGCAGGGCCCAGGGCATCGGTGTCGACGCCCTGGGCGGCATGCGCTCCCTGATCGAGCGGCGCGTGGCCGACGGGCACGGCAGCGAGAGCCTCAGCGGTCTGATCGAGGTGATCAGGAACCCCCGCGGCTGACGGTGGGGCCAGGCGTCAGGTCATCTCCAGGACGGCGCAGCCCAGGCTTCGCCCGCACACACCGCCGACCAGCACCACCAGGTCCCCGGAGGAGAGCTCACCCGCCTCCAGCAGGTGTGCGAGCCCCGCCGTCTGGTCGCCCGAGCGCAGATGGCCGACGCCCGTGCCCCAGCCCCAGGTGGTCCGGTCCTCGTGGATGCCGAGGGCGGCACGCCGGCTCCACCCCTGGAGGTGGCGGCCGAGGTTGGGGAAGACGAAGCGCACGACGTCCGCCGGGCGGGCGCCCGCCTCGCTCAGGGCCAGCTCCAGCACCTCCCGCTCCCGCTCGGCGAGGACGGGCGCCGGGGCGTGCGGCGCGGGCCGGCCGCCGCCTCCTCCGGCGCGCTTCCACCGACGCGCGGGGGGCTTCGGCACCCGCCAGGCCAGATCGGCCCGCACCAGAGCGCCCTCGGGCGCGTCTCCGAGGACGGTCGTCGACAGCACCCGCGCCACACCGGTTCCCGTGGTGACCACGAGCCCCGTCGCACCGTCGCCGAGCACCGTGCCCCGCTCCGTGCGGTAGCTGTCGGTGCCGGGGCCGGCGGCGCAGTCGACCGTGGTCAGCAGTGCGGCCCGCATGGCGGTCGAGGCGGAGAGGTACGCCGCCACCAGATGCAGCGCCACCAGGCCGCCGTTGGACGCGTGGACCACCTCCATCGCGGTGGCCGACGTGCACGCCAGCTCCCGGCTGACGTGCTCGGCACGGCCGGCGTCCCGCGCCTGCCCGGCGAAGGTGTGCACGACCAGATCGATGTCGGACGCCGCCACACCCGAACGGCGCCGCGCGAGCCCCGCCGCCTGGAGCACCATCCGGGGCAGGGCGCCGCCCGGCGCCACCCGCACCGCCCGGTAGGAGTCCCGCTCGTGGTCACGGGCGTCGTACCGCCCGGCGGACACGGCGTGCCGCAGCTCCTCCGCGTCGCCGAGCGCGGCCGCGGCGGCACCGATGAAGACACCGTCCCAGCGGGTCACGTCGTCTCCCTCCCTGGAGATGCCCCACCGTCAGCGGGAGTGGCGGGTGCCCGTGGTGGCCGGTACGCGGGCGTCGAGCGTGCGGGAGACGGTCTCGGCCACCGCGGCGACGTGCCCGTCGAGGTAGAAGTGGCCACCGCCGAAGACCTTGAGATCGGTTCCCGCCGTGGTGAAGCGGCTCCAGGCGGACGCCTCCGGCACGGTCACCACCGGGTCGCTGTCGCCGACCATCACCGTGAACGGCACGCTCAGCGCCGGACCCGCCCTCCACGTGTACGAGGCCAGCGCCCGGTAGTCGGCGCGCAGCGTCGGCAGGACCATCGCCAGGATCTCCGGGTCGTCGAAGATGCCGGCCGTGGTGCCGCCCAGCCTGCGCACGGCGGCCAGCACCTCCGCGTCGGAGCGGAGCTGGTCGTGCACGAGGGGGGTCGGCCCGGGCGCGCCCCGGCCGGAAAGGAACAGGTGGACCGGGCCGGGACGGTCGCCGAGGCGGCGGGCCGTCTCGTACGCCAGGACGGCGCCCATGCTGTGCCCGAAGAAGGCGTACGGGGACGGGCCGGTGCGCCGCACCTCGTCGGCGAGCGCGTCGGCCAGCCGGCCGATGTCGGTGAACGGCTCCTCGGTCCTGCGGTCCTGACGGCCCGGATACTGCGCGGCGAGCACGTCCACGGCGGGTGCCAGCGTCCGCGCCAGCGCGATGAACGCACTGGCGGCCCCGCCCGCGTGCGGGAAACAGAACAGCCGCGTACCGGCACCGGCTGCCGGCCGCTCTCCACCGACAGGGCCGAACCTGCGGAACCACTCGCTGCCCACGCCATCTCCCCGATCGTCGGTCGCGCGGCCGCCCGGACGCGGGCGGCACGGGGCACCATCGTCCGGGCCGGCGGTCAAAGTCCGCCCAAAGCACGGACGAAGACGACCGGGGAGGCACCGCCGAGGTGCCCGATCAGGCCGTCGGTCGCCGGTCCCCGTCGTGCGGGCGGTCGCGGTCCTCCATGAGCCGGAAGCCGTACGCCGCGGAGACCAGCGTCATGTGATGGTGCCAGCCCGGGAAGGACCGGCCCTCGAAGTCGAGGAGGCCGAAGTCCTCCCCGAGCACCCGGACGCTCTCCTGGGCGCGCGGCAGCAGCCCGGCGAGAGCGAGGACGTCCTCCGGGTCGGCGCCGGTCACATTGGTGAGCCAGTAGCGCGGCGCCGACGGCGCGGTGGACTGCCGGGCCAGCAGCCGGTACGCCCCTCGGGCCGGGCCCGTCGCCGCGTCCGGTGGGCCGGGGAGGCGTACGTCCGCGGTCAGCGTGGCGACGGGGTGCGGCTCCCGGTGGTCCCCGCCGGGCCGGAACTGCCGTATCCGGCGGCGGCCGGCCAGGCGCAGGGCGTCGCGGGCGCTGATCGCTCCGCTCCAGGCCGCCGCCCGCCCCGCGCGGGACCCGGGGCGGGGCGGGTCGAGGAGCACCGGCTGGCCGGGCCCCACCTCGACGACGAACCGGACGTCGTGCTGGTTCATCCGGGCCACGAGCGCGGCGGTGTGCGGCACGTCCTTGAGACTGGCGACCAGTGGCAGCACGGGGGCGGGGGAGTGGGCCGCGGCCCACGCGGCCAGTTCGGGGACGTGGTCCTCCGGGGTGCGGTGTGCGATGCCGTCGGGCACCTTCGCCTTGGCCCTGCGGACCTCGTCGGCGGCCCACTCGCGGTCGACGAACAGCCGCCACTCCACCGGCAGCGCCAGGGGGCCGGTGGCGAGGAAGAGCCCCGTCGCCAGCTGGCAGGTGACGGTCCGTCCGAGGTGGGGGACGCGGCGGCGGTGCACCCCCGCGGAGGCCCGTCCGGACTTGGGGACGACGGCCAGGTCGACCACCCAGGCGGCGGGCGGCGCCGGGTGGGCCGTCGCGCGGTGGTCCAGCGCGCGGTGCGCCAGCCGGGTGCGAGCCGGTGCCCAGTCCCAGGGGCTCTGGTTGACGAACTGCCGCAGGGAGTCCGCCGCGGTGCGCGGCTCACGGAGCGCGGCGGCCATCCGCCGCGGCGACTTCCGGCCCGGGCAGAGCAGCAGGCCGCGGAGGTAGGCGTGGGCCCAACGACGCTGGTCGGCGCGGGGGAGATGGCCGAAGAGATCGTCCGCGAACCGGTCGAGGGCGGCCTCGTACGGCCGGGGCGACCGGTGGACCGTCCGAAGGCCCGACACCGTCGTCACTCGTCCTCCCGCCGTGCTCGGATGGTCGGACAATTAAACCGATCAATCGGTTTGCTGCCGCCCATCCTCCGGGCATCCGGCCACCGCCGAGGGAGCCTCGCCGCCGCCTGTCAGCCCCGCTCCCGGGCCCGGTACGCGGGTGGCGCGAGGCCCCGTACGTCAGTGGTGCGAGGCTCGTGCGTCGGTGGCGCGAGGTCCCGTACGTCAGTGGTGGGACACGGTGCAGGCCGAGCCCTCCGGCCAGACGAGCAGTTCGGGGTCCTCCGCGCCCTCGCCGTCCACGCCGCCCTCGTCGTCCCACACGGACGCCGCGTCGGCGGTCCCCGTGCCGACCTGGCACGTCTCCGTCCCGGAGGCGTCGATCCCGGCCCGGGCGGGGTCCGAGCAGAGTCGGGGCAGCATCAGCGCCCAGAACCGGGTGACCGACTGCCGCGAGCACCAGGCGCCGTCGGCCCGGCCGAGCACCTCGAAGCCGACGACGGCCGCGGTGACGGCCGACACCGCGTCGTCCAGCGCCACATCGGCCGACAGGTCGCCCTCGCCCGCGGCCAACGTGAGCATGAACCGCACCCAGTTCCGCCACGCCATCCACAGCTGCACGCCCGCCTGCCAGGTCGCGTCGTTGCCGAGGCGGAACCCGGCGCGCAGCACGACGTCGTCGGAGAGTCGCTGGGCGAGGATGTGCGAGGTGTCCACCAGGAGTTGGAGCGGCGCGTGGCGCCCCACGGGGCAGGTGCCCATGATGTGGTGCAGGGTCCGCGAGGCGGCGGACTCGACCGCCTCACCGAGTGCCCTCTTGTTGCTGAAGTGGAAATGCAGGGCTCCGTTGCTGACGCCGGCCCTGGTGCTGATCTCGGTGAGCGACGATTGCGCGAAGCCTCCTTGGTTGAACGCCTCGGCGGCGGAACGGATCAACTCCTGGCGCGTGCGTACCGCACGGTCCTGCTTGGCCATCGTGTCGCTCCGGGGATAATCAACGGCAGGTCAGCGCGCAAGCACTGTGCGTATCAAGGTGGGCACCTTAACAAACCGGATGTCTGGTTTAGTAGAGCGCTGTCAAGCGTGGCTCAAAACGAGTCAACCGTCGGCGAAGAATCCCTGATGGGAGCGGTGCCGCGAGGGCGCCGATCTCGACGGTCCGCCGGATCGGGAAAAGGCCGGAATTGATCATTCCGTACCCTCTGTACGCGGCTGAGAAGGGGTGATTGTAGATCATATAGGGTGGCCGCGATGGTGTGACGGCTCGCGGAAGAAGGCGACGATGAATCAGGTCGTACTGACCACCAACCTTGGTGTGATCAAGCTCAAGCTCGACGCCGAGAAGGCGCCGAAGACGGTCGAGAACTTCTTGGCCTATGTCAATGACGGGCACTACGACAACACCGTCTTCCACCGCGTCATCCAGACGTTCATGGTCCAGGGCGGCGGCTTCCTGGAGGACATGTCGCAGAAGCCGACCCGTGAGCCGATCGAGAACGAGGCGCGCAACGGGCTGCGCAACACCCGCTACACCGTGGCCATGGCCCGCACGTCCGACCCGCACTCGGCGTCGGCCCAGTTCTTCATCAACACGGCGAACAACAACTCCCTCGACCACACGGCGCCGTCCCCGCAGGGCTGGGGCTACGCCGTGTTCGGCAAGGTCGTCGAGGGGCTCGACGTCGTCGACAAGATCGCCGCGGTCCCGACCGGCCGCCGCGGCGGCTTCCAGGACGTCCCCGTCGAGCCCGTGGTCATTCTCAGCGCCAAGGTCGAGCAGTAGGCCGTGACCGTGCGCTGAAGACCGGCGGACCGAGGCTTACCGGCCGATTCCCCGGCAGTGGGCCGCCCGTAGGTCATGCTTGACGGGGTCGCCCACCGGTACGGGGTGCGGGAGTCGTCCCGCTCCCCGTACCGTTCGATCCGACCGTACGTGGGAAGCAGGGGGGAACTGATGGCGATCCGGTCCGGCTGGTCCAGCGACGAACGCAAGCTGTGGATGCGGAACTTCCATCCACCGACGCCCGGCGCACCGCGCCTTCTCTGTCTGCCGCACGCGGGAGGCTCCGCGAGCTTCTTCTTCCCGGTCTCGGCGGCCCTCTCGCCCGACGTGAACGTCCTCGCCGTGCAGTACCCCGGCCGCCAGGACCGGCGCGCGGAGCCGTACGCGGACTCCGTCGAGGCCCTCGCCGACGCGCTGCTGGGCGTACTGGACCCGCGGGACGACACGCCCCTCGCCCTGTTCGGGCACAGCATGGGCGCGGTCGTCGGCTTCGAACTGGCCCGCCGTCTGGAGGCCGCCGGGCGCCCGCCCGCCGTGCTCTTCGCCTCCGGACGCCGCGCCCCGTCCCTGGTGCGCGCCGACGGGACGGTCCACCGACGCGACGACGCCGGGCTGATCGAGGAGATGAGGAAGCTCGACGGCACCGACCTCGCCCTGCTGGACGACCCGGAGATGCTGCGCCTGATCCTGCCGGCGATCCGTGCCGACTACCGGCTCGTGGAGACCTACCGGCGGGCCCCGGGGCAGCGGTTGAGCTGCCCGGTGGTGGCGATGACCGGCGACGCCGACCCGAGGGTGACCCTCGACGAGGCGCGGAGCTGGGGCGCCGAGACCAGCGGCGCGTTCGAACTCCTGGTGCACCCGGGTGGCCACTTCTACCTGGTGCCGCGGCACCGCACCGTCAACGCCCAGATCCAGGAGTACCTGCGCAGGCTCGCCCCGCGCACCCGAGCCGAGGTGGCGGCCCCGTGACCGGCCGGCCGCCCGGCCGCCTGCTGGCGGTGAGCGACCTGCACGTGTCCCACGCCGAGAACCGGCGCATCGTCGAGGGACTGAAACCGGAGTCCGAGGGGGACTGGCTGATCGTCGCCGGTGACATCGGCGAACTGACCACGGACATCGAGTGGGCCCTCACCCTGCTGAGCGACCGCTTCGCCGAAGTGGTGTGGGCGCCCGGCAACCACGAACTGTGGACCCACCCCGCCGACCCGGTCCAACTGCGCGGTCAGGCCCGCTACGACCACCTGGTCGCCCTCTGCCGGAGCCTCGGCGTGCACACGCCGGAGGACCCGTACCCGGTCTGGCGCGGAGCCGGCGGCCCGGTGACGGTGGCCCCGCTCTTCCTGCTGTACGACTACACCTTCCGCGAGCCCGGACTCACCCAGGAACAGGCCCTGGCCCGCGCCTACGACGCCGGGGTGGTCTGCAGCGACGAGTTCCTGCTGCACCCGGACCCCTTCCCGAGCCGCGAGGCCTGGTGCCGCGCCCGCGTCGCCGCCACCGAGCAGCGGCTCGCCGCCTGTGACCCGGAGACCCCCCTGGTCCTGGTGAACCACTTCCCCCTCGTACGGCAACCCACGTCGGTCCTGTGGTTCCCCGACTTCGCCCAGTGGTGCGGCACCGAGCTGACCGCCGACTGGCACCGCAGGTTCCGTACCGCGGCCGCGGTCTACGGGCACCTGCACATCCCCCGCGACACCACCTACGACGGCGTGCCCTTCATGGAGGTCTCCCTCGGCTACCCCCGCGAGTGGAACCGCCGGGGCCTGCCGGAGACGCTGCTGCGCCCGGTCCTCCAGGAAAGGGGACGCGGATGATCGGCGAGATACTCCCGCCCGGCGTCCAGTACGCGGACTCCCGCACCGACCTGACGCACGAGCCGCTCCACCCGGACGAGGAACGGCACATCGCCCTGTCCGTCGCCACCCGCCGGCGCGAGTTCACCACCACCCGCACCTGCGCCCGCCGGGCACTGTCCCGCCTGGGCGTTCCCTCCGTACCGATCCTGCCAGGACCGCGCGGCGCGCCGCGCTGGCCGGCCGGGATCGTCGGCAGCATGACGCACTGCGTCGGCTACCGTGCCGCAGCGGTGGCCCACGCGGCGGACGCCCTCACCATCGGCATCGACGCCGAACCGAACGAACCCCTGCCGGACGGAGTCCTGGAGGCGATCGCCTCCCCCCAGGAGGCCGCGACCGTCCACGCGCTCGGTCGCGCCCGCACCGGCGTGTGCTGGGACAGGCTGCTCTTCAGCGCCAAGGAGTCGGTCTACAAGGCCTGGTTCCCGCTGACCGCACGCTTCCTCACCTTCGAGGACGCGACGGTCACCTGGGACGCCCCCTCCGACGCCCGGCAGGCCACCACGGGCACCTTCCACGCCGAACTCCTCGTCGAGGGCCCCTGGCCGACCGGCCGCCGCCTCCCCGGCCGCTGGACGGTCCACGGCGGCCTGCTCTGCACGTCGGTCGTCCTGCCGCCCCTCTGACCACCGACCACCGACCCGCGGCCGGCGTCACCCGTGCAGCCGGCCCCCCGCCATCACCAGGCGCACCTCGCGCAGTGCCTGGAGGTCCCGCAGCGGGTCGCCCCGGACGACCAGGAGGTCCGCCCGGTGGCCCGGGGCGAGGGTGCCGGTGTCGAGGAGACCGAGCGCCCGGGCCGTGTGGTGGGTGGCCAGGTCGACGATCTCCGGCGGGGTGCAGCCCAGATGGGCGAAGAACTCCAGGCTGGAGACGAAGTCGTCGAAGACCGCGCGGCTCACCCCGGCGTCCGTGCCCGTGATCAGGCTCACCCCTCGCTCGCGCATCCTGCGGAGGCCGCCGAACATCGTCTCCGCGCGTGCGGCCCCGAAGCGCTGGGCGAAGCCCCGCCAGTCCGGACTTGCCGCCGGGCAGACGTGGATGCCCCGGGACGCGATCTCGTCGACCACGTCGTCGAGCAGCCGGAAGCCGTCCTGGTCGATCCAGGTGCAGTGCTCGATCGTGGTCACGCCCGCCTCGACCGCCGCCCGGATGCCCTCGGTGCCGTGCGCGTGGGCCGCCACCGGAAGACCGGCGTCGGCCGCCTCGGCCACGACGACGCGGAGTTCCTCGGTCGTGAACTGGGCGGACCAGATCGGCGGACCGTCCTTGGTGATGCCCCCGCCCGTGGCCATGACCTTGATGACGTCGACGCCCATGGCCGCGTTCTGGCGGACCAGTTCGCGGATGGCCTGCGCTCCGGATACCTCGCCGCCCAGGAACCAGCAGTGTCCGCCCGGGCCCGTGACGGGCGTGCCGGCGGCCAGGATCCGGGGGCCGGGGAGCCGGCCGGACGCGACGGCGTCGCGGAGCCGTACCACCAGGCCGTTGCGGTCGCCGAGGTCGCGGACGGTGGTGACCCCGGCGTCCAGCAGGGCGCGCGCCCGCTCGGCCATCCCCTTGCTCACCGTCGCGTCGTCGGCCTCGCGCAGCGCCGTGACCGGGTCCGGGCCCGCGTCCAGCGCGAGATGGACGTGCGCGTCGATGAGGCCCGGCAGCAGCGTGCCGTCCGGGTGGTCGTGCCGTGCGATGCCGGCGGGGGCGCGGGCCTCCACCTCGGCGCGCGGTCCGGCGTCCGTGATCACGCCGTCGCGGACCAGGACCGCGCCGTCGGACAACCGGCGCTCGTGCGGGCCGATCACCATGTGCCCGGCCGAGATCAGCGCTTGAGTCTCCATCGGTGCTCCGTTCGTCACGCGCGCGAGGCCGCCAGGGCCTTCGACATCCGCGTCAATTGCCGTACGTCGTCTTCCAGTCCACCGTCCCCGCCCGCGTCGGGAAGGGCCACCGGCACCGCCTGTGACGGTGCCTCCTCTCCCGCCGCGTACGCCCGCAGCGCGGTCCGCAGGTGGAGTCCCGCGACCTCCGGCTCCAGGGCCACCTCGGTGTCCGCCACCAGCGCCAGATGGGGACTGATCCGCACCAGGCCGTCCCGGCACTCGATGACGCGCCGGTAGTAGCGGCGGTGCACGCTGCGCGGAGTCAGGACGTCCCACCAGCCGTCGGGCCGGGTGCGTTCGAGCGCGTCCTCGGGGAAGGCGGCGTGCAACTCCGTCCACAGCGGGGCGAGTCCGCGGTAGACGCGGCGGTGGTGCCACCACAACCGGATGCTCGCCCACCGCGTCACCAGGCCGGGCCAGACCACGCCCGCCACGAAGAGCGGGATCGCCAGGTCGAGCAGGAGCTTGGCCCCGACGATCACGGGGTGCGGGACCGTCCCGCCGAGCAGTCGTACGAGCGTCGCGGCCTCCCGGACCGCCGAGGCGAGCACCATGCCGGCCAGCGCCGCCGCCACCGTCCACAGGCCCGTCACCAGCGGCCGGCCCGCCAGCCTGGCGTACCGCACCGTCCACCACAACGCCGTCGCCAGGGCGTACGTGAGGTAGGCGCCGGCCGTGAGGTAGAAGACGGCGACGCCCGGCTCCCGCATGTCGGCCGTGGCGTACGTATGGCTCCGTTCGACCGGGGGTGTCAGCGCCATCGCCAGCGTGACGACGACCGCGGTCGCGGCGAGCGGCACCAGCTGCCGCCGGACCCGCGCGGCTGCGGTCGCGGCGTCCGAGGCCGCGTGGACGAAGAAGCAGCCGAGGAAGTAGACGGCGCCGAGCAGGCAGAGGTTCTGCGCCAGCTTGGCGGCGCCGTCGCCGATGAGGTCGTCGACGAGACGGGCACCGGCCGGGACACCGAAGGGGAAGGACACGCCCGCGCACAGCAGACACAGGAACACCGCACGCGGCAGCGGGTCGGACGGGTCGCGCAGGCACTGCCTGCCCGTCCGGAGCAGCGAGCCGTACAGGACGACGGCGAGCACCAGGGACAGCACGGTCAGAGCCACCCCTGCCGGTCGGCCAGCGCCGCGTGCACCCGTCGCGCCGAGGCGTCACGGGGGGCGCGGGGTGTGACCCGGTCCAGGACCGAGGCCCATTCGAGGATGATGGTGGCGACGAGCTCCGCCTCGCGCTCCCGTTCCTCGGCGTACGAGGTGCGCCGCAGCGCCCGGTTGATCGCCTCGACCGACAGGTCGGGCAGCAGCTCCTGCCATACGGCGTCGTCCGACGGGTCGCCCGTGTGGTCCGCGAGGATGTGGCCGACCTCGTGCAGGACGATGTGGTCCTGGTGCGCCTGGCTGGTTTCCTTCTGGAAGAAGATGTAGTCCGCCTGGGAACCGGCGATCCACAGGCCGTACGGCCCCGGGACGGGCAGGGAGTACGGAACCAGTCGGATCGGCCGCCCCCGGTGTTCACCGAGGAGTCGGCACAGCTCGGGTACGTGCAGTGGGGGTGTGATGCCGAGCTCCCGGAGGATGCCGCGGCACCGCTTGCGTAACCGTCGTTCGTTCAAGGACCAACTCCGCTGGTGGATCGCCCGCGTCCAGGCCTGTCATCCAACGGTGTCGCACCGTCATGATCCAGAACGGTTTCGGCCATCCTCTCCCGGCGCACCGCCGCGTTCCGCCTGCTCCAGGCGGTAGACGATGTCCAGCAGGTCCATCACCTGCTTGCGGTGCTCCCGCGTCAACTGGCCCGCCCGCATGGCCATCAGCTTCACGTCGCTGCCCTGGGACGCCTCGTGCAGCCGGGCCTGCTCGGCGGCCAGCGCGGAGAGCTGCTCCTCGATCCGGGCACCGGCCGCGTCGTCGACGAAGTAGGCCGTCGGCACGCCGAAGTACGCTGCGAGCGCCTGGAGGTGACGGAGCGTCGGGTTGGTTTTGCGGTTCTTGCGCAACTGCCAGATGTAGCTCTGCGAGATGGAGACGCCGGTGTCCCGGATGGCCGACGCCACCTGCTCGTTGCTGTACTCGTGAGCGGGGTCCGGTCGGACGGTCTCGAAGAGCCGGTTCAGCTTGTCGGCGAAGCTGTGATCGGCTTGCTCCGGCACGGCGTCCACCCCCTTCGGGCCTGATGCGGGGGGCTCCCGCGCGTGTTCCTGTACGAGATCGATGCGGAATCCGACAGGAATTCCGTTACGGCTTCCACTGAGGTGAATATCCTCAAGACCCACTCTGACCGAGCCGGTTGAAGACCGTCAAGCTCCTGGTCACGGTAGCGCCACGGGTAGGGAGGAGAGGCACGCAGGGGGCGACGCCCTCGGGTGCCCGCCCGTACGGCACCGCACCCGCACCGGAATACGCTCCGTCGAGGCGAGGCGAGGCGAGGCTCGCGGACGACGCGGGGAAGGCCATCGCGAAGGAGGCCGGCTCCCTTTCGGCCACGGGCGTGGGGGCCGGCGGGCCGGCGACCGCGGCGTGCTTGGATGACACGGCGTGCGAAGGTCCGTCCCGCTCACCCTGCGGGGGCGGGACGCGGGAGAGGGGGGACACGGTGGTCGGCGACGAGTTCGCGACGCTGCTGGGACAGCTCAAGGAGCGGTCCGGACTGAGCTACGGAACGCTGGGCAAGCGGCTGCACATGAGCGGCTCCACCCTCCACCGGTACGTCAAGGGGGAGGCGGTACCGGCCGACTACGCTCCCGTCGAGCGGTTCGCCCGGCTGTGCAAGGCGTCCCCGGACGAACTCGTCGCGCTCCACCGGCTGTGGGTCCACGCGGACGTGACCCGTCGACGCAAGAACGCGGCACCGGAACCGACCGCGGCTCGGGCACCCGAATCGGGTCCGGCACCCGAATCGGGTCCGGCACCGGCACCGGCACCGGGTCCGGCACCTGAATCGGGTCCGGCACCGGCACCGGCACCGGGTCCGGCGGCCGTCGAAGCCCCCGCCTCCGTCGAAGCCGCCGCCCCCGCCTCCGTCGAGACCCCCACGCCCGCCCCCGGCCCCGCGGACGAACTCGTCGTGTCCGGGCGCGCGACGGCGGTCGCGCCCGTCGCCAGGCGCGGGTGGCGACGGCGGACCGTCGCGATCGCCGGTGCCGCCGTCGTCGCGGCCGTCGTCTCGGTGGCGCTCGTCCTGAACCTCGCCTCCGACCCGGACGGCGACGCCGACCGGACCGCCGGATCCTCGTCCGTCTCCGAGCGCCCGGACACCGCCCCCGCCCCCAGGGCCCCCACCGCCACGCCCTCCGGCACGGGCGGCAGCAGCCCGACGCCCTCCACCCCCGCGACCGGAGCCGAGACCGGCGCGAGCCCGGGCACGAGCGCGGAGGCGGGTGGGGGCGGGGGCGCGGGCACGGAGGACGGTGGCGGGGCCGCGGAGGCCACCGCGCCGACCGTCGCCACCAACGCGTACCGGTGGGAGAGCCCGTGCAGCCAGCACTACCTGGTGAACCGCGAGCCCGAGCGGGTGACGCCGCCGCCCACGGAGCCCGACGCGCCCGGCTGGGTGGCCGCGCTCGGCGGCGTCGCTGCCGGGGAACAGCTGCTCGCGCTGACCGTCCAGGGGGCCGGGCCGCACACGGTCGTCGTCGAGGCCCTCCACGTCCGCGTGGTGAAGAGGGGCGCGCCGCTGCCCTGGAACGACTACAGCATGGGCGTCGGCTGCGGCGGCAACGTGTTCACCCGGTCCTTCGCCGTGGACCTCGACTCCCCCCGCCCCGACGTGGCCCCCGCGTCCGGACAGCGGGACTTCCCGTACAAGGTCAGCGAGTCCGACCCCGAGGTCTTCTACGTGACGGCGCGGGTCGAGGCGCACGACGTGAGCTGGTACCTCGAAATGGACTGGTCCAGCGGCAAGAAGCGGGGCACGCTCCGCGTCGACGACAACGGCAAGCCGTTCCGTACCAGCGGCAACATCGGGCGGCCCGGCTACGACCATCCCCTGGGCGGCGACGCGTGGATCGACCGCCCCACGGAGGACGGCGACCAGTCCCCGTAGGGCATGCCGCACCCCCGCGCCCCGCCCGTGACCGGGTCACGGCGCGGGGCGCGGGGGTGCGGTGCTCCGCGACGGGAGCCCCGCCTCAGTTGACGGAGTCGAGCTTCGCCCGCTGCTCCTCGGTCAGTTCGAGCTCGACGGCGCCCAGGTTCTCGTCCAGCTGCGCCACCGACGAGGCGCCGACCAGCGGCAGGACCGGGATGTCGCCGCCCATCAGCCAGGCCAGCACCACCTGGTTGACCGTCGCGCCGGTCTCCGCCGCCACCTCGCGGACCGCCTTCAGCCGCGGCTCGGTGCCCGCGTGCTCGAAGCCCGCACCGAGCGGCTTGTCCTCCCGTACGTACGCGCCCGAGATCAGCGGCGAGTACGAGACCTGGGTCAGCTCGGGGTTGGCGCGCAGGTAGCTGAGCAGGTCACCGCTGACCAGGCCCTGGTTGCCGTCGGGGGAGCGCAGGCTCGGGATGTCCATGCGCTGGCGAAGGTAGCTGTGGTGGTGCTGGAGCACCTCGTACCCGGGCACGCCCGCGGCGGCGGCCAGGGTGCGGGCGCGCTCGACGCGCCAGGCCCAGTGGTTGCTGGCGCCGAGCAGACCGGCGACGCCGTCCGCGACGACGTCGGCGAAGCCCTGGACGGTCTCCTCCAGCGGGGTGTGCTCGTCCATGATGTGCGCGTACAGCAGGTGGATCTTCTCGATGCCGAGGCGCTCGCGGCTGCGCTCCGACGACTCGCGGATGACCTTGGCGGAGAGGCCCTCGACGTCCAGGCTGAAGCCCGAGGTGGGCTGGTTGGGGCGGGCGCCCAGCTTGGTGGCGACGGTGATCTCGTCGCCGATGCCTCGGCTCTTCAGCCAGCGGCCGACCAGCTCCTCGCTCTCGCCGCCCTGGGTGCCGTTGACCCAGAAGGCGTAGTTGTTGGAGGTGTCGATGAACGTGCCACCGGCCTCGACGAAGCGGTCGAGGATCGCGTAGGAGGTCGCCTCGTCGACCGTGGTGCCGAAGGTCATGGCCCCGAGGCTCAGCACGCTGACCTCGCGGCGGGTGGCGGGCGAACTTCCGATGACGCGGTACTTCATGACGGTCCTTTCGGATCAGGCGACCTGATCAGGGGTGGGTGGGTGCGCCGGTGCGGTCGGTCTCCGCGGCGCCGGCCGGCAGATCGGCGAGCAGCTCGGACACGATGGCGTCCAGATGGGGTACGAGATAGAAGTGGCCGCCCGTGTACGCGCGCAGCCGGAACGCGCCCGTGGTGTGGGCGCGCCAGGCCAGCGCCTGCGGTGCGTCGACCCGGGGGTCGACGTCGCCGATCAGCGCGGTGACGGGGCAGGCCAGGGGAGCGGCGCCACGGAAGCGGTACGTCTCCGTGGCCACGTAGTCGCTGCGGACGGCGGGCAGGATCGCGGCCAGCAGCTCCGGGTGGTCGAGCATCCGCTCGTCGGTGCCGCCGAGCAGCTTCATGTCCGCGATGAGCTTCTCGTCGTCGGCGAGGTGCACCGCGCCCGGCGCGGGGATCGACGGGGCGCGCCGGCCGGAGACGGCGAGCGCGGCGGGCGGGAAGCCCGCGTCGCGGAGCCGGCAGGCCACCTCGAAGGCGAGGGAGGCGCCCATGCTGTGCCCGAAGACGGCGAACGGCCGGTCGAGGAAGGCCCCGGGACCACCGGCGTCACCGAGGAGTTCCGCCGTCACCAGGTCGGCCAGCTCGTGCAGGGACTCCACACACGGCTCGCCGAACCGCTCCTGACGGCCGGGGTACTGCACGACCAGTACCTCGGCGTGGTCCGCCAGGGCGGCCGAGAGCGGGAAGTAGTAGGACGCGTTGCCGCCCGCGTGCGGGAAGACCAGCAGGCGCGGCGCACCGGCGGGAGCGGTGTGGAAGCGACGCAGCCACGGTGTCCCGCTCGGCGCCACCGCCGTCCTGGCCGCGGTCGTCACGCCGCCCTCCTCGCCCGGCGTCCGTCGCCGCCGCGCGCGGGCCGGGCGGTGATCGGGATGTGCTTGTAGCCGGAGACGAAGTTGGAGCGCAGCCGCTCGGGGGTGCCGGCGGGACGGAAGTCCTCGAAGCGGGTGAACAGCTCGTGGTACAGCGTCTTGAGGGTGACGCGGGCGACGCTGTGCCCGATGCAGTAGTGCGGGCCGATGCCGAAGGCGAGGTGCTTGTTCGGCTTGCGCCGGATGTCGAACTCGCTGCCGCGCGTGAAGACCCGGTCGTCGCGGTTGGCGGAGCCGAGCCAGACGACGACCGCGTCCCCGGCCCTGATCCGCGTGTTGCGGATCTCGACGTCGCGGGTGGCGTACCGCAGGAAGTGGTTGACGGGCGAGGCCCAGCGCAGGGACTCCTCCAGACCGGTGGCGTCGGCCTCCGGGTGCGCGGCCCAGTCCTGGAGCACGCCGGACTCGATGAACTCGGCCATCACGAAGTTCGGCGCGTGCGGGGTGGTGACGTTCGCGCCGAGCAGCAGGCTGTAGCAGTTGGCGACGATCTCGTCGGGCGCCATGTGCCGGCCCTCGAACTCGGTGGAGATCAGTACGCTCAGCAGGTCGTCGCCCAGGTTGTTGCGGCGGAAGCGGACCAGGTCCTGGAAGTAGGCGAACAGGTCGCGGTGGGCCGCCTTCAGGGTGGTGTTCCGGCCGCCGGCGTCCTGGTACTCGGGGTCGTCGGCGGCGATGCAGACCGTGGTGAGCCGGTTGAGCCAGGACCAGTCCGAGGTGGGCAGGCCCATCATCGTGCCGGTGACCGACATCGGCATGGCGAGCATGGCCTGCGCGAAGTCGAACGTGCCGCCGTCACCGAGCGGTTCGACGAGCGGCACGATCAGGTCGCGGATCATCTCGCGCTGCCGGTCGACCGACTTGATGGCCAGGGCCTTCTTGAGCCGGCCCTGCATCTCGGTGTGGCGGGGCGGGTCGGTGGCCGCGAGCTGCTTGCCGCTGGCCGGGTCGTCCTGGCCCAACAGGTCGAGCATGGTGCCGCGTTCGGAGGTGAAGGTCGCGGTGTCGCGCAGGACGCGGTCGGAGTCGTCGAAGCGGACGACGTTCCAGAACCAGCGGTCGGCGTCGACCTCGTGACGGGTCAGGGTGTCCAGCGAGCGCATGTGGCGCCAGACCGGGTGCGGGTCGCCGTCGCTGTAGAGGCGCGGGTCGACCAGGTCGAGGGCGTCGGCGGGGCCGGTGGCGGCCGCGTGCATCGGGCAGCCGGGCGGGGGCACGAGCGACGGTACGGCGGAGGTGGAGGCGGGTGCGGGCGTCGCGGGGGACGCGGGCGTGGGCCCGGAGGTGGGCGTGGGCGTGGCTGTGGACGGCGGTGTGGGCGTGGCTGCGGTGGTGGCGTGGACGGTCAAGACCCGTCTTCCTTTCGCCGGGGCGGGCGGTGGGAACGCGCCATGGCACGCGGGCTCGCGGCGTACGGAAAGGACGCCGCGGGGCGTGTGCGGAGTGACGGGCCGCAGGCCACCGGGAGGGACGACCCGGGGCAGGGCCCTTGCGTGGCGCGACGGGGAACCAGCCGGTCTGCGCCGCACGGCGGCCGGAGACGGCCGCGTGGGGGTGGTGCTGTGGGCACAACGTACATGACACCGACGGGAACGTGAAGCTCCCCCCACGCCGGACCCGTTGGCCCCATCCGCCCCGCCGCCACCCCCCGCCCGCCCCCGGTGCGCCTCACTCCGGGGCGTCCTCCAGGAAGCCGCTCTTGGCGATCAGGTAGGCCAGCTGGGCCCGGCTGCGGCTGCCGAAGAGCTCCGCCGCCCACCGCATGTGGTTGGCCACGCTGCGCGTGCTCATGCCGAGCCGCGCCGCGATCGCGTCGTCCGTGTAGCCGTTGACCATGTGCCGCAGGATCGCCCGCCGCACCTCGTCCGTCAGCAGCGGAGGCAGCCGCGTGCTGGGGAAGTTGCGCAGGGGCGAGGCCCGCTGCCAGGCGTGCTCGAACATGCCCACCAGGTACCGGACCACCCCGGGGTGCTCCACGGCGAGCGCGATCGCGCTCCGCTCCGAACTGGGGTCGGGGATGAAGGCGATCTTCCGGTCGCAGACGATCAGCCGGTCGAAGACCTCGTCCAACGTGCGCACCTCGCCGCCCGCCCGCGCGATGTGCTCGACGTACGTCAGCGTGGGCTGGTGGGAGCGGATGGTGTGCTGGTAGATCGTCCGCTGCGTGACACCCCGCCCGATCGCCTCCAGATCGCTGGCGAGCGCCTTGTCCAGAAGCTCCTGCGGCCGGCCCCCGCCCGGCTGCGCCGTCAGCAGCTCCTCCTGACAGGCGTGCACGGCCGCCGACAGGGTCGCGCTGATCGCGTCGGCCCCCTGCACGACGCGGATCAGGTGCGAGTCGCCCTGGCCGTAACTGTCCAGATAGATCTCCTGCGCCTGCGCGATGGACGCGCGCATGGCGGCGAGGGCGGTCCTCTTCTCCTCGATGGCCCGTTCCATACGGTCCATCTGCGCCCCGGACGCCAGCCGCGGCGGGATCGGGGCGAGGCTCCCCTCCGGCACCCGCTGCACGAGGCCCAGGTCAAGCAGGCATGGAGGGCATTCGCCCGCCGTGGGGCGGTTCGCCAGGGCGTCCGCGTAGTACCGAAGCCCGTTCGCGCAGATCTCGACGGTGCGGTCTTCGCTTCCAATGTCCGCTCTCGTGCACATTTCCCCACCCTGCTGGTTTCCGCATTGCAGGATCATCCTCTCCGAACCCAGGTGACCCAGCGTGTTCCGACGACGCATGATTCCGGACGGGGAACCACATAGGTCTAAACCATGCACCGACACTCCGACCACAGTGAAAAGGCAAGGTATAGAGATGCTCAAGCACGCTTCCGTTCGCGCTCTGGCCGTACTCGCGCTGACGATTCCGGCCATCGCGGGACTGGCCGCCACGCACACCACCGGCTCCGCTCCCGCCGGCACCGTTCTGGCCGATTCGCAGTGGGGACCGACCCCGCCGCACGCCCCCGTCGCTCCGCTCGACGACTCCCAGTGGGGCTGAGACCCCGCACCGGCAGACCGTGCCGGGCTGAGATCCCGCACCGGTAGGCCGGCCGGGCCCCGATTCCACGGCTCGCCTCCCTCCCTCTCACCCGCCCCCGCAGATTTCGGAGGTCCATTCGTGCTGCCCGCAGCGCCGTACGGTACGTCACCGACCGGACACGTCTGGTATCCGGCCACGAGGGTGCAGCAAGGCATCTGGGTCCTGGACCGGGACGAGCTGCTGCGCCCCACCCAACTGGTCCCCACGGTCGTCGAGTTCGCCGGCCCCGTGGACCACGCGGCGCTGGTGTCGGCGGTCGGGCGGTCCCTCTCCCGGCACCCCTCGCTCCGCGCCCGCTTCCGGCTCGACGTCAAGCGCCGCCAGGTCGAGTACACGACCGAAGGGCCGCCCGCCGAGCCCGGCTTCCTCGACGCCGAGGCCGAGGGCTGGACCGAGGAGGAGGTCGACAACCTCGTACGGGCCCTGTGCTCGGCGCCGTTCGACCTCGCGAAGGACGCGCCCGCCCGGGCGGAGGTCCTGCGGCTCGGACCCCAGCGCACCCTCCTCGTCCTCAACGTGCACCACATCATCTTCGACGGGGTCTCCCGCGGCATGCTCCTCGACGACGTCCGCGCCCTCTACCGGGCGGCCGTCGACGGGGTCGAGCCGCTCCTGACCACCCCGCCGCACCCCGCCACCGTCGTCGCCGAACGCGACCCGGAGGAGGTCGCCGAGCAGGTCGCCGAGGTCGTCGACCGGCTGCGCGGCGCCCCCGCCGAGGTGCGCCTGCCCTTCGCCCGGACCGCCCACGACGGAACCGAGGAATCCCTCCTCGGCGCCACCGTCGCCACGTCCTTCGACCCGGCGACCACCGCCCGGATCATGGAGATCGCCGCCCGCCAGGGCTGCACCCCCTTCATGGTCGGCGTCACGCTGCTGGCCGCCACCCTCGCCCGCACCGGCCCCCAGCGGGACTTCCTCATCGCCTTCGCCTGGCCGGGCCGCGACGACCCCGCCACCGCCGAGGTGATCGGGATGTTCATGACCACCGTCGTCCTCCGGGTCACCGTCGGGGCCGAGGACACCTGGCACGACCTGCTCGGCGCCGTACGGATCGGCGGCATGGAGGCCTTCGTCGACAGCGACGTGCCCCTCGACGCGGTCTCCGCCGCCCTCAACCCCGACCGCAACGCCCTGTGGCCGCCGCTGTCGCCGGTCCTGGTCAACCTCGACGAGGCGCCCCGGTCCCTGGACCTGGTCCCCGGCACCACCGGCCGACTGCGCCCGCTCGACCCGATGTTCATCAAGTACGACCTGGCGCTGTTCGTCCGCCTGGAGGACACGCCCGACGGACGACGGCTCGGGCTGTCCCTCGACTACCCGGACCATGTGTTCGCCGCCGGCGACGTCCAGCACTTCCTCACCGATCTGCGGCACAGCGCCGCGGACCTCGCCACCTTCCCGGAGAATCCCGTGCTCGAAGAGTCCGCACGCCCCCACGCCACCGCCCCGGCCGTCGACCTGGACGACCCGGAGGCCCGCCTCGAACTCGTACGCTCCATCTGGCGCGAGGTCCTGGAGACCGACGAGGTCGCCGACGACGTCAGCTTCTTCGAGTCCGGCGGCGACTCGCTGCTCCTCGTCCTGCTCGTGGAGCGCCTCGGCCAGGTCTCCGGCCGCGAGGTCCGCACCATGGACCTCTTCCGCTCGCCCACCGTCGAGGGCCAGGCCGAGCTGGTCGCCGCCGCCGCTGCCCCGGCCGCCGCGCCCGGTGCCGGCGCCGACCGCGCCGCGCTCCTCGCCGCCGCCCGCACCCAGGGCGCCGGAGCCGCCCGATGACGGCCCGGGCGCTGGCCGCCGAGATCCTCGACCTCCCGGGCGGCCCGGACACCTTCGGCGACGAGAGCTTCATCGCCCTCGGCGGCGACTCGCTGCGCGCGATGCGCCTCGCCGCCGTCCTGCAGGAGAAGCTCGCCCTGCGCGTCGCCCTCATGGAGCTGCTCGGCGACGCCCCGCTCGGCCAGGTCCTCGACGGCGCCACGGCCCTCGCGCCCACCCAGCCGGCCCCCGCCGACCTCCTCACCGGCAGCGCCGAACAGGCCCTCACCCCCGCCCAGCGCGGCATGTGGCTGATCGAGCGGGTCGCCGGCGGCTCTCCGTACAACCTCGTATTCCACTGCTTCACCGAAGGCGGCCGGCTCGACCGCGACCTCCTCACCAAGGCCCTCGCCGCCACCGTCGCCCGTCACGAGGGGCTGCGCACGGTCTTCCGCGAGACGGCCGACGACGTGGTCCAGGAGATCCTGCCCGCGTACACCCCCGAACTCGTCGAGCACACCTACGTCGGCCCCGCCGAGGGCTTCGAGAACCAGGTCCGCCGCGAGGGCGCCGACCTCGGCCGCGAGCCCTTCGACCTGGCCGCCGCCCCCGCCTACCGGTTCGGCCACTGGGCCGCCGCCGCGGACGAGGAGCGCGGCGCCCTCGTCCTCGCCGCGCACCACATGGTTCTCGACGGGTACGCCGTCGGACACCTGCTGCGCGAGATCTTCGAGAGGTACGCCGAACTCGCCGCCGAAGCGGTCCAGGCAGGCGGACCGACGGCGGGCGCCCCGGCCGGCGGGACCGCCCCGCGCGACCCCGGCACCCCGCTGGCCGCCCTCCGCCGCCACCAGGAAGAGGCCCGCGCGCGCGGCGCCTGGGACGAGCAGGCCGTGTTCTGGCGCTCCCACCTCGACGGCGTGCCGTCCATCCTGGAACTCCCCGCCGACCAGCAACGCCCGGCCGTTCAGGACGGCGCCGGCGACCGCCTCGGCCTCGACCTCGGCCCCGGCGTCACCGGACGGGTCGCCGCACAGGCACGCGCCCTCGGCATCACCCCGTACGCCTTCCTGCTCGGCGCCTTCGGCCTCACCCTGGCCCGCCGCAGCGGGGCCAGGCGGCTCCTGGTCGGCGTGCCCCTGCTCGGTCGCGGCTCCTCCGAACTGCGCCGCCTCGTCGCCGTCGCCGGCAACCTCGTGCCGGTCCGGGTGGACGTGGACGACGACCTCGACGTCGCCGACTACCTGCGCGGAGTGCACCGTTCGCTCGGCGCCGCCATGGACGCCGGTGACCTGCCCTTCGAGGAGCTCGTCGGCCGGCTCGGCGTCGAGCGCAGCCTCGGCTGCCACCCGCTCGTCCAGGTCTGCTTCGGCATGCACGACCAGCTCGTCCCGCGCGAACTGACCGCGGGACCGCTGCGCGTACGCGTCGAGGAGAGCCACGGCGGCGGCTCCCAGTTCGACCTCACCATGCTCATCGGCCACGCGGACCCGTCGTACGCGGGCCACCTGGAGTACGCGACGAGCGTCTGGCGCCAGGCCGAGGCCGAGGCCTTCCTCGCCGACTTCCGCGCCGCCGTCGGCCAGCTCGCCGACGCGCCCGAGGCCCGGCTCGAAGACGTCCGGGGGCTCTCCGAGGAGAGCCGGGCGCTCCTGGACGAGATCAACGCGAGCGGCCGGGACTTCCCGGCCACCTCCCTCGACGCCCTCTTCCGCGAGGTCGCCGCGCGCCGGCCCGGCGCCGTCGCCGTCCGCGACACCGGGCACACCCTGACGTACGGTCAGCTCGTCGAGGCCGCCGCCGAGCAGGCCCGGCTGCTGCTCGCCGCCGGCGTACGGCCCGGTGACCGGGTCCTCGTCGGCGTCGACCGGTCGGTGGCCGAGGCGGTCGCCGTCCTCGGTGTGGCCTGGGCGGGCGCCGCGTACGTCGGCATCGACCCGGCGCTGCCCGACAGCCATGTGACCAAGATCCTGGAGCGGGCGCGGCCCACCGCCGCGCTCACGGGCCCGGTCGACGGCACGGTCGCCGCGCGCTTCGCCGGCCTGGGCGTCCCCGCCGTCCCGACCTGGGAGCCCGACTGGCGGCCCGGTCCCGCCGACGCCGTACCCGCGCCGCCCGCCGACCCGGCGCGCCTCGCCTACGTCGCCTTCACCTCCGGCTCGACCGGACAGCCCAAGGGCGTGTGCGTACCGCACCGGGCCGTCATCCGCCTCGTCCACGAGGCCGGTTACGTCCGGCTCGGCGCGGACGAGCGGATGCTGCGGCTCTCCCCGCTCTCCTTCGACGCCTCCACCCTGGAGCTGTGGGGCGCCCTGCTCACCGGCGCCTCCCTCGAAGTGCACCCGGCCGGCCTCGCCTCACCGACCGAACTGGGCGCTTTCCTCCAGGAGCGCGGGGTCACCGTCGCCTGGCTGACGGCCGGACTCTTCCGGCTGGTCGAGGAGTTCGCCCCGGACTCCCTCGGCGGTCTGCGCCAGCTGCTCACCGGCGGCGACGTCGTGCCCCACGAGCACACCGCCCGCCTGCTGGCCCGGCACCCCGGCATCGTCGTCACCAACGGCTACGGCCCGACCGAGAACACCACCTTCACCACCACCCACTCGGTGGCCCGCGTGGAGGACGTCGACGGACCGCTGCCCATCGGCCGCCCGGTCCCCGGCACCCGCGTCCACGTCCTCGACGCGCGGCGCCGCCAGCTCCCGCCCGGCGCGGTCGGCGAGCTCTACACCAGCGGCGCGGGCCTCGCCGACGGCTACCTCGGTGACGAGGCCGAGACGGCCCGGGTGTTCGGTCACCTCTCCCCGGACGTGCCCGAGCGCCTCTACCGCACCGGCGACCTCGTACGCGTCGACACCAGCGGCCGCGTCCGCTTCCTCGGCCGCGCCGACGACCAGGTCAAACTGCGCGGCTACCGCGTCGAGTTGAGCGCCATCAGCGACGTCCTCGCCGCGCACGCCGAGGTGCAGGACGCCGTGGTGATCGTGACCGACGGCGACGGCGCCGAGAAGCGGCTCGTGGCCGCCGTGGTCCTCGCGCCGGACGCGGCCGTCGACGCGGTGGGCCTGCGCGCCCTGCTCGCCGAGACGCTGCCGTCCTACATGGTGCCGAACCTGTGGGCCGTGGTGGACCGGCTGCCGGTGACGGCGAACGGCAAGGTCGACCGCCGCGCGCTGGCCGCCGTGGCGGGCCCGGCGAAGCGGCCCCCTGCCGCTGGGGGCGTCGCTGCTCCGGCCGAGAAGGAGCCGACCGAGGAGGTGCCGACGGCCCCGGCACCCGCCGGTGTGTCCCTGGAGCGCATCGCCGAACTGTTCGCCACCGTCGTCGACGGCGAGCCCCTCACGGGCGTCACCGAGGACACCGACTTCTTCATGGTCGGCGGCAACTCCCTCGGCGCCGTACGCCTGATGCGCAAGGTCAAGCAGGAGCTCGGCGTGAACGTACGCCTGCGGGACTTCCTGCTGTCGCCGACGCCCGCCGGGCTGAGCGCCCTCATAGCGAAGGCCGCGGTCCGATGACCCGTACCGCGGCACCGCTCCCGGCGCCGGCCACGGCGCCGGTCGCGGCATCGGGCCCGGCGCCGTCCCCCGCGGACGGCGTCCGGGCGCCGGAGTGGGACGAAGGGCTGGACTGCTGGGTCGTCGCCGACCCGCGCCTGGCCCAGCAGGTCCTCAACCACCCCGGCTTCGCCTCGGGAACCTTCGAGCGCTCCTTCCAGCTCTACATGACCGACGCGGCCCGCGCCGAGTACCGGGAACTCACCGAGTTCCTACGGCTCTGGTTCGTCCAGGCCGACGCACCCGAGCACATGGCGCTGCGCCGCCCGGTCCAGCGGATGCTCTCCGCCTCGTACGTACGGTCGCTCGCGCCGCGCGTCGAGGAGATCACCGACGCGTGCCTGACCGAACTCGCCGCCACCGACCCGCAGGATCTCGTGCCGGCCGTGGCCGAGGGCATCTCGGGCAAGGTCATGGCGCACGTCGTCGGCGTCGACGTCGAGCCGCCCGTCCTGCACCGGTGGTCGCGGACCCTGTCGCTGTTCATCGGCGCCATGTACCGCCGCGACCACGCGCTGGCCGCGCACCGGGTGATGGAGGAGATGTCCGAGGCGCTCGCCGGCGCCCGGGCCCTGGAGGGCTTCCCCACCGACACCCCGGAGGACCGCGCCCGGACCACCGCCACCTGGGCCATGTGCCTCTTCGGCGGCCTGGAGACCACGGCCTCGCTGCTCGGCTCCGCGGTCCTGACCGCCCTCGGCGACCC
The DNA here is from genome assembly GCF_044746945.1 of Streptomyces sp. NPDC090127. Classification (NCBI taxonomy): domain Bacteria; kingdom Bacillati; phylum Actinomycetota; class Actinomycetes; order Kitasatosporales; family Streptomycetaceae; genus Streptomyces; species Streptomyces sp. NPDC090127. The sequence goes on along the minus strand of NZ_JBIVDE010000013.1, from coordinate 13,119 downwards.
GGACCTGTGGGAGACCGTCAAGCGCGACGAGCCGGGAGCCGTGGCCGACCTCGTCGAGTCGGTGCTCGTCCGCAAGCCACCGCTGCGCCACCTCGGCCGGGTCGTCGCGTACGACCAGGAGTTCGCGGGGGCCCGACTGACCGAGGGCGACCTCGTACTGGTGAGCCTGACGGGGCAGGGCCCGCTGGACGAGGTGGAGGCGCAGGACGCGTCCGCCCAGGCGGGCCCGGCGGTCTGCCCGGTCACGGGAGCGGTCGCCGCCGAGACGCCAGGTGCGGCCTCGACCGGGCCCGGTGCGGCCTCCGTCGCGTCCGGTGCGACCCCCGCCGCGCTCGCGGCCGGGGAGCGGAACCTCGTCTTCGGCCACGGTCCGCACTACTGCGTGGGCGCGCCGCTGGCCCGTCTGGAGGCGGCCGTCCTGCTGCGCCGTCTGGCGGCCCGGTTCCCGCACGCCCGACTGTCCGACGAGGCCGCCGTCTGGGGTCCCAACCTCAGCTACGTCGGCCTCGACCACCTCTACGTCGACCTGGGCGGAGAAGACTGACATGTCCCTCGAAGACGCCGTCGCCGTCGTCGGCATGGCCTGCCGGCTCCCCGGCGCACCCGACGTCCGCGCCTTCCGCGCCCTGCTCCGCACGGGCCGGGACGGCATCAGCCGGCCCACCCGCGAGGAACTGCTCAGGCGCGGGGTGGACCCCGCCTACGTGGGCCGGGAGAACTTCGTCCCGGCGATGGGCGTCATCGAGGGCTCCCGCCGCTTCGACTGGTCCTTCTTCCGGTACAGCCGGGCGGAGGCGGCGGCGATGGACCCGCAGCAGCGGGTCTTCCTGGAGTGCGCGGCGACGGCCGTCGACGACGCAGGTCTCGATCCCGTACGGTTCCGGGGCCGCGTCGGCGTCTACGCGGGCGCCGACCGCTCGGGGCCCGGCCGCAACGACGCGGCCCTGGGCGAACTGGCCCGGTACATCGGGCGGGAGAAGGACTTCGTCGCCACCCGGGTGGCGTACAAGCTCGGCCTGCGCGGCCCCGCGATCACCGTGCAGACCGCCTGCTCCACCTCGCTGACCGCCGTCCACCTCGCGGTCTCCGCGCTGCGCGGCGGCGAGTGCGACGCGGCCCTCGCGGGCGGCGTCACCGTGATGCCGGACGGCGAGTGGGGCTACCTCTTCGAACCCGGCGGGATCCTGGCGCCGGACGGACACTGCCGTCCGTTCGACGCCCGCTCCGCCGGGACCGTGCCCAGCGAGGGCGTGGGCGTGGTCGTGCTCAAGCGACTGGCCGACGCCGTACGCGACGGCGACCGGATCGTCGCCGTCGTCGCGGGCACCGCCGTCAACAACGACGGCGCGGACAAGATGGCGTACACCGCCCCCTCGGCCGGCGGCCAGAGCGAGGTCGTCCGGGCCGCCCTGGACGCGGCGGGGCTGCCCGCGACCGCCGTCGGACACGTGGAGGCGCACGGGACGGCCACGCGGCTGGGCGACCCCATCGAGGTGCAGGCGCTCACCGAGGTCTTCGGACCCGGGAGCGAGGACACCGGCTGGTGCGCGCTCGGCGCGGTCAAGGGCCACGTGGGGCACACCGGCGCGGCGGCCGGGGTGACGGGCCTGATCAAGACGGCCCTGATGCTGGAGCACCGCGAGATCTACCCGACCGCCCACCACACCTCCGCCAACCCCCTGCTCGAGCTGGAGCGTTCGCCGTTCCGGGTGACCGGGTCCTTCGGCCCGTGGGAGCTGCGGGCGGGGCAGGAGCGGCGGGCCGGAGCGGTGAGCTCGTTCGGCGTCGGCGGCACCAACGCGCACGCGGTGCTGACCGAGGCGCCGACGGCCTCGCTGTCGCGTCGGCGCGCCGGGGGGCGCGTCGGCGGGGCGTCGGTGCCGGTCGCCGGGCCGCGTCTGCTGCCGCTGTCCGGGTACAGCCCGGCCTCGCTCGCCCGCCTGGACGAGGCCCTGGCGGAGCGTCTCGTCGTCGCCTCGACAGCCGGGACGCCGCTCGAACTCGACGCGGTGGTACGGACCTTGGCCGGGCGGCGCGTCCACCGGCACCGGCAGGCCGTGGTCGTACGCGACCACGCCCACGCCCCCGGGGCACTGCGCGCGGCAGGCGGCGCCGCCGAACGACTGCGCAAGCCTGGGCGGTTGGGGAAGGTGGCCTTCCTCTTCCCGGGGCAGGGCACCCTCAAGAGCGCCGTGGGCGAGGCCGCGTACCGGCTGCTGCCGGAGTTCCGGGCGGCCTTCGACGAGATCCGCAAGATCGCCCACGACGACTGCGGCGTGGACCTGAGCCCGGTGATCGCCCCGGTCGAGCCGCGCCGGGAGACCGGCGGGCCCGGGGCGGGCGTGGATGGCGTGAACAGGGCCGGGGCTGACAGGTCCGAGGCGGCCGGGTCCGGGGTGGACGGCTCTCGGGTGGACGGGTCCGGTGCTGACGTGGATGGCGTGAACAGGTCCGGAGCGGACGGTTCAGGCGCCTCCGGGGCCGGCGCGGTCGGGGCGGTCGGCGCGGTCGGGGCGGTCGGGGCGGGACAGGGTGTCGACGGGCCGGGTGCCGACGACTGGTACGCGGACACCGTCCATCAGCAACTCGGCCTCTTCGCCCTCGGCGTCGCCTTCGGACGCCAGCTCGCCGTCTGGGGCGTCACCCCGCACGCCATGCTCGGCAACAGCATCGGCGAGTACGCGGCCGCCGCGCTCGCCGAGGTGTGGACCGTGTCCGACGCCGTCGGTCTGGTCCATCGGCGGGCCGTGGCCATGCGCGACGCGGCCCCGGGCCGGATGGCCGTGGTCGAGGCGGCGCCCGACGAGGTCGAGGCCAGGCTGCCCGTCGACAGCGGTGTCACCGTCGCCGTACGCGGAAACGGTTCGGCGGTCCTCTCCGGCCCCGAAGCCGCCATGGACTCCCTCCTCGCGGGTGGCGCGCTGACCGGACTGCGCGTCACCCCCGTCCACACCCGGCGGGCCTTCCACTCGCCGGCCATGAACTCGGCAGCCGAGGTGGTGCGGGACCATCTGTCGTCGATGCCCGCCCGCCCGCCACGGCTGCCGTACATCTCCAACACCACGGGCGACCTGGCCGACCCCGAGGCCGTGGTCACCCCCGGCCACTGGGCCGCGCACCTGCGCGAGCCGGTCCTGCTCGACGCCGGGAGCGCCACCCTGCTGGCCGCCGGCTGCACGACGTACCTGGAGCTCGGCCCCGGCGGCTCGATGACCGGCTCCCTGCGCGTCGCGCCCGGCTGGAACCCCGGCCACCGGACCGTGCGGCTCGCTCCCGGCGGGCGCGTCGAGGCCGAGGCCGGGCTGCTCGACGCGATCGGCGCGCTCTGGGAACTCGGCGTGGACCGGGCCCTGGAGACGCTCCTGGAGAGCCGGTACGCCGACCCCGAGACCCGGCCCGTACGGTGCTCGCTGCCCGCGCACCCGTTCCTGGGCGAAGACCCGGACCCGGACCCGGATCCGGTACCTGGACCGAACCCGGAGCCTGAGGCGTCTCCGCGCCCCGCCGAGCCGGCGGGCACACCACGCACGGACACCACCCGCGCACGCGCCACGCTCACGGCCGCGGCTGCGATCACGACCACAGCAACGCCGGCAGCAATGACCACAGCAACGCCGGCAGCAATGACCACAGCAACGCCCACAGCAATGACCACAGCCATGGCCACGGCCCCCGCCACGCGGTCCGTCCTCGAAGAGATCTGGCGCCAGACGCTGGGCGTCGCCGCCGCAGGCGACGAAGACGACTTCTTCACCCTCGGTGGCGAGTCGCTGCTCGCACTCGCGCTCACCACCGCCGTCCGTGAACGCCTCGGCGCGGAGCTCTCCGTCACCGAGTTCAGCCTGAAGGGCACCTTCGCCGGGCTCGTCGAGCTGGTCGAGCGGCAGCTTCCGGGCCCGGCCGGGCGACCGGCGCATGGCGCCCACGCCGCTCTTCCGCCCGGCGTGGCCACCCTGCGCGAAGGCACCGGGCGTCCGGTCTTCCTCGTCGTGGACGCTCTCGGAAACGCCCTGCCCTACCGGGAGTTGGCGGCCCGGCTGGCCCCCTCCGGTGACCGCCCCGTCCTCGCCCTGGAGCGGCACGCCCGCCGGGGCGGCACGATCCGCGCCCTCGCCGCCGCGCACGCCCGCACCCTGCTGCGGGCCCAGCCGACGGGGCCGTACACGCTGGGCGGCTGGTCCTTCGGCGCCGTCGTCGCGCACGAGACCGCCCGGCTGCTCAGCCGCCGCGGGCGAACGGTGGACCTGCTGTTCTCCCTGGACGGCTACGTACCCGACACCCGACCGCTGCCCGTCGCCGCCGCCCCGGACTTCCTCCTCGGCGGGGTAAGGGCGGGCCTCGACACCCTGCTCGGTGTCGGCCCCACGGCGGGCCCGCTGCGCCGCGACCCGGACGCCCGCCGCAGGTTCCTCGCCGGCCAGGCCGCCGTACTGGCGCACCGGCCGGGCCCGGTGGAGTGCCCGGCCGTGCTGTTCAAGGCGGACACGGAACCGGGAGCGGCCGCCCGGCTCGCCCGACGGCTCGCGGGGCTGTACCCGGCCGGGCTGCGCGTGGTCCCGGTCGCGGGCGACCACTGGTCGATGCTGCGGCCCCCGTACGTCGACCAGCTCGCCGCACGCCTCGGCGAGGCACTCACAGCGGACGAACACAAGGAGAGGGAGGACTCATGACGGTCTCGCAGACACCGCCCGGCAGTACGGCGGACGAGGCGCCGGCGCCCGAGGACGAACAACGGGCACAAGGGCAGGACGGCGGGCAGGAGGGCAAGGAGTCTGCCGAGAAGCCGCTCCTGAAGAACCGCGACTTCCAGGCGCTGTGGACCAGCGAGGCGTTCGCCGCGCTCGCCAAGGAGACCGCGGAGGTGGCGTATCCGCTGCTCATCCTGGCCGCCTCGGGGTCCGCCTTCTACGCGGGCGCCGTCGGTTCGGCGCAGCTCATCACCGCCAGCCTGATGTCCATCCCGGGCGGCACGCTCGCGGACCGGATGGACCGCCGACTGTTGATGATCATCTGCAACCTGGTCCGGGTCGTCCTGCTCGGCGTGTTCAGCCTGCTGATCTTCGCCGACCAGACCCACCCCGTCCTGGTCTTCGCCGTCGCGGTCGGTTCGGCCGCCTGCCTCGGCATCTCCAACCCCACCGGACTCGCGGCCATCAAGCAGCTCGTCCCGCCCTCCCAGCTCACCCAGGCCACCGCCCAGAACCAGATCCGCTACTTCGCGGCGACCATGGGCGGCCCGCCCGTCGGCGGCGCCCTCTTCGGTGTGGCGCGCGCGTTCCCGTTCCTGAGCGCGTCGATCGGGTTCCTCGTCTCCACCGTGCTGCTGCTCTTCATCCGCAAGCCGATGAAGGTGGAGCAGATCTCCCCGGGGGAGAAGCGCAACACGGCCGAGGGCTTCCGGATCCTGGCCAATCAGCCGGTCCTGCGGCTGCTGATCGTCTGGATCATGGGCTCGAACATGGCGTTCACCCACTCCGGCGTCTTCCTCGCCCTGATCGCCACCGCCGAGAGCCGGGGCGCCTCCGCGAGTTTCACCGGCATGCTGCTCTCCATCGCCGGCGTCGGCGGACTGGTCGGCTCGCTCGTCGCGGGACCGGTCATCAAGAAGGTCGCCCCGGCGAAGCTCTTCCTGATCGCCGCGTGGATCGGGCCGGTGGCCGCGATCCTGCTCGCCAACGTCTCCGGGCTCGTCCCGCTCGGCGTCATCGTCGCCTGCGTGTTCCTGCGGGGCCCCATCACCAGCGCGCTCTTCCTCGCCTACCTCGCGGCGATGGTGCCCGACAAGGCGCAGGGCCGGGTCCTCGGCGCGGTGATGTTCATGTCGATGATCGCCGCACCGGTCGGCGTGTTCGCCATCGGCACGGTCTTCGACACGGCCGGCCCGGTCTGGGTGTTCACCGTGATGGCCGTCATCTCCGGCCTGGCCGCCCTGCCCACCCTCAGCCCGCGCATCCGCAACCTCGCGCCCCCGGAGGCGTACGCGGACACGGCTCTCCCGGACGCACCGCCCTCCGCGGGCGTCGCCGTGCCCGATCCCGACACCGACACCGACACCGCTCCCGCCTGCGACATCCCGCGTTCCGACAAGGAAGGAGAAACCCGATGACCACCGAGCTTCCCCGCACCACGGACCAGCTTCCCCCCGAGTTCTTCACCGCCCCCGAGGGCGACGACCTGCACACCGGCAACGCCAAGCTGCGCGCCAGCGGGTGCCCGGTCCACGCGATCAACTACCCGGTGGGCGGCGTGGGTTACGTCGTCGCCGACTACGAGACCACGCTCAAGGCCTTCAGCGACCCCCGGTTGTCGAAGCAGATCGACAACGCCCCGGACTGGTTCCGGGACCTCGTCAAGGATTCCAGTCCCGTACTGATCCGCAACATGCTCACCGCCGATCCGCCGGAGCACACCCGGCTGCGCAAGCTCGTCAGCCGGGCCTTCGTACCGCGCCGGATGGAGCTGCTCCGCCCGCGCATCCAAGAGATCACCGACGAGCTGATCGACGCGCTGCCCGAGCACGGCGAAGCGAACCTGATGGAGTTCGCCTTCTCCCTGCCGATGCGTGTCATCTGCGAGTTCCTCGGCGTCCCGGTCGCCGACCGGCCGCAGCTGCACAGCTGGGGCAACTGGCTCAGCGGGGCCCCGTATCCGGACGCCGAGTCCAACGAGAAGCTCAAGGACGCCAGCGAGAACATCGAGCGCTACCTGCTCGACCTGCTCGCCGACCGGCGCGCCGACCTCGGCGACGACCTGGTCAGCATCCTGCTGCGGGCCGCCGACGAGGAGGGCCGGTTCACCGACGACGAGCTGGTCTCCACCCTCGTCCTGCTGATCATCGCCGGACACAAGACCACCGCCAACCTCATCGGCAACGGCGTCCAGGCCCTGCTCACCCACCCCGACCAGCTCGCTCTGCTCCGCTCCCGGCCCGATCTGGCGGGCTCGGCCGTCGAGGAGTTCCTGCGCTTCGAGTCGCCGGTCTACCGCGGCACCCTGCGGGTCGCCGCCGAGGACATGGAGCTCGCCGGCTGCCCGATCCCCAAGGAGGCCTTCGTCCACCTCCTCATGGGCTCCGCCAACCGCGACCCGGAGGCGTTCGAGGACCCGGACCGACTCGACATCACCCGCACCGCCAACCGCCACCTCGCCTTCGGCCAGGGCCCGCACTTCTGCGTCGGCGCGCCGCTCTCCCGGGTCGAGGGCCAGATAGCCTTCACGACCCTGCTGCGCCGCCTGCCCGGCCTGCGTCTGGCCGTCCCGGCCGAGGAGCTGGAGTGGCTCTTCGACAACTCCACCAGCCGTGGCCTGGTGAAGCTGCCGGTCACCTACGACGTCCGCCTGTCGGCCGACGCCCCCGAGCCCGCGCCCACGGACACGCCCGTCGCCGGGGCTGCCCCCGCGACCGCCGCCGGGCCGCCCGCTGAGGCGTCCGTCACCGCGCCCACGGACACGCCCGTCGCCGGGACCGCCCCCGCGCCCTCGGACGCGCCCGCCGCCGGGCCGCCCGTCTCGGCGCCCGCCACCGCGACCGCCGACCACGCCGGGGAGCGCTGACATGGCCGACCGCACCACGCTCGTCTGCCTGCCCTTCGCCGGCGCCGGCGCCTCCTTCTACCGTCCCTGGCAGCGCCACGCCGAGCCGCTCGGCCTCGACGTCCTGCCGCTCCAGCTCCCGGGCCGCGAACGCCTCATCGACGAGGAGCCGTTCCGCGACGCGCACGCCGCCGCCGACTCCCTGCACGCCGACCTTCTGACCGCCCTCGCCCCGGCCACCGGTCCGCACCGTGTCGCCCTCTTCGGCCACAGCCTCGGCGCCGTCCTCGCGTACGAGCTCGCCCGGCGCCTCGCCACCACCCCGGACATCCGGCTCGTCCGGCTGTTCGCCAGCGGCTCCCCGCACCCGGCCGAGCCGCGCGCCGCCCGCGCGACCGGTCTCGACGACGACGCCTTCCTGGCGCGCGTCAACGAGTTCGCCGGTTACACGGACGAGGCCCTCGACGACCCCGAGCTGCGCGAGCTGGTCCTGCCGACGCTCCGCGCCGACGTGGAGATGCACGAGTCGTACGTACCCGCCGACGACCGGCTCCTGTCGGTCCCGGTCACCACCCTGCGCGGCACGGCGGACACCCTCGTGGGCCGCGCCGAGGCCGAGGCGTGGGACCGCACCACGGACGCCGGCCACCGCCACGCGGAACTGGACGGCGGCCACATGTACCTCACCGAGTCGGCGCCGGCGCTCCTCCGGGTCGTCGCCGAGGAGCTGGCGCAGTCGGTCGAGGGGGCGGAGCTGTGCGTCTGACCGGAAAGACCGTCCTCGTCACCGGGGCGGCCAGGGGCCTCGGCCGGGCGACCGCCGTCGCCTGCGCCGCCGAGGGCGCCGACCTCGCGCTCCTCGACCTGTGCGAGGACCTCGACGGCGTGCCGTACCCGCTGGGCACCCGCGGCCAGCTGGAACACACGGCCACGCTCTGCCGCAAGAACGGCGCCGCCGTGCTCACCGCCGCCTGCGACGTCCGCGACCTCGCCTCCGTCGAGACCGCGGTGGCCCGCGCGGAGGACCGCTTCGGTCGGATCGACGCCGCCGTCAACAACGCCGGGATCGCGGCCCCTTCGGGCCGCCCGGCGCACGAGATCGGCGAGGACGAGTGGGCGTTGATGATCGACGTCGACCTGTCCGGCGCCTGGCGGGTGATCCGTACGGTCGCGGGGGCGATGAGCGCCCGCCGCGCCGGCTCCATCGTGAACATCGCCTCGACGGCCGGGCTGGTCGGCTACCGGCACTTCGCGGGTTACGTCGCCGCCAAACACGGCCTGATCGGACTGACGAAGGCCGCGGCGCTCGACTACGCGCCCACCAAGGTCCGCGTGAACGCCGTCTGTCCCGGCTCGGTGCGCGACGACTCGACCGCCGAGGGCCGGATGCTCGCGGAGATCGCCCGCGCCCTGGAGGTGGAGGTGGGCGAGCACGAGCAGACGTTCACCGAGGCGCAGCCGATGAACGCCCTGATCGAGCCGGAGGACGTGGCCGCCGCCGTCGTCTACCTCGTCTCGGACGACGCCCGGCAGGTGACCGGCTCCGTGCTGACCGTGGACGGCGGGTTCACCGCGCGCTGACCGGCGCGGAGACCAGCACCAGATGTGACCGTTGTGAGAGAGAGGGAGGACACCCCCATGGTGGGTGAGCGTTGCCACGCCCTACGGGTCCGGCTGAGCAGTCGGGTGACCGCCGCGGAGCTGACCGCCCGCCTGGGCGCGGCGGGCCCCTGGCGCCTGTGGGTGGAGGACGTCACGGCCGGCTCCGATGAGCCGGAGGCCCTGCGCCGCCGCCGGACCGAACTGAACCGGCCGACCCCGTCCGTACGGTGCGTGCTGCTGCGTCACGCGGACGGCGTCGCGGATCTGGTCGTCGTGGCCGACCGCGCCGTACTCGACCGGGACGCCCTCACCCGCCTGACGCTCGCGCTGGCCGACGGGGTGGGCGAGGCGGAGGGGGCGATGGAGGCGGAAGGGGCGGAGGCCTCGGTGGGGGCTGCGGCCTCGGTGGGAGCGGCGGCCGGCGAAGGCCTGCCCGCCCCCCGCCCCGTCAGCCCCGGCCCGGCGCCCGACTGGGGCGGGGGTACGAAGGGTGCCGACGGGTGGGAGAGCCGCTCCCTCGGTCTGCCGGTCGGCGCGGACCCGTCCGCGCTGCTCGCCGCCCTGGCGCTCACGCTGCACCGCTACGAGGGCCACGGCGCCACCGGTGACGTCACCGTCGCCACCGACCGGCGCGGAGCCCTCGGCTGCTCGGTACCCGCGGACGCCTCCCTCGCCTCGCTGCACGCGGCCGTCCCCACGCCGACGGACCACCCGGTGACCGTGGGGGTGATCGAACCCGCCGCGGAGGGTGACCCGTTCGGGGAGGCGGGGGAGTACCTCCCCTGCCTCGCACCGCCGTTCCCGCTCACCGTCACCGTGCTGCCCCGCGCGACGTCCGACGCGGACGCCCAGCAGAGTGGCCAACGCGGCCCGGGTGGCCGACACGGCCAGGGTGGCGGCCAAGGCGACCAGAGCGGCCGACGCGGTCCGGGCGACCAGGGCGACCAGCGCGGTCCGGGCGACCAGGGCGACCAGGGCGGCGGCCGGCTCTGGGTCGCGTACCGGCGCAGTCACTTCGCGCCCGAGGTCGTCGACGGCTTCCTGCGCCATCTCGCCCACGTCCTGCGCCAGTTCGGCGAGTCCCCGGCGGTCCACGCCGACGACGTCGAACTCCTCGACGCCGCGGAGCGCCGGCGCGTCGCCGCCCTCGGCCGGCCGGACGCCGTCCTGGCCGGTACGCCCGAGCACCTCACGACCGCCTTCGCGCGCGTGGCCGCCGCCCGCCCGGACGCCCCGGCGGTCGGCGACGGCACGACGACCCTCACGTACCGCGAACTGGACGCCCAGGCGGACCAGGTGGCCCGCGGCCTCGTCGCGCGCGGGGTCGCGCCCGGCGACCGGGTCGGCCTCTGCCTGGAGCGCGCCAACGAGCTGGTCGTCGCCATGCTCGGCATCCTCAAGGCGGGCGCGGCCTACGTGCCCACCGACCCGGCCTACCCGGCCGACCGGCTGGCCCACACCGCGCGGGACGCCGGCCTCGCGCTGGTGATCACCCGGCACGCGGAGTACCCGGCCGGGGCGGGCACGCCCGTCACCCCCGACGCCCTCCTCGCCGACGGACAGCGCGCACACGAACTCCCGCGCGCCGGCGGCCCGGACGACCCCGCGTACGTCATCTACACCTCCGGATCCACCGGCCGCCCCAAGGGCGTCGTCGTCCCGCACCGCAACGTCGTCGCGCTCGTCGACGCGACCCGCGAACCGTACGGTCTCGGCCCGGACGACGTGTGGACGTTCTTCCACTCCGGCGCCTTCGACTTCTCCGTCTGGGAGATCTGGGGCTGCCTGCTGACCGGCGGGCGCCTCGTGGTCGTCCCGTACGTCGTCTCCCGCGAGCCCGACGAGTTCCGCGACCTGCTGCGGCGCGAGGAGGTCACGGTCCTCAGCCAGACGCCCTCCGCCTTCTCCCAGCTCCTGGAGACCGACCACGCCGCGCTCGCCGTACGGCTGGTCGTCTTCGGCGGCGAGCCGCTGGACGCCCGCATGCTGCTGCGCTGGTTCGACCGGCACCCCGAGGACGAGTGCCGCATGGTCAACATGTTCGGCATCACGGAGACCACCGTGCACGTCACCGCGCAGACGCTGACCCGGGAACTGGCCCTCGCCGGCTCGAAGTCCGTCGGCCCGGCGCTGCCCGGCTGGCACCTGTACGTGACCGACGCCCGCGGCCGCCTCGTCCCGCCCGGCGTCACGGGCGAGATCCGCGTCGGCGGCGCCGGCGTGGCCCTCGGCTACCTCGGACGTCCCGAGCTCACCGACGCCCGCTTCACCGCCGACCCGTACGCGCCGGGCCGCCAGTACCACAGCGGCGACCTCGGCCGGCTGCGCCCCGACGGCACCCTCGAACACCTGGGGCGCATCGACAGCCAGGTGAAGATCCGCGGCTTCCGGATCGAGCTGGACGAGATCCGCGCCGTACTCCTGGAGGACCCCGACGTCCGCGCGGCGGCCGTCGTCGTCCGGCGGGACGACCCGTCGGACCCCGCGACCGCCCGCCTGGACGCCTACGTCGTCCCGGCGGACCTCGATCCCGTAGGGGTACGGAAGCGGGCCGCGACCGTCCTGCCCGCCTACATGCTCCCGGCGACCGTCACCCCGCTCGACTCGCTGCCCCTGACCACGAACGGCAAGCTGGACGCCGCCCGGCTGCCGGAGCCGACCCGGACGGCGACGCCCGCCCCCGCCACCGCCTCGCCCCACACCACGGCGGACGGACCGGGGGAGGGCAAGGCGGCCGTACTCCAGGACGTCTGGTCGACGATGCTGGGCACCCCGGTCGGGCTCGACGACGACTTCTTCGAGCTGGGCGGCAACTCCCTGCTGGCGGTGCGGATCAGCGCCGCGCTGCGCAGCCGGGGCCTGCCCGCCGTACCCCTACGGGACCTGTTCCGCACGCCCACCATCCGCGAACTCGCCGGAGCCGGCGACGATGCCTGAGACCCTGCCCGTCCTGCTGCCGGTCGTGCGCGCCCTGCACCTCGGGGCGGGCCCGGTTCCGGACCCGGGCCCGCCGCCCACGGGCCGGGACGTGGCCCTGTGGTGGCTGGACACGGACCGCGAGATCGTGGGCGGTCACCCGGTGGCCGCCGAGGGCGTCCCCCTGAGCCCCGAGGAGCAGGACCGGTCGGCGCGCCTGCGCCGCCCCGGTGACCGACACCGCTTCCGGGCCGCGCACATCGGGCTGCGCCTGGTCCTCGGCGGCTACACGGGGCTCGCCCCCGAGGGGCTCGGCCTGGTCCGCGAGGACTGCCCGTGCTGCGGCGCGCCGCACGGACGCCCCGCGCTGGCCGACGGCGGCCCGCACTTCTCCCTCTCTCACAGCGACGGGCTCGCCCTGATCGCCGTCTCCGGCGCCCGGGTGGGCGCCGACGTCGAGGGCCTCCCGCGCCCGGCCATCACCGACGAACTCCTGCCCTCCCTGCACCCGCGCGAGCAGAGCGTCCTGCGCGCACTGCCGGACGAGGCCCGCCCGGGGGCACTGGCCCGGGTGTGGACGCGCAAGGAGGCGTACCTGAAGGCGACGGGCGTCGGGCTCGCGTACGGCGTCGCCGACCCGTACGTGGGCGTGTCCGACGTACCGGCCGAGGTGGACGCCTTCACCCTCCACGACGTACCGACACCGCTTCCGGCGTACGCGGCGGCCATCGCCCTCGCCACGGCGGGCTGAGCGGCGCGCGTGGCGTCGGGCCGAGCGGCGCGTGGCGCGTCGGGCTGAGCGGCGCGCGGCGTGTCGGGCTGAGCGGCGCGCGGCGCGTCGCCCTCCCTCGTCCTCTCCCACTTCCCCTCCCTCTTCCCCTCCCGAGCCCATAAGGACCTTCCCCATGACGCTTCTCGACCCGGCGGACGCCGAGGTGTTGAGCGAGCGGGCACCGATCCGCAAAGAGGTGCACCGACTCGATCGGGTGATTATTCGGTTCGCCGGTGATTCCGGTGACGGTATGCAGTTGACGGGTGACAGGTTCACTTCGGAGACGGCGTCCTTCG
>NZ_JBIVDE010000012.1:0-85199 GCF_044746945.1 Streptomyces sp. NPDC090127 | reverse complement strand
GGGGGGGGGCGCGCGCGGGGGGGGGGGGGGGGGGGGGGGGGGGGCGGGGCGCGGGGGGGGGGGGGGGGGGGGGGGGGGGGGGGGGGGGGGGGGGGCCGGGGGCCCCCCCCCCGGGGGGGGGGGGGGGGGGGGGGGGGGGGCCGCCCCCCCCCCCCCCCCCACCGCTCTCTTTCTCTGGAGTCACCCCGTCATGCAGAACGCACCTGTTTCTTCGTTGGTCGGGGAAGAGTACGAGGTCGAGGTCGGCCCAGTGGCGCACGGCGGCCACTGCATCGCGCGTACGGAGGCGGGCCGCGTCCTCTTCGTGCGGCACGCCCTCCCGGGCGAGCGGGTGGTCGCGAAGGTGACCGAGGGCGACGAGACGTCCCGCTACCTGCGCGCGGACGCCGTCGAGATCCTGGAGGCCTCCAAGGACCGGGTGGAGGCTCCGTGTCCGTTCGCGGGCCCGGGCAGGTGCGGCGGCTGCGACTGGCAGCACGCGAAGCCGGGCGCGCAGCGCAGGCTCAAGGGCGAGGTCATCGCCGAACAGCTCCAGCGGCTGGCCGGACTCACCCCGGAGGAGGCCGGCTGGGACGGCACGGTGATGCCGGCCGAGGGCGACAAGCTCCCGGCGGGCGAGGTCCCGCAGTGGCGCACCCGCGTCCAGTACGCGGTCGACACCGAGGGCCACGCGGGTCTGCGGCGGCACCGCTCGCACGAGGTCGAGGTGATCGACCACTGCATGATCGCCGCCGAGGGCGTCTCCGAGCTGGGCATCGAGAAGCGCGACTGGGAGGGCATGGCCTCGGTCGAGGCCATCGCGGCCTCCGGCTCCGGCGACCGCCAGGTCATCCTCGCTCCCCGGCCCGGCGCCCGCCTCCCGCTCGTCGAGCTGGACAAGCCGGTCTCGGTGCTCCGCGTCGACGAGCACGACGGCGGCATCCACCGGGTGCACGGCCGCCCCTTCGTCCGCGAGCGCGCCGACGACCGTACGTACCGCGTCGGCAACGGCGGCTTCTGGCAGGTCCACCCGAAGGCCGCCCAGACCCTGGTCCTCGCGGTGATGCAGGGCCTGATGCCCCGCAAGGGCGACACGGCCCTGGACCTCTACTGCGGCGTCGGCCTCTTCGCGGGCGCGATCGCGGACCGCGTCGGCGACCAGGGCGCGGTCCTGGGCATCGAGTCGGGCAAGCGCGCGGTGGAGGACGCCCGCCACAACCTGGAGGCGTACGACCGCGTCCGCATCGAACAGGGCAAGGTCGACACGGTCCTCCCGCGCACCAGGATCACCGAGGTCGACCTCATCGTCCTGGACCCGCCCCGCGCGGGCGCCGGCAAGCAGACGGTCAAACACCTCGCGGGCCTGGGCGCCCGCCGCATCGCGTACGTGGCCTGCGACCCGGCGGCCCTGGCCCGCGACATCGCCTACTTCGCGGAGGGCGGCTACCGGGTCCGGACGCTGCGGGCGTTCGACTTGTTCCCGATGACGCACCACGTGGAGTGCGTGGCGATCCTGGAGCCGGTGAAGAAGGACGCCTGACCTGGGGTTTTGCGGGTGCGCGGTATGTGCGGTGTGGGCGTTACGGGCGATATCTTGACGCTGAAATGACGCTCGTGACGCTCACTTGACGCTCCTTCTGATGGGGTGTCAGTCGATTGTCGGGGAGGCCCAGGCCGCGGCGCGCACCGATGAACAGACGCTCTGCGGCGAAAGCGACGGAGCACGGCGAGCGAAGCTCGTCGGCTCCGTTTCGCTCTTGTGCGGTCGATGAGGAAGCGTTGCCGACCATTGCCCAGAAGGCAGTGCCTATCGCCTCGACGCGCGGCTAATATCCAGCTCTCAGGTACCGGCATGCGTCCGGCCTTTGGCCTGCTGCACGTCTGAAGGAGATCGGAAGCCCGGTGAGCAGTGCTCGTTCTGGTGGGCGGGTGCTGGCTGCCCACCCCGGTGACCCCAAGCGCGTCGGCCCCTACCGGATTATCGGGCGCCTCGGCTCAGGGGGCATGGGCACGGTGTTCGCCGGTCTCGACGCCGCCGGTCTGCGGGTCGCGGTCAAGGTCGTCCACCCTGCCCAGGCGGACGACGCGGAGTTCCGGGCGCGCTTCCGCCGAGAAGTCCAGCTCTCCGCCCGTGTCCAGGGCCCCTGCCTCATACCCCTGATCGCGGCTGACGCCGAAGCACCGTCACCGTGGCTGGCCACTGCCTATGCCCCAGGGCTCACCCTCGATCGGTACATCGCCGCGCACGGGCCGCTGGCCGGTGGAACCCTCTACGCCTTTGCTACGGGCACAGCCCAGGCCCTCGCGGCCATTCACGCCGCGGGTGTCGTCCACAGGGACGTCAAGCCGCAGAACGTCATTCTGACCCCGGTCGGTCCCCGAGTCCTGGACTTCGGCATCGCTCATGCCGCCGACGGCACATCCGTGACGCGCACCGGCATTCTGACCGGCACCCCAGGATGGATCAGCCCTGAGCACTACCGCACCGGTACCACGGGTCCCGAGGGCGACATGTTTGTCTGGGGCGCCCTCGTAGCCTTCGCGGCCACCGGTCGCGCGCCCTTCGGCGGGGGAGCCCCCGACGCGGTCGCCTACCGGGTCATGTCCGAGGATCCTGATCTGCGTGGGCTTCCTGGCGAACTCCACGCCATCGTGAGCAGGGCTCTCGCCAAGGTGCCGCGGGACCGAGCCACCGCGCGGGACGCTGCCGAGACATGTGCCGTCCTCCTCGCAGCACAGGCCACACAGGTCGCGCCGACGGGTGCGGAACCGACACTGGTGGGCGATCTCGTCGCTGCCCAGTGGGCCGTCCCCACTCTGGACGACCCGAACTGGAGACATCCTGCCCGTTCCAGCAGACGACTCGTCGGCATCGCGGCGGTGGTGGGCACTGTCATAGGCGGCCTGGCGGGTGGAGCGCTGGCCCTGCAGCCCGACAAGATGGAGACGGCTTCGACGAGTTCCCGTCCTCCCGCCAGCGCATCCCCCAGCAAGACTGCCACCATGCCGGCTTCCGCTTCACCCGCAGCAAGCTCCCAAGCTGCTGTGGGCGCCGCGTCACCCCTTCCTTCTACGGACGTGGACGAGGCGACGCTCGACACGTGGCGTGCGGCTCGCCGCGCCAAGGGAGAGTCGGAGATCGAGACCGAGGCCGCACTCGGACACGACCTTGGCCTCGGCATGGGCGAGGAGTACAACTACAGCGGTCAGTACGACGTGGGCTACGCTCCGTCTCGGAGAGAGCTCTACATAGCCATCAGCGGCCCGGCCGTTGAGTCACGCGTCGTGCAAGGGGTGGGCAAGAACGCCTGCCTTACCCTGCGCATGATGGTGGACATCTACAAGTCCCTTCCGTACGACGAGTACGTCCTGGTCGACAACACCACTCCCTCGGCGCCGGCGATTGTGTGGGAGGACGACTTCCGCGCCAACACCAGCTGCATCACACAGACCATCGACCGCACCGCCATCGACACCGGGCAGGCCCCGAGCTGGCACCCCACTGAACAAGGGCTGGCCGCGGCCCAGATCCCCAGCGTCGACAAGCGTGAAATCAGGGTGGCCACCGAGGCGGTCCATCAGCTCTTTGTCGACTGGAACGCCAACTCCCGGCTGTTCGAGGACCCCCGCTACATCAGCGACGAGAACACCAGCATCGGCTTCGCTCCGCACGAAGGCGTGATGTACGTGTGGGCCACGAAGCCCGAGTGGGACCAGAGCACACGAGAGGAATGGGCAGAGGCCGCCGCCGGCGTGGCCTGCCGGGCGGTTCTCGCGGAATCCCGCGCGGGGCAGGGATGGGGCTATGCCCACTACGCGGTGGCGGTCCTCGACGGTGCTGGAACCACGGACTTCCTTCGCTGGGGCACGGCCGGAAGCTGTGCGAGCTGACCTCCTCTCCGGGCATCACCACTGCGCTGGGTGATAGCCGGCCGAGCGAGGCACGTCTGTGGCCTGTCAGGCGCCGAACGCGGGCATGAGCCTGCCCACCCCCGGTGCACGTGTCCCTCCAGCCTTGCGCCGGGGGAAGCGGTTCCAAGTACGGTCCCGTGTTGATTGCCGCCCGCGCTCTTCCCGTCAAGTGCTTAGAAGGCACTTGGTGGATGGGGGAGCGGGGTGCCTCTGACCTGCTAATACGCGCTTGATCGCTGGCCATCGACCAAAACGTCGGGCGTTTTCGGGACGACCGGGCTGCCAGCGGTCGGCACTAGTGTGGGCATGGGAGTGAAGACGGTACTAGTGGCCTACATGGACGCGGATATGGCCTCGGCGTTGAAGGAGCCGACGAGCCGAAACCCGAAGGAGCGGCGGCGTTGCTCGTGGTCCTCCTGGTTCGGGAGGAGGCTGGAGGGCGAGGTCCCGGGGAGGCGACGTACCCGCCTTATGGCGTCACGTACGCGGCGAGCCTTCCCGGCGTGGACATCGCCTGCCACCACCAAAGTAGGCAGACGCTGGTGATCGATTCACACGAGAACCGCCATGAACCCCTACTCGATACGCTACCTCTAACAACTGATGAGGATCGAGGCACGGATTCCAGGGTGGTTGACCGAGCGGTTGGGGGAGGCAAGGTGCGGACGGGTGTATTGGTGGTCGTCGTAGCTGCCGCGATTCTGGGATCGGGCTGTACGCAATCACCCCCTCGCGCTGAGCAGGCACTCTGCCCGCAACAGGGCGAGAGGCAACCAACCAAGCCTCTGAAGAGCGTGCCGCTGTCAGAAGACGTCACGCTGGGCACCCTGCAGTGTGCCGATCAAGAAACGGGCATGTCCTCGGTCGAGGTCAACGTCACCAACAGCCACCCAGAACAAGCTGCATGGTACGAAGTCACGCTCCAGTTCACGACGAACGACGGCCATGTCTTCGCCACGGAGAGTGCCCGCTTGGAGAAGGCTGATGCTGGAGGACGCGCAGCCTCTGTTGTGAATGTTGCTCGGCCATTGGCCGGGGAAGGCATAGCCATACAGGTTACGAAGGTCGATCGCCGGCTGATGCTTTCAAGCAGCACGTCGCCCGACGAGAATGCGACCCCGTCGTCCCCAGCTGCTCTGGAAGCAGCGATGCGGGCCTTCGTGCGGGAGGGGCTGGTACCTGCCCACACGCCGTACGGAACGTGTCCGGCCGGGGCTCCTCAGGCTTGGTGGATCGGGGCACAGTCCAATTGCTTGGTCAGACCACGCGAACGGCCTGTTCCTGCGCCCTCCGCAACCCGACCGGTGCACGGCGGAACCCTCTGTGTGGACGGCTGGACGTCCAGCACAAGGGGTCGTGGAACCTGTTCGCACCACGGCGGAATCGCCTACTGAGCCAGGATCCGCCGCTGGCCGGCATCTGGGTTCGGTTCGCAGGTCCCAGTGGGGCCTCGATGGAACCTTGATCACGCGGCATGCCCGAATGGCATGGACAGGCAGGATTGCCTCTACGATCATTGCTCCGCTGGGGGCGCGTCGGGCGATCCGCATCAGGCTGACAGCCAGATGCAATTCGCGGCATGAGGGAGTAAGCCTTGGCCACTCTGGGCCACATGAAGGAGCGCACGATCCACTTCTACGAGGTGGTGACTGTGAGAAATGGCGAGGGCCAGCGCATGCCTGAGCCAATGGACTGGGATGCCGTCCTGGCTGATCTATCGCAGGTCCCGGTCTCGGGTCGTACCTTCGAGAGCGACTCGCAGCTAGTGGGAACGATCACCACGTATCACGAGCAGGACCATCTGCTGCTGCACCGAGTCAAGGACGCTGGTGAATGGCTGTCGGTGATGAACTGGGACACCGGCAGCCTGCGCGAGCTAGAGCAGAATGCGCATGAGGGGTACCTGGACACCTCCGTCATCTGCTTCCTCCCCTTCGGGAACGTCATCGGAATCATGCGTGGCAGCCAGTCTGCGCCCAGTCATCGCGCCCTGGAGGCGTGGCTGAACGGGATCAGTCTCTTCCCCGGTACTCAGTTCGAGGTGCGGCCAGTCGTCGCTCATGCCGAAGTCGAGCGGCTTAAGACTGCCAGCGGCGCCAGCCGTGTCGAGGTCAAGCTCATGGCCAACAAGATGGGCGCGCTCAGGGAACGAAAGGGCGGCCTCGCCCGCACGTTCCGGGTTGCTGGTGAGTCCTATGGTGAGATCAGCGTGACAGTGATCATCTCCGTACCCCGGGGTAAGGAGCTCAAGGAACATCGAGAGATGCTCCTGGCGGACCTGGATGAGATCTCAGATGTGGTCACTGGTGCGGAGCGAGCACGCGCTTCGCTGATCTACAGCGACCCTACCGGGCCAGAGCGTACTCACCTGGTAGAGCTGGTCGAGCACAGCATTACGGCCAAAAGGCGCGTACCGGCCACGGATCAAGAAGGTAACTCGATCCGGATCGTGTCAGCGGTGGATGCCATTCTGGGCGCAGCGGCTGAACACGAGGATGCCCTGCGGCTGGCGGTGGACGCAGGGGACGCGTGACCTGCCGCATTGACCAGAGGGGGGCACGTGGGCGTACGCACCACAGTTGAGGACATCTGGGCCGGCCACCTACAGCTTGACTACCTCGTTGCCGGGGCAGCGTTGGGTTCCCACATCCTCATCGTTCGAAGCCTGGGGTCGGGGGACTGGCTGAGTTGGATCGAGTCATCACAGCGCACCGATCTGTACGCTGCCGCGGCTGGCACGGTTTCGGCAATCGGTGGCCTCAGCGCCATTGCCATCTCCCTCTATACCGCTGCGAACGGTGAGCGACTGCGCGCGGTACGCCTGCAGCACCATGCCGAGCTCAGGCGAAGCTGGCGCAGCCTACTGCAAGCGACAGCCTTGTGCTGCCTCCTACTGCTCACCGCTCTGTCGCTCGATCGCGAGACGGACCCGCTGTCAGCCCGCTTCATTTTCGAGTACGCGATGATCTTTGCGGCACTGAGATTCGCCCGCCTGATCTGGCTCTTCGATAAAGTCATGAGTCTCTCTGACGCCGAGCTAACAGAGTCTGAGCGACCTGCGATGCCGGTTCGGGATCCCGGCTGGGTACAGCGTCGTCAAGAGAACTCGCCCTGAGGCGGGCGATACCGAGCACGGCGCGGTGGACGCCGTCGCCCGAGGCGGCGGTCGCGCAGGATCTTCCGGGTCCTAGTACGGGCGAAGCCATGCTCGAGGGGTGCGGGCCTTGCTGCAGGAGGCGTTGCGGCCCCTCCCGAACGCGCTCTTGGCGTTGCGGGATGACCAGCCAGTGTCTCGTTAGTCGCCGCCCGCGATCATGGTGGCCTTGCCGCCGGCGCCTTTGGCACCGGACAGCTCCCATGCTTTGCAGTCGTTGCGGTGGCCTGACGCCCGGCTGGTCGCCAGCAGCGACGAGCTGGTGAATTGATGCAGTGCTGATGGTTTGTGGCCGACTTCGACACCGCGAACCACGGTGCCAGCTGACGCAGGGTGAGGTTCGTGCGACAGCGCACGGCGGCCAGGAGCCGGTGCTCCAGCGACAGGCTCCCGGCTGGTCCTTGCGCGCTGGGTCTGCCCCCTGGCGCCGCGAAGCGGTGACCAACTTGACGAACTGCTGCGGGCTCAGCCTGGTGAAGGAGGGAATCCAGCACGGCTCAGACCCCGTGATCACACTGGCCAAGGCAAGATCTCTCACCCGTGACCAGCGGATACGGGGTAGCCCCAGAAGACCGTCGCTCAGGCGTAAACTTCGGAATCGGCTCTCGGAGTCGCCTACAGCCTCAGTCAGCGGGGCTCACGTAACAATCGTGAAGAGAGGGAAGATCTTCTGTTGCTGGAAGCCCCCCAAGGAAGGACGCTTTGCGCGGTTCTACTCAATCCACCCCTACGCCCCGCAGAGACGACCATCTCGTTCCGCAACCTCGCCACAGCTCTCCAACTGCTCCACTGTACCGAGGTGCGACTTACCAATCTCTTGGACGTTCCATCTAGGGATTCGATCGAGTTGGCCCACCTACCGGTGCACCGCACTGATATTGCGAGATCGCGATCACTTCTCTCGCAGGCGCTGGAGGGCTCTGATGAAGTTCTCTTTGCGTGGGGCACTAGTCGAGTTACTGGTGCGACGGGTGCCATATTGCGTGACCAGGTCACCTGGCTACGACAGCACCTCCGACATTCAGGCACCCGTGAAGTATGGATGGTTGCCGGAACGCCGCGGCACCCTTCGCGCTGGAGGCAGTACGTCGGTCCTCAGAAGCGTCGAGTTGAAGGAGGAACCTTCGAAGAACGCCTAGCCAAGGTGCTCGAACGGCATCCGATCTCTCCCCCGCCAAAGGGGAGTGATAACGGAATCTAGTCTGCGCTTAGATCGACCGCAGGCGAGAAGGGTCACAGAATCAGCGATCCCCCCTGCTCGATTCTGTGTATACCTTCCTCAATCTCATCAGCGGGGCGATCAGCCAAGAAACGAATTGCGGAGAGTGCGCAGTACGTCTCGTCACGCTCGATAGAAAGCCACTTACGCCCCAGCGTCTCCGCCGCCCTGCCAGTGGTATTGGAGCCGCTAAAGAAGTCGACAACCAGGTCCCCTGGGTCAGTCAACATCTCGATGAAGAAGGACGGCAGCTTCATTGGGAAGCGAGCAGGATGCCCCGGGCGCTTCAAGAGCTTGAGGGTGCGAAGGTAATTATCATTCGACTGCGAGTTGGGGATTGACAAGAGATTCGAAGGGAGGGCGCCCCCATTGTCCTTCCCGAACGCCTCGCCGATTTCATGCTCTGAGTGTCGACGCTTCGGCTTATAGTACTTCTCGGGGTTCTTCAAGAGGCGCTTCATGGATTCCGAATATGGAACGCGGACGCGCCCTACGTGCGCTTTCGGGTCATCGGTCTTCGAAAGCCACCAGACGGTGTTCACTGCATCCTTGGCGCGAATCTTCCTTTTGTTGACCCATTCAATGGGTGAAGGAAGCTTCGCCGGATTGTACCAGTAGAATTCTTCGGCCAGCCGATATTCGAGATCGTCGACGAAAGTGAGCAGCGCCCGGAATTGATGCAAAGATCGTACGGGTCGACCGCTCTGGTAGGCGCCGCCGATGTCGATGACCAGGCTACCGGTGGGCTTGAGCGCATCTCGAGCCAATTTCGCGAACTGAGCCAACCATGCAACGTAAAGCTCTTGATCCTCGTTGCCATACGCCTTCTTGCGCAGCAACGGAAATGGAGGGCTTGTCACGAAGAGATCGACACTGTCGGCAGGTAGCTGGGCGAGGAGCTCCAAGCTATCCCCGCACACCTGCTCGCCTAGGGCCGTTGCATAGCAGAGCCGTCCAGAGCTCAACAGCTCGTGCATCTGCGAGGTCACGTCCTCTCCATGTTCATCGCGCAGGGCAACCTTACCTCCTGGCGCACAGGTCATACCGAAGCCTGCAGGGCAGGAACGCTTGAGGTCGGCTGCTGGCGTGATCGACACTCAAGCTGTCAGCACTGCATGCGATGCTGACACTACGCGGAGACATCGGGCCTCTCTGCGCCTGGGGAGGGACCTTCATGGAACATCCGACGTGGTTGACGATGGACGACGAGGCGTTCGAGGCGATGCCGAGGGGGGCGTCTGCCCAAAGCGGCCCCTACCTCGGGCAAGTGCTGGCGCGGGCTCTGCGGGAGCACCTGGCGGTCGTGCCTGGGGAGGAGAGCCTGCGTGGCAAACCGATCCTCCTGCGCCTACGGCCCCCACTGCCCTTGCGAGTCAGGTTGTACCTGTTCAGGGCGACACAGCACGCTTCTGAGCGGCAGGCTGGAACCTTTCGCATCCAACTGACAGTGGGGGAACCAGTCCCACACTCTGAGCGGCGCCGCTTCAGGTTCGACCGTAGCGACAACGTCCGCTGCCTACTTGCCGGCTACCACGCGGAACTAAGGACGTTCATCTTGTGGGATGCGGACATGCAAGACGCCGGAGGTGGCTATCCTTGGTCGAAGGGTGTCCAGGCGCCGCCAAGCGTGGTATTTGGTGCGGTGGCTCGAGGCATTGCCGAGGAAGTCCGTCAGCTGAGGAGGCCAAATCGGGTGGAGACAATCATCGCCGCCCGTTCAGGCCATTTGGCCGAGGCCATTGAACGGCGAGTTTCGCTGAGTCTCCATTCGATTTCTGGTGAGGTACTTCCGGGATGCTGAAAGATCTCGGCACTCTAAGGACCGAATACGCCAGCGACGTGAACGATATCGCGGCCGACTTTTACAACCCTTGCCTGCGTGAGGCGATTCGATATGACCGTGTAACGGGCTTCTTCAGCTCCACGATCTTTCATCTCACGTGGCGCTCGTTGGCAACGTTTGTGACTGAAAATAGCGGGCGCATGCGGTTGCTATGCTCTCCGCGACTTTCCCAGCGCGACGCAGATGGGCTGTTGTACGGCTATCAAGCGCGTGATGATGCAGCCCTCACTGAGGATCTTCACCGGGAACTTCAGGAGATGCTCAGCTCCGATCGTGCCGATACGGCTCGCCTCCTGGCGGCCCTGGTCGCCTGTGGCCGACTCGACGTACGTATCGCACGGGTTGCTGAACTCGCTTCCGCACAGACCAAGCGAATGTTCCACGATAAAGTCGGTCTGTTTGTTGACCGAGAAGGTCATGTCGTTGGCTTTCGCGGATCAATGAACGAGAGCTTCTTGGGGCTCTCGACCTTCGGGAACATTGAGTCCATTGACGTCTGGCCCTCATGGGAGGGCGGTCGGGACGCCGAACGCGTCGCTAACGCGACAGCGCGCTTCGACCGAGTCTGGTCGGGAGATATTCGAGGAGTGGATGTCCTAGCCCTGCCGGCTGAAATCCAAAATGAGTTGGAGCGGATTGCCGAAGATGTCGACCTCGATGCGCTTTTGAAGCAAGCTGCGCTCTCGTCGGGTGAGGAGACTCCTGCAGCCCAACATCCAGCCGTCGGTGGAGTGGAACTTCGCCATCATCAACGTCGAGCGGTGGCCGACTGGCAACGACGTGATTTGTGTGGCCTACTCAGCCACGCGACCGGTTCCGGAAAGACCATAACGGGCCTGTACTGCGCCCAACTGCTAATTGCACGAGGACTCGTCCCGGTTTTCCTCGTTCCGTCGACCCTCCTGCTGGAACAGTGGGCGCGCCAGATCAGGGAACTGCTCGGCTGTCGTGTCATTCTATGCGGTGGAGGTAATACGCGGTGGGCCAAAGACGGTCTCGTTCGGGCCGCTTTGGAGCAGCGAGCTTCCACAACGCCTCACGCAATCGTTGCTGTCCTTAATAGCGCTATCTCGCCAGCCTTCCGGTCCCAGGTCCGGCCTGTCGCCAATCGAGTCGGCTTGATCGTCGATGAAGTGCACAGGATCGGCAGCCCGGAATCTCGGGCGATCATGGGTTGGCTTGAGCCTTCTGCTCGGCTGGGCCTAAGCGCTACGCCTGAGCGCGCAAATGACTCGGTGGGAACTCAGGCGCTCTTTGACTACTTCGGCGGAATTATCGACCGCTATACGTTGGCAGACGCGCTTGACGACAAGGTCCTGGCCCCCTACCTGTATCGGCCGGATTGGGTGAGCTTGAGTCAGTCCGAACAAGAGCAGTGGGATGAAATTACAGCAAAAATCCGGCGCATGTATGCCATGACCCAGGGAGCGGGATCCCGGGAAGATGCGCTCGGCAGTCTACGAATGAAGCTCATCGAGCGCTCCCGAATTGCAAAGGGTGCTGCAGCCAAGATCCCGAAGGCCGCGGAGATCGTTTCTGCCCAATATCGACCGGGGCAAAAGTGGCTCATCTACTGTGATAACCAAGTGCAGCTGCGGGCGGTGCGGGACGCGTTGCGAGATCGTGGCATCGCTTCGTGGGAGTACCACCGGCAGATGGCTGGTGATCCAGAGGCGACACTCAGGCTCTTCGACACCAATGGTGGAATCGTTGTTTCGATTAAGTGCCTGGATGAGGGCGTAGATATTCCCTCAGCCTCACACGCGCTAATTCTGTCTTCATCTCGGAACCCACGCGAGTTTATTCAACGCAGGGGGCGCATTCTCCGGCGCTCGACTGGAAAGACCATCGCAACACTTATGGACGTTCTGGTGTTGCCTGAATCTGTTGACCCTTCTGACCCTACACTGTCTCTGACTTATGGTGAGCTGGCGCGTGCTCGCCAATTTGCGGAGTGGAGTATTGGTCAGAGTGCGGTGGCGCAGCTTGAGAGGAAATGGGTCGATCTCGGGCTGCCACTCGATCAGCTTGACGAAATCCGCCTCAGCGGTGTCGAGGTTACTAACGAAGATGAGGATATAGATGGGTGATCTTCGAGGCAGCTCAGGCAATGAGGCCGCCGACCTTTTGTCAACCGTTGAAGAGATCAGAGGTGCAGGCTTCCCTGACCTCGATAAGGGTCTCGTCGAAGAAATCTTGGACACACACCGCCTTTACGTCGAGGATCGTGCAGAGGCGCGGAAGGCGACAGAACAGATCATAAATCGATGGGTCGCCGCGAACGTGCAGCCGGGGAGGCGTGGCTGATGTTGTCATTTCGACGCTTGATGATAGAGGACTTCGGGCCCTATCGAGGTCGTCAGGTGATGGAATTTCCGCGTGCGCACGGAATTTACATCGTTTACGGACCCAACGGGCGGGGAAAGACCAAGCTGCAGAACGCATTCCGGTGGGCGCTCTACGGTGAGATTCTTGGCCGTCGAGGCGCTCAGAGTGCGGCAGAGCTTGTGAACTCTGAGGCTCGACGCGCAGCTGGCTATGGTTCTTTCACGACCATTCTCGAGTTCTCGAATGATGGTGTCGAATACCGCCTGACCCGGCGCTACGACGAGCGGGAACAGTCGAACGTGTCTGCCTTGCTTGAGAAGGACAATGTCCCATTGTCTCAGGTTGACACTGAGAAGCTGCTTCAGCAGATCGCTCCTTCGTCTGTCAGTCAGTTCTTCCTTTTTGACGGCGAGTTGCTGCGCCAATACGAGAGTTTGCTGGATAAAGACAGTGACCAGGGCAAGCATTTGGAAGAGGCCATCGAGAAGGTGCTCGGCATCCCGATCGTGGCCAATGCTCTCAGCGATGCAGAGGAGCTCCGGACAAAGGCTCGGCGCCGGCTCGCTGAGCAAGCAAGCGCTAATGCTCAGACTCAGCAGCTGGGGGCTGCACTGGCGGAAGCCGAAGACGTCCGAGCGGAGCTAGTGCGTGACCGCAGGGCGATAAAGGAGGCCGTCGACAACACCGAATCCCGAATCGCTGAAATCGAACAATCGCTGCGTGAACAGCCTCGTGCGGAAAGACTGCTCGGCCAGCTAGACCAAATGCGGCAGCGTGCTTCGGAGCTGAGAACACAGAAGGAGGTCGCTGAGAGAGAGCTTGCCGAGCTTTCGGGCGAACTATGGAAGGCGGTGCTTTCTGAGCCTGCCCGTATCCGAGTTGCGCAGATCCGCGCACAGGTCGATCGTATCGATGGGGAGCTGCGCCTCGCATCAGCAGCTTTGCGGGATCGCGATCACCTGGAAGCGCATGAGAACTGTCCCGTGTGCGAACGAGACCTTTCATCGGACGAACGAGATGTGATTCTCCAAGGTGTTACCCGGCGGGCATCCTTTGAGCGAAGGGCTGAACTCGACGCGGAAATGACGCGGGCTCGGGGGCATTTGGAGGTGCTAGCTGACATCGCCGCCTATGACGGCAGGTTGGTTCGCGAACGGGACCGTGCATTGCGGCAGGTCAAGTTGGGTTTGAGCGGCGCGATAGAGGATCTGGGCCTCATCGAGAGCCAGCTTGGCGAGGTTGACGAAGACGCGATCCGATCTCTATCCAAGGAACGCGATGAACGGAAAATCGAACTTTCGCGTCATCGGGAGCGCCTTGAAAAAGCTGCAAAGGATATCCAGAATCAGGACGCGAGCATCGAAGAACTCAACAGCTATCTCGCGAAGCAGCATTTCACTCCTGACGCCACTGTCGGTTTGAAGCAGCGTGTAACTGAGGATCTCGTTGGGCTTTTCAGTCAGTCCATCGAGGCCTACCGCCGGCAGCTGAAGGACCGCGTTGAAGGCTCGGCCTCCCAAAACTTTGCGAGGATCGCCTCTGAGGAGGATTACGCGGGGCTTCGCATCACCGATCGCTACGGACTCGAAATCATCGACAGAGAGAATGAGGTTGTGACCGGCAGATCTGCTGGCTATGAGCACCTCGTGGCACTTTCGTTGATCGCTGCACTTCAGCACAGCGCTGCTGTACGGGGGCCTGTACTCATGGACTCGCCCTTTGGTCGACTTGATCGAGATCACACCAGAAATGTTGTAGCCGCGTTGCCTCGAATGGCTGATCAGGTCGTTCTCTTCGCCTTCGATGGAGAGTTCGATCGGGAAACGGCCCTACGCTCCCTTGGTAGCGACCTTGTTGCTGAATTTGAGTTGGAGCGCATCTCGACGCGCCATACAAAGCTGAAGCTGAGGGGTGCAGTGTAGTGGCCGATCTGAAGAATATTGCGTTGACGATCGAGGCCGAACGGGTAGCCGTAGAACTCGCTCGGGGTTTTCCCGCCACGGATCGCATGGATTTTGCGCGACTCGGATTCGCCTATGCGGTGCGAGAAGGTATGAGCCTGGAACGGGATGGGCATTTCGGAAACCGAGGGGGGAGTAATTACAACTCCGCCGGTATCGATGTCGGTGGAAGCATGGCGGAAGCTGTATCGATCTTCTACCCAGATGAAGCGTCGTCGGAGCCCTACAGGGCTATCGAGACCCTGATGAATAAGGGGCTTGTCGTTCTGGGCGAGCACCTGGAGCAGGGCATCATCGGCAGCATCGGAGACCTCATGCCTGAGCATTCGCCAAGTTAAGCTGCAACGCGTGCCTGGCCGAGGAGGTCAACGGCGTGACGAGGCGAGAGAATCACTACATCGCATGCCGTCCCGCCTGCGGTGAGGCGGTCATCTTGCTCAGATCGAGGCCGCTACCCCGAATGCGGAACGGAACCAGCCCACTGTCGTTCCGATTCCCTCCTGGATCGGCAGTGGTGTCACCGTGGGGAACAGCGCTCGCAGGCGCGCATCGTCCGCCTGCGAGTGGGGGACGTCACCGGTGCGCAGAGCCTTGTACTCCCGGCCAACGAGCTGCCCAGTCGCGGATTCGATCTCCTGGACCAGGTCCAGGAGCGAGGTACGGGTCCCGAAGGCCAGGTTCACCGGGTAGGGGTGGACGACGCGGCGGAGTAGGGCATCGGTGAGGACGTGGCAGACGGTGCCTACGTAGGTGAAGTCGCGTGTCTGGGTGCCGTCGCCGTGGATGGTCACCGGCTCGCCGGCGAGGGTGGCGCTGATCCACTTCGGGATGACGGCGGCGTAGGCGTGGTCGGCGCGCTGGCCGGGGCCGTAGACATTGAAGAAGCGAAAGGGGAGGACCGGCAGGTCGAAGCTGTGGTGGTAGGCGCTCAGGTACGCCTCCGTCGCGAGCTTGGTGACCGCGTACGGGCTCATGGGGGCCGTGGCGAGGTCTTCGTGCTTCGGCAGGAGCGGGTTCGCGCCGTAGACGGAGGACGAGGAGGCGGCGATCACGTGCGGGCCGCCGGCGCGGCGGGCGGCTTCGAGGACCTGGAGGGTGCCGGTCGCGTTGGCGTGGTGACTCGCCAGCGGGTCCTGTAGGGACCGGGGTACGGAGGGGAGCGCGGCCAGGTGGACGACGGCGTCGGCGCCGCGGAACGCCCGGTCGAGGAGGGCGGCGTCCTGGACGTCTCCCTCGAAGAAGTCCACGTCGAGGCCGGCGAGGTTCGTCTTGTCCCCGGTGGAAAGGTTGTCGACGACCCGGAGTCGGGTGACCTGGGGCTGCTCGGTCAGTGCGCGGACGAGGTTGCTGCCGATGAATCCGGCGCCGCCGGTGATCACGATCTTCACGGTGGTTCCCTTCAGAGAGAGTCGACGTGGGCGCCGGTGAGCCGGCGACGGCAGTCGAGGATGTATGGGGAGTGCGCGCTGATCAGGGGGTAGTCGAAGGCGTCGTGGTCCGCGAGGAGGACTACGGCGTCGGCCGTCGCGAGCAGGCCGGGGGTCACCTCGACCCGCTGGAGGCCCTCCAGGCCGGCGGCGCGGGGGTGGGCGTCGTCCAGGACATGGGGGTCGGCGGCCTGGACTTCGGCGCCCATGCCCGTGAGGAGTTCGGCGATGCGGGCCGCCGGCGTCTCACGGGCGTCCCCGGTGTTGGCCTTGTACGCCACACCGAGCAGCAGGATCCGAGAGCCCTTGAGCGGCTTTCCGCGTTCGTTGAGGCCCGCCACGAGGCGCCGCACCACGTAGTCGGGCATGTGGTTGTTGACGTCGTTCGCCAGCTCGACGAAGCGGAAGTTCTGCCCCAGGGTCCGCTCGACCCGCCACGACAGGTACGAGGGGTCGACGGGCAGGCAGTGACCTCCGACCCCGGGGCCGGGGGTGAAGGGCATGAACCCGAAGGGTTTGGTCGACGCTGCGTCGATGGCCGCCCAGACATCGATGCCCAGGTCGTGGGCGAAGATCGCCAGCTCGTTGGCGAGGGCGATGTTCACATGCCGGAAGGTGTTCTCAAGGAGCTTGGTCAGCTCCGCCTCCTTGCAACTGGCCACGGGCACGACCGTGTCGACGAGCGACGCGTAGAAGGCGCGGACCGCCTCCCTGGAGGACGGGTCGATGCCGGAGACGACCTTGGGCGTGTTCTCCAGCTTCCAAGTGGGATTCCCGGGGTCGATGCGCTCCGGGCTATACCCGAGGTGGAAGTCCCGGCCGGCGGCCAGCCCGGAACCGCGTTCGAGGAGCGGGCGGAACACCTCCTCGGTCGTCCCGGGGTATGTGGTCGACTCCAGAACGACGGTTGCTCCGCGCGTGAGGTGGCGGCCGAGTGTCCGCGCCGCGTCCTCGACATGCGACAGGTCCGGCGCGCCGTCGCGCAGCGGTGTCGGGACGGTGACGACCGCCACGTCGAACCCGGCGCAGTCGGACGGGTCGATGGTCGGCCGGTAGGCGCCAGTGGCGAGGAGCGGTGCCAGCCGTCTGTCCGAGACGTCCTCGACGTACGATTCGCCAACCACGAGCCGCTTGATCCGTCCGGCGTCAACGTCGAGGCCGACGGTGCGGTGCCCCATCTCGGCGGCTCGCACCGCGAGCGGGAGCCCGACGTACCCCTGCCCCACGACGACGACACGGAGTCGACGGGGCTCGTGGTTCCTGGTCACGTGGTCCACCTTGCTGCAGTTCGGGGTTGGGAATCGGGTGGTGGGGCGTACTCGCGGCGAGATCCGCCGTGGGTGGTGGCCGTAAGATGGGGAACGCCTCGGCCGTCCGGGACTCGCTTGGCCGCCTGTCTCGGACGGCCGAGTGCTTTTCGGGTGCAGCCAAGGAGAGACGCGAAAACCCGCGGGCTGGCCCCACCCCCGGTTCGATACGATGACGGTGGCCTGCAGTCCCGTTCCGTCACCATGAGTGACGTCGACGTGCGATCGGAGTGATCGCGTCGGCTGCGGCCTCCCGACCTGGGCCCGCCGTGGCAGCGCCACCGGCGCCGTACGTACGAAATGGAGCATCCAAGGATGGCTCGACACCTGGTAACCAGCGCGCTTCCCTACATCAACGGGATCAAGCACCTGGGCAACATGGTCGGGTCGATGCTTCCGGCGGACGTGTACTCCCGGTACCTCCGCCAGCGCGGCCACGACGTCCTCTACATCTGCGCCACCGACGAGCACGGCACGCCGGCCGAGCTCGCCGCCAAGGAGGCCGGCCTCTCCGTCGCCGAGTTCTGCGCGCAGGCGCACGACGCGCAGAAGGCCGTGTACGACGGTTTCGACCTCGCCTTCGACTACTTCGGGCGCAGCTCCTCGCAGCAGAACGTCGAGATCACCCAGCACTTCGCGCGCAAGCTGAACGAGAACGGCTTCATCGAGGAGCGTGCGATCCGTCAGGTGTACTCGCCGGTCGACGGCCGTTTCCTTCCGGACCGGTACGTCGAGGGCACCTGCCCGCACTGCGGGTACGACAAGGCCCGCGGTGACCAGTGCGAGAACTGCACCCGCGTCCTCGACCCGACCGACCTGATCGACCCGCGCTCGGCGATCAGCGGTTCCACGGACCTGGAGGTCCGCGAGACCAAGCACCTCTTCCTGCTGCAGTCCAAGCTCCAGCCCGAGGTCGAGGAGTGGATCGCCACCGTCAGCGCGGAGTGGCCGCACCTGTCCACGTCCATCGCCCGCAAGTGGCTGACCGAGGGCCTGAACGACCGCGCGATCACCCGCGACCTGGACTGGGGTGTGCCCGTCCCGGCCGACACCTGGCCGGAGCTCGCGGCCGAGGGCAAGGTCTTCTACGTCTGGTTCGACGCTCCGATCGAGTACATCGGCGCGACGAAGGAGTGGGCGGACGCCTCCTCCGACGGCGAGACCCGTGACTGGAAGTCGTGGTGGTACGAGGCCGACGACACCGTCCGGTACACGCAGTTCATGGCCAAGGACAACGTCCCCTTCCACACCGTGATGTTCCCGGCCACCGAGCTCGGCGTGCGCGAGCCCTGGAAGAAGGTCGACGTCGTCAAGGGCTTCAACTGGCTCACGTTCTACGGCGGCAAGTTCTCCACCTCCCAGAAGCGCGGTGTCTTCACCGACGCGGCCCTGGAGATCCTGCCCGGCGACTACTGGCGCTACTTCCTGATCGCCAACGCCCCCGAGTCGGACGACTCCTCCTTCACGTGGGAGCACTTCACCGCCACGGTGAACAAGGACCTGGCGGACACCCTCGGCAACTTCGTCAACCGCGTGCTGTCGTTCTCCCGCAAGCGGTTCGGCGACGAGGTCCCGGCCGGGCACGCCGCCGGCGAGGCGGAGGCGAAGCTGGGCGAGGAGATCGCACGGCTGCTCGGCGAGTACGAGGAGCAGATGGAGGCCCTCCAGTTCCGCAAGGCCGCCGCTGCCCTGCGTTCGCTGTGGTCCGCGGGCAACTCCTACCTGGAGGAGAAGGCCCCCTGGCTGGAGATCAAGACCGACGCCGACGGCGCCGCGCTGACGCTCCGTACCGCGATGAACCTGATCCACCTGTACGCGGTTGTCTCCGAGCCGTTCATCCCGACGTCGACCGCCGCCATGCGCGGGGCCTTCGCTCTGGAGAACGACACCGCAACCTGGGTGACCGCCGACCAGGCCAAGTCCCTGGACACCGTCCCGGCTGGCACCGCGTTCACGGTGCCGCCGGTGCTCTTCGCGAAGATCACGGAGGAGGACCTGGAGTCCTACCGTGAGCGCTTCGGCGGCGCCCCGGAGGCCTGACAGGCATCCCCGCACCCGTACCGCCCCGGCTCTCATCGGGCGGTACGGGAGTGGAGGAGGACGGGCAGGTCCGCGGGCGAGACGTTCATGAGCTGCACGCGCGGAGCCGGACCGCCGATCTCCACGCACGTGACCCCGGCGGACCCGGGCACGTGCTGGAGGTACCGGTCGAAGCCGTTCCCGGTGAGCCACAGCAACAGGCAGGCGATGCCCCCACCGTGCCCGACAAGGACGGTGGTTCGTCGTCCCCCGGAGCAGACCTCGTCCCAGAGGCCCACGTAGCGGGCCTGGACGTCTTCCGACGACTCGCCGCCCGGCGTGCGGAGCCGGTGGATCGGCACACCGTGGCGAGCGGCCTCGGAGGCGGCGAGTTCCCTGGGCCGGCCCCCGAGGTGACCGCTGTTCTTGGCGGCCAGACGCTCGTCGACGCGGACGTCGGCCGGGGCGAGCGCGGCGGTGAGAATCCCGGCCGACTCCCGGCAACGGGACATCGGACTGACGAGCATCTGGTCCACGGCGACCCCGGACGCCGCGAGGCAGGCGCCGACCCGCCCGATGTCGGCGCGTCCGCGCTCGCTGAGCCGGCCGCCGACCGCGCGGCCCTGGTGGATGCCCTGGAGGTTCTCCTCCGTCTCGCCGTGCTTGACCAGGTAGATGCGCTGGGTTTCCATGGCGTCGTGTCCTCTCACTCCGGTCAGTCCCAGTGGCGGACGTCGACGCGTGCGGAGACGGCGGCGGCGACCTCGTCGTGCTCGGCCCGGCTCATGGCGGGGAAGCGGTCGTGGTGCCACTCGACGTAGAGGACGGAGACGAGGTCGATCGTCCCGTCGGCGAGCAGCTTCCTGAGCACGGGGTACTCGGCGCCCTCGATGTCCATCTTCACGACGACGTGGTCCTCCGGCGTGGCGGTCCGTCGGAGCCAGGTGCTGAAGTCCGCCGCCGGCACGGCGACGGGGGAGCTGTAGTCGATCTGCTGGTCGTACACGGGCGGTACCCGCTTGCCGGGCATTACGGTGGAGCTCTCGTGGTGGCCGAGGAAGAGGTCGATCGTGCCGTCCTCCGTCCACACCGCACTGGGGGAGACCTCGACCAGGCCGGCGTGCCGGGCCTGCTCCACGTTCGCCGTGATGGAGGGGAGCAGGGTCGCGTTGGGCTCGAAGGCGTAGAAGTCGTGGTCCGGGAGCTCGCGCATGAAGCGCTTCAGCACGATTCCGAGGTTGGCATCGGTAGAGCTGGCCCCCGGGCGCCTTGAGGCGACGTAACCACCGGGGCAGGGGGCTCTTCCGAGTACCGGCGTTGAGCCGGGTGAACATGGCGGTCAGGAAGGCGACGTGCTCGGCCGACCGTTCCTCGTTCCTGTGTGTCTGGCCATAGGTCTGCTTGAGCTGGTGCAGCCGGTCCGGGTCACCGCGGGCCTGGACGAGGAGATCCCGGAGCTGCCGGTCCCAGACGATTCCTAGGTGGCCGTGGAGGACGGGCTCGTCCGCCAGGAAGTAGCCTTCGACGCGGCCGAACTCGCGCTCGTACGGGCACATGTAGTCGTTGTAGAGACCCCGCGTCGCGCCGGAGACGGTCTCCACCTGCCAGTGGACGCGGGCGGTGAAGGGTGCGTCCCACCATCCCAGATGCCAGGGCTGCCACAGCAGGTCGGCGGTGCTGAGCAGGATCACGATGAGTGCGACCAGGGCGGCGGGCCACCCGAAGGACGTGTCGTGCTCCGTTTCGGGCAGCAGCCCGACGGTCGTCGCGAGTCCGATGCTGGTGGCGATGTTCTCCCAGAAGAAGATGCCGGAGGCGAGGACGACGGCGAGGTTGAAAAGTGCAGTCACCGCCAGGATCGCGATCAGCAGCCGGCGGTCGAGGAAGGCGATCAGCCCGACGGCCTCCACGGCCATCGTGAGGAGGTTGACGGGGCGGTCGACGAGGCCCGCCCGGCGCAGAAGCTGGGACACCTTGCCGGACGGGAGGAAGCGCGCCCAGCCCCAGGAGTACGCCGCGGCCATGAGGTAGTGCGTGCGGTTGTGCCAGGCCCAGGACCAGGGACGCGGCCCCAGACGTGCTTTGCTCCAGGCTGGCTTGACGTAGTGCGACAGCGAAACACAGCCGAGCACCAGCACCAGACCCGCCGTGGAGTCGGACGGGGGCGGGGCGAGGACCGCGGTCACGAGGAACCAGGCGAGGTACCCCTTCAGCAGTCTCACCGGCATCATCGCGTGGTGCTGCCAGCCACGCAGCCTGCCGCAGAACACGGCGATCCATGCCAGCAGGGCGGGAGCCCAGAGGCAGGACGCGACGGCGAGGAACAGGAGGAGCAGCTTGTCCCTACGCTGGGGACCGATGGGCAGCGTGACGTCGTAGTCGCTCGTGGCGCCTCGCCAGGTGAGGAGGGCGATCACGGAGACGACGAACCAGCGCAGCTGTTCGGGGAGAGGCGACGGACGGAGGGCCAAGGGGGCGATGACCGCGACGGCCGCACCCATGGCCAGTGGCGTGGGGCGCCGGGCGAGAGTCCGTACCGCAGGGGAGACCCCGAATCGGTAGCAGGCCACCACAGCAGCCACGACCGCCGCGGTCACCACGTAGGAAGGAACCGGGGGAGTCGGCATGTCGGCTACCTCGCGATCGGCGCGGGCATCGGCCGGTCGACGGCCGGCAGGCTCTCCAGGTACGAGGCGATCCGTTCCCGGGGATCGGCTGCGAGGTACAGGTCGCGGTGGCGTACGACGTTGCCGCTGAGCGCCTGCCCCCGCGCGAGGAAATCGAGGACGGATCGCCGCTCGACGCGCGGGGCGGCAGTGCCCAGCCCGGCCTCGTCGACGACCTTGGCGCACCAGTGCTGGTCGTAGGTCGGCAACGGGACGAGGTGGACCGGTTTGCCGAGGACGAGGGCCTCGCTGATCAGGTTGAAGCCCGCGTTGGAGAAGACGGCCTCGGAACGGGCCATGTCCGCGATGAACGCCTCGCGGTCGAAGGCGCGTATCTCGATCTGGGTGTCGGCGTACCCACGCAGGGACCTCAGCTCCGTCGGCTGTGCATAGATCCGCAGCGTGCGGTCCGGTACGGACTGGCGGAAGATCGAGGCCAGTTCGCGGACGGACTCCTCCGGGCCGTGGTCGAAGTAGCGGGAGAAGTAGGCCGTGGCGAGGGGCTCGGTGGTGACCGGCGCCGACCTGACGAGGTCGGGGACGACCGGGGAGATGAACTCCACCCTCTGGTCCTCGGCACCCAGCGGGACGTAGGAGCAGATGAAGGACCGGTCCACGCGGGGCGCGAAGTACCGCAGTCGTTGCTCGTCGGCCGTACGGGCGTACCGGCCGACGGTGGGGAGGTCCAAGTGTCGGTACTTGCTCTGCTGGTCGATGGAGACGAGCGGTCGACCGAAGTGGTAGCCGAGGCGTGGGGTGTTGGGCTCGTAGTCGGTGACGAACACGTCCGGGACGCCACTGTTCCGGACAGCCCGGCGCAGCCGGAGGTGGCGGAGGAGACCTCCGGGCGCCTGCCGGATGTTCGCGCGTAGGGCGTCGCGGGCGTGCATCCGGTCGCCGCGCGCGAGCAGCGTCGGCATCCAGGCGTCCCAGGCGGGGAAGCCGAGGTCCCGAAAGTACTCGACCTTGCCCTGGCCGTTGGTGACGATCCGGACCCGATGTCCGCGGTCGCGGAGGTACTGGGCGATCACGCTCTGCCGGACGGTGTGTCCCATACCGATGCCGTTGACACCGATAATGACGTCGAGCGGTCGTACGTTACTGGTTCCGTTTGCGGGCACGACGATCCCATCCCTTCGGTCAGGAGAGCCGGGTGATGACGTTGCGGGTGACCGCGGCGACCTGGGGATCGGTCGCCAGGAGGCGCGCCCAGTCGGTGGTGGCGGCCGTGAAGACCGTGCCGCTGGCGGTGAAGACGCCGAGCGTGGCGGCCCGGGGGCCAGGCATCGGCTCCCGGGCGGCGAAGTTCCAGGCAGGGGGGAGCTCTGCGATGCCGAGGATCTCGAAGTCCTTCGGCGTTCCGTCCTGGCCGGTGGGGCGCGGGCGGCCGACGGCGTCGTACTTGAACGCCGCGCCGTCGCACTCGTAGCCGATAAGCGCCCCGCCGTGTCCCAGGCTGTCTCCGGTCCTGAGCTCTGTGCCGGCGAAGGCCCAGTGGCCGGCGTCGGTGACGACGAAGCCCTGGGAAGCGCGGGTGCCTTCCCAGTGGCCACCGCCGTTGCGGTAGCTCACGCCCAAGAGGGTGTTCTCCGGCTCCGACTCCCACCAGTGGTCCGGGCACCCGTACGAGCTGTCCGGGTCGGTGCCGGCGGGGGCTCCGGGCGGGAACTTGTCGCAGGACAGCCCTGTCCCGTCCGGGGTGACGCCGACTCGCCACCAGCAGGTGTTGGCCCCGAAGTTGGCGATGTGGCCGCCGGCGTCCCGAAAGGCGGTCACGTGGCGCCGGAGGTCGGTGCTCCAGTACTCGTCGTGACCGGCGGCGACCAGGAGGCGGTATCCGTCGCGCAGGAACAGCCCCTCGTGGAGGTCCAGGTCGGTGCAGTAGTCGGCCTCGATCCGGTTCCGCTCCATCCAGGCGATGAAGGGGGCGTCCCAGTGGGCGAACGTCTGCCGGGGCGATGACGTGTCGTACGCGTCCGGCAGGCCCTTCACGGGCCCGCCGACACCGCCCCCGGGACGGCGCGTCGTGACGTGGGCGGCGCTGTAGAGGCTGCCGCCGCCCGCCGTGTTGTACGCCTGGTAAGTGAACGTCGGGATCTTGTACAGGATCCTGCGGCCGGAGGGCGCGGAGGGGGTGACGACCAGGAGGATGCGCGCCTCCCGGGCATCCAACGGCGGTATGCCGAAGCCGCGCTCCGTGCCCAGCACCGCGATGTAGACACCGGACCGCCACTCCGGGGGCACGAGGAACTCGTACGCGGGCCACTGCCAGTCCGCGTCGAAGTTTCCGGGAGACGCGGCACGGCCGGGCCACTCGACGTGCCCCGCGTGCTGCGGTTCGGCTCCCCAGCGGTAGAAGTCGACGTGGAAGCGGGGCGCGGTGGTGGCGATGTGCAGGCGCACAACCTCGCCGGCTCGGACGCTGGGCCGGGCCGCGTAGCCGTTGACGGTGGTCACGAGCCCTCCTTGGCACGGGCCACGCCGACGAGGTGGAACGGGTCGATTGCCTCGACGCGGGCGTCCCAACCCAGACCGCTCAGGTGGGAGGTGAGCTCGGTGGAGTCTCGGAGCACCTTCACGGCCATGTGACGGGAGCCGTCAGAGAGGGTGCGATGGACGGTCGGCACGGACGCCGCTCCTGCCTGGTCCTCGATCTCAGCCTTCGCCGGCGAGTCGTCGAGGAACACCACGCGACCGCCGGGCACCAAAGCCCACCTGAGCAGGTTCCAGAACGCTTCCATCTCCACCGGCGGCACGTGGCTGAGCCAGAACGCGAAGAACACCGTGTCGTACTGGCGGTCCGGCTCCCAGCCGAAGACGTCGGCTTCGATGAAGCGGGTCTCGGTTCCTCGCATACGGTCGCGAGCCCGGCGGAGCATCTCCGGCGCTGCGTCCAGCGCGGTCAGGCTGCGGGCCCGACGAGAGAGCAGCCGGGTCCACTGGCCCGTGCCGCAGGCGATCTCCAGGACGTCACCGCCGACCGGCAGCGAGTCCAGGGCCTTCGCGAGCCGCGGCATGTCCATGCGGGTGCCGTAGGTGGCGTCGTACTCGTCGGCTCGCGCCCCGTAGTAGGCGATCTGCCCTCCGGACCAGTCGCCCGGATCGCCCTGTCGTTCTTCCGTTCCGGTCACGCTATGACCACCCCTCTCGACTGCCCACGGAGCCGTGGTGCTCCGTGCCGAGAAGACTGCCGAGCGGCGCTGGTCAGCGGGCTGTCGTGGTGTCGCACCCGCGGTGCAGCGCCGCCGCTGTCCGAGGCGACGGGTGTGCCTCGCTCGGACCTGGCTGGAATGGTCCGGGTGCTGCATCCGTGCTGAACTCCCGTCGCAGCGAAGGCCCTACGCCGCTGGTCAGACCGCCCTACCCTGTTACCGTCGTCGGTGTCGGTCGAAGGAGCTCAGGTGGCCACGGTGCAGCGCTGGACCGGACGGGAGGCGCGTGCTCTGCGGCTCGCGACGCGACGGAGCGTGCGTGGCTTCGCGTCCTACCTCGGCGTCAGCGACCGGACGGTGTCCAACTGGGAGGCCCGGGGCGAGGAGATCGTCGTCGCACCGGACTCCCAGGCGTTACTCGACACGGCGTTGGAACGGAGCGACGCGGAGGTGCGGCAGCGCTTCTGGGACTCCGTCGGTGTTCCGACGCCCGAGCCCGCGCCGGCGCCGGACGAATACCGCCCCATACCCGTTCCGGAGCCCGGCTTGGTGCACAGGTCCGAAGATCTCGAAGGGCTCGTCTCCGTACTCCATGAGGCGGCGCAGGACGACACCGTCGCCACGGTTGCCCTGTGCGGCCCCGGCGGGTTCGGCAAGACGACGCTGGCCACGCAGGTGTGCCACGACCCCCGCGTACGGGACTCCTTCTCGGAGATCCTCTGGGTGGAGACCGGCGAGGGATGCACGGCCGCCAGGGTCGTCGAGCTGATCTCCGACCTGTGCGTCCACCTCGACGGCAACCGTCCATCACTTGCCGATCCGGAGCAGGCCGGCTTCCACCTCGCCCGTCTGCTCCAGGGGCGCCGCGCGCTCCTGGTCGTCGACAACGTCTGGTCCGCCACCGACCTCGGCCCCTTCCTGCTCGGCGGCGAGGACTGCGTACGGCTCGTGACCACGAGGAACGTGCGCGTGTGCCCCAGCTCCGCCCGAGTCGTGCGCCTGGGGCCCATGGCGCCGGGGGAGATCCGCGAGTTGCTCGTCCGCAACGTCGGTGCCCTCGGCGATGCCGAGGCCGCGCGCCTCGCAGGCGTATGCGGGGGCTGGCCGCTCCTCGCGTCGATCGTCGGCGCGAACGTCTCTCAGGAGGTCGGTTTCGGCGCCCCGGCCGACCGCGCCGTCACGGAGACGAACGCGGCGATCCGCGCGTACGGCCCTCAGGCTTTCGACGTCTGGGACTCCGACCAGCGCAAGAACGCCATCGGGCAGGCGCTCGAATCCAGCCTCCGCAGTCTCGCGGAGAGCGTCTCGATCGCCGGCCGCACTGACCTGCGAGACCGGTACCTGTCCCTGGCGGTGTTCCCTCCGTCGGTGCCGATCCCCATGTCGGTCCTCACCCACTGGTGGGGCACCGCGAACGGGTGGGCCCCTCACGTGGTGCGCCAGTTCTGCCGGGTGCTGTCCGACCGGTCCCTGATCGGCGCCTACCTCGCCGACCGGAACGCCATCGTGCTGCACGACGTGTTCCGGTCCTATCTGCGCCATCTGATCGGCGACCAGTGGGCGGCCCTTCACCGGTCCCTGACCGAGGCGTACCGGCAGAGCAGGGACGGTGCCTGGGAAACGCTCGCTGATAGCGAGGGATACCTGTGGCGTCACCTCCCCTACCACCTGCGTGAGGCGGGCCTCGACGCCGAGCTCGTCAGCCTGCTGGCCTCGCCGACGTACGTCATGCGCAAGGTCGCACTGGTCGGGCACCAGTCGCTGACCGCGGACGCCGCCGTGCTCGACGCTATGCCCGAGCGCCACGATGCCGGCCACCCGCAGCATCAGGTGTGGGCTACCGCCCGGGCCCTGACCGGTGCCGGGTATCTGCTGAACGGGCTGGAGAGCCCGGCCGACATCGCCTCGACCCTCTCGATCGTGCTGCGGCGGGCATCCACACCCGAGGCCACCCGAACCTTGGAAGGCGCTGCGGGGGAGGGAACGGTGCTCGCCCCGCGGTGGCTGTTGCCTCCCCCTGAGGTGAGCTCCGAGGCGGTGACGGAGCGCGGTCACATCGGTGCGGTCGTCAGCGTGTCCGCCGTCCGCGACCTCGTGGCATCAGGCGGCGAGGACGGGGTGGTCAGGCTGTGGAACCTGAACACGGGCAGGCTCCTCCGAGCCCACGAAGCCCATACCGGATGGGTGTTCGCAACTGCGCTCTCCGTGGACGGGATGGTTCTCGCCTCAGCGGGGGACGACGGAGCGATCCGACTGTGGCGCACGGACACCGGCGAACCTGTCGGGGTGCTGCCCGGGCACAACCGCCGCATCCGCAGCCTCGCCTTCTCCTCAGCCGACCCGGTCCTCGTCTCCGGTGCCGAGGACGGAGCCGTATGCGCGTGGGACCTGGAGCGGCTGGTGCTCCTGCGTACGATGCGGGCCGCCGGCACCCCCGTCTGGTCCGTGGCGATCGGCGGGGACTCCGACTCGCTCGTGGCCGTGGCTGGCGAGGACGAGTTCGTCCGACTCTTCGACCTGCGCACCGGCCGCCTCCTCGACGAACGTGCGGAACACCAAGATTGGGTCCGCTCCGTGTCCTTCGCCCCCGGCTCCTCCCTCTTGGCCTCGGGGTCTGGTGACCGTTCCGCAGCTTTGTGGGACACGGCCGACGGAAAACTCGCGCTCGTCCGCCGGATCACCGGCCTCAAGGCGCGCGTGCGCGCCGTCGCCTTGTCCCCGCATGACGACGTCCTCGTCGCCGCCACCGAGGAGCCGAGGATCCAGGCGTTCTCGGCGGAGACGCCCGTAGGTGAGACACAGCTCCCGCGGGGCGTCGACTGGGTGCGCTCACTCGCCAGAACGGGTGACGGCACCGTGGTCGCCGGGTGCGAGGACGGCGCTGTCCGTGTCTGGGCCGTGGGGAAGGGCAGGCTCAGGACCCTGGTCGGCGGCTCGAACACCGTGTGGTCCACGCAGTTCGCGGCCGGCGGACGTACCGCTGTGGTCGGCGACGGGGACGGCGGCGTCGCCGTCGTCGACACAGCGACGGCGGCGGTCGGCCGGAGGCTGCCCGCCGCCCATGGACGCGTCTGGTCCCTGGCCTGCGGCGAGGAGCACGTCGCCGCGGCTTGCGGCGACGGGGCGGTCAGGGTCTGGTCGCTGCCTGACCCGGCCTGGTCGCTCACCTTGAACCAGGACACTCCGCGAACGTGGGCTGTGGCGATGGCCCGTTCGACGCCTCGTATCGCTGCGAGCACGGGTGACGGACACATCCGGTGCTGGGATCTCC
This sequence comes from Streptomyces sp. NPDC090127, assembly GCF_044746945.1. NCBI lineage: Bacteria > Bacillati > Actinomycetota > Actinomycetes > Kitasatosporales > Streptomycetaceae > Streptomyces > Streptomyces sp. NPDC090127. Next base: position 56,961 of record NZ_JBIVDE010000012.1, on the reverse strand, counting down.
CCACCGGGACGCTGTTGTGGACTCAGGACGTGCACGCCGGTCGGCTGCGGTCGCTCTCGTTCGACGACAGCGGAGACGTCCTGGTTGCCTGCGGTGGTGACGGCTCGGTGCGCGTGTGGCACGCCTCCACCGGGGATTTCAGAAGCCGGTTCAGCAGCCCCAGCGGATGGGCTCGCGCCGTCACCGTGGACGGTCCGGGCGACCGCGTGGCAGTCGGGTCGGGAACCGGAGACATCGCGGTACGGCATCTGGGGACGGACCGGTTCACCTCCCACCTCTCCGGTCACACGGGCCGCATCCTCATGCTGGGCTTCATGGGCGACGAGGACCGCCTCGTGTCGGCTGCGGCGGACGGGACGGTGCGCGTGTGGTCGCTCGGTGAACAGCGGCAGATCGCCGAGGTCCGGGTGGACGCTTCACTGCATTGCGCGGCTTTCGAGCCGGCGACGGGTGAGGTGCTGGTCGGGAGTGCGGCTGGCGTCTTGGCTCTGGGGATCATGGACACGTGAGCGACATGCGAAGGGCTTTGAACACGATGACAGAGAAGACCTCCCACGTCTCGGGCGATGCGGCTGGAGCGCCGGTCATCCTGAGCAGCGAGCCCGGCTCGTTCGCCTGGGGCGTGCTGGCCAAGCGCCATCCCGCCCTCATCCAGCAGGTACGGGACGCCTTCCCGTACGGCCGTCGGCAGCACGAGGCCCTCGACGTCCTGCTGGACGAGATCACCAATGGCGTCATCGAGCTGCTCGCGCCTGGGGAGCCCGACCGTGAGCGCTGGGCGGACTGGGGGCAGGAGCACTTCGGGCGCTCCTGGTACGACGCCCCGTTCCTGTGGGCGGAGAGCTACTTCTACCGCAGGCTCCTCGGCGCGGTCGGGTACTTCGGCACCGGGCCGTGGCAGGGAGTCGATCCGTTCGCGCCGTTCAAGCAGGCCGAGCTGCGCGGTGAGGCCGTGGAGGAGGAACTGCGGGCACTGGACGCGCTCTCGAGTGTTCCGGCGGACGAGCGGGCTGCGGCCCTGCTCCACGCGTCACTCTGGGGCAACCGGGCGGACCTCGGCTTCCGTGTCTCGGCGGGGGAGCCGGCGGCCGGTGACGCCGATGCCTCCGCGCTGGTGGCCGACGATAGCGCCTTGCTTTGGCAGCTGCTGCCCGTCGGGGGTTCCTCGACCGTCGCTGTGGTGGCGGACAACGCAGGACGCGAGCTGATTCCGGACCTGATCCTCATCGACCACCTCCTCAAACAGCGGCATGCCGAACAGGTCGTGCTGCACCTCAAGCCGTACCCCTACTACGTCTCCGACGCGATGACGGCCGACGTCGTCGACTGCCTCCGTCGCCTCACCGAGGCACCCGGCGAAGCCAGTGTGATCGGAGGCCGGCTGTGGAAGGCCATGGCAGCAGGGAGCCTGGAGGTCCGCACCCACCCGTTCTTCTGTGCTCCGCTGCCGTACGAGGACATGCCCGAGGACCTCCGCGGCGAGTTCGAGAGCGCCACGCTCACCATCTTGAAGGGCGACCTCAACTACCGGCGCCTGGTGGGCGACCATCTGTGGGACGCCAAGGCGTCCTTCGCCGATCTCACCGCGTACTTCCCGGGGGCCGTCGCAGCGCTCCGGACCCTGAAGTCCGACGTCATCGTCGGTTTGGAGCAGAAAGTGCTGGACGGGCTCGAACGGTCCGGGGCTGCCTGGCGTACGACTGGAACGCACGCGCTGATCCAGGTGCGACGGTAGGGGATCTCTGTGACCACCGAGGCCCAGAGAGCAGTCGCCGCTGCTGTCGTCGTTCGGGGCGAGCGAGTCCTGCTCGTGCGGCGACGTGTGGCGGAAGGGGCGCTCTCGTGGCAGTTCCCGGCAGGGAAGATCGAATCCGAGGAGACTCCCGGGGAAGCCGCAGCACGTGAGACCGAGGAAGAGACCGGGCTCCTGGTGGTGCCCCAGAGTGTGCTGGGACAACGGGTGCACCCCATGACAGGCCGGGAGATCCACTACATCGCATGCCGCCCCGTCGGCGGCCAGGCGGTCGTGGCGAGTGCTGATGAGGTGGCCGGCCTGGCCTGGGCCACGCATGGCGAGATCCCGCAGTACGTGCCGTACGGGTTGTTCGGGCCGGTGCAGAACTACCTCGATGAGGCTCTGCTCTCGTGAACTCCGTTGCGTCCTTGAAGCGTGAGGTGCGCGTTGTCGTTGTCGGGGCTGGAGTGGCAGGGCTCACCACCGCTGTCGTCCTGGCCGAGGCCGGAGCCTTGGTGCACGTGATTGCCGAGCAGGTGCCGGGCGTCACCTCGCTGGCGGCCGGGGCGATGTGGGGGCCGTACCTGGTCGAGCCGAAGGACAAGGTCGACCAGTGGGGGCAGCGGTCCCTGGAGATCTTCCGCAGATTGGCGGAGGTTCCATCCACGGGCGTCCGGCTCACCAGCGGCATAGAGGCGTCCCGCACGGCCGAGGCACCACCGGAGTGGGCCACCACCCTGCCCGGCTTCCGGCCGTGCGAACCGGCCGAAGTGCCGGCCGGGTTTTCGGCCGGCTACCGGTTCACGGTGCCGCTGATCGACATGCCCACCTACCTCGCCTACCTCCTGCGCCGGCTCGACGCCGCTGGAGGAACGGTCGAGCGGCGGCGCCTGGCCTCGCTCGCGGACGCCGGCCCCGCTACCTTGATCGTCAACTGCACGGGCCTGGGTGCCCAGGAACTGGTCCCGGACCATGACCTCTGGCCCATCCGCGGCCAGCACGTCGTCGTCACCAACCCGGGGCTGACCGAGTTCTTCTCCGAGGACACCGGCCTCTCACAAGACCTGCTGTGCTTCTACCCCCACGGCGACACCACTCTCCTGGGCGGCACCGCTATCGACGGCGAAGGCAGCCTTGCCCTCGACGAGAAGGCTGCAGCCGGAATCCTCGCTCGCTGTGTCGAGGTCGAACCCCGTCTCGCCAAGGCCCGTGTCCTGGAGCACCGGCTCGGCGCCCGGCCGACCCGGGCCATGGTGCGCGTGGAGGCGGAGCGGGCGGAGGACGGCACCGTGGTGGTGCACAACTACGGGCACGGAGGCGCCGGCGTCACGCTCTCGTGGGGCTGCGCCGAAGAGGCTGCGAGCCTCCTGGCCGCCGACAGGGCAGACAGGCCCTGAAGGACCAGCCGGAGATGCCTTCCCGCACGTCCGCCTCACTGGCATTACGGGCGACACCCACCAGCTGATCGGTGCCCTGGGCGGGTGCCTCTGACACGAACGGCAGCCGCGGATGATCCCGGCTGCGGTTCGTGTTGTGCGAGGTTCCCAGGCCAGCCTGCTGTCGGGTCGACCGGTGCTACGGGCTCAGGTGCCTGGGGCTGGTGTTACTGCTCGTCGGGGACGAACCCGTTCATCACGTAGGCGAGGCGCTCGATGTCGGAGGGGCCATCCTGGGGCCGGTGGGTGATCACGTCTCCGAGCGTGAAGTCCTCGTTGGGCTGGTCGTCGTACGGGGCCAGGACGATGTTCAGTCCGGCGGTTCCCACCTTCTTCTGGATCTCGGTGTCGATGAGGAGACGGACCTCGAGGGTTGCTTCGAGCTCGTCCCGGTTGGCCAGGAGGACGGTGGCCTGTTCCTCGTCGGTGAAGGGGCGGCCGTCGTAGTGGGAGAAGGTGCCGGTGTCGGGATGGATCCCGAAGTCGGTGTCGACGAGCAGGGTGAAGACGTCGGCGCGGAGGTAGGAATCGGTTTCGGGCAAGGGTGTTCTCCTCACGTGGTGGGGTGGGTGCTGATAGGTCCATGGTGCGGAGAATCCCCGGTTACGCTAACCGGGGATTCGCGGCTATGTTGCGCCGTTCGACCTGCGGCTTAGCGTCGTCGGACGGGGCCGTTTGTGGTGCTGGCTCCCAGCGCATCGACTGTCCCTGGCACGGCAGAATCACGCTGGAGGCTGGCAGCGGCCACGTACTCGGGATATGAGTCGGCGGGCAGATTGGCCATCCTCCGTACGCGCCACACCAGTACGTCGCTGACTGACTCTGCGGTGCCCAGCTCGCGGCGTCCTGCCACGCGGGCAAGAAGGTCGGTGGAGATGTGGCCGACGGCCTCGGCGTCAGCGAGTGTGGCGGCGAGGGACGGCCAGCCGGGCTCAGCCAGTACCTGCTCAGCCAGCTCCGGCATCGCCGCCCGCACGGCGTCGGCCTGTCTTTCCAGCAGTGGGCGGGCGAGGTTCCGACCGCGCTGGTGGAGGACGGCGAGCGGCTGCTCGGCGGCGACCCGGTAGGCGCCTCGTAGGTGCTCGGCGGCCCGGAGGGCCGCTTCGGCCTGTTGGGCGTGGCCCTTCCTGGCATGCCAGTGCGCGACGGCGGTGATCAGGAAGAGCAGCATGTCGATCGCCATGGCCGTGGCGGCGCCGTCCTCGCCGCGGCCGAGTGCCGGCCCGCCGCGGACGAGTTCGCGGGCGGCCTGCCGCAATGCCTGGTCGTGTCCGCGTGCGGCGCGGATGTGGGAGCGGGAGGCACGCTCGAATGCCTCGGCAGCCTCTCGTAGTTGGTGGCGGGTGTGGGCGGCGGAGGTCTTGGCGAGCGCGTCGAGGACTTCTCCGGCGGCGCTTATGTGCGCGGCGGCGACGGCGTCCTCGCCGTTGTGGACGACGAGGACCGCATCTGAGAGCGCAGCTGCTGCATGCCGACGTGCGGCGGACGGTGCCATCGGGCCGGGAGGCGGTGGAGACTCGGGCTGGTCCATGGACCAGCGTTCGCGGATCCGGGGCAGGGAGAGGTCGGGGGCGAGGCGGGCTCCGGGGTAGTAGACGGGCTCGCCGTCCTTGTTGCGGTCGTCGGGCAAGGCGACCTTGTAGCCGAGCAGGTCGCCGGAGGGAGCGACGCGCTTCTTGACCAGGAGGCCGGCGGCGGCCAGGCGGTCGAAGAACTCCTCGTCGCCGGTCGCGCCTGCCACGGCCCGTCGTACGGTCTCGCGGAGTTCCTCGCGGGCGGTGCGCTCGCGTCCCTGCCGTTCGGCCTTGTGCCGTTCGGCGCTGGTGGGCCGCTGGGCGGCGGTGCCGTCGCCGGGCGCGACCTGGTGCAGGCTGAATTCCTTCTCGATGAACCGGGCCTCGGCCTGGGCACGTTTGCCGGAGCGGAAGTCGTCGGGCCGGGTGCCGTCCTCGCACGCGAGGGTGGCGACGATGTGGATGTGGTCGTCCGCGTGCCGTACGGCGGCCCAGCGGCAGCCGGGCTGCCCCTCGCCCGGGTCGATGCCGGTGGCGGCGACGATCCGGCGGGCCACCTCGGCCCACTCCTCGTCGGACAGCATCCGGTCACCGGGCGCGGTGCGGACGGAGGTGTGCCAGACATGCTTGGCGGGACGGGCTTGCTCCGGCAGCGCCTGGACTGGCTGGTCCAGGAGCCGCTGGAGGGCCTTCAGTGTGGTGTTCGGGTCGCGGCCGGGGTCGGATGCCATGCCGTCGAACGAGGCGACGAGGTGCGGGTCGACGTGCTCCTCGCGTTTGCCGGGGCCGTAGAGGTAGGCGAGCAGGCCGATGGTCCGGTCGCCGGGCGGGTTGATGCTGGGGATCACGCCGCCTGCCGTCGTTCGAGGATGCTGGTCGCGGCGGCGTGCACGGCGTCGGCGGCTCGCCGGACCGCTGCGGTGGCGGCCTCCATCTGAAGTGTGTCCGCGCCTGAGTTGAGGGCCTTCACAGCCTGATTGAGGTTGCTGCCGGCCCAGCCGAGCTTGCGCCGGCTGTCGAACAGCGCGGTGAGCATGTCGCGCTCGGTGGCGATCTCAGCGCTGGTGCGGCCGAGGTCGCGGGCTGCGGCGAGGGCTGCACGGGCGAGGAAGCCGGCGACGGTCAGATGGCACTGGGCGGCGGCGGTGGCGACGAGCGCGTACTCGTCGTCGTTGAAACGGGTCGAGTGCTGGTGATGACGCTTCTTCGCGGGCGGCTGACGCGGACGCTGACGGGCACGGCGCTCGCGATGGCGGGACTTCGGCTTCTCCTCCTTCCCCGGCTTCGATCCGCCCCCGGTCGAAGCCTCCAGGACCTGCGCCCCCTGGCGCAGGTCCTCTCCCGCCCCTTCGGGGGCGGGTACGGCGGAAGCACTGCTTCCGCCCCAACTTGCTCCGCCCGGGGCAGGGTCCGTCTCCACCTGCGGCTGGATGGTGAGAGCTTCGGCGTGGCTGTCGCGCATCAGGGGTTCCTTCGGAGTGAGTGCTGGGTGCGGGCGTTCTGGCGGGTGAGGAGCGGCGGGTGCGTCAGGCCGTGGATGCCAGGTCCGTGGTGACGGCCGCCTCCTCCTCCAGGACCGCGTCGACGGCCTTCTTGGCTCGGGTCCTGTCGACGGTGTAGCCCTGCGCGCGGGCTGCGTTCTCCACGGGAGTGCGGGAGACGTGGCCGGTCTCGCTGCGGATCTGGCGCGCGAGCTCCAGGAGGTACGCCTCCGTGGCCTTCGGCTTGCGACCGCCGGAGCTCGGCGCCGCCTTCCTCGGCTGCGCGGTGGTGGGAAGAGGCGCCTTGGCGGGTGCGGCGCGTGTGGCAGGGGTGATGGGTGTGGTGGGCACGGCCTGTGTGGCCGCCGCTGGCGGAGTTGGCGGTTTCGGCGCGGGCTTGGCGGTTGTGGTGGTGGCGGACTCGGCATGGCCGGCGAGCTTGGCGTTGGCGGCGTGCTTGGCGGTCGGCGGTGGCGGTTCGCTGCTGGGCGCCGTGGCGGTTGGCGGTTCGGTGGCCGCCGGCTTGTTGGCGGTGAGGTGGCGGTTGATGACGAGGTAGAGGTGGACGGCGCCGGCGAGGGCGAGCGGTGCGGCGGCGGACAGGGCGCCGACGGTGGCGTTGTTGAGGTGGAGGCGGGCCTGTTCGTTGAGGCGGATGGCGTGCAGGGCGTTGGCCCAGATGCTCGTGCCGGTCGCCAGGGTGACGAGCGTCCACACGTACAGGCGGGCGCGGAGCGGGGCGGTGCGCAGGATGAGCAGGGCGGTGACGCCGAGGGCGATGAAGCCGTCGATGACGAGGGGGAAGAGGTAGGTCAGCGGTCCGCTGATGTGGGCGGCGACGGCCATCTGCCGCAGGGCGTCGTACGAGAGGACGAAGCCGACGGCGGCGATCAGGGTGATCCCTATGAGGAGGGGGCGGCCCCATCGTTCGGAGGCGGGGCGTATCAGGGCAGGGGAGGGCAAGGGCACGGGCTCCGGAGGTTGTACGAGATGTGGGGCGAGTGGCGGCGGTCAGCCCACAGGTCTGGTGCGGCGGCGGTCGGGGCCGTCGAGGGTGACGCGCTCGGTCATCTGGGCCAGGCGGGAGGCGACGCGGTCGCCGAGGGCTGCCCGCAGGGTGTCGGTGGTGAGGTTGCTGGTGATCAGGGTGGGGCGCAGGTGCTCGTACCGGTGGTTGATCAGCCGGTAGGTGAGTTCCTCGGTCCACTCGCTGGTCTTCGCCGCGCCGAGGTCGTCCAGGAGCAGCAGCGGGCAGCGCATCAGGTTCTGCAGGTCGCGTTCGCTGTCGAAGCCGGGGCGTGGGCGCAGGCGGGCGTAGAGGTCGGCGGCGGTGACGGCTTCCCAGCGCAGGCGGACCCCGGCGGCGAGCAGGCTGCGGATGGCGCCGTACGCCTGGTGGGTCTTGCCGGTGCCGGTCGGGCCGACGATGCGCAGCGAGGGGCCCTCCGCGATGCCTGGGGCGCCGGCAGGGCCGGGGCGTCCGGCGCGGGCGACCTCGTCCGCCCAGGCGGTGACCTGGGGGTGGTCGGCGAGGGCGTGGCGATAGCGGGCGGGGATACGGGCCTCGGCCAGTTCCAGTGCGGTGATCGGCTCAGGTACTGGCTCCTGGGCGGCAGCGTCGGGGGCGATGCCGCGCCGGGCCAGGATGTCGCCGAGCCGACCGGTGATCCGGGCGGGCTGCTGCGGATCGCGGGTGAGGGCGGTGGTGGTCAGAGGTCGCCTCCGTAGGCAGCGACGGTGTCGTCAGGGTTGGTCCACGGCCGGTAGGCAGTGGTGGCGGGGGTGGCGTTCATGGCCTCGTGCACCAGGCTAGGCAGGGTGCACGGGTGCAGGCCCTTGGCGCGGTGGAGGTTGAGGCCGGCGCGGATGTGGTCCGGGGCGATGCCCTCGGCGAGGAGCTTCTTCACCTCGCGGCCGAGGTGGCCGAGCACGTCCTGCGGCGGGCGGTGGGGGCATCCGGCGGCGTACTCGCCGATCAGGTCCTTCGCCGAGACCGAGTCGGGCGCGGGGGCGCTTGCGCCCCCCAACGGGGTAGATCCTAGATCCCTGTTCCTAGGTCCTAGATCCGGACGGTGAGGGCTCACGGAGGGCTCGGGGAGTCCTCCCTGAGACTGCGGTGAGCTCTCACGGAACAGGCTCTGACCTGCGGATTCGCCGTTCACGCAGAGCTCGGTCACTCCTCCCGGTCGTGTCACGGAAGGCTCAGTGAGTCTTCCTGGACGACTCGCGGAAGTCTCCGCGAGGGCTCCCCGCATCTGTGGTGAGGGCTCGCGCGGAATCCCGAGATCGTGGTGCGGGCACGGGGGAGTACGGACGCCGCTGGGCCGGTTGATCTTCTGGTGCTTGGCGAAGGTGACGATGTGCAGGTACCGCTTGCCGTCCTCGCCCTCGTAACGGCAGATCAGCCCGGCATTGTCGAGCTGGATGAGGTCGTCCTCGACCGCCTCCGGCCCGTGCTCGCGGCGCAGCGACCACAGCTGGCCGGCGATGACGGCAGCCTGGTCGCGGAACCGGCCCTGGTCGTCGGCCTGGGTGAGCAGCCCGAAGAAGGTCCGCTCGGCGGACAGCGTCACCGCCGCGAGGGACTCGGACGAGAACGCCTCGGGCTTGATGGTGCGGATACGGGCGATGGCGATCGACCACCTTTCAGGAGGGGGCAGGGGAATCCGGTGTCGCCGGGGTGCATGGCCAACACAGCCACACCTGGTGCGCAGAAGTCCAGACTTTGCACTGGAATTCCGTACAGCCCGTCGGCATGCCGCGTCGGCGAGTCCCGCAACTGTAGGGCCGAATTCCCGGTCACCGAAATCGCCGCCGGAAATTGCTATGCGGTCCGCATCGCTCACGGCAGACAGGAATGCCCTTCCGGACCGGCCGGCACGCAAGCTACAACACCACCCATGCCGCCACGACCCCTCGCCATCGGACCCGCCGCCCACGCCGCCGCCCACGCCATCGAACGCGCCCGCACCGCCCGCGGCTACTCCCAGCGCCAGCTCGCCGTCCGCGTCACCGCACTCGGCCGGCCCATGACCTTCACCGCGCTCTCCCGCATCGAACGCACCGTCCGCCGCTGCGACATCGACGACCTCGTCGCCATCGCCACAGCCCTCGGAATCGCCCCGCAGACCCTCCTCGCCAGCCCCCTCACACTCCCCGGGGCGGCCGGGCTGGGCGAAATGTAGCCGACGATCCCCGGTTTCCCTAACCGGGGATTCTCCGGATCATTGTGCGTCCCGGAACGCCCGCCGTGCCGGTTCCTGTCAGAAGTCTGCCCACATCCCCAGAGGACGCCTTGCCTGATCCGCCTACGCGCCGATTTCAGATTCCCCGCCGCGCACACGTACCCGCTCGTTTCCTCTTCTGCTCCGCTCGGAGATTCCGGCCGTACGTAGAAGTCCTATTCGGCGACCTCGCAGCATCGGCTGGGCTTATTGCTTCCCGGCCCAGGTAGATCTCTCAATTTTCGTCGCTCTTTCTTCCGTAAAGGAACCGCCTATGGCCCCGCGCCTGCTGTCCATACCTGCCGTTGCCGCAGCCTTGGACGTCGACCGCCGAACGGTCTACCGCTTCATTGCCGCCGGCGAGCTGCCCGTTGTCGACCTGCGCACAGGACCGGCTCGCTCTCGCGTTCGCGTCCCGGCCGCGAGCCTGGACGACTTCATCAACAGCCGGGCGGTTTCCGCGCCCGCGCGCCGCCGCTGACCAGGACCAAGTACCTCCGTACGCGAAACAGGAAGGACCGGAACCACGTACCTCCGGAAGCTGAAGTCCGGCAAATGGCAGGCAACCGTCCGCAACCGGGTTGGAGACCGGTTCAGCGAGTCGTTTCCCCTCAAGGCGCAGGCCCGCGCCTGGGGTACCGATATGGAGACGCAGTTCGCCCGCGGAAGCATGCGGGACCCCCGGGCGGGCGAGATGGCGTTTCACGAGTGGCACGCCCGCTGGTGGCAGGCCCGCGTCGTCGAGCTCCATACGCTGCGCGGGGACGCCTCCAGCATCAAGAACCACGTGCTGCCCCACTGGGCCGACTGGGAGATGCGGGCCATCACCCGTATGGACGTCCAGAGCTGGATCCGCGGATTGGTCGAGAAGGGGGTCGGTGCCTCGGCGATCAAGAGGGCGTACAACCTGCTGTCGTCCATCATGCGTGCGGCCGTCGACGACGATGTCATCGCGGTCAGCCCCTGCCGGAACATCGACCTGCCGCAGATCGCGATCAGGCCTCCGCAATGGTTCACCCTCGATCAGGCGCAGAGCATCGTCGACGAGCTCCCGGCCCCATGGCGCACCATGTGCCTGCTCGGCTTCTACACGGGTCTGCGCTGGGGCGAACTCACCGGCCTGCATCGCCATCGGATCGACCAGCGCCGTTCCCGCTTGTTCGTGGTGGAGGTCAACACCAAGAGCGGCATCAAGGAGTACCCCAAGAGTTCGAGGAGCCGCCGGGAGGTCCCGCTTCCGCTGCACGTCCTGGACGCGCTCGACCGGCACATCCACTCGCTCGACCGTGACGCCCTGGTCTTCACCACCGTCACCAAGGGCCGCGCTGGCCGTCGCCTCGACGACGGCAACTGGCGCCGCCAGACCTGGTGGCCTGCCATTGAGAATGCCCACTACTTCGGCACCGACGGGGAGCAGCTCCCCGTTCCGCACTATCCGCCCCACTCCATGCGCCACACCTGCGCTTCGTGGCTCGTCCAGAAGGGAGTCTCGCTCTACGAGGTCCAGCACCTCCTCGGCCACGAGAGCTTCCAGACCACCCAGCGCTACGCCCACCTGCAGCCGGACGCCCACAAGGCAGTGCTGGCAGCTTGGGAGCGTTTGGAGGTCCCGCTGGCCTTCGCAGCGTAGACAACTCCCCCCGTCCACTGGCGTGCGTCGGATGCGCTCTGCATACAGGGCGAGATGAAGGGCGGCCTACAGCTATGGACGAGCCTGGTTCTCCAGGTAGTCCATGACCACTTGGTGCGCCCGCCACCCGTCCGGGAACTTCGGTGGTACGTCGAGGTAGACCGGGCTGCTGCGGGGATGCCGGTCCAGGAGGTCGGTGATGCCGGCGCGGGCCACGACGATGCAGGCGAAGCGGTGGCGGGAAAGTAGGACGCACAGGCGACCGGTCTCCAGATGGAAGGCGGAGGCATCCTGACGGCCGGAGAGCGGGTGCCAGACCAGTGTGACGTCGAACTCGCGGCCCTGGAGACGGTTGGCGGTGTCCACGGTGATGCCCGTGAGACCCCGCTTCTCCAGTCGCGACCGTACCGTGTCCGCCTGGATCGTGCGGGCGGCGCCGATCGCGATGCGGGACTCGGTGAGCGGCTCTCCGTTCACCAGCGCCCCTCGCTCCAGCAACCGGGCCGCCGTTTCTGCCAGGGCTTCGGCCACCTCGGGGTCATCGTCGAGGGTGTGCCGAGCCGGAAGCTCCAGCAGACCCCAGCCCGACCCGGCCGCGCAGGCGAGGACGGCGTCCGACGGTGTTGCACGGTGAGGTGCGGTGCCGTAGGTGAGGACGCGGTCAGCCGCCTTGGTACCGGAGATGAAGGAGTAGAAGGGATAGAACGCCCTCTGAACGAGAGGGGCTGCCATCTCTGGCAGCCGCCAGGAGACCGGGAGCTCGTGTCGCGGCAGGTCGGAGTTGTGCGCCAGCGCCACGTCGACGGCGTTGCGCAGCGGGTCCCAGGTCAGTCCCTGCCAGCGGTCGGTGTCCACTGTGGCGAAGGGGTCCAGCTGCCCGGGATCGCCGACGAAGAGGACTTGTGAGTCCTTCTCGGAGAACAGCGGCGCCGTCGCCAGCAGCGCGTCCGACCGCATCTGGTAGGCCTCGTCCACGATGGCCCAGCGCCATGGAGCACACTTCTCAGGTTTGACGTACGACCACTTTTTGGCGGTGGAGACCACGACCGCCAGCTCGCGGAGGGCGTCTGCCTCGTTACTGCCCCGCACATTCGCATGTCGGCTCACGCGCTCGGGAAGACGGAAGCCGTTCGCGTGCAGGCGCCCGAGGGGAAGAGCAGGGTACTCCCGAGCGATGTTGTCGACCAGGTCGTCGACCTGTTCATTGGTCTGCGCGACGATCATCACCTGATGGCCGGCCGATGTCAGGTGGCCGGTGGCGCGCTTGACCAGCGTGGACTTTCCCGCGCCCGGTGGAGAGTCCACCACGATGCCGCGTCCGGTGGCCGAGTCCAGGCCGGACAGTACGTCGGCGACCGCCCGGTCGGCGAGAGCACCGGGTGACGTGCCGCTGTCGGGTTCCGGAGTGGCTGTCATTCCCAGACCTCTTCCGCGTCCTCGTCGGTGGGTTCGTACGGCTGTGGCGGACCGCCGTGGGTCCAGGGGGTGTCCTCCTCAGCAGGGAGCGAGGACGGCATGTTCTTGGGATCGATCGACGTGAAGGTGATCGTCTCGCCGAGGTCGGCCATGGTCCCCTCAGGCGCGGGCGGCTTGCGCTTGTTGCCGAAGCCGCCGTTCAGCTGGATCAGCATGGCGGACCCGGCTCCGTCGGGAACGACGTCTAGGATCTCGGCCTTCTGCCCCGGTCTTGCCGGGGACTTGACCGCCGTCCCGGCCGCCATGGACACGGGAATTTCGCAGTGCACGGTGATCGTCGGGCGCCACAGCGGGGATCCGGGCCGCGCCCCAGGGATGGTGCGCTCTTCCTCCCGGGCCGTGACCACGCCCGTGAACGCCTCGCCCGTCAGTTCGTACTCCGCCATCACCAGCGGATCGTCATACGCGCGCTCGGCGTCGTACCGCTCCTGGGCCTCCTCCATACGGGCGAGGCGGCGGGCTGCCCCCACCGCGTGATCGCGGCGGGCCTGAGGGCGCCCGTCGTCGTCCAGATAGGTCGCGTACTCGCCGAACAGACGTCGGTCGTATGCCCGCCGTCCGGCGACGTGGTCCCCTGCGGGAAGCTCGCGCAACAGGCGGACGCCGTGCCACATCAGCTGCCAGGTCGGCAGCATCTGGGCGCGCAGCTCGCGGTCGATGGTGCGAGCGGCGGCGTCCCGCGCCCGCTCTCCGGTTGCGCCGTCGTACTTCGTGATCAGTTCGTCGAGCGTGCGGTCGAAGACCGGGTCGGTCGCCGGCCCGGCGGGCGGCCACGCCGCGGGGTCTTCGCGCTCCCAGGCGGTCTCGGCCCCGGTGCGCCCGGCGGGGGGATCGATCCAGCCGAGCAAGGACGCCAGGTTCGCGTTCTCGGTGGGGCTCTGCCCGGTGGCCCAGTGGGCAGAGAGGGACCGAGTCATGGCCTGGAGCAGGGCGGAATCCGGGAACTCGGCCCGGTCGGCGAACCAGGTCAGCCACTTTCCGAGCAGGGGTACGGACGGAGAGACGGCATGCGGACCATCCGTCGCGCGCAACCGAGTCAGACGGCCCAGCAGCCGGACGTACGTGATCCCCCCAGCGTTCGGGACGAGGAGCTGGGGTGCGCGCAGGGGCCGCTCCCGCTCCTCCTTGTCCTTGCCGCGCCCGACCGTGTACGACTCCTTCGGCGAAGCGCGGCATTCCTCGAAGTAGGGCAGGAGGAGGTCCGCGAGGCTCTCGACGAAGCCGAAGCGCTCGGTTCGGTCGTGGGGGCGGCGAACCGTCAGAAGCGCCGGGTGGTCGGGATCAGTCCCGGCGAGAGCGGCGAGTGGCGCGCAGGCCTCGCCGGCGAGGGCGAGCGGGATGAGGACGAACGGGGTTTCGTCCACATGCTCGTGGCGCACGGTCGTCAGCCGCTCGGCGTATCCCGACGTGGATGCCCGCAGGGCGGCCACCGTGGCGATGACGCTCACGCGGTCGCACCTCCACGCAGTCGACGGAGTCGTTCGGCGGCCCGCAGCCGGATGATGACCGCCTCCTCGGCGGGGCCCGGGGCGCTGGTGCCGTCGAGGTGGCGGAGGGCGGTCCGGGTGGAGTCGATGCCGGGAAGACTGTTGCGTACCACTCCACCCAGCCGGGCCGGGGAGGCGCAGTCAGTGGCCTCGTCCCGGCAGTAGCGGGACATCTCGCAGAACGAGAGGCAGTCGGGGGTGAAGCTGGCGTCCAGCTCCCGCATCGTGGCGTCGATCTCGGCCTTCGGCCGTTCGGTGTCGAGCGTCGCGTCGGGAGAGAGGGCGTGGGCCAGGTCTTCGGCCCGGCGCAGACGCGATAACTGGAACCGCAGGGCGTCGAGTTCCTGGCGGAGGTCGATCAGCTTTCCGTAGGGCCGGTTGGAGAAGTCCTTCGGGCAGATGAGAAGGAACCTGTGGGCGATCGCCTTGGGATCGAGGCCGAGTTCGGCGAACGTCTGCCGCAGGGCGAGGACGCTGACCGCGGCCTGTTTCGTGGTCTGGGCGACCGCCGAGGGGTTCGCCTGGCCGTCGATGGCCGGGAAGGAGCGGATCTCCACCACGTAGAACTGTCCACCGGTGCGGTGGCTGAGGGCTTGCGGTATCACGTGGGCGGTCTGACCGGCGACCTCCAGGGTCAGGACGGGGCGGTCCAGGATCAGCCGCTCGTCGGCGCCGGCCGCCAGGCGAGTCAGAAGCCGCCGACTCTCGCCCGCCCGCACCGCGAGCGAAGCGTTGCCGCCCACCTCGGTCAGATCGGCTACCGCGGCTTCCTCGACGGGGACGTCGAGTTGCTCCCGGAGCAGGCGGATGAGCTCCGCGTAGCCGCCCCATTTGACCAGGGCCTCGAAGCTCTGCTCGCGCCGGATCGCGAAGGGGGACTGGCCGAAACGCGGCTCATGGCCCAGGCGTTGGGCGAGCAATGCCTTGTCCACGCCCGCTGCGTCAAGTACGGCGCGGCGGGAGCAGGCCGGGTTGGCCGTGAGGGCGGTGATCTTGCGTGCCGTGTACTCCTGCGGGGGCCGCGGTCCGCGCAGGACGGCGAGCCTTCCCGGAGAGGGGGCAGAGGGGTGCTGCGGAGGCATCTTCTCTTCTTACGCGGAATTCTGTGGCGGCACCGGAGGAATCCGGTAGTCGGTCAGGTGGTGAAGCCGGCTGAACCACGCAGGGCATCGCGCAGGGGCGGGGCCCCAAAGAGCTGCTGTACGTCTGTGAGTTGGCCGCGCGCGCGGTCGGCGGTCGTGCGACGCAGGGAGTCGTCCGCCTCCTGGTGCACTGCGGCCTCCGTGCGTGCTGCGGAGATCACGCGTTCGGGGTCGATTTCCTCGTCGTCGTACGCGCCGGGGATGTTGAGCGCGAAACGGCGCAGCAGTTGGCGGGCCGCGCCGGAGGGTGCGTGTCCGGCGACGTCGAGTCGCAGGATCTGCTCGGCGGTGCCGATGGCGTGGACAAGGAAGTCGGCACGCGGGCTCAGCGGGCCGACGATGCGCTGCTCCAAGGGCCAGACGGATACGGCGAGGAGACCGCGGGCGGGTGTGAGCCGGTCGTGGGTAAGGGCGGCACAGATGTAGTAGGGGCGGGCGTAGCCCTGTGCGGTGAAGGACCTTTCCTCGTCGCGGCGGAGGGAGGCGAGTTTCGTCGCGACCAGCGGCTCGGTGAAGAAGGTCTGGTATACGGATGAGATCAGCTTGGGCGACGCGGGAGCGCCGAGCAGGGTGAGCGCCTGGTGCACCTGCTCGCGGACCGGGACGGCGCCGTGGGTGGACTGCTTCCCGTGGGCCTGGAGCCGGAACGAGGATGCGGTCCCGGCGGTGGTGGCAGGTGCCGGGGTTGCGGCGGGTGAGGAAGGGGCCGCGGCAGGTGGCGCGGTCCCCTCTGCCTCCTCGGCGTCGAGGGCTCGCTCCCACGCGGCCTCCGCCTCGCGCAGTTCGGCGCGGATGCGGGCGGTGGCCGCGTCGTCGCGGGCGCGTCGAGCCTCTCGCAGGAGGGCGCGCAGGCGCGACAGGCGTTCCTCGAGCTCCTCCAGCGATGCGGTCATGGGCGCACTGTACCGTCGATCCCTTTGATTTCCAAGGTTCTCCAAAGAGTTCCAAAGTTGTGCGCTACGCTCGGCGGCACGGCCTCGGGGTTCACGACGGCCGGCCTGACTCCGTGCTTCGGCCGGGAGGGGGAACGACATGACGTACGACGTGCCGTGGCGTGTGCCGCAGTGGATGATGGGGGACGAGGGGCCGGTCCGGATCGGGCCGGGCACAGGAGGGGGAGGGGACGAGCCGCACGTCTGCCCGGCCCGCGACGCGGCGAAGGCCCGGCCAGGACTTCGGGCGCGGGTGCCGTCGCAGCTTCCCAGGGAAGAGCACGAGACCTTCACGCTCGGTCCCGTGTGCGCAGCGCTGGACCAGATCGAGTTCGGCGGCGCCACGGTGGACGAGGCGCTCGGAGCCCTGTCCGGCCACCGGCCTGCTCTGCACGAGGGGCACCGGACCTACGTGGAGCACGCGGTGCGGCAGTACACGAGCCAGGGGCCGGACGCCTTCGTGCCCGTCCAGCCGTACTGGGCGGTGCGCAAGGACAATGGCCGGCGCTGGGAGCTCTACGCATGGTGGCGCCGCTACCAGTCGGCCGACGGCAAGGTGCGCGAGTACCGGCGGCTGAGACACGGGGACGCCCGTGCGTCGAGCCGGGGTGAGATCGCGGTCGCCGCGTACACCGCGGCGTTCGGAGCCGACGCGGTGTGGCCGCGCCGCTGGAACCAGGAGTTCGCGATCCACGGCTCTCCCGTGCCCGTCGCGAGGGTCAGGATCATCGAGATCGGCCTGGGCGACGGATCGCGGACCGTTCAGTTCGACGGAACTGCGGAGGAGGCCAAGGCGTACTACGAGGCGCACGGCGGCCCCCACGTGAGGAATGTGGTCAGGGGCGGTCCGGAGCGCCCCGGGGCGGCCTGCTTCGACTGCAAGCAGTTCACCGGGTGTGAGGCGGTGTCCCGGTCTCCGGGGGTACTGGCACTGCCCTCCCGCCGGTTACCGCTGCGGAAGGTGTCCATCAGTGACCTCAGGTACCACGCCGCCTGCCCGGCGCAGTCCCTGCTGCGCTCTCTGCACCTGCCGAAAACCGGCGAGTACAGCGACGCGGCCAAGCTTGGCCAGGCCGTGCACGGTTGGATCGAGGCGCTCCACCGCCGCACCGGCCCCATTCCCTGCACGCGCGGCGACATGCCCCCGCCGGGGGAGAACTGGACCGCCGGCCGGTGGAGGGTCCCGGACGAGGAGGCGGAGACGGGCCGCGCCATGCTCCTGCAGCATGTGGACTCGTGCCCCTTCCAGCTTCCCGAGGCCATCGAGCGGGTCGAGTGCGAACCGACCCGGGTGTTTCACGACACGGCGGCCCAGGCGCTGGTCGTGGCCAAACCCGACCTGCTCTACAGGGAGGACGGTTCCTGGGTATGGCGGGAGCTCAAGACCACCCGCACTCCTGCCCGCATCGGCAAGGATCCGTTGGACGCGTATCCGCAGCTCGCCCTGGCCGTCGTCCTGCTTGCCCAGGGGGAGCTGGGCGGTGACCCCTCCGGATCGAGGGTGGAACTGGAGGTCCTCCGTCCCGATGGATCCGACCCCCACGTTATCGACCCGATGGACGCGGAGCGCCTGGCCAAGGCGCGAGCGGTGCTCCGACGGTACGCCGGCCCCTGGCGCGAGGACCGTGCGTGGGAGGCACGGCCGGGCGGGCACTGCCACCAGTGCCCGGTCTCGCGGTGGTGCCCGAGCGCCCAAGCCCCTGCCGACGCGGAGGAGAAGGCATGATCACCCAGACCCCACCGAACTCCGGGGCAGCCCGATCCGGCCTGGTCTCCCGACCGTCCGCGGGCTCGGACGAACCCCTGCTCCGGGAGATCGCCAGTGCGCTGGTCCGTCTGTCCCGGCAGCGCGGCGTGCCCCACCCGATCTATCCGGCCCAGGTCCAGAACGCCTACAACCGACTCGTCCTGCACTGCCTGCGACGCGGAGTCGAACCGCCGGGCAGCATTCCCGAGATGGTGCGCTGGGCCTGCGAACGACCGCTGACGTGCTGGCCGCTGGACCTGCCTCCCGAAGCCCGTGGGGCCGCCGGCACGCTCGTGGATCCCCAGACGAGACTGCCGCACCAGCTCTGCCTCGAGTGGGAGGTGGATGCGGCGGACCCCGCCGCAGAGATCTTCGAGAACCAGCGCATGCTGGAGGCACTCACCGTATGCCGGGCAGCAGGCGATCCTGCGGCGTACACCGCCTTCCGGTCCCTGCTGACCACCCGGCCCGTACTCACTGGCGCGGAGCTCGCCCTGCTCGGTGGGGACCCGGAGTGCGGACTCCTGCTCCACCACGTCATCAGACAGTGCTACGAACCCGTCCCTGCGACCTATCGACGTGACGGCGGGTACCAGCAGTGCGGACGCTGCCGCTGCCTGATGGTGCCACTGCCCGGCGGAGGTCACCGCTGCGAGCTGGACCGGTGCCGCCGTGACGCCACTGCCGCTGTCCCCGTTCCGGTACGTCCCGACCGTAGCGGGCTCCACCAGCTCAGCCGCCCCCTGCGGATGTTCGTCACCAGTCCGGGCCTGGCAGAGAACGACATCGGGGTAACCCTCAAGAGACGCTTCGGCATCGACGCCGAGATGTGGCCCCAGTTCGACGCGTACGACTTGCGCGTCCCGCTGCCCGGAGGCCGGTACTGGGCCGTGGACGTCAAGGACCGGGTGAACCCGGTTTTGCTCGCACGCACACTCACCCGCTTCCGGGCCGATCCGCCCTTCGACCGGGCCTTCCTGGTCGTGCCCCGCTATCGATTCCGCGAGAACGAGGCGTACGGACGACAGTTCCGCCGAAATCTTCCCGAAGATCTGGCAGGGAACATCACCCTGCTCGACGACCGGACCTTCCTGCGTCTCGTGGCCGAACAGATCGCCGACCGGACGGAAGCCGCCGGATCCCCTCGCCGCCAAGGAGACCACCATGCGTGATCGCAGCAGCTGGCACCGTCGTTGCTCCCGCCAGCTCACCGATGTATGGCCGGATGACCTCGGTGCGTTCCGGGTCGCCGATCTCCTCGACGTCGAACTGGGCCTCTACCTGCTGCAGAGCGTGGCGCCCACGCGCGCCGCGCTCGACGTGTGGCCCCTCCTCGGCGGATACCCCCACAGCGAAGCGCTCGGAGACGTCCGCTCCGACGAACAGCGGCTGCGCATCCTGCGCGCCCGCCACCACCTGTGGGTCCTCAGACGCGGACACGCTTGGTCTGAGGCGCTGGAGGCGTACCTACGCGTGCCGCAGCAGCTGCGCGGATACGACCTCGAAAGCGTCGACGCGGTCCCGCGTCGACGCGTACCCGCCCGGGCAGCGCGTCGTTTCGAGGTGTTCGAAGAGCTGCTCACCACAGGACCCGAGTTCGCGACCCGCCGTGTTCCGCTCGCTGGATCGGGCGAGCACACCTTCCGGGCCCAGGACCGGCTCCACTCGGTCGAGATCACCGACGACCTGCTGCTCGGCGCCCTCCCCAGGTCGCACGCCCTCGACGCGGCACCCGCCGGGCGCGGGGAACCCGTAGACGTGACCTGGGAAGAACTCGAGTCGGCGGCCGCAGCCATGGACGCGAAGGAGGAGGTCATCGGCGGCTCCCGAAGCGGATGGCGCGGTCGACTGAGCCGTGTCCGGTTACTCGTCCGGGACGAGGCCCTCGGCCGGTTCACGCGTGGCGAGCGCCTCAGGATCGACCAGCTGCTCCACATGGTCGGCATGGTCGGTGCGGGCAAGTCGACCCTCCGCGACATCCTTACCTACCACCTGGTCACCCGGACGTCGCGCCGTGTCACCCTGGTCGTCGGCGACGTCGCCGAAACCCTGGCCGTCGTCGAGCTGTTCAAGCGGCTCGGGGTAGCGGCGGCACCCATCCTCGGCCACTCCACGCGAGAGCGGAACATCGGACGTCTGCACCGCCGCACCGCGGTGGCGGGCGCCGACACCATGCTGGGACACGACCACCCCGGCTTCGCGTACCTGAGCAGTGCCTGCCCCGTGGACGTGCTGCGCGGCATGGAGGCACGCAGGCCCCTCGGCATCAGGGAAGCCCCGTGCCTCGGGCTGTACCCGGCTGTGGACCAGGAAGAGACCCCAGACGATCCACTGGTCGAAGCGGAGAACCCGGCCGGCCGAAGACCGCGCCCCAAGCCTCAGCGGAAGCTGTGCCCGTTGTGGAACCGCTGTCCGAGACATCGCGGCGCCCGGGACCTCGTCGATGCCCGCGTCTGGGTTGCGACCCCCGCCGGGCTGGTTCACAGCTCCGTGCCACAGCACCAGCACGACGAGCAGATCCGTTACCTGGAACTCGCCTGCCGACTTAGCGACCTGATCATCGTCGATGAGGCGGACCGCGTGCAGATGCAGCTCGACACCGTGTTCGCCCCGGCCAGCACCCTCGTCGGCACCTACCCGAACTCATGGTTCGACGAGGTCGCCGTCCACAAGTTCCAGCAGATGGCCCGAGACGGGCGACTCCGGCTGTCCGAACGCGACGTCGACGACTGGACGAACGCCGTCAACACCGTGAGTGCCGCCACCGACCGGCTCTATTCGCTCCTGGTCAAGGACGGGGAGCTGCGGCAGTGGATCAGCGTCGACTACTTCAGCGCGTTCACCCTGCACAACCTGCTGATCGACAGCTGGTTCCCCGGGCGGGACGCGGGCGACCAACCACCGCCCGCGGCACGGCTGCTGGACGAGGCGTTGCTGCGTTTCCGGGACGACCCCCTGCACGAGCACGAGAGCACTGGTGACGGCGACCAGGTGACCCCCCTGGTCAACGCCTTCGTCCACCTGGCCCTTGAGCTGCTCCACGCCCCCCAGGGCGCCCGCACCCGGGAACGGCTCCGCTCCACCCTCACTGCTGTCGTGGGCCACGACTCCGGAGTCCTCGACCGGATCGACGTACAGGCCCGACGCTTCGAGTTCACCCTGCTCCTCGCCGCGCTCCACAGCAGACTCGACTTCATGACCATCCTGTGGCCGCGCGTCGAGGCCGCACTCCACCTGGAGAACGCGTCGAACGTCCTCTCCCGCAGACCTCCGAAGGACTACGAGGCGGTCATCCCCGAATCACCGATGGGCAACGTCCTCGGCTTCCAGTTTCGTCTCACGGACTCGGAGCGCGACGGCGACCGCAGCGGTGAGCTGCGCTTCTTCCACTGCAACGGTGTGGGGCGCGAACTCCTCATGCGAATGGGCGACCTGTGTCGGGTGGACAGCCGACCCGCCCCCCACGTTCTGCTCATGTCCGCGACCAGCTGGGCCGGCACCTCCAGCCGGTACCACCTGCACGCCGATGTGGGAGCCGTGCTTCGCCCGCGGGACGAGGAGGTCGAGGCCGTCCTCAGCACCGAGTTCCGCAAGGAGTTCCTCCACTGGCCGGGCAGCGAAGGGCCGCGGCCCCTGCGGCTGTCGGGCTGCCCCCCGAAGGAGCGGCCCCAGGCGCTCGTCGAGATGCTCCGGCAGCTCGCGGTCCCTGACCGCAGCCTGCCCGGCGCATCGAGCATGCTCGACACCGAGCTGAACGAGATCCCCGACCAGGATCGGCGCCGCATCCTGCTCCTCGTCGGCAGCTACGACGAGGCGCGGCGCGCGGCCGAGTACCTCAACGGGATCCCCGAGTGGAACGGCCGTGTCGTCCAGCTCGTCTCGGACGACGCGGACGCCGACACCGCCTGGGCCCGGCTGCCGGAGGATCCCGCAGTACGCACCCTCACCCGGGGCGACGTGCATTCCTTCGCGAAGATCGGCGGCGAACTCCTGGTCGCGCCGCTGCTCGCGGTGGAACGAGGGCACAACATCGTGCTGAGCACGGGCAAGGCGGCGATCGGCAGCGTCTACTTCCTCGCCCGGCCCCACCCGCGGCCCGATGACATCGCCCTCGCCATCCAGTCGATCAACGATTGGGCGGTACGCCAGCTCCGGGACACCGGGAGGGTCTTCACACAGGCGACGCTCGCGGCTGCCACGCCGCACCAGGCCGCTATCGGGTTCCGTAGTCGCGCCCGCCGCCAGTGGAACCGGTACCTCACCCGCCGAATGGCCTGGTCCAGCCTCCGGGACGACGAGAAGGTCGCCTTCACCTGGGACCAGCTGGTCGTGATGTGGCAGGTGATCGGCCGCCTCGTACGAGGTGGTGTGCCTGCCAGGGTGGCCTTCGTGGACGCCGCCTTCTCACCCCGCGAGGCGGGATTCGAGGCTGTCGACACCCCGGACACCAGCCTGCTGGCGAGCATGCGCGCCGTGCTGGCCCCCTACTTCGACGAGCCCGACATCGTCGCTCAAGGTGCCGAAGCTCCGTCGGAACCCTCTCCGATCGACAAGTCGCTCGTCCGTGAACTGTACGAGCCGCTCTACCGCGCCCTCGTCGACATGGGCTGAGACCGCGGCTGCCCGCCCGCACCCCGCACCTGCCTCCGATCTGAGGAGACTCACAAGATGGCGTACCAGCACGTACGGACCGCCTCGTACATGCCTGACCCGGCACAGGGGCCTTTCCCCGTCCTCCGGCACACCCTCTCGCTGCCCGCTCACTGGGAGGAGCCGCTCGGCCAGCTGCGTGACCATGGCCGGCCGGAAGGCCGATGGCACGGCCCACGCCGCATCCCCACCCGGGAGATCAACCAGCTGATCCGCACCACCGCCCCGGACGTCGTCACCGTAGCGTCCAACGCCACCTTCGGAACGGACTCCCCCTGGCTCTACTGCACCGAGCCGTTTCCCACCCCGGTGACCAACCTCTACGCCGCCACCTGGCTCAGGAATCTCCCCCGCCATCCCGATGATCCGGACGCACGGCGTCTGCTCGCGGAGTGCTTCCGCGAGCTGCACACCGAAAGCCTGACCTGGCGCGCAGACACCGTCGACCTGCTCGAACAACAGCCTTCTCCCGGTGGCACCGCCAAGCCCACCCGTCTGGTGTACCGACTGCTCCCCGACGAACTGGCCGCACGCATCGCACGTCAGGGTGCCTACGAGCACGGAGGCCGGCAACTCACCTTCCACCAGGTCGCCGGCGCCGGCGGCGGGTACGACGCCGGGAGCAGCAGCGCGGAACTGATGTCGTGGCCGCCGATCGAATACCGGCCCACGGGTAGGAGCGGCGAGCGCAAGCCGTCGTACTACGCGGCCACCCTCCGCGTCGGCGTGCGCACCGTTCCGTTCTCACCGGTTCCTCGGATTCACCTCAGCGCGGGAATCCGCCGGTTCGTCACCGGAAAGGTCTGGATGCCCTTCCGCAAGGGTGTCTCGGTCTACCTACTGCCGGAGACCTCGCTCGTGCCGGACGCACCGGTGTCCCGGCGACTCTCGGTTGCCATGCTGCAGTGGCGCAACGGCACCACGGATTGGAGGCAGGGCGGCCCCAGCGGCATGCTCGCCGCCGTCGCCGCGCTCGACGGTCTCCCGTCGGTGGATCGACTGGTCAAGGAGGCCGACCACTGGATCGGGGACGGAAAGGACGGCATCAGGCTGGCGGTCGGTCACCAGGCCGCCATGGGCAGGCACCCCATCGGGACCGGACTGATGCCCAGCGAACGCCGCCGTCTCATCGAGTGGGCCGAGCAGGCGCTGGCCCCCGAGTTCGTCCCCGCCCCGAAGCTCCAGCGCAGCCGGTACGGTCGCCCGCCTGTCAGGCAGCTCACGAAGCGGCCCTCCATGCCCAAGAACGCCACCACCGAAGAGCTCGCCGCCCTCCTGGAACGGACGGAACGGACCGCGGCGGACAACGCGCGGGTGCGACGTGCGGCGCTCGCCGCGACGCTGGACGGCACCGATCTCGTCGGCTTCCTGGTTCACCAGACCGACGACCAGCGAGACCGGCTCGTCGCCACCGCCGAGAGCGCGCTCGGGCTCACACAGTTTCGGCGTGAACGAGGACCGGAGACGTGGGTTTGGGAGGCCGAGGAGCTCACCGTGCGGCTCCACGCCCACCCGCTGGGTGAGCTGGGATCCCCTCTCGGAGCGGAGGACCGGCCGCCGCGCGCGGGGCAGGAACACGACCAGGCCATCCGTGAGCGGCGCGGACGGGTCGCCGAAGCGATGACCCGCCTGAGGGAGCAGGTGCCCGGGGCTCGAATCGCCCTTGTCGAGCTGGAAGGAAGCGAAGCGTTCCAAGGTCCCGCGAGGCGTACCGACCCCAAGTACGCGATCCGGCTCGGGTGCGCGGACGCAGGCTTGGTCACCCAGTTCATCCGCCCCCTGGACACCGCGATGGACACGGCTGACGCCGAGAAGGACGCCGCCCTGCGGGCCGAAGCGGCCTGGGCGGACGGCCTTCGTCAGACCGGGATGCGCCTGGTGCCCCAGCACACTCTCGGCGATCGCATCCCTTCCGGACTGAACCAGGTGGCCTTCCATCTGGTCGAGCGCCGGGTCGACGGTCCCACGGGCAGGGCACAGTTCACCCCGATCGCCGTGCTGCTCCGACCGGATGCACCGTGTGTTCTCGGACGGACCGCGGACACCTCCGAGTGGATGCCCTACCCGGACCTGCTCCGGATCCTGACCGGACGAGTGCGGGGGAACGACCTGAGGACCTCGGCGCAGCAGTCGGCAGTCACGGCGGCCTTCATCAGGAGGACCCTGGCGAGTCTGCGCGGCACGCCGACCCTGGTCCTGGCCCACGCACAAGACGTGCGCAAGCGCTGGCCGTGGCTCACCAACGGCGGGCTCGAGGTGGATCGGATCGGCCTCGACGGGGGCCCCGCGCAGCGGATCGGTCTCTACGGCAAGCACCTCCGGGTCGTCAGGGTCGCTGACAGCGGCCGTGACGAGACGCCCCAGTGGTGGGCGGAACGGGAGGAGCGCGAGGAAGAGTTGGCCGGGCAACAGCGGGGCGGCTTCGGCATGGGACTGTGGGTGCCCGACGAGCCCGGAGCCCCCGGCCGTGTCTTCTACAGCACGGCGGACAAGGCGAGCACGCAGACGAAGTTGACGAACGACGACGCGAAGCTGACCCCTCACGTCAACCCTGCCGGCCGGAGCGCCCACCGGCCGACGGTGAACGCGTGGAACCCCGAGCTACTGGAGCTCACCCTGGCCTGCCTTCAGCCCGGCGACGACCCCGAGGCATGGGCCGCGTTCGTCCACCAACAGCGCATCTGCAAGGACGACTACCGGGACGTGCTCGGCCTGCCGCTCGCTCTTCACCTCGCACGGCTCGCGGACGAGTACGCGCTGCCGCACGACGAGGAGGAGGCGGTGGACCCGACGGCGGGGCCGGTCGCGGTGCCCGTCCCCGGAGACGGGTCCGGGCAGCTCACCTTTGACTTCGACACGGACGAGGACAGTGAGGACCAGGCACATGGCGACGTGTAGTACGGAGGCGGTGGAACAGGCCGTTCAGACCGCCGAACTGCTCCTCGCTCAGGAGGAGATGCGGGACGCGGTCGACGTACCGGAATCGAAGGGAGGCGCGGCGACGGCAGTGGCCGTCGCACATCTGGGCGGGCTGTTCGAGGGCCTGCCCAGGATGATCCGTCACGCCTTCGACCGGACCCGGGACTGCGACGGCAATCTGTCCAGCGATCCGCTCCAAGGCCTCTCTGAGATCGTGCAGAACGCTGAGGACCTCGGAGATTCCGGAGTACGCCTGCTCACCAGGGAGAGGGATCTCCTCGCCGGAACGGTGCCGGGCACCGTGCGGATCATCCTGGAGCCACTGAAGCACCTGCCCTACCGGACAAGTGGCAACGTGCTGGCCTCCGGCATCCGAAGTGCGCAGAGCCTTGCCTACCCGTTCGAAAGCACGGAGCAGGCCTCGTCATGACAGCTATCACAACGTTGACAGCAAACCGAGGCCGGGACCCGGGGCCGCCCCCTACCGTGGAGATCGAAGTGCCGCAGGGGTGGCGGCGGAGGGGATGTACCAGCATGCGCAGGGTTCCGCCGGAGATGTTCCGGTTCACTACGGGGGAGACGGCCGACTTGAACGGGGCCGTGCTCGAGGCTTTCGGGGTGGCCGGCGAGCACCTGGAGACCGCGCTCGGGCTCGACGGCGTACGGGAGCGGCTGCGTGCGGTCGGCTGGGTCTCGGACCTCGAGGACGAGGAACTGCACGAGACGCTGAAACGGCTGGTGAAGTGGGAACTCCTTGACGTGGTCCACAACCACGCCCAGAACTACCGCACGGCCGAGGAGTACGAGCGGCGCAACCTGCACTACTCGCTGACCCGTCGGGGCGAGGCCGCGCTCGCCGGGGTGCGACACGCCCTGGAGGTGCTGGCCTCCACAGGGGCGCTGCAGACCGCGGTGCTGGAGGCGATCGCCGACCGTCTCGACGAGCTGACCGTGCTGTCCGGTGAACCTGCCGCGGCCGACCGGCGGATCTTCAGCACCCTGCGGGAGCTGGAGGGCCATCTGGAGGGCCTGGTGGAGAACACCAAGGCCTTCAACGGCCAGTTGCAGAGGCTCCTTCGCGCCGAAGGAGTGGATCTGGACGTGTTCCGTGAGGTGAAGGCCGCCACCGTCGCGTATCTCCAGGAGTTCCTGGTCAATCTCGACCGGCGCGGCGAGACGGTGGCCGCCGCCGTGGCCCGCGTGGAGGAGCGGGGCATCGCGGTGCTGCGTGAGCGGGCCCTGCGCGGTGCCGAGCTGCCTCCGGCCCCGGGAGAGGACCCGGCAGCCGGCTGGCTGGAGAGCCGGCGGGCGCGCTGGGCGGGGCTGAGGGCCTGGTTCCTGCCGGATGACGGGGCGCGCCCCCGGATCGAGCAGCTGCACGACATCGCCCGGCGCGCCATCGTCTCCCTCCTGCAGGTGCTGGAGCGGATCAACGAGTCCCGGCGCCGCCCCTCCAGCGCCGTGCAGGACTTTCGGGAGCTCGCGCGTTGGTTCGCGGCGGCTCCCGACGAGGAGGACCTGCACCGGCTGTGGTCGGCCGCCTTCGGCCTCGGCCCGGCCCGCCATGCCCACCTCGCCCACCCGGACCCGGAACTGATCCCCTCGTCCCACTCCTGGTCCGAGGCGCCGCCGGTACAGGTGTCGGCCCTGCTGAGGACCAGCGGACGGACCGAACGCTTCACTCGTACGGCCACCGTGCGGGACGTTGCGGCGGTCAGGGCGGAACGCGCCGAGCGGGCCCGGGCGGAACGAGCGGAGCTGGCGCGCGCCTGGCAGGCGCTGGAGACGGACGGCCCCGTACGGCTCTCCTCCTTCAGCACCCTCGACCCCGCGGCCTTCGACCGTCTCCTCGACCTGCTGGGCCGGGCGCTGGCTGCCCGGCCGGACGCGGGTGGCCGGCGACGGGCCACGACCGGCGACGGCCGGGTGGAGGTGGCGCTGTCGCCGCCTCCCGACGGGCGCGCAGCCGTACTGCGTACCGTGCAGGGGACGATGGCAGGTCCGGACTACGTCATCCACGTCACGGCCGTGGGCGGGGCGATCGCCTTCCCGGCAGTCCGCGCCGCCACGGGTCAGGAGGCCGCAGGATGAGCACCCTCGCCAACCAACTGGCCTCCGCCGAACGGGAGGAAGTCGCCCGAGCCATCCGCCTCCTTCTGGCTCGCCCGCTGCTCACCGAGGCAGCCGACCCGACCGGTTTCGATCTGGTGCGCCGCCGCCGTGACCCGCTGGCTCGTTGGTTCGACTACACCTGCGGCTGGAATTTGGTCGTGGAGCCCCGCCGGGGTTACGCCCGCCTCACCAAGGTCCGCGCCAACCCCGACGGCTCCCGTCCCGCTCGCCGGGCGCGCTCCGGCCGGGCCCCGTTCGACCGCCGTCGGTACGTCCTGTTGTGCGTGACCGCCGCAGAGCTGCTGTCGATGCCGATGGCGACCATCGGCATGCTCGCCGACCGTGTCGTCCAGGCCATGGCGGCCGACCGCGCGCTGGCGGGGTTCGATCCGGTCCACCGGCCGGAGCGCATGGCGTTCGTCGACGTCTTGAAGCTGCTGGAGTCGTACGACGTACTGCGTGTGGTGGACGGCACGACCGAGACGTACGTCGACTCCGCGGAGGCGAAGGTCCTCTACCGCGTGGACAACACGCTGCTCATGCGGCTGGCCGCTGCGCCGGTCGGCGCCTCCCGGCTCGCCGTGCCCCCGGAGGAGGTGCCCGCGCGGTTTGAGGACCTCCTTGCCGGTCTGGTCAGGGAGCGCCGCTACGGAGGCGCTTCTGCCGAAGGGACGGCCGACGATACGCACGCCGAGACCGCCGCGACCACGGACGCCCAGCGCAACCTGAGGCTGCGCCATTCGGTGCTGCGCCGCCTCTTCGACGACCCCGTGCTCTACCGAGCCGACCTCGCCGATGACGAGCTCGCTTACGTCACCTCTTTGACCGGACGCCAGATCCTGCGCCGCTCAGTCGAACAGGCCGGCTTCCTCCTGGAGGAACGGGCGGAGGGCTTCCTACTCGTCGACCCGGACGCCATCGCCACCGACGTCCGCTTCCCCGACGACACCTCCACAGCCCGAGTCGCCGCGCTACTCCTCCTCTCACCGCTCTGCGCCACGCCCGCGGGCCTGCTGCCCGAGCAGCTGGCCGAGGCCGGAGCAGAGCTGCTGCGCCGCTTTCCGGGCTGGGCCAAGGCGTACCAGTCGGAGGAAGGCCCGGCCCGCCTTGCCGACGACGCCGTACGGATCCTGCTCGACGTCGGCCTGGCAGGCAGGGCCCGAGACCGCGTCGTCGCGCGACCGGCCGCGTACCGCTACCGCCTGACGGAGACCACCGGCCCAGCCCCGAAGAACGATCCGCTAGCCGTGACCGCCGCCGGCAGCGCCGGAGAAGGAGACAAGCAGTGAGCGTGACGGAACTCCCCCTCCAGCGACGGCCCGAGGAGACCATCGAGCCGTCGCCCGTTCACGAGGCGGACACCGGCCGCGGACGCTGGCAGCCCCATCGCGCGGGCATCCTCAACGTCTGGCGCTACTACGACGAGACCTTCACCTTCCACCAGGGTCGCCTGCTGCTGCGCGGTCAGAACGGCACTGGCAAGTCCAAGGCCCTGGAACTGCTGCTCCCCTTCCTCTTCGATGCCAGCCTCCGCCCCAACCGCCTCTCCACGTTCGGCGGTTCGGAGCGCACGATGCACTGGAACCTGCTCGGCCAGGGAGCGTCCGGCAAGACCCGTGTGGGGTACGTGTGGATGGAGTTCCGCCGCGTCGGAGACGACGGCACTGAGCACTGGTTCGGCTGCGGAGCCCGCCTGCACGCGAGCGTGCACACCACCACGGCGCACGCCGACTACTTCACCACCACCGCCCGGATCGCCCACCCCGACGGGGTCCACCTCGTCAACGACACCGGACAGCCCCTGACCAAGGCGGCCCTCACCGAAGCCCTGCGTGACCGCGGCGAGGTGCATCCGTCAGCCACCGACTACCGCACCACTGTGCGGCGCGAACTCTTCGCGGGCATGGGTGAGCAGCGGTACGAGTCCCTGCTCTCCGCCTTGCTCCAGCTTCGCCAGCCCAAGCTGTCCGAACGGCTCGACCCCTCCCTCCTGTCCACCCTGCTGTCCCGGGCACTGCCCCCGCTCGGCGAAGGAGAGATCACCGAGCTCGCCGAGGGCTTCGAGCGCCTGGACCGGCAGCGGGACCACCTCGACCGCCTCGACGCCGAGGTGACGGCCGCCGAGAACGTCGCCTCCCGGCAGCGCGCCTACGCCCGTCGGGTCCTGCGGGCCGGCGCGGCAGCGCTGATCTCTGCGACCACCGAGATGGACGACCTCACCCGGGACGCCCGCGTCAGCGCCGAGGAGTACGAGAAGGCGTGCGAGGAGCGCGCCTCCACCCTGGCCCTGCGAGAGGAGCTGGAACTGCGGGCGCACGCCTTGGACGAGATCGTCGAAGGGCTTCGGGAGAGCGACGCCTACCAGAAGGGGGAGGAGCTCGACCGGCTCCGCCGCGGCACCGAGGAACAGGTCGCGGCGGCCGCGGGGCTGCGTACCGCCGCCCGGTCCGCCGAGGCTGAGGCAGAGGAGGACCGGAAGCACGCCGACGAGGTCGCGGGACACGCCCGCTCGCGCGACGAGCACGCCCGCGCGACCGCGGACGAGGCACACCGCTCGGCCCGGGCCGCAGGCATGGAGTCCATTCACCACGAGGTGAAGACGATGCTGGACGCGGAAGGGGAGGTGAAGCCCCTCGGCAACGGGACGGCGAACACCCCGGTCAGGACGGGGAGCAGGCGGTCCGATGCTCCTGGCACCGCCGCCCGCCGACTGCTCCGGGGCGCGGTCACCGCCCGACGGGAGCGGGTCGCCGACATCACCGACGCGATCGACGCCCACGACCGGGCGGTACGCGACCGGGGTACCGCCGAGGGCCTGCTGGACGAGGCCCGAACCCGGCTCGCGGACGCGATCACCCACCGCGACGCGACCGCCGCCGCCTGGGACGAAGCCCTGGCAGCCCAGGCGGAGCGGCTGCTCGCCTGGGCCCGGGACTGCACGGAGCTGCGCATCCCCGACCTCGATGAACTGGCCGCCAGGGCGGCCGTCGAGGCAGACGTGCGCGAGCTGGTCGAAACGGTCGCACGACCGCTGGACCAGGAGATCACCACGGAGCGGGCCGGAGTCCGCACCGCACAACAGGGGTTGGAGCAGGAACGGGACCTGCTCGACGCGCGGAGGCGCAAGCTCAGCGGCGAGACCGATCTCCAGCCCGTCGCCCCACCCACTCGCACCACCGTCCGTACGGCTGCGGCGGGCGCGCCGCTGTGGCGGCTGATCGCCTTCCACGAGGACGTCCCGCTCCCCGTACAGGCTGCGGTGGAAGCGGCACTGGAGGCGTCGGGTCTCCTGGACGCATGGGTGAGCGCATCCGAAGGGCTCCCCCTCCCTGGGCACGACACCCGTGTCGAGGTTGGCCTCGCCACGACCGCCCCCGGCTCCAGCCTGCTGGACGTGCTGAGGCCCGAGGAGGACATCCCCGTACCGGCCGGCACCGTGACCCGCATCCTCGCCGGCATCGCGTATGGCACCACCCTGCCCGGCGGGCACCCTGCGGCAGTCTCCTCCGACGGCGCCTGGCGCCTCGCGCCGGCCACGGGTTCCTGGAGCAAGCCGGAGCCCGCCCATATCGGCGCCCTCGCCCGGCAGCGGGCCAAGCAGCGTGAGATCGCCGAACTGACCGAGCTGATCGCCGAGAAGGACGCCTCCCTGGCCACCCTCGCCGACCGGCTGCGGGAACTCGGCGTCCGCGCCGCCCGGCTGGCGGACGACCGCACCGCCCGGCCCGACCACCGGGAACTCGACGCCTGCCGGCGGGACTGGGACCGGGCCGAGGAGAAGGTGGCCGCCCGGGACGACGCCGTGCGCGACGCGACCGAGCATCTGGCCGCACGCGAGGGTGACGTGGCCGGCGCCCTGCGCACGCTGAGCCGCAGGGCCGCCGAACACGGACTGCCCACGGACCGCGACCGGCTGCGCGAACTCGGCCGCGACGTGGAGAGGTTCCGCGACCTCGCCGATACCTGGACGGACGCCCGCATCGACGCGATCGCGGCCGCTGAAAGGGCTAGGGAGACGGCCGCACGGGCGGACCGGTCACGCCTTCTCGCCGAGAAGCAGGCCGCCGACGCGGCCGCTGCGGAAGCGAAGGCGGCTGGTATGACGGCACGTATGAAGGCGGTGGAGGAGACGGTCGGCGCGGATTACCGGCAGATCGTCGCGCGCGTTGCGGAGACCCGTGCCGAACGGGTCCGCTGCGGCAAGGAAGCCCGCCAGGCAGCCGAGCTCCTCCTGGGCCTGGAAGGCCGCATCGGAGAGCTGAGGGCCACCAGTGGCCAGGACGCCGACCGGCAGGAGAAGGCAGTCGAGGCACGCGACGGCGCGGCGCAGCGGTTCCGGCACCTGTGCCTGGTGGGTCTGGCCGAGGACGCGGGCGTCGTACCCGAACTCGACGCCGGGGACGGTACCAAGGCCACTCTGGAGGCCGCGCGCGCCATGGCAGCACGGTGGCCCCAGGTCTTGCACGCCCCGCGCCACCTCGGCGACGCCGCCACCCGCCTCTCCGAAGCCGTCCACGAGGCCCGCCGCCACCTCGGCGTCCGCGCCGACCTGGAGCTGGAGCCCGACGACGACGTCCAGCTCTTCACCGCCACCCTGGAGGGCGTCCGCGTCGGGGCGACCGGTCTGCTCGCCGCGCTCACCCAGGAGCGCGACCGCAGCCGCGACGACATCAGCACCGCCGAACGGCGCCTCTTCGACCAGATCCTCACCGGTGACATCCGCCGCCACCTCGCCGCCCGTATCCGCCGGGCCGGCGAACTCGTCGCGCACATGAACGGGCACCTGGAACGGGTCCGCACCGCCTCCAACGTCGCCGTCCAGCTCGTCTGGGACGTCCGCCCGGACCTCCCCGACAGCACCCGCACCGCCCGCCAGCTGCTCCTGAAGGACCCCGGTCGGGTCACCGAGTCCGACCGGGAGGCCCTTCACGCCTTCTTCCGTGCCCGCATCGAGGAGGCCAAGGGCAGCGACACGGCCGCGAGCTGGGAGGAGCACCTCGGCGAGGTGCTCGACTACACCGCCTGGCACACCTTCACCGTCCGCCTCGACCGGGCGGACGGGAGCGGCTGGCAGCCCCTGACCAAGCGGCTGCACGGCGCGCTCTCCGGCGGGGAGAAAGCCATCGCACTGCACCTGCCCCTGTTCGCCGCCGTCGCCGCCCACTACGAGGACGTGCCCCTGGCCCCCCGCCCGATCCTCCTCGACGAGGTCTTCGTCGGCGTCGACACCGTCAACCGCGGACAGGTCTTCGCCCTGCTCACCGCACTCGACCTGGACCTCATGATCACCTCCGACCACGAGTGGGGAAACTACAGGGAACTGCCCGGCATCGCCGTCCACCAACTCCTGACCGACGGAGACGACGCCGTCACCAGCGCGCGCTTCGTCTGGAACGGCACCGGAATGGAGGAAGGATGACCTTGCGAGACCACCCCGTGTCCGGCGGGACGACCTCTCAGGAGCATCTCGCCCCGGGCGACGCGACCCTTCGCCGCCCCGAACTCCATTCCGTCTGGCAGACGGTCCACGACCGTCTCTCCTCCGGCCGCTCCGTCACACGCGTACGCCTCGGACTGCTGGACGAGACCCAGCGCGAAGCCCTCGCAGACCTCCTCGGCCTGGACCGCCTGCCGGACCCCCGGCCCTCCGTCGCCCTGGCCCGCCTGGAGGAGGCCGTCACCGAACTCTCCGGCCGCACCATACGAGAAGTCGTCGCCGAACTCATCGGCCCACTCGGTGACAGAGCCGGTGAACGCCGCCGCCAGGAGGACGAACGCGCCGGTCTGTGGGCCTGGCTGGCTGGTCACGACACGGTACGGGCGCAGCCGGTGCTCGCCGACTGGGCTGCGTCCTGTCGAGCCGCGGGACTGGTCGGCGGCTCGGCGGAACGTACCCGTACGCTCCTCACAGACACGCTCAAGGTGCTCGCCGACCTACCGGGCCAGGCCGAACCCCTGCCCGTCTTCGCCGCCCGAGTCCTGAACGGCCACGCCCACGCTCTCGACGACGGCGCACCCGTCTCCACCCTCGTCCTGCGTGCCCTGGCGACTCTGTACGACATTGCTCCGCCGCAGTCCGCAGCGGAACGGCGCGCCCTGTGGTCCCGCGCTGGCGTCGCCGACGACGAGCTGTCCGCCACCGTCATCGCCGGCGGACTGCGCCCTGGCGGCGACGGCCTTCTCGCCCGTGTGGCCCGCCTGTGCACGGAGGCCGGCCAGGCCGCCAGCCTGACCCTCGCCCACGTCAGGAACCCGGGCGAGGTGACCCTGCCCGCCGCCCTTGCCCCACCCATCGTCCACGTCGTGGAGAACCCCAGCATCTTGGCTCTAACCCTCCGTCGCTTCGGTTCCAACTGCCCACCGCTTGTCTGCACGTCCGGCTGGCCCAACAGCGCAGCTATCCAGCTCCTGCGCCTACTCGCGGGCCAAGGCGCTGCTCTCCGTTACCACGGTGACTTCGATGGCGAAGGCATCCGCATTGCCGCATACGTCATGGAGAAAACAGGGGCGCACCCCTGGCGCATGACGGCGGCAGACTACAGATCCGCGATCGTCCGCAACGCGCACGGTCCTCGACCGGGGCGCATCACCGGAGCACCGTGGGATCCCGAGTTGGCCGAAGCCATGGCGGAGCACGACATCGCCGTGGTCGAGGAGCTGGTAGCCGATGTGCTGTTGGAAGATCTCGCTGCTGCGGCTCGCCAGGAGCACCCCACTGGCTGTCCGTGACGCCCATTTGACGCTCCAAGCGACCGAAGGGGCGCTCAGAGGAGCCGTATACCGGTGCTGACCTGCGACTATGCCGACTGCCGTTTCGCGTGACATCTTTCCGATGACGCATCATGTGGAGTGCGTGGCGATCCTGGAGCCGGTGAAGAAGGACGCTTGAGCTGGGGGTGGCGGTCCGGTGGGGCGGTAGGGGGTCGGTTGGAGTAGTTGGGGGCTGGGGCTGGGCCGGGTGGGTGGTGTTGGGGGGTGGGGGCCGTCCGGTGGGGGTGGGGCTTCGAAACCTGCTTGAGCCTTGGCCGGCCTGGCCGAGGCGTGTGATCGAGGAGGGTTCATGCGTCACCGTTCCATGACCGCCGTGTCCGCTGTCGTGCTCGCCGCTCTGTGCGCCGCGCCCGCGCTGGCCGCGTCCGGTGCCCCGTCGCAGCCGCTGCCCGCCCACGCCCACAAGGGCCTGAGCGCCGTGGGGCTGACCGGGGATCAGCGGCTGGTCGAGTTCGACGTCCGTAAGCCTTCCAGGGCCTGGTCGCTGGGCAGGGTCTCCGGTCTGTCGGGAGACACCAAGCTCGTCGGCATCGACTTCCGCGTCCAGGACGAGAAGCTGTACGGCGTCGGCGACAAGGGTGGCGTCTACGCCCTGAGCACCGAGAACGCCCGCGCCGTCAAGGTGTCCCAGCTGACCGTGGCGCTGGCCGGGACCGCGTTCGGCGTGGACTTCAACCCCGCCGCCAACCGGCTACGTGTCATCTCCAACACCGGCCAGAACCTGCGCCACAACATCGACGACCCCGCCGCCCCGCGGACCACCACCGTCGACGGAACCCTCACCAACCCGACCACGCCGCCGTCGACCGCCCTGGGCGTCACCGGCGCCGCCTACACCAACAACGACCTCAACGCCGCCACCGCGACGACCCTCTTCGACCTCGACACGATGGCCGACCGGGTCTCCCCGCAGTCCCCCGCCAACGCCGGGACCCTCGCCCCCACCGGCAGCCTCGGCGTCGACGCCGCCCTCGACGCCGGCTTCGACGTCTACCACCACCCCGCCACCGGCATGAACCACGGCTTCGCCGCCATCCGCGACGGCGGCGCCTACCGGCTGTACGCCGTCGACGTACTGACCGGCAAGGCCACCGCCAAGGGCGCCTTCCCCGCCAGGTACCAGGTCACCGACCTGGCCCTGCCCGTCAACCAGAAGTAGCGCCCCGGGCGCTCCTGCCCTCTCACGGTCGCGACGGTGGCCCTGCCCCCCTCAACGGGAGCAGGGCCACCAGCCGTTGCTACTTCGGCATGAGCACCGTGTCGACGATGTACACGTTGGCGTTGGCCGTCTTGACGTTGCCGCAGACCACGTTGGACGTGTCGTTGACCTTGTAGGACTCGCCCGAGCCCTTGGTGGTCACCATCCCCTTCTCCAGGGTCTCGAAGCTGCCGTTCTCCAGCTGCTTCGGGGTGAGCTTCTGGCCGACCACGTGGTACGTGAGGATCTTGGTCAGGGTGGCCTTGTCGGCGAGGACCTTGTCGAGGTCCGCCTTCGGGATCTTCGCGAAGGCGTCGTTGGTGGGCGCGAAGACCGTGATGTCCTCCGCGTTGTTCAGGGTGTCGACCAGGCCGGCCTGCTTGACCGCGGCGACCAGGGTGGAGAGCGCCGGGTTGTTGGAGGCGGCGGTGGCGACGGGGTCCTTGGCCATGCCGTCGAAGGAGCCCGCGCCTTCCGCCGGCACGCCGGCACAGGCCGGGCCGAACGGCTTGTCGCCCGCCATCGAGTCCTCCGACGGGGTGCCGGTGCTGGTCTTCCCCTCGTCTCCCGCAGCCGCGCTGGGCGCCGCCTTGGTGTCGCCGCCCGAGTCCGAGCACGCGGCCAGCGAGAAGGGCAGCAGCGCCGCTGCGGCCACGGCGATCGTCGTGCGGCGAATCTTCATGCTGTTCATGGGAGTTGCTCCTCAGGTGGGGTTTGTGTGGGGTGTGCGTGCGTGTGGGTGTGTATGCATGTATGTGTGTATGTGTGTATATGTGTTTTGTGGTTCGGGGGCGGTAGGGCTGCTTTCCGTTCGGTCGGTGGTCTAGGGGACCGTGACGAAGACGCTGTGCCAGCCGCTCGCTCCGTCCGGGACCGTGCGGGTGCGCTGTTCCGTCTGGACCTCGCCGGTGCCGTCCGTGGCGCGGACGGTGATGGTGTGTCCGCCCGGAGTGGCTCGCCAGAGGTAGGACCACGGGCGCCAGGTGTCGACGGTGGCCTGACGGGCGAGGTCGGCGTCCTGCCAGGGGCCGTCGTCGATACGGACCTCGACGCGCGTGATACCGCGGCGCTGGGCCCAGGCGACGCCCGCGATGGGGACCGTGCCGGCCGCCGGGCGCGCGAAGGGCTTCGGCGTGTCGATCCGCGACTGCGTCTTGATCGGCGCCCTACGCGCCCACTTCCGCTTCACCCAGTACGGGTCGTAGGTGTCGAAGGTGGTCAGTTCGATGTCCGTGATCCACTTGCAGGCCGACACGTAGCCGTACAGGCCGGGGACGAGCATGCGGACGGGGAAACCGTGGTCGAAGGGCAGGGGTTCGCCGTTCATCCCCACCGCGAGCATCGCGTCGCGGCCGTCCATGACGTCCTCGACCGGGGATCCGAGGGTCATGCCGTCGACCGAGCGGGCCACCAGCTGATCGGCCTTCCCGCCCTCTGACGGGGGCTTGATCCCGGCTTCGCGCAGAAGCTCGGCGAGGGGCACGCCCAGCCAGCGTGCGGTGCCGAGGTAGGGGCCGCCGACCTCGTTCGAGACACAGGTCAGGGTGATGTCCCGGGCGATGAGCGGGCGCGCGAGGAGCTGGTCGAGGGTGTACGTACGAGGGCGGGTGACGCCCTTGCCGTGGATGCGCAGCCGCCAGGTCCCGGCATCGACCTTGGGGACGTTCAGGGCGGTGTCCACGCGGTAGAAGTCGCGGTTGGGTGTGATGAACGGGCTGATGCCGGCCACCTTCAGCCGGGCTCCTGCCGGGACAGCGGGCGCCGGGGAGGCCGGCCGGGGCAGGACGAGACCTTCGCGGGACGCCACCGCCCCCTGTCCCTGCCGGCCGGACAGGAACCGCCCCAGCACGCCGGCCGATGCGGCCACCACGGCCGTCGCGCCCGCCGCGGTGAGGAAACCCCGCCTGTTCCAGTCCGCGGCCTCGCGGCTCTCGCCGGCGTCGGCCGGGGCGGGCGAGGGGGCCGCCCTGGAGGCCAGGACGTAGAGGACGACGCCTCCCGCGACCGCTCCCGCGATCGAGGGGAGCGCGTCACCGACACCGGAGGAGTCGGGACGGCTCAGGGCCGCGGCGGAGCCGACGATCCCGAACAGCAGGACTCCCGCCGAGCCGGTACGCCGGTAGCGCAGGCTGAGCATGCCCAGGGCGACGGCGATGACCGCGAGGATCGCGAGGATCCCGAGTTGCAGGACCGTCTTGTCGTTCTCCCCGAACGTGCGGATCGCGAAGTCCTTCACCCCCGCGGGAGTTCGGTCGATCACCGCGCCGCCCACCACGGTCACCGGCCCTGCGGCCGGCCGCACCAGACCGGCGACCAGCTCGGCCACGGCCAGCGCCGTGAAGGCGGCCAGGAGTCCGGCCAGCGCGCCCAGAGCGGCGCGGGAGAGGGTGCTGCGGAAGCTGCTCACAACCCCGGATTCGGCGGCACCCGTCCGGCGGATTGGTCGGACACCCGAAAGAGTGAACCGGTCGGTGGGTGAGCCGGCCGGGAGGGGTCTGCGCGGCGAAGACGGGCGAGTGGTCTGCCCGGCGCCTCGGGCGACTGCCCTACCCGGCGGGCGCCCTGCGCTGCGAGTGGCCTGCTGGCGCGTGGGCTGACTTGGCAGGGGTCCGCTCGGCGAAGGGCCTGCTGGCGCGTGGGCTGACTTGGCAGGGGTCTGCTCGGCGAAGGGCCTGCCGGCGAGTGCTGACTCGGGAGGGGTCCGCTCGGCGAAGGGCCTGCTGGCGCGTGGGCTGACTCGGGAGGGGTCTGCTCGGCGAAGGGCCTGCCGGCGAGTGCTGACTCGGGAGGGGTCTGCTCGGCGAGCGGCCCGGTCGTCAAGTGCCCTGCCTGGAGGGTCTCCTGGCCGTCCATCGCGTCGTCCCGGCGTCCGTCAGCCCGTCAGTACCTCGCTCCGTCCGTGCGCCGGTTGGTCCCTGCGAGGTGCTGTGGGTGGCTGTGCCGACAGCCACCCACAGCCGGCCCACCGGCCGCGGCGCGGTCGCGCCGAAGGCGCGTCCCCGTCCTCCGGCCGGCGGGTCACCGGTCCGCGCCACCCCGTCTTGTCGGCGGCGGACCGGGGCCTTCGCGGCGGCGCCGGATCAGGCGTTGACGCAGGTGTTGCCGAAGGCCGGGTTCAGCAGCCCGATGACGCTGACGGTGTTGCCGCAGGCGTTGACGGGGACGTGGATCGGCACCTGGATCAGGTTGCCCGAGCCCACGCCCGGCGAGTACGCGGCCACGCCCTGCGCGCCCGTGTCGGCGGCGGCCATCGAAGCTCCGCCGACCACCACCGCGCCCGCCGTCAGGGCCACTGCCAGACCTCGTCGCACGTGAATCATGTGAACTACCTCCTACGAGAGTGCCGCGCCCGCGCGGAGGGCCCGCGCGGCCGGTGAGGCAGCCGCCGTGGAACGCCTGCGCAGCTCCCTCACGTGCTGGCTTCGCCGCCGCCTCTCCGCAGGCTTGGCCGCCGTCCCCCGTTTCCCTCGAACGGGGTAGCGGCAGGCGGCGCGGTTGACGAAGTGTCCTCCCATCCGCAGGCCCGCCCGCTACGAAGAACAGACGACACACGTACAGGTCTCGGTGGCCGGCCCCGTCCTCAGGGGCGTTCCGGCCCCCGTCAGCGACGACAAAGGATCGGCATGCGATGGACGCCCCGCCCCCCGACGGCCGTTTCCGGCCGCCTCTCCGCCTTCTCGCCACGGCCGGGGCGGCGCCGGTGAACCAACCGATCCCCTTCGGCACCGGCCGCTCCGACGACCCCGGCCGCGACGACCTCGCCGAGGTCATGCGGCACGTCGCCCACGGCGACAAACAGGCCTTCTCCGCCCTCTACGACGCCCTCGCGCCGATGATCTTCGGGATCGTCGTCAAGGTCGTACGCGACCGGGCCCAGTCCGAGGAGGTGGCCCAGGAGGTCATGATCGACCTGTGGCGGCAGGCCGCCCGCTACCGCCCCGACGCCGGCTCCGTCACGACCTGGGCGGCCACGATCGCCCACCGGCGGGCCGTGGACCGGGTGCGCTCGGCCCAGGCGGCCGCCGACCGCGAGCAGGCCCAGGCCGCCCGCGAGCACACGACCGCGTTCGACGAGGTCTCCGAGCAGGTCGAGACCCGTCTGGAGTCCGAGCAGGTCCGCCGCTGCCTGCGCGGTCTGACCGAACTCCAGCACCAGGCCGTGACCCTGGCCTACTACCAGGGGCTGACCTACCGTGAAGTCGCCGAAGCCCTGCGCACGCCGCTTCCCACCATCAAGACACGCATGCGCGACGGGCTGATCCGGCTCCGCGACTGCATGGGGGTGACCACATGAAACACCACGCATCCGACGCCCACACCCTTGCCGCAGCCTACGCCCTGGGCGCACTCGAACCCGGCGAACGCCAGGACTTCGACGCCCACTTGCAGGCCTGCGAGGCCTGTCGGCAGGAAGCCGCCGAGTTCGAGGCGACCGCGGCACGGCTCGCGGCCGCCGTCTCCCAGCCGCCGCCCGCGGCAGCCAAGGCACAGGTCCTGGCCGCCATCGAAGGCGTACGCCAACTGCCGCCGCGCATCCCCGTCCTGGCCCCCACCCACGCGCCCGGCAGCCTGCTCCGCCGCAGAGCCGTGTCCCTGGCACTGGCCGCCAGCGTCGCCGCTGTCGCACTCGCCGGGGTCGCCGTGTGGCAGACGCAGAACGGACAGGAGCTGCGACAGCAGGCCGGCCAGGCCCAGCAGCAACTGGACGCCGTCAGCACCGTCCTGGCCGCGCCGGACGCCCGCGCCGTCCACGGACGGTCCGCCAACGGAGCCCTGACCACCGTCGTCACCTCCCAGCGGCAGAACAAGGCGGTCTTCACCGCCAGCGACCTGCCCGCTCCCGCGGCGGGCAAGACCTACCAGTTGTGGCTCGAGCACGACGGCGCCATGCGTCCCGCCGGCTTCATCGACGGCGACGGCACCGTCGCCCTCACCGGCAGCCCCGCCGACGCCGGCGCGGTCGGACTCACCCTCGAGCCCGCCGGAGGGTCGCCCCAGCCCACCACCGACCCCCTCCTTCTGATGACCCTGTCCGCCTGACCACCCCGACCGCCCCGACCACCTCGACCACCTGGCTACGCCGACCACCCCGATTACCCGGACCACCCCGGCCACCCCGACCATCAGGCTTCGAGGACCAGGCACCCAGGCCGGACATCGAGCCCCACGGCCTGCACCCCGAAAATCGAACGTCGCCCAATCCGCCCGCGTATCGGCTGCGAAGTACGGGTGAAGCGCCGCCGACCGACGGCGTGTCGAGTGGCGGGAGTGCCGTGGTGGAACAGCGGAAAGTGGCCGTGGTCGGCTCGGGCGTGGCGGGGCTGACCTCCGCCCACATCCTGTCCGCCTCGTACGAGGTCACCCTCTACGAGGCGGACGACCGGCTCGGTGGCCACGCCCACACCCGTGAACTGGCCGGCCCCGACGGTCGGTCGGTCGCCGTGGACTCGGGGTTCATCGTGCACAACGACCGCACCTACCCCACCCTGCTCCGGCTGTTCCGGGAGCTGGGAATCGGCACGCAGGACGCCGAGATGAGCATGTCGGTGCGGTGCGACGGCTGCGGTCTGGAGTACGCGGGCGCCCGCGGCCCGACGGGGCTCTTCGCCTCCCGAGCCGCCCTGCGCGGCCGCTACCTGCGGCTGCTGGCCGAGGTCCCGGCCTTCCACCGCGGCGCCCGGCGCCTCCTCGCCCGAGGCGCGCACACCGGCGTCACGTTCGGCGACTTCCTGCGCGAGGGCGGGTTCTCCCCCTACTTCGTCAGCCACTTCGCCCTCCCTCTGGTCTCGGCGGTGTGGTCCTGTCCCGCCCGCACCGCCCTGTCCTATCCGGCCGCCTACCTGTTCACCTTCCTTGACCACCACGGCCTGCTCTCCGTCACGGGCTCCCCGCAGTGGAAGACCGTCACCGGCGGCTCGGCCGCCTACGTCGGCGCCGTCGCCAAGAACATCCAGCGAGTCCGTACCTCCAGCCCGGTAGCCGCCGTACGGCGCACCGACCGCGGCGCGTCGATCACGACCCCCGACGGCGCCACCGAGGCGTACGGGGCCGTCGTGATCGCCACGCACCCCGACCAGGCGCTGCGCCTGCTCGCGGACCCCACCGACGACGAGAGACGGCTCCTGGGAGCCTTCACGTACGCGCACAACCCCACCGTGCTCCACACCGACGCCCGGATCCTGCCCCGCTCACCGCGCGCCCGCGCCTCCTGGAACTACCGCATGACCGGCTGCGACCCCTCGGCCGAACCCGTCCGCGTCAGCTACGACATGCAGCGCCTCCAGCGCCTGCCCGCCGACGCCGGTTACGTCGTCACCCTGGGCGGCGAGGACGGCATCGCCGCGGACCGCGTGGTCGAGCGGATGGTCTACGCGCACCCGGTGTACACCCCCGCCTCGGTCGCGGCGCAGCGGGAGCTGCCCCGTCTCAACACCGGCGTGACCGCCTACGCCGGGGCCTGGCACGGCTGGGGCTTCCACGAGGACGGCTGCCGCTCCGGCGCCGATGCCGCCCGGTCCCTGGGGGTGCGCTGGTGACCCGCGCCGAACGAACCGCCCTCTCCACCGCGTCCGTTACAGCCGGGGCGTCCGGTACGCCGACCACCGCGTCCGGTACACCGACCACCGCACCCGTGACACCCGCCCCGTCCGGTACGCCGACCACATCCGCTGCGCCGTCCGCCCTGTCCGGTACGCCCGCCGCGCCCCCCGCCGCGCTGTACGAGTGCGTGGTCGCCCATGCCCGTCGTACGCCGCTGCGCCACGCCTTCCGACACCGCACCTACCTGTGGTTCGTGGACCTCGACCGGCTGCCGGTGCTGCCCCGGCCGGTCCGTCCGCTGGCCCGCTTCGACGCCCGCGACCACTTCACCGGCGGCGCCGGATCCATCCGTGCCGGCCTCGACGCCTTCCTCGCCGACCACGGCATCGACCTGGGCGGCGGGCGCGTGGTGATGCTGGCCAACGCCCGGGTGTTCGGGTTCGTCTTCAACCCGCTCAGCGTGTACTGGTGCCACGACTCCTCCGGCGCCCCGGTGTGCGTGGTGGCCGAGGTGCACAACACCTACGGGCAGCGCCACTGCTATCTGCTGCGGACGGACGACTCCGGCGAGGCGGAGGTGGACAAGGAGTTCTACGTCTCGCCGTTCTTCGCGGTCGAGGGTCGCTACCGGATGCGGCTGCCGCTGCCCGGCGAACGCCTGCACCTGACCGTCCACCTCCAGAACGAGGAGGGCCGGGCGTTCACCGCCGTCGTCCGCGGCCGCCGCAGGCCCGCCACCGTGGCCGCCCTGCTGTCCGCCGCCGTCCGCAGGCCCTGGTCCACCGCCGCCGTCTGGGCCGGCATCCGCCGCCACGGCATCCACCTGCTGCTGCGCGGCCTGCCCGTACACCCCCGCCCCCGATCCACCCCGCAGGAAGGCATGCTGCCGTGACCCGTCCCGCCACCACGTCCCAGGGCCGTGTCCGGCCCACCGGCCGCGCCGTCGGGATCCCCCCGCAGCCGCGGCCGGCCCTCGTCCCCGGCCCCTCCGCACCCGCCGCACCCGCCACACCCACCGTCCGTCGTACGGACGTCGACACCGACCGCTGGCCCGACGTGGCCCGACCACCGTCCGGAGGGCCCGTCCGCACCGCCGTGGCCAGGCACCTGGTCGGCCGCGCCCTGACCCGGCTGGACCTGACGGGTCCGACAACCCCCGCCGCCATCGGAACCCCAGCCGTCGGGACCCCCGCCTCCGCCACCCCCGCCACCCCCGGCCCCGCGCTGACCGTCCACGACCCCGACGCGTTCCACCGGCGCATCGGGCGGCACGGCCTGATCGGATTCGGCGAGTCGTACATGGCCGGGGAATGGGACAGCGACGACTTGCCCGGCGTG
The DNA here is from genome assembly GCF_044746945.1 of Streptomyces sp. NPDC090127. Classification (NCBI taxonomy): domain Bacteria; kingdom Bacillati; phylum Actinomycetota; class Actinomycetes; order Kitasatosporales; family Streptomycetaceae; genus Streptomyces; species Streptomyces sp. NPDC090127. Next base: position 13,629 of record NZ_JBIVDE010000012.1, on the reverse strand, counting down.
CTGACCGTCCTCGCCGAGCACGTCGACGACCTGGTCCCCGCCCCGCTGCGCGGACTCCGCCGCCTCTGGGTGTCCGCCCGCCCCGTCGGCGACCGCAACACCCGCGCCGGAGCCCGCGCCAACATCCAGCGCCACTACGACCTGTCCAACGACCTGTTCGCGGCGTTCCTCGACCCCACCCTCACCTACTCCTCCGCCGAGTTCGCCGCCTTTCCCGCCCGGTTCGACTCCCTGGCCTCCGCCCAGCACCGCAAGATCGACCGGCTCCTCGACCTCGCCCGGGTCGGTGACGGCACACGGCTGCTGGAGATCGGCACCGGCTGGGGCGAACTCGCCCTGCGCGCCGCCGCCCGCGGCGCCCGGGTGACCACCCTGACCCTCTCCGCCGAACAGGCCGCCCTCGCCCGCGACCGCATCGCGGCGGCCGGAATGGCCGACCGGGTCGAGGTCCAGCTGCGCGACTACCGCGACGCCGAAGGCCGCCACGACGCCGTGATCAGCGTCGAGATGATCGAGGCGGTGGGCGCCGCGTACTGGACCTCGTACTTCGCCGCGCTGCGCCGCGCCCTCGCCCCCGGCGGCAGGATCGCCCTCCAGGCCATCACCATGGGCCACCGTCAGATGCTCCACACGGCCGCCACCCACACCTGGATCAGCAAGTACGTCTTCCCCGGCGGCCTCATCCCGTCTCGCCGGGCCATCGCCGAGCACGCCACCGCCGCAGGGCTCACGACCGTCGCCGACCACGGCTACGGCGAGCACTACGCGGAAACCCTCCGGCTGTGGCGGGAGAGGTTCACCGCCCAGGGGCAGAGCGTCACCGGCCTCGGCTTCGACACCGTCTTCCAGCGCATGTGGGAGTTCTACCTCGCCTACTCGGAGGCCGGATTCCGCTCCCGCTACCTCGACGTACGCCAGCTGCTCCTCACCGAAGGGACCCGCCGATGAGGTCCGCCGCCGACCGTCTCGCCGAACTCCTCGGCCACGTCCTCCCCGGCCCCCTGCCCGTACGCGTCCGCGCCTGGGACGGCAGCCAGGCCGGCCCGCCGGACGCCCCCCTCGTCGTGCTCCGCGCCCCCGACGCCCTGCGCCGCGTGCTGTGGCAGCCGAACGAGCTCGGCCTCGCCGAGGCGTACGTCACCGGCGACCTCGACGTCGACGGCGACCTCGCCCACGCCCTGTCCCGGGCCGGCCGCGCCGTCCGCGACCGGCCGGCGGGACGGCCCCGGCCGGCCTCCCTGGCCGCGGCCGCCGCCCTCGCCGTACGGCTGGGCGCGGCCGGACCGCCTCCCCGGCGCCCCCACGGGCGCGCGCGCCTGACCGGGCCCCTGCACAGCGCCTCGCGGGACCGGCTCGCGATCAGCCATCACTACGACCTGTCCAACGCGTTCTACCGGCTCCTGCTCGACCCTACGATGGCGTACTCCTGCGGCTACTGGCAGCGGCCCGACGACCCCGCGTACACGCTGGCCGACGCCCAGCAGGACAAACTCGAACTGATCTGCCGCAAACTCGGGCTGCGCCCAGGAGACCGGCTGCTCGACGTCGGCTGCGGCTGGGGCTCCCTCACTCTGCACGCCGCCAGGGAACACAAGGCGCGCGTCACCGCGGTCACCCTGTCCCGCGCCCAGCACGACGTCGTCGTCGAGCGCGCCGCACGCGAGGGAGTGGCCGACCTCGTCGACGTCCGGCTGTGCCACTGGCGCCACATCGACGGCGGGGGCCACGACGCGGCGGCCGCGGTCGAGATGGGCGAACACGTCGGCGACGCCGAGTACCCCGCCTTCGCCGCGAAGCTGCACGACGCGCTGCGCCCCGAGGGCCGGCTCCTGATCCAGCAGATGTCCCGGGGCGCCCACGCGCCCGGCGGAGGCGCCTTCATCGAGACGTACATCGCCCCCGACATGCACATGCGTCCCATCGGCCGGACCGTGGACCTGCTGGAGGACGCCGGTCTCGAGGTCCGCTCCACCGAGTCCCTCCGCGAGCACTACACGGCGACCATCGACGCCTGGCGCGCCAACCTCGAAGACCGGTGGGGCGACGTCGAGAAGCTCGTCGGAGAGACCACCGGCCGGGTGTGGCGCCTGTACCTCGCGGGAGCCTCGAACGCCTTCGCCGAACGCCGCATGGGCGTCGACCAGATCCTCGCCGTACGGGCCACCCGCGACGGCGGGTCGGCCATGCCGGCCACCCCCGCCGACTGGTACGCCCCGGGACGCCCGTCATGAACGGCACCGACGGGGGAACCCTCGCCCTCCACCTCGCCGTCACCGCGGCCACCGCGGCGGCGGTCCTGCTCGTCACCTTCGCCGTCGCCGTACGCCGCGGGCTGCACCGCATCGTCGACATCGCCTGGGGCATCGCCTTCAGCGCCGTCGCCTTCGTCACCTGGCTGCTGTCCGCCGGCGACGGCGACGACGGCCGGCGCCTGCTCGTCGTCGCCGCGACCGTCGTCTGGGGCCTGCGGCTCTCCGCGCACATCGCCCGCCGTTCCCGCGGCCACGGCGAGGACCCGCGCTACACCGCCCTCCTCGACAAGGCCCCCGGCAACCGCACCTGGTACGCCCTGCGCACGGTCTACCTCGGCCAGGCCGCCCTGGTCTGGCTGATCTCCCTGCCCGTCCAGAGCGCAGCCCACAGCGCCGAACCCCTCGGCGTCCTCGCCTTCTGCGGGATCGCGGTCTGGGCGCTCGGGCTCGGCTTCGAGGCCGTGGGCGACCACCAGCTGGCCCGCTTCAAGGCGGATCCGGCCAACCGGGGGCGGATCATGGACCGGGGCCTGTGGGCCTGGACCCGGCATCCCAACTACTTCGGGGACAGCCTCGTCTGGTGGGGCCTCTACCTGCTCGCCTGCACCAGCCGGCAGTCGGCCCTCGCCGTCCTGGTCTCCCCGGTCCTCATGACCCTGCTGCTGACGGTCGGCAGCGGAAAACGCCTCCTGGAGAAGCACATGGCCGACCGACCCGGCTACGCCGCGTACGCCGCGCGCACCAGCGGCTTCCTGCCGCTCCCGCCCGGCCGTGACCGCGCCGCGCGGCGGCGGCCGTGATGCCGGCGACGCCGGACGAGCAGGGCGCGGCGGCCGGCGCCCCGGCCTTGATCCGCGTGCCCGGCGGCCGGCCACCGCACGGGGCGCGGGCCGCCGTCCTGCTCCTGCACGGCGGCCGCGCGGACGGCGTGGAGCCGCCGCCCCGGCTGAACCTGCCGGGGCGGCGCATGCGGCCCTTCGAGGCCGCTGTCGTCCGTGCCGTCAGGGACGAGCCCGTCCTGGTCGCCCGCGTCCGCTACCTCCACCGCGGCTGGAACGGGCCCCACGCCCATCCGGTCGCCGACGCCCGACGCGCCCTGGACGAGCTGCGCGCGCTCACCGGCCCGGTCCCCGTCGTGCTCGTCGGCCACTCCCTCGGCGGCCGGGCCGCGCTCCGCGCCGCGGCGGACCCCCAGGTCACCGGGGTGGTCGCGCTCGCCCCCTGGTGCCCGCCCGGCGAACCCACCGGCCATCTGGACGGCCGCACGGTCGTCGCCCTCCACGACGAGGACGACCGCGTCACCTCCGCCGCGGACACCTGGTCGTACCTCGGCCGCGCCCGGCAAGCGGGCGCCCGCACGTCGGGGATCGCCATGCCCGCAGGCGGCCACACCATGATCCGCGACGCGCGCCGGTGGCACCGTCTCACCGCGGAGGCCACCGTGGCGCTCCTCGGGTCGGCTCTCTGTCCCACGGAGTCTCCGGGGCGCGCTCAGACCGGGGCGGCGTCGGGCGCGGGGGAGCCGGGGTGGGCGGCGTGCCGGGGGCCGGTGAAGTAGTGCGCGTCCTTGGGGCGGGCCGGGTCGTGGGCGGCGGGGGCGGGGGTCTCCGTCAGGTGGGGGATGTACTTGGAGCAGTGGATGTAGGCCTCCTCGACGCTCAGACGCACCCACAGCTCAGGGCCGCGCCCCGGCGCGACGTCGGTCGGCAGGCCCGGGTGGAGCGCGCGCAGGTCGGTGTCGGTGTACAGGACCGCCACGCCGTTGACGTGCAGGCCGACACGGTCGTGGGTGAAGTCCACGAACAACATGCCGAGGTGCGGGTTCTCCGTGATGTTGCCGGTGCTCGCGAGCACGCCGTTGCCCCGGAACTCCGGGTAGGCCACGGTGTGTTCGTCGATCACGTGGACGAACCCCGGCGGCCCCGCCCGGAAACTCGCGTCGCACTCTCCCCGCGAGTCGGAGGTGGCCAGGAAGACCATGGACTGGCGGCCGATGAACTCCCGCATCTGCGGTGTGAGGCAGGGACGTACCTGCTGGTCGTAGAACCGGTGGGCGCGTTCGGAGGTGCCCAGCTGCTGCTGCAGGAGGTGTTCACCGGCTGATCCGAAGGGCGTCGGGCGCGAAGTCACGTGGTCTTCTCCTGGCAGGGAGGAAAGGGGAGGGGAGGGGAGGTACGACAACGGGGGTGGAGCGGCCGGTGGTCCCTCAGGGGGTGGCCAGGACGGGGGTGTCGAACGGGTCGTAGTGGATACGGTCCGCCGACGTACCGCCGAGCGCGAGCGTCTCCCTGGCCGACGTGACCATCGCGGCCGGACCGCTGAGGAAGACGTCGTGCTGGTACCAGGGTCCGTACTCGGTCAGGACCTCGGGCAGCGACCCCCGGATCCCGGGGATGTACTCGTCGGAGACGGCGGCCCTGACCGTCAGCCAGTGATGACGCTGCGCCATACGCAGCATGTCGTCCACCCCGTACAGCTCGGCACCGGTGCGGGCGCCGAGGAAGAGGCTCACCTGGTGCCGGCCGCCGCGGCGCGCGACCTCTTCGACCAGCGCGCGGATGGGGGCGAGGCCGGTGCCGCCGGCCACACAGAGCAGGTCGCCGTGGACGGCCGCGTCCAGCACCATGTCGCCCATCGGGGCGCCCAGTTGGACGACATCGCCCACCGCGGCCCGGTGCACCAGCGCCTGGCTGACCGTGCCACCGGGGACCGCCCGTACGTGGAAGGTGAGGGTGCCGTCCTCGCGGGGCGCGTTGGCGGGCGAGTAGTAGCGCCACTGCCGGGGGTGCCAGGGCGTGACGATGCTGGCGTACTGACCGGCGGCGTACGCGTAGGGCATGTGGGGCTGCACGGTGACCTCGGCGATGCCGGGCCCGCGGTGGGCGAGGTGCACGATGGTGGCGGGCCAGAGCGCGGGCCGTACGGTCGCGTCCTCCTCCGCGGCGCTGATCATGACGTCGGCGACCGCTCCGTACGCCTTGGTCCACGCGGCGGCGATCTCCTGGGTCCAGGCGGGGCCGGCGTAGCGGGCCAGTGAGGCGAGGAGGCATTCGCCGACGGCGGGGAAGTGTGCCGGGAGAGTTCCGAACTTACGGTGGTCACGCCCGAGGTGTCCGCAGAAGCGGACGAGCTTCTCCGGATCGTCGACCAGGTCGACGATGCGCAGCAGCGCGCGCAGCAGGCGGTCGCGTTGGGCGTCCAGCCCCGGCGGGAACATCGACCGCACCTCGGGGTAGCGGGCGAAGAGGATCGCGTAGAAATAGACCGTCATGTCCGCGGCGAGGGGCTCGACGACCGCGACGGAGGCGCGGATGAGCGCTGTCTCGTGGTCCGACAACGGCGCTTCGACGGTCTCCGGCTCGACGGTGTACCCGGCGGGCGCGGCGGGGGTCTGCTCTTCCGGCTGTGGGGTCTCGGGCGCGCCGCCCGCGCGTCTTATGCGGAATCTCAAGGGACCAGAGCTCCGCTGCCCGGTATTCGAGACGGCCGGTCCGGGAGGGGGCGAAGGGCAGCCGCAGGGGTGTCGACGCGGCGGCCCCGACGGGCGCTACGGGTGGTGACGTGACTGGCAGGCATGGGTCCTCGGGCGGGGCGGGAGCACGGAAGCGGATTCGGCAGCTCCGGACGCTACCCGATCACCGAGGTGACTCAGAAGTAGCCAACGGACCTAGGCCTGGCTCCGGACCCAGCCGGCCGGCCCCTGCTTCCGCCCTCGCCCGCCCCCGCGAGGGGGCCTCGGCCCCGGCTCGTCAGCTGGCGACGGCGGTGGCCCAGAGGGGGGCGAGGGCGGAGCGCGTCATTCTGTCGTCACGGCGGCGCAGGGGGAGGGGGTCCTCCTCGGCGGGCGCGTGGAGGATCTCGGACTGGAGGCGCTGCAGGTCCTCCGAGGGCTCCAGGCCCAGTTCGTCGTGGAGGATGCGATGGAGGTTCCGGTAGGCCTGGAGGGCTTCGCCCCGGCGGCCCGCCCGGTGGAGCGTGACGATGAGCTGGCCGTGGAACCACTCGTGGAGCGGGTATTCGTTGACCAGGGTCCGCAGGTCCGGGAGGAGTTCGCGCTGTCTGCCGAGACGGCTCTCGGTCTCGACGCGCAGCTCCAGGGCGCGTATGCGGAGCTCCTCCACGCGCGCGATGCGGCCGGCGAGCACACAGCCGACCGGTACGTTGCTGAGCACCGGTCCGCGCCAGAGGGCGAGCGCCCGCTGCAGCTTCACCGAGGCGCTCTCGAAGGCGCCCTCGCTGAAGTCGGCCTGGGCTTCCCGGATATGGCGTTCGAAGACGCTGACGTCGACCTCGTCCTCGCGCAGCTGGATCGCGTACCCCGGTGCCTTGGTGACCAGGAGGTTGCGGCCCGGGGCGACGGCGTTCGCGTCCACCAGCATCTTGCGCGCGTGGTAGACGTGGGTCTGCAGGGTGCGCAGGGCGCTGCGCGGAGGGTTTCCGCCCCACAGCTCCAGGATGAGCGAGTCCGTGGCGGCCGCCTCGCCGGGCTGGAGCGCCAGCAGTGCCAGCATCTGGCAGATCTTCGGTGCATTCGGTGCGTATTCCCTGCCGTCATCGGTGATGATCCCGAAGGGACCGATGAGGTTGAACTGCACTGCACACACTCCTGTTCCGCGCGTCCGCGCGCGACTCGATCGGAGGACATCCCCGTCCCCGGCATGCCCGGGCCGCCGGGAGGTGTCCAACTGCCAGTGGGTTGCTGCGTCGTGCGACGTGACGGCTGACCCCGCGAGGCTCACGTTCCGGTAGGGGCGCACCGGGACGGAGGCCGGGTCACCTCGGTCGAGACCTGAGGTTGCTGACCGGAGTCGGATTCCATGGCTCCCCCTTGTATGCGCGGACGAGCGGCGACCGGGGACGTACTCCGTACGATCCCGGCACCGAACAAGTATCTCGATACAAAGAAACCATTCATCCGGTTCTTTGTATAGGGGTTTTTGGGGGAGCCCCGGCTTCTCCCGGTCGCGCCACGGATGGCGAATGGATCGCCAATTTCGCAGGTCAGGCAGATGATTTCCACGCCGGATCGCCCGCCGGCCCCGCCCTGACGGGCGGGCATAAACATACCGGCAGTCCAGTTTTCGTCGACGCGGGAGCAGCGGGAGCGGGCAGGGGCGGGCGGCCGACCCTGCGCGCGACCCCGTTTCAGCGGGACTCCACCGGCTCCTTCAGCGGCTCGCAGGCCTGCTCGCCCGCCTGCTCGCCCGCCTGTTCCCTCGCCTGCTTCAGCAGCCGCTCCGCCCGGTCGGGAGAGGTGTCCAGTCTGCCCAGGACGCCCGGTACCGCGATGCTCGGCAGCAGATGGTCGAAGAGGTTCGCGATCTCCTTCGACAGGTCGAGCCCGTCGGGCACCGATTCCGTCAGCAGCTGGACGCCGGTCCACGCGCCGACGGCCAGCCGCGCCGTCGTCCCGGGATCGACATGGGCCAGCATCTCGCCCCGCTCCTTGGCCTCGCTCAGGATGGAGGTGCCGAGTTCGATCCAGTCCGGCCAGCGGGTGCCGAACAGGCCGCGCGCCTTGGGGTCGACGGACAGCCGCACCGAGGCGCTGAGCAGCGGCTCCCTGGGCAGCCGGTAGGCGAGTACGAGACCCAGGTCCACCCACTCCTGGAGCTTGAAGGTCTGCGGCAGGACGCCGTCGGCGGTGACCGCCTCGGCGAGCACTCCGCGCGCCAGCTCCTCCTTCGACGTGAAGTGGAAGTACAGGGCGCCGCGCGTCAGGTTGGCCCGCTCCACGATGGCGGCGATGGACGCGGCGTCGTACCCGTGTTCGTTGAAGACGTGCGCGGCGGCCTCCAGGAAGCTCCTGCGCGTCCGGATCGCCCGCTCCTGCTTCGGTTCCTGTCTGGCCAATTCATCACCCGCGTCAAGTAATTTTGTCATCTCTTGAAAAAGACCGGAGAGCCGGTATCTTAACAGGAGTTGCGGACGATCAGCTGTCCCGTTGTCGCCACGTCCATGGGGGAAACCGTGCCTGAGGCAACCACGTACGCACATGCGCAGCGAGGCACACGGGGGGTGCCAAAGGAATTCGTCCACCTTCACGACGAGTCGTCTGTCGTGATCACCGGGTGGGACCGTTGTGACGACGCCTTCTTCACACTGACCGCCCAATGGCCGGCGACGGCGGTCGAAGGCCCCTGCGATCCGCGCGTTCTCGCTCAGACCGTCCGGCAGAGCGGGCTCTTGATAACCCACGCCGAATACAGCATTCCGCTTTCTCATCAGACTCTGCTCTACGACTTCAACTACACCGTCCACCCGGATTTCCGGGTCTCGCCCGCCGAGCCGACCGACTTGGACATCGAGATCCGCACCACCGAGACCCGGCGGAGCGGCCGCGTCATCAGTGCGCTGCGCATGGACATCCACATTCTCCGCGAGGGCGCCACCGTCGCCCGGGCCGACTGCGAGTTCGGCTGGGTCTCCCCGGCCGCCTACCGCCGGCTGCGCGGCGAGCACCACACCGTGGACTGGGGCAGCTGGCCCGTGCCGGCGCCCGTCGAGCCGCACACGGTCGGGCGCACCGACCCGGCGGACGTCCTCCTCGCGGTCGGTGACCGGCCCGGTCGCTGGCAGCTGCGCAACGACATCGGCAACAGACTGCTCTTCGACCACGCGGTCGACCACGTCCCCGGCCTCGTCCTGATCGAGGCAGCCCACCAGGCCGCCCATGCCGCGGCCGCACCCGCGCACTTCGTGCCCGTCGATCTCGCCACCACCTACGAGCGGTACGTCGAGTTCGACGAGCCCTGCTGGCTCGAGACCGAACTGATCCCCTTCCCCGCCTCGGGCCGCCTCACCGTCCGGGTCAACGGGATACAAGGGGGTCGGAGGGTCTTCAGGGTCGACCTGAGCGGTGTCACCACCCGTTAGAGCGGAGACGGCGGGCGCTCGCACGAGGACGCCCCGCGCACTCCAGGCAGGCACGCAGGGCGCGCCCGCCCCAGGGACCGTGCAGGACGCGCGACCCACGGCGACCACGCCGGATGCGCACCCCGGGGGTGCGCATCCCGCGTGTCACTGGTTGACGAATCCGCCGTCCACCGGCAGCACCGTGCCCGTGAGGAACGGGCAGCGGTCGCTCAGCAGCCACGCCGCCGCGGCCGCGATCTCCTCCGGGTCCGCGGTCCGGCCCTGCGGGGTCAGCGAGTTGACCAGATCCTCGAGGCCGGGGTTGCGGCCGAACCAGTCGGCGGTGATCTCGCTGCGCGTCGTACCGGGAGCCACCGCGTTCACCCTGATGCCCTGCTGGGCGTACTCGTCCGCGGCGGCCCGGGTGAAGCCCACGACCGCGTGCTTGGAGGCGATGTAGGGAGCGGCGGTGGGGATCGCCACCAGGCCGCCCACACTGCTGTTGTTCACGATGCTTCCGCCGCCGTTCTCGAGCATCGCGGCGATCTCGTGGCGGAGGCAGTTCCACAGCCCGCGGACATTCGCGTCCATGATCGTGTCGTACACGTCGTCCGACATCAGGTGCAGCGGCGTGCGGTCGCCGCCGATGCCCGCGTTGTTGAAGGCCGAGTCCAGACGACCGTACGTGGAGACCGCGAACTCCACCGCCCGGGAGACGCTCTGGGCGTCCGTCACGTCGGTCACGACGTAGGAGGCCTCGGCCCCCTTGTCCCGCAGGGTGTCGACCAGCTCCGCCAGTCGCTCCTCCCGGCGGGCGGCCAGCACGACCGTCGCCCCCTCCTGGGTGAACACCTTCGCTGCTGCCGCGCCGATGCCGCTGCTCGCACCTGTGACGAGGACGACCTTGCCGGGGAGGAGACCACTGTTCATGGGTCGCAGTCTAGAACGCACGTACGGCTGACCGGTGACCGGTCTCCCTCGGTCATCTCCCGTGCAGAAACGGCCTGTTGGGAGCGGCGGGCGGGTGGCCGGCTCAGCCCGTCGAACCAGGGCGGGTCGGGCCGGCCGGCCGTCCGGCGCGGGCGTGAGGCGCGGTGGGCTGCCACCACCTGCCGTCGACTGCGCGAGCGGCGTGGACGATCTGCTCAGCCCTTCGTTCAGGGCCGCCACGAAGCTGTGGCCGATGAACTGCGGCCAGACCCCGTCCTCGGATCGTCGTTGCGCATCCTCGCCGATTCCCTTGCGCACAGCGCGACCACATCCCCTGCTCCCACTATTCGGATACACCACGTACGTGCCGGAACGCCCCGTTGAAGAAGAGCAGACCGGACGTGTCCGAACCGATTCCGGCGGCGACCACATTCCCGAGGAATATGGAATGGTCGCCCGAGTCGTGCACCTCGGTGAGCTCGCACTCCAGCCAGCCCAGCGCACCCCGCAACAGGGGAGCCCGGGTGTACCGGCCCGGCTCCCAGTCGACCCCTTCGAACTGCTCGGGACCCAGCGGCCGCTTCTTGTCGGCGAAGTAGCGCGCCAGCTTCTCCTGTTCGGCGCCGAGCACGGAGACGCCGAAGCGGCGCTCGGCCAGGATCGCCTTGTGCATCACGGCGCTGTGCGACACACAGCACAGGACCGTCGGCGGATCCAGGGACACCGAGCTGAACGCGTTGGCCGTCATGCCGTGGATGTGGTCGCCGCCGGCGCTCAGGACGATCACACCGGTGGCGAAGCGCGACATCGTCTCGCGCAGCGACGACGGCTCACCCAGGGGGATTCGGTCGGTCGTTTCCTCGGTGGACACAGAGCTCATGCCGAACCCTTCCGGAGATTCATGAGACGAACATAAGGGGAGGGCACCCGCGGCCGCTCACCACGAGGTAATCAGGTGCCCCAGGGAGAATTTCTGGTCAGTGAGCGGGCTCCCGGTCCGCTCTGTTGCTCATCTGCCGGACGATCAGCCATTCGTTCCCGATGAGTTGCCACACCACGAGCTCGTTCGTGCGCTCCTCGTGCACCGAGCCGTCGGGCAGCGTCACCGTCGTGACCGCGACCCCGGAGTCGAGGATGAGGTCGTGGTGGACGGCCACCCGCGGCTCCCCGAGCGCCCGCCACGTGAGCGCGCCGCCCGCGGCCCGTACCTCGTCGAGGAGAGCGCCGAGATGGGCGGCGATGGCCTCCCGTCCCACGATCGGCCCGCTGTGCCGATCGACGAAGAGCAGGGCGTCGGGCGCGAAGCCCGCTGCCAGGGCGGCCGCGTCGCCCTCGGCCATGGCGCGCGCGACCTCGCCCTCCATACGGGACATCAGGCGTCGCGCCTCGCTCGTACTCAGGCCTGTGCCCCTCCCCACGGTCACGCCTCGACCAACTGGGGCGCGGGCGCGAAGTGGCCGACCTCGACGAAGAACGCGACGTACTTCCTGAAGAGTTCCTCCGTCAGCTCCGGGCACTCGATGCCGGTTCCCTCGAGCGCCGCGTCCGTCTCACTCGTGTCGAACGGCGGATAGAAGGCGTCCGTGTCCGAGACCATGATGTCGAAGGCGTGGAGCAGCGGCGTCATCACGTTCTCCCGGTCCGCCCGCACCGCCGCGCTCCACGACGCGTGATCGCTCTCCGCCAACTCGTACCCGAGAGAGCGCAGATACGTCGCGCACGTACGCAGACTCAGCGAACTCCTGTTGTAGAGGTGGAAGGTACGGCCGGCCGACCCGGTGCGCCGGGACAGCGCGACGACGGCCGCACTGACGTAGTCCACCGGCAGCATGTGGAACCGCCCGCCGTCCACGTCGGGAACAGCCCCGGCCTGGAGCAGCCCCTTGAGGCTCAGCCAGACGAAGTCCCGCGTCTGGCAGGCACCGTTGCGCTGGTCCCCGGACACGACGTCGACGCGGTAGACGGACACGGGCAGACCCCGGTCCCTCGCCAGGCCGATGACCTGCTCGGCCACCCACTTGCTCTGCGTGTACCCACTGGGCAGCGCCTCACCGGGGCCCGTCGGGTCGGTGACCTTCGCCGCCCCACCGTGCGCCGCGCCGCCGGCGAAGACGCCGACCGTCGACACATAGTGGACCGGCACCGTGCGGTGGAGCGCCGCGAGCCGCAGCACCTCCTGCGTCCCCCCAACGTTGGCCGGCTTCAGGTCCGCGTACGGTCGCAGCCAGTGGACGGTCGCGCCGTTGTGGTAGACGACGTCGACGGTACGCGCCAGGTCGTCGAACACCTCCTCGGCGAGGCCGAGACGCGGCAACGACAGGTCACCGACGTGGACCTTGATCCGCTCGGACTCGCCCTCCATCTCGTCCCACACCCGGTACCAGGCGAGGCTGTCGCGCAGCCGCTGCCACGCCTCCGCCCCGTCGGCGCCGCGGACGAGGCAGTGGACCGTGGCCCGCGTCGTACGCAGCAGGTCACGCAGGAGGAAGGCCCCCAGGAAACCGCTCGCGCCCGTCAACAGGACGTGCCGAGGATCCTCGGACGTGCGGGCGGCGGCTGCGGGGCTGAACCCTTCCGAGGGCCGGATGCTCTCGTCGAGACGGACCTCCGCCGAGAAGTCCACCTTCCGCGTCTCGGGTGTCGCCGGCTCGTCCTGCCCCGTCCCGGGGGTCAGCTGCGCCAGTAGCTCCGCGTGGAGATACGCCGCCAGGGAGACCGGATCCGGGTGGTCGAAGACCAGGGTCGCCGGGAGCCTGCTCCCGGTGAACTCGCTCAGCTGATTACGCAGTTCCACCGAGGTCAGCGAGTCGAATCCGAGGGAGCCGAACGGCTGGTCGGCATCGATACGGCTGGTGTCGGGATGGCCGAGCACCTCCGCCATCTCCGCCAACAGCCGTTCGCGGACGAACGGAAGCTGTTCGTCGGCCGGCAGGCCCGCCACGTACTCGGCGGCCGAGGCCGAACCCGTACCGGTATTCGTGTTGCGGGCCTTGCGGCGGTACGGAGTACGCACCAGGGCACCGAGCACCGCGGGCGGCCTGCCCGGCTGGGCACGCAGGGCGGCGATGTCCAGGGGCGTCGCCACCGTCGTGGCCCGGCCCAGCCGCATCACGGTGTCGAGCAGGGCGGGCCCCTGGTCGGACTCGACGGGCCGGAAACCGGCCTTGGCCATGCGCTGGAGATCCGCCTCCCCCAGCTGCCCCGTCATGCCGGTGGCCTGCGCCCACAGGCCCCAGGCGACGGAGGTCGCGGGCAGGCCCTGGGCGGCGCGGTGCTCGGCGAGGGCGTCGAGGAAGACGTTGGCCGCCGCGTAGTTGGACTGGCCGGGACCGCCGATGACTCCGGCGAGGGAGGAGAACAGGACGAACGCGGAGACGGTGGGGATGGTCCGGGTCAGCTCGTGCAGGTACCAGGCCGCGTCCACCTTGGGCCGCAGGACCGCTGCCAGCCGCTCGGGCGTGAGCGAGGAGACGAGCCCGTCGTCCAGGACGCCCGCCGCGTGGATGACGGTGGTGAGGGGGTGGTCGGTGGGGATGGTGTTGAGGGTGGTGGTGAGGGCGGTTCGGTCGGTGGTGTCGAGGGCGGTGATGGT
>NZ_JBIVDE010000011.1:0-135255 GCF_044746945.1 Streptomyces sp. NPDC090127 | reverse complement strand
CCGGACGTCGTCGAAGCAGTCCTCCGCGGCTCGGTGAAGACCAACGACTGGATCAACGCCAACCCCGACAAGGCCAAGGCATCCGCCAACGCCAAACTCAAGGAACTCACCGGCAAGCCGCTGAGCGCGGAGGTGCTCGACGGCGCGTGGTCCTCGCTCCGGTTCACCCCCGATCCGCTCGCCGAGACTCTGCGGGCGCAGGCGGACCACGCGGCCGAGGCCGGTCTCCTCAAGCAGCCGGACCTGAACGGCATCTACGACCTGGGGCCCCTCAACAGGGTCCTGAAGGACGCGGGCGAGCCCGTGGCCTCCGACGCCGGTCTCGGCGTCAAGTAACCGCACATCAGCCCGAGTTCAGGATTCCCAGGATTTCCCAGGAGGTGACGACCATGGCCACGACCGCGACGCTCGCCAAGGCCGAGGACCGTGCGGTGGTGTCGCACGCCGCCCGGCTCGAGCACGTCTCGAAGTCCTTCGCCGGACCCGCCGGGGGGCAGCTCGTCCTCGACGACATCTCGCTCGATGTCGCGCCGGGTGAGTTCGTCACCCTGCTCGGCGCCTCGGGCTGCGGGAAGTCGACCCTGCTCAACCTGGTCGCCGGGCTCGACCGGCCCTCCGCCGGGGCCATCGAGACGCCCGGCGGCCGGCCGGCCCTGATGTTCCAGGAGCACGCCCTCTTCCCGTGGCTCACCGCGGGCAAGAACATCGAACTCGCCCTGCGGCTGCGCGGGGTGCCGAAGTCCGAGCGGCGCGCGGAGGCGGAGCGGCTGCTCGACCTCGTGCGGCTCGGCGGCTCGTACCGCAAGCGGGTGCACGAGCTCTCCGGCGGCATGCGCCAGCGTGTCGCCCTGGCCCGGGCGCTCGCCCAGGACAGCGACCTGCTGCTGATGGACGAGCCGTTCGCGGCGCTCGACGCCATCACGCGGGACGTGCTGCACGACGAGCTGACCCGGATCTGGCGCGAGACGAACCTCTCGGTGCTGTTCGTGACGCACAACGTGCGCGAGGCCGTGCGGCTGGCCGAGCGCGTGGTGCTGCTGTCGTCCCGTCCGGGGCGGATCGCCCGGGAGTGGACCATCGACATTCCGCAGCCGCGCCGTATCGAGGACGCCGCCGTGGCGGAGCTGTCCGTCGAGATCACCGAAGAACTGCGTGGGGAGATCCGCCGTCATGGCCAGCACTGAGACGAAGGCCGGGAAGCCGGCCGGGAAGCCCGACGACCTGGCCGGCCTGGAAGCGGGCCTCGACGCGCTGGACGCGGTGCAGGTGCGCCGTACGCCGGTGCGTGAGGTCCTGGTCAAGAAGGTCCTGCCGCCGGTCGTCGCCGTGCTGCTCGTCCTCGTGGTCTGGCAGCTGCTCGTCATGGCGGAGGTCACCGACGAGTCCAAGCTGCCCGCGCCCGGGGCGGTCTGGGACAGCCTGAAGACCATGTGGTTGGAGGGCACGCTCCTCGACGTCCTGTGGACGAGCGTCTCGCGCGCCCTGCTCGGCTTCCTGATGGCGCTCGCCATCGGTACGCCGCTGGGTCTGCTGGTCGCCCGGGTGCGGTTCGTGCGCGCGGCGATCGGGCCGGTGCTGGCGGGTCTGCAGTCGCTGCCGTCGGTGGCGTGGGTCGCCCCGGCCGTGCTGTGGATCGGCCTCAACGACTCGATGATGTACGCGGTGATCCTGCTGGGCGCCGTGCCGTCGATCGCCAACGGCCTGGTGGCCGGCGTCGATCAGGTCCCGCCGCTGTTCCTGCGGGCCGGGCGCACGCTCGGCGCGACCGGGCTGCGGGGCGCCTGGCACATCGTGATGCCCGCCGCGCTGCCGGGCTATCTGGCGGGCCTGAAGCAGGGCTGGGCGTTCTCCTGGCGCTCGCTGATGGCCGCGGAGATCATCGCCTCGTCGCCGGATCTGGGGCTCGGGCTCGGCCAGTTGCTGGAGAACGGCCGGAACAACTTCGACATGCCGGGGATCTTCCTCGCCATCATCCTGATCCTGCTCGTGGGTGTCGCCATCGACCTGCTGATCTTCAGCCCGCTGGAGCGCGCGGTGCTGCGCGGCCGCGGGCTGCTGGTGAAGGGCTGAGTCGCGCCATGTCCGAGGTCCTTCTCGTCGTCGCCCACGGCAGCCGCGATCCGCGGCACGCCGCGACCGTGCACGCCCTGGTGCGGCGGGCCGGGGCGCTGCGCCCGGGGCTGCGGGTGGAGACGGCGTTCCTGGACTTCAACCTGCCGTCCGTCCCGGGCACGCTGGACCGCCTCGCGGCCGAGGGGGTACGGGACGTGGTGGCCCTCCCGCTGCTGCTGACCCGCGCCTTCCACGCGAAGGCCGACATCCCGTCCGTCCTGCGCCAGGCCCCGCCGAGCCTGCGGATCCGCCAGGCCGAGGTACTCGGCCCGTCCCCGCTGCTCGTCGCGGCACTGGAACGACGCCTGTACGAAGCGGGCCTGACGCGGGGCGACAGGCGCTCGACCGGGGTCGTGCTCGCCTCGGCGGGCTCCACAGACCCGGAGGCGATCGCAGCGATCGCAACTGTGTCTGCCCGGGGGGCGACCCCCGAACCCCCAGCAGCGACCCCCGCGTGGCGCCGCGCCGTCGACGAGATGAAGCGCTCGACCGGGGTCGTGCTCGCCTCGGCGGGCTCCACAGACCCGGAGGCGATCGCAGCGATCGCAGAAACGGCGCGGGAGCTGCGGCGCACCGGTTGGTGCTCCGTGCGGCCTGCGTTCGCCTCCGCATCTCTCCCCCGGACCGAGGACGTGGTCCGGGCGATGCGCGCCGACGGCGTGCGCCGGGTGGCCGTGGCCCCCTACGTCATCGCCCCGGGCCGCCTCCCCGACCGCATCGCGGCCGGCGCGGCGGAGGCCGACGTCCTCGCGGACGTCCTCGGCCCGTCGGACGAGCTGGCCCGGCTGCTGGTCCAGCGGTACGACGAGTGCCGCGCGGCGGCCCGCGTGGCCGTCGCCTAGGGAGTGTCCGTCGTTCCGGTGGCGGTGGCGAGGCGCCTTCCAGGCCTACGGCAGAACGCTGGCGCCGCGTCCACGTGCGTGGCACCCTGACGAGCGTGATCATCAGGGTGAGTGAGGCACGCGTACGTCCCGGCCGCTTCCAGGAGTTCCACGACATGATCGTCTCCGCGGTGAGCGAATTCCCCAGCCGCTACCCGGGGTTGGTGGACCACGAGGTGCTGATCGCGCCGCCTGACGCGCTGCTGTACGTCAGTCGCTGGCGCGGCGAGGAGGACCTCGTGGGCTACGCCGGCGAGCAGTGGCGCGACCAGCCCGTGGTGCTGCCGGGCGAGGACGCGTACCTGCTTGCGCCCCTTCAGGTACGGCACTTCACGGTCGCGCCCCTGTCCGGGAGTTGACCGCCCGGCGACGCGCGGGGAGATGGCGGACCGACAGGGCGGACGGCCCGCCGCCCACGCCTCAGAACTCCGTCGGGGCGGGCGCCCTGTCGGCCCGCCGCGCGGCCGCGGCTCGCACCGGAGCGTAGGCCCGGAGTGCGACTCCGATGAAGATCAGCTGCTCGGGAATCCGGAACCACAGAGGCGTCGCCGGCTCCCCGTTGAAGGGGATCCGCTCGACCGCCGCGTGGATGTTGGCCGGAAGCATCAGGACGAAGAGCGCGGCGAGGCCGAGCCCGGCCGGCCGCCGGGTGGCCTCCCGGACGAGTCCCGCGGCGCCGAGGAGTTCCAGGACGCCCGTCGCGTAGACGGCGAGACGGGGGAAAGGCACGAACGGCGGGACCATCGCGACCAGGTCGTGATGGCCGGGCATGGGGCCGACGGCGGACGGGACGAAGTGCGCGCTCGCCGTGAACACCAGCATGACCGCGAGGCCGTGCACGGCGGACACCCGCCAGGTCGCGAACCGCCGGACGCCTGTCGCGCCCAGAAGCCGGAACAGCAGGGTCGGAACGGCGATGAGCATGAGGGTGCCGAACATCAGAGGTGAATCCTTTCGGCTGCGGGCACGACGAAGAGGCCCGTTCGGAAGGTCGCACGGAGGAGCACCGGATAGAATGGATAATAGCGCTATCCACTATCCGTTGCCGAGAGAGTGAGTGGATGAAGGTCTCCGAACTCAGTCGACGCACCGGCGTGAAGGTGCCGCTGATCAAGCACTACCTGCGGGAGGGGATGCTGCCTCCGGGGCGGGCCACCGCGTCCAACCAGGCCGACTACGGCGAAGAGCACGTGCACCGGCTCCGGTTCATCCGCACCCTGATCGCGACGCGCGGTCTGTCGACCGGCGCGACGAAGGAGATCCTCGACGCGATCACCGCCGAACAGGAGGATCTGCACCAGGTCTTCGGGATAGTGCTGGGCGTACGCCCGACCAGGACGGAGGAGGACACCGGCGCGGAGGAGCCTTCACAGGAGCCGGACGGGGAGCCGGAGCCGGAGAGTCTGGCGGACGCACGGAAGCTGATCGCCGCGATGGGATGGGAGGTGTCCCGGGGGAACCCGGCCGCGCACACCCTGGCGGAGGTCCTGGCCGCACTCGCCGACCTGGGCGCGGACATCGACTGGCGCGGCCTGGTGCCCTACGCCCGGCTCGCCGACAGCATCGCCGACGTGGACGTGCGCCAGATGCGCGGCGAGCGCGACCTGCTGGCCCAGGCCGAACGGGCCGTACTGGTCTCGGTCCTCCTGGAACCCGCCCTGCTGGCCCTCCGCCGCCTGGCCCAGGAGGACAAGTCGGCCCGGCACTTCGGCGGCGGGCAGGCGACCTAGCGGCGGGCGGCCGAGCTAGCTGTACCGGCCCGGCAGGGTCAGGATCTCGGCTCCGTCGTCGGTGATGGCGATGGTGTGCTCGCTGTGCGCCGTCCGGCAGCCCGTCGCGCTGCGGAGCGTCCAGCCGTCGGCGTCGGTGACGAGGTGGGCGGTGTCCGCCATGACCCACGGCTCCAGGGCGAGCAGCAGCCCGGGGCGCAGCTTGTACCCACGGCCGGGCCGGCCGGTGTTCGAGACGTGCGGGTCCTGATGCATCGTCGAGCCGATGCCATGGCCTCCGAACTCGGTGTTGATCGGGTACCCCGCCTGTTCGAGGACCGTGCCGATCGCGTGGGAGATGTCGCCGATGCGGGCGCCCGGCCCGGCGGCGGCGATCCCCGCGGCCAGCGCGCGTTCGGTCGCGCTGATCATCGCGACGCTCTCGGCGGGCCTCGCCTCGCCCACGAGGAAGCTGATGGCGGCGTCCGCGGCCACTCCGCCCCGGGAGACGGCGAGGTCGAGGGTGAGCAGATCACCGTCGGCGAGCCGGTAGTCGTGGGGCCGCCCGTGGAGCACGGCGTCGTTGACGGCCGTGCAGATGTAGTGGCCGAACGGGCCGCGGCCGAAGGACGGCGCGTAGTCGACGTAGCAGGACTGCGCTCCCGCCTCGACGATCATCTCCTTGGCCCACCGGTCGATGTCCAGCAGGTTCGTGCCGATCGCGCTACGGCCCCTGAGCGTCTGCAGGATGTGTGCGACCAGGGCGCCGGTGTCCTTCGCCCGGGCCACCAGAGTGGGGTTGAGGATCTCGATCATGCGGCGCCCTTCTCACGTACCCAATAACTATACCGTCCATACTATACCGGTATGAGAATGGGGTGCGTGGCCGCTCCACCACGGGTCGGCGCTCAGGCGCGCGGGTCCCGGCCGCTCGCGGCGAGTGCGCGCTCGAAGTCCGAGGCGGGCTCCGGTACGTCGACGGGGGCGGCGAACCCCTCGTACTGGCGGTAGACCTCGGCGTGCTCCGCCACGATCGCGAGGACGAACGTGCCCGTGGCGTCGGGGAGGGTGAGGCGCTCGCCGGTGGAGCGGGCCAGGTCCCAGCCGTGCAGGGCGAGTTCCTTGACGAGGAGGGAGGCGATCACGGGCGCGGGCATGGTGGCGTAACCGGTGTCCACGTCGCCCTCCCAGACGTCCGGCTTCTCCCAGGCGGCGAGCGCCCGGTCCAGCTGGGCCGCGTACTGCTCCGCCCAGTCGGCGTCGGCGGTGAAATCCCGCTGGACGGTGGACTCGGGAAGCTGCTCGCGCAGGGCGCGGCGCTCCAGGCCGTGGCCGGAGTAGAGCACGAGGTGGTTGACCAGTTCGCGAACGGTCCAGTCGGCGCAGACGGACGGCTCGGGCAGCTGGTCGGCGGTGACGCCACGGGCGACGCGGGCGGCCTCGGCGGCGCAGACGGTGAGATGGGTGTGGACGGCGTTCATGGGCCCGACGCTACGAGGCGCCGGACCGCCCGGTCTTGAAGAATCGCGACACCGCGTCCGGGCGCCCCGCACCGCCCGGGTAGCGTCCGTCCATGATCTCGGAGACGTACACGATCGGTGGCGAGCTTCCCGTACGACGGCTCGGCTACGGCACCGCCCAGCTGACCGGCCCCGGCTACTGGGGGCCGCGCGGCGCGCGGTCGGACGCGGTCGCCGTCCTGCGGCGGGCCGTGGAGCGCGGTGTCACGCTCATCGACACCGCCGACAACTACGGACCCGGCCTCGCCGAGGAACTCGTCGCCGAGGCCCTGCACCCGTACCGGGACGCCCTGGTGATCGCCACCAAGGGAGGGGTCGTCCGGACCGGTGACAGCGCCTGGCACATCGACGGGCGCCCGGAGCGGCTGCGCGCGATGTGCGAGGCGAGCCTGCGGCGGCTGCGGACCGACCGGATCGACGTCTACCAGCTCCACCGTCTCGACCCGAAGGTCCCGATGGCGGACCAGCTCGGCACGCTCGACGACCTGCGCGCCGAGGGGAAGATCAGGTACGTCGGCCTGGACTCGGTCACCGTCGGCCAGCTCGCCGAGGCGCTGACCCTGACCTCGTCGGTCGTCTCCGTGCAGAACCGTTTCAACCTGTTCGACCGGGAGTCGGCGGAGGTCCTGGCGCTGTGCGCGGCGCGGGGCCTCGCGTTCCTGCCCTGGTTCCCGCTGGCCAACGGCGCCCTGACCGGCGGGGCGGCCGACACGGCGGACGCGGTCGCCGGCCGGCACGGAGCGAGCCGCGGCCAGGTCGCCCTGGCCTGGCTGCTCCACCACTCCCCCGTCCTGCTGCCCACCCCGGGCACCGGCTCCCTCGCGCACCTGGAGGAGAACCTGCGGGCGGCGGAGTTGTGCCTGGACGCCGCCGACGTCTCCCTCCTGGACGCACTGCCCGGGCCCACACCTCCGACCGCGCCCACACCTCCGACCGGGCCCACACCTCCGACCGGGCCCAGCTCGACCGCGACTAGTTCGTGAGGACCACGAGCTGCTGGGTCGCCCGGGTCATCGCGACATAGCGGTCGACCGCGCCCGCGACACCGTCGCCGAACGCCGCCGGGTCGACGACCACGACCAGGTCGAACTCGAGCCCCTTGGCCAGGCCGGGCGTCAGCGAGCGCACCCGCGCGGTCTCCTCGAACGTGGGGTCGCCGATGACGCACGCGACGCCGTCCGCGTGCGCGGCGAGCCACTCGTCGAGGATCGCGTCCCGGTCCGCGGCGGAGCCGTGGACGACGGGAAGGCCGTTGCTGCGGATGGACGTGGGCACGTTGGCGTCCGGGATCGCGGCCCGGATGGACGGCGCGGCCTCCGCCATGACCTCTTCGGGCGTCCGGTAGTTGATGGAGAGCGAGGCCACCTCGACCCGGTCGAGCCCGATCCGCTTGAGCCGCTCCTCCCACGACTCGGTGAACCCGTGCCGGGTCTGCGCGCGGTCGCCGACGATGGTGAAGCTCCGCGACGGGCAGCGCAGCAGCAGCATCTGCCACTCGGCGTCGGTCAGCTCCTGCGCCTCGTCGACGACGACGTGCGCGAACGGGCCGTCGAGCGGCTCCCGCTCCGTGCCGGGCAGCGCGTCCTCGTCGATCAGGGTGTCCTGGAGGTCCCGCCCGCGCAGCATCGTCACCGCGCCCTCGCCGTCGGCGTCGGCCGCGATGACGTTCTCGATGACTCCGGCCATGCGCGCGCGTTCGGCGGCGACGGAGGCCTCGCGCCGGCGCTTGCGCAGGGAGGCCTCCGGGTCGCCGAGCCGCTGCCGCGCCGCGTCCAGGAGCGGCAGGTCGGAGACGGTCCAGGCCTGGGGGGCGTGCCCCCGCTGGAGCGCGCGGACGTCGTCGGGGCCGAGCCAGGGCGCGCACATCCGCAGGTACGCGGGGACGGACCAGAGGTCGCCGACGAGTTCGGCGGCGTCGATCAGCGGCCATGCGCGGTCGAGGGTCTCGACCAGTTCCTCGTCGTGGCGGAGCGCCGTGCGGAACAGCTGCTCGGAGGGGACCTCGCCGCTGTGCTTGTCCAGCAGGATCGTGACCAGTTCCTCCCAGATCTCGTCGCGCGCCTCGTTGTGCGGTGTGCCCGGTCCTGGGGCCCGGAAGGCCTCGGCCCAGTCGTCGGCGGTGAGCCGGACCTCGGACCACGGGGTCGTGACGGTCATGCCCCGGGTGGGCGGCTCCTCGTAGAAGCGGACGGCCTTCTCGATCGCCCGCACCATGTCGGCGGACGACTTCAGCCCGGCCACCTCCGGGTCGGCCTCGTCCGGCGCGCCGGCCCCCTCGGGGAGGAGGTCGCGCAGGGTGCAGGTCCGTACGCCCTCCTCGCCGAGGCTGGGCAGGACGTCCTCGACGTAGTTCAGGTAGGGCTGGTGCGGGCCGACGAACAGCACGCCGCCGCGCCGGTGGCCGAGGCGCGGGTCGGCGTAGAGGAGGTACGCGGAGCGGTGCAGGGCCACGACCGTCTTGCCGGTGCCGGGGCCGCCGTCGACGACGAGGGCGCCGCGCGATCCGGCCCGGATGATGGCGTCCTGGTCGGACTGGATGGTGGCGAGCACGTCACGCATCCGGGACGACCGCTCGCCGCCCAGGCTGGCGACGAACGCGGAGTGGTCGTCGAGCGCCGCGTGTCCCGCGCGCCCCTCGGCGGTGAACACCTCGTCCCAGTAGTCGCTGATCCGGCCACGGGTCCAGCGGTACCGGCGGCGGCTGGCCAGACCCATCGGGTGGGCGTGGGTGGCGGCGAAGAACGGCTCGGCCGCCGGGGAACGCCAGTCGAGCAGCAGGCGGCGGCCCGTGCTGTCGGTGAGGCCGAGGCGGCCGATGTAGACGGGCTCGGGGCTGTCGGCGAGGACGACGCGCCCGAGGCACAGGTCCAGGCCGAAGCGGCGCAGGGTGCGCAGCCGGGCGGTCAGCCGGTGGATCTCCGAGTCACGCTCCAGCGCCTCCCGGCCCGCGCCGCCGGGCGCCCTGCGCACGGTGGCGAGCTGGTCGGACAGCTCGGCGATCGTCCGGTCGAGGCAGTCCGCGACGGCCGCGAAGTGCTGCTCGTCGCCGGCGATCAGGGCCGGGACGGCCTTGGGGGACAGTCGGTCGGAAAGGTCGAACGCGCTGGTGGTCAGGGGTTTCATCTCCTCGGTCGCGCCCACGGAATCGGGCCAAGGCCTGAGATTCTGCGGCACCACCGGGGCCTTGCCGCAAGCCCCCCCGTGCGCTATAAGTTAGGAGTGGAAAGGAGTGGGTACACCTCCTTCCTTCGATCATTCACTCCCGGTCATCTCCGCCAGCTTGATCACGGTGTTCCAGTTGCGCGTCGTCGCCACGACACCCTTGACCAGGGCGGGCCGGGCGAGCGCCTCCCCCAGCTTGGACCGGCCGAGACCGTCCGGCGCGTAGAGGTAGAGCACGCGGTCGCCCAGCCGGAACTCCTCGGGCAGGAAGGCTTCCTGGTCGATCGAGGCGAACCGCTCGGGGGCGATCTGCTCGGAGAAGTACGTGACGTGGAGTTGCTTGCCCTCCAGCTCGGTGGCCGGGAACGGGCAGGCGTCGGCGACGGCGGCGAGGTAGGCCGCGTCCCGGACCAGGCAGTCGACGCGGAAGCCGAAGTGCCGCTCGATGGCGTCCTGGAGCGCGGCGGTCAGTTCGTCGTCGCCGGGCCCGTCGGCGTCGGTGGTGAAGACGGCGTTGCCGCTCTGCAGATACGTCCGGACATCGCGGTGGCCGAGCTCCTCCAGCAGTGAACGGAGGTCCGCCATCGGGACTTTGCGGTGGCCGCCCACGTTGATCCCGCGCAGCAGCGCGGCGTACGTCGTCGTCATGGGCACACGATAGGGCGGCCGCCGTGCCCCGTGGGGGAGGGCACGGCGGCCGCCGGTTCAGCGGGGCCCGGCTACTCGACGATCTTGAGCAGCTTGTTGGCGGTGCCCCCGGTCGGGTTGCTGATCTTGTCCGGGGTGGCCCCGCCGACCAGGGCCTGGGCGACCTGGTCCGGCGTGGCGTCCTGGTGCGCCGCGAGGTAGACGGCGGCGGCGCCGACCACGTGCGGGGTGGCCATGGACGTACCGGAGATGGTCTTGGTGCCCGTGTCGCTGTCGTTCCACGACGAGGTGATCTCCGAGCCCGGGGCGTAGAGGTCCACCACGGAGCCGAAGTTGGAGAAGCTGGACTGCTGGTCGTCCTCGGTGGAGGAGGCGACGGTGATCGCCTCCTGGACCCGGGACGGGGAGCCCGCGCCGGCGTCCGAGGACTCGTTGCCCGCGGCGACACCGAAGGTGACTCCGGAGGCGATGGCCTTCTTGACGGCGTCGTCGAGGGCCGGGTCGGCGCCCCCGCCGAGGCTCATGTTGGCGACGGACGGGCCCTGGTGGTTCTTGGTGACCCAGTCGATGCCCGCGACGACCTGCTCGGTGGTGCCGGAGCCGTTGTCGTCCAGGACGCGGACGGCGACGATCTTCGCCTTCTTGGCGACGCCGTGCGCGGCGCCGGCGATGGTGCCCGCGACATGGGTGCCGTGCCCGTTGCCGTCGGAGGCGTCGTCGTCGTTGTCGACGGCGTCGAAGCCGGAGGTGGCGCGGCCCTCGAAGTCCTTGTGGGTGGTACGGACCCCGGTGTCGATGACATAGGCCGTGACACCCTCGCCCGCGCTGTCCGGGTAGGCGTACTTCTTGTCGCCGGCGGTGTCGGCCTGGTCCACCCGGTCGAGACCCCAGGACGGCGGGTTCTCCTGAGTGGCGTTGATGGTGAACGTCTTGTTCTGGACGACCTTGGCGACGGCCGGGTCGGCGGCGAGGCGCTTGGCCTCGGTCTCCGAAAGGCCGTTCACCGAGAACCCGTTGACGGCGGAGTCGTAGCTGCGGCGCAGGGTGCCGCCGTACTCCTTCGCCAGGTCGCCCTTGTCGGCCTTCTCGTCCAGCAGGACGATGAAGCTTCCCGCGACGGCGTCTTCGACGCCGAGTCCGTGGACCGTTCCGAGGGCGGGCGTGGGGGCCGCGCCGGCGAACGGGACCGTGAGGGCGGTGACTCCGGCTGCGGCTGCGATCGCGGTCGAGACGGCGATGAGCTTGGTCCGGCGGACACGCTTGTGTATTGCCATGAAGAGGGGTCTCCTCGTCAGGATTTGTGGGGGGTTGAGCCACCGGCAGGAAACTCTCCGGCGGCTGCCTCGAAACCCTTGCCCATTGACGAGTGCAAATCAAGACCTTCATGCAGCTGTGACTTAAGCAACAAGCCTTCGTAATAACAAAGTCACAGATCCCGCCCAACTCCGGCACACGACACGGCCCCCGTGTTCACACGGGGACCATCTGCGGTCGCGGCTAAGGCAGTTCGGACTCGATGAGATCGGCTGCCCGCCGCGTTCCGCCCTCGCCCGCCATCCGCCGCCGGATCTCCTCGGCGCGGAGCGCCACCTCCGGGTCGTCGACGAGGGCGAGCACGGCCTCGCGCAGGCGCTCGGCCGTGGCGTGCGCCATGTCGATCCGACGGGCCACGCCGAGGGACTGGAGCATGTCCGCGTTGCCGAACTGGTCGGTCGCCAGCGGGACGGCGACCATCGGGGTCGCGGTGGCGAGCCCCTCCTGGCTGCCGCCGGCACCGGCATGGGTGACGAAGGCGTCGGCCTGCTTCAGGACGGACAACTGAGGGACCCAGGAGGCGACTTCGACGTTGTCCGGGACGTCTCCCAGCTCCGAGGGGTCGACGAAGGCGCCGATCTGGAGCACCACGTGCCAGCCCGGCAGGTCGCCGAAGGCCGCCAGGCAGGTGCGGTAGAAGTCCGGGAGCTTGGTGAAGGCCGAGCCCATCGAGACGAGCAGCACCCGCTCGGCGTCCGGCGGCCGCTGCCACGCGCCCTGGTCGGCCCGCTCCCCCTGGCAGGCGCCGACGAAGGTGAAGACGGACGCGTCGACCCGGTCGGCGTTCGGCTGGAGGGCCTTCGGGATGAGGACGAGGGCGCGGCGGGGGCGGGCGACGAGCCGGTCCGGGTGGGTGTCCACGCCGTGGGTGGCGAGCCAGCCCTCGAAGCGGGTGTAGTACGCCTTCCCGCGCTCGGACGCCTTCAGCTCGGCGAACATGGGCGCGGCGACCTCCTCCTCGTACCCCTCCCAGGGAACGAGATTCGGCCAGAGCCCTACGGCGGGGACGCCCCAGCGGTGGGCGAGGACCGGCGCGGGGTAGGCGGTGATGTCGTGCAGGACGAGGTCCGGCCGGTCCTCGTCGAAGGCGTCGGCGAGCTGGGGCAGCGCCTGGATCGCGTCGGCGAGGAACGGTTCGACGTGGTCGATGAGTTCGGTGCCCCAGGCGTCCGGGTCGTCGTCGGTGGGGAGCGTGGAGGCGTAGACGACGGGGGTGGCGCCGGTCGCGGCGACCTTCTCCGCGAAGGAGGCCGGGATGGCGTAGCTGACGCGGTGACCCCGGGCGACGAGTTCGCGGATCACTTCGAGGCTCGGGTTCACGTGGCCGTGGGCGGCGATGGAGAACATGGCGATATGGGCGCGGCGCGGGCTGGTGGTCATGCGCCCACAGTAAGCGAGACGAGACGTCTCGTCCAGTCAATGACGGGTGGCGTGCCCCGCCGGGATGAGGGACGGGGTCAGTCGCGTTGGTAGCGGGCGAGGACGAGGTTGCCGTCCTTCTCCAGACGCCTCCGCAGCTCCGCCGCGTCGATCGCCCCGCTGTAGTACTCCTGGTAGGCCGGAGTGGCCACCTTGTCCTTCCACTCGGGATAGCCGCGGACGGACTGCGCCGGCGCGGAGCGCAGGTGCCGGGCGACGGCCGCGCCGGTCGCCCAGCCGTCCTTCACCGTGTGCAGGGACGGGTCCGCGAGCGCGTCCGTCCCGGTGGGCAGCATCCAGTCGCCGCGGGCGAGGCGGACCATGTTGGCCGGCTGGAGGAAGAAGTCGAGGAACGCCGCCGCCTCCTTCTTGTGCCGGCTGTCCTCGGCGATCGAGAGCGTCTGCGGGCTGACGCCCTGGGCGAGCCCGTCCTTCCCGGCGGGCGCGGGCAGGACGATCCACTCGAAGCCCTTCGGCGCCTGCTGGGTGATCTGCTGCCGGTACGAGAAGCCGAGCGGGACCATCGCGTACGTGCCGCCGAAGAAGCCCGGCAGGGCGTCCGAGCCGCCCGAGCCGAGGGTGGAACGCGAGGCGCTGTGGTCGGTGTTGACCTGGTCGTGGAGGGTGCCGGGCACGACACCGTCCCGCTCGGTGAAGCGGATCGTCACCTTCCCGTCGGGTTCCCGGTGGAAGAGCTGCCCGCCCGCCGAGAGCCCCAGGTTGAGGCTGACCGAGACCGGCTCCTTGAGCGGCCAGGCGACCGCGTACTTCCCCTGGCCCATGGCGGCCGTCAGCTCCTTGGCGACCTGCCGGAACTCCGGCCAGCTCCAGGGCTTCTCGGGGGTCGGGAGCCGGACGCCGGAGGCCTCCAGGATCCGCTTGTTGGCCATGATCACGCGCGGTTCCTGGAGGAACGGCACGCCGTAGATCCCGCCGCCGAAGGTCGTCGTCTCCCAGCTGCGCGCCGGGATGGCGGCCTTGAGCCGCTCGGGCAGCAGGCCGGTCAGATCGGCGAGGTAGCCGCCGTAGGCGAAGTCGGCCAGGTCGTCGGAGGCGTCGTGGATGACGTCCGGGGCCTCGCCGCCCTCGAAGGAGGTGAGGAGCTGGTCGTGGACGGAGTCCCAGCTGCCCTGGACGTAGTCGACCTGGATGTCGGGGTGGGTCGCGTTCCACTCCGCGACCAGTTCCTTGTTGGCGTCGACGGACTCCTTCTGCCAGGCCAAAGACTGGAAGCGGAGCCGTACCGGCCCGCCGTCCGGGTCGTCCTCGGCCGAGCAGCCGGTGAGGAGGAGCGCCAGCGCGGCGACGACCGCCGCGAACGTCCGTACCCGCATCAGGACTTCACCGCCCCGGTCAGCATCCCGCCGGTGATGCGTTTCTGGATGATCGCGAAGATGACGAGCGAGGGGATCGTGGCCAGGAACGCGGCCGCGGCCAGCGGTCCGAGGTCGGCGACGCCCTCCGCGCCGAGGAAGTGGGTGAGGACGACCGGCAAGGTCTGCTTCTCCGGGGTCTTGAGCAGGACGAGAGCGAAGAAGAACTCGTTCCACGCGGTGATGAAGGCGAAGAGCGCCGTGGCGACGATGCCGGGGGCGAGCAGCGGGGCGGTGACCGAGACGAGCGTACGGAGCTTCCCGGCGCCGTCGACGGCGGCCGCCTCCTCCAGCTCGGCCGGGACCGCCCGTACGTACCCGACCAGCATCCAGAGCGCGAACGGCAGCGACCAGACGACGTACACCATGACGAGGCCGACGAGGCTGTTGATCAGGTGCAGGTTCTTCAGGACGAGGAAGAGCGGGATGATCACGAGCACGAAGGGGAACGCCTGACTGATCACGACCCAGCCGGTGGCGGCGGTGGAGAGCCTGCTGCGGTGGCGGGCCATCACATAGGCCATGGGCGTGGCGACGACGACGGCGATCAGGGCCGCCGCGAGCGCGGCGATCAGGCTGTTCCCGGCGGCCTGGAGCAGCGGCTGCTCGTCGAAGGCCTGCCGGAAGTTGGCGAGGGTCGGGTCCTTCGGGATCCAGGTCGGGTGGAGCGAGCCGAGTTCGGTGGCCGGCTTGAAGGCGGTGGAGATCAGCCAGAGGAACGGGAAGGCGAGGAATACCAGATACGCGAGGAGCGCGAGGTACTGGCCGACGCGCACGGGCCTGCTGGTGCGGAGCATGCTCACCGGTCCTGGTCCCCCTTCAGCCGTCCGACGAGATAGAGGGCGAGGAGTACGGAGATGACGGCGACCATGACACAGCCCATGGCGGCGGCGTAGCCGAACTGCCCGTAGCGGAAGGCTTCTTCGTAGGCGAAGAGCATGGGCAGCCGGGTGCGGCCGCCGGGCCCGCCGTTGGTCAGGACGTAGACCAGGGCGAAGGAGTTGAAGTTCCAGATGAAGTTGAGGGCCGTGATGGCGAGGGCCACCGGCCTGAGGGCGGGCCAGGTGACGGTACGGAAGCGGCGCCAGGCGCCCGCGCCGTCGAGGGCGGCGGCCTCGTGGAGTTCGTGCGGGGTGTTCTGGAGACCGGCGAGCAGGGCGACCGTGGTCTGCGGCATGCCCGCCCAGATGCCGACGAGGATCACGGCGGGCAGGGCGGTGGCGAGCCCGGTGAGCCAGTCCCGGCCGTCGCCGAGGCCCAGGTCGCGGATGGTCTCGTTGAGGATGCCCGCGTCCGGGTTGTAGACCAGCCGCCACATGATGCCGACGACGACCTCGGGCATGGCCCACGGGATGATCGCGAGGGCCCGCGCCAGCCAGCGGAAGCGGAGCCTCTCGTTGAGGAGCAGCGCGAGACCGAGGGCGAGCAGGAACTGCGGCACGGTGACGCCGACGGCCCAGAGCAGGCCGATCCGGAAGGAGTCCCAGAAGAGGGTGTCGTGCAGCAGGTCCTGGAAGTTGAGGGTGCCGACCCACTGGGTGGGCCGGGTGCGGCCGGACTGGGAGTCGGTGAAGGCGAGCGCGATGCCGTAGAGGAGGGGGCCGATGCTCAGGACGAGGATCGGGATGAGCGCGGGCAGCACCAGGAACCAGGCGCCGTGGTCCCGCGCGGGTCCGGGTCTCCTGCCGGCGGACGTCGTTCCGCCGGACCGCTTCGTTGCGGTCGCCACTCCCACAGATCAACCCCTTTTGCACCCTTTTGCGACTTCGGCTCGGCCCTCGTCATGGTCCTGACGGGCCGTCGCTTCGTCAAGGCAACCTGCATGGATGCGAGACTTTGGCTGATTCGCACACGCATCGGGGCAGCGGGGAGAGACGTGATGGACGAGGCACGGGCACGGGAGATCCTGGCCACCACGGGACTGTCGGCGCGGGAGCCTGCGGCGCGGGAGGCCGGGGGGCGGGAAGCTGCGGCGCGGGAGCCCGCGGCGCGGCTGCTCGCGCTCGGCGAGAACGCCGTCTTCGCGGTGGGCGAGCTCGTGGTGAAGGTCGGCCGGGACGCGGAGCTGCTCCCCCGCGCCGAGCGCGAACTGGCGCTCGCGGCCTGGCTCGCGGAGACCGGCATCCCCGCCGTACGGGCGGCGGAGCCCGAGCCCCGCCTGGTGGACGGCCACCCGGTCACCGTCTGGCACAGGCTGCCCGAGGCCGTCCGCCCCGCCGAGCCTCGCGACCTGGCACCCCTGCTGCGCCGGATCCACGCCCTGCCGGAGCCGGCCGGCTTTCCCCTCCCGCGCCGCGAACTCCTCGGCGGGGTCGAGCGGTGGCTGCGGCTCGCGGGGGACGCGATCGACCCGGCCGACGCGGCCTTCCTGCGCGACCGGCGCGACGCCTTCGCCCCGGCGGCGGCCGCGCTGACCCCGCACCTCACCCCCGGCCCCCTCCACGGCGACGCCCTCCCGCGCAACGTCCATGTCGGCCCCGACGGACCGGTGCTGGTCGACCTGGAGACCTTCTCCTCCGATCTGCGCGAGCACGACCTGGTCGTGCTCGCCCTCTCCCGCGACCGGTACGGACTCGACCCCGCAGCCTACGACGCGTTCACCGAGGCGTACGGCTGGGACGTACGGGAGTGGGACGGCTGCGCGGTGCTGCGCGGGGCGCGCGAGACGGCGAGCTGCGCCTGGGTGGCCCAGCACGCCCCGACGAACCCCAAGGCCCTGGCCGAATTCGAGCGCCGCGTGGCCTCGCTGCGTCAGGGTGATGCCACGGTGCGGTGGTACCCCTTCTGACATCATGACGGGGGGTGTCCGGGGCGAAGGCCCCCTCATGAACGGGGTGTCGTGATGCGCGTGGAACTGTCCGAGGTGACCCTGGACGTCGAGGACAGCGGGGACGGCCCGGCCGTCCTGCTGGTGCACGGCTTCCCCGACAGCCACCACCTCTGGCGGCACCAGGTGCGGGCCCTGACCGCGGCCGGCTACCGCTGCGTCGCTCCGACGCTGCGCGGCTTCGGTGCCTCCGACCGGCCGGAGGGCGGCTTCGAGGCCTACCACCCGGCCAGGCACGTCGGCGACCTCTTCGAGCTCCTGGCCCGGCTGGAGATCGACCGGGTCCATCTCGTCGGGCACGACTGGGGCTCGGGCGTGGTCCAGGGCTTCACGCAGGCCGCACCCGAGCGGGTGGCGTCCCTGAGCATCCTGTCGGTGGGCCATCCGGCGTCGATCCGTGACGCGGGCTTCGAGCAGAAGCAGCGGTCCTGGTACATGATCCTGTTCCAGTTCCCGGATCTCGCCGAGGACTGGCTCGCGCGGGACGACTTCGCGAACCTCCGGGAGATGCTGGGCGAGCACCCCGACGCGGACGCGGTCGTCGAGCCGCTGCGGGCGCCGGGCGCGCTGACGGCGGCTCTGAACATCTACCGCGCCGGTCTCCCCGTCGAGGCGCAGTTCGGCCCCGCCCTGCCCCTCCCGCCGCTGCCGGGCCCGGTCCTGGGCGTCTGGTCCTCCGGCGACCGCTTCATGACCGAGCAGTCCATGTCCGGCACCGGCAAGCACGTCGACGGCACCTGGCGCTACGAGCGGGTGGAGAACGCGGGCCACTGGCTCCAGCTGGACCAGCCGGAGCGGGTCAACACCCTGCTGCTCGACTTCCTGGCGGAGAACCCGATCGGCTGACCTCGGCGTCAGCCCCTCACCGGCGTCCGCCCGCCACCTGCGTCAGCCCCTCACCGGCGTCAGCCCGCCACCTGCGCGAGCTCGCGCAGGGGCCAGGTCGGGTCGACGAACGCGTCCGGGCTGCCCTTGCGGCGCAGGAAGCCCTGGAAGTCCTCGGCCCACGTGCGGTACCAGTCGATCTGACGCCCGTGCAGCTCGGCCGGGGTCAGCTCGGCGACCGTCGCGTGCCGCTCGGCTATCGCGACGGCGACCCGGACGGCGGCCTCCGCGTCGGCGGCCGCCTGATGTGCCGCGTCGAGGACGACGCCGTACTCCGCGCAGACCGCCTCCAGCGTCCGCTTCCCCCTGCGGTACCGGTCGACGGCCCGGTCGATGGTGTACGGGTCGACGACCGGGCCTATCGGGGCGCCGCCCAGCCGCTCGCCCAGCGAGGGCAGTCCGTGGCGGCGCAGCTCGGCGGAGAGGAGCGTGAGGTCGAACGAGGCGTTGTACGCGACGATCGGGACGCCCTGGTTCCAGTACTCCGTGAGGGTCTCCGCGATCTCGTCGGCCACCTCGACGACCGGCCGGCCCTCGGCGGCCGCCCGCTCGCTGCTGATGCCGTGGATCGCGGACGCCTGCGCCGGGATCCGGATGCCCGGGTCGGCGAGCCAGTCCCGCCGCCGCGTCACCCGTCCGCGATGGACGCCGACGATCGCGGCGGTCACGATCCGCGCCTCCAGCGGTTCCGTACCGGTCGTCTCCAGGTCGAAGCCGACCAGCGGCTCCCCGTGCCAAGCCATCGGGCCTCCTTACGTGATCTCCCCCGTGGTGCTGAACACCCTCGCACGCGCCACTGACAACGGGCCCCGGCGGAGGGCCCCGGCGGCGCCGGCGGGCGCGCCGGACGGGACGGCCGGCCTCAGGAGACCGGGCGGGAGTCGAGCCAGACCGACTCGAACTCCTCGCGATATGTAGAGAAAAGTCCGTATTCGCCGTCCCGCCCCTGCTGTCCCGCCCGCAGCAGGTTGCGGCCGCCACCGCGCAGCACCAGCACCGGCGCCTCCATCCCCCGCGCCTTGCGCAGGTACGACTGGATCACGGCGACCCCGTCCGGACCGTCCCCGTCCACCAGGTACGCCGTGAAGCGCGGGGTCTCGTCGAAGACGTGGATCTGGAAGGCGCCCGGGTCGCGCAGCCGGGACCGCACCCGCCGCATGTGCAGGATGTTCATCTCCACCGAGCGGCTCAGCTCGCCCTTCTTCAGCCCCAGTTCGCGCTCGCGCCGCTTCACGGCGCTGCTCGCCGGGTTCAGGAACAGCAGGCGTATCCGGCAGCCGGACTCGGCGAGCCGCACGAGCCGCCGCCCGGAGAAGTTCTGCACGAGGAGGTTCAGACCTATGCCCGTGGCGTCGAGGCGGCGGGCCCCGCCGAAGAGGTCCTCGGCCGGCAGCTGGCGCTGCAGCCGCACCCGGTCGGGGTGGACGGAGACCACGTCCGCGTACCGGTCGCCGACCAGGTCCTCGACGGCGTCCACCGGCAGCCGGTCGGCGGACGGCACGCCGGCCCCGCTGCCCAGGATCTCCAGGAGCCGGGCGGACGCCCGTTCGGACTGGGCGAGGACGGTGAGCGAGAGGGCGCGGTTGCGGGAGACGACGTTGCGCGTCACCTCCAGCTCGTCCAGGGCCAGTTCGACCTCGCGCCGGTCGTCGAAGTACGGCTCGAAGCACGGCCAGTGCTGCACCATCAGCTCCCGCAGCTGCGGGAGCGTGAGGAAGCTGAGGACGTTGTCGTCGGCCGGGTCCAGGAGATAGCCCTTGCGTCGCGAGACCTCGCGCACGGCGACGGCCCGCTGCACCCACTCCTGGCCGGCGGGCCCGGCCGCGGCCACCACCCACTCCTCGCCGTGCACCGGCTCGTAGACCGGGCGCAGCACCGCGGCCACCACCGCGCGCAGCCGCTGCTCGACGAGATTCAGCCAGATATAGGCGCGCCCGGCACGCTGCGCACGGGTCCGTACCTCGCTCCAGGCCTCGGCGCCCCAGCCCAGCTCCGCCCCGATTTCCAGGGGCCTGGCCACGGAGACCGCTCCGGGAGGTACGTCCACGGGGTCGGGCGAGCTCCCCTCGTGACCCGCGTCACCTGGGGGCAGCTCCAGACCTCCCGAGCTCACCCGCGCACCGCCTTCTGCTCCTGGACGCCCGATCCGACCGTCTGTCAACGATCAAGGAAGGGTACTCCGCGAGCGGGAGGCGGTGCAGCCGGATGGACAGGCTGGTTGCTCAACTCCCCTGATTCGGAGCGCCGTTCCGTCCGCCGGGATCGGCCGGAGTGAGCGGATTCATAGCGGAAACGTCCCTGGGTGCGCGCGGGAAGCCCGGCCGGTGGCCGGCGCTCGACGACCGGCCGGGGACGGGACGGTGGGGAACAGGATGTCGACCCGCACGACGGGGGCGGCGGGCGCCCCGCCGTTGACGCGGGGGCGCCGGGCCGCCCCGGGATGGCCGATACCGCCCGGCCGTCCGGCCGGCTCGCCGCGCCCGGCGTGTCGGGTCGCCCGCCCCCGGCCCTCTTTCGGGCAGGATCTGGCCGGAGTGCACCCCACCACCCGGATCAGAATGGAAGAGTCTTATCTATGCAGGTCTGGCCGGGAGAGGCATATCCCCTGGGCGCCACGTACGACGGCGCCGGAACCAACTTCGCGGTCTTCTCTGAGGCCGCCCAACGGATCGAGCTGTGTCTGCTCCATGACGACGGCTCGGAGACAGCGGTGGAGCTGCGCGAGACGGACGCCTTCGTCCGGCACGCCTATCTGCCGGGAGTGATGCCGGGTCAGCGGTACGGCTTCCGGGTCCACGGACCGTACGCCCCGGAGCAGGGACAGCGCTGCAACGCGGCGAAGCTGCTCCTCGACCCGTACGCGCGGGCGGTCTCGGGCTCGATCGAGTGGGGCGAGGCGGTGTACGGCTACCACTTCGGGCGGCCGGACTCGCGCAACGACCTCGACTCGGCGCCGCACACGATGAGCTCCGTGGTGGTCAACCCGTACTTCGACTGGGGTGACGACCGGCCGCCGCGCACCGACTACCACCGGACGGTGATCTACGAGGCCCATGTGAAGGGCCTGACGATGCTCCACCCGGAGCTGCCGGAGGAGCTGCGCGGGACGTACGCGGGGCTCGCGCACCCGGCGGTGATCGGGCACCTGAAGGAACTGGGAGTCACGGCGCTGGAAATGATGCCGGTGCACCAGTTCGTCAACGACCACCGGCTGGTCGACGCCGGCCTCGCCAACTACTGGGGCTACAACACCATCGGCTTCTTCGCCCCGCACAACGCGTACGCCTCCTGGGGCGACCGGGGCCAGCAGGTCCTGGAGTTCAAGTCGGCGGTGCGGGCCCTGCACCAGGCGGGGATCGAGGTCATCCTCGACGTGGTCTACAACCACACGGCGGAGGGCAACCACCTGGGGCCCACGCTCTCCTTCCGGGGCCTGGACAACCCCTCGTACTACCGGCTCTCGAACGACCGCCGGTACTACACGGACACCACCGGCACCGGGAACTCGCTGCTCATGCGGTCCCCGCACGTGCTGCAGCTGATCATGGACAGCCTGCGGTACTGGGTGACGGAGATGCACGTCGACGGCTTCCGCTTCGACCTGGCGGCGACGCTGGCGCGGCAGTTCCACGAGGTGGACCGGCTGTCGTCCTTCTTCGACCTGGTGCAGCAGGACCCGGTGGTCAGCCAGGTGAAGCTGATCGCCGAGCCGTGGGACGTCGGCGAGGGCGGCTACCAGGTGGGCAACTTCCCGCCGTTGTGGACCGAGTGGAACGGCAAGTACCGGGACTGCGTGCGGGACCTGTGGCGCGGCGAGCCGCGCACGCTGGCCGAGTTCGCCTCCCGGCTCACCGGCTCGTCCGACCTGTACCAGGACGACGGCCGCCGGCCGCTCGCCTCGGTCAACTTCGTGACCTGCCACGACGGTTTCACCCTGCGCGACCTCGTCAGTTACGACGGCAAGCACAACGAGGCGAACGGCGAGGGCAACCGGGACGGCGAGAGCCACAACCGGTCGTGGAACTGCGGGGCCGAGGGCGACACGGACGACATCGGGATCCGGGAGCTGCGGGCCCGGCAGATGCGGAACTTCCTCGCGACGCTGATGCTCTCGCAGGGCGTGCCGATGCTCAGCCACGGCGACGAGTTCGGGCGGACGCAGGGCGGGAACAACAACGCGTACTGCCAGGACAACGAGGTCGCTTGGGTGCGCTGGCCCGAGCCGGACGCGTCGGAGGAGGGCACCCTCCTGGAGTTCACCCGGGCCATGGTGCGGCTGCGGCGGGACCACCCGGTCTTCCGGCGGCGCCGCTTCTTCCACGGGCGTCCGGTGGAGGGCACGCACGACGAGCTGACGGACATCGCCTGGTTCACGCCGGAGGGCGAGGAGATGACGTCGCGGGACTGGCAGGCCGCGCACGCGCAGGCGCTGTCGGTCTTCCTGAACGGCAACGCGATCTCGGAGCCGGGGGTGCAGGGGGAGCGGATCGCGGACGACTCGTTCCTGCTGATGTTCAACGCGTCGTCGCAGGAGCTGGAGTTCGAGGTGCCGATGAACCACGGTGAGAGCTGGCGCGTGGTCGTGGACACCTCCCACCCGGAGGGTGTCCCTCCGCAGGAGGGCCCGAAGGTGGCGGCGGGCGAACGGGTCTCCTTGGCCCCGTTGAGCATGACGGTCCTCAAGCGCCCGGCGTAGGCACGGAACACCGGGGCGGAGGCGGTCCCTCTCGGGACGGCCTCCGCCCGCCGTGGAGGGCCCGAGGGTTCAGGAGCGCGGGCGGGACCCGACGGCGAGGGGCACGCAGAGCGCCGCCGCGCCGACCGCCACCGCGAACGCCGCCGCCGCGTCGTGCGTGTCCGCCAGCCGACCGCCGAGGGCCAGGGCGAGGGCCTGGCCGCCGACCACGCCGCTGGTGAGGAAGGCCATCGACTCGGCCAGCCGCGACGCCGGGACCGTGCGTTCCGTCAGGCCGAAGACGGTGATCAGGTGCGGCGCGTAGGCCGCGCCCAGGACCGTCACCACCCCGTAGAGCGCCGGCAGCGAGTCCACGAACAGCAGCGGGACCGACAGCACGACGAGCGCGCCCGTGGCCGCCCGCCATCGCGTCCGCAGTCCGATCCGCGCGGGCACGGCGGCCATCGAAAGCCCCACCGCCGCGCTCATCACCCCCATCGCCGCGTACACGAGCCCCGCCTGCTCCGGCGCCCCGACCTTCTCGGTGAGGGCCGTGATCCCGGCCTGCGAGGCCCCGAACATGGCACCCTGGAGCACCATCGCGGCCCGCAGGGCGTACGCGGCGCTCGGCAGCCGACCTCGTTCGGCGGCGTCCGTACGGGTGGTGGGGCCGGTCGCCGACGGATGCAGCGCGAACGCCGTGCCGCACGTCGCGAGCAGCGCCGCGGCCAGAAGGAGCGCCGCCGCCGGATGGGCGAGCGCCGCGGCGAGGCCCACCAGCGCGGGCCCCAGGACGAAGGAGACCTCGTCGAGCGTGCCCTCGAACGAGAGCACCGTGCCCACCAGTCGGTCGTCCGCGCCCGAACGCCGGGCCAGGGCCACCGACCGGCTCCGGGCGAGCGGTCCGACCTGCGGGACGGACGCCCCGGCGAGCGCGCCGAGGACGCACAGCCAACCGGTCGCCACCTGCGCCAGAGCCGCCACGACGAGCCCGGCGACGGCCACCGCGTTGGCCAGGGAGGCGGCGAGCACCACCCCGCGCTGCCCGCGGCGGTCCGCGAGGCGGCCGATGACCGGGCCCGCGACCGTCTGCCCCGCCGCGAGCGCCCCGCCCGCGAGCCCCGCCGTCGTCAGGGATCCGCTTGTCTCGGCGACCAGGAGCAGGCTGCCGAGCTGGCACATGGCGGTGGGCAGTCGCCCCAGGAACGACACGACCGGAAGGACCGGTCCGAGCAGGGAGAACGTGTCGCGATACGTGCGGAGCATCGCCAGAACGTAACGCGATACACCCGAACGGACGCATGAGGCGATGACACAGAAGGCCTCTCGCCGGGTACGTACGTTCGCATGACGCCCTCGCTCCCGCACCCGCCGTCCGCCCGGACCACGCCCACCGCCACCTACCGGCTCCAACTCCAGCCGGACTTCCCCTTCTCGGCCGCCGAGCGGGCCGTCCCGTACCTCGCCGGCCTCGGGATCTCCCACCTCCACCTCTCGCCGGTCCTGGAGGCCGTGCCCGGGTCGTCGCACGGGTACGACGTGACCGACCACGGCGCGGTCCGGGCCGAGCTGGGCGGCGAGGAGGGGCTCCGGGCCCTCGCGGCGACCGCCCGCGCGCACGGTCTGGGCCTGGTCGTGGACCTCGTGCCCAACCACATGGCGGCGTCGGCCACGCACAACCACGCGCTGCGCTCGGTGCTCCGCGACGGCCCGGACTCGCCGTACGCCCGCTGGTTCGACATCGACTGGGCGGCGGGGGACGGACGCGTCCTGCTGCCGGTGCTGCCCGCCCGGCTGCCCGAGCTCCGGGACCGTATGCGGGTCGCGGACGGCGCGCTGCACGTGGACGGCCAGTCGTTCCCGCTCCGCGCGGGCACGGAGGGGCTGCCGCTCGCCGAGTTGCTCGACGCCCAGTGGTACCGGCTCGGCTGGTGGCGCCTCGCCCGGACGGAGCTCACCTATCGCCGCTTCTTCACCATCTCGGAGCTGATCGGGGTCCGCGTCGAGGACCCCGAGGTCTTCGACGCGACCCACGGCACGATCCTGCGGCTGGTACGGGACGGAGTGATCGAGGGGCTGCGGATCGACCACCCGGACGGGCTCGCCGATCCCGAGGGCTACCTGGAGCGGCTGCGGGAGGCGACGGACGGCCGGTGCTGGACGGTCGTGGAGAAGATCCTCACCGGCACGGAGCCGCTGCCCCCGACCTGGCCGGTCGCGGGGACCACCGGCTACGACGCCCTGCACCAGGTGGACGGCGTCTTCACGGACGGCTTCGGCGCCGACGAACTCGCCGATCTGTACCGCGAGTTCGTCGGGCGGGCCGGGGACAGGGGCGGCTCGTGGGACGCGACCGCCCGCCGCGCCGCGTACGAGGTCGTGACGCACGACCTCGCCGCCGAGACCGCCGCCCTGACCCGGCTCGCGGAGCGGATCTGCGCGGCCGACCCGGCCCTGCGCGACCACGCGCCCTGGGCGCTCCTGACGGCGATCCGCGAGCTCCTGGTCCGCGTACCGGTCTACCGCTTCTACCGCACCGACGCCGCCTCGGTCCTGCCGCCGGAGGCGGCACGCGGCGCGAAGGCGGCCTTCGCGGTGCCGGAGGAGGCCGACGCGGTGGACACCGTACGGGAGTTGGCGCTCGGGCAGCTGGGCGACGGACCCGAACACCGGGCGTTCCGGGCCCGGTTCGCCCAGACCTCGTCGGCGCTGCGGGCCAAGTCCGTGGAGGACACCGCCTTCTACCGCTACACCCCGCTCCTCTCCGCCAACGAGGTGGGCGGCGACCCCGGCCGGCCGGCCGTGGGGCCGGAGGAGTTCCACGCGTACTGCCTGCGGCTCTCCCGGGACTGGCCGGCGACCGGGACGGTGCTGTCCACGCACGACACCAAGCGCAGTGCGGACGTCCGCGCCGGGATCGCCGTGCTCGCTCAATGCCCGCAGGTGTGGCGGGAGTTGCTGGACGAGGTGGCGGGTGTCGTGGCGCCGGATCCGCATCTGGCATGGACGGCGTGGCAGACGGCGTTCGGCTTCGGCGCCCCGGACCCGGGGCGGATCGGCCCGGCGGTGCTGAAGTCCGTACGGGAGGCGGGGCTGCACACGAGCTGGACGGAGCCCGACCCGGCGTACGAGCGGGCGGTGACCGACTTCGTGGCGGCCGGGCCGGGCCGGATCCCGCTGCGGGCGGCCTCGGAGGCGGCGTTCGCGCTGGAGCCGCACATCCGGGCGCACATGCTGGGCGCGACACTGGTCCAGCTGACGATGCCGGGGGTGCCGGAGCTGTACCAGGGGACGGAGCGGGAGTACCGGGCGCTGGTCGACCCGGACAACCGGCAGCCGTTCGCGGTCGGCGAGGACGACGAGAAGACGGCGGTCGTACGGGCCGCGCTGGCGCTGCGGCGGCAGCGGCCCGAGGCCTTCACCGCGCCCGACTCGTACGTCCCGCTGACGGTGACCGGCGCCGCGGCGGCGCACTGCCTGGCCTTCGCCCGCGGCACCACGGGCGCCTCGCCGGAGGTGGTCACGGCGGTCACGCGGCTGCCGCTGCGGCTGGTGGAGGAGGGCGGCTGGCAGGACACGGAGCTCGTCCTGCCGCCGGGCCGCTGGCGCGATCTCCTCGACGGGACACGTGAGTTCGAGGGCGGTGCGGTGAAGCCGCTGGACCTGTTCGACGCGCGTCCGGTGGCGCTGCTCAGCCGCCTGGTCTGACGAGGAGACTCCGTGGTGCGCGGGTGATCAGGCCGGTCCGTTCGGGGCGGAAGCCGTCGGAGAACCGGAGACGGGGCATGGCGTCGAGGAGCGCGCGCAGGGCGTACTCGGCTTCGAGGCCGGCGAGGAGGACGGCCGGGCAGGCGCCGCTGCCGTAGGTGAGCTGGCCGGGGTCGTCGCGCAGCGGGTCGTAGCGGTCGGGTTCGCGGAAGCGTTCCGGGTCCCGGCAGGCGGCGCCGATCAGCAGCGCGACGGGCTCGCCCGCCGGGATCGTGCCGCCGCTGACCCGCACCTCGGCGGCGGTGCGCCGGACCGCGATCTGGACGGGCGGGTCACGGCGCAGGGACTCGGTCCAGGCCCGGGCGAGCTGTCCGGAGGGCGCGTCGCTCAGCTCCCTCGCGTGGTCCGGGTCGGCGAGGACGTTGGCGAGGAAGGAGGCCAGGGCCTTCTCCCGTACGGCGATCTGCGCGGTGCACTGACCGGCGAGCGCGGAGGCGGCGCGGCCCCGGACCAGGCGCATCATGTCCCGGTAGGGCACACCGACGGCGGCCGCGACGGCGCCGACGGGCAGCCAGTGGCAGAATTCGGCGACCAGGTCGGCCTGCGGCCGGTCGGCGATCCGGCGGGCCAGGACGAGGGCGGTGCGCGCGGTGACGCTGCGCAGCTCCTCCTCGTCGACGTCGACGTGGGTGCGGGCGCAGGGCGGGTCGCCGGGGCGGTGGCCGTGGGTGAACCGGGCGTCGGTGAGGGCGGTGGCCACGTCGGCGTACCGACTGAGGACCCAGGCGCGCAGCAGGGGGTCGAAGGTGAGCGGGAACTCCTCACGCAGGACGCGGTGGACGCGGTGCGGATCCCGGGTGACCCCGGGGTCGAGAGGGCTCGGGGCGACGGTCCGGCTGGGCGACCGCTCGGCGGCGGAGGGGCCGCCGGCCCGGACGCGCTCGGCGGCCGCCGTCGCCGACCCGGTCGGGGCGGCGAGGGTGGCGCGGTCCGGGGTGATCGGTGGGAGCCCGGGCCGCATGGGCGGCAGCTCCGACCAGCCGTCGGTCCGTATCCCGGGCTTGGACTCGTCGCGCATCGCGCCCCCTGTCGGTCCGGCGTGCGTAGGTCCCCCCACCTGACCACCTGCGATGGCGCGCCGCAGCCCGCATACCGCCGAACGGGTGAACGACCGGCAGTCGACGAGCGGTTGACCTCAACCAAACTTCAGGTTCTACGGTACGACCATCCGAACGAACCTTCCCAGGGGGCTCGCGATGACCACCACCGAACACCTCTCCGACGCCGAACTCGCC
Source organism: Streptomyces sp. NPDC090127 (assembly GCF_044746945.1). Classification (NCBI taxonomy): domain Bacteria; kingdom Bacillati; phylum Actinomycetota; class Actinomycetes; order Kitasatosporales; family Streptomycetaceae; genus Streptomyces; species Streptomyces sp. NPDC090127. Next base: position 107,727 of record NZ_JBIVDE010000011.1, on the reverse strand, counting down.
GCTCAGCCGGCCGCGTACTGGACGGGCCTGGCCAACCGGGCCCTCGTCGCGTTCACGCGGGCCCGGCAGGCGGAGCACGGCTTCAGCCAGCCTCAGTTCTGGCTGCTGCGCCACCTGTCGAAGAACGACATCTCCCCCGACGGCCGGGGCATGACCGTCCCGGAACTCGAACAGGCCATGCGCACCTACCTCAGGCCGGAGGACGACCTCGTGGCGGCGGCCCGGCCGCTCCTGGAGCGCGGCTGGCTGACGCGGGACGCCGAGGACCGCCTGTGGATCACGGACGAGGGCGACGAGGCCCGCGTGACCATGAAGGGCCATGCCCCGGCGATCCTCGCCCGCATCCACGAGGGCATCGACGACGCCGACTACGTCACCACGCTGAAGGTGCTGCGCCGGATGATCCGGAACACGGGCGGCACGACGGACTGACGCCCCGGCGCCCGGCGCGGCTCAGACGAGGAGCCGCTCGCCGGGCGCCGTCGGCTTCGGAGGCGTCGGCTCCTGAGGCGACGCCGGCCGGGGCGGGGGCGGGGCGGACCCGGTCGGGCGGTGCGGCCACCAGGCGCGGTCGCCGAGGAGGGCCAGCGCCGAAGGGAGGATCACCGCGCGCAGCACGATCGCGTCGAAGAGGACGGCGACCGTCAGGCCCACCGCCATCTGCTTCATCTCGATACGGTCGATGAAGAGGAAGCTCGCGAAGACCGAGACCATGATCACGGCCGCGCTCGTCACCACGCTCGCCGAACCGGCGATGCCGTCGACCACCGCCTCCCGGGTGGGCACCCCACGCCGCACGGCCTCGCGGATCCGGCTGACCACGAAGATCTGGTAGTCCGTGGAGAGCCCCACCAGGATCGCGAAGACCATCAGCGGCGTACGGGAGCCGACGAAGCCCAGCGACTCGAAGCCCAACAGGCCCTGTGCCCACGTCCCTTGGAAGACCAGGGTGAGCACGCCCCACGCCACCAGGACCGCCGCCAGGTTGAGGACGGTGCCGAGCGCCGCCATCACCACCGAGCGGAACGCCGCGTACATGACCGCCAGCGTCGCCAGCGAGACGAAGACGATCACCCAGGGCAGCCGCTCCTCCTGATGCGCCGCGTAGTCGGCGCCCGCCGCGATCTCGCCCGACACCGCCCACGCGATCCCGGGGGCGCCTTCGACGGCGGCGGGCAGCAGCACCTCGCGCACCCGTTGCAGGGAGCGGCCGGCCTCGGGCGAGTTGGCCGCGTACGGGACGGGCAGCGCCAGCAGCGCCGTACGTCCGTCCTCCGCCCTCCGCACCACCGGCGCCGCGTCCTGCGCGAACAGCGCGTCGCCGCGCGTCGCCGCCGCCAGCTTCCGCAGCGGCGTGACCGGGTCCTCACCCCGTACGAGGACGAGATGCGCGGGGCCCTCGGACGGGAAGGCGGCCACGAGCCGGTCGTACGCCGCCACCGCCGGGATGCTGTCGGGGAAGGTCTCCTTGCCCTCGGTGCCCAGCCGCATCCCGAGCGCGGGCGCGGCGAGCGCGACGGTCGCGGCGGCGCCGGCGAGCAGCGCCACCAGCGGTCGGCGCACGATCGGCCGCAGCAGCGCGGCCCACACGCGGCCCTCGCCGCGCACGCGGCCCCGGGCGGCCAGCCGCCGGCCGGCGCGCCGGCCGCCGTCCGTCCGGTGGCCCAGGGCGGCGAGCAGCGCCGGCAGCACGGTCAGCGAGCCGCCGACCGCCACCAGCGTGACGAGGATCGCCCCGGTGGCGATCGAGGAGAAGATCACGTCCCCGACGAGATAGAGACCGGCGAGGGAGAGGGCGACGGCAAGCCCCGAGTCCACGACCGCCCGGCCGGAGGTGGCCGCCGCCAGTTCGACGGCGCGGGCGTGCGTGATCGTGCCGCCCGAGCGCTCCCGCTCCTCCCGGGCGCGCTTGAGGTAGAAGAGCGAGTAGTCGACGCCGACCGCCATGCCCATCATGAAGATGACGCTGAGCGCAGCGCCGCCCGCGTCCGGGAAGACCCAGGAGGCGACCCCGTACAGGCCGACGGCGCCGACGAAGGCGAAGAGCGCGAGGACGACCGGGATCCCGGCGGCGAGGACCGCGCCGAAGACCACCAGGAGGATGAGGAAGGTGACCGGGAGACTGATCATCTCGGTCCGCCGGAGATCCCGCCCCTGCTTGTCGTTGACCGCCACGGAGAGGGAGGCGCTGCCGGTCTGTTCCACCGTCAGGCCCGGGTGGGCACGCTGAACGGCGGCGGTCTCGGCCAGCAGCGCCCCGACGTCCCTCTTCGCCGTCTCCCGGTCCCCCCGCAGGGTGACCGCGACCCTCACCGCGTCCTCCGCACCCTCCCGCGCACCGTCCCGCGCGCCCTCCCCCGCCCCGGCCCGCGCGCCGTGCCGCACCGCGTCGTCGCCTGCCGGTGCGGCGACGGGTGCGCCGACCGACTCGACGGCCGGCAGCGCCGCCATCCTCCGGCGGATCTCGCTCGCGGCGGCAGCCGGCTCGCCCGCCCCGGCTCCCGCCCCGGCCCCCGCCCCCGCCGTCGCCTTCCGCTCGATCAGCACCTGCTCCACCGGCGGGGGCGTCAGTCCGCTGCCCGAGGCCATCGCCTCCGCCCGCCCCGCCTCCCCGACCCAGAAGTCGGCGAACGTCCCCTTGTTCGTGCCGACGGCCGCCCCCGCGCCGACGCAGAGGGCGAGCAGCAGCACCCAGCCGGAGATCGCCTTCCACGGGTGGGTCGCGCACCACTGCGCCGTACGGACCGTCACCGGGACACCTGTTCTTCTCATGGTGAGAAGCGTCCCGTCGGAGGCGGGACGCGGTCACTGGTGGACCCCCGCGTACCGAAGGGGGGCTACCCCCACCCGTAGGGGATGTCCCCCGTACGAAAGGGAGATTTTTCCAGGAGCCACGAGCCAGGAGCCAGGAGCCGGGAGCCGGGAGCCGAGGCCGGGGTCGGGGGCCGGCGGCCGAGGCTGGGAGCCGGGGTCGGGTGCCGAGGCCCGGAGCCGGGGTCGGGAGCCGGGGTCGGGAGCCGGGGTCGGGAGCCGGGGTCGGGAGCCGGGGGCCGGGGGACTCAGCGCACGGAGAGCCGGAAGGACATCTGCCCGAAGCTGACCGCGTCCCCCGCCCGGACCGCCACCGCTCCCGTGACCCGCCGTCCGTTGACGGTCGTGCCGTTGGTCGAGCCGAGGTCGCGCAGGACCCAGAGACCGCCCTGGAGGGAGAGTTCGGCGTGCATCCGGGAGACGGTCTCGTGGCTGAGCCGCAGCCCGTTCATCGGGTCGCGGCCGATCCGCAGCGGATACGGCCCCGGTTCGGGGAGCAGCAGCTTCGGCAGGCGCTCGGTGTGCCAGGCACGGCCGAGCTTCGCCGTGAACGCGGACATCTTCTCCACCACCCCGACCACCCGGCGGGTCCAGCCGGACTCGGTCCGCAAATCGGCGGTGAGGAGCGCGAGTTCGTCCGAGCGGCGCGCGACGAGAGCCCGCTCCATCCGGAACAGGAAGGTGTCGTGCGAGAGCCTGCCCTGCGCGGCACCCTCACGAAGCAGCTCCAGCGCGCGGTCCCGCTCGGCGTCGGAGAGCCGAGCGGGATGCGTGGAGAACTCGAAAGGGGTTGTCACATCCGTGATTGTCCGTCCGAGAGGCCCGAGGTGTCCAGAACGGGGCCGGGGATCGTCGGTCACCACCACGGCACGGCCGCCGGAGGTCGCGTACCGGCCCGACCAGGACGGTGACCGGGCCGGTGAGGTGAACTTCGATCGGCGGATCGACTTCGTGTGGGACACGCCGGGCGGGGCACAGTCCTGACTGCCAGGATGGACGGCGTGGACGCCGTGGAGAACGGGACGCCGTCCTGTTCCGACGCGTGGACCACTCGACGAGACGAGGGGATCGGCCGGTGCTGTTCGAGGTGTGGGCCCCGCAGGCCCGTGACCAGGTGACGTTGGAGCTCAACGGAACGGGACACCCAATGGAGCGGGACGCCGAGCGGGCCGGCTGGTGGACCTGTGTCGTGTCCGCCGGGGACGGCGACCGGTACGGCTACGCCCTGGACGGCGGGCCGGTCCTGCCCGATCCCCGCTCACGCCGTCAGCCGGACGGTCCTGACGGCCTGAGCGCGGTCGTCGACCACTCCGGGTACGTCTGGTTCAACGAGGCCCCGCGGCTGCGGCTGCGCGCCGCCGTCCTGTATGAGCTGCACGTCGGGACCTTCACCCCGGACGGCACCCTGGACGCGGCGGCGGAGCGGCTCGGGGAGCTGGCCGGGCTCGGCATCACCCATGTGGAGCTGATGCCGCTCTGCCCCTTCCCGGGAACGCGCGGCTGGGGGTACGACGGCGTCGCGCCGTGGGCGGTCCACGAGCCGTACGGCGGGCCGACGGCGCTCAAGCGCTTCGTCGACACGGCACACGGGCTCGGGATGGGCGTGATCCTGGACGTGGTCCACAACCACCTCGGCCCGTCCGGGAACCATCTGCCGTCCTTCGGCCCGTACTTCACCGACACCCACCACACGCCGTGGGGCGTGGCCGTGAACCTGGACGCGCCGGGCTCGGACGAGGTCCGCGCGTATCTGCGGGACAGCGCGCTCGCCTGGCTCCAGGACTACCGGATCGACGGGCTCCGCCTCGACGCCGTGCACGCCCTGGTGGACGACCGGGCGCTGACGTTCCTGGAGGAGCTGAGCGAGGCGGTCGACGAACTGGCGCGGGAGCAGGGCCGTCAGCACTTCCTGATCGCCGAGTCCGACCTCGCCGACCCGCGCACGACCGCCCCGCGGGTCTCGGGCGGCCTGGGCCTGCACGCCCAGTGGAACGACGACTTCCACCACGCCCTGCACACCGCGCTGACCGGTGAGTCCCAGGGCTACTACGCCGACTTCGCACGCGCCCCGCTGGCCGCGCTCGCCAAGACGCTGACCCATGTCTTCTACCACGACGGTACGTACTCCAGCTTCCGCGGCCGCCGCCACGGGCGTCCGGTGGACCGGGTCCGTACGCCCGCGCACCGTTTCCTCGGGTACGCGCAGACGCACGACCAGGTCGGCAACCGCGCGCTGGGCGACCGGCTCTCGGCGACCCTCTCCCCCGGGCTGCTGGCCTGCGCGGCGACGCTGGTCCTGACCGGGCCGTCGGTGCCGATGCTCTTCATGGGCGAGGAGTGGGGTGCGAAGACACCCTGGATGTACTTCACCGACCACACCGATCCGGAGCTCGCGGAGGCGGTACGGCGGGGCAGGCGGCGGGAGTTCGCGGAGCACGGCTGGGCGGAGGAGGACATCCCCGACCCGCAGGACGCGTCCACCCGGGACCGTTCCGTCCTGGACCGTACGGAACGCGAGCGCGCCCCGCACAGCCGCCTCGCGGCCTGGCACCGGGAGCTGATCGCGCTGCGCCGCACCCTGCCGGATCTCACCGACCCGGACCTGGCGTCGGTCCGGGTCGCGTTCGACGAGGAGGCCCGCTGGCTGGCGTTCCGGCGCGGGGTGCTGCGGATCGCGGTCAACCTGGGCAAGGAGCCGGCGGAGATCCCGCTGGGCACGAACGGCCGCGACAGGGTCCTCGCGGCCTGGGAGCCGGTCGAGGCCCCGGGCGCCGACGGCCTGCTGCGGCTGCCGGCGGAGTGCGCGGTGGTCCTGACGGACGGGTGACCTGGCGGGGGCCCGGGGGGCTACTCGACGATCGCCATCTCGTGCGGTGTGTGGTTGAAGCGACGGCCGGAACCGGTGCCGTCGCGGCCGCCGTCCTCCGTCGCCGTCACGATGTCCTCGATGCGGACGCCGAAGCGGCCCGGCAGGTAGACGCCCGGCTCGATGGAGAAGCACATGCCCGGCACGATCGGGCGCTCCTCGCCCTCGATCATGTACGGCGGTTCATGGGTCGTGACCCCGATGCCGTGGCCGGTGCGGTGGATGAAGAACTCGCCGTAACCGGCGTCCGTGATCACCTTGCGGGCCGCTCGGTCGACGTCCTGGCAGGCCACGCCGGGCCGGACGGCCTCGAAGCCGGCCTGCTGCGCCTCCCGCACCAGGTCGTGGACGCGCCGCTCCTCGGCGGTCGGTTCGCCGACGTGGACGGTACGGGTGGTGTCGGAGCCGTACCCGTGCTTGAGGCCACCGAAGTCGAGGACGACCATGTCCCCGCGCTCGATGACCCGCTCGCCCGCCTCGTGGTGCGGGTTGGCGCCGTTGGGGCCGGAGCCGACCACGGTGAAGTCGACCTGCGAGTGGCCGAACCGCATGAGGAGCGCGGCGAGATCGGCGGCCACCTCGTTCTCCCTGCGGCCGGCGAAGGCGACCTTGAGGATCTCTCCGTACGCCTGGTCGGCGGCGGCGCCGGCCGCCGCGATCCGCTCCAGCTCGTGGTCGTCCTTCACGGCCCGCAGCATGGGCAGTGCCTCGGTCAGCGAGACGTAGGAGGTGCCCGGCAGCTGCTTCTGGAGGCCGAGCAGGTGCATCGCCCACGCGTTGTCGCTGACGCCGAAGCGCCCGTCGATGTCGAGGAGGGGCGCGGTGGCGGCGTACGGGTCCATGCCGTCGGTCCAGTCGCGCAGGACGAGCGCGGCCGCGCCGGGGGCCTTCTCGGCGTCCGGGGCCTCCAGGGTCGGCACGACGAGGACCGGGTCCTGACCGGGGGTGAGGACGAGGGCGGTGAGGCGTTCGGTGGTCGCGGTGGGCCGGTAGCCGGTCAGGTACACCAGGTCGGGGCCGGGCGCGACGAGGACACCGGCGAGCCCGGCCTCGGCGGCGGCCTCGGCGGCACGGGTCATCCGCGCGCGGTAGTCGTCGGCGGTGAACGGCGCGGGCGTACGGGACTCGGGCGTACTCGACTCAGGCGTACCGGACTCGGGCGTACTCGACGCAGGCGTACCGGACTCGGGCGTACGGGATTCGGGCCTACCTGGCTTGGGCGTACGGGATTCGGGCCTACCTGGCTTGGGCGTACCGGACTCGGGCGTACTCGACATGGGGTCATCCTGCCCGTCGTGGGCAGGGGACGCGACCGCTCAGCGTAGGTCGGGGCCCTGCCCCGGGCCCTGGGCGATGAGGCGTTCGAGCAGCTCGTGGAAGTCCTCGCCGACGACGATCCGCAGCTCGCCGCCGTCCCCGTCGCGGTCGCTGAGCTGGGTGAGCGTCCCGCCGCGCCACCAGAAGACGTACGGGCTGATCGCGCCGGGCGTGTCCTCGTAGCCGGAGGCGGCGAAGGAGGCCATCGCGCCGAGCGCGGGGACGATCGTGGTGTCGCGGATCGGGTGGAAGGCCAGCTGATGCCGGAAGGGCATGGCGACGAGCGCCCCGTGCTCGCCGAGCGGCTGCCCGGTCACCCGCCTCACGACGGCGTCCAGGTCGAGGACGCGGCTCGCGGTGTAGAAGGAGTCGCCGAGGACCACCTCGAAGCACATGCCGTCGGCGTCCCGGACCGTCTCGTGCCCCTCGACGGGCAGCCCGCGCAGGTTGGCGAGCGCACGGTCGCGCAGGTCGTCGAGGTCGCCGAGGGGTTCGAGCGCCTCGTCGGTGAGCATCATGACGCTCTCGGGGAGGTCGAGGGCGAGGATCTCGTACAGTCCCGGCGCGACGCTGCGGGCGTAGCCGAAGGCCCCGGCGTCGATGCCGTCGCCGCTGACCACCCGAGGGTAGAGCTGGGAGCGGATCTGCTCGGGCCGCAGGGTGTCGAGCGCCGAGGGGCCGTCCATGGTCCGCAGCACCAGATCCACGTGGCGGCGGATCAGCGCGGGCCAGGCGCGCGGTCCGCGCCGGTCGTTGTGACAGACGGCGGCGAGGTTGCCGAGACCGAAGGCGCGGCCGTCGGCGTCGCGCACCATGTCGGCGTAGACGGTGACTTCGAGGCCGAGTTCGGCGAAGGCCTCGCGGACGCGGCTGCGGAAGAGCGCGGCCTCGCGGACGGAGAAGTACGAGAACTCGGGGTCCCTGGGCGCGTCGTCACCGTCACGCCGTGGCCCTCGCCGGAACAACCCCACGTCCGCCCGCCTTCCCTCTCGCCGTGACACCAGCCTAGGCCCTGCGCCCGCTCAGTCGGCGAGTCGTCGGGCCAACTCCGCTGGGGGGCCCTCGGGTTCGGCTCCGGTGTGGAGGAGTTCGACGCGGTGGACGAGGCGCGGGGAGACCAGCGGTACGGCGACGGCTCCGGTGACCTCGGCGGCGAGCGAGACGGGCAGGAGCGTCAGGCCGTGCCCGGCGGCGGCCAGGGCGCCGAGGACGCGGCTGTCGGTGCCCTCGTGGCGCAGGGCCGCACGGAAGCCCTGGCCGACCGGGCCGCCGTTCGCGGAGCGCAGCCGGTCGAGCGGGACGCCGGCGTCGGGGGCGTCGAGCCACCGGGCGTCGACGAGGTCGGCGAGCCGCAGTCCGGGGCGGCCGGCGAGTGGATGTCCTGCGGGCAGGACGACGGCGAACGGCTCCTCGGCGACGCGGACGGCGGTGAGCGGGCCGGCGTCCGGCAGCCGCAACGGGTCGCTGGCGGCGGCCGGTCCGTCCACCAGGCCGAGGTCGGCCGCTCCGGTGGCGACGGCCGCGGGCACCTCGTCGCGGGGCAGGGTCCGCAGGGTGACGCCGAGGGTGGTGGGGAGGCCGGCCAGGGCGGCGAGGACACGGGGGTGCGGGGCGAGCGGGGAGGCGGCGAGGGTCAGCGTCCGGATCGGTGCGGCGGCGAACCGGCCGAGGTCGGCGCGGGCGGCGTCGATCCGGAGGAGCAGCGCACCGGCGTGTTCGAGGAGGCGCTCTCCCGCCGGTGTGGGGACGACGGGGCGGCGGGCGAGGAGCGGCAGGCCGAGGTCGTGCTCCAGGGCGGCGATGTGCTGGGAGACGGCGGACTGGGTGTAGCCGAGGGCGCGGGCCGCCTCGGAGAAGGAGGCGAGTCGGGCGACGGTGACGAACGTACGGAGGTGGTGCGGGTCCATGGGGTCAGAAGTCCGGGAGGTCCAGGCGGCTCGGACAGCTCGCGAGGGCGAGGCTACCTCGGCGGCGTCCCGGCTTCCGCAACGGCCCCGGCGACCGCCCCGGCCCCCACTCCCCTCGCCATGCCGACAGGCGGACAGGCGGACAGGCGGACAGGCGGACAGGCGGACAGGTGGACAGGTCGGCAACCTCCATCAGCGAAGGCGATCGGAGGTGCAGGAATCATCGTTGGACCTGGACCGGAGCGCCCGTCGAGCATGGTCGTCATGAACCAGACACCGACGCACACCCCCCGCGTCGCCCTCGTCGGCGACCGGTCCCCGCACGTGAGGTCCCATGTCCGCGTCCCCTCCCTGTTCGACGCGCTGGCCGACCGGGACGGCCTCGTCCTCGACGCGTACTGGATCCCGACCGGCGACGCGGAGGAGCCGGGCGCGGTGTCGGGTTTCGACGCGGTGTGGGTGCTGCCGGGAAGCCCGTACGAGAGCGAGGCGGGCGCGCTGGCGGCGATCCGCACGGCCCGCGAGGACGGAATCCCGTTCCTGGGCACCTGCGGTGGGTTCCAGCACGCGCTGCTGGAGTTCGCGCGGGACGTCTGCGGCCTGACCGCCGCCGCGCACGCCGAGAACGACCCGTCGGCGGCCGGTGACGACCTGCTGATCGCGCCGCTCGCCTGCTCGCTGGTCGGACACGAGGGGGTGGTGCGGGTGACGCCGGGCTCGCTGGCGGAGGCGGTCCTCGGCGCCGAGCGGACGACGGAGCGGTACCACTGCGGCTACGGCCCGGACAGCCGACATCTGGACACCCTGGCGGCGCACGGTCTGTGGTTCACGGGCGAGGACGAGGACGGTCAGGTCCGCATCGCGGAACTGCCCGGCCACCCCTTCTTCCTGGCGACCCTCTTTCAGCCGGAACTGGCGGGCGACGGCACCCGCCCGCACGCCGTCGTCCGAGCCCTGGCCCGAGCGGCGACGGAGCACGCCCGCGACAGGGCCTAGAGGGGCGCGGGCGTGGCTACGTCATGCGGACGACGAGCTGGGCCCGGTCGCGGCCGGCGGCGACGAGGCGGGCGTTGGCCTCGTCGGAGTCGCGGACCCACCGCTCGGCGTGGGCGCGGTCCTTGCCGAAGCGGACGTGCCGCTCGACGAGCCGGGCGGCCCGGCTCCGGTCGTCCAGCTCCAGGAACCACGCCTCGTCCAGCAGCGGCAGGACGGCGGCCCAGGGGCCCGCGTCGTGCAGGAGGTAGTTCCCCTCGGTGACGACGAGCGGGATGTCCGCCGCGACCGGCACCGCTCCGGCGACGGGCTCCTCCAGGGCGCGGTCGAAGGCGGGGGCGTAGACCGTGGTGTCGGGCTCGGGGGCTCGGAGGCGGGCGAGCAGGGCGGCGTACCCGGCGGCGTCGAACGTGTCCGGTGCCCCCTTGCGTCCCGCCCGGCCGAGCCGCTCCAGCTCCGCCTGCGCGAGGTGGAAGCCGTCCATCGGCACGAGGACGGCCAGTCCGTCGAGCCGGTCGACGAGGCGGGCCGCGAGCGTGGACTTCCCGGCGCCGGGCGCCCCGGCGAGCCCGAGGATCCGCCGCCGGCCGGGAACGGCGAGGAGCCGGGCGCGGTCGGTGAGCTCGGCGAGCAGCTGGGCGTCCATGCGCTGCATTCTCGCACCGCGTGGCACCCGTCCGGTCATACGTATAACCTCTGGGTATGTCCTTCATCGCTCTCGTCACCCTCGTCGTCCGTGACTACGACGAGGCCGTCGCCTTCTACACCGACGCCCTCGGCTTCGACCTCGTCGAGGACACCGACCGCGGCGACGGCACCCGCTGGGTCGTCGTCCGCCCGCCGGGTGGCCCCGCCGGCACGGCCCTGGTCCTGGCCCGGGCGAAGAACCCGGCGGAGGAGTCCGCCGTCGGCGCCCAGACGGGCGGCCGGGTCGGCTTCTTCCTCCACACCGACGACTTCGCCCGCGACCACACCCGCATGACCACGGCGGGCGTCCGCTTCCTGGAGGAGCCGCGCCACGAGCCGTACGGCACGGTGGCGGTCTTCGAGGACCTCTACGGCAACCGCTGGGACCTACTGGAGCCGGCCACGGTCTGACCCCGGGTTCACCGCCTCCCCCGCCGCAGCCAGCCCTGGGCCTTGCCTATGTCCGTCACCGGCGCCACATGGCCGTCGCTGAAGGGCCGGCTGTGCGGCTGGAGGTGCTTCAGCCGGGCCCGCCACGAGCCGTCCGCCATCTCCATGTGCACGATGACCGGGCCCTCGGGCAGCGGGACGGTCTCCCGCCGTTTCCCGATCTCGTTGACCGCGTTCTCGTACGAGGGCAGGGTCGTGGGGTCGTCGTGCCCGTCGAGTTCGTAGAGGTGGACGATCAGGTTGTCGTCGCCCCGGTAGTGGAGGGCGAGATCGGCGGCGCCGCCCGTGTGCAGCAGGACGTCGGGGCCGCGGCTCTCCACCTCCTGCTCCGACAGGCGCGTCGCGGCGGCCAGCGGCAGCACCTGGAACTGCCAGGGGCCCTCCGCGTGCAGCTTCAGGCGCAGTCGGCCGTTTCCGGGGACCTGGGCGAGCATCCGGCCGTGGAAGTTCTCCTCGGTGCTGTTGACCAGGTTCTCTCCCTCCTTGTTCAGCCGCGTGAGGGTCCACAGGCCGGTGTAGCCGTCTCCGCGTATGTCGAGTTCGAGCACGACCGGTCCGGGCGGGAGTCCCTCCACGGTGATCACGTCGTTGTCCCGGCCGGTCTGCGTGTACGGCGGGAACACCCCACCGAAGGTCCAGTCGGGCAGACCCGGCTGGGGGCCGGCCGGACCCGGCGGAGTCACCCCCGCGGGCCCCGGAGCCGGAACCTGGTACGCGACGGGCACCGGTGCCTGCGGAGGCGCCTGGGGCGGAACCGACGCCGGCGGGTGGACCTGCGGCGGCACCTGGAACGGGACCGACGTGGGCGCTTGGACCTGCGGAGGCGCCTGGGGCGGAGCCGACGTGGGCGCCTGGAACGGAACCGACGCCGGCGGGTGGACCTGCGGCGGCACCTGGAACGGGACCGGAGGCGGCGCCGGCGCCGGGGGCTGGTGCGCCGCCGGGACCGGAGCCGGGGGCTCGTCGGCCACGTCCACGCCGTAGTCCCTCGCCAAGCCCGCCAGTCCGTTCAGCCAACCCTGGCCCACCGCGCGGAACTTCCAGCCCCCCGCCCGCCGGTACAGCTCCGCGAGCACCATCGCCGTCTCGCCGCCCGCGTCCGTCACCTCGTACGCGGCGACCGACGTGCCGTCCGGCGCGAACGCCTCCACGGACAGCCCCCGCGCGTCCCGCAGCGCGCCGTTATCCGTCGACCCGACCACCAGCACGCGAGCGATCTGCCCCTCGACCGCCGTGAGGCCGGTGTCCAGCCACACCGTGCCCGTGCCGCTCTCCTCCCCAAACAGCCTCACCGCGCCCGAGGGATGGACCGGCGCCCCGTGGAACACGATGTCCGCGTCCCCCCGGACCCGGCCGGTCTCCGTCAGCAGCAGCGCCGCGACGTCCACTCCGCCCCGCACCGCGATCCGCAGCGGCACCGTCGGAACGAACGCGTTGTCTCCCTTGATCATTTCCCCTCCCCAAAATGGATCACTCCTGGATCTTGCGGCCATCCCCGCCCCCACGACAAGGCCTGTGGAAAACCCCTCCGGCGGCCGGGCGGCGGTGTGCCAGGATGCCCATGCCATGGCATTCATACGACACCTCCGATCCGCCGCGCCGACCACCGCCGTCTCCGCCGGATTCCTCGCCGTCCTCATCGGGTTCACCAGCTCCGTGGCCGTCGTCTTCACGGCCGCCAAGGCCGCGGGGGCCACCTCCGCCGAACTCACGTCATGGGTCTTCGCCCTCGGTGTCGGGATGGGGGTGACCTGTATCGGACTGTCCCTGCGCTACCGCGCGCCGGTCGTCACCGCCTGGTCGACGCCCGGCGCAGCCCTGCTCGCCACCGGTCTGCAGGGCGTGACGATGGCGCAGGCGGTCGGGGCGTTCCTGCTCTCCGCCGTGCTCATCGCGATCAGCGGTGTCACCGGCTGGTTCGAGCGGATCATGAACCGGATTCCGGTCCCGCTCGCCTCCGCGCTGCTCGCCGGTGTCCTCCTGCAGTTCGGCACCGAGCTGTTCACGCAGATGGAGCTGAACGGGGCCGTCGCCGTCCCGATGTTCCTGGCGTATCTGGCCGGCCGGCGCTGGTTCCCGCGCTACGCGGTCGTCGCCGCGCTGGCCGTCGGTGTCGCCGCCACGGCGTGGCAGGGCTCGTGGAAGCTGGACGGCTTCGAGCTCGCACTCGCCGAACCGTCCTTCGTGCGACCCGAGTTCGACTGGCAGGTCCTCGTCGGCGTCGGCCTGCCGCTCTTCGCCGTGACCATGGCCTCGCAGAACCTGCCGGGGGTGGCCGTGCTGCGCAACGCCGGTTACGCCACGCCGATCTCGCCCCTGCTGACCTGGACCGGCACGGTCAACGCCGTTCTCGCGCCGTTCGGTTGCTTCGGTCTGAACCTGGCCGCCATCACCGCGGCGATCTGCAGCGGCGAGGCCGCCCACCCCGACCCTGGTAAGCGGTACGTCGCCGGTGTCTGGACGGGCGTCTTCTACCTGCTGGTGGGCCTCTTCGGCGGTACGGTCGGCTGGTTGCTGACCGCGATGCCGCCGGCCCTGGTCCTGGGCATCGCGGGCATCGGGCTGCTCGGCACCATCGGATCCTCGCTCACCTCGGCCCTCCGCGACGACCGGCTCCGCGAACCGGCCGTCGTCACCCTGCTCGCGACCGCGTCCGGCTTCACGCTCTTCGGCATCGGGTCGACGTTCTGGGGCCTTCTGGCAGGCGTCCTGACGCTGGCGGTCGGTGATCTGGCCCGGCGCGGACGCGGGGACACGACCGCCGCCGAAGAGCCGACACGGAGTCCCGACGCCGCCGAAGAGCCGACACGGAGTCCCGACGCCGCCGAAGAGCCGACACGGAGTCCCGACGCCGCCGAGGCCGCCCGCAGCAGCTGAACCCGGTCGGCACCCCGCAGGATCTCAGAGCGAGCGGCCCAACTCCGCCGCCCGCGCCAAGTGTTCGGCCTTGAGCGCGGGCCACTCTCCGCCGCTGCCGGCCGAGCCTCCGAGGAGGACGAACTCGCTCGCCGTCGCCCGCTCGCCGATCCGGTCGGTGAGCATGACGGTCCGCATCGCCCCGTAGCAGCCGGAGGCCTGGAGCTCCGCGATGTCGTACCCGGCCGTGCAGAGCACCAGGGCCTTCTCGGCGACCGTCCGCGGGCCGACGGTCGCCCGGGCGAACCCCACCGTCCAGACGCGGTCGAACCAGCCCTTGAGGCGGGCCGGGCAGTCCGCCCACCACACCGGGTAGACGAACACCCAGGTGTCGGCGGCGGCGAGCGCGGCCTGCTCGGCGGCGACGTCCTCGGGGACGGGCGCCTCGACGTCGGCTCCCGACTCGCGCGCGTACTCGGCGGGCGTGAGTTCCGAGCGGAAGTCCATCGCGTAGAGGTCCGAGACCGTGTACGGACGACCGCTGTCGACCAGGCCGCCGAGGAACGCGTCGAGCACCTCGCGCGTGAAGCTCCGCTCGCTGGGATGTGCGTAGACGACGTGTACGGGGGCCCTCACGCGTCCACCTCGGGTCGAAGGAGAGTCGGGGGCCGCCGGCGCCCCGAGCGCCGTGCCGCCGGCGCGGCGCCCCCAAGGCGTAAGCCGTCGACCATGGGCGTCAGCCCTCGACCGGCGTCAGCCGCAGCGAGATGCTGTTGATGCAGTACCGCTGGTCGGTCGGGGTCGGGTACCCCTCGCCCTCGAAGACATGGCCCAGGTGCGAGCCGCAGCGCGCGCAGCGGACCTCCGTACGCACCATGCCGTGTGAGCGGTCCTGGATCAGCTCGACCGCCTCGCTCTCCTTCGGGTCGTAGAACGACGGCCAGCCGCAGTGCGACTCGAACTTCTCCGTCGACGTGAACAGCTCGGCGCCGCACGCCCGGCAGGAGTACACGCCTTCGGTCTTCGTGTCCGTGTACTCACCCCGGAACGCGGGCTCGGTGCCGGCCTGGCGCAGGACCTGGTACTCCTGCGGGGTCAGCTCCGCGCGCCACTGCTCGTCCGGCTTCTCGACCTCGTACGACGCCATCACACGCTCCTCAGCTCGACAGGCGGGCGAGGATCCGCGGACCGAGGTCCGTGACGTCGCCCGCGCCCATCGTCAGAACGAGATCACCGGGCCTGGCCATTCCCACCACGACCTCCGGGACCGTGTCCTTGTCGGCCACCGGCGTCACGTCCGCGCCCGCCGCGCGGGCCGCCGTGATGATCAGCTCGCTGGTGATGCCCGGGATCGGGTCCTCGCGGGCCGGGTAGATGTCCAGGACCACGGAGGCGTCGGCGAGGGCGAGGGCGTCGCCCATCTCCTTGCCGAGCTCCTGGGTGCGGGAGAAGAGGTGGGGCTGGAAGACCACGAGGAGGCGCGCGGCCCCGGCGGCGCCGCGCATGGCCTCCAGATCGGCGGTCATCTCGGTGGGGTGGTGGGCGTACGAGTCGATGACCTGCACGCCGGCCGCCTCGCCCTTGAGCTGGAGGCGTCGACCGACCCCGGTGTACGCGGTGAGGGCCTGGGCCAGCTCCGCCGGGTCGATGCCCACCCGGGAGCCGGCGGCGAGGGCGGCGGCCGCGTTGTGGGCGTAGTGGCGGCCCGGGACGGAGACGGTGAAGGTGTGCTCGACACCGTCCATGACGACGACGACCTCGCTGGTCATGCCGTTCGGGACGATCGAACGGATCCACACGTCGGAGGTCTGGGCCTCGCCGACGGTGACCACGTGCAGGTCCCGGTCGCCGGCGACCCGCCCGGCCAGTTCGAGGGCGCCGGGGTGCTCGCCGACGACGAGGGTGCCGCCGGGGCGGATCTTGGCGGTGAAGGCCTCGAAGGACTCGTAGATCTCGTCCATGGAGGCGTAGTTCGCATGATGGTCCAGCTCGACGTTGAGGACGATCGCGACCTCGGGGTCGTACTTCTGGAAGCTGCGGTCGCTTTCGTCGGCCTCGGCCACGAAGACCTGACCGTCGCCGTGGCGGGCGTTCGTGCCCGGGCCCGCGAGGTCGCCGCCGATGGCGTACGAGGGGTCGAGACCGAGCTCGGTGAGCGCGACGGCCAGCATGGACGTGGTCGTCGTCTTGCCGTGCGTACCGGCGACGGCGATCGCGCGCAGGCCGTCCATCAGGGAGGCGAGCGCGTCGGAGCGGTGGACGACCGGGATGTCCAGCTCGGCGGCGCGGGCCAGCTCGGGGTTGTCCGCGCGAATGGCGCTGGAGACGACGACGGCGGAGGCGTCGTCGGCGAGGTGGGCGGCGGAGTGCCCGATGTGCACCGTGACCCCGAGCGCGCGCAGCGCCTCGGCGGTCGCGGACTCCTTGGCGTCGCTGCCGGCGACCTTCGCCCCGCGCTGCGCGAGGATCTTCGCGATGCCCGACATTCCGGCACCGCCGATGCCGATGAAGTGCGGCCGTTCCATGGCGGCAGGGATGGCGGGTGCCATGAGTGTTCTCCCCGGGGGACGACGTACAGGAGGTCCCCAGCCTAGTGGCTCGCTGTGACAGCCCCCGGCTGACCACAGTGCGCCGTCCCCCGCGCGTCTTCGCGCCGCCCGTGCGGGCGGCGCGGAGACGGCGGCCACCGCTACGGCGCGCCGGGCGGCCCCTGCACTCCTCAGACGCTCTCCGCCTCGCTGTGCGCGAACAGCTTCAGGACCGGTACGCCGACCTTGTGCCGGGCTCTCGACGCCCAGTCCCGGTGGAAGAACTCCTCCACGTAGTGCGGGGCCGTCAGGACGATGACCTCGTCGGCGGCGGACTCGTCGACCACGGCCTTCATCTTGTCGAGGGGGTGGTCCTCGACCACCTGCCCGACCGCCTCGCACCCCGCGTTCCGCAACCCCTGGAGGGAGTACTCCAGGGCCTGCTCGGCGGGGACGCGGGCCGCCTTGCCCTCGGGTTCCTCACCCTCGCGGGCCGCTTCCTTCAGGTCGCCCATGGCGACGTCGTCGATGGCACGCAGCAGTACATCGGCCTGGTCACCACGGGGCTGCATCAGCACGATGAAGGACACGTCCTCGTCGCCGTGCAGGGTGGTGACGAATTCCACGTCGACGGACGTGAGGGGCTTCTCGATCATCAGAACGCTTGTGAACACCTCAGGAGCCCTTCTGCGGAAACCATCCTTCCCCGCGCCCGCAAGGGGTCTACGGGGTCTTCGGGGGTAAGTGTGCCCAGCGGAAGCTAACCGGAACGACAAATTCCGCCGATTGTCAGATCCGACGGTAGCGGGTGAAAAGGAACCCGGCCTCTTCCAGCAGCGACGCCATGGCGAACCGCTGCGGGACGGCCACCGACGGCCCTCCGGCGATGCGCTGGGCGGCGCCCGCCGTCATCGTGGGCGAGACCGTCAGGCACAGCTCGTCGAGCACCCCGGCCGCCACGAACTGGCCCAGCAACCGGGGGCCGCCCTCGGTCAGCTGCCGCCGGAGCCCCCGCTCGGCGAGCGCCGCCACCGCGCGGGCCGGCTCGACGCCGGGCCCCTCGCCCGCGATCACCACCTCCGCCCCTGCCGCCCGGGCCTCGGCCACGCGCGCGGCGGGCGCCTCGGCGCCGGTCAGGATCAGGGTCGGGACCAGGGGCTCGGTGAAGAGCGGCAGCGTGAAGTCGAGGCCGAGGGAGGCGCTGACCACGGCGATCACCGGCGCGGACCCCTGCCCGGCGGCCGCCCGGCGGGCCGCGAAGGCGTCCCGGGCGCGGGCGGGGCGGTACCCCTCCTGCCGTACGGTCTGCGCGCCGACGACGATCACGTCGGCGAGGCCGCGCAGGGTGCCGAAGATCCGCATGTCGCTGTCCGAGGAAAGCGGCTGGGAGCGGCCGTCGTGCTGGCCGGCGCCGTCGAGGGAGGAGACCATGTTGGCGCGCAGCCAGCTCTCGCCGGGGGCGAGGGCCGGGTACGGATAGGCGTCGGCGAGCTCGTCCAGGGACCACTCCCTGTCGAGGAGACCCTCACGGTCCGCGGCGTCGCGGCCGGTAGCCCAGCTGTCCGTAGCGTCACCGGCCGTCACACCCCCACTCGTGGCGTCGCGGCCGATGGCCCCGCTGTCCATGGCGTCACCGGCCGTCACGCCCCCGCGCGTGGCATCGCGGCCGATGGCCCCGCTGTCCATAGCGTCACCGGCCGTCGCACCCCCACCCGTGGCGTCGCGGCCCCCTACGTCCGCGCGGCCCGGGGCATCGCTGGCTGTCATGTCCGTCACAGGGAACAGGCGTCGCATCCTCGCAGTCTGACACGGCGCATAGAGTGGGGAACTGTGTCGACCCGTGCCTCCCACGCCCCCCGCGCCATGACCGAAGCGGCTTCCACCGAAGCGGCCCCGGTCTCCCTCTGCGCCCGGGAGCCCCATGTCCCCGCCGACCGGCTCGTCGCGGAGATGGTCCCGCCGCCACGATTCGACTCGGTGCGCTTCGACACGTACATACCGGACCCGAACCAGCCCAGCCAGACCGACGCGGTCAGGGTCCTGAGCGCCTTCGCCGAGGGACTCGGCGGCGCCCACGCCACCGGCTCCGGCAAGCGCCCGGCCCTCAGCCGCTGGTTCGCCAAGAAGCCCGCGGCCCCCACAGGGCCGCGCGGGGTGTACCTCGACGGCGGCTACGGCGTCGGCAAGACCCACCTGCTCGCCTCCCTCTGGCACGCGACGCCCGCCGAGCCCGGCCTCAAGGCCTTCGGCACCTTCGTGGAGCTGACGAACCTGGTCGGCGCGCTCGGCTTCCAGCAGACCGTGCGCACCCTGAGCGGACACCGGCTGCTCTGCATCGACGAATTCGAACTGGACGACCCGGGCGACACCGTCCTCGTCTCCTCCCTGCTCAGCCGACTGGTGGAGGAGGGCGTGGCGCTCGCCGCCACCTCCAACACGCTGCCGGGCAAGCTGGGCGAGGGCCGCTTCGCCGCCGCCGACTTCCTCCGCGAGATCCAGGGCCTCTCCGCCCACTTCCGTCCGCTGCGCATCGACGGCGAGGACTACCGCCACCGCGGACTGCCCGAGGCCCCCGCCCCGTACTCCGACGAACAGGTGACGAAGGCGGCGTACGCGACCCCCGGCGCCTCGCTCGACGACTTCCCGCACCTGCTCGACCACCTGGCCAAGGTCCACCCCAGCCGGTACGGCGCGCTCACCGACGATCTGACGGCGGTCTGCCTCACGGACGTGACCGCGATCCCGGACCAGTCGACCGCGCTGCGCCTCGTCGTCCTCGCCGACCGGCTGTACGACCGCGAGGTCCCGGTGCTCGCCTCCGGGCTCCCCTTCGACCAGCTCTTCAGTGAAGAGATGCTGAAGGGCGGGTACCGCAAGAAGTACTTCCGGGCGATCTCCCGGCTCACCGCACTGGCACGGGACGCGAAGGGCTTGGTCGAGCAGTAGGTTGGGGGCCGTACCCGATCGAAAGGGATTCACATGGCCACCGTCCGCCACGCCCACACCGTCTGGGAGGGCGACCTCCTCAAGGGCAAGGGCGTCGTCACCCTCGACTCCTCCGGCCTCGGTTCGTACGAGGTCTCCTGGCCGTCCCGCGCCGAGGAGCCGAACGGCAGGACCAGCCCGGAGGAGCTGATCGCCGCCGCGCACTCGTCCTGCTTCTCGATGGCCTTCTCCAACGGCCTGGCCAAGGCGGGCAACCCGCCGACCCGCCTGGAGACCAAGGCCGATGTCACCTTCCAGCCGGGCGAGGGCATCACGGGCATCCACCTGACGGTCCGCGGCGAGGTCCCGGGGCTGGACGCGGACCAGTTCCGCTCGCTGGCCGAGGAAGCCAAGAAGAACTGCCCGGTCAGTCAGGCGCTCACGGGCACGACGATCACCCTGACCGCCGAACTGGTCTGATCCGTACAACTCTTGATGCCGAGTGAGGCCGTGTAGGCCCGCATGGGTTCACGTGTCACCAGACCGCGTGATACACACTGCGGGTCACACGTCACACCTCTCCTGTCCGCCAACAGAAGTGGGTTGCCTCCGCATGTCTGCGACACGACGTCAGATCCTCTCCCGCACCGGTGCCTCCGTCGCCGGTATCGCCTTCTCGGGCGCCCTCGGTGAGCTCTTCGCCGGTACGGCCGCCGCCCGGGGCCACGCCGGCTACGGCCCCCTCCTCCCCGACCCCGCCGGCCTCCTCGACCTCCCCAAGGGCTTCCGCTACACGGTCCTCTCCCGCGAGGGCGACGCGCTGCGCTCCGGCGAGGGCCGCGTCCCCAGCAACTTCGACGGCATGGGCGCCTTCGCCGGCCGCCGGGGCCGCGTCCACCTGGTCCGCAACCACGAGAACCGCGTCACCGGCAGGATCGGCGTCCCGACGGTCCAGGGCCTGACGTACGACCCGGCGGCCAAGGGCGGCTGTACGGCGCTCACGCTGGACGGCCGGGGCGAGGTCATCGACGAGCGGGTCGCGATCGCCGGCACCGCGGTCAACTGCGCCGGCGGGCCGACCCCTTGGGGCACCTGGCTCACCTGCGAGGAGACCGAGGACCGGGCCGGGACCAACGGCTACACCAAGGACCACGGTTTCATCTTCGAGGTCGACGGCGCTGACCCGCACCGCACCGGAGCCGTCCCGCTCACGGCCATGGGCCGCTTCCAGCACGAGGCGATCGCCGTCGACCCGCGGAGCGGGATCGTGTACGAGACCGAGGACGCCTTCGAGAAGCCGTTCGGGCTCTTCTACCGCTTCCTGCCCAAGGCGCCCCTGGGCGGCCACGGATCGCTGCGCGCCGGCGGCGCCCTCCAGGCGATGCGGGTGCCGGGCGTGCCCGACCTCTCCGTGATCCAGGAGACCGGGGCGAGCTTCGACGGCGTCGAGTGGGTCCCCGTACCGGACCCGCAGGCGGCCGAGACCCCCATCAGGCTCCAGGACTTCGGGCCGCGCGGCATCACGCACGCGCAGAAGCTGGAGGGGTGCTACTGGGGCGGCCGGTCCGTCTACTTCGTCTCGTCCTTCGCCCGTACCGCCGACGGCTCGGGCGCGACGCACTACGGACAGGTGTGGAGGTACGAGCCGCACCGGCGCCGGCTGACCCTCGTCGTCGTCTTCGGCCCGAGCACGGACATCCGGCTTCCCGGCGAGTCACCGGACAACATCTGCCTCGCCCCGAGCGGCGGCCTGATGGTCTGCGAGGACGGCGAGGGCGCGCAGCACGTGTACGGGCTGACGCGGAAGGGCGAGGTGTACGCGATGGCCCGCGGGGCCCAGAACATCGGCACGCCCCAGGCCCCGGAGTGGGGCGAGTTCGCGGGCGTGACGTTCTCCCCGGACGGCACGACCATGTACGTCAACTGCTATACGCCCGGGACGACGTTCGCCGTGCGGGGTCCATGGTGCTGACCTAGCCGCCGACGCCCGGTCGCGCAGCCGCGCTTTCCGTCGCAGGATCGGGGGAAGGCGCGGGGCGGACGGGAAGGGGTCGCGAGGTGGCGAAGAAAGACAAGAAGGACAAGAAAGACAAGGACAAGAAGCACAAGAAGGACAAGGCGAAGAAGAAGCACGAGGAACGGGAGCAGGAGCAGGAGGGCGGCAAGGGCGGCAAGGAGCAGGACGGGTTTCGGAAGTCGAAGCAGTCGGCGGAGCCGGCCGTTCGGGACGTCCTGCGGCTGCCCGTCGGCAAGCCGGTCGACCTGTCCACGTACTCCGCCTCGGAGACTCCCGTCGGGCCGCGGACCAAGATGGACGGGATCGCGGCCACGGCCCTCATGGGTCCCGACCTCGCCGACCTCCAGGAGCGGCTGTACGCGGCGAGCACGGCCGGCGACCGGCGCCGGCTGCTGCTCGTCCTCCAGGGCATGGACACGAGCGGCAAGGGCGGCACGGTCAAGCACGTCATCGGCTTCTTCAACCCCTCCGGCTGCCGGATCCGCGCCTTCAAGACGCCGACGGCCGAGGAGCGCGGGCACCCCTTCCTCTGGCGGATCTCCCGGGCGCTGCCGGTGCCGGGCGAGATCGGCATCTTCGACCGCTCGCACTACGAGGACGTCCTCATCGCCCGCGTCCGCGAACTGGTACCGCGCCGCGACCTCGGCCGCCGCTACGGCCAGATCAACCGCTGGGAGGAGTCCCTGACCGAGGACGGCGTGACCGTCGTGAAGGTCTTCCTCCACATCTCGTACGAGGAACAGCGCGCCCGTCTGATGGAACGTCTGGACAACCCGGACAAGCACTGGAAGTTCAACGCGGGCGACATCGAGGAGCGGGCGCTGTGGCCCGCGTACCAGGAGGCGTACGCACGCGCTCTGGAACGCTGCTCGACGGAGGCGTCGCCCTGGTACCTGGTCCCGGCCGATCGTAAGTGGTACCGCAACTGGGCGATCAGCAAGCTCCTCCTGGAGCACCTCTCCGCCCTGGACCCGCAGTACCCGCCGGGTGGCTTCGACGTGGCGGAGTGCCGAAGGCTGTTGCTCGCCACCTGATCGGTTAACTTCCGTGAGTGACCATTTCTGTACGAAAAATGTCGGCGCTTGCTCTCCTGGGTGCCGTACTCGTCGGCTGCGGCGGGGGCGCCGCCGACCTGGCGTCGGCGCCTGAGGACCCGTCGTCCGCCGCGCCGTCGAGCTCCGGGGCGCGTGCGAGCACCACACCGGGCACGGGTGCGAGTGCCGGGGCGGGAGCGAGTGCCGGGCCGAGTGCCGGGGCCGCGCCCGGGCCCGGCGTGGCGCGCAAGGCGCCGCCGACCATGGCTCCTGGGCCCGGCGGGCTCACGCCGGTGTTCGAGCGCGCCCGCAAGGGCGGCGACAAGGTCGTCGCGCTCACCTTCGACGCCGACATGACGGCCGACCAGGGGCGGCGGGCCGCCGGCGGCGAGCGCTTCGACAACCCGGCGCTGATCGAGACGCTGCGCCGGCTGAAGGTCGACGCGACGGTCTTCATGACCGGCCGGTGGGCCGAGGAGTACCCGGACCAGGCCCGGTCCATCGGCACCGACCCCCGTTTCGAGATCGCCAACCACTCCTACAGCCACTACGCCTTCGCCACGCCCTGCTACGGCCTGCCGACGGTCGCGAAGCAGGACATGGCCGCCGACGTACGGCGGGCCTTCGACGCCTTCCGGAAGGCGGGGGCGCGCAATGTCGTGCCGTACTTCCGCTTCCCCGGCGGCTGCTACGACGACGGGGCCCTGCGCGCGCTCGCGCCCGCGAAGGTCACGGCGGTCCAGTGGGACGTGGTCAGTGGCGACGCCTTCGCCGAGGACGGCGACGCGGTCGCCGAGCAGGTCCTCGACGGGGTGCGGCCCGGCTCCCTCGTGGTCATGCACTGCACGCGCAGCGCCGCTCCCGTCACGGAGCAGGCGATCCGGAGGATCGTGCCCGAACTGCGGGCCAGGGGCTACCGCTTCGTGAAGGTGTCGGAGCTGATGGCGGCGCCGGCGGAGACCACACGAGGGGCTGGCACGGGAGCCGCCGGGCCGGCGACGGATCGCGCCCGGTAGCCACCGGAGTTCCATCGGAGTCTCACCGGACTTCCCACCGGCGCACTGTCCTGGCTTTCCGGACACGACCTAGCCCGAGCAGGCCGTCCGCTCGGCCTCCCGCCAGGCGCAGACCGGGCAGAGGGTGATTCCCTTGGTCGACTCGGGGTACTCCGTCGGCTTCCGGCACAGCACGCACTCGGCGTACGGCGGCCCCTCGGCCGCCGTCGGGCCGGTCGTCGTACGAGTCGTACCGCCGGTCGCCGCCGTCTCCGCCGTCTCGGCGCGAGCGGGTTCGCAGTACGGGTCCATGCTCGCCAGCGTACTCACTCCCGCCGGGCGGTGGCCCTGACGCTCACCGCCACCGCGAGGGCGGCGAGGACCAGAGCGCCGAGGAGGGCGAGCCACGGCATCGTGACCGTCGTGGTGCGCGATCCGGTGACCAGGCCCGTCACGGCGTGCTTCGCCGGGGAGCCGGTCGTCACGAGGGCGAGGAGCGAGCCGAGGACCAGTGCCGCCAGGGACCAGCCCCGTGAGCGCAGGAGCGGTCGGCTGGCGAGGGTGCCGACGGCGGCGCCGGTCAGGACGCAGGCCGTGGCGGCAAGGAGCCCGGAGGCGACGGCCTCCGCCGGGCCGACGCCGCGCAGGTCGGCCACCGCCGTCACGCCCAGCACCGCGACCGCCCCCGACGGTGCCGCGCACGCGACGGCGGCCAGCACCGCGGCCAGGTGCGCCCGCCGCCGCCCGGCGGCCGCCGCCACCACGTTCCGGGCGGCGACGGGTTCCTGGGTGAGGCAGATCCGTACCACCCAGGCGGTCACCGGAAGCAGCACGGCGGCCGCGTAGCCGAGGGCGCCGAGCACAGGTTCCCCGGCGCGCACGCCGACGGCGAGGAACACCGCGTAGAGGAGAAGCGGTGCGAGCCAGCGCTGGGAACGCAGCAGCAGGCCGGTCTGGTAGCGCAGCAGTGCGGTGGTCATGTCCGGGCGCCTTCGGTGCTCAGCTCGTGGATGTGCCAGGAGGCGTCGAGCAGCGCCCGCAGCAGTGCGTCGGAGTGCGTGGCGTCGACGGCGTACACCGTCGTCGTACGGTCGGATCCGGCCTCGTACGACAGTGCTCCCGGCAGCCCTTCCGGGAGCGGCCGACCGCCCGAGGCGACGATCCGCGCGCGGGGCGGCGCTGCGCCAGGCCCGTCCGCGGCCATCGCCGAACTCCGCCCAGCAGCCTGCGCGGAGGTCCGCCGTGCGGCCGGCCCGGAAGTCCGCCCGGATGCCCGCACCCCCGCCGGTGCCCCCGCCCGTACCCTCACCCGACCCCCCGCCGCCACCTCGTACTCCGCGTCGGCCTCCCCCGCCAGCCGGCGCGGGTCGTGGTCGACGAAGACCGCCGTGCCGCCGGCCGCGACCCGCTCGCGGACCGCGCGGTCGAGTGCGTGCCGGGCGGCCGTGTCCAGGCCGGTCCACGCCTCGTCCAGGACGATCAGGTCCGGGGCCGCGAGCAGGGCCTGGGCGACGGCGACCTTCTGGCTGCTGCCCTTGGAGAGTTCGGCGAGCGGGGTGTCCGCGAAGGCGCCGGCGCCGAGGCGTTCCAGCCACTCCCCCGCCCGCGCGGCCGCGTCGGCCCGGCGCAGGCCCTGGACGCGTCCGAGGTGCGTCAGATAGCCGGTCGCGGTGAAGGGCAGGGCGGCCGGGAAGCGCTCCGGTACGTACGACGTGCGCCGGGGCCGACCGGTGATCCGGCCCTCCGTGGGCGCGTCGATGCCCGCGAGGATCCGCAGCAGGGTCGACTTGCCGCTGCCGTTGGTGCCGGTGAGCCGGACGAGGGCGCCGACGGGCAGGTCGAGGTCCACCTCGCGCAGCACCCACGGCCCGCGCGGGCCGTAACGGCGCCCCACCCGCTCCAGGTTCAGTGGGACGCGGCCTTCTGCGGGGTGGCCTCGCTCGGCCGGACGATGACGAAGCCCTGGCCGTCGAGGCGGAGCTGGACGGCCTCGCCCGAGCCGCCGCGGATCATCGAGCCGACGGACTGCGAGCGGTGGAGCGAGGTCTGCAGCTGCTCGCTCCAGCCGACCACGGCGTCGGTGTCGACGCAGACCGGGGACCGGGGGGTGACCGGGATGACGATCGGGGTGCCCTCGCAGGCCAGGGCGATCTTGCCCTGGCCCGTGAAGACGCTGTTGAAGAGGCCGCCGCCGGTCATGCCGGCGCCCTTCACCGTCCTGATCTCGTACGACAGGGTGGCGTCGAAGCAGAGCACGTTCCGGCCGTTGACGGTGAGCGCGTCCCCCGGCTCCATCTCGACGATGAAGCAGTTCTGCGCCTCCTGCGCGAACCAGGCCTCGCCCTGGCCGCGCACGGCCATCAGCGCGAGACCCTCGCCCGTCACGGCGCGCTTGAGCATGCCGCCGATGCCCTGGCCCTTGCGCTCGAACTGGAGGTCGCCGCGGAAGGCGATCATCGATCCCTGGCGGGCGTGCATCTCTCCGCTGACGACGTACTTGACACATTTCGCGTTCTGCAGGCTCATTCCCGGGAACGCGGCGGTCTCGGCGAGGTGTTCGGCGGAGAAAAGGTCGCTCTTCATGGGAGGCATCCTGTCCCGGAACGAGCCGATCCGCCAAGAAGCGTCTGCGCGCGCAGTGGCAGACTTGCCCGGTGAGCAGCAACGAGACCGAGATCCACGCCGATGTCCGCGACGAGAAGCCCCAGTTCGTCCTGCCCCTCGTCGTACGCATCGAACGGGCCGAACCGCCGGCGCGTACCGACGCCCTTCAGACCGCCGCCCGCGCGGTCCTGGAGATCCTCGCCGACGAGCGCTCGACCGGGGACGGGGAGTGGGCTCGGGCGATGGCGGACTGGCAGGACGCACGGATCCGTAAGGTCGTGCGCCGGGCGCGCGGTTCGGAGTGGCGGCGCGCGGAGGCGCTCCCGGGGATCACGGTGACGGGTGAGGCGGCGGAGGTACGGGTGTTCCCGCCGATCCCGCTGGACGGCTGGCCCAAGGAGCTGGCGAAGCTCCAGGTGTCCGGCACCGAACTCGAGGACCCGGCGGGCCCCGGCGCGCCCGCCCCGGGGACGGTGACGCTCTGGCTCAACCCGCACCTGGACATGTCGGCGGGCAAGACGATGGCCCAGGCGGGGCACGCGGCGCAGCTGCTGTGGTGGGAACTGCCGGAGACGGAGCGCAAGGCCTGGCGCGAGGCAGGCTTCCCGCTCGCCGTCCGCCCGGCCACCCCGGCGCGCTGGGCGGACCTGACGACGAGCGGCCTCCCGGTGGTCCGCGACGCGGGGTTCACCGAGATCGCCCCGGGCCCCACCTTCGTCGCCGAGGGAGGCGACCGCTTCGGCGCGCACCTCCGCCTCGGCCAGGGGTGACCCGGCCGTGTTCGCGTCCTTGGGGGTCTGTTCGGTCGGCGACTGAACGCGGCCGTCCTCTCGCACGTATCTCCCGATACCGCCAAGTGGGTTGAACGACTGCCTGGTTGGCTGTTCAGTCTGCGGTGACCCACTCCGGTGACCCACACCGGCACCGAAGAGAACGCTCGGGAGACACCTTGTCGCTACGCGTCAACGGCACGGCCCTCATCATCGCGGCGCTCGTCGCCACGGTCGGTGCGCTGGCCTTCCCCGTCTGGTCCTACGCCGACCGGTCCGGAACCGGTCAGGCCAATCTGAACGTGTCGAGCGTGCCCACACAGTGGGGGCCGCTGTCCGCCACGGACCGGGACTTCCTGGTGAAGGTGCGGCTGGCCGGGCTGTGGGAGCTGCCGGCCGGCCAGCAGGCCATCCAGCGCGCGCCGAGCCGGGCGATGGTGGAGTGCGGCGACCATCTCGTGGTCGGCCACACCGACCTGGACCGGCGGGCCCGGACCGTGGCGGCGAAGCTGGGCGTGGAGCTGCCGAACCAGCCGACCGACCAGCAGCAGGGGTGGCTGCGGGAGCTGACGGCGGCGAGCGGGGAGGAGTACGAGCGGAAGTTCGCGAACCTGTTGCGCAACGCGCACGGCAAGGTGTTCGCGCTGATCGCCGAGGTCCGGCACACCACGCGCAACTCGTTGATCCGGCAGCTGGCGAGTGACGCGAACCAGACGGTGCTCGACCACATCACGATGCTGGAGGCGACCGGGATGGTCGACTTCGACGCGCTGGCGAACGAGGCGGCGGGGCGGAAGACGGCGCCGCCGACCGGGCCGCCCGTCGTTCCGTCGCCCGCGGTGCCCTCGCCCGCGCGGCCGACGGGGACGGACCAGTCGTTCACGTCGCGTCCGGCGCCTGAGGCGGGGATCGTGACGCCGCACTCGATGCCGTAGGGCCCGGCGGGGCCGCTGGGACGGTGGGGCCACGCGGCCGTGCGGCCGTGCGGCCCTGCGGCCGTGGCACCGAGAGCCCCTCCGCGCCGCCGGAACCTCAAATCAACCTCTGAACGTCCCCCTGACTGGATTCGAACGGGTTCGGCCGGGCCATCACGTGGGGGACCGAAGGAGGGGGACATGACGGAACTCGGGACGGAAGTCACGGCGGAGCACGGAACGGCACCCACAGCGGAGCACATAGCGGAACGCGGTACGGAACGCCGGACAGGACGCGGGACCGAGCTCGGCGTCGGCATCGGCTGGCGGCCGGAGATCGCGGCCGCGGTGGAGGCGCTGCCCGGTGTCGACTGGGTGGAGGTCGTCGCGGAGAACGTGTGCGCGGGCCATCTGCCCGACGCGCTGGCGCGACTGCGGGCGCGCGGCGTCACGGTCGTCCCGCACGGTGTCTCGCTGGGCCTCGGCGGCGCCGACCGACCGGACGCCGGGCGGCTCGCGGAGCTGGCGGCGACGGCGACCGCGCTCGGGGCGCCCCTGGTCTCGGAGCACATCGCCTTCGTCAGGGCCGGGGGCGCCCTGACGGCGACGCCGGTCCTCGAAGCGGGCCACCTGCTGCCCGTGCCCCGCACCTGGGACGCCCTGGACGTGCTCTGCGAGAACGTACGGATCGCCCAGGACTCCCTCCC
The DNA here is from genome assembly GCF_044746945.1 of Streptomyces sp. NPDC090127. Classification (NCBI taxonomy): domain Bacteria; kingdom Bacillati; phylum Actinomycetota; class Actinomycetes; order Kitasatosporales; family Streptomycetaceae; genus Streptomyces; species Streptomyces sp. NPDC090127. The sequence goes on along the minus strand of NZ_JBIVDE010000011.1, from coordinate 79,346 downwards.
CGTGCCGCTGGCCCTGGAGAACATCGCGGCCCTGATCGCCTGGCCCGGCGAGGAGCTGACGGAGGGTCAGTTCCTGGCGGAGCTGGTGGAGCGTACGGGGGTACGGCTCCTGATCGACGTCGCCAACCTCCACACCAACCACGTCAACCGGGGCGAGTCCCCGTCGAAGGCGCTCGCCGAGCTGCCGGTCGAGGCGATCGCGTACGTGCACGTGGCGGGCGGCCTCGCCCGTGACGGCGTCTGGCACGACACCCACGCCCACCCGGTCCCGGAGCCGGTCCTGGACATCCTGTCCGACCTGGCCTCCCGCGTCTCCCCGCCGGGGGTCCTGCTGGAGCGGGACGACAACTTCCCCCCGGCCGAGGAGCTGGCCTCGGAACTGGCCACGATCAGGGGGCGCGTGGCGGCCGGAACGAGGGCGGCCGCAGCCGGGGCGGCCCGCGCCGCCGAACGACCCACCGGAGCCGACGGCGACGTCACCGCCGGACGGCCCGCCGCGACCGACGGCGACGTCACCGCCGGACGGCCCGCCGCGACCGACGCGGACATCGCGGCCGGCGGGCACGTCTCGACCGACGGGCACCCCGTGGCCCACGCCCCCGCCCGCCCCGTCGAGACCGAGCCCACCACAGCCGCGGCCGCCACGGAGACGGCGGCCTCCGCGGCCTCCGGGCCGCCCAGGGGCGAGGGCGGGGGCGGGCTGTTGATCGGCGCGGGTGCACGTGTCTCGGGCGGGCTGATGCCGCGGTCCCGCCGCGCGCCCGCGGCGGACGACACGGCGGAGCCGGCTCACGCGCCCCCGGCGCGTCCGGCCACCGCGACGACGGCCCCGGCGCGTCCCGTCGCCGCGACGACGGCCCCGGCGCGTCCCACCTCCGCGACGACGGCCCCGGCGCCTCCGGCCACCGCGACGACGGCCCCGGCGGCGTCGCCCCGGGCCGTGACCGTCCGAGCGGCGGCCCCCGCACCGCGCGGCGACGCCGCGCGCGAGCGGGTCGCCGTGGCCGAGGCCGCGCTGCTGTCCGCGCTCGTCGCCGGGACTCCCGTGCCCGAGGGCTTCGACTCGCGGCGGATCGGGGTGCAGAGCCGCGCCCTCGTCGGCAAGCGGAGCGAGGTGGTCGCCAAGATCGCGCCCGAACTGCCCGAGATCCTCGGCGACGGCTACCGCCCCGCGTTCCGCGCCTACGCCCGGAACCGCCCCATGTCCGGCGGTTACCGCCGAGACGCCCTCGACTTCGTCGCGCACCTGCTCGTCTCCGGCGACCCCGAGGACCCGGTCGTCCGGCGCCGGCTCACCCGCTGGTGGCAGGAGCGCGCCGGCACCCGCCCGCCCGGCCTCTCCGGCCGGCTCGTCCGCGCGGCGCGTGCCGCCCGCGCCGCACTCGTACGGAGGTGACACCCCCATGAACCTGTTCGCCCTGCTCCTGTGGGCCGCCGTGATCATCGGCTCCGTCCTGCTGATCGTCCGCCTGCGCGCCGACCGCGCCGACCGCGGGGGTCACGCCCACGACCTCTGCGAGTCCGCGTTCCTCATCGGCGGCCCGCCCCGGGTCGTCGACTCCGCGCTCGCCGCCCTGCACGCCGACGGCCGGATCGCCGTCGGTGGCCCGGGCATCGTCGTCGCGCGCCCCGGCGCCGCCCCGCGCGACCACGTCGAACGTGCCGTGCTCCAGGAGCTCGCCGCCGCCCCGCACGGGGCGTTGCACGAACTGCGTCTCGCCGTGATGCGCAGCCCCGCCGTCCAGGAGATCGGCGACGGGCTCGCCGCGCGCGGACTCATGGTGGACCCCGAGGCCCGCCGCACCGGGCGGCGCGACTGCCTCGCCCTCGCGTTCGGCTCGTTCGGTCTCCTCGTCCTCTCCGTCGTCCTGTCGGTGGGCGTCGACAGCGGTTCGTACGAACTGCCCTTCGCCTTCAAGGTGGCGCCCGTCCTCTTCGTGGGCTTCCTCATCGCCCTCGTCTGCGGCGCGTACAACACCGGCCGCGCCACCCGGGGCGGCCGCCGCGCCGCCCTCGCGTACCAGCGGGAGCACGTCTACGCGCCCGACGCCGGACACCAGGTCGCGCTGCACGGGCTGCGCGCCGTACCCGACGAGGGTCTGCGCACCCAGCTGATCGCGGCGGCCCGGATGCCCCGCCCGGTCATGGTGCGCGCCGGCGGCACCACCCGGTCCTCCGGCTCGGACGCGGTCGTCCTCACCTCGCTGTACTGGTGCGCCGGGACCCCGGGCAACGGGAGCGGCTGCGGAGGCGGCGGCGGGGGCGGCGGTACGGACTCCGGTTACGGCGGCGGCAGTTGTGCGGCGAGCGCCTGCTCCGGCGGGTCCAGCGGGTCCAGCGGGTCCAGCGGGTCCAGCTGCTCCAGTTCGAGCAGCGGCGGCAGCTCCTGCTCCAGCAGCAGCAGCGGCGGTTCGAGCTGCGGAGGGGGCTCCAGCGGCTGATCGGGTTCCTTTCGCCCGACACACCCCGACGGTCCTTTACACACGTCCCGTCCGCTCCAACGATCCTGTCGTGAAAGCCCTCGTGCTGACCGGAACCGTCGGGTCGCTGCTGCTGTCCTCCCTCACCGTCGCGCCCGCGCTGGACGCCCCGCCCGCCGAGGCCGGCGGCGTCCTCGCCGCCGCCCGTCGCGCCGCCGCCGAAGGCATCCGCTTCGGCGACTGCGCGGCGGTCGAGAAGCTCCCGGCGTCAGTGCGGTGCGGCACCGTCCGGGTGCCCCTCGACTACGCGGACCCCGACGGCGCCCGGATCCCGCTCACCGTCAGCCGGATCGAGGCCTCCGGCCCGGCCGCCGACCGTCAGGGCGCGCTCGTCTTCAACCCGGGCGGTCCCGGCGCCTCGTCGACGTACTTCCCCCTGGTCGCCGAAGTCCCCGCCTGGAAAAGGATCGCCGCCGCGTACGACCTCGTCGGCTACGCCCCGCGCGGTGTCGGCCGCTCCGCGCCGGTCTCCTGCCAGGACCCCGCCGATCGACGGACGGGTCCCACCCTCGCGCCCACCCAGCCGTCCGAGGTCTTCAAGCGGGAGCGGATCGCCCGCGCGAAGACGTTCGCCCAGGGCTGCGCGACCCGCACCGGCCCGGCGCTGCGGCACTACCACTCGCTGAACAACGCCCGCGACCTGGAGGTGCTGCGCGCCGCGCTCGGCGAGCCGAGGCTGACGTACATGGGCGCCTCCTACGGCACGTACTTCGGCGCGCTGTACGCCACGCTCTTCCCGCACCGGGTGCGCCGGATGGTCTTCGACGCGCCCGTCGATCCCGCGCCGCAGAAGGTCTGGTACCTCAGCAACCTCGACCAGTCACGGGCGTTCGAGGGCCGCTGGGCAGACTTCCGCGCCTGGGTCGCCCGGCACCACGACGTGTACGGCCTCGGGACGACGGCCCAGGAGGTCCAGGAGAGTTACGAGAAGGTCCGCGCCGAACTCGCGGTGAAACCGGCCGGCGGACGTGTCGGCCCGGGCCAGTTGCACGGGGCGATGCTCCAGGCCGCGTACCACGACGGGTACTGGCCACCGCGTGCCACGGCGCTCGCCCGCTATCTGCGGGGCGACGAGAAGCCGCTGGTCGCGCAGGCGGCGCCCGACACGGAGGTCACGGCGGACACGGGCAACGCGGCGGCGGTCTACTCGGCGGTGGAGTGCAACGACGCGCCGTGGCCGGAGGACTTCGCCGTCTGGGACCGGGACAACACCCGCCTCGCGGCGGTCGCCCCCTTCGAGACCTGGGACAACGTCTGGGCCAATCTGCCCTGCGCGTACTGGAAGGCGCCCCGCCAGAAGCCGCTGGACGTGCGGACCGCTCCCGGGGTGCTGCCGCCGGTACTGATCCTGGCCGCCGAGCGGGACGCGGCGACGCCGTACGCGGGGGCGCTGGAGCTCCAGCGCAGGCTGGCGGGGGCGGCCCTGGTGACCGAGCGGGACGCCGGAACGCACGGCATCGGGGGCGGCGCGAACGCCTGCGTCAACGGGTTCCTGGAGAACTACCTGCTGACGGGGGCCGTGCCGGGCACGACCGCGTCGGACACGTCCGCGCCGGGCGCCTCGGCGCCCGACCCGTCCGCCCCCGACACCGCCGTACCCGGCACCCCCGAAAAGACGCCGGTGCGGCGCGCGTCTTGCGCGCCGCACCCGGAGCCGGACCCGGTGTCGCTGGAGCGGCGGTCGGAACTCCGTCCGCCGTCTGATCTTCCGGGTCAAGGGATGACGGCCCGGCTGGTCGCCGGGCCGTCACCGAGTCGGTAGGGCCCGCCGTCAGGCGAGGCCCGCCACCAGGTCCGCCACGGAGCGGCGGCGGCCGGTGTAGAAGGGGACCTCCTCGCGGACGTGCATCCGCGCCTCGGAAGCCCGCAGGTGGCGCATGAGGTCGACGATCCGGTGCAGTTCGTCGGCCTCGAAGGCGAGGAGCCACTCGTAGTCGCCGAGCGAGAACGAGGCGACCGTGTTGGCCCGCACGTCCGGGAAGCCGCGCGCCATCTTGCCGTGGTCCGCGAGCATCCGGCGACGGTCCTCGTCCGGCAGCAGGTACCAGTCGTAGGAGCGCACGAAGGGGTAGACGCTCACGTAGTCGCGGGGGGTCTCGTCGGCCAGGAAGGCCGGGATGTGCGACTTGTTGAACTCGGCGGGGCGGTGCAGCGCCATGTTCGACCAGACCGGCTCCAGAGCGCGGCCCAGCCGGGTGCGGCGGAAGAGGTTGTACGCCTCCTGGAGCTCGTCGCTCGTCTCGGCGTGCCACCAGATCATGACGTCGGCGTCGGCGCGCAGACCGGAGAGGTCGTACGTGCCACGGACGGTGATGTCCTTGGCGGCGAGCTGGTCGAACAGCTCCTGGACCTCGTCGGCGTAGCCGGCGCGGTCCTCGGGCAGGTTGTCGCGCAGCTTGAACACAGACCACAGGGTGTAGCGGATGACCTCGTTGAGGTCCTTCGCCTTCTTACCGGCGTTCGGGATCTTTTCGGGCGCACTCATACGCCTATTCTCGCCCGTCACGGACAGTGCCCAGCACCAGGGTGGGTGGTTTCCGACGTGGCGATGATCTCGTCCTCGATCGGGTCCCCGTTCCGGTCTCGGTTCCGGTCTCGGTTCCTGTCCCCGATCTCCTGCACGATCTCGTCGGCCGCGCGGTGGCCGGAGGCGATGCAGGCGGGGATGCCGACGCCCTCGTACACGGCTCCGGCGAGGCGCAGTCCGGGAACCTCGGCGACCGCGTCGCGGATGCGGGCGACCCGGGCGAGATGGCCGACGGGATACTGCGGGAGGCCGCCGGTCCAGCGGGTGACGGTGGTGGCGACGGGCCGGGCGGTCAGCCCGGTGGCGGCGGCGAGGTCCTTGAGAGAGGTCTCGACGAGGTCGGCGTCGTCGCGGAGGACCTGCTCCTCCTCGCCGTAGCGGCCGACGGAGGTCCGCAGGACGAAGAGGTCGGGGGCCGCGTCGGAGACCCACCGCCACTTCTGGCTGGAGAAGGTGGACGCCTTGATGGTGTGCCCGTCGACGGGCGGTACGAGGAAGCCGGAACCGGGGAGTTCGCGCACGTCCTGACGCCGGAAGGCGAGGGTGACGAGCGCCATCGAGGCGTACTCGACCCCGGCCAGCTCCCCGGCGGCCGCCGGGACCTCCCGGCCGAGCAGCTCGGCGGCGGCCCAGGCGGGCGCGGCGACGACGACCGCGTCGGCGCGGAACTCCCGGTCCGCGGCGACGACCCGCCACTCGGTCCGGGCCTGGGCGGTCCCGTCGTGGGCGGTCCCGTCGTGGGCGGTCCGGGCCTGGGCGGTCCCGTCGTGGGCGGTCCCGTCGGCGGCGCTCGCCACGGACACGCGCCGGACGTCCGTCACCGGCATGAGGGTGAGGATCTCGCCACCGGCCGCGCGGACCGCCGTGGCGACGGCCTCGGGGAGGGTGCCGATGCCGCCCTCGATGCCGGCGAAGGCGGAGCCGCCGAGGCCGGTCGCGGCGCCCGCCGCGTCGGACGGGGTCGCGGCGCCCGCGCGCTGGACGGCGTGCACGGCGTCCGTGAGCGTCGGGTGTCGGCGCGCGGCGGCGAAGAGCGCGGGGACGGCGGCGCGCAGGGAGATGCGGTAGGCGTCACCGGCGTACACCCCGCCGAGCAGCGGCTCCACCAGCCGGTCGACGACCTCGTGGCCCATCCGCTCGGCGACGTACGCGCCGATGGCGATGTCCTCGCCGATCTCGGCGGGGGGCAGCTCGCGGTCGCGCTCGACCCGGCGCAGGCCCTCCTCGGAGAGCAGCCCGGTGAGGGCCGCCGCGTCGCCGGGAACGCCCATGACGTGGCCCTTGGGCATCGGGCGGAGCGTGCCCCGGCTCCAGACCGACGCCGTGGTCGTGGCGGGCGGGCGGAGCCGGTCCCCGAGCCCCACGGCGCGGGTGAGTGCGAGCGCCTCCGGGCGTCGGGCGAGCAGGGACTCGGCGCCGAGGTCGACGGGGGCGCCGGCGATCTCGCCCGCGAGCAGCTTGCCGCCGACCCGGTCGCCGCCTTCGAGCAACGTCACCCGCAGTCCGGCCGAGACCAGTCGGTGGGCGGCCGCGAGCCCGGCGATCCCCCCTCCGACGACGACCACGTGCGCCCGCGCCCTGCTGTCCCTGGTGTCCGCGTTCATGGCTCCACTCTCTCAAACCCGTTCCGAGGCCAGAACGTGACCGCTTCGCTACCGGGCGAGGGCAACCCGGGAGGCCGCCCCGCACGTCGAACCGGCATCAGGCATCACCATCCCGAGGGGGGATCCCGTGCGAGGAGCGCGAAGAGCGGCCGTGGCGTTGCTGACGGTCTCGCTGGCGCTGACCGGCTGCGCCGGCGGCGCGTCCGACAGCGGCGCCGACCGGCAGGGCATGAACGCCGCCAAGCCGGCCGAGGGCGCCGAAGGGGCGGCGGACCAGGGGTACGAGGCGGACAAGGGGGCCGGCGGCGGCGCGGCGGAGGCGAAGAAGCCCTCCGCGGCCCCGGCGCAGCAGCACGTCATCCGTACGGCCGAGCTGGCCGTCGAGGTCGAGGACGCGACGAAGGCGCTGGCCACGGCCCGCAGGGTCACCGAGGACGCGGGTGGCCATGTCGCCACCGAGTCGACCGAGCGGATCGACGACACGCACGTGACCTCACGGATCGTGCTGCGGGTGCCGCAGGGCTCGTACGCGTCGGTGCTCGCCGAGCTCGCCGGCGCCGGGAAGCTGCTCTCCCGGACGGCGGACGCCAAGGACGTCACCGAGCAGGTGGTGGACGTGGAGAGCCGGATCGCGACACAGCGGGCGAGCGTCGACCGGGTCCGCAAGCTGATGGACCGCGCGACCCGGCTGAGCGACGTGGTCACCCTGGAGGGCGAGCTGAGCCGCCGTCAGGCCGACCTGGAGTCGCTGCTGGCGCAGCAGGCCTCGCTGAAGGACCGTACGTCGATGGCGACGATCACCCTCGGCCTCACCGAGAAGGAGGCGGCGAAGCCGGCGGAGTCCGAGGACCGGCCGGGCCTCCTGGACGCCCTCGGGGGCGGCTGGGACGCGCTGGTGGCGTCGCTGGCCTGGGTCGGGATCGTGCTGGCGGCGCTGGCGCCGTGGCTCGCGGTGGCCCTCGTCTGCCACCTGGTGTGGCGTCACCTGGTCCGGCCCCGGCGCGCGGCACGCCGCCTCGCCGCGGAGCGGGATCCCGCGACGAACGGTCTGCCGGCCTTCCCCACCGCGAGAACGCCCCAGACCGCCCAGGCCGCACCGACCGCACCGACCGCACCAGCCTCCCCGGCCTCCCCCACATCCCCACCCTCCCCGGCCTCCCCCACATCCCCGGCCGGGCCCGGCACATCGCAGGAGTGACGGACTGAACGGCCGGGCCGACGTAGCGTGTTCGTATGAGCGAACGACTGGTGGTCATCGGCGGGGACGCGGCGGGCATGTCCGCCGCGTCGCAGGCGCGCAGGCTCAAGGGCCCCGAGGAACTGGAGATCGTCGCCTTCGAGCGCGGTCACTTCACCTCGTTCTCGGCCTGCGGCATCCCGTACTGGGTCGGCGGCGCCGTCTCCGAGCGCGACGAGCTGATCGCGCGTACCCCGGAGGAACACCGGGAGCGGGACATCGACCTGCGGATGCGCACGGAGGTCGTCGAGCTCGACGTGCATGGGCGGCGGGTGCGGACGCGGGACCTGGAGTCGGGCGACGAAGGGTGGACGGAGTTCGACAAGCTGGTGATCGCGACCGGCGCGCGGCCGATGCGGCCGCCGCTGCCGGGGATCGACGCGCCGGGGGTGCACGGGGTGCAGACCCTGGACGACGGGCAGGCGCTGCTCGACTCCCTGGCGCGTACGGAGGGCCGGCGGGCCGTGGTCGTGGGCGCCGGGTACATCGGCGTGGAGATGGCAGAGGCGCTGCTGAACCGGGGCTACGAGGTGACGGTCCTCAACCGGGGCGAGCAGCCGATGGCGACGCTCGACCCGGACATGGGACGCCTGGTCCACGAGGCGATGGACGGCCTCGGGATCACGACGGTCGGCTCCGCGCCGGTCACCAAGATCCTCACGGGTGACGACGGCAGGGTCCGGGCGGTCGCCACGGACGACGCCGTGTATCCGGCGGACGTCGTCATCCTCGGGATGGGCGTCGTACCGGAGACGGAGCTCGCCGCCAAGGCCGGGCTTCCGCTGGGCACGCACGGCGGACTGCTCACCGACCTCGCGATGCGGGTGCGGGGCCACGAGAACATCTGGGCGGGCGGCGACTGTGTCGAGGTGCTCGACCTGGTCTCGGGCCGCGAGCGGCACATCGCCCTCGGCACGCACGCCAACAAGCACGGTCAGATCATCGGCGCGAACGTGGGCGGCGGATACGCCACGTTCCCGGGCGTCGTGGGCACGGCGGTGTCGAAGGTGTGCGACCTGGAGATCGCGCGCACGGGGCTGCGCGAGAAGGAGGCCCGGGAGGTGGGGCTCCGCTACGTCACGGTGACCATCGAGTCGACCAGCCGGGCCGGCTACTACCCGGGCACGGCCCCGATGACGGTGAAGATGCTCGCGGAGCGCCGTACGGGCCGGCTGCTCGGGGTGCAGATCGTGGGCCGCGAGGGGGCAGCCAAGCGGGTGGACATCGCGGCGGTGGCGCTGACGGCTGGGATGACGGTGGAGCAGGTGGCAGCGCTCGACCTGGGCTACGCGCCCCCGTTCTCCCCCGTGTGGGACCCGGTGCTGGTCGCGGCGCGGAAGGCGGTGGCGGCGGTCCGGGAGACTGGCTGAGGCGTACGGCTCGCGTGGACGCGCGGAAGGGGCCTCCCCGATCGGGGAGGCCCCTTCCGGGCGTACGGGACGTCAGACGGCGGCGGTCCTGGTGTGGACGTACTCGACCAGGCGCGTCAGGGCGTCCGGGTTCGTCGTCGGCAGCACGCCGTGACCCAGGTTGAAGACGTGCCCCTCAAGGCCCTCGGCCGCGGCCAGGACCTCGTCCGTCTTGGCCTCGACGGCCTCGGGAGTGGAGAACAGCACGGCCGGGTCCAGGTTGCCCTGGAGCGCCTTGCCGGGGCCGACGCGCCGGGCGGCCTCGTCCATCGGGACGCGCCAGTCGACGCCGACCACGTCGGCGCCCGCCTCGCCCATGAGGCCGAGCAGCTCGCCCGTACCGACGCCGAAGTGGATGCGCGGCACACCGTAGGACGCGACCGCGTCGAAGACCTTGACGGAGGCGGGCATCACCGAGCGGCGGTAGTCGGCCGGGGCGAGGGCGCCCACCCAGGAGTCGAAGAGCTGGACGGCCGAGGCGCCGGCCTCGATCTGCACCTTGAGGAAGGCCGAGGTGATCTCGGCGAGACGGTCGAGCAGGTCGGCCCACAGCTGCGGGTCGCCGTACATCAGCGCCTTGGTGTGCTCGTGGTTGCGGGACGGGCCGCCCTCGACGAGGTAGCTCGCGAGGGTGAAAGGCGCGCCGGCGAAACCGATGAGCGGGGTGGAGCCCAGCTCGCCGGTGAGCATCCCGATGGCCTCGGTGACGTAGTGGACGTCCTCGGGGGTCAGGTCGCGGAGCCGGTCGAGGTCGGCGCGGGTGCGGATCGGATCGGCGACGACCGGTCCGACGCCCGGCTTGATGTCGAGGTCGATGCCGATGGCCTTGAGCGGGACCACGATGTCGCTGAAGTAGATCGCCGCGTCCACCTTGTGGCGGCGCACGGGCTGCAGCGTGATCTCGGTGACCAGCTCGGGCCGCATGCAGGACTCGAGCATCGGGATGCCCTCGCGGACCTTCAGGTACTCGGGCAGCGAGCGCCCCGCCTGGCGCATGAACCAGACCGGCGTGTGCGGCACGGGCTCACGCCGGCAGGCCTTCAGGAAGGCGGAGTCGTACGTCTGCGGCTGGTGCTTCGTCTGCTGGCCCTCGGGGCGGTCAATGGCGCTCACGCCCAGAATCTTCGCATGCACGCGGAAGCCACCCGCCCGGGGCGGGGTGTCCCTCCCTGCGCGAGGCCCCCGTTCCGCCTACTCTTCCCCGCATGGCTGCGGCTCAGGGACATTTTTCCGATCATTCCGACGGTGACGGAGGTACGGACGACACGGAGGCCAACGCGGTGCCACCCGCCTTCACGAGGGCGGTCGACGCCCTGAAGGCGGCTCGGCTGCGGCCGGAGCTGGAGATCGACCCGACCAGGCCACCGCAGCGCCTGGCCCCGTACGCGTACGCGCTGGAGGCGGCCGTCGTCGAAGGCGAGGACGATCTGGCCGACGGCCGGCTCGTACTGCTGCACGACCCGGCGGGGCACGACGCCTGGAAGGGTACGTTCCGGCTGGTGACGCTCGTACGGGCGGAGCTGGAGCCCGAGATGGCCGCGGACCCGCTGCTGCCGGAGGTCTGCTGGTCGTGGCTGACCGGAGCGCTGGAGGCGCGCGGCCTTGACTACGGGGAGGCGAGCGGGACGGTCACCCAGGCGGGTTCGTACTACTTCGGCGGTCTGGCGGAGCGGCGCCCGGCGACCCAGATCGAGATCCGGGCCTCGTGGACCCCGCAGGAGGCCGTCGGCGGCGTGCCGGACACCGGGGCGCATCTGGCTGCCTGGTGCGACCTCCTCTGCCAGATCGCGGGCCTGCCGCCGTCGACGCCCGACCCGGGGGCGGGGACGACCACGGGCGGCGGCGTCGTCTCACTCCCGCAGCGCAGGGGCCCGCAGCAGCCGTAGGCGGGCCCGGTGGGGGCGCCCGGACGGAGGCTCATGGGCCGCCCGGCGGGAGCCTCCGGGGGCCGCCCGGGCGGAGGCTCACTCGTAGGATGATCGATCACGCGTCCGAATTGCCCGAATTGTTACTCACCAAATCGTGATCTTTCCCTAAAGGCGGGCGGCAGAGCTGCCGAAGAGGTCAATGACCCCTTCACCGCACGGGTTCGCCCCCGGCTTCTTCCCCGAGCCGGCTCCGTCCCGCATCTCCCCAGGAGGCCGTGTGTCCGTTCTCCTCGAGCAGCCCGCAAGCCTGGTCGCCTATCGCCCGAACAAGCCGACCGCCATGGTCGTCGTGGCCGACCCGCGCGTCCGCTCCACCGTCACCCGCCACCTGTGGGCCCTCGGCGTACGCGACGTCATCGAGGCGTCGTCCATCGCGGAGGCCCGTCCTCGCGTCGGCAACCCCCGCGACATCTGCGTGGCCGACGTCCACCTTCCCGACGGCAGCGGCCTCACGCTGCTGTCCGAGACCCGCGCGGCGGGCTGGCCGAACGGCCTGGCCCTTTCGGCGGCCGACGACATCGGCGCGGTGCGCAACGCGCTGGCCGGTGGCGTCAAGGGCTATGTCGTCACCGGTACGCGGACCAACATCGGGCACCCCACCCGCCCCGGCGCCGCCCCCATCGGCGCCGCGGCAGCCCGTCTCGGCCACCGCCGCCCCCCGGGTGCTCCGAGCCACCCGGGCGGCTACCGCGAGCTCTCCGGCCGTGAGGTCGAGGTGCTCCGGCTGGTGGCCGAAGGCCAGTCGAACAAGGCGATCGGCGTGTCCATGGGCCTGTCCGCCCTGACCGTGAAGAGCCACCTCGCCCGGATCGCCCGCAAGCTGGGCACCGGGGACCGGGCCGGCATGGTCGCGGTGGCGCTGCGCACCGGGATCATCCACTGAGTCGACCGGATCCACCGAGCCCCTGGACTCCTCGGACAGAGCACCCGAGCGGTTGACGAAACATCGGCGCCTGTCGACGGAACGTTCCGTCGACAGGCGCTTGCCGTTCACAGATACCCTTGACACGTGACCGACGCCCAAGAGACCGCAGCAGACACAGCACTGCGAACCACCGGGGGCGCTCCCCCGGACGACGACGTCCCTGCGAACGGGCTGCCGATCCCCTTGCTGGAGCCCCGCGAGGGCATGCCGCCCGTCGTGGCGACCGACGAGGCGCTCGCCGAGGTGATCGCCGCGTTCGCCGCGGGCCGCGGGCCCGTCGCCGTGGACGCCGAGCGCGCCTCGGGCTACCGCTACGGCCAGCGCGCCTATCTCGTGCAGCTCCGCCGCGAGGGCGCGGGCACCGCGCTCGTCGACCCGGTGGGCTGCCCCGATCTGTCCGGCCTCGGCGAGGCGCTGGCGGGGACCGAGTGGATCCTGCACGCCGCGACCCAGGACCTGCCGTGCCTGCGGGACATAGGCATGGTGCCGAGCCGGCTCTTCGACACCGAGCTGGCCGGCCGGCTCGCGGGCTTCCCGAGGGTCGGTCTCGGAGCGATGGTCGAGTCCGTCCTCGGGTACGCCCTGGAGAAGGGGCACTCCGCGGTGGACTGGTCCACCCGCCCGCTGCCCGAGCCCTGGCTCCGGTACGCCGCGCTGGACGTCGAGCTGCTCGTCGACCTGCGTGACGCGCTGGAGAAGGAGCTCGACCGGCAGGGCAAGCTGGAGTGGGCGCTGCAGGAGTTCGACGCGATCGCCTCGGCCCCGCCCGCCCCGCCGCGCAAGGACCCCTGGCGCCGTACGTCCGGCATGCACAAGGTCCGTCGCCGCCGTCAGATGGCGGTGGTACGGGAGCTGTGGACGGCCCGCGACAAGGTGGCGCAGCGGCGTGACGTGTCGCCGGGCAAGGTGCTGAGCGACGCGGCGATCGTGGAGGCCGCGCTGGCGGTGCCGGCGAACGTCGCGGCGCTGACGGCGCTGCCGGGATTCGGGCACCGCATGGGCCGGCGTCAGCTGGAGCAGTGGCAGTCGGCCGTGGACCGGGCGAGGGCCCTGGCGGACAGCGAGCTCCCGCAGCCCGGCCAGCAGGTCGCGGGACCGCCCCCGCCGCGCGCGTGGGCGGACAAGGACCCGGCAGCCGCGGCCCGTCTCTCGGCGGCCCGCACGGCGATCTCGGCCCTCGCGGAGGAGCTGAACCTCCCCCAGGAGAACCTGATCACTCCCGACACGGTCCGCCGCGTCTGCTGGGAACCGCCGACCCCGCCCACCCCGGACACGGTGTCCGCGGCCCTCGCGGGCTACGGCGCCCGCCCCTGGCAGGTGGACCTGGTGACCCCCCTCCTGACAACGGCCCTGACGACCCAGGCGGCGTAACCGGACTTCCGCCCCGGGCGCCCCCGCCGCGCGTCCGCGCGCCGTGCCCCGCCACGCCCACCCCTCGCCCCCGCGCATCCGCCGGGGGCGTCGGCGTACCCTCCGCCAGTGTGACCTTCACCGCTCCGGCCCAGGGGGGTGGGCAGCTTGGTTACCCACAAGTAGCATGGGGGGAGCAAGCGCGCGCTTAGGCGCGTGCCGGCAGCAGTGCCATCCCGCACCCTGGAGGAGAGCCATCGTGCCTCGTACCGTCAGGGACGTCGTCTTCGTCGACGGCGTCCGCACCCCGTTCGGCAAGGCGGGCCCGAAGGGCATCTACCACGAGACCCGCGCCGACGATCTCGTCGTGAAGGCCATCCGGGAGCTGCTGCGACGCAACCCCGGTCTCGACCCCGCCAAGATCGACGAGGTCGCCATCGCCGCCACCACGCAGATCGGTGACCAGGGTCTGACCCTCGGCCGCACCGCGGGCATCCTCGCCGGGCTGCCGCAGTCCGTCCCGGGCTACTCCATCGACCGCATGTGCGCCGGTGCCCTCACCGCCGTGACGAGCGTCGCCGGCTCCATCGCCTTCGGCGCCTACGACGCCGTCATCGCCGGCGGTGTCGAGCACATGGGCCGTCACCCCATGGGCGAGGGCGTCGACCCGAACCCCCGCTTCGTGAGCGAGAAGCTCGTCGACGAGTCCGCCCTGTTCATGGGCATGACCGCCGAGAACCTGCACGACCGCTACCCGAGCATCACCAAGCGGCGCGCCGACGAGTACGCCGTGCGCTCGCAGGAGAAGGCCGCCAAGGCGTACGCCGACGGCAAGATCCAGGCGGACCTCGTGCCGATCTCGGTGCGCCGCACCAACGCCGAAGCCGGCGAGACCGGCTGGGGCCTGGTCACCGCCGACGAGCCGATGCGTCCGGGCACCACGATGGAGTCGCTGGCGAACCTGAAGACGCCGTTCCGCGTCCACGGCAACGTCACCGCCGGTAACGCGGCCGGTCTCAACGACGGCGCCACCGCCTCGATCATCGCCTCCGAGGACTTCGCCCGCGAGCACGACCTCCCGGTGAAGATGCGTCTCGTCTCGTACGCCTTCGCCGGCGTCGAGCCCGAGGTCATGGGCTACGGCCCGATCCCCGCGACGGAGAAGGCGCTCGCCCAGGCCGGTCTCTCGATCGAGGACATCGACCTCTTCGAGATCAACGAGGCCTTCGCGGTCCAGGTCCTGGCGTTCCTGGAGCACTACGGCATCGCCGACGACGACGCCCGCGTCAACCAGTACGGCGGCGCGATCGCCTACGGTCACCCGCTGGCCTCCTCCGGCGTCCGTCTCATGACGCAGCTGGCCCGCCAGTTCGAGGAGAACCCGCAGGTCCGCTACGGCCTCAACACGATGTGCGTCGGCTTCGGCATGGGCGCCACGGTCATCTGGGAAAACCCCCACTGGGAGGGCAAGTGAGCACCACCGCCGAGCTTCTGAAGGGCGCCGCGGAGCTCTTCCCCGACGAGGTCGTCACCAGCGCCCACGTACGGCACTTCGAACTGCCCGCGGGCGCGGGCCGGTTCGCGCTGATCACGCTGGACAACGGCTTCGACCACACCAAGCCGACCACCTTCGGGCCGCAGTCCCTGGCGAACCTCAACACCGCCATCGACCAGGTCGAGAAGGAGGCGGCCGAGGGCTCCATCGTCGGTGTCGGTCTCACCGGCAAGCCGTTCATCTTCGCCGTCGGCGCCGACCTCAAGGGCGTCGAGCTGCTGAAGCGTCACGAGGACGCGCTCGCCATCGGCAAGGGCGGCCACGACGTCTTCAAGCGCCTCTCGGCGCTGGCCGTGCCGACCTTCGCGTACTACAACGGCGCGGCGATGGGCGGCGGTGTCGAGGCGGGTCTGCACTGCACCTACCGCACCGTCTCCAAGGCGCTGCCGGCGTTCTCGCTGCCCGAGGTCTTCCTCGGTCTGGTCCCCGGCTGGGGCGGCTGCACGATCCTGCCGAACCTGATCGGCGCGGAGAAGGCCGTCTCGGTCATCATCGAGAACTCGCTGAACCAGAACCGTCAGCTCAAGGGCAAGCAGGTCTTCGAGCTCGGCATCGCCGACGCGATCTTCGAGGGCGCGGACTTCCTGGAGCAGTCGCTGATCTGGACCGCCTCCGTCCTCAACGGCTCGGTCACGGTGGAGCGTCCGGAGATCGACCGCGGTGAGGGCTGGGACCAGGCCGTCGCCAAGGGCCGGTTCGTCGCCGACTCCAAGGTGCACGGCGCCGCCCCGGCCGCGTACCGCGCCCTGGACATCATCGCCGCCTCCAAGGACGGCGACCTCCAGGCCGGCTTCGACGCCGAGGACCAGGCGCTCGCCGACCTCATCATGGGCGGCGAGCTGCGCTCCGGCATCTACGCCTTCAACCTGGTGCAGAAGCGCGCCAAGCGGCCGGCCGGTGCCCCGGACAAGTCGCTGGCCCGCCCGGTCACCAAGGTCGGTGTCGTCGGCGCCGGCCTGATGGCCTCCCAGCTGGCCCTGCTCTTCCTGCGCCGTCTGGAGGTGCCGGTCGTCCTGACCGACATCGACCAGGAGCGCGTCGACAAGGGTGTGGGCTACGTCCACGCCGAGATCGAGAAGCTGCTCGGCAAGGGCCGGATCAACCAGGACAAGGCCAACCGTCTCAAGGGCCTGGTCTCCGGTGTCCTGGACAAGGCCGAGGGTTTCGCGGACGCGGACTTCATCATCGAGGCCGTGTTCGAGGAGATGTCCGTCAAGCAGAAGGTGTTCGCGGAGGTCGAGGCGGTCGCCCCGGCGCACGCGATCCTCGCCACCAACACCTCCTCGCTGTCGGTCTCGGAGATGGCCTCCAAGCTCCAGCACCCGGAGCGCGTGGTCGGCTTCCACTTCTTCAACCCGGTCGCGATCCTCCCGCTCCTGGAGATCGTGCGCGGCGAGCAGACGGACGACGCCTCCCTCGCCACCGCGTTCGGTGTCGCGAAGAAGCTGAAGAAGACCGCGGTCCTCACCAAGGACGCCCCGGCGTTCGTCGTGAACCGCATCCTGACCCGCTTCATGGGCGAGATCCAGAACGTCATCGACGAGGGCACCTCGGTCGAGACGGCCGAGAAGGCCATCGAGCCGCTCGGTCTGCCGATGTCGCCGCTGGTCCTCCTGGAGCTCGTCGGCCCGGCCATCGGTCTGCACGTCTCCGAGACCCTGAACCGCGCCTTCCCGGAGCGCTTCACCGTCTCGCCGAACCTGGCGGCCGTCGTCAAGGCCGGCAAGCGCGGCTTCTACGTCTACTCCGCCGAGAACGACTTCAAGCCGGAGCTGGACCCCGAGGTCGCCGCCCTCCTCGAGCAGGGCGACGTCGTCCTGACGGAGGAGCAGGTCCGCGACCGCGTCCTGGACGCGGTCGCGCAGGAGATCGGCCTGATGCTGGAGGAGGGTGTCGTCGCCGAGGCGCAGGACATCGACCTCTGCCTGATCACGGGCGCCGGCTGGCCCTTCCACCTGGGCGGCATCACGCCGTACCTGGACCGTGAGGGCGTCTCCCAGCGGGTGAACGGCAAGCCGTTCCTCGCGCAGGGCGTGGCGAGCGTCCCCGCGTAACGCGAAACGACGCGAACGGCCCCGGCACCTCCAAGGTGCCGGGGCCGTTCCGTGTTCTCGTACGTCTCCGTCGGCCGGTGAGCCCGTGGGTCCGTGAGCCCGTGGGTCCGCCGGCCTCAGGTCAGCCGGTTCCAGGCGCCGAGCTGGAAGCCGTCGGAGGCGGTCTTCTGGCGCATCGTGAGCAGGAGCGGACCCGAGGCCCCTTCCGCCATCGTCATGGCCACCAGACCGCCGTCCAGGCCCTGCGCGAGGGTCGTGGTCAGCGGGCCGTGGGCCTCGCCCGTCTCGGTCCACTTGCCGGCGGCGGTCTCCTGCTCGGCGGGGAACGCGACCAGGGCGAGCCGTCCGTCGGCCGACTGCTGCGCCAGGACCGTGCAGTCGAAGCCGTCGATCCGGCACGGGGTCGCGGCGAGCGGTCCCGTGCCCACGGCGTCCAGGAAGGGCGTCGGCGCCAGCGAGCGCCCCGGCGACCAGACACAGACGCGCTGTGCGTCGTCGAGGTAGAAGAGCGTGACGTGCCCGGAGGGCCCGGTCACCGCCGCGAGGGTCCCGAAGGTCACCGACGCGGGCACCACGTCGTGCCGGACCGGCTTGCCGCCGGACTCCTGCTGCTCGTAGCGCAGCAGCCCCTCCGGCTTCGCCGACAGCAGCTCGACGAAGCCCGCGCCGTTGGTGGCCGCGACCGGCGAGGGGTCGGAGCGGTTGCCCCACAGGTCCCACCACGGGTGCCAGCCGCCGCCGTCCTTCTGCGCCCGTACGCTCAGTCCACCGCCGCCGTTCTTGGTGAAGACGTACGCGCGTCCCCGGGCGTCCACCGCGACGGCCGGGTTGCCGGTCCACGGGTGGCTCTTTCCATTGGAGTGCTGGATCGAACGCCACTCGACCGCCGGCCGCCCCGTCTGGAACTGGGTGGAGTGCACCAGCTCGACGTGGTCCTCCTGGTCGGCGTCGGCCACCGGGCGCAGCCCCACGAGGTGGACGTACCGGTCCTCGCCCTGCCCGACCGACAGGATCGGGTGCAGCCCCCCGCCGCCGAGGGAGACCGGGCCGCTCCACCGTCCGTCGGTGCCCTCGGTCCAGCGCAGCACCTCGCCGTTGCCCATCAGGTACGCGCTGAAGCGGCCCTCCACGCCACGGGTGAGCCAGCCCCCGCGCTGGGTCGGGACGGTGGACGGCCCGTGGGGACGGCGGGTCGGGTCCTCGGATCGATTTGCCATGGGGTCCAGCGCTCCGGTCGACAGGTCAGCAGTGGAATTCGCAGGTCCGCTCGGACTGCTGTTCGCCGACTTTATCGGGTGCCGGGAGCGCCCGACGCCGCCGGTGCGGGCTGACATCCTGTCCGCATGGACCAGGAGCTTCCTCTGCTGATCGTCGACGGCGCCAACGTGGTCGGCTCGGTGCCCGACGGATGGTGGCGCGACCGGCGGGCCGCCGCCGAGCGGCTGCGTGACCGGCTCGCGGCCGGTGGCGTGCCCGAGGGCGGCCCGTTCGAGATCGTACTGGTCGTGGAGGGGCGGGCGCGCGGCGTGGAGCCCGTGGCCGGGGTACGGGTCGAGGACGCGCCCGGCAGCGGCGACGACCTCATCGTGGAGCTGGCCCGGGACGCGGCCGGCCGGCCGTGCCTGGTGGTCACGGCCGACCGGGAGCTGCGGCGGCGGGTGGGCGAGCACGGGGCCCGGTGCGTGGGCCCGCGCGCGGTCCGCGAGGACTGACGGGGCCCGCACGGGGGCCGCCGGGGGCGTCTAGTACGTCGCGCCCGGGCCTGCCTTCCCGAGGCGGCTGTGGGAGCGGCCGTAGAGGAAGTAGACGACGATGCCGATCGCCATCCACACGGCGAAGCGGAACCAGGTCTCCCCCGGCAGGTTGAGCATCAGCCAGAACGAGGCGGCGATCGACAGGATCGGCAGCGCCGGGACCCACGGGGTGCGGAAGGCGCGCGGCAGGTCGGGGCGGGTGCGGCGCAGGACGATCACACCGAAGGCAACGACCACGAAGGCGAAGAGCGTGCCGATGTTCACCAGCGTCGCCAGCTCGTTGATGCTGGTGAAGCCGGCGACGATCGCGATGATCACGCCGAGCAGGATCGTCGGCCGGTAGGGGGTCCTGAAGCGCGGGTGCGTGACGGAGAAGAACCGCGGCAGGAGCCCGTCGCGGCTCATCGCGAAGAACACCCGGGTCTGGCCGAGCAGCAGGATGAGGCAGACCGTCGTGAGGCCGACGGCGGCGCCGAAGCTGATGATGCCGGCGAAGAAGGGATGCCCGGTGGCCTTGAAGGCGTCGGCGAGCGGGGCGCTGACCGACAGCTCGCTGTAGTGCTGCATGCCGGTGACGACGAGGGCGACGGCGACGTAGAGCACGGTGCAGATGAGGAGCGAGCCGAGGATGCCGCGCGGCATGTCCCGCTGCGGCAGCTTGGTCTCCTCGGCGGCCGTGGCGACCACGTCGAAGCCGATGAAGGCGAAGAAGACGACGGACGCGGCGGTGAAGATGCCCATGACACCGAAGTTGGTGGGCTCGTACCCGAAGATCGTCTGGACCAGCGGGGCGTCCCAGCCCGATCCGGCGGGCGGGGTCACCGGGTCGGGGATGAACGGGTCGTAGTTGTCGCCGACGATGAAGAAGAGGCCCGCGATGATCACGATCATGACCACGGTGACCTTGATGGCGACGACGAGCGCGGTGATCCGGGCGGAGAGCTTCATGCCCAGGACGAGGACCACGGTGAGGACCAGGACCAGCAGGAAGGCGAGGATGTCGAAGGTCCCGCCGGGTGCGTCCGGGCCTTCCAGGGCCGCTGGTAGATGCCAGTCCACGTTGTCCATGAGCGAGCGGACGTAGCCGGACCAGCCGACGGCGACGACCGCGGTGCCGAGCGCGAACTCCAGGACGAGGTCCCAGCCGATGATCCAGGCGGGGAGTTCGCCGATGGAGGCGTACGCGAAGGTGTACGCGGACCCGGCGACCGGGACGGTGGAGGCGAACTCGGCGTAGCAGAGGGCCGCCAGCGCGCAGACGATGCCGGCGGCGATGAAGGCGAGCGCGGTGGCGGGGCCCGCGTTCTCCTTGGCGACCTTGCCCGTGAGGACGAAGATGCCGGTGCCGATGATCACGCCGACGCCGAAGACGGTCAGGTCCCAGGCGGAGAGGGACTTCCTGAGTCCGTGCTCCGGCTCCTCGGTGTCACGGATCGACTGTTCGACCGTTTTCGTCCGGAAGATTCCTGAGTTCGCGCGTGGCTGCTGGTCCGTACTCACCGTCGTACCTCCGTGCCGTCGGTCCCGACCCCCATGATCGAGACCCCGAAGGAGTGGCGCCTGTCGACGGAACCCGATTCACACGAAAGGGCCGGTCGGTCACCCCCTGGGGTGCTCCGACCGGCCCAATGGTGACGCGCGGTGACGACCGTCAGTCGCGGGCGGGCTCCACGGCCCGCTCGCTGGCCTCGTAGCGGCCGTCGAGGCGCGAGACGAGGCCGGTGACCTGACGGGCGACGTCCGGGGCGGTCAGGCCGATCTCGGCCATCACCTCGGCGCGCGACGCGTGGTCGAGGAAGCGCGGCGGGATGCCGAAGTCGCGCAGCGGTACGTCGACGCCCGCGTCGCGCAGGGCCTGCGAGACGGCCGAGCCGACGCCGCCGACGCGGCTGTTGTCCTCGACGGTGACGACGACCCGGTGCTGCTCGGCGAGCGGGGCGAGAGCCTCGTCGACCGGCTTGACCCAGCGCGGGTCGACGACGGTCGTGGAGATGCCCTGCTTGTCGAGCAGGTCGGCGATCTCCAGGCACATCGGCGCGAGCGCGCCGACCGAGACCAGGAGCACGTCCGGCCGGGAGGTGCCCGGCTCGCGGAGCACGTCCATGCCGCCGACGCGGCGCAGGGCCGGTACGGCGGGGCCGACGGCGCCCTTGGAGAAGCGGACGACGGTCGGGGCGTCGGTGACCTCGACGGCCTCGCGCAGCTGGGCGCGGACCTGGTCGGCGTCGCGCGGGGCGGCGAGTCGCAGGCCGGGGACGACCTGGAGGATCGACATGTCCCACATGCCGTTGTGGGAGGCGCCGTCGGTGCCGGTGACGCCGGCCCGGTCCAGGACGAAGGTGACGCCGCACCGGTGCAGGGCCACGTCCATGAGGACCTGGTCGAAGGCGCGGTTCAGGAACGTCGCGTAGACGGCGAAGACGGGGTGCAGGCCACCGGTGGCGAGCCCGGCCGCGGAGACCGCGCCGTGCTGCTCGGCGATGCCGACGTCGTACACGCGCTCGGGGAAGGCCTTCGCGAACTTGTCGAGGCCGACGGGCTGGAGCATGGCCGCCGTGATGGCGACGATGTCCTCGCGCTCCTTGCCGAGCTCGACCATCTCCTGGGCGAAGACGCCGGTCCAGTCGGCGCCGGAGGAGGCGATCGGCAGGCCGGTGTCGGGGTGGATCTTGCCGACGGCGTGGAAGCGGTCGGCCTCGTCCTGCAGAGCGGGCTGGTAGCCGCGGCCCTTCTCGGTGAGGCAGTGGACGATCACCGGGCCGCCGAAGCGCTTGGCGCGCGTCAGGGCGGACTCCAGGGCCTCGATGTCGTGACCGTCGATGGGGCCGACGTACTTCAGGCCGAGGTCCTCGAACATGCCCTGCGGGGCGATGAAGTCCTTCAGGCCCTTCTTGGCGCCGTGCAGCGTCTCGTAGAGCGGCTTCCCGACGACGGGGGTGCGCTCCAGGATGTCCTTGCCGCGGGCGAGGAAGCGCTCGTAGCCGTCCGTGGTACGGAGCGTGGCGAGGTGGTTGGCGAGTCCACCGATCGTCGGGGCGTAGGAACGCTCGTTGTCGTTGACGACGATGACCAGCGGGCGGTCCTTGGCGGCGGCGATGTTGTTCAGCGCCTCCCAGGCCATGCCGCCCGTCAGGGCTCCGTCACCGATGACGGCGACGACGTGGTCGTCCTTCTTCAGCACCTCGTTGGCCTTGGCCAGGCCGTCGGCCCAGCCGAGGACCGTGGAGGCGTGCGAGTTCTCGATGACGTCGTGCTCGGACTCGGCCTGCGAGGGGTAGCCGGAGAGGCCGCCCTTCATCTTCAGCTTCGAGAAGTCCTGACGGCCGGTGAGCAGCTTGTGGACGTAGCTCTGGTGTCCGGTGTCGAAGAGGACCTTGTCCTTCGGGGAGTCGAAGACGCGGTGCAGGGCGATGGTCAGCTCGACCACGCCGAGGTTGGGCCCCAGGTGACCGCCGGTCTTGGAGACGGCGTCCACGAGAAACGTCCTGATCTCCTCGGCCAGCTGGTCCAGCTGTTCCGGGGAGAGCCGGTCCAGATCGCGCGGTCCCCTGATACGGGTCAGCAATGCCACCCGTGCCTCCTTGCCATTGAGCTGGTCGAGCTTGCCGATTCGTCGAGTCTAATGTTCCGCTCCCGATCTTGGGTCTCGGGCGGCGGGGTGCGCGTCGCGCGTGTGGCCGACACACCGTTGAGCGTACGGCCGGTTCACAGCTCCGGACGCAGCAGTGCCCGGCACCGGTTCTCCGGCGCCGGACACTGTGGGGTTCGTTACGCGCGACCCGCGGTCTTCTGCGTGCGGCGCGAGATCGAGTCGATCACGACGGCGGCGAGGAGCACCGCGCCGGTGATCATGTACTGGATCTCGTTGGCCATGCCGATCATGTTCAGGCCCTGCTGGATCGACTGGATCACGATCATGCCGAGGAGCGCCGACCAGACCTTGCCGCGGCCGCCGAAGAGGCTCGTACCGCCGATGACGGCGGCGGCGATGACCAGCATCAGCGTGTTGCCGCTGCCGAGGCTCTTGGTGGCGCCGCCGGAGAGGCTGGCCACGAAGAGGCCGCCGAAGGCGGCGAGCATGCCGGAGAGGCCGAAGACGACGATCCGGATCCGGTCGACGTTGATGCCGGCGCGGCGGGCGGCCTCGGCGTTGCCGCCGACCGCGAAGACCTTGCGGCCGAAGAGCGTGCGGCGGGCGACGAAGTCGGCGATCACCAGGACGGCCAGGAAGAGGACCAGGGCGAGCGGCAGGCCGCGGGCGCCCTCGGGCTCGTTCAGGACGTAGGCGCCGACGAAGCAGAGGACGGCGACGACGACGGTGCGCAGCACGATCTCGCTGACCGGCCGGGACGGCAGGGCGGCGGCCTTGCGGCGCTTGGCGTCCAGGAGCAGGGAACCGGCGTAGGCGAGGACCGCGACGAGGGCGAGGCCGTACGCGGCGGCCTTGTCCTCGAAGTAGTACGCCGTGAGGCTCTCGACGATCGAGCCGGAGGGGGCGTTGATCGAGCCCTCCTTGCCCATCAGCCAGATCTGCAGGCCGCTCCAGCCGAGGAAGCCGGCGAGGGTGACCACGAAGGCGGGGACGCCGATCTTGGCGAAGAAGAAGCCGTGCAGCAGGCCGATGAGGAGGCCGGAGGCGACGGCGATGACGACCGACAGGATGTCGTTCATGCCGTTGGTGACGTTGAGCACCGCCCAGACGGCGGCGCCGACGCCGGCGACCGAGCCCATCGACAGGTCGATCTCGCCCAGGATCAGGACGAAGACGATGCCGACGGCCATGATGCCGAGGCCGGAGGAGTAGACCGCGATGTTGGCGACGGAGCTCGCGGAGAGGAAGTTGCTGTTCTGGACCTGGAAGACGATCGCGATGACGATCAGGCCCAGGACGACGGGCAGGGAGCCGAGCTCGCCGCCGCGGATCTTGCGGGAGAACTCGGTCCAGTAGCCCTTGATGCCCTCCTCGCGGACCAGCAGGCGCGGGTCGACGGCGGGAATGGGGGCGGCGGAGGGCTCCGTGGCGACGGCCTGGGCGGGCACGACTGCCTCGGGCGCCGCGGCCTCGGGCGCCGCGCTGTCGGGCACGGTGGCCTCGGGCGCCGGGGTGCCGGTGCTCTCCGGCGTCTCGGGGGTCTTGGCGAGGTCGCTCACTTCGCGTCCTCCTTCGTGGCCGTGGCCGAGGCCGTGCGGGCCTGCCGACGGGTCACGGCATTGTCCGTGGCACCGGTGATGGCGGCGATGATCGTCTCGTGGGTGGTGTCCTTGACGTCGAAGACACCGTTGTTGCGGCCCAGGCGGAGGACCGCGACCTTGTCCGCGACGGCGCGGACGTCGGCCATGTTGTGGCTGATGAGGATGACTCCGTGACCGCGCTCGCGCAGCCGCTCCACGAGGTCGAGCACCTGTGCGGTCTGCTCGACGCCGAGGGCGGCGGTGGGCTCGTCCAGGATGACGATCTTCGGGTCGCCGATGAGGGCGCGGGCGATGGCCACGACCTGGCGCTGACCGCCGGAGAGCGCCGCGACGGGGATACGGACCGAAGGAATCCGGATGGACAGGGTGTCCAGGAGTTCCTTGGCGCGCTTCTCCATGGCGATCTCGTCGAGGACGGAGCCGGAGTTCAGCTCGCTGCCGAGGAAGAGGTTGGCGACGACGTCGAGGTTGTCGCAGAGCGCCAGGTCCTGGTAGACGGTGGCGACCCCGAGGCTCTGGGCGTCTTGGGGCTTGGCGATCTGGACGGGACGGCCGTCCCACTCGATCGCGCCCTCGTCGATCGGGTGAACACCCGAGATCGTCTTGACGAGAGTCGACTTGCCGGCGCCGTTGTCGCCGACCAGGGCGACGACCTCACCGGCGTGGATCTCCAGTTCTACGTCGGTGAGCACCTGGACGGCGCCGAACCGCTTGGAGACTCCGCGCAACGCCAGCACGGGCGTAGCGGACACGTGAATCATCTCCTTCGCCGCCTGACCGGCGGGGATGGTGGTGCGAAGAGCACAGAGGGGGCTGTGAGAGGAGTCCGGCGCCCCGCCCCCGCTTGCGGGGCGTGGAACGGGGCGGGGCGCCGGACCGGACCGGGGGGCCGTTCGGAGGGGGGTCGAGAGGTCCGAAGGGCCGTGCCGGCAGCGGGGGTTACTTGATGCCCGCCGCCTCACAGGCCGCCTTGTACTCGGCGGTGCAGATGTCGGCCGCCTTGTAGACGCCGTCCTTGATGATCGTGCCGGCGATCTCGGTCTTGGTGACGACCTGGGCGTCGTACAGCTTCGCCGGGATGTCCTTGAACTCACCGGTCAGGCTGGTGACCTTGGTGGGAACGAGGTCGTCGATCTTCTCGCCCTTGAGGAGGCGGACCGCGATCTCGGCGGTGGTCTCGGCCTCCGGCTTGATCTGCTTGTAGATCGTGAAGGACTGGTCGCCCTTCAGGATCCGCTGCAGACCGGCGAGCTCGGCGTCCTGGCCGCCGACCGGGACCTTGATGCCCTGCTTGGAGAGGGCGGTGATGATGCCGCCGGCCATGCCGTCGTTGGCCGAGTAGACGCCCTGGAAGCCCGTCTTGCCCAGCGAGTCGATGGCGGCACCCATCTTCTTGTTGGCCTCGTCCGGGGACCAGTCCGGGATGTCCTGCTCGTAGACGACCTTCTTGACGGCCGTGTCGAGGACGCTGTGGGCGCCCTTCTTGAACAGCGGGGCGTTCGGGTCGGTCGGCGAGCCGTTGATCATGACAACGTTGGCGTCCTTGGCCTTGTCGCCGAGCGCCTTCACCAGACCCTCGCCCTGGAGGCGGCCGATCTTCTCGTTGTCGTAGGAGACGTAGGCGGAGATCGGGCCCTCGGCCAGACGGTCGTACGCGACGACCTTGACGCCCTTCTTCTCCGCCTGCTGGACCCAGGACTTGGTGGCCTTGTAGTCGACCGAGTCCAGGATGATGACCTTCACGCCCTGCGTGACCAGCGCGTCGAACTGCTTCTTCTGCGTCTCGGTGTCCTGCGCGGCGTTGTTGTACTTGACCTCGCAGTCCGAGCAGAGAGCCTTGATCTTCGCCTCGATGATCGGGCGGTCGAAGGTCTCGTAACGCGTGGTCTTGTTCTCCGGCAGCAGCAGACCGATGGTCTTGCTGTCGCCGCCGCTGCCGTTGCCCGAGTCACTGTCGCCCGCCTTGCCACAGGCGGCGACGGAGAGGGCCATGGAAACCGCGGCCGTGCCTATGACGATGCGACGCGTCAATGCGTTCATGTGGGGTTGCCTCCCTGACGAGGCCGCGACGTTGCGGCCGAGGTGGCTGGAAGTCAACTCGGCCGCGGGGACATCGTCAAGAAGTAAATCCTTAACGAGATGGCAACGGTGCCATTCGTTATCTAAGTGAAGGCAGGAGTCGAGGCCTGCGCGGCACCGGGCAAGGCGCTCTCCAGCAGGGTCGAATCGCCCATTTCGCTCAGTACGAGAGCCAGCGCGCCCAGGACCTCCGCGCGGCCGCCGAGCGCCCCGGGGGCCACCGACAACTGGCGGGCGGCGCTGGGGATGGCGTACCGCGAGACGGAGTCCCGGATGGGCGCCAGGACCAGCTCACCGGCCTCCGCGAGGTCGCCGCCGAGGACGACCCGGCTGGGGTTGAGCAGGTTGCAGAGGTTGGCGACCCCGCTGCCGATGTGGCGGCCGACGTCGGCGATGACACGGCGGCAGCCGGGGTCGCCCTCGCGGGCCAGCTGGACGACCCGCTCCATGGTCAGATCGGGGCCGTGGCCGGGCTGGAGGAGGGGCAGGACGTAGCGGGCGGCCGCGAAGGTCTCCAGGCAGCCGCGGTTGCCGCAGCGGCACACGGGGCCGGACTCGTCGAGCGTGATGTGCCCGATCTCGCCCGCGGTGCCGCCGGGGCCGCGGTAGACCCGCCCGTCGATGACGAGGCCGGCTCCCACGCCGCTGGCGACCTTGATGTAGGCCAGGTCCTTCACGCCCCGGCCGCTGCCCCAGACGAGCTCCCCCAGCGCGCCGAGGTTGGCGTCGTTGTCGACGTACACGGGCACCCCGAGCCGGCCGGAGAGCTCCTCGGCCGGGTTGATGCCGCTCCAGCCCGGCAGGATCGAGGTGGAGCCGAGCGTGCCGGAGGAGACGTCGATCGGGCCGGGGACGCCCAGACCGACGCCGACGACCTTGTCGCGGCCGATGCCGGTGGCGCCGATGAGCCGCATGACCAGGCGTTCCGCCCGGTCGAAGCCCTCGGCGGAGGAGGCGTCCACGTCCAGTGGCTCGGACTCCTCGGCGAGCACCTGGTGGGCGAGGTTGCCCACCGCGACCCGCAGATGCGTGTGGCCGAAGTCGACGCCGATGACGATGCCCGCGTCGCCGGAGAGCGAGACGCTGCGCGCCCGGCGGCCGCCCGCGGAGGTGGGGGTGACGTCGACGGTGCCGCCGTCCTTCAGCTCCCGCACGATGTTGGAGACCGTGGCGGCGGACAGGCCGGTCGCCCGGGCGATCTCGGCCTGGGTGAGCGAGCCCGCCATTCTTACCGCACGGACCACCCGCTCGAGATTGGCCCTGTGCAGCGATGTCTGCGACCCCGGAGTCTCCATCGACTCATCCACTCCCGCCTGCGACGGACGGTGTGATCACCGCCCCCGGCCGGGGCCGCGCCTGTGAGACCCCAGCTTGTTCTCCAACTTGTGAACTCTAAGCTGAGCCTTTGGGGTTGTCCCCCGTCAAGACCTTGAGCCAGAGGAGGCTCGGATGAGCTCGGCGGCGGCACCGGTCCTCTCCGGTCGAAAACAGGCGAAGACCGACGGTTCCGGTGACGCTTCAGGGTACCCGGCTCCGCGGTGAACCCGCGGGTCAGCGGGGGTACGGGCGCCCCGCGCGGGACCTCCTCCGGGAGGATGCCGAAGGGCGGCCCCCCTGCTCGGGGACCGCCCTCCGTGACGCTCGGTGAGCTCTACTTCACCGCGCCGGCCGTCAGTCCGGCGACCACCTGGCGCTGGAAGACGATGTACGCGGCGAGGACGGGGAGCATCGCCATGACCAGGCCGGCGAACAGTCCCGACCAGTCGCCCTTGTACCCCTGGCTGACGGCGAGCTGGACCAGGCCCTGCGACAGCACCTTCTGGTCCTGCTCGGTGTTGAGCACCGTGGGCAGCAGGTACTGGTTCCACTGGCCCAGGAAGTTGAAGATGCCCACGCTGATCAGGCCCGGCTTGGCCATCGGCAGCATCACCTGGAAGAAGGTCCGGGTGTGCGAGGCGCCGTCCATGAAGGCCGCTTCCGCCACCGAGGTCGGCAGCGTGCGGAAGAAGGCGGTGAGGAAGAAGACCGTGAACGGCAGCGAGTACGCGATGTAGACCAGGACGAGGCCGTGCAGCGTGTTGAGCAGGGCCATGTTCTGCAGCACGTAGAACAGCGGCACGAGCGCCAGGATGATCGGGAAGCTCATCCCTCCGATGAAGAGGAAGTAGATGAAGCGGTTGCCCGGGAAGTCGAACCGGGCCAGCACGTAGGCGGCCATCGAGCCGAAGAGCAGCGTCCCGATCAGCGAACCGCCCACCACCAGAATGGTGTTCAGGAAGTAGTCGCTCATGTGCGCCTCGGTCCAGGCGCGCGACCAGTTCTCGAAGTGCAGCTTGTCGGGCAGCGCCCAGGGCGAGGTGAAGATCGCCCGGTCGGTCTTGAAGGAGGTCATGACCGCCCACAGCAGCGGCATGACCACCATGATCGCCCAGATGATCAGGATCCCGTGCGAGAAGACGTTGAGGGTCGCGCCCTCCGCCTTGCTCGTCCTGCGGGGAGCGGGAGCGCTCCCCGTCACCTTCGTGGCGCCGGGCTCGGGCGGCTCGGGCAGCGCCGCACCGGCCGGAGGGGTGTCGATGGCTTTCACCGGAGGTCACCTCGTGCTGTCGTGCCGGCCACCGTGACCGAGCTGCTTTCCTGCTGGGGGTCCGGGCGCTGTCCACCGGGAAGACACCGCATCAGTACTCCAGCCGCTCGCGCCGGCCGAGCCGCATGACGACCGCCGCGAAGAGCAGCGTCACGACGAGCAGCGCGACACCGATCGTGGTCGCGTAGGCGGCCTGACCGTCACGGAAGGCCTTCTGGTACACGTACAGCGGCAGCACGATGGTGGAGTAGTCCGGCCCGCCACCGTTGGGGCCGACCGTCATGATCTGGACGACGGCGAAGGACTCGGCGCCGAGCGCCAGGATGCCCATGTAGATCCAGCCGGACTGCACGGTGTCCCAGAGCAGCGGCAGGGTGATCTTGAAGAAGGTGGTGAAGCGGTTCGCGCCGTCGAGCAGCGCCGCCTCGTAGAAGTCCTTGGGGATCGAGGCCATGCCGGCCGAGAAGAGGACCACGAAGAAGCCGACCGTGGACCAGACGAGGACGACCATCACACAGATGAGGGCCAGGTTCGGGTCACCCAGCCAGTCGGGCTGGATGCTGCCGAGTCCGACCCCCTTGAGGACCGAGTTGATCGCTCCGCTGTTGGGGTTGTACGCGAACTGGAAGAGCAGCGCCACGATCGCGATGGAGAGCACCTGCGGGAAGAAGTACACGATCTTGTAGAACGACGAGCCGCGCACACCGGCGATGGCCGCTCCCCGGCGGCGCCGACCGCCGACATTGAGCATGAACGCGAAGAACAGCGCCAGGCCGACGGTGACCAGCGGCAGCACGACCGCGAAGGTCAGGCTGTGCTGGAGCGATTTCCAGAACACCTCGTCGTCGAGCATGCGGCTGTAGTTGTCGAACCCGACCATCCGGAATTCGGGGCTGAGACCGCTCCAGTCCGTGAACGAGTAGTAGATGGACTGGATGAAGGGCCAGATGACGAACAACGCGTACATGGCCAGGGGTACCGCCAGGAACCCCACGATGAAACGGTACTTGCCGTGTTGCATTACTACCGACCCCGATCTTCCCGCGGAGTAGCCGCTGGTGCCGTGCGCGGCGTGAGTGCCGTACGCAAGGAGCCGGGGCCCGCTCCCGGTCGGCGGGAAGGGGCCCCGGCACAGCTCACTGGTGCTTGTAGTGCTTGATGGAGGAGTCCTTGGCCGCCTCGTCGGCGAACTTCTGGATCTTCTTGATCGTCTCGGCCGGGGTCGCCCGGCCGGCCATCATCTCGCCGATGCCGGCGACACCGATCTTCTCCTTCTGCAGCGCCACGTACCAGTCCTGCAGACGCGGGTTGACGACGTTCTCTCCGGCCTTGTCGAGCGCCGCGACGCCGGACTTCAGACCCGGGGTCAGCTCGATGCCGTCGGTGCCGCCGTTGAAGGCGGTCAGCGACTTCACGGACTGGGTGAAGTTCTTCGAGGAGGCCTCGCTGAGCATGATGCGCAGCTGCTCCATGCCGCCCTCGGCGTTCTTCGCCTTGGCCGGGACGATGAAGGGCTCACCGCCGGAGGCCCAGATCGTGCCGAACGGCATCTTGTCGGAGGAGTCGATGCCGGTCGGGGCGGAGACGGCGAGGTTGAAGTCGGCCGGCATGGTCTTCGCCGCCTCGTTCTCCACCCACGAGCCGTTCGGGATGAAGAGCGCCTTGCCCTCGGTCCAGGCCGTCTGCGACTGGATGTGGTCGAGGCCCGGGGTGCCCTGGAGGATGTAGCCCTTCCGCTGGAGCTCGTAGTACGCCTCGAAGCAGGCCTTGACGGCGGGGTGCTCCCAGGCCTTCGGCTCCAGGTTGTCGATCGCGTCGAGGACCTCGCGACCACCGACCTTGCCGATCATCGGGTACAGCGAGAAGGGGACGTAGTACGGGTGCTTGCCGGCGTACGTCCAGCCCGCGATGCCCTTCTTCTTGGCCTTCTCGCAGACGGCCAGCATCTCGTCCCAGGTCTCGGGGTACTTCGCGTCGAGCGAGTCCAGCAGCTTCTGGGAGTACCAGACGCCGTAGATCGTGTACGCGTAGTAGAGGACCCAGACCGGGGCGCCGTCGAACTGGCCCATCTCCACGATGCCCGGCCGCAGGGTGTCGCGGACCTTCTTGCTCGGGTCGTCGATCGAGGCGGCGTCGAGCAGCGCGGTGAGGTCGGCCAGCTGCTTCTGACCGACGAGGACACCCATGTCCATCTGCTCGGCACCGGAGTTGTCGATGAGGTCCGGCGGGTTGCCGCCGTTGAACCGCGGCTGCAGCTCGGTGGTGATCTTCTGGGTGGCGGTGAACTTGACCTTGGCCTGAGGGTAGGTGCCCTCGTAGATCTTCACCGCGTCCTTGGCGTACTGCTGGCCGAAGCCTCCGTCGAAGAGGACGAAGTCGAGCGGAGCCGACCCGTTGACACCGAGCGGGTTCTTCTCGGACTTCGTGCCCTTCTCGACCTTGTCGCCGCCGTCGGCGGTGCCGCCGCTGGCGCAGGCGGAGAGGAAGCTCATCGTCGGCACCGAGATCAGACCGAGAGCGGCGGAGCGCTTGATCAGATCGCGGCGGCCGAGGCCTTCGTCGTTGTGCGCGGAGGTGGATCCCATGCTCAAGTCCTCGCCTTCATTCAGGACTCAGGCGGTGTACCGGTCGCCCGTTTTCTGCTCGCCACAGGCGAAGGGCCCCGCCACCGCATTCGAATGCAGCTTGGGTCGTACACGTACGTTGTGTCGTGCCGCCGGGTGAGAGGTACGACGGTCCAGACGCCGACAGGTATAGTCCACTTCCCGTCCACGGAGCAAGATCGAAAGCCGGTTTCCGCGCCAGTCTTTCCCGAGTTGAGACCTCACGGATTATGACGGCGCATAAGTGCCGATTCATCCCACGACTTGCCGTCAACACCCTTGACACCACCTGCCACTTGGCCTCCTACTGGAGCCTGCGCCATTCAGATGACAACGTTGTCCTATTCCAGCGGCAGGAGCGGCGACACGGCATGGAGCCCAGAATTCGCACCCGATCACGGTCCCGGAACCCCCGCCTCAGAGCCGCCGCGCTGCTCGCGTCGACGGCATTGGTACTGAGTTCGGCGCCCTCGGTGGCACAGGCACTTCCCGGCCAAACGGACACATCGTCCAGGGAGTTCACCACCTCCTTCGAATCGGACGAAACACAGCCCACCTGGCGTAATTCGGTGGACGTCGGAACGGACGGCGCCCCGCGTGCGTCGGGGGTCGACGGCGGCTTCGCCAGTGGAATACCGGGCAATGTCACCGACAAGGTGGTCACGCTGCGGGCCAGCGGCGAGAACGCCGGCTCGGGCGAGACGAAGGAGAATCTGGTCGATCTCCAGCCGTCCACGAAATGGCTGGTCTTCGCGCCCACGGCCTGGATCGAATTCGACCTCGACGCGCCCACCAAAGTGGTCACGTACGCGCTGACGTCGGCGAACGACGCGGCCGAGCGCGACCCCCGCGACTGGACCCTCAAGGGCTCGGCGGACGGCGAGGAGTGGACGGTCCTCGACACGCGGGCGGGCCAGAGCTTCGCCAAGCGCTTCGAGACCCGGACGTTCGACTTCGCCAACGACACGGCGTACGCGCACTACCGGCTGGAGTTCACGAAGAACAGCGGCGCGAGCCTCACCCAGCTGGCCGACGTTCAGTTCTCGAACGGGGACACCTCCGCCCCCGTGCCCGAGGAGATGCGCAGCCACGTCGACCGCGGCCCCGGCGGCTCGCCGACCGCCAAGGCGAACGCGGGCTTCACCGGCACGCGCGCGCTGCGCTACGCCGGTACGCACAAGCCGGCCGGCCGGGCGTACTCGTACAACCGGGTCTTCGACGTGGACACCCGGATCGAGCGGGACACCGAGCTGTCGTACCGGATCTTCCCCTCGCTCCCCGAGACGGACCTCAACTACCCCGCCACGAACGTCGCCGTGGACCTGGCCTTCACCGACGGCACCCACCTGAGCGACCTGCGGGCCACCGACTCCCACGGCGGCCTGCTCTCGCCGCAGGGCCAGGGCGCGGCCAAGCGGCTCTACGTCAACCAGTGGAACCAGGTGTCCGCGCGGATCGGCGCGGTCGCGGCCGGGAAGACCGTGGACCGGATCCTGGTGGCGTACGACTCCCCCAAGGGCCCGGCGAAGTTCCAGGGCTGGATCGACGACGTCAGCCTGAAGCCCGAGGCGCCGCGGAAGCGGCTCGCCCGGCTCTCCGACTACGCCTCGACCACCCGAGGCACGAACTCCAGCGGCTCGTTCTCGCGCGGCAACACCTTCCCGGCCACGGCCGTCCCGCATGGCTTCAACTTCTGGACGCCGGTGACCAACGCGGCCTCCCAGAGCTGGCTGTACGAGTACGCGCGCGGCAACAACGCGGAGAACCTGCCGACGGTGCAGGCCTTCGCCGCGAGCCATGAGCCGAGCCCCTGGATGGGCGACCGGCAGACCTTCCAGCTGATGCCCTCGGCGGCGGCCGGTGCTCCGGCGACGGACCGGACGGCACGGGCGCTGGCCTTCCGCCACGAGAGGGAGACGGCCCGCCCGCACCACTACGGCGTCACCTTCGAGAACGGCCTGAAGGCCGAGATGACCCCGACGGACCACGCGGCGATGATGCGCTTCACCTATCCGGGTGGGGACGCGAGCGTGGTCTTCGACAACGTCACCGATCAGGGCGGTCTGACGCTCGACCCGGCGACGAGTTCCTTCACCGGCTTCTCGGACGTCAAGAGCGGCCTGTCGACCGGCGCGACCCGGATGTTCGTGTACGGCGTCTTCGACGCGCCGGTCACCGGCTCCGCGGCGCAGGGCGTGAAGGGCCACTTCCGCTTCGACGCGGGCGCGGACCGTACGGTGACGCTGCGGCTGGCGACCTCGCTGATCTCCGTCGAGCAGGCGAAGGCGAACCTCGCGGACGAGCTCCCGGCCGGCAGCCGGTTCGAGACGGCGAAGGACCGGGCGCAGGACGCCTGGGACCGGATCCTCGGCCGGGTGGAGGTCGAGGGCGCCGACCACGACCAGCTGGTGACCCTGTACTCCAGCCTGTACCGCCTCTACCTCTACCCGAACTCGGGCTTCGAGAAGGTGGGCGCGACGCACAAGTACGCGAGCCCGTTCTCCCCGATGACCGGCGAGGACACCCCCACGCACACCGGGGCGAAGGTCGTGGACGGGAAGGTGTACGTCAACAACGGCTTCTGGGACACCTACCGCACGACGTGGCCGGCGTACTCCTTCCTCACCCCGTCCAAGGCGGGTGAGCTGGTCGACGGCTTCGTGCAGCAGTACAAGGACGGTGGCTGGATCTCCCGCTGGTCCTCCCCCGGCTACGCCGACCTGATGACCGGCACGTCCTCGGACGTGGCCTTCGCGGACGCGTACGTCAAGGGCGTGGACTTCGACGCGGAGGCGGCGTACGAGGCGGCGCTGAAGAACGCCACGGTCGTGTCGCCGAACCGGGGCGTGGGCCGGAAGGGGATGGAGACCTCTCCCTTCCTGGGCTACGCGTCGACGGAGACGCACGAGGGCCTGTCCTGGTCCCTGGAGGGGTACCTCAACGACTACGGCATCGCCAAGATGGCGCAGGCGCTGCACAAGAAGACCGGGAAGAAGCGGTACCAGGAGGAGGCGGCGTACTTCCTGTCCCGGGCTCAGAGCTACGTCTCGCTCTTCGACAGCGAGGCCGGCTTCTTCCAGGGCCGTGATCTGAAGGGCGACTGGCGCGTCCCGTCGGCCCAGTACGATCCGCGGATCTGGGGCCACGACTACACGGAGACGAACGGCTGGGGGTACGCCTTCACCGCGCCGCAGGACTCGGCGGGCCTGGCTCGGCTGTACGGCGGCCGTGAGGGTCTGGGCGAGAAGCTGGACACGTACTTCTCGACGCCGGAGACGGCGAGCCCGGAGTTCGTGGGCTCGTACGGCAGCGTCATCCACGAGATGACGGAGGCCCGGGACGTCCGGATGGGCATGTACGGCCACTCCAACCAGGTCGCCCACCACGTGCCGTACATGTACAACGCGGCCGGGCAGCCCTGGAAGACGCAGGAGAAGGTCCGCGAGGTCCTCTCCCGTCTGTACACCGGCAGCGAGATCGGGCAGGGCTACCACGGCGACGAGGACAACGGCGAGCAGTCGGCCTGGTACCTCTTCTCCGCGCTGGGCTTCTACCCGCTGGTGATGGGCAGCGGGGAGTACGCGATCGGTTCGCCGCTCTTCACCAAGGCGACGCTCCGGCTGGACAGCGGCCGCACGCTGGTGGTCGAGGCGCCGCGCAACAGCGCGAAGAACATCTACGTGCAGGGCGTGAAGCTGAACGGCAAGCGCTGGAACTCCACGGCGCTCCCGCACGGCGTGCTGGCCCGCGGCGGCACGCTCACCTTCGACATGGGCCCGAGGCCGTCGTCGTGGGGCACGGGCAAGCAGGCGGGCCCGGTCTCGATCACCCCGCCCGGCAAGGCCCCGTCCCCGCGCAAGGACGCGACGACGGGCACGGGCCCGCTGACGGACAACACCTCGGCGACGTCGGCGCCGGTGTCGGCGGCGACGGCGGTGGACCTGCCGGTCGCGGAGCGGACGCGGGCGGTGCAGTACACCCTGACGTCGGCGGAGGCGAAGTCGGCGCCGGGGGGCTGGGTGTTGCAGGGCTCACGCGACGGACGAACGTGGACGGACCTGGACAAGAGGTCGGGCGAGTCGTTCACGTGGGACCGCCAGACGAGGGCCTTCACGATCCGGGCACCTGGCTCGTACCCGACGTACCGTCTGATGCTGGCCAGGGACGCGAAGTTGGCTGAAGTGGAACTACTCAGCTAACTCCGGCCAAACATGAGCACTCAACCGAAACAGTTCTGTCACAGCCCCGCCGCCACGTGAAAATCCTGTGCCAGGATCCAGGTGAATCAGTGGTCCGCCGCGTCCCCCCGGGGGCGCGGCGGACCCATTTCCCCACACCGAACGGGAGTACTACGTGGCCAAGACTTCTGGCCTGAACAGCACGGGCATCCTGTCCCGTGTCACGGTCGCGGCGATAACGGCGGCCCTGGTCGCCACGACCACCAGCGCGATCGCGGCCGAGGCCCCGAAGCCCGCGGAGAAGGCCGTGTCGGCGGCTGCCCAGGCCCTCGCGACTCCGAAGGCGAACAAGGCGGCCGCGTCGGCGGCCGAGGCCGACTACCGCTGGCTGGGGGCGGTCTCCGGCGCCGACATGTACTGGTACGCGCCGAACAACGCGGGCGGCTACGAGGCTCGCGAGCTGCAGACGTCCGACTGGGACATCTTCAAGGACGCCCAGCAGGCCGACAACGACGGCGACGGTGTGGCCGAGGACCTCTGGGCCTGGACCAACGACGGTGAGCTGGTCTACGCGAACGGCGATGTCGAGGACAGCGGCATCAGCGTCGGCAAGGGCTGGAACATCTACAACAAGGTCCTGGTCCCGGGCAACCTCGGTGGTGCCGCGGCTCCGGACATGCTCGGCCGCGACGCGTCGGGCAAGCTCTACATCTACCTCGGCTACGGCGACGGCAAGCTGACCGGCCGCGTGCTGGTCGGCGCCGGCTGGGGCCAGTACACCCAGATCGCCGGCGTCGGCGACCTGAGCGGTGACGGCAGGGCCGACATCGTCGCGCGCGACGGTGGCGGCGTGCTGTGGCTCTACAAGGGCACCGGCGACCAGAAGGCCCCGTTCGCGGGCCGCACCAAGATCGGTGCCGGCTGGAACGCGTTCAACAGCCTCGTGGGCGTCAGCGACCTGGACTTCGACGGCCGCGCCGACCTGGTCGCGCGCGACACGGGCGGCAAGCTCTACCGCTACTCGGGCACCGGCAACGCCGCGGCCCCGTTCAAGGCGAAGGCCCTGATCGGTAACGCTGGCTGGAACACGTACCGCTTCATGTTCTGACAGCCGCCGCTTCGGGCTTCTGGGCCCCGCTCCTCTTCGGAGGAGCGGGGCCTGCTGCGTTTGCGCCGAGAGTGACGGTCGGGGCAGAAGGACGGGACAGAACGGGCATATGAACGCTTCTGAAACAGCTACGTCACAAACCAGTTGGCCTGTGAACATCTTGTGCAAAGATCAGTGGGCATGAGTGGTCCGCCGCGCCCCTCAGGGGGTTGGGCGGACCCATTTCCACAAAAAACGGGAGTAATACGTGGCCAAGACTTCTGGCCTGAACACCACGGGCATCCTGTCCCGTGTCACGGTCGCGGCGATAACGGCGGCCCTGGTCGCCACGACCACCAGCGCGATGGCGACCGAGGCCCCGAAGCCGCGCTCCGCCGACGCCGTCCAGCAGTCCGCGCCGGCGGCGAGCGCCTTCAACACCACCACCTCGTCCGACGCCCAGGTCAACGCCCTGTACGGCGTGGACAGCACCGGCTTCATGTACGGCTACGCGCCGACCGGCACCGGCGGTCTCGACACCCGTATGTTCACCGGCTCGGGCTGGGAGTACACGAAGCAGATCACCCAGGTCGACCGCGACGCCGACGGCAGCGCGGACGGCATCTGGGCCGTCACCAACGGCGCGCTCGAGTACCTGGAGTTCGGCCAGGACCCGTGGCGCGTGGGCGGCGGCTGGGGCGTCTACAACAAGGTGATCTCGACGGGCAACCTGGGCGGCGCAGCCGCGGACGACCTGCTCGCCCGCGACAACTCCGGCGTCCTGTACATCTACCTGGGCTACGGTGACGGCAAGGTCACCAGCCGCGTCAAGGTCGGTGCGGGCTGGAACGCCTACACCCAGATCGCCGGCAAGGGCGACCTGAACAACGACGGCAAGGACGACATCGTCGCGCGCGACGGTTCGGGCATCCTGTGGCTGTACAAGGGCACCGGCAACTACAAGGCGCCGTTCCAGGCGCGCACCAAGATCGGCGCCGGCTGGAACGCCTTCAACTCGCTCGTCTCGGTGGGTGACATCGACCTGGACGGCATCACCGACCTGGTCGCCCGCGACAGCGCCGGCAAGCTGTACCGCTACTCGGGCTCCGGCGTCGCCTCGGCCCCGTTCAAGCCCAAGGCGCTGATCGGCACCGGCGGCTGGAACGCGTACCGCCTGCTGTTCTGACGGACGCCGTCTTCGGCGCCTGACGAACGACGCACGAACGGGCCCCGCTCCTCTTCCGAGGAGCGGGGCCCGTTTGCGTGGGGCAGCAGGTGGGTCAGCCGCGGATCAGGTTGCGGAGGACGTACTGCATGATGCCGCCGTTGCGGTAGTAGTCCGCCTCGCCCGGGGTGTCGATGCGGACGACCGCGTCGAACTCGACGCCCGTGTCCGTCGTGACCTTGACCGTGCGCGGGGTCGTGCCGTTGTTCAGTTCCTCGACGCCGGTGAAGGAGAAGGTCTCCTCGCCGGTCAGGCCGAGGGAGGACGCCGAGGCGCCCTCGGGGAACTGGAGCGGGAGGACGCCCATGCCGATGAGGTTCGAGCGGTGGATGCGCTCGTACGACTCGGCGATGACGGCCTTCACGCCGAGGAGCGCGGTGCCCTTGGCGGCCCAGTCACGGGACGAGCCCGAGCCGTACTCCTTGCCCGCCAGGATCGCGAGCGGGGTGCCCTGCTCGATGTAGTTGCGCGAGGCGTCGTAGATGAAGGAGACGGGGGCGCCTTCCTTCGTGAAGTCGCGGGTGTAGCCGCCCTCGGTGCCCGGCGCGATCTGGTTGCGCAGGCGGATGTTGGCGAACGTGCCGCGGATCATGACCTCGTGGTTGCCTCGGCGGGAGCCGTAGCTGTTGAAGTCGCGGCGCTCGACGCCGTGCTCCGTGAGGTACTTGCCGGCCGGGGTGTCGGCCTTGATGGCGCCGGCCGGGGAGATGTGGTCGGTGGTGACCGAGTCGCCCAGCTTGGCCAGGACCCGCGCGCCGACGATGTCGGAGACCGGGGTGGTCTCCATCGTCATGCCCTCGAAGTACGGGGGCTTACGGACGTAGGTGGACTCGGTGTCCCACTCGAAGGTGTTGCCGGTCGGGATCGACAGCGCCTGCCACTGGGCGTCGCCCGCGAAGACGTCCTGGTAGGACTTGTTGAACATGTCCTCGCCGATGGCGTTGGCGACGACGTCGTTGACCTCGGCCTCCGACGGCCAGATGTCCGCCAGGTAGACCGGCTTGCCCTCGGTGTCCGTGCCGAGCGCGTCCTTGGTGATGTCCACCTTCATGGAGCCCGCGAGCGCGTACGCGACGACCAGCGGCGGGGACGCCAGGTAGTTCATCTTGACGTCGGGGTTGATACGGCCCTCGAAGTTCCGGTTGCCGGAGAGGACCGAGGTGACCGCGAGGTCGTGCTCGTTGACGGCCTTGGAGACCTCCTCCGGCAGCGGGCCGGAGTTGCCGATGCAGGTGGTGCAGCCGTAGCCGACGAGGTTGAAGCCGACCTTGTCGAGGTAGGGGGTCAGGCCCGCCTTGTCGAAGTAGTCGGTGACGACCTTCGAGCCCGGAGCGAGGGTGGTCTTGACCCACGGCTTGCGGGTCAGGCCCTTCTCGACGGCCTTCTTCGCGACGAGCGCGGCGGCGACCATCACGTACGGGTTCGAGGTGTTGGTGCACGAGGTGATCGCGGCGACGGTGACGGCGCCGTGGTCCAGCTCGTAGGTGGTGCCGTCGGGGGCGGTCACCTGGACCGGGTTCGACGGGACGCCGTTGGTGACGGCGGGGGCGTCGGAGGCCGGGAAGGACTCCTGGCCCGCCTCGTCGACCATGTCGACGTAGTTGCGGACGTCCTGCTTGAACTGCTCGGCCGCGTTCGCGAGGACGATGCGGTCCTGCGGGCGCTTCGGGCCGGCGATGGAGGGGACGACCGTGGAGAGGTCGAGCTCCAGCTTCTCGGAGAAGTCGGGCTCGGCGGCCGGGTCCAGCCAGAGGCCCTGCTCCTTGGCGTACGCCTCGACCAGCGCGACCTGCTGCTCGGAGCGGCCGGTGAGCTTGAGGTACTTCAGCGTCTCGCCGTCGATCGGGAAGATCGCGGCGGTGGAGCCGAACTCCGGCGACATGTTGCCGATGGTGGCGCGGTTGGCGAGCGAGGTGGCGGCGACGCCCTCACCGTAGAACTCGACGAACTTGCCGACGACGCCGTGCTTGCGCAGCATCTCGGTGATCGTGAGGACGAGGTCGGTCGCGGTGGTGCCGGCCGGCAGCTCGCCGGTCAGCTTGAAGCCGACGACGCGCGGGATCAGCATGGAGACCGGCTGGCCGAGCATGGCGGCCTCGGCCTCGATGCCGCCGACGCCCCAGCCGAGCACACCGAGGCCGTTGACCATGGTGGTGTGGGAGTCGGTGCCGACGAGGGTGTCGGGGTACGCCTGGCCGCCCCGGACCATGACGGTACGGGCCAGGTGCTCGATGTTCACCTGGTGGACGATGCCGGTGCCGGGCGGGACGACCTTGAAGTCGTCGAAGGCGGTCTGGCCCCAGCGCAGGAACTGGTAGCGCTCCTTGTTGCGGCCGTACTCCAGCTCGACGTTCTGGCCGAAGGCGTCCTTCGTGCCGAACTTGTCGGCGATGACCGAGTGGTCGATGACCAGCTCGGCCGGGGAGAGCGGGTTGACCTTCGCCGGGTCGCCGCCGAGCTCCTTGACGGCCTCGCGCATGGTGGCGAGGTCGACGACACAGGGAACGCCGGTGAAGTCCTGCATGATCACGCGGGCCGGCGTGAACTGGATCTCCTGGCTGGGCTGGGCCTGCGAGTCCCAGCCGCCGATGGCCCGGATGTGGTCGGCGGTGATGTTCGCGCCGTCCTCGGTGCGGAGCAGGTTCTCCAGGAGGACCTTCAGGCTGTAGGGAAGGCGCGCGGAGCCCTCGACCTTGTCCAGCTTGAAGATCTCGTACGACTCGTCGCCCACGCGCAGCGTGCTGCGGGCGTCGAAGCTGTTCGCCGACACGACAGTCTCCTTCATCAATGTGCGCGTATTACCGCCATGCTGCCGCCACGACTCCTCGCCGATCCGCTAAGGTAAGGCTTAGTTAGGTAACCCTTACCGGGTGGGCGGCTGCGGCGCGCCGTAAGCAGTTATCTCGATGTCGAGATAACTCTAGTGCATCCCCGCCGCTCGGTCATGCCCGGCATGCCTGCGATCGGTGTCATCCGGCCGCTCCTTCGGGGCCGGAGACAGTGTGGCCGGCGCGATGTTCGACGCGCCGGACTTCCTCCGCGCCCTGTCCGCGCACCTCTCGGTGGAGCTGTGACCGACCCGCGAGGGACGGGTCAGGCGTGCCAGACGCCCGTCGCCGCGGTGGTACGGACGTAGTCGGCGAAGTCGCGCGGCTCGCGGCCCAGGGCGCGCCGCACCCCGTCGGCGAGCTGGGCGAAGCGCTCCTCGCGGATCCAGCTGTAGAGGTCGTCGAGCAGGTTCACGTACCCCTCCGGCAGTCCCTGCCGTGCGCCGACGGCCACGAAGTCCTCCGGCGGGACCGCGCGGTGGACGATGTCCCGGTCCGTGGCGCGGGCGATCTCCTCGACGACCTCGTCGAGGGAGAGCAGGCGGGGCCCGGCCAGTCGGTACGTCTCGCCGGCGTGGCCGTCCTCGGTGAGGGCGGCCACCGCGACATCGGCGATGTCGTCGGCGTCGACGAACGCTTCGCGGCCCGTCCCCGTGGAGCTCACGAACTCGCCGTCGCGGAGCTGGCCCAGGTAGTACGGGTCCTCGCTGAAGTTCTGCGCGAACCAGGCGGGCTTCACGATCGTCCAGGCCACGCCCGACTCCCGTACCGCGCGCTCGCTGGGCAGCTTCTCCTCCCCTTCCGGGACCACCCAGTCGTTCGCGGAGAGCAGGACCAGGCGCTCGACCCCGCGCGCGGAGGCCAGCTGGGCGAAGGCGCGCACCGAGTCGGCCGCGTCCTCGGTCTGCGAGTCGACCAGATAGGCCGCGCCGACGCCCTTCAGCGCGGGCTCCCAGGTGGACTCGTCGGTCCAGTCGAAGCGGGTCGGTCCCCTGCGGGAGCCGGCGCGGACCTCGTGGCCGGCGTGCCGCAGGCGGGCGAGGACTCGGCGGCCGGTCTTGCCGGTGCTGCCGAGGACGAGGATCGGCTTCGGGTCCGCGGTGTGCGCGTTCGTCGTGTGCGCAGGTGTCGTACGCGCGTTCTTCGTCGTCACGTCGTTCGTCATGGAACGAGTCAAACGCGCCGACCACGAGGCGGAGAATGGCCTGTCGGCTCAATCCGATGTCTGAGCGTCTAACCTTGCCGGATGGATGCGTTGGGGAGCCTGCTGTACGAGGTGAGGTCCGAGGGCGCGCTGTTCAGCCGCAACCACCTGGCGCCCCCGTGGGCGGTCCGTTTCGCCGACCGCGCACCGCTCACCCTGATCACGCTGCTGCGGGGCTCGGGACTCGTCGATCCCGGGGGCGAGGAGGCGCCGGTCGCGCTCGGGCCGGGTGACGTGGCCGTCGTGGTCGGTCCGGAGCCGTTCTCCGTGAGCGACGAGGACGGTCTTGAGGCCACGCCGCTGTACGTGCGGGAGGGTCCCGACCGGTGCACGACGGCCGACGGCGAGGAGATCAGCGAGGACGTCGTCCTGGGCCTGCGGATGTGCGGGAACAGTGTGGACGGCCCGACGGTGCTGCTCACCGGCAGTTACCGGGTCGGCGGGCGGGTCTCGGAGCGGCTGCTGAGCGCGCTCCCCCGGGTGCTGGTGGTCCGCCACGAGGGCGCGCCCGGCCCGATCCTGGAGCTGACGGCCGCCGAGATCGGCCGCGACGACCCGGGGCAGCAGGCCGTACTCGACCGGCTCCTTGACCTGTTGCTGCTGTCCACGCTCCGGGAGTGGTTCGGTCGCCCGGAGGCCGATCCGCCGGGCTGGTACCGCGCGCTCGGCGACCCCGTCGCGGGCCGGGCGCTCCGGCTGATCCACGACCGGCCCGCCCAGCGGTGGACCGTGGCGGCGCTCGCCGAGGAGGCGGGTGTGTCGCGGGCGACGCTCGCCCGCCGGTTCACCGACCTGGTGGGCGAGCCTCCGATGGCCTATCTGACGGGCTGGCGGCTGGCCCTGGCGGCCGATCTGCTGGCGCGCACGGACGCCACGGTCGAGGCGATCGCCCGGCAGGTCGGGTACGGCAGCGCGTTCGGGTTGAGCGTGGCCTTCCAGCGGGTGTACGGGACCCGCCCCAGCCACCACCGCGCCCCAGCGGCGGCGTAGGCGCGGGCCAGGGCGGGACCGTACGACCTGAACCGTCATCAGGGGCAATAACCCCGCTCAACGACCCGTACGGCCGCGAAAGGATTGCCGCGGATCGTGCCGCGGCTGAGGATCGGAGCATGTTCAGCGGTGCGCATGTGATTCTCTACACCCCCGACGCGGACGCCGACCGGGCCTTCCTCAAGGACGTCCTGCGCCTCGACCACGTCGACGCGGGCGAGGGCTGGCTCATCTTCAGGCTGCCGCCGGCCGAGGTCGCGGTGCACCCGACGGCGGGTGAGACGAAGCACGAGTTCTATCTGATGTGCGACGACATCGCCGGCACGCTCACCACCCTGGAGGACCGCGGGGCCGAGATCTCACGGCCCATCAGCGACCAGGGCTGGGGGCTGCTCGGCGCCGTGCGGCTGCCGAGCGGCGCCGAACTGCCGCTGTACGAACCGCGTCACCCGACCGCGCACAGCGCGTCACCCTGACGGCCCACCCCCACGCGAGCCCCATCTCATATCTGAGATAACGTGACGCGCATGGCAGACGACTACCTCGTACGCATCGGCAAGCTCATCCGTGACGCCCGGCAGCACCGGGGCTGGACGCAGACGCAGCTCGCCGAGGCCCTGGCCACAAGCCAGAGCGCCGTGAACCGGATCGAACGTGGCAACCAGAACATCAGCCTTGAGATGATCGCACGCATCGGCGAAGCACTCGACAGCGAGATCGTGTCCCTCGGTTACGCCGGCCCCATGCATCTGCGGGTGGTCGGCCGCCGCCGGCTCTCCGGGGCCATCGACGTCAAGACGAGCAAGAACGCGTGTGTCGCGCTGCTCTGCGCCACGCTCCTCAACAAGGGCCGTACGGTCCTGCGCCGTGTCGCCCGCATCGAGGAGGTCTTCCGGCTCCTGGAGGTCCTCAACTCCATCGGTGTGCGCACCCGTTGGATCAACGACGGGGTCGACCTGGAGATCGTGCCCCCGGCCGAGCTGGACATGGACTCGATCGACGCGGAGGCGGCGATCCGCACCCGCTCGATCATCATGTTCCTCGGCCCGCTGCTGCACCGCATGGACCGCTTCAAGCTGCCGTACGCGGGCGGCTGCGACCTCGGTACGCGCACGATCGAGCCGCACATGATCGCGCTGCGCCGCTTCGGCCTCGACATCACGGCCACCGAGGGCCTGTACCACGCGCAGGTCGAGCGGGCGGTCTCGCCGGACCGCCCGATCGTGCTGACCGAGCGCGGGGACACCGTCACGGAGAACGCGCTGCTCGCCGCGGCCCGCCACGACGGCGCGACCGTCATCCGCAACGCCTCCTCCAACTACATGGTCCAGGACCTCTGCTTCTTCCTGGAGGCGCTGGGCGTACGGGTGGACGGCATCGGCACGACGACGCTGACCGTGCACGGTGTGCCGCAGATCGACGTGGACGTGGACTACTCCCCCTCCGAGGACCCGGTCGAGGCGATGAGCCTGCTGGCCGCGGCCGTGGTGACCGAGTCGGAGCTGACGATCCGCCGGGTCCCGATCGAGTTCATGGAGATCGAGCTCGCGGTGCTGGAGGAGATGGGCCTCGACCACGATCGCTCGCCGGAGTACGCGGCGGACAACGGCCGTACGCGCCTGGTGGACCTGACGGTCCGGCCCTCCAAGCTGGAGGCGCCGATCGACAAGATCCACCCGATGCCGTTCCCCGGCCTGAACATCGACAACGTGCCGTTCTTCGCGGCCATCGCGGCGACGGCCCAGGGCAAGACCCTCATCCACGACTGGGTCTACGACAACCGGGCGATCTACCTCACCGACCTCAACCGCCTCGGCGGGCGCCTCCAGCTCCTGGACCCCCACCGCGTCCTGGTCGAGGGCCCGACCCGCTGGCGCGCGGCGGAGATGAT
This sequence comes from Streptomyces sp. NPDC090127, assembly GCF_044746945.1. Classification (NCBI taxonomy): domain Bacteria; kingdom Bacillati; phylum Actinomycetota; class Actinomycetes; order Kitasatosporales; family Streptomycetaceae; genus Streptomyces; species Streptomyces sp. NPDC090127. The sequence goes on along the minus strand of NZ_JBIVDE010000011.1, from coordinate 34,658 downwards.
GTGCCCGCCGGCCCTGCGCCCGGCGGTGGTCGTCCTCCTGGCGATGATGGCGGCGGAAGGCACGTCGGTCCTGCGCAACGTCTACGTCATCAACCGTGGCTACGAGGACCTGGCGGAGCGCCTGAACTCGGTGGGCGCGCAGATCGAGATCTTCCGGGACATCTGACCGGGCGCGGTGTCGTGCCCCTGCCTCGACTCCCCCGGCTCCCTCCGCTCCCCCCGCCCCCCGCTCAACCGCGAGGGGACGGGGGTGTCGAGGGGAGCGGGGTGCGGGGCGCCGACCCGGGGTCGGCCTGGGGGCCGGTGGTGGCGGGTGCGGTGGGGGTGGGGCGGGCCTGGCCCGGCGAGGCCGTCCGGGCGGGCTCCTCCGGAGTGGTCGTAGGTGTGGGCCCTTCCGGGGTGGCCCTGGGGGTGGGCTCCCGCGGTGGGGCCGTGCGGGTGGCTTCCTCCGATGCGGTCGGAGGGGTGGGGTCCTGCGGGGAGGCCGAACGGGTGGGCTCGTGCGGGGAGCTTGTCGCCGGGGGCGGGGCGAGGGGGACCGTCGGGGTGACGGGGGCCCCGCCGGACGTGAGGTGCAACGGCAGCGCGACCAGGGCGGCGACCGCGCACGCAGCGCCGACGCCGGCCGCCGCGCGCAGGAGCTTGCGGCGGGCCGCCGCACGGCGGATCGCCTCGTAACGCCCGGCGGGCGGGCCGAGGTCGGTGGCGGACGGGCGCAGGAGGACGGCGAGGGGGTCACCGGGTTCGACGTCCGGCCCTTCGTCAGAGTGCGCGATCAAGGCTTCTCCCCAAGTGGGCGCGGAGCAGTTCTCGGGCCGCGTGGAGGTCGGCCTTGATGGTTCCCTCCTTGCGCTCGGTGAGCACGGACACCTCCCGGATCGACATGTCAGCGTAGTAGTGGAGCAGGATCGGGACGCGCAGTCGTTCCGGCAGCGACTGCACCAGCAGCCGTACGGAAGGGTCGGGAGGTTCGACCCGGGGGCCGACCGTGACTTCGACGCCGACGCGGTGCACGGCCCTCCGCTCCCGTTCGAGCTTGCGCCAGTGGTCCCTGACGAGGTTGGCCGCCGTCACGTAGAGGAATCCCTGGGGCTCCGCGACGGAGGTCCAGCGGGCCCAGAGCCGGGTGAACGCCTCGGACGCGATCTCGTGTGCCGTCTCGTCGTCGTCGACGAGCCGTCGGCACCAGCCGGCGAGGCGCGGATAGAGGGCGGCGAACAGCTCGGACGCCGCCTTCTCGCGGGACCGTTTCACCGCTCTCCACGGTCGTGATCGGGGCTGTCGGACGACAGCGCGGCGAAGACGATCACATTGTCACGGTACTCGTCGCCGGTGCGGGGGCCGCCGCAGGTGATGAGTCTCAGCTCGGGGCGGTCCACGTTCCCGTAGACCGCGTCGGAGGGGAAGGCGGCCTTGGCGACCGTCCGCACCTCGTCGACGGTGAAGACCGCCGTGGTGCCGTTCTCCAGGCGCGCCTCGATCCGCTCGCCCCGCCGCAGCCGCGCGAGGTGACGGAAGACCCCGTCACCCCAGGCGCCGACCGTGACATGGCCGAGGATCACCGACGGGCCGACCTGACCCGGCGTCGGCGAATGCCGGTACCAGCCCGCCAGGTCGTCCGCGGCGATCGGCGGTACCTCCACGCTGCCGTCCGGGGCAAGACCCAGCCGCATCAGCGGGGTGTCGACCTCGATGGCCGGGATCCGCAGGCCGACCGGGACCGAACGGCCGGGCGGCCGCGCCGGGTTCGGGGGCGTTCGCGGGGTAGGAGGGGGCGTGCTCGGCGAGCGTGCGGTCGTGCCCCGGCTCGTCGTCGGGGAGCCGCAGCTCGCGAGCAGCGACGCCGTCGCGAGGGTGGCGAAGGCGCGCCTGGAGAGGGAGGTCATGCGTCGTTTGCCTGCCGGCGGCGTACGAGGACGAACGCGGCGCCGCCACCGGCGAGCACCACGGCGGCGGCGCCGCCGATCAGCCCGGCCTGGGCTCCGGAGTTCGCGGACGCGGGCGTGGCGTCACCGGTGTCGGGCGCGCCGCTGGGCACGACGGCGACCTGGCCGGGGCGGGGAGGCGAGGTGGGGCTCCTGGTGGCGGCGACCTCGGAGGGTGCGGCGGGGGCCGCGGACGGCTCGGCCGTGGCCGGGGCGCCCGTGGGAGCGGGGGTGCTCGCCGGGGCCGGGGTGCTCGCGGCGGCCGGGGCGGCCGGGGCGCTCGTGGCGGCCGGGGTGCTCGCCGGGGCCGGCTTGGGGGCGTCGGCGAGGGCGGGCGCGGTGCCCGCCGCCAGTGCGGTGCAGGTGAGTGCCAGGGCACTGAGGAGTGTTCGGCGCATGTGTCGCTCTCTTCTCAAGGGGGTGTTGCGGTGGATCGAGGAGAGAGACGAGGCAGCGGGGGGTTCCGTTGTAAAGAGATGGCAAAGTCGTTGTGTGGCGATTTCGCCGGTATCAGTTCGGGGCGGTCGGCCGGCTGCGGAGCTTCTTGCGGAGGGTGCGGGTCTCCGGGTGCCGGGGACCGTAGGCGGCGTCCAGGATGGCGAAGCTGTCGTCGTACCACGGGCGGGCCTGCTCCGGGCCGTCGGTGAGGAGGGCCACGTCGCCGAGGCGTTCGCAGACGATGCTCAGGTCCCGCTGGGTCGCCAGGTCGCGAGGGTCGTCGCCGAGCAGAGAGCGGCGCAGTGAGAGGGACTCGTCGTAGTGGGCGCGGGCCGCCTCCAGGTCGCGGCGGCGCAGGGCCAGGTCGCCGAGGCGTTCGTACTGGACGCCGAGGTCGCGGCGGGCTCGGGGGTCGCCGGGGAGTTCGGCCGCCAGTTCACGGCGTACGGCCAGGGCGCGGGCGTACCACTCGGCGGCCTCGTCGAACTCCTGGCGTTCGGTCGCCAGCAGCCCGAGGTGCTCCTGGACGACGCCCAGTTCGCGGCGGTCCCCCGGGTGGTGCGGCTCGCTCTCCACCACGTGCTCGGCGAGGGAGAGGGCCGTCGTGAAGTGGTCGTGCGCGGTGTGCAGGGCGGCGGCCCCGCCGGTCCTCAGGGCGGTCTCGCCCATCTTGAACTCGCCGAACCTCAGGTCCCGCAGCAGGCGGATGTCGTCGGGGTGTTCCTCGCGCAGCCGGCCGGCGATGGCCAGGCCCTCCGCGTACGCCTGCGCGGCCTGGTCGAGGCGGTGGGCACCGGCCCAGAAGTCGCCGTACTTGTGGAACGCGACGCTCAGGTCCCGCCGGGTGGAGAGGTCGGGGAACTGCTCGGCGAGCCGGATCGACTCCGCCAGCATCCGTTCGTAGTGCCGCCGTGCCTCGCGCGGCCTGCCTCTGCGCAGGGCTTGGTCACCGGCCTGCTCCGCGGCGGAACAGCTGTCGACGAGACCCTGCCGGACCCTGACCGCATCCCATCTCGCCATCGAACCCCCACACGAACGCCCCGGCCCCGCCATCGCGGGAAGTCGGAGGAAAACCAGCTGACCGGGACCACTATCCCCGGCGCCGGCGCCCTGCGAATCGCCCTGGATCGAACCTTCCGCCAGAGTTCACCCCACGGTCGTGGGAGCGTCGCGAGGGGCGGGGGCACGGCCCCCGCCCCTCCCGGGGTCACTTCAGGGTTGCGAGCGCCGCCTCGTAGTCGGGCTCGGTGGCGATCTCGGGTACGAGCTCCGAGTGGAGCACCTCGTTGTTCTCGTCCAGGACGACGACCGCGCGGGCGGTCAGGCCGGCCAGCGGGCCGTCGGCGATCTCGACGCCGTAGTTGGTGTGGAACTCACGGCCGCGCAGGGTCGAGAGCGTCTTCACGTTCCGCAGGTCCTCGGCGCCGCAGAAGCGGGCCTGCGCGAAGGGCAGGTCCGCGGAGATGCAGAGCACGACCGTGTTGTCCAGGTCGGCGGCCTTCTCGTTGAAGGCGCGGACGGAGGCGGCGCAGACGCCCGTGTCGACGCTGGGGAAGATGTTCAGCACCTTGCGACGACCGGCGAACTCGTCCAGCGTGCTGTCCGTCAGCTCCTTGGCGACGAGCGAGAACGCCGGGGCGATGCTGCCGGGGGCGGGCAGTTCGCCGTTGACCTGCACGGGGTTGCCCTTGAACGCGATCTGGGCCATGGGAGATCTCCCTCGGAGAGTGAGTACGACAACGTCCCCGATCGTACGTCGCGTCACTCGCCGGCACGGCCCGCCACCATGGCCACGGGTCAGCCGGGCGGCGGCATGCCGCCCTTGAGGCGTTCGATGTCCGAGGGCCGGACCTGGATCACGAAGACGGCGACGAAGAACGCCACGATGGCGAAGGCGGCCGCCGTGATGAAGCCGGAGGAGACGCCGGAGGTGAGCACCTGGTCGGCGTAGGGCGGGGGCAGTTGCCCGGTCCTGGCGAACTCGGCCTTCTCCAGCGGTCCGGCCTGCGAGAGGAAGGCGGGGACCTGCACCTTCGCCTCGTTGCGGCTGGCGGTGCCGAAGACGGTCACCAGGATCGAGAGCCCGAGCGAACCACCGACCTGCTGGGTGGCGTTGAGCAGCCCGGACGCGGCTCCCGACTCCCGCGGCGCCACGTTGGACAGCGCCATGATGGTCAGCGAGACGAACATCAGGCCCATGCCCATGCCGAAGACCAGGATCGGCCCGAGGATGCTGCCCAGATAGGTGGAGTCGATGTCGGTCAGGGTCAGCCAGGAGAGGCCGGCCGCGGCCAGCAGCGAGCCGACCACCATGAAGGGTTTGGGCCCGTACTTGGGCAGCAGCTGGGAGGCAGTCCCGGCGCCGACGGCGATGATCGCGCTGACGGGCAGGAACGCGAGGCCGGTGGTCAACGGGCTGAAGTGCAGGACGTCCTGGACCCAGAGCGTCAGGAAGAAGAACATCCCGAAGATCGCCGCGGCGAGACAGAGCATGATCGCGTACGTGCCCGCCCGGTTGCGGTCGGCGAACATGTGCAGCGGGGTGATCGGCTGCCGGGAGCGCCGCTCCACCAGGATGAACAGGATCAGCAGGACGACGGCCGCGCCGAACGAGGCCAGCGTCCACGGGTCGCGCCAGCCCTCCTGGGAGGCGCGGATGAAGCCGTACACCAGCGCCACCATGCCGAGGGTGGAGGTGAGCGCTCCGGTGAAGTCGAAGTGGCCGGGGTGGCGTTCGGACTCCTTGATGTGCCGGGGCGTGAGGAGCGCGATGAGCAGCGCGATCGGCACGTTGACGAAGAAGATCCAGCGCCAGTCGAGCCATTCGACGAGCAGTCCGCCGGCGACGAGGCCGATCGCGCCACCGCCCGCTGAGACGGCCGCGAAGACGCCGAACGCCCGGTTGCGTTCCGGGCCTTCCTCGAAGTTCGTGGTGATCAGGGAGAGCGAGGTCGGCGAGGCGATCGCGCCTCCGACGCCCTGCAGGGCCCGGGCCGCGAGCAACTGCCAGTCGTTCTGGGCCAGTCCGCAGAGCAGCGAGGCGAAGCCGAAGAGCAGGATGCCGAAGACGAAGACGCGGCGCCGGCCGAGGATGTCACCGGCGCGTCCGCCGAGCAGCAGCAGTCCGCCGAAGGTCAGCGTGTAGGCGTTGACCACCCACGACAGGCTCGTGGTCGAGAACTCCAGCGAACTCTGGATGTGGGGCAACGCGATGTTGACGATCGTGATGTCGAGAACGACCATCAGCTGGCAGGAGGCGATGAGGAAGAGGGCTATGCCCTTTCCGTCTCGGCTCTTCCCGGGCGTCGTGCTCGGTGCCGGGTGGGGCGTCGGGTTCGGTGTACTCATGGGCATCGCGCCCTCGCTCCGTGAGGCGCTGTGGGCCGGTCAGTCCACCTTTCGACACTAAGCCCGGGTCCTGCGACTCTCCAGTTGATCAAGCGGGGCGGCCTCACTCCAGGACGGCGAGGCCGTCCAGTTCCACCTGCGCCTGCTCGTCCCACAGCCGTACGACACCGATCACGGCCATCGCCGGGTAGTCCCGACCCGCCAACCGCCGCCAGATCCGGCCCAGTTCGGAGGCGTGGCGCCGGTAGTCGGCGACATCGGTGGCGTAGACCGTGACGCGGGCGAGGTCGGCCGGGGAGCCGCCGGCGTGGCGGAGCGCGGTGAGCAGGTTGGTCAGGGCGGTCTCGAACTGCTCGGGCAGCGTCTCTCCGACCACCTTGCCCTCGCGGTCGAGGCTGGTCTGCCCGGCGAGGAGGACGAGTCGGGAGCCGCTGGCCGTGACGGCGTGGGAGAAGCCGGTGGGCGGCGAGAGTTCGGCCGGGTTGTGCCGGTGCAGGCTCATGCCGTGGCCTCCTGGGGGCGGCGGGGCTCGGCGGCGCGCCCCCGCTCCGAGGGGGCTTCGTCGAGCGCTGTGGCCTTGTGCAGCTCCTTGTACAGCTCCTTGGCGATGATCGTGCGCTGGACCTCGGTGGCGCCTTCGTAGATGCGTGGGGCACGCACCTCCCGGTAGAGGTGTTCGAGCAGGTGGCCCCGTTGCAGCGCGCGTGCGCCGTGCAGCTGGACGGCCGCGTCGACGACGTACTGGGCCGTCTCGGTGGCGAGCAGCTTCGCCATCGCCGCGCGGCGCGGCACGTCGTCCGCCCCGGCGTCGTACGCGGCGGCCGCCGCGTAGACGAGGAGCCGGGCGGCCTCCGTACGGGTGGCCATCTCGGCGACCTGGTGGGCGACGGCCTGGAGGTCGCCGAGCACGCCGCCGAAGGCCGCTCGGGTGGCGGTGTGGGCGAGGGTGGCGTCCAATGCCGCCTGGGCCATGCCGACCGCGAAGGCGCCGACGCTGGGCCGGAAGCGGTTGAGCGTGGTCATGGCGACGCGGAACCCCTGGTCGGGCTCGCCCAGGAGGTCCGCGGGGCCGACCGGGACTCCGTCGAAGACCAGGGTGCCGATGGCGTGCGGGGCGAGCATGTCCAGGGGGCTGCCGGAGAGGCCGGGCCGGTCGGCGGGGACGAGGAAGGCGGTGACGCCCCGGGCGCCCGCGTCGGGGGTGGTCCGGGCGAAGACGGTGGCGAAGTCGGATTCCGGGGCGTTGGAGATCCAGCGTTTCTCGCCGTGCAGCCGCCAGCCGCCCGCCTCGTCCGGGCGGGCCTCCAGGGCGAGCGCCGCCGCGTCGGAGCCGGCGTCGGGCTCGCTGAGCGCGAAGGCGGCGACGGCGCGGCCCGCGACGATCTCGGGGAGCCAGCGGGCCCGCTGCTCGCTGCTGCCGAAGGCGGCGACGGGGTGGCCGCCGAGGCCCTGGAGGGCGAGGGCGGTCTCGGCCTCCGTACAGGCGTGGGCGAGGGACTCCCGGAGCAGACAGAGGCCGAGGGCGCCCGCGTCGAAGAGCCCGGCGAGCAGACCGTGCTCGCCGAGGGCGGCCACGAGGGGGCGGTTGACGCGGCCGGGTTCGCCCTTGTCGGCGAGCGGTCGCAGCCGTTCGGCCGCCAGCGCGCGAAGCTCCGCGCAGCGGGTGGTCTGCTGTGGATCGAGTGAGAATACGGACATTCGGACCCCTGTCTCCCTCTGTCTCGCTCTCCGACATCACTTCTATCGCGCACCGTTGACTGTCGTCACCATCACGATACGCTCGTGGGGCGACCCCACCACGACAAGGGGACGAACTCATGGAGCTGACCCCCTCGGCCCACCACGACACCTTCGCGCGCGACCATCTGCCACCCGCCGACCAGTGGCCCCGGCTGCTCTTCGATCTGCCGGGGCTCGCCTACCCGGAGCGGCTCAACTGCGGCACCGAGCTGCTCGACCGCACGATGGAACGTTTCGGCGCCGAGCGCCCGGCCTTCCGGGACGGCGACGGCGCCGTCTGGACGTACGGCGAGCTGAGCGAGCGGGTGAACCGGATCGCCCACGTCCTCACCGCCGAGCTCGGTGTCCTGCCCGGCAACCGGGTGCTGCTGCGCGGCCCGACCACCCCCTGGCTGGCCGCCTGCTGGCTGGCGGTGATGAAGGCCGGCGCCGTCGCCGTCACCGTCCTGGCCCAGCAGCGCAGCCGGGAACTGGCCGTCATGTGCGAGATGGCCCGCTGCACGCACGCGCTCTGCGACGTCCGGACGGTGGACGACCTGGTCGAGGCCGAGGTGCCGGGGCTCGCGATCACGGCCTTCGGCGGCGACGCCCCGGACGACCTGCTCGCCCGCGCCGCCGCCGCGCCGGGCACCTACCGGGCGGTGGAGACCGCCGCCGACGACGTGGCCCTGATCGCCTTCACCTCCGGCACCACCGGGCGCCCCAAGGGGTGCATGCACTTCCACCGGGACGTGCTCGCCGTCGCCGACACCTTCTCCGCGCACGTGCTGCGCCCCGAGCCGGACGACGTCTTCGCCGGCTCCCCGCCCCTCGGCTTCACCTTCGGGCTCGGCGGACTCGTCCTCTTCCCGCTGCGGGCCGGGGCGAGCGCGGTGCTGCTCGAACAGGCGGGCCCCAAGCAGCTGCTGGAGGCGATCGCCGCGCACCGGGTGTCGGTGCTGTTCACCGCGCCGACGGCGTACCGGGTGATGCTGGAGGAGATCGACCGGCACGGCGGTCACGACGTCGCCGTGCTGGCCTCGCTGCGCCGCTGCGTGTCGGCGGGCGAGAACCTGCCGGCCGCGACCTGGGACGCCTGGCACGCGCGCACCGGCCTGAAGCTCATCAACGGCATCGGGGCGACGGAGCTGCTGCACATCTTCATCTCGGCGGCCGACGGCGACATCCGCCCGGGCGCCACGGGGCGACCGGTCCCCGGCTGGCAGGCGCGGGTGGTGGACCGCTCGGGCGCCGAGCTCCCGGACGGCGAGGAGGGGCTGCTCGCGGTGCGCGGCCCGGTCGGCTGCCGGTATCTGGCCGACCCGCGCCAGAGCGAGTACGTCCACCGGGGCTGGAACGTCACGGGCGACACGTACGTCCGCGACGCCGAGGGCTACTTCCGCTACGTGGCCCGCGCCGACGACATGATCATCTCGGCGGGGTTCAACATCGCGGGCCCCCAGGTGGAGGAGGCGCTGCTCGCCCACCCGGACGTGGTCGAGGCGGCGGTGGTGGGGCACGAGGACGCGCTGCGCGGCCAGATCGTGGTGGCGTACGCGGTGGTACGGGACGGGGTGCCGCGCGACGCGGAGACCGCGGGGGCGCTGCGGGCATTCGTACGGTCCCGGCTGGTGCCGTACAAGAGCCCGCGGAAGATCGTCTTCCTGGACGCGCTGCCCCGGACGGCCACCGGGAAGCTCCAGCGTTTCCGGCTGCGGGCGGGCGCCGAGGACACCGCCTAGAGTGATCACGTGGCCGAGCAGCACACCCCCCGTTCCCTGATCGTCTCGCTGTACGGCGCGTACGGCCGCGGCCTCGCGCCGGGCGAGGAGCCCTTGCCGGTGGCCGAGCTCATCCGCCTCCTCGCGGTGCTCGGTGTGGACGCGCCGTCGGTGCGCTCTTCGGTGTCCCGGCTGAAGCGGCGGGGGCTGCTGCTGCCCCGGCGGACAGCGGACGGCGCGGCCGGCTACGTGCTGTCGGACGACGCCCGCCAGCTCCTGGACGACGGAGACCGCCGGATCTACGCCCGTACGGAACCGGCGCTCTCCGACGGCTGGGTCCTCGCCGTCTTCACGGTCCCCGAGGCGGAGCGTCACAAGCGCCATCTGCTGCGCTCGCGCCTCGCCCGGCTCGGCTTCGGCACGGCGGCGCCGGGGGTCTGGATCGCCCCGGCGCGGCTCTACGAGGAGACCCGGAACACCCTGGAGCGGCTTGAGCTCTCCCCGTACGTGGACCTCTTCCGGGGCGCGCACCTGGGGTACGCGCCGACGGCGGAGGCGGTGGCGCGCTGGTGGGACCTGCCGTCGATCGCCAAGCTCCACGAGGATTTCCTGGCCGCGCACGAGCCGGTGCTGCGGGCCTGGAAGGCCACGCCCGGCTCGGCGGAGGATGCCTACCGCGACTACCTCTTCGCCCTGGACTCCTGGCGCCGACTGCCGTACGCGGACCCCGTCCTGCCGGCGGAGCTGCTGCCGCAGGACTGGCCGGGCGCCCGCTCGGCGGCGGTCTTCGCGGAGCTCCACGAGCGGCTGCGGGACCGGGGCGCGGAGTTCACGGTGACGTCCTGACCGTCAGTTCAGGGTGAGCCGCGGCTTCGGGGCGTCCGTGCGGCCGGCCGGGGGTGTGCGGCTGCCCGCGCGGTACGGGGCGGGCCAGGGCGCCGCAGGGCCCTGGTAGTTCTGCTCGGCCGCCGCGTGCAGGGTCCAGTGCGGGTCGTACAGGTGGGGGCGGGCCAGGGCGCAGAGGTCGGCGCGGCCGGCCAGGAGCAGGGAGTTCACGTCGTCCCAGGAGGAGATCGCGCCGACCGCGACGACCGGGACACCGAGCGCGCCTCGGATCCGTTCGGCGTACGGGGTCTGGTAGGAGCGGCCGTACTCGGGGCGTTCGTCGGGGACGACCTGGCCGGTGGAGACGTCGAGGGCGTCGGCGCCGTGGGCGACGAAGGCGCGCGCGATCTCGACGGAGTCCTCCGGTGTGGTCCCGCCGTCCGCCCAGTCGGTCGCGGAGAGGCGCACGGTCATCGGGCGGTCCTCGGGCCACACCTCCCGTACGGCGTCGAAGACCTCGAGCGGGAAGCGGAGGCGGTTCTCCAGCGGGCCGCCGTAGGCGTCGTCCCGGTGGTTGGTCAGCGGGGAGAGGAAGCCGGAGAGCAGGTAGCCGTGGGCGCAGTGCAGTTCGAGGAGGTCGAAGTCGCAGCCGGCGGCGCGCCGGGCGGCGGCGGCGAACTCCTCGCGCACGGCCGTCATGCCCGCCCGGTCCAGGGCGCGCGGGACCTGGTTGACGCCGGGGCGGTAGGGCAGCGGCGAGGCGGCCGTGAGCGGCCAGTTGCCCTCGGGGAGCGGCTGGTCGATCCCCTCCCACATGCGGCGGGTGGAGCCCTTGCGGCCGGAGTGGCCGAGCTGGACGCCGATCGCGGTGCCGGGGGCCTGCGTGTGGACGAAGGCGGTGACCCGGCTCCAGGCGGCGGCCTGTTCGTCGGTCCACAGGCCGGTGCAGGCGGGGGTGATGCGGCCCTCGGGGCTCACGCAGACCATCTCGGTCATGACGAGCCCGGCGCCGCCGAGCGCCCGCGCGCCCAGGTGGACGAGGTGGAAGTCGCCGGGGAGGCCGTCCTCGGCGACGTACATGTCCATGGGCGAGACCACGACCCTGTTGCGCAGGGTCAGCCCGCGCAGTCGGAAGGGGGTGAACATCGGCGGGGTGCCCGGCGGGCAGCCGAAGTCGCGCTCCACGGAGTCGGTGAACCGGGGGTCGCGCAGCCGCAGATTGTCGTGGGTGACGCGGCGGCTGCGGGTGAGGAGGTTGAAGGCGAACTGGCGGGGCGGCTGGTCGAGATGGCCGTCGATCTCCTCGAACCAGCGCAGGCTGGCGGCCGCCGCGCGCTGGGTGGACTCCACGACCGGCCTGCGCTCGGCCTCGTACGCCGTCAACGCCTCGGCGATCGTGGGCTGTTCCTCGACGCAGGCGGCGAGCGCGAGGGCGTCCTCGACGGCGAGCTTGGTGCCGGAGCCGATGGAGAAGTGCGCGGTGTGGGCGGCGTCTCCGAGCAGGACGGTGGTGCCGTGGGACCAGCGGGCGTTGACGACCGTGCGGAAGGCGGTCCAGGTGGAGCGGTGGGAGCGCAGGGGCCGGCCGCCGAGGACGTCGGCGAAGAGCTTGGCGCAGCGTGCGGTGGACTCGGTCGCGTCCAGCTCGTCGAATCCGGCGGCCCGCCAGACCTCCTCGCGCATCTCGACGATGACGGTGGAGGCTCCGAGCGGATACGGCGATCCGGCGGGCCCCGTCGAGGGCCGGTGGTCGGGTGCCGGGCCGGCGGAGAAGGGGTAGCCGTGGAGCTGCATCACGCCGTGCTCGGTCTCGGCGATCTCGAAGCGGAAGGCGTCGAGGGCGAAGTCGGCGGCGAGCCAGATGTAGCGGCAGCGGTGGGTGGTGACCTGGGGGCGGAAGACGTCCGCGTGGGCCTCGCGGGTCGCGCTGTGGACGCCGTCGGCGGCGATGACGAGGTCGTGGTCGGCGGCCAGCTCGGCGGCGGGCGGGGCCTCGGTGCGGAAGTTGAGCCGTACGCCGAGTCCGGCGCAGCGGTCGTGCAGGATCTCCAGGAGCCGGCGGCGGCCGAGGGCGGCGAAACCGTGGCCGGTGGAGGTGAGGAGATGCCCGCGGTGGCCGACGTGGACGTCGTCCCACCGCACGAACTCGTTCTGCAGGGCCCGGTACACGACGGGGTCGGCGTGCTCGATGCCGCCGAGGGTCTCGTCGGAGAGGACGACACCGAAGCCGAAGGTGTCGTCGGGGGCGTTGCGCTCCCAGACGGTGACCTCGCGGGCGGGGTCGAGCCGCTTGAGCAGGGCCGCGGCGTAGAGCCCGCCGGGACCCCCGCCGACGACGGCGATCCGGAGGGGTGCGGCGGGGGCCGGCCGGGCCCCGGTCGCGGGCACGGTCAGCGCCCCCGCCACTTCGGGGCGCGTTTCTCGGTGAAGGCGGCGTGGAACTCGGCGTAGTCCTCGCCGTTCATCAGCAGCGCCTGGGTGGCGGCGTCCAGCTCGACGGAGGCGGCGAGCGGCATGTCGAGCTCGACGGTGAGCAGGGCCTTGGTCTGGGCGTGGGCGAGGGCCGGTCCGTCGGCGAGGCGGCGCGCGAGCGCGGCGGCGCGGGCCGGGGCGGCGCCCTCCTCGGTGAGCTCGCTGAGCAGGCCGATGCGTTCCGCCTCGGGCGCGTGGACCGGTTCGCCGAGCATGAGGAGGCGGGTCGCGTGGCCGAGGCCGACGACCCGGGGCAGCAGGTACGCCGCGCCCATGTCGCCGCCGGAGAGACCGACGCGGGTGAAGAGGAAGGCGAACCGGGCGGTCGGGTCGGCGATCCGGAAGTCGGCGGCGAGGGCCAGCACGGCTCCCGCGCCGGCCGCGACACCGTGGACGGCGGCGATCACGGGGAAGGGGCACTCGCGGATCGCGCGGACCACCTGGCCGGTCATCCGGTTGAAGTCGAGCAGTTGGGCGGTGTCCAGGGCGAGCGTGGCGCCGATGATCTCGTCGACGTCTCCGCCGGAGCAGAAGCCGCGCCCCTCGCCGCCGAGGACGAGGGCGCGGACGGCCCGCTCTCGGGAGAGCTCGGCGAGCAGGTCGCGCAGGTCGGCGTAGGCGCCGAAAGTGAGCGCGTTGAGCTTCTCGGGGCGGTCGAGGGTGACGGTGGCGACGCCGTCGTCGACGGTCAGGCGCAGATGCCGCCAGCGCTCGGTGCGGGGTGCGGAGCCGGTAAAGGGGCTCATGGGCGACGCCCTCCCTTCCTCCTCACCGGAGCGTATCACTGCATCGTGACTGTCGTCACGAGTACGCGATATGCCGGGGCGCGGGTGCCGCCGGCCGGTGTGGGGCGCCGCCGGCCGGTGTGGGGCGCGCCGCCGGCCGGTGCGGGGCCGAAGGTCCCGGCGCCTTGGGGCCGCCGGGCCCCGCCACGAAGGAGGGGGTGCCCATGAATGGCGCCGGGGCGCTTCGTAGGGTGGAAAGCAGGACGTCCCGGGACACCCCTCCCCCCTCCCCCAGCCCTCGGCGAACGGACCCTGCCATGGTCGAAGCACCCGATGCCCCCGCCCGCACCTCGTGGCGCATCGAGCTTCCGCACACCACCGCGGCGGTGCCGCTGGCGCGCGCCCTGGTCCGCACCGCCCTGGTGGAGCTGGCCGCGCCCGCCGACAGCGACACCGCCGAGCTGCTGACCGCCGAGCTCGTCGCCAACGCCGTGGAGCACACGGACGACGGGGACCCCATCGAGCTGGTCGTCGAGCTGATGCCGGGCGCCTGCCAGGTCGAGGTGCACGACCGGCACCCGGTCGGCCCGCACGAGCTGATCGGCACCGGGCCGGTCGAGATGCCCGACCCCTGGCAGGAGCACGGCCGCGGACTGCTCCTCATCCGCGCGCTCAGCAGCGACTGCGGCCACCGCCCCACCGCGCACGGCAAGGCGGTCTGGTTCACCCTTCCCGCGGTGCCGGCGCAGCGTCGGCCGGGGCGCTGAGGGCGAGCCGCGAGTTGCGGCGCCCGTAGAACGTGTAGACGAGCGCGCCGACGGCCAGGAAGACCACGAACTGGACCCAGGTCGCCCAGCCCGTGCCCCAGATCAGGTAGAGGCAGAAGCCGACCCCGAGGATCGGGCTGAGCGGATGGAGCGGCACCCGGAAGGAGCGCGGCAGCTCCGGGTCGCGGCGCCGCAGCACGATCACCGCGATGTTGACGACGGCCATGACGGCCAGGGTGCCGATGGTCGTCAGGCCGACCACCACGTCGAGCGAGGCGAACGCGGCGGGGACCGCGAAGACGGCCGCCACGATCCAGGTGTTGGCCACGGGCGTCGCGCTCTTCGGCGAGACCCGCTCGAAGACCCGGGGGACGAGCCCGTCGCGGGACATCGACATCAGGATGCGGGTCTGCCCGTACATCACCGCGAGGACGACGGAGGCGATCGCGACCACCGCGCCGAAGGCGATGATCCCGCCACCGATGGAGGACCCGGTGACCTGGTCGACGACGAGCGAGAGCGCGGCCGGCCTGTCGGCGACGGCGTCGGCGCCGAGCGCGCCGATCGCGGAGAGCGCGACCGCGCAGTAGAGCAGCGTGACGACGCCGATGCAGACGAGGATGGCGATCGGGATGTTGCGGCGGGGGTTCTTGACCTCCTCGCCGGCGGTGGTGATCGCGTCGAAACCGATGTACGAGAAGAACGCCACGGAGGCCCCCGCGGTGATCCCGGCCGCGCCGTGCGTGGCGAACGGCGCGAGGTTGCCGTCCTCGAAGGCGGTGAAGCCGATCACGCAGAAGAGGACCAGGATCCCGAGCTTGAGCACGGCCATCGCGGCCGTCGCCCGGGCGCTCTCACGGACCCCGCGCACCAGCAGCACGGCGGCGAGCGCGATGACGACGACGGCGGGCAGGTTGATCACGCCGCCGTCGCCGGGTCCGGCGGAGAGCGCCTCCGGCAGGCGCAGCCCGACGAGGCTGTCGAGGAGCTCGTTCAGGTACTGGCTCCAGCCGACCGCGACCGCGGAGACCGAGACGCCGTACTCCAGGAGCAGGCACCAGCCGACGAGGAAGGCGGCCCGCTCGCCGAGACTCGCGTACGCGAAGGAGTAGGAGGAACCGGAGACCGGGATCGCACCGCCCAGCTCGGCGAAGGAGAAGGCGGTGAAGACGCAGGTGATCGCGGCGAGGACGAAGGAGACCACGACGGCGGGGCCGGCCTCGGCGACACTGTCGGAGAGCCCGACGAAGATCCCGGTGCCGACGATCGCGCCGACGCCGAAGCACACGAGCTGGAAGAGGCCCATGGTGCGCTTGAGGCCATGGCCTTCCAGGTCCGCGCCGGATTCGGCGATCAGCTGCTGGGGGGATTTGATCCGCGGCGCGGACGGGGACATGCGGGGGTACTCATCTCTGGTCGCACGGGGAGCGGGTCGAACAGGGCAGGCGGGGCCCGGACGCGCGAGAGGGGTCCGAGCGTGCGAGCTCGAACCCCACCTTTCGACCGATGGTAACCATCGGGCCACATATCCACCCAATCGGGCGTATCGCTATTCCAGGGGCTGCGCGGCGCCGCCCTGCGCGGATCCCCCGGGGGCCATCGTGGCGACGAGGACCGCCTTGATCGTGTGCATCCGGTTCTCGGCCTCGTCGAAGACGACGGAGTGCTCCGACTCGAAGACCTCGTCGGAGACCTCCAGCTCGGTCAGCCCGTGCCGGGCGTGGATGTCACGGCCGAGAGCCGTGCCGAGGTCGTGGAAGGCCGGCAGGCAGTGCAGGAACTTCACGGCCGGGTTGCCGGTGGCGCGCAGGACGTCCATGGTCACGGCGTACGGCACGAGGTCGGCGATCCGCTCGTCCCAGACCTCCTTGGGCTCCCCCATGGAGACCCAGACGTCGGTGGCGACGAAGTCCGCGCCCCGGACCCCCTCGGCGACGTCCTCGGTGAGGGTGATCGTCGCGCCGCTGGTCGCCGCGAGGGCGCGCGCCGCGGAGACGATCGCCTCGGCGGGCCAGTACGCCCGGGGGGCCACGATCCGGACGTCCATGCCGAGGAGGGCGCCGGTGACGAGGTAGGAGTTGCCCATGTTGAAGCGGGCGTCGCCGAGGTAGGCGAAAGCGAGCGCGTCGAGCGGCTTGTCCGTGTGCTCGGTCATGGTGAGCACGTCGGCGAGCATCTGGGTGGGGTGCCAGTCGTCCGTGAGGCCGTTGAACACCGGGACGCCGGCGTGCGCGGCGAGCGCCTCGACCTTGGCCTGGCTGTCGCCGCGGTACTCGATGGCGTCGAACATCCGGCCGAGGACCCGGGCGGTGTCCTTGACCGACTCCTTGTGGCCCATCTGCGAGCCGGAGGGGTCCAGGTAGGTGGTGGAGGCGCCCTGGTCGGCGGCGGCGACCTCGAAGGCGCAGCGGGTCCGGGTGGAGGTCTTCTCGAAGATCAGAGCGATGTTCCGGCCCCGCAGCCGCTGGACCTCGGTGCCCGCCTTCTTGGCCGCCTTCAGCTCGGCGGCCAGGTCGATCAGACCGCGGAACTCCTCGGCGGTGAAGTCCAGCTCCTTGAGGAAGTGGCGGCCGATGAGGTCGGTGGCCATGGGGCGCTCCTGGATACGGTCGGGGACGGCGGCGGACATGTCAGCGGGGCTGCGCACTGGAAGTCTATACGTAATCCAGTATGGCTATACAGTGAGCCCGCCCACTTGTTCGCCCCGGCCGCCCCGCCCGGTGTCGACCTCACGCGCCGCTCCTCACGCCACCGGCCCTCACCCGGCGTCGGTCACACGGCGTCGCGTTCCACCGGGCAGCTCATGCAGCGCGGGCCGCCCCTCCCCCGGCCGAGCTCGCTGCCCGGGATCTCGATCACCTCGATGCCCTGCTTGCGCAGATGGGTGTTGGTGGTCGCGTTCCGCTCGTACGCCACGACCACGCCCGGCTCGACGGCGAGGACGTTGCAGCCGTCGTCCCACTGCTCGCGCTCCGCCGCGTGGACGTCCTGCGTCGCGGTGAGCACCCGGATGTCCTGGAGGCCGAGCGCGGCGGCGATCGCGCTGTGCATGTGCTCCGGCGGATGGTCGGTGACCCGAAGGGACTGGCCCTCGTCGCCCGGTTCGATCGTGTACGAGCGGAGCATGCCCAGCCCCGCGTACTGGGTGAAGGTGTCGTGGTCGACCATGGTCATCACCGTGTCCAGGTGCATGAACGCCCGGCGCTTGGGCATGTCGAGGGCGACGATCGTCCGGGCGGAGCCGGCCGCGAACATCCCCCGGGCCAGCATCTCCACCGCCTGCGGGGTCGTCCGCTCACTCATTCCGATCAGGACGGCGCCGTTGCCGATGACGAGGACGTCGCCGCCCTCGATGGTGGACGGGTAGTCGGCCTGCCCCTCGGACCAGAGGTGGAAGTTGCCCGCCTCGGGGCCGGTGAAGAGGGGGTGGTGCTTGTAGATCGCCTCGAAGTGGACGGTCTCGCGCCGGCGGGCGGGCCAGCGCATCGCGTTGATGGAGACGCCGTCGTAGATCCAGGCGGAGGTGTCCCGGGTGAAGATGTGGTTCGGCAGCGGCCTGAGCACGAAGTCGTCCAGGTCCATGACGTGGAAGCGGACCGACGTCGGCTCGCGGTGGGCCGCCAGGAACTCCCGCTTCGTCGCGCCGCCGACCAGCGCCTCGGTGAGCGTGGCCGCGTCCAGCGAGTCGAAGGCCGCGCGGAGGTGGTCGGCGGCGAGGGGCCCGTACTCCTTCTCGTCGAAGACGCGGTCGAGGACGAGTTTGCGGGCGGCGGGCAGGGCGAGGGTCTCGGCGAGGAGATCCCCGAAGAGATGGACCTCGACGCCCCGGTCGCGCAGGACGTCGGCGAAGCCGTCGTGCTCCTGGCGGGCGCGGCGCACCCAGAGCACGTCGTCGAAGAGGAGAGCGTCCTTGTTGGACGGTGTCAGCCGCTTCAGCTCCAGATCGGGCCGGTGCAGTATGACGCGGCGGAGCCGCCCGGTCTCGGAATCGACATGGAATCCCATGCGCCCATCCTGACGGAGCCGGGCGGCTCGCGCGTGGTTCTCCGAACACGACGAGCCGCCCGTCACGCGCGGGCTCCCACCACGACGAGCCGCCCGTCACGCGCGGGGGGCTCCGTCACAGACGCGGGTCCACCGGCTCCGACTCCAGGGCCAGGACGGCGAAGACGGCCTCGTGCACCCGCCAGAGCGGCTCGCCCGCGGCAAGCCGGTCCAGCGCCTCCAGGCCCAGCGCGAACTCACGGAGCGCCAGCGAGCGCTTGTGGCCGAGGAAACGGTTGCGCAGCCGCTCCAGGTTCTGCGGGCGGGTGTACTCCGGGCCGTAGATGATCCGCAGGTACTCGCGGCCGCGGACCTTCACGCCCGGCTGGACGAGCCGGCCGCCGGAGCCGCGGACCAGCGCGGCGAGCGGCTTGACGACCATGCCCTCGCCGCCTGCCCCGGTCATCTCCAGCCACCAGTCGACACCGGCGCGTACGGATTCCTCGTCCCCGGTGTCGACGATCAGCCGACGCGTGACCTGGAGCAGCCCGGTCGGGTCGGCGTCCACCAGGCGGTCGAGCAGGCCCAGCTGCTGGTCGTGCGGGACGTCCGCCAGCGAATGGCCGCGCGCGGCGAGCACCTGGAACGGCGCGAAGCGCACGCCGTCGAGCCCCTGCGTCGGCCAGCAGTAGCGACGGTAGGCCTCGGTGAACGCCTCGGCGTCCTCGGCCCGTTCCCGCTGCTTGGCCAGGAGCGCGTCCACGCCCGCGAGCCCGCGCGCCGCCGCCTGCTCCAGCGCGCCGAGCGCGCCGGGGAAGACGGCGCGGGAGGCCGCGCCGACGGCCGCGTACTGCGAGCGGAGCAGCCCGGCCGACTTCAGCGACCAGGGCATGAGCTCGCCGTCGAGCAGCAGCCAGTCCGTGTCGAGCTCCTCCCACAGCCCGGCGGCGGTGATCGCCGTCCGCAGCCGCGCGAGGACCTCCTCGGTCACCTCCCGATCGCCGAAGAAGGGCCGCCCGGTGCGGGTGTGCAGCGCCCCGGTGGGGCCGTCGACCCCGAACCGCTCGCGCGCGGCGTCCGCGTCGCGGCAGATCAGCGCGACCGCCCGCGAGCCCATGTGCTTCTCCTCGCACACGACCCGCCCGACTCCGTCCGCCCTGTACTGCGCGAACGCCTCGGCGGGGTGCTCCAGGTAGCCGTCCTGCCTCGAGGTCGCCGTCGGCGCCATCGTCGGCGGCAGGTAGCCGAGCAGCCGCGGGTCGACCGCGAACCGGCTCATGACTTCGAGCGCGGCCGCCGCGTTCTCCTCGCGGACGGACACGTTGCCCATCTGCCTGGTCTCCACGATCCGGCGTCCGTGCACGTCGGCGAGGTCCAGCGGACGCCCCTCGTGGCCACCGGGCGCGTCGGTGACGAGCGGCCTGGCCGGCTCGTACCAGACCTTCTCCGCCGGTACGTCGACGAGTTCGCGCTCCGGCCAGCGCAGCGCGGTCATCTTCCCGCCGAAGACGGCGCCGGTGTCCAGACAGATGGTGTTGTTGACCCAGGAGGTGTTCGGGACGGGGGTGTGGCCGTAGACGACGGTGGCGCGGCCCCGGTAGTCCTCGGCCCACGGGTAGCGGACGGGCAGCCCGAACTCGTCGGTCTCTCCCGTGGTGTCCCCGTACAGCGCGTGCGAGCGCACCCGGCCGGAGGTCCGGCCGTGGTACTTCTCCGGCAGACCGGCGTGGCAGACCACGAGCTTGCCCTCGTCGAGGACGTAGTGGCTGACGAGGCCGTCGATGAAGGCGCCCACCTCGGCGCGGAACTCCTCGCTCTCGCCGCCCAGTTGCTCGATGGTCTCGGCGAGGCCGTGGGTCTCCTGGACCTTGCGGCCCTTGAGCCACCGGCCGAGCTTGTTCTCGTGGTTGCCGGGCACGCAGAGCGCGTCGCCGGCCGCGACCATGGACATCACGCGGCGCAGGACGCCGGGGCTGTCCGGGCCCCGGTCGACGAGGTCGCCGACGAAGACCGCCGTACGGCCCTCGGGGTGGTGGCCGTCGACGTAACCGAGCTTTCCGAGCAGGGTCTCCAGCTCGGAGCGGCAGCCGTGGATGTCACCGATGATGTCGAAGGGACCGGTGAGGTGGCGCAGGTCGTTGAACCGCTTCTCCAGGACGACCTGGGCGGCCTCCACCTCCTCGACGCTCCGCAGCACGTGCACCTTGCGGAAGCCTTCGCGCTCCAGGCCGCGCAGCGAGCGCCGCAGTTCGCGGCGGTGGCGCTGGACGACGTGACGGGGCAGGTCGGCGCGGTCAGGGCGGGCCGCGTTGCGGGCCTGGCAGATCTCCTCGGGCGGGTCGAGCACGATCGCGATCGGCAGGACGTCGTACTGCCGGGCCAGCTGGACGAGCTGCCGCCGGGCCTCCTGCTGGACGTTGGTGGCGTCGACGACGGTCAGCCGGCCCGCCTCCAGGCGCTTGCCCGCGATGTAGTGCAGGACGTCGAAGGCGTCCTTGCTGGCGCTCTGGTCGTTCTCGTCGTCGGCGACCAGGCCCCGGCAGAAGTCGGAGGAGATGACCTCGGTGGGCTTGAAGTGGCGGCGCGCGAAGGTGGACTTGCCGGAGCCGCTCGCGCCGATCAGGACCACGAGGGCCAGGTCGGTCACCGGCAGCCGGCGAACACCGGCGCCCCGGCCGGTGGACTCGGCGGGCGCGGTCGGCCCGGTCGGCCGGGTGGGCTCGATCGGCTCGGTGGGCCCGGTCGACCCGGTCGGCCGGGTGGGCGCGGTCGGCTCGGTGGGCCGGGTGCGCCCGGTGGGCCCGATCGGCTCGGTCGGCGCGATCGACTCGGTCGCGCGGCTGGGCTCGGTGCGCCCGGTGGGCTCGGTCGACTCGTGGGACCCGGTGGTCATGCCTGTTCCTCCTTCGGGGTCGTGGTGGTCCGCTGGGTGAAGACGGCCATCTGGGTGGGCGGGCCGACCTCGGGGTCGTCGGGGCCGACGGGCGTGAACTCGACGCCGTACCCGTACTGTTCGGCGACGCGGTCGGCCCAGCCGCGGAACTCCTCACGGGTCCACTCGAAGCGGTGGTCGCTGTGCCGCACGTGCCCGGCCGGGAGCGACTCCCAGCGGACGTTGTACTCGACGTTCGGCGTGGTCACCAGGACCGTCCGGGGGCGCGCCGAGCCGAACACCGCGTACTCGAGCGCGGGCAGCCGCTCCAGGTCGAGGTGCTCGACGACCTCGCTCAGGACCGCCGCGTCGTAGCCGGTGAGCCGCTTGTCGGTGTACGCGAGCGAGCCCTGGATCAGCTTCACCCGGCCGGCCTGCCGCTCGCCGAGCCGGTCGAGGCGCAACCGCCGCCCGGCGACCGTCAGGGCCCGCACGGACACGTCGACGCCGACGATGTCGGTGAAGCGCACGTCCTTGAGCAGCGCCTGCACCAACTGCCCCTGCCCACAGCCGAGATCGAGCACACGGGCCGCGTCGGCGGCGCGCAGCGCGGCGAGGATCGCCGCACGGCGCTGCTCGGCGAGCGGCACCGGCTTCTCCGCCGTGCCGGCCGCCCCGTCGACGGAGACGGAGACGGAGGGAGAGACGGCGCCGTTGCTTTCGTCGCTGTCGTTGGTGCCGTCGACGTCCTCGCCGTCCTCGACGGCGTTGTCCAGGTCTTCGGCGTCGAGCCCGTCGCTCTCGGCGAGTCGCGCCAGCTCCAGGCGCTCCATGGCCTCCCGCGTCAGGCCCCGGCGGCGGGCGAGGTAGCGGCTCATGATCAGCTGCTGCTCGGGGTGGTCGGCCAGCCAGCCGTCACCGGCCCGCAGCAGCTTGTCGACCTCGTCGGGCGAGACCCAGTAGTGCTTGGCGTCGTCGAGGACGGGCAGCAGGACGTACAGCTGGTTCAGCGCGTCGGCGAGCCGCAGCTCCCCTTCGAGGACGAGGCGGACGTACCGCGAGTCGCCCCACTCCGGGAACGCCGTGTCCAGCGTCACCGGCACGGCCTCGACCGTGTCCCAGCCGAGCGGACGGAAGAGCGTGCGGACGAGGTCGGCTCCGCCGCGCGCGGGGAGCGCCGGGACCTCGATGCGCAGCGGCAGGGGCGCGGCCGCCCGCTCGGGCTTCGCCTTGCAGGCGCCGTGCAGGGCGCTCTTGAAGACGGTGGCGAGGGCGACGGCGAGCAGCGAGGACGCGGCGTAGGGCCGGTCGTTCACGTACTGCGCGAGCGCGGAGTCGGGGGCGCCGCCCCGGCCCTTGCCCCTGCCGCGCCGCACCAGACCGATGGGGTCGACCTCCAGGAGGAGGGCGGCCGTGCACCGCTCGGCGGTGGCCTCGGGGTAGAGGACGTGCGCCGTGCCGTGCGAGGTCGAGAACGTCTGCGCGTTGTCGGGATGCTTGTGCAGCAGGAAGCCCAGATCGGTCGCGGGACGTTCGGGGGTGCCGGTGGTACTGATCGTCAGGAACACGCGTCCGAGTATGACCCGGTGCCCCCGCTCCGACCAGGCATTTTCACGTGCCCCGGTACTCCACCGGCTCGTCGTCGGGGTCGTCGTCGCGGTAGCGGGCGAGGCGCTCGGTGAGTACCGCGGGGTCCTCGTCGCCGACGGTGGCCAGCAGGGCGTAGAACGGCACCTCGCCGACGCCGTTGCGAAGGGTCGGCTGGTGGACGAACGGCCGCTCCAGGTAGATGTTCTTCTCCACCTCCTCCCTGGGGATCCCTTCGGCCGCCCTGCGGTAGGTCCAGGCGCCGTGGCGGTGGCGGACGGCGACCTCGCCGACGTACCAGACCGCGCCCTGGACGAAGGCCGAGTCCTCGGCGGCCCTGAACGCCGCCTTGGTGCCGAACCGTTCGGTCGTGAGTCGCCCGAGGGTCTCCAGCGACTCCGGGGAGAAGTCCCAGGCCCCCGCGTCGGTGCGGGTCGCGGCCGTCCACGCGGGGAAGCTGTCGCGGCGTTCGGTGAGCCAGCGCGCGAGCCAGGGGTGCGGGGCGCCGGGGGCCGTCGGATCCAGGCCGGGTGTCGGCTCCTTGACCGGCTTCCAGCCGGGCTCGCGCGCGCGGCGGGCGGCGACCGCCGCGTGCAGTCGGTCGGCGGCCTCGGTGAAGGCACCGGGCTCGGCCCGCTCCTGCGCGGCGATGATCAGCTCCAGCGGGTCGATCGCGGCCGGGGCGCCGAGACCGGGGTCGGGCAGGACGACCGGCCGGCCCTCGCGCCATCCCCAGCGGCCGCCGCCGACCGCCATCAGCGCCTCGCCGAGGTAGGCCATCGCCCCTTGGAGGAAGTCCTCGGACTCGGGCGTGCCTTCGGGCCGGTACGCGAACACGAGGGCGTCCTCCAGGAGCCGTAGCGACTCCGCGGACAGGTCCGGGTGGAACTCCTCCGGGGTGTACCAGGTGTCCAGCCGCATCACGCGCGCCGGTACGTCGTCGATCCAGGCGGCCACCTGCCCGCCCTGCTCGCCCTGTTCTCCCTGCCCGCCTTGCCCGCCCGGCTCGTCCGCGGTGTCGTCCGTCGCCCCGTTCGTATGGTCTGACATGCCCGCCACTCTAGACAGCGGGTGGCCGTGGGAGGTGAACTGGCGGGGCGGGCAAGCGAGTTACGTCGCAGAACCTTGGCGTGTCCCTGCCAGAATCTTCACATCACTCCTCCTATGGTGAGTCCCCAACAGGTCACTTCCACGGGGGCCGTGGCCTGTACGCGTCCGCGCGCGACCGACGAGGCGGACACCCACCATCGACCCGTGGCCCCCTGACCATGGGACCGTCACCTTGACCACCGCCATATCGCGGCGCTCCAGCTGGTTCGGCCGTGCGGCCGTCCTCGCCCTGGGCGTCGGCATCCTCTCCGGCGGTCTGCCGCTCCTGGACAACGTCCAGGAGGCCGCGGCCGCCGCCAAGCGCTGTACCGAGATGTACCAGACGCCGAACCAGGCTCCCCGCCTGGGAAGCCTGCCCGGCTTCAAACCCGCGGGGAAGTACCAGTGGCGCACTCTCGGGGACACCAGGCGCACGTACTCCTTCGACAATCCGCGCAAGAGCCTCTCCGGTCTCGACCTGCCCAGCCCCGAGAAGCTGGACAAGATCGTGGGCGACCCGAGCAAGTACCCCAACGCCTCGCCCGAGCACGCCTGGGCGTACTGGAAGCAGAACCAGGCGGGGACGCGGCCCTATCCGGGCACCTTCAACGAGTACGTGAACAGCTTCTACGTGAACGGTGAGGCCAACAGCCGGGGCGGTAACGCCTACGAGCGCGAGGTCGCCCGGTACTTCAAGCTCGGCGGACAGAACTGGTACTGCCAGTACTCGATGGCCGAGGAGATGCCCGAGCTCTTCCAGGAACTGGTCGAGGAGCTGGGCGAGGACAACGTCAAGAAGGACCGTCGCTTCGACGCCATCAAGACCACCGGCCGCGACAAGGTCATCTACGAGTTCAAGTCCGGCACCAAGCAGATCGACAGCAAGCAGCTGCTCGTGGACAAGGCCCTGGCCAAGCGCGGCTACCGGGTCGTGTACGTCTTCGGCGAGCCGCCGACCAAGGCCGTCGAGGCGCGGCTGCGGGCGCACGGCGTCTCCTGGTACCAGCACCGTGCGGTGCCGGACGCCAAGTACACCCCGCACCCCCAGTACACGCGCAAGGACCCGGCCTTCAGCGGCAAGACCTGCCCCACCACCCTGGCCTCGGCCAAGGCGGCCGGCTGCGGCAGCTCCCGGGGCGCGGCCAACGACTTCGCCCGCAACTCCGGTCGGACGAAGGAAGAGGCCCAGCGCCGCCAGGCGGCCGCCCGGCAGGCGCCCGGCGCGCCCTTCCGGATGCGTGGGCCGGGTGGCATCGACTTCACCACCATGGAACTGCGGTACATCACCGAGCCCGTCAAGGGCGAGGGCATGGACTACGGCTTCAAGGCCCGGATGAACGACGACGAGGACGAGAACCCCTCGTGGGGCGGCGGGGCGAAGATCGACCTCTCCTCGGACGCCATGTTCACGTGGCTGGCGCTCCACCCCAACCGGTTCTGGGTGAACCTCAACCCCGACCAGCCGGACCAGGTCACCGACGACAAGCTCGCCAAGACCGACGCGGGCCGGATCCTGCTGGAGGCCGACCTGGAGATGAAGCACGACCTGGCCCGGGTGATGGTCCCGGACAACCCGGTCGGCAACCGGCTGTGGGACTCCTTCCAGCACGTCAACGGGGCCCCCTGCTGGAAGACGTACCGCTACTACATCGAGCCGGCTCCGGCGCAGGTCCGCGAGGAGGACGGCAAGCTCTACATCCTCGACGCGCCGATGGACGTCAAGGCCGCGAAGATCGACTTCGACGAGGGCTTCAAGTGCAAGCAGCCCGAGGCCGTCCAGGAGTACAACTTCCGGCAGATCCAGCAGATCGCGATCCCCGAGGTGGAGAAGCTCGTCAACACCGCGCCTC
Source organism: Streptomyces sp. NPDC090127 (assembly GCF_044746945.1). Classification (NCBI taxonomy): domain Bacteria; kingdom Bacillati; phylum Actinomycetota; class Actinomycetes; order Kitasatosporales; family Streptomycetaceae; genus Streptomyces; species Streptomyces sp. NPDC090127. The sequence goes on along the minus strand of NZ_JBIVDE010000011.1, from coordinate 9,336 downwards.
AGTACGCCGATCTGCGCAGCGTCTACACCTCCCGGATCGCCGCGGAGTGGATCAAGCAGCGCGACGCGGTGAAGCCCGGTGACTTCCACCAGATCATCGGCTCGGACGACGCGAGCGCGTGGCCCGCGCGCACGAAGTGGGACCGCGACAAGATCTACGCGGACTACATGAAGTCGTACCGCGAGGGCGACTTCCACTTCAAGCGGGAGTACCCGCAGGACGGCTCGGTCCTGGAGTTCTCCTTCTACCTGGGTGGCGTGGACTTCTCCAAGCAGCCCAAGCAGAACATCCCGAAGGCGCGCTTCGAGGCCGAGAACCCGGAGATGCCCGACACGGTGAACGCGGCCGTGAAGTCGACCACCGCCTACGCCGACACCGACACCGCCTTCCTCGGCGGCAACAACACCGGCAAGGACTCCGGCTCCACCGACCCCACGCCGACGCCCACCCCGTCCGACCCCGGCGACCCCGGCGACCCCGATCCGACCGACCCGCCGTCGACCCCGGCACCGAGCCCGTCGACGCCGGGCAACGGCAACGGCAGCGGCGGTCAGACCCCGCCGGCGAAGGACCCTGACGGCGGCCTCGCCGACACGGGCTCCGACACGCCCGTGGGGCTGCTCGTGGGGCTGGCCGCCGTCCTCGCGGCGGCGGGCGCGGCCCTGGTCTGGTGGAAGCGCCGCCGTACGGCGACCGACGGCTGACGCACCCGCCTCCGGGCACCGTCCTCTCGGCCCCGTACCCGCACCGGGTGCGGGGCCGAGTCACGCCGCTCGCGCCCCCGCACGGCGGCGGTCTCCCCGTCACCGCAGAGGGCGGTCGCCCGTCACCGCGCCCGGGACGCCAGCGCGGCGGACAGGGCCGCGACACGGTCCGGTCCCACGCGGCAGCAGCCGCCGAGCAGACGGGCCCCGGCCGCGGGCCAGTGGCTCATCCGCCCCGGGTCGAAGGAGCCGGTGCCGCGCCAGGCACGGGCTCCGGCGTCCCACTCCTCCCCGCTGTTGGGGTAGACGACGACCGGCCCGCCCGTCACTTCGGCGGCGATCTCCACGGCCCGCGCCGCGTCCGCCGGCTCACAGCAGTTCACCCCGACGGCGATCACCTGGTCGTTCCCCGCCACGAGCCCGAACGCCTCGCTCAGCCCCTGCCCGGCCCGGGTCCGCTCCCCCGCGACGGTGAACGAGAGCCAGACCGGCACCCCGCACCCCTCGACGGCCCGCAGCAGCGCCTCCGCCTCGACCGTGTCCGGCACCGTCTCCAGCGCCAGCACGTCCGGCGCGGCCGCCGCGAGCGCCTCGACCCGGGGCCGGTGGAACCGCTCCAGCTCGCGCACGGTGAGGCCGTAGCGGCCGCGGTACTCGCTGCCGTCGGCGAGCATCGCTCCGTACGGCCCCACCGACGCGGCCACCCAGACCGGCGCCGCCGCGCCCTCCGCCGCCGCCCGGGCCAGCTCCACGCTCCGCCCGAGCAGCCGCGCCGTCTCCGCCCGGGCGACACCACGCCGGGCGAAGCCCTCGAAGGTGGCTTGGTAGCTCCCGGTGATCAGCACCCGTGCGCCCGCCCGCACATAGGCGGTGTGGGCCGCCCCGATCTGCTCGGGCCCGTCGGCGAGCAGCCGCGCCGACCAGAGCTCGTCGCCCAGGTCGCAGCCCTGGGCCTCCAGCTGGTGGGCGAGCCCGCCGTCGAGGACGAGCACCTCGCGGTCGAGCGCCTCGGCGAGGGTGGGGACGGGCCTCATCGGTGCGCCTCCGCTCAGCCGAGCTGAGCCTGGACCTGGGCGGAGATCAGCTCCAGGTGGTCCAGGTCGTCCAGGTCGAGCACCTGGAGATAGATCCTGGACGCCCCGATCGCCGCGTACCGCCCGATCTTGTCGACGACCTCGGCCGGCGAGCCGGCCAGCCCGTTCGCCTTCAGCTCCGCCACCTCACGCCCGATGGCCGCCGCGCGGCGGGCCACCTCGGCGTCGTCCTTGCCGACGCAGACCACCAGGGCGTTGGAGTACACCAGCTCGTCGGCCCGGCGTCCGGCGGCCTCGGCGGCGGCCCGGACGCGCCCGAACTGCGCCTCGCTGTCCTCCAGCGAGGCGAAGGGGATGTTGAACTCGTCGGCGTACCGCGCGGCCAGCCGCGGCGTCCGGGTCGCCCCGTGCCCGCCGACCAGCACCGGGATCCGCTCCTGCGCCGGCTTGGGGAGCGCGGGCGAGTCGGTGAGCTGGTAGAACTCGCCGTCGAAGGAGAACTTCTCGCCGAGCGCGGTGCCCCACAGGCCCGTGACGATCGCCAGCTGCTCCTCCAGTCGGCCGAACTTCTCCTTGGGGAACGGGATCCCGTACGCCCGGTGCTCCTCCTCGAACCAGCCCGCCCCCAGGCCCAGTTCGACCCGGCCGCCGGACATCCGGTCGACCTGGGCGACCTGGATGGCCAGGACGCCGGGGAGCCGGAACGTACCGGCGGTCATCAGCGTGCCGAGTCGGATCCGGCGGGTCTCCCGGGCCAGCCCGGCGAGCGTGATCCAGGCGTCGGTCGGCCCGGGCAGCCCGTCGGCGGAGCCCATGCTGACGTAGTGGTCGGACCGGAAGAAGGCGTCGAAACCGAGGTCCTCGGTGGCCTTGGCGACCGTGAGCAGGGTGTCGTAGTCCGCCCCTTGCTGGGGCTCGGTGAAGATTCGAAGATCCATGCCTCCATCCTGCACCTCCGGGCGGCCGTCAACCTCCCCGTCAGCCGCACGGCCGCTCCGGCCCGGTCGGGTGAATATCCCGCCCCCTGGCGGGGCGCGGCCCGGCTGCCCAGTGACCGTGGCCCGGCGCACGTCGTTGGCTCGGGCGGAGCCGGACCGCCCGGCGCCCGCGTGCCGGCGGCCGCTGCCGGTGCGTCGTTCTCCCGTGTGGCCCCTCCCCCCGGGGGAAGGGCCAGGGCCGAGGAGGCCGCCATGTCCCAGGAAGCCGCGCCCGAAAGGGCGATGCCCGAGCAGCCGGTGCAGCAGTCCGTGCCCGAGCAGAAGGGCTCCGGCGCCCCCAAGGGCCTGCTGCAGCAGATGGAGGAGCTGATGGAGGCGCTCACCGCCGACCTGTCGCGGCTCGACGCCGACCTTCAGTCCTCGACCGACCGGCTGGAGACGGGCGCGCGCGACGAGCCTCGCGCGGACTGACCCCGCCCCGGCCGCCCGCGGGCGACTCATGACGACCCCGCCCGGCCCCGGGCGGCATCGGGCGGCCGGTCCCGCTCCCGCACCGCGAGCCTGCGCAGCATCCCGCGCACCCGGTCGTTCGACTCGTCGGCGGCGTCGATGGCCTCGATGCACTGCCAGTACAGCCCCTCCTCGTCGGTCGCGCAGGCCACGCCGACCAGCGCGATCCCCACTTCCCCCAGCAGCGCCCCGAGCGCGGTCAACGCCACGCGCGGATTGACCACTTCGGTGAGCTGGGCGGCCCTCGGCCCGGCCGCCGCCCCGAGGACGGGGTGGTCGGTGACGACCCCGAGCCCGCCGACGATCTCGCTCAGCCCCCGCGCCTCGCTCCGCACCTCCTGCGGGCCGCAGAGGGCCAGATGACTCCCTATCGCCTGTGCGAGGGCCTGGGCCTGCCAGGCCTCCGCCAGGATGTCCCACGCCGTGTCGCTCCGTGCGAGCGCGTTCCGGCCTGTCGCGATCAGTCGCTCCGCTTCCATGGACGCCGCCCCCGTTCATACGACTTACTGCCCACTGACTCCATTACCCAGCGTGAAGGTGCCTGAGCCCAAACTCCAGAGGAATTCGGAAATCTGTGGACAGGAAGCTCGATGGGGAAATCCCGATCACTCCGAAGAGTGACGAAAACCGTTTTCGATCCGGGGGGCGTCAGCTGCTCCCGTTCCGGCGGCCCGGGGGCGTCAGCTGCTCCCGTTCCGGCCCGGGGGTCGTGCGGCGGGGAAGCGGAGTTCGTTCCTGTCGATCTTCGCCGCCAGCGCGGCGAGCGGATCGACGCCCAACGCCCCGCAGAACTGCAGCAGATACGCCAGCACGTCCGCGACCTCGTCCTCGACCCGGTGCGCGGACTCCGGCTCGTCCATCACCCGCTCCGCCTGCTCGGGTGTCAACCACTGGAAGATCTCGAGGAGTTCGGCCGCCTCGACGCTGAGCGCCGCCGCCAGGTTCTTCGGGGTGTGGAACGGCTGCCACTCCCGCGCGGCCGCGAAGTCGGCCAGCCTGCGCTGCAATCCCGCTACATCCAGTTCACTCACGCCCCAGGTCTACCACCGACACCCCCGGTGTCTCACGCGCGTGTCCCGCCGCCGGCTCCCCCACCGCGCCGACGAGCCGGATGTGCCCGTCGGCGCAGATGTCGGCGGCGAGGCCGAACAGCGCGCGCAGCTGCGGCCCGTCGAGCGACCGGTCGAGTCCGTCGGCGAGGACGGTCAGCGTCCGCATCGCGGCGGGCACCTCGCCGAGCTGGTCCATGGCGAGCACCCCGGGCCCGGTGAGGAGGACCAGCGCGAGCGCGAGATAGCGCAGCTCGCCGTCGCCCAGCCGACCGAGCGGCGTGGCGAAGGACGCCCGGCGCGGCGCCGGCACCACCGCACCCCCGGCCCGCTCCGCACCCCCGGGCCACTCCGCTCTCCCGGGCCACTCCGCTCTCCCGGGCCACGCCGAGGAGCCCGCCGGGCCCGGCCGCGTGGCGCCTCCCGGTTCGCGTTCGAGCAGCGCCCGTACGGTCGCGTCGGGCAGTTCCTCCGCCCGCAGACCGGTCACGACGCCCGCGCAGCCGGCGTTCGCCGCGGCCACGAGCCGGGCATGGCGGCGCGCGCACTCGGCGGCGGTGCGGTGCAGCACCTCGGCCAGGTTGTCGCAGCCTCGCCGCAGCCGCCCCTCCCCGATCGGCACCGGCCCCCGCATCCGGGCGGGCCGGGGATCGCAGGGGAACACCGAGCGCAGCGCCACCACGACCTGCTCGGCCGCAGCCAGCACCTCCAGCTGCCCCGGGGTCTTGCCGGCCACCCGCAGCGGCAGCAGCGCGGTGCCGAGGAGGTCGTCGGGGAAGGGCGCGCGGGTGACGGGGGTGGTGCCGGCCGTGTGCCATTCGGCCTGGACGGTGCTGCGGCCCGGGTCGCGGAGCGCGGTGGTGAGCAGCGTACGGCCACGGCAGGTGAGCCGTTCGCCGACGATACGGAGTGTGGGTTCGGCCTGGACCGCGAGGTCGAGGCGGACGGGTCCGGCGGGTCCGTCGACGGTGCAGCCGATCCGGAAGCCACGCCTGCCCTCCGCGTCGGGGCGGGCCCGTTCGGGCACACAGGCGACGGCGTCGGGGAACGCGGTGGCCAGGTCCTCGCCCGCGCCTAGCCGGGCGAGCGCCTCGTAGGCCCGCAGGGCGCTGGACTTTCCGCTGCCGCTCGCCCCGGTGAAGAGCGTCACGGGGCCGAGCGGGTGGACGGCGGCGCGGTGGGTGGCGAAGGCGGAGAGCCGGAGTTCGGTGACGGCGGGGCGGGCGGGACGGCGCGCGGAGGAGGCCACCTGGCCACCCACGGCCGCGCCACGCGCCTCACCGCCGCCGCCGGTCGCGCCACGCGCCTCGCCGCCGCCGGTCGCGCCACGCGCCTCGCCGCCACCACCGGCCGGTGCCCGTTCCCCGGCGGGGCCGCGTAAGGGCGCCCGCACCGGGGCCGTACGCGCGCGGGCAGCGGCGGCGGGCGAGGCGAGCGAGGGGTAGAAGCCGGAGACGGAATCGGGCGTGGGGCCGCCGGTGGGGTCCATGATCGGACCGTACGCAGAGCCGTGGATGACGAACCGTTACGCCCTGTCCATCTTCCTACGATCGGGGGACGATCACCTCGGTCGCGTCGTCCCCGTCCTCCGCGTCCGCCGCGTCGGACGTGCCCTCGACCTCCGTACCCGCCGGGGCGAGCAGGAAGACGTTGCGGTCGACGCGATGCATGCCGCTGCCGAGACCGAACACGACGCCACTGCTGAAGTCCAGGATGCGCTTGGCGACGTCGGTGTCGGCGCTGGTCAGGTCGAGGAGGACCGGGATCCGGGCGACGAGGTACTCGGCGACCTCGCGGGCGTCGGCGAAGACCTGCACGCGCAGGACGACCATGCGGCGCTGCTCGGCCGCCTCGTACGGGTCGGCCATCGCGCGGTGGTCGATCCTGGACGGCCATTCGTCACGGCCGCGCAGGGGGACGACCTGGGCGAGGCCCTCCCACTGCTCGTCGGTGACGTCGTACCTCTCGTACCTACTCATGCGCCCATCCTCCCGTTTCTCACCCGTTCGGCCCAACACCGACACGAGGGGACTCCGACCGGTCCCGCCGAGGGGTCGTCCGCGACCCGTCAGCGTTCCCTCCACAGACGTCAACACCCCCCCAGGGACGTCAGCGTTCGACCGGCAGCCCGCGCGGTTCCTTGACCCGCTTCATGATGATCTGCGAGTTGACCTCCGTGACGCCCGCGAGCGAGGTCAGCCGCTCGATCCAGAGGCGTTCGTACGCGGCGAGGTCGGCGACCGCGATCCGCAGGAGGCAGCCGGGGCTGCCGAAGAGGCGGTAGGCCTCGACGACGTCCGGGATGTCCTGCAGGGCGGCCTCGAAGGCCTCGACGGTCTCGCGGTCGCGCCGGACCTCGATCGAGACGAGGACCTCGAAGCCGCGTCCGACGGCCGAGGGGTCGATCACGGCGCGGTACCCCTGGATCACCCCGTCGTCCTCCAGCTGGCGCACGCGCCGCAGGCAGGCGGAGGCGCTGAGGCCGATGCGCTGGGCGAGCTCCAGATTGGTCAGCCGGCCGTCGTCCTGAAGCTCGCGCAAGATACTGCGGTCGATCCGGTCCATGGCGCAATTATGCACAGCGGAATTCATGGTTCCGGCCGCGAACTCGCAATCACCTTGCCCACCAGCTGACCTATCGTTGCGAAGGCGACGACCTTCGATCTCCGGGACAGACAGCCATGCAGTGGACACGCGACGACCGGCCCCGCCGGATCACCCTCATCAGCACGGGCGGCACCATAGCCAGCCGCTGGCAGGGCACCGGCTACGCCGCCGACGCGTCCGGGGACGACGTCCTGGCCACCTCGGCGCTGCCCGAGGGCGTGACGGTCGAGGTCGTCGACCTGTTCAACGTCAACAGCTCCCGGATGACCTCGGCGCGGCAGCTCACCCTGCTGCGCGCGGTCCACGCGGCGCTCGCCGACCCCGGCGTGGACGGCGTCGTGGTCACGCACGGCACGGACACCCTGGAGGAGTCCGCCTTCTTCCTGGACCTGCACCACGCGGACCCCCGTCCGGTCGTCTTCACCGGCGCCCAGCGCCCGCTCGGCACGGGGGACGGCGACGGCCCCGGCAACGTGTACGACGCCCTCCAGGTCGCCGCCTCGGTGCGCGACCTCGGCGTGCTCGTGGTCTTCGACGGCCGGGTGCACGCGGCGCGCGGCACGGTGAAGACGCAGACCCTCGCCGCGGACGCGTTCGCGGACCCCTCCGACACCGCGCTCGGGAAGGTCGGCTTCGGCAGCGTCCACATGCGCCGCACCCCGGACCGGCCCGCCCCGCTGCCGCTGCCCGCGGCCGACCCCGAGGCGGCGGACCTGCCCCGGGTCGACGTGGTCATGCACCACAGCGACGGCGACCCGCTGTTCCTGAACGCCTCCGTCGCGGCCGGCGCGGGCGGCGTCGTGCTCGTCGGCACGGGGGCGGGCAACGCCACCCCCGAGATCGCCACGGCCGTGGGCGCGGCCGTCGCCCAGGGCGCCCTGGTGGCCCTGAGCACGCGGGTCCCCTCCGGCCCGATCGCCGAGCTGTACACGGGCGGCGGCGCGGTGGACCTCGTGGCCGCCGGAGCCGTACCCGCCGGAACGCTGCGGGCGGGACAGACCCGGATGGCGGTCCTGGCGACCCTCCTCGCGGACGTCTCCCCGGAGCGTCGGCCCGCGCTGCTGCACACCCTGCTGAACGGCCCGGCCCGCCCGGAGCCCGCCCTGACGGCGTCCGGCTCCCGCTTCTCCGGCTCGTCCTGACTCCCCTTCGCAGGGCGGCGGGCCGGGATCACTCCCGTACGCAGTGGTGGCGTGACCGGTCGCGCGGGCGCGGGACACCCGGCCTCGGGGGTTCGACGGGTGGCTCGGCCGCCGGCGGTTGGACCGCTGGTGGCTGGACTCCCGGTCGCTGGACTGCCGGGGGCCGGCCCCTGGGTGGCTCGGCCGCGTGCCGGTGGATCGCGGCCAGCAGGGCCTCGACGTCGGCGGCGGAGTGCGAGAACGAGGTCACGAACCGGACGACGCCCGGCTCCCAGCGGTCGTGGTAGAAGGTGTAGCCGTCCGCGAGCAGCCCTTGGGTGACCTGGGGCGCGAGCACGCAGAAGACCAGGTTCATCCGGGGCTCCGCGCCGGGCAGTTCGACGCCCGGTACGCCCTCGAGTCCCTCCCGGAGGCGCGAGGCCAGGGCGTTCGCCCGGTGGGCGTTGCGCAGCCAGAGCCCGTCGGTCAGGTAGGCGGCGAGCTGCGCGGCGTGGAAGCGCGCCTTGGCGGCGAGTTGACCGGCGCGCTTCGCGCGGGCGGCCAGCTCGGCGGAGAGGGCCGGGTCGAAGGAGATGACCGCGTCGGCGGTCATCGTGCCGTTCTTGGTCGTACCGAACGACAGGACGTCCACGCCGGCTTTCCAGCTCATCTCCGCCGGGCTGACGTCGAGATGGCTCAGCGCGTTGGCGAAGCGCGCTCCGTCCATGTGGACGCCGAGCCCGGCGGCCTTGGCGATCAGGCAGAGCCTGCGGATCTCCTCGACCGTGTACGCGCCACCGGTCTCGGTGCCCTGACTGATGCTCAGCGCCGAGGGCTGCACGCTGTGCACGTCACCGGCGCGACGGCGGATCTCACGCAGCAGGGCCTCGGGGTCGACCTTGCTGTCGGCGCCGGGGACGGTGACGACCTTGGAACCGCCCGTGAAGAACTCGGCGGCCCCGCACTCGTCGTGGTGCACGTGGCTGCCGGAATGACACAGCACGCTTCCCCAGGGACGGGCGAGGGCGGCCAGGGCGAGGCCGTTGGCGGCAGTGCCGGAGGAGACCGGGAAGACGTCGAGATCCCGCTCGAAGACGTCCCTGAGCCGTCGGCGGGCGGCCTCCGTGTAGGGGTCGGCGCCGTACGGCATGGCGTGCCCCGCCGCGGCCGCCGCCACCGCCTCCCCGATCTCGGGAGAGGCGCCGAAGGTGTTGTCGCTCAGGAAGTTCCGGCCGACCGGACCGTGGTCACCGCCGGCGTCGGTGTCACGCATCCCGAGTCCAGGTGTCGTTGCCGGTGAGGAGGTGGGTGAGGTCGCCTTTGCCGTGTTGTTCGATGGCGGTGTCGAGTTGGTCGGCCATGAGGGTGTCGTA
>NZ_JBIVDE010000010.1:0-164908 GCF_044746945.1 Streptomyces sp. NPDC090127 | reverse complement strand
GCCCAACAACCACACCCTAAACCACCCCCAAAAAACAAATAAAGGGTGTTTTACCTCGTGCGGGCCTCCCCAATAAATATTGGGCGGGGGGCCGCCCCCCCCCCCCCCCCCACCAGTCTACGTGCCCTTTCCGGTCGGTTCCTTCGCCCGCTTCTCGACCGGGCCGCGCCGCACCGATCCGGGCGCGCTCCAGTCCTGCCGCTTCCGGGCCCGCTTGCGCGCGGCCTCGGAGGACTGGAGCTGGTACGGGACCGAGGTGACCATCACGCCCGGCGTGAAGAGCAGACGGCCCTTGAGGCGCAGGGCGCTCTGGTTGTGCAGCAGGTGCTCGTACCAGTGGCCGACGACGTACTCGGGGATGTAGACCGAGACGGCGTCCCGCGGGCTCTCGCGGCGGATGTTCTTCACGTACTCGATGACCGGCCGGGTGATCTCGCGGTACGGCGAGTCGAGGATCTTGAGCGGGACGTTGATCCCGCGCCGGTCCCACTCCTCCCGCAGCGCCTTGGTCTCGGCCGGGTCGACGTTGACGCTCAGCGCCTCCAGCTCGCTGGCGTGCAGCAGCTTGGCGTAGGCGAGGGCGCGCAGGGTCGGCTTGTGCAGCTTGGAGACGAGGACGACGGAGCGGACGCGGGACGGGCGGATGTACTCGTCGGGGCGCTCCTCGGCCGCCGCGATCTCCTCCGCGACCGAGTCGTAGTGGCGCCGGATCGCCGACATCGTGCCGTAGAAGATGACCATGCCGAGCAGGGCCACCCAGGCGCCGTGCGTGAACTTGGTGGCGAGGACGACGACGAGGACGAGGCCGGTGAAGAAGGCACCGAAGGCGTTGATCGCGCGGGAGCGGACCATGTGGCGGCGCTTGGCGGGGTCCTTCTCGGTCCTCAGGTGCCGGTTCCAGTGCCGGACCATGCCGGTCTGGCTGAGGGTGAAGGAGACGAAGACACCGACGATGTAGAGCTGGATCAGCTTCGTCGAGTCGGCCCCGTAGACCCAGACCAGCAGCATGGCGGCGCCGGCGAGGAGCACGATGCCGTTGGAGAAGGTGAGCCGGTCGCCGCGGGTGTGCAGCTGGCGCGGCAGGTACCGGTCCTGGGCGAGGATCGAGCCGAGAAGCGGGAAGCCGTTGTACGCCGTGTTGGCGGCCAGGAAGAGGACGAGCGCCGTGGCGGCGGCGAGGAGGACGAAGAAGAACGTTCCGTCGCCGAAGACGGCGGCCGCGACCTGGGAGATGACCGGGTCCTGGACGTAGCTCTCGCCGACCGGCTGACCGTTGCGGAGCAGATCGTGCGCCGGGTTCTCGGCCATCCGCACGTCGGTGGCCATCGCCAGGAAGATGATGCCGCAGAACATGGTGACGGCCAGGCCGCCCATCAGGGCGAGCGTGGTGGCGGCGTTCTTCGACTTCGGCTTGCGGAAGGCGGGGACGCCGTTGGAGATCGCCTCGACGCCGGTGAGGGCGGCACAGCCGGAGGAGAAGGCGCGGAGCAGCAGGAAGACGAGCGCGAAGCCGGCCAGCCCCTCGTGCTCGGGCTTGATCTCGAAGTCGGCGGTGGGCGCCTTCATGGTGTCGTCGAGGACCAGCCCCTTGTACGCGCCCCAGGCGATCATGATGAAGACGCCGGCGACGAAGACGTACGTCGGGATGGCGAAGAGGCTGCCCGACTCCTTCACCCCGCGCAGGTTCATCAGGGTCAGCAGCAGGATGACGCCGACCGCGCAGAGGACCTTGTGCTCGACCACGAACGGGATGGCCGAGCCCAGGTTCTCGATCCCTGAGGAGATCGAGACGGCGACCGTCAGGACGTAGTCGACGAGCAGGGCGCTGGCGACGGTGAGGCCGGCCTTGGGCCCGAGGTTGGTGTTGGCGACCTCGTAGTCGCCGCCGCCGCTCGGGTAGGCGTGCACGTTCTGCCGGTAGGAGGCGACGACCGTGAACATCAGGACGACGACCGCCAGCGCGATCCACGGACTGAAGTGGTAGGCCGACAGACCCGCGATCGACAGGACGAGCAGCACCTCGCCGGGTGCGTACGCCACCGAGGACAGCGGGTCGGAGGCGAAGACGGGGAGGGCGATGCGCTTGGGGAGCAGGGTCTCTCCGAGCTTGTCGCTCCGCAGAGCCCGTCCGATCAGGATCCGTTTGGGCAGGTCGGTCAGTTTGGACACGGAGAGGATCGTAAGCGTTCGAAAACGGCCATGCTCACCGCGACCCCCAATCCGCACGGAATCTCCCTGGCGGGACCTCGGATGCGGTCCCGTCCGGGGTTGCCGCATAAGCTCGGATCGGGCAGCACGGCAGGGCGCTGTCCGCCACGGCCCGGGCCAGTCGGGTGAGGAAAGTTGTGAGCAGGGTGTTTTCGCAGGTCAGCAGGGCGATCAGGAGTGCGGGGTAAGGGGACGTGCACATCGTCATCATGGGCTGCGGGCGAGTGGGAGCCGCTCTCGCGCAGACCCTGGAGCAGCAGGGCCACACCGTCGCGGTCGTGGACCAGGACCCGACGGCTTTCCGCCGCCTGGGCTCCGGTTTCGGCGGGCGCCGTGTCACCGGCGTCGGCTTCGACCAGGACACCCTGCGTGAGGCGGGGATCGAGGAGGCCGGTGCCTTCGCCGCCGTGAGCAGCGGTGACAACTCCAACATCATCGCCGCGCGGGTCGCGCGCGAGATGTTCGGCATCGAGAACGTGGCGGCCCGGATCTACGACCCCCGGCGCGCCGAGGTCTACCAGCGACTGGGCATCCCGACGGTCGCCACGGTCCGTTGGACCGCCGACCAGATGCTGCGGCGCCTGCTGCCGTCCGGCGCGGAGCCGCTGTGGAGCGACCCCAGCGGTGGGGTGCAGCTGGCGGAGGTGCACACCTCCGCGGCGTGGATCGGCCACAAGATCAGCAAGCTGCAGGACGAGACGGGTGTGCGCGTGGCGTTCCTCACCCGGCTGGGCGAGGCGGTCATCCCCTCCTCGCAGACGGTCCTGCAGGAGGGCGATCTCGTGCACGTGATGATGCGGATCGACGAGATCGGCAAGGTCGAGGCGGCGTTCGCCGAGGGTCCTGAGGAGGGCGGTCACTGATGCGTGTCGCAATCGCGGGCGCGGGTGCGGTGGGCCGCTCCATCGCGGGCGAGCTCCTGGAGAACGGCCACGAGGTCCTGCTGATCGACAAGGCGCCCACCGCCATCTCGGTGGAGCGGGTGCCGCAGGCGGAGTGGCTGCTGGCCGACGCCTGCGAGATCACCTCGCTGGACGAGGCGGCGCTGCAGCGCTGCAACGTGGTCATCGCGGCCACCGGCGACGACAAGGTCAACCTGGTCGTCTCGCTGCTCGCGAAGACCGAGTACGGCGTGCCGCGCGTCGTCGCCCGGGTGAACAACCCGAAGAACGAGTGGCTCTTCAACGAGTCGTGGGGCGTGGACGTCGCCGTCTCGACGCCGCGTCTGATGTCGGCCCTGGTGGAGGAGGCGGTGAGCGTGGGCGACCTGGTCCGGCTGCTCCGCTTCAGCCACGGCGACGCGAACCTGGTGGAGCTGACGCTGCCGCCGGAGTCGGCGATCGCGGGCACGGCCGTGGGCGACGTGGCCTGGCCGCAGGACACCTCCCTGGTGACGATCATCCGCGGCTCCCGGGTCCTGACCCCGAGCCCGGAGGAGACGCTGGAGGCCGGCGACGAGCTCCTCTTCGTGGCCGCGCAGGCCCGCGAGGAGCAGCTGGAGGACCTGCTCTCGGTCCGCCGCGAAGAGGGCGCGCCGAAGAACTGACGGCGACGGCGCCCTACGTGCGTACGGAGAAGGGCCCGGGACCTCGCGAGGTCCCGGGCCCTTCTCCGTAGCGCTTCGTACTACTCGGCTGCCGTGCCGCAGCAGCGCTGCGTACTACTCCGGCTGCCGTGCCGCGGCCGCCTTGCGGGCCTTCTCGGCCTCCTCCTCCGCCTCCATCTCGGCGAAGACGTCGATCGGCGGCGGGGCCTTCGCCAGGAAGACCCACGTCAGGTACACCGCGAGCAGGAACGGCGGGATCTTCAGCGCGACCAGGACCCAGCCGAACTGCGTGGTGTCGGCCCACCAGTACAGCGGGAAGAGGATCGCGCACTTGGCGAGCAGGATCAGGCCCCAGGCCCAGCTGGCCTTGGCGTACGCCTTCTTCCGGCCGGGGTTACGGGTCCGCCAGGACAGGTTCTCCTTGAAGACCGGGCCCAGGATGAGGCCGATCAGCGGCACGCCCGCGATCGTCGTGATGATGTACGCCAGGGCGAGGCCCAGCGTGTACAGCATGCCCGGCAGGTAGAAGTCCTTGGCGTTGCCGGTCATCATCGCGAAGACCACGCCGAACGCCACGCCGAAGACGCCGCTGAAGGCGTGCTTGACGGTGTCCCGGCGGATCAGCCGGACGGCGACGAGCGCCAGGGAGACCCCGAGCGCCGCGATCGCCGAGATGTGCAGGTCCTTGTTGATCGTGAAGATCGTGACGAAGAGCAGACCGGGCACGACCGTCTCGATCATGCCGCGCAGGCCTCCGAAGGCCTCGAAGAGCGCGGCTTCGGTGACCTCCTTCGCCGCCTGCCGTTCCTGGGACGCGTCCTGAGCGGCGTCCTGGGACGTCGGGGAGGGCTGACCGCCCAGGCCGTCCTGGCCGTCCTGGCCGTCCTGATCCGTCGTCGGCTTGTCGAGCGACGTCACCGGCTACTCCTGTCCGAGCGGTCGGAGCTCGTATTTGGGGTTGAAGAGGACCCGCCGGCCGTGGCTCATGGAGATCCGGCCGGAGGCGATCAGCTTGCGGCCCGGCTCTATGCCCACGATGGACCGCCGGCCCAGCCACACCACGTCCAAGGGGGCCGTGCCGTCGAACAGCTCGGCCTCGAGGGCGGGCACGCCGGCCCGGGGGCGCAGCGTGACCGTGCGCAACGTACCAGTCACCTTGACTATCTGGCGGTCGGAGCAGTCGCAGATGCGCGTGCAGCCCGACGCCTCGGCGTCCTCCTGAAGCTCTTCCGACTCCAGGTCCTCCTGCGAGGTGGACAGCCGGTCGAGCATCCGGCGGAAGCGTCCGGCCGGCTTCTCCGTACGGGGTGCGGCACTCATACAGAAAGCGTACCGGCCCCCGCCGACAGCCGAACCGGCCCGGATCGCCCCGAAGAATCAGGTATCGGCCTTTGCACCGACACGTCCGTCGGCAGGCCCGTCGGCACGTCCGGTGACACGTCCGTAGGCACGTCCGTAGGCACGTCCGGTGACACGTCCGTAGGCACGTACGGCGACATGGCCGGCCGCACATCCGGCGACACGCCCGTCGGCACGTCCGTCGACACGCCCGCCGGCCGGACCGTGAGCCGGGTCGCCGGGCCGCCGGGCCCGCGCGTCCCGTATCAGTGCTCGAAGCGGTAGCCCATTCCCGGCTCCGTGACGAAGTGCCGCGGGTGCGACGGGTCGGCCTCCAGCTTGCGCCGCAGCTGGGCCATGTAGACCCGCAGGTAGTTCGTCTCGGTGCCGTACGACGGGCCCCAGACCTCCTGGAGCAGCTGCTTCTGGCTCACCAGGCGGCCGCTGTTGCGGACGAGCACCTCCAGCAGGTGCCACTCGGTCGGCGTCAGGCGGACGTCCCGCCCGTCCCGGTGGACCTTCTTGGCGGCCAGGTCGACCGTGAAGTCCTCCGTCTCGACCGTCACGACGCCGTCGTCCCCGCCGCCGACCGGCTCGGCCCGGCGTACGGCGGCGCGCAGCCGGGCGAGCAGCTCGTCCATGCCGAAGGGCTTGGTGACGTAGTCGTCGGCGCCGGCGTCGAGTGCCTCGACCTTCTCGTCGGAGGTCTGGCGCGCCGAGAGCACCAGGATCGGCACCCGGGTCCAGCCCCGCAGCCCCTTGATGACCTCGACGCCGTCGATGTCCGGCAGGCCGAGGTCGAGGACGACCACGTCGGGGTGGCGCTCGGCGGCGAGCCGGAGGGCGGTGGCGCCGTCGGGGGCCGCGTCCACCTCGTACTTGCGCGCCTTGAGGTTGATCACCAGCGCGCGGACGATCTGCGGCTCGTCGTCGACGACGAGAACCCGGGTCATCGAGGGCTTCCTTCTCTCTGCTGCGTACGTCGGGAGGAACGGGACGGTGGTGCGGGAGGCCCAGGAGGTGCCGGAGGACCGGGTGGTGCGGGAGGTACGGGAGGACCGGGTGGTGCCGGAGGGCCGAGGGACGCGGGAGAACCGGGAGGTACGGGAGGACCCGGAGATGCCGGAGGGCCGAGGGATGCGAGAGGACCGGGAGGGTCGGGAGGACCCGGAGGGCCGGGTGGCGCCTGCGGGCGGCCGGGGGACCGTGCGCTCATGTGCCGACCCGGGCGGACAGGTCGGGGTCGGTCGACGGCAGCGGCTGCGGGGACTGCGGGGACCGGCGCGTCACGGCCTTCAGGGTGAGCGTCATCGTCAGGCCGCCGCCGGGGGTGTCCTCCGCCGCGATGGTGCCGCCCATGGCCTCGACGAAGCCTCGGGCGACCGCCAGGCCGAGGCCGACGCCGGAGCCGCGCGGGGCGTCTCCGTACCGCTGGAACGGCTCGAATATGCGTTCCTTGCTCTCGTCCGGCACTCCCGGCCCCTGGTCCACGACGCGCAGCTCGACCCGGTCGCCCAGGGCGCTGGCGGAGACGTTCACCGGTGTGCCGTCGGGGCTGTACTTGACGGCGTTCTCCACGACGTTGGCGACGACCCGCTCCAGGAGTCCCTTGTCGACCTCGACCATCGGCAGGGTCTCGGGGATGTCCAGCTCGGCGCTCCCGTCGGGCACGCCGCCGAGCGCCATGGGGACGACCTCGTCCAGGTCGATGGGGCGGATGAGCGGGGTGACCGTACCGGTCTGGAGCCGGGACATGTCGAGGAGGTTACCGACCAGGTGGTCGAGCCGGTCGGCGCCGTTCTCGATGCCCGCGAGGAGTTCCGCCCGGTCCTCCTCGGACCAGTCGACGTCGTCGGAGCGCAGGGAGGAGACGGCCGCCTTGATGCCGGCGAGGGGGGTACGCAGGTCATGGCTGACGGCCGCGAGGAGCGAGGTGCGGATCTTGTTTCCCTCGGCCTGCTTGCGGGCCTGTTCAGCCTCGTCGACGAGGCGCTGCCGGTCCAGGACGACGACGGCCTGCGCGGCGAAGGCGCCGAGTACGCGCCGGTCCTCGGCGGGCAGGACGCGGCCGGTGAGGGCGAGCGCCAGGTGCTCGCCGACGGGCATGTCGACGTCCGCGTCCTCCGGTCGGGCGGCGGGGTGCTGGCCGACGCTCGCCGCCCGGGTCCACGGCTCGACGTCGCTCTCGCGTTCGAGGAGGGCGACGGACTCCATGGAGAAGGTCTCCCGGACCCGTTCGAGCAGGGCGTCCAGGCTGGACTCGCCGCGCAGCACGCTGCCCGCCAGATACGAGAGCACCTCGGACTCGGCGCGCAGCCGGGCGGCCTGGTGGGTGCGCCGGGCGGCCAGGTCGACCACCGAGGCGACGGCCACGGCGACACCGAAGAAGACGGCGATCGCGACGATGTTCTTGGGGTCGGCGATGGTCACGCGGTGCAGCGGCGGGGTGAAGAACCAGTTGAGCAGGAACGATCCGAAGGCGGCCGACGCGAGGGCCGGCAGGAGCCCGCCGAGCAGCGCCGCGGCGACGGTCAGCGCCAGGAACAGCAGCATGTCGTTGGCGAGGCCGAGGTCGGCGTCGATGTGGGTGAGGAGCAGGGTGAGCAGGGCCGGACCGGCGATGCCGGTCAGCCAGCCCCAGATGATCCGGGAGCGGCCGAGCCGGGCGCTGCGGGCGACGGGAAGTCCGCGGCCCTTGGCGACCTCTTCGTGGGTGACGATGTGGACATCGAGGTCGGGGCCCGATTCGCGGGCGACGGTCTGGCCGACGCCGGGTCCGAAGATGTACTGCCAGGTCTTGCGGCGGCTGGAGCCGAGGACGATCTGGGTGGCGTTGACGCCGCGCGCGAATTCGAGCAGGCCGGAGGGGATGTCGTCGCCTATGACGTGGTGGAACGTTCCGCCGAGGTCCTCGACCAGGGTCCGTTGGACGGCGAGTTCCTTCGGTGAGGCGGCCGTGAGCCCGTCGCTGCGGGCGATGTAGACGGCGAGCACCTCGCCGCCCGCGCCCTTCTCCGCCAGGCGCGACGCGCGCCGGATGAGGGTGCGGCCCTCGGGGCCGCCGGTGAGGCCGACGACGATGCGCTCGCGGGCCTGCCAGGTGGAGCGGATGCCGTGCTCGCCCCGGTACTGCTGGAGGTACTCGTCGACCCGGTCGGCGGTCCAGAGCAGGGCCAGCTCGCGCAGGGCCGTGAGGTTGCCGGGGCGGAAGTAGTTGGCGAGCGAGGCGTCGATCCGGTCGGGCTTGTAGATGTTGCCGTGGGCCATGCGGCGGCGCAGCGCCTGGGGCGACATGTCGACCAGCTCGATCTGGTCCGCCCGGCGTACGACCTCGTCGGGGACGGCCTCCTGCTGGCGGACGCCGGTGATCGACTCGACGACGTCGCCCAGCGATTCGAGGTGCTGGATGTTGACCGTGGATATGACGTCGATCCCGGCGGCGAGCAGCTCCTCGACGTCCTGCCAGCGCTTGGAGTTCCGGGAGCCGGGGACGTTGGTGTGCGCCAGCTCGTCGACGAGCGCGACCGCCGGTCTCCTGGCCAGGACCGCGTCGACGTCCATCTCGGTGAAGCTCGCGTCCCGGTACTGCAGCGTCCGGCGCGGGACCTGCTCCAGGCCGTGCAGCATCACTTCCGTACGGGGGCGGCCGTGGTGCTCCACGAGGGCGACGACACAGTCCGTACCGCGCTCGACGCGGCGGTGCCCCTCGGAGAGCATCGCGTACGTCTTGCCGACGCCCGGTGCCGCGCCGAGGTAGATCCGTAGTTTGCCGCGTCCCATGGCACGACCTTACGTCCAGCGAATCGGACATTCCGCACCAGTGGCACACGTGACCAGCCGTATTGACGCGATTCTGACGAGACGCCGCCGAGGGGCGACGACCGGCCCGCGCGAGGGACGGGGACGGCCCGCGTCAAAGAACCGCCGGCCCGCGTGCAGCGCGCGGTCCGGGGCGGCACCCCGTCCTCAGTGCTCGACGATCTCGCTGCGCCGGGCCGGTCAGTGCTCGACGATCTCGCCGTCGTTCAGTTCGAGCACCCGGTCCGCGAGGCCGAGGAGCTGGGCGTCGTGGGTGGCCACCAGGGCCGTGACGCCCTCGCTGCGGACGACCGCGCGCAGCAGGTGCATCACCGCGAGACCGGTCTCCGCGTCGAGCTGGCCGGTCGGCTCGTCGGCGATCAGCAGGGCCGGCTTGTTGGCGAGGGCCCGGGCGATGGCGACGCGCTGCTGCTGGCCGCCGGAGAGTTCGCCGGGCCGCTGGGCCGCGTGGTCGGCGAGGCCGACCAGGGCGAGAAGGAGAGCGACCCGCTCCTCGCGCTCCGCGGGGTCGGCCTTGCGCAGCCGCAGCGGTACGCCCACGTTCTCGGCGGCGGTCAGGATCGGGATGAGCCCGAAGGACTGGAAGATGAAGCCGATGCTGTCCCGGCGCAGCTCCAGGAGTCCGTCCTCGCCGAGCCGCGCGAGGTCCGTCCCGTCGATGGTGATCCGGCCGCCGTCGGGGCTGTCCAGGCCGCCGACCAGGTTGAGCAGGGTGGTCTTGCCGGAGCCCGAGCGGCCCTTCAGCGCGACGAGCTCCCCGCGCGGGATGTCGAAGGAGACCCCGCGCAGCGCGTGGACCGCGGCCTCACCCGTACCGTACGAGCGGCGCAGGCCCTCGACGCGGACCATCGGCCCGCCGGTCGGGTCCTCGGCGACCGCCGTGCCGGACCTGGCGCTGCTCTCACTCATCGCGGTGCTCCCCCTCGTCGACCATGTGCGCCCGTCAGTATGGGCCGACGAGGGTCCGCCCGGCCAGAGCCCGAACGCACCGGTGGGCCGCATTCCGGACAAGCTGTTCGGAATGCGGCCCACCGGCCTCGATCGGAGCGCGGGGAGAACCGGGTCAGCGGACCTCGGTGATCTCCGGTCCGCGCTGGAGCTGGCCCATGCCTCCGGAGAAGCGGGAGCCCTCCTGCTCGTCCTGCTGCACGCCGTCCGGCACCATCTGCGCGTCGTTGGGGAGCTTGAGGACGATGGGGTCGCGCGGGGCCATCGGTGCGTCGCCCCGGACCACCACGGTGTCCCGGACGATCTGCTCCAGCAGGCCGGCGGCCTCCGGCTGCACGGCGCCCTGGCCGGAGATGACTCCGCGCAGGAACCAGCGGGGTCCGTCGACACCCACGAAGCGCACCAGCTGCACACCGCCGGTGCCGTCGGGCAGCTGCACCGGGACCTGCGCCCGCAGCTCCCAGCCCAGCGGGCCCTCGACCTCGTCGATGACACCGCCCTGCTGGGTGATGCCGGAAGCGATCTCCTCGCGGACCTCGCCCCAGATGCCTTCCTTCTTCGGCGCGGCGAAGGCCTGCAGCTGCACGGCGCTGTTCTGCAGCACGACGGTGGCCGCGACGATCGCGTCGCCCGCCACCTCGACCCGCAGCTCCATGCCCTCGACCCCGGGCACGAAGATGCCACCGAGGTCCACGCGGCCGTCCTCCGGCTTGGAGACCTCGGAGACGTCCCACGGTCCGTCGGGCCGGGGCGCCGGCGGAAGGTTCATCCGACGCGACGCGCCGGCCGTGTCGTCGGTGTCGACCTCGTCGACGACCTGCTCGGCCTCGCCCGCCGCGTCCTCAGCGGTACCGCTCTTCTTGCGACGTCCGAACACGTCACTGTCCTTCCCGGTCGGATACGACCGAAGCGTATCGATTCCCACCCGTGGTGCCGTCCACGTCGGCATGACCGCCGGTGGACCCGAAGCCCCCCTCGGCCCGCGCCGAGCCGGGAAGCTCCGCCACCTCGTGGAAGCGCACCTTCTCGACCTGCTGGACGACCAGTTGGGCAATCCGGTCGAACCGTTCGAACCGCACGCTCTCGCGCGGGTCCAGATTGACCACGATCACCTTGATCTCTCCACGGTACCCGGCATCCACGGTCCCTGGGGCATTCACCAGGGCGACTCCGCAGCGCGCGGCCAGGCCGGAGCGCGGGTGCACGAAGGCGGCGTAGCCGTCGGGGAGCGCGATGGAGACGCCGGTGGGCAGCACGGCCCGCTCACCGGGGGCCAGGACGGCCGCCTCGGTGGTCACGAGATCGGCGCCGGCGTCGCCGGGGTGGCCGTAGGCGGGGATCGGTACGTCGGGGTCGACGCGGCGGATCAGGACGTCGAGAGGGGGGTTGGTCATCAGGGGTTCACCTCGAAGGCGCGGGCGCGCCGGACCTGGTCGGGGTCGGACATGGCGGCCTGGATCTCCTCCGGGCGGCCGTTGTCGATGAAGTGGTCGACCTTGACCTCGATGAAGAGGGCGTCGGCGCGGACCGCGACGGGGCCCTCGGGCCCGCCGATCCGGCCGACGGCGGTCGAGTAGATCTTGCGGCCGTGCACGGCGGTGACCTCGGCCTGCAGGTGCAGGACGGTGCCGACGGGGACGGGCCGGGCGAAGTCGGTCTCCAGGCGTCCGGTGACGGCGATGACCCGCAGCAGCCAGTTCAGGGAGCCGAGGGTCTCGTCGAGCGCGGTGGCGAGGACGCCGCCGTGCGCGAGGCCGGGGGCGCCCTGGTGGTCGGCGGTCACCGTGAACTCGGCGGTGACGGTCACGCCCTCGCCGGCCCGGGCCTCCAGGTGGAGTCCGTGGGGCTGCCCGCCGCCGCACCCGAAACAGTGCGCGTAGTGCGCGCCGAGCGGCTCGCCCGGGGCGGGCGCGTCGGGGTGGCGTACCGGCGGTATGGCGTCGGCCGGCGGGGTGAGTGCGGGAGATGTTGCGGTCACAGGCGCAGACCTTACCCGCGAGGCCAGGCGCGGGTCGCGCCGTGCCAAGCTTGGACGCATGCAGCCTTCCGCCTCCTCCCCCGTTCCGGCCGCTTCGGCGGCCGCGGTGCCGCGTTTCGACGAGCGGCTGACCGCTCCCGGCTCCTGGTGGGTGATCGCCGCTCTGCTGGGCCTCAGCGGCGGCCTGGTCATGTTCCCGCTGGGTACGGTCCCGACGCTGGGCGGTGTGCTCGTCGCGGGTGCGCTGGCGGCCGTGGCCGTGTCCTCGTACGGCTCGGCGCGGATCCGGGTGGTGTCCGGTTCGCTGGTCGCGGGTGACGCGCGGATCCCCGCCTCGGCGCTGGGGACGCCGGAGGTGCTGGACGAGGAGGAGGCACGCGCCTGGCGCACGTTCAAGGCCGATCCGCGGGCCTTCATGGTACTGCGCGGCTATGTGCCGCGCGCGGTCCGGATCGAGGTCACGGACCCGCAGGACCCGACGCCGTACGTGTATCTCTCCAGCCGTGACCCCGAGGGCCTGGCCGCCGCGATCGAGGCGGCCCGCGCCGAGGGTTAGAAGCCGATCTCCTTGGGGTTCTCGGGCTGCTCCAGCGGGGGCAGCCCCTCCAGGGCGCTCCAGGGCACCTGGCGCTTGCGCAGGTCCTTGCGGACGTGCTCGGCGAGCTTCCTGGTGTCCCGCCGGTTCATCACGGCACCGACGGCGGCGCCGACCATGAACGGCATCAGGTTCGGCAGGTTGCGCACCATGCGCTTCATGATCTGCTGGCGCAGCTCGCGCTTGAGCTGGCCGCCGAGCGCCGCGTTGACGGTGGTCGGCTTGGTGGGGTCGATGCCCCGCTCCTCGGTCCAGGAGGTCAGGTAGGCCGTCGACCGCTGGGTGAGCGTGCCGGGGGGCCGGATGCCGTAGACCTCGTGGAGTTCGGCGATGAGCTTGAGCTCGATCGCGGCGACGCCGGTGATCTCGGCTGCGAGTTCGGCGGGCATGGCCGGGGGCACGGGCAGCATCGCGGCCGCGCCGACGCCGGCGCCGACGGTCGAGCTGGCGTTGCAGGCGCCCGCGACGAGTTTGTCGGCGATCTGCTCGGGGCCGAGCCCGGGGAAGTGCTTGCGCAGGGTCGCCAGGTCCCGTACGGGGACGCGGGGGGCGATCTCGATGATCCGGTCGGCGAGGTAGCCGATGCCCGCTCTGGCGCTCTCGCCGCCACGCTTCACGCCGCGTTTGACGGCGTCGATCCGCGCGCGGTCGAGCTTCATACGGTCCAACTGGGCGCGCGCCGGGTCGGTGACGCGTTTGACGACGCCCGGGCGGCGCCCGCCGCTGGAGGCGTCCTGTTCCTCCGGTTCCTGCGTGGTGGCAGCTTCGAGCGAGGCCGAGGGGCCTCGCTCGTCGTCACGTGCGCCGAGGGAGGGCAGGAGGGCGTTCTGCTCGGCCTCGGTGGCCTCCTGGGCCACGTCCGCCGGGTTCGAGCCGCCCTGATCCGCCTCCGGCTTCCCGGGAAGCCGGAAGCGTCGCTTCCGAGACGGTGTGTCGCCTGCCACGGTCGACCGATCTCAGTCGCAGTCGCGGCAGATCGGCTGACCGTTCTTCTCCCGAGCCAGCTGGCTGCGGTGGTGCACGAGGAAGCAGCTCATGCAGGTGAACTCGTCGGCCTGCTTCGGCAGGACCCGTACGGCGAGCTCTTCGTTCGAGAGGTCCGCGCCGGGAAGCTCCAGGCCTTCGGCGGCCTCGAACTCGTCGACGTCGACCGTCGAGGTGGACTTGTCGTTCCGGCGGGCCTTCAGTTCCTCAAGGCTGTCCGAATCGACGTCGTCATCGGTCTTGCGTGGGGTGTCGTAATCCGTTGCCATGTCGCTCTCCCCCTCTGGGTGGTTGCGGTGTCTCAGCGCACGTAACGCGTGAGAGGCCGGACTTGTGCCCGACCTGAGGCGGAGATTTTGCCTCACATCAAGGTCTGTTACTCAATCGACACCCAACCGGCCCTCTCGCGAGTGATCGGCTTTGGGTGGCGAACCGGACCGTACACGGTCCTCCTGCCGTCCTTCACGGGCGCCACCCCGTGTACTTCCCGTGATCCAGGGCCCTGGAAACCCGGACTTTTCCGGGATTTCCCACGAGTTCTCGATCACGGAGAGTAGAGAGCCGGATGCGCGTCCCTGTGATCGATCACACACGTGCGTCTCAGGGATGGGACCCGGAAATTCCGCGCAAAGCGAACAGAACCGGCTGGTACTCGAAGTGTGTCAGATCGGCAGAGTGACACGCATCACGAGACCGCCGCCTTCGCGGGGCTCCGCGATGATACGGCCACCGTGTGCCCGCGCGACGGAACGGGCGATCGACAGGCCGAGTCCGACCCCCTTGTCGCTCCCTGTCCGCTCCTGCCGCAGCCGCCTGAACGGCTCGAAGAGGTTGTCGATCTCGTACGCGGGAACCACGGGACCCGTGTTCGAGACGACGAGGACGGCCTGACCGTTCTCGGTTCCGGTGGTGACCTCCACCCAGCCCTCGTCGGCCGCGTTGTACCGCACGGCGTTCTGGACCAGGTTCAGCGCGATCCGCTCCAGGAGCACGCCATTGCCCTGGACGACGGCGAGGGCGCGCTCGCCGCGGATCTCCACGCCCTTGGCCTGGGCCTCGGCGTGCACCTGGTCGACGGCGCGCGAGGCGACCTCCGCCAGGTCGACGGGCTTGCGCTCGATGATCTGGTTGTCGCTGCGCGCGAGCAGCAGCAGGCCCTCGACCAGCTGCTCGCTGCGCTCGTTGGTGGCGAGCAGGGTCTTGCCGAGCTGCTGGAGCTCGACGGGCGCGCCGGGGTCGGAGAGGTGGACCTCCAGGAGCGTGCGGTTGATCGCCAGGGGCGTGCGCAGCTCGTGCGAGGCGTTGGCGACGAAGCGCTGCTGGGCGGTGAAGGCCCGCTCCAGCCGCTCCAGCATCTCGTCGAAGGTGTCCGCGAGCTCCTTCAGCTCGTCGTCCGGGCCGTCCAGCTCGATCCGGCGCGCGAGGTCGGAGCCGGCCACCTGGCGGGCGGTCCGGGTGATCCGCCCCAGCGGGGAGAGCACCCGGCCGGCCATGGCGTAGCCGAAGGCGAAGGCGATGATGCTCAGGCCGAGCAGGGCGAACAGGGAGCGGCGCAGCAGGTCGTCGAGGGCCATTTCCCGCTGGTGCTGGAGACAGGCCGAGACGGCTTCGTTGAGCTGCTCCCCGGTGCCCGTGGCGGGCAGTTGGCACCAGGAGGTGGTCGGCTGGACCTTGCCCTCGACCACCTTGAAGGGCAGCTCGGAGCCGCTGTCACCCAACGCCTGGGCGGTGAAGAGATAGATGATCGACAGCAGCAGGATGCCGGCGATCAGGAACATCCCGCCGTACAGCAGCGTGAGCCGTATCCGGATGGTCGGGCGGAGCAGGGGCCTCACCGGGTCTCGGGGGTCCCAGGTCGGCTTCGGGGGCGCCTGAGGGTGCGCCGGGGTCGCGGCCACCGGGTCAGATCCGATAGCCGGAGCCGGGCACGGTGACGATGACCGGGGGCTCGCCCAGCTTCCGGCGGAGGGTCATCACCGTGACCCGTACGACGTTGGTGAACGGGTCGGTGTTCTCGTCCCAGGCCTTCTCCAGGAGCTGCTCGGCCGAGACGACGGCGCCCTCGCTGCGCATGAGGACCTCCAGGACGGCGAACTCCTTCGGCGCGAGCTGGACCTCCTTGCCGTCGCGGAAGACCTCGCGGCGGTTCGGGTCGAGCTTGATGCCGGCGCGCTCCAGGACGGGCGGCAGCGGCACGGTCGTACGGCGGCCCAGGGCACGCACGCGTGCGGTGAGCTCGGTGAAGGCGAAGGGCTTCGGCAGATAGTCGTCGGCGCCCAGCTCGAGGCCCTCCACGCGGTCGCTGACGTCGCCGGAGGCGGTGAGCATCAGGACGCGGGTGGGCATGCCGAGCTCGACGATCTTGCGGCAGACGTCGTCACCGTGGACCAGCGGAAGGTCGCGGTCGAGGACGACCACGTCGTAGTCGTTCACCCCGACCCGCTCCAGGGCGGCGGCGCCGTCGTACACGACGTCGACGGCCATGGCCTCCCGGCGCAGTCCGGTGGCCACCGCATCGGCGAGCAGCTGCTCGTCCTCGACGACGAGTACGCGCACGTCGGTCGTTCCTTCCTCTGGGCCCCTGCCCTCAACGCGGGCCGGGCGGTCTGAGCACTGACTGTGCGCGTCCATCCTGCCCCGTACGCGCGTAAACCGGCTGTAAGACGGCGTGCGGGAGGCCGGGACGGGGCGCCGCGACGGATGGGGGGCGTGTGGAAGCACGGCCGGGGTCGGACGGGGGCGTGCGAAGAATTCGCCGGGTTGCCGGGCCAGTTGAGGTTTCTGGGCGGAGGCTGGTGGGGAGGACGACTGCACACCCCGTGATCACGCCCTGCTTGTGGCACACGTTTGTGGCAGCCACAGGCCGCTCTGTCCCCCAGAGGTTGCAGCGTGTGATCCACCCACCCTCGGCACACCCCCGTGCCATCGACCCATGACGAGGGGGCGCACCATGGACGCTTTCACCGCGGGACTGCTGCAGCGCATAAGGGCCGCGCAGACCGACCTCACAATGGCACGCGAGACGGGCGACGACTTCCTCGCGGAGGTCGAGCAGGCCGAGCTCGAGGACCTGCACCGACTGGCCGCCGAGCACGGCGTGGAGGTCGGCGCCGCCAGCGTCTGACCCCGGCCGAAGAGGCCTCGGTGTCGCCGACACCGGGGCCTCTTCGCGTACCCGGGGCCGTACCCGGGCCGGGCCGTGCCTGAGCCGCCCCGGTCCTGCCTCAGTCGTGCCAGGCCCCGAGCTCGTCCAGGAGCTGCTGGAGGGGTTTGAAGACGCCGGGTGGGGCCGCGATCGTCAGCTCGCCCGACGGGCGCTCCCCGGGCCGTCCGCCGGTCAGGGCGCCCGCCTCGCGGGCGATCAGGTCTCCGGCGGCGAGGTCCCAGGGGTTGAGGCCCCGCTCGTAGTAGCCGTCGAGCCGGCCCGCGGCCACGTCGCAGAGGTCGATGGCGGCGGAGCCGCCCCGCCGGATGTCGCGCAGGACGGGGATCATCCGCTGGGCGACGTCGGCCTGGTGGGCACGGCGGGTCTGGACGTAGGCGAAGCCGGTGGAGATCAGCGCCTGGTCCATCGGCGGCGCGGGGCGGACCGCGAGGCGGCGCTCACCGACCGCGGTGTCGGCGTACGCGCCACCGCCGAGCACCGCCCGGTACGTCTCGTTCCGCATCGGCGCCTCGACGACGCCGACGAGGGTCTCTCCGTCCCGCTCGGCCGCGATGGAGACGGCCCAGGTCGGCAGTCCGTAGAGGTAGTTCACCGTCCCGTCGAGCGGGTCGATCACCCAGCGGACACCGCTGGTGCCGGGGCTGGCGGCGCCCTCCTCGCCGAGGAAGCCGTCCTCGGGGCGGTGTTCGGCGAGGAAGCCGGTGATCAGCTTCTCCGCCGCGATGTCCATCTCCGTGACGACGTCGATGGGGCTGGACTTGGTCCTGGCGACCGCGAGGTCGTCGGGCCGGCCGTCGCGCAGCAGCGCGCCGGCCCGGCGCCCGGCCTCCAGCGCGAGGCCGAGCAGCTCGGCGAGCAGGGGGTCGGACGACGCGGCGCCCGTCGGTGCGGGGCCGGTCGGTCCGGGGCCGGTCGATGCGGGGTCGGTCGGTGCGGGGTTCACGGGATCGGTCACCTTGGCTCCTCAGGCGTACGGGCTGTCGGCGCCGGCCGCCGCGGGCCGCTCCGCCCGGGCGGGGCAGCAGCCGATCGGGCAGAGGTCGTGGGAGGCGCCGAGAGCGCCCAGCGCGCAGCGCTCGGCCCGCACCCCGCGCTCGCTCGCCGCTCGCTCCAGGACGAGGTCCCGTACGGCCGCGGCGAACCGGGGGTCGGCCCCGACGGTCGCCGAGCGCCGCACCGGCAGGCCCAGCTCGGCGGCCTTGGCGGTGGCCTCGGTGTCGAGGTCGTAGAGGACCTCCATGTGGTCCGAGACGAAGCCGATCGGGACCATCACGGCGGCCGGCACACCGTCGACGTGCAGCGCCTCCAGGTGGTCGCAGATGTCGGGTTCCAGCCACGGGATGTGCGGGGCGCCGCTACGGGACTGGTAGACGAGCTTCCAGGGGTGGGCGACACCGGTCTCCTCGCGGACGGTGTCCACGATCACCTGGGCCACGTCCAGGTGCTGCCGCACGTAGGCGCCGCCGTCGCCGTGGTCGCCGACGGGGCCGGAGGTGTCGGCGGCCGAGTCCGGGATGGAGTGCGTGGTGAAGGCGAGGTGCGCCTCGGCCCGTACGGACTCGTCCAGCTCGGCGAGGGAGGCGAGGACGCCCTCGACCATGGGGCGGACGAAGCCGGGGTGGTTGAAGTAGTGCCGGAGCTTGTCGACCCGGGGCAGCGGCAGCCCTTCCGCCTCCAGCTCCGAGAGTGCGTCGGCGAGGTTCTCGCGGTACTGCCGGCAGCCGGAGTACGAGGCGTACGCGCTGGTGGTGAGGACGGCGATGTGGCGCCGGCCGTCGGTGACCATCTCCCGCAGGGTGTCGGTGAGGTACGGCGCCCAGTTCCGGTTGCCCCAGTAGACCGGCAGGTCGAGGCCGGCCCGCGCGAAGTCCTCGCGCAGCGCCTCGAGCAGCGCGCGGTTCTGGTCGTTGATCGGGCTGACGCCGCCGAACAGGAAGTAGTGCTGTCCCACCTCCTTCAGCCGCTCCTTGGGGATGCCTCGGCCGCGTGTCACGTTCTCCAGGAACGGGACCACGTCGTCCGGGCCCTCGGGGCCGCCGAAGGACAGCAGCAGAAGGGCGTCGTACGGGGCGGGATCGTGCTGATCGGACATGGCACCGATCTTCCCACCCCTCCCCTGCCCACGGCGGGGAGGCCCCTCCCGACGAGCGCGGTCCCTGGTCCCGACGAGCCCGGTCCCCGGTCCCGACGAGCCCGGTCCCCGGTCCGGACGAGCCCTGCGCCGGGGGCCGACGAGCGCGGACCGGGGCGGCCGAAAAACTGGCTGCGGCATCCAGTTCAACACCGTAGGCTTTAGCTATTAATTACACGTGTTGAGTTGATGCCCGGAGATCCCCTTGCCCAGTCCCTACCGCGCGATCTTCGCGGCGCCCGGCACCAGATCCTTCTCGGTCGCCGGATTCATCGGCCGGATGCCGCTGTCCATGATGGGCATCGGCATCGTCACGATGATCTCCCAGGTCACCGGGCGGTACGGCCTCGCGGGCGCGCTCTCCGCCACCATGGCCATGGCGGCGGCCGTCCTCGGCCCGCAGGTCTCCCGGCTGGTCGACCGGTACGGCCAGCGCCGGGTGCTGCGCCCGGTCACCCTCGTCGCGCTCGTCGCGGCGGCCGGGCTGCTGCTCTGCGTCCAGCAGAAGGCCCCGGACTGGACGCTCTTCGTCTTCACCGCCGCGATCGGCTGCGTGCCGAGTCTCGGCGCCATGACGCGGGCCCGCTGGGCGGCGATCTACCGAGGGGAGTCGCGGCGGCTGCACACCGCGTACTCCTGGGAGTCGATCATCGACGAGGTGTGCTTCATCTTCGGCCCGATCATCTCCATCGGTCTGTCGACGATCTGGTTCCCCGAGGCGGGGCCGCTCTTCGCCGCAGTCTTTCTCGCGATCGGCGTCTTCTGGCTGACCTCGCTGCGCGCCACCGAGCCCGCACCGCACCCGCACGACGGCTCCTCCGGTGGTTCGGCGCTCCGCTCCCCCGGCCTCCAGGTCCTCACGCTCGCCTTCGTCGCCACCGGCGCGATCTTCGGCTCGATCGACGTCGTCACCGTGGCCTACGCGGAGGAGCAGGGCCACAAGGCCGCCGCCAGCCTGGTCCTCGCGGTCTACGCGCTGGGCTCCTGCCTGGCAGGCGCCGTCTTCGGGCTGCTCCACCTCAAGGGCGAGCCGTCGCGCCGGTGGCTGCTGGGTGTCTGTACGACGGCCGTGAGTATGATCCCCCTCCTACTGGCCGGGAACCTTCCGTTGCTGGCCGTGGCGCTCTTTGTCGCGGGCCTCTCCATCGCACCGACGATGGTGACCACGATGGCCCTCGTCGAAGCGCACGTACCGCGCACCAAGCTGACCGAGGGCATGACCTGGACATCGACCGGTCTCGCCGTCGGTGTGGCGCTCGGCTCCTCGGCCGCGGGCTGGGTCGTCGACGCGTCGGGTGCGGACGCGGGGTACGTGGTGCCCGTCGTCTCGGGCGCCGTCGCGGTGGCGGTGGGTCTCCTGGGGTATCGCCGGCTGGGCAGGCCGGTGCCGACGCGGGAGGGGCAGCGTGAGCAGGACGCCGACACAGCGGTGGACGAGCACGAGGGCGGCGAACAGCCCGTGGCGTAACTGGGCCGGGAACGTGACCTCCCGTCCCGCGCGGGAGGTCCGCCCGGCATCGGTCGAGGAGCTGGCCGACGCCATCAGGGCGGCGGCCGCCGAGGGGCTGCGGGTCAAGACGGTCGGCACGGGCCACTCCTTCACCGCGATCGCCGCCACGGACGGCGTGTTGATCCGCCCGGACCTCCTGACGGGCATCCGGCGGATCGACCGCGAGGCGATGACCGTGACCGTGGAGTCCGGCACCCCGCTCAAGCGGCTCAACGTGGCCCTGGCCCGGGAAGGCCTGTCGCTCACGAACATGGGCGACATCATGGAGCAGACGGTCGCCGGGGCCACCTCCACCGGAACACACGGCACCGGACGCGACTCCGCCTCGATCGCCGCGCAGATCCGGGAACTGGAACTGGTCACCGCCGACGGGCAGCTGTTGACCTGTTCGGAGAAGGAGAATCCGGAGGTCTTCGCGGCCGCCCGGATCGGGCTCGGCGCGCTGGGCGTGGTCACGGCGATCACCTTCGCCGTGGAGCCGGTCTTCCTGCTCACCGCGCGCGAGGAGCCGATGACCTTCGACCGGGTCGCCGCGGAGTTCGACGCGCTGCACGCGGAGAACGAGCACTTCGAGTTCTACTGGTTCCCGCACACGGACAACTGCAACACCAAGCGCAACAACCGCAGCGCGGGTCCCGCTGCCCCGCCCGGGCGGGTCAGCGCCTGGATCGACGACGAGCTGCTCTCCAACGGCGTCTTCCAGCTGGCCTGTTCCGTCGGCCGCGCGGTCCCGCCGGTGATCCCGTCGCTCGCCAAGGTCTCCAGCCGCGCCCTGTCGGCCCGTACGTACACGGACATCGCGTACAAGGTCTTCACCTCCCCGCGCCGGGTGCGCTTCATGGAGATGGAGTACGCCCTGCCGCGCGAGGCGGCCGTCGCGGCGCTGCGCGAGGTGCGGGCGATGATCGAGCGCTCGCCGCTGAAGGTGAGCTTCCCGGTGGAGGTGCGGACGGCGCCCGCCGACGACATCGCGCTCTCCACGGCCTCGGGGCGTGAGACGGCGTACATCGCGGTGCACCTCTACAAGGGCACGCCCCACCGCGCGTACTTCACCGCGGTGGAGCGCATCATGACCGGCCACGGCGGCCGGCCGCACTGGGGCAAGCTGCACACCCGGGACGCGGCGTACTTCTCCGAGGTCTACCCGCGCTTCGCCGAGTTCACGGAGCTCCGCGACCGGCTCGACCCCGAGCGACGGTTCGCCAACGACTACCTGCGCCGGGTCCTGGGCGCCTGACGGTCACTCGGCGGGCGTCCCGGGCGGGCGTGCGGGGTGCGGGCGTCTGACGGTCACTCGGCCGGCGTCCCGGGCGGGCGTGCGGACGTGCGGGGTGCGGGCGTCTGACGGTCACTCGGCGGGCGTCCCGGCGTCCGGCGCGCCCGCGCCGGGGGACGGGGTGCTCGTCGGGGGCGGTGTCGGCGTGGGGTCGGTGGGTGTCGGAGTCGGCGTGGGCGTCACCGGCGCGGTCGGCGTGGGCGTCGGGTCGCCGCCGCCCGAACCCGAGGGGGTCGGCGTCGGCTCGGGGGTGGCCTCCCCGGTGCCGGGCGTCCCGTTGTCGGTGGGGGTGCCGCCGTCGTCGCCCTCCTGCTGCCTCTGCTGCTGCTGTTGTTGCTGCTGATCCTGCCGCTCCCGCTGGGAGGGCGAGTCGTCGGACGGCCGCTCGTTCCCCGACGCGCCGCCGTGTCCGACGACCGAGCCGAACGTCGTGCTCCCCTTCGTGCCGCTGAGGTCCTGATCGGAGATCAGTTCGTAGCTGGTGATGCCTCCCATGGCGACCAGGAAGACGAGCGCGGCGCCGACGGCGGAGCGCTTCCAGCCCCGGACGCGCGTGCCGTGCGTGGTCGCCTCGCCGAACTCCTCGTCGAACCCCTCGTGGAACGGGGGCGTCGCGGGCCCGCCGACCGTCGTGACCACCTGGGTGCGGTCCGGCGCCGCCCGGCCTGCGGCCGGGACCTTCGACGGCTCGGGGTGGACGGTGACCACCCGGATCTGCTCGCCGGTGCGCTTGAAGAGGTGGTGGAAGATCGAGCCGCCACAGGTCGCGATGACACTGATCACACCGGCGCCCAGGATCGTGCCGTACACGCCGAGCGTGGAGGCGAACTTGGCCGCCACCACCGCGGCGATCGCGGAGCCCGAGACCTGAGCGACGCTCAGGTCGAGCTTCTCCTTCTCACCGTTCTTCTCCTGCTCCATACCCACAAGGGACAAATGGGCGAAGTGAATAGTTCCGTTTCCGGGGTTTCTGTGAAGAGCGACACGTGCGGAGAGAGATCACGGAGACTCAACTCCCGTACCCCCGGTGAAGTTGAGCGGCGCGCCGGTCCACCCAGGTGGCCCGAATGGAGTACTGTGGCGATCCCTGGGTCCGGGCT
Organism: Streptomyces sp. NPDC090127; assembly: GCF_044746945.1. Taxonomy (NCBI): domain Bacteria; kingdom Bacillati; phylum Actinomycetota; class Actinomycetes; order Kitasatosporales; family Streptomycetaceae; genus Streptomyces; species Streptomyces sp. NPDC090127. Next base: position 142,309 of record NZ_JBIVDE010000010.1, on the reverse strand, counting down.
CCCTCATGGGTGCCGGGTCACGGGGAGGGGGCCGAACGCGGCACTCGAACCGGCGGCGTCGCGGCACCGCACGGTCGCCCGATGCGGAGCGTGACCATCGGTCACTCTGCGTCGCAGATGGGTAACCGTGCCATAACGGCGTTCCAGGGTCCAGGCCCGACACGCCGGGCAACTCGGCAAGGTTGTGGCAGGCTGCACCCGGGCAGGCCACACTCGACTAGCGGAAGCAGCGACGCACGTGACGTCGGCAGGCACCACCCGGGAGGTCCCCATGCCCGAACTGCGTGTCGTGGCCGTCTCCAACGACGGCACACGACTGGTGCTGAAGGCTGCTGACAGCACGGAGTACACGCTTCCGATCGACGAGCGGCTGCGCGCCGCCGTGCGCAACGACCGCGCGCGCCTCGGTCAGATCGAGATCGAGGTGGAGAGCCACCTCCGCCCGCGAGACATCCAGGCGCGGATACGTGCCGGTGCCTCCGCCGAGGAGGTCGCCCAGCTCGCCGGCATCCCCGTGGACCGCGTACGGCGCTTCGAGGGCCCCGTGCTCGCGGAGCGGGCGTTCATGGCCGAGCGGGCCCGCAAGACGCCCGTGCGCCGGCCCGGCGAGAACACCGGACCACAGCTCGGCGAGGCGGTGCAGGAGCGGCTGCTGCTGCGCGGCGCCGAGAAGGACACCGTGCAGTGGGACTCCTGGCGCCGTGACGACGGCACGTGGGAGGTGCTGCTCGTCTATCGCGTCGCGGGCGAGGTGCACACGGCGAGCTGGACGTACGACCCGCCCCGGCGGCTCGTCCAGGCCGTGGACGACGAGGCGCGCGCGCTGATCGGCGAGACGGACGACACCATCGCCACCGCTCCGGAGCCGAGCTTCCCGTTCGTGCCCCGGATCGCCCGGCTGCCGCGCGACCGGCCGCTGGACCGTGCGCTCGACCGGCAGATGGAGCGCCCGGCTCCGGTTCCCGAACCGGAGGACGAGCGGGACTCGCTGACCAGCCTGCTGGAAGCGGTGCCCAGCTTCCGCGGAGACATGGTCGTCCCGGACAGGACCGCCGAGCCGGCCTCGACCGATCCCGGCGACGAGCCCGAGGCGGAGGAGCCCCCGGCTCCCGCGGCCTCGGCAGGTGCGGGCTCGGCCTACGCCGACGTTCTGATGCCCCGCGCCGTCTCGGGCCACCGCGACCGTCTGACGGGCACCACGGACCGCCAGGCCGAGGCGGACGGCGTCCGACCGGGCCGCCGCGCGGCGGTCCCGAGCTGGGACGAGATCGTCTTCGGCACCCGGCGGAAGAAGCAGGACTGACGCCCGTACGGCATACGAAGACGCGGGCTACGAGCAAGAGGGCGTGACGGAAGGGGCCCGCACCGGGACCGGTGCGGGCCCCTTCCCGTGGAAGCGCGGCCCCTTCCCGTGGGAACGCTGGGCCCCTCCCGTGGAAGCGCGGCCCCTTCCCGTGGGAACGCTGGGCCCTTCCCGTGGAAGCGCCGGGCCCTTCGCTTGGGAACGCCGGGCTACTGCGGGTCCGGGCCCCCTCGGCCACGGGGCAGAGCCGGGCTACTGCGGGTCCGGGCCCTTGGCCACGGGGCGGGCGGGGTCGTGGGACCACTCCGACCAGGAGCCGGCGTAGAGGGCGGACGGGATGCCCGCGATCGCCAGGGCGAGGACCTGGTGCGCGCCCGAGACACCCGAGCCGCAGTAGACGCCGACCGCGCTCTCCTCCCGGGCGCCCAGGCCCGCGAAGCGGGACGCGAGGGCGCGCGCGGGCAGGAAGCGACCGTCCTCGTCCACGTTCTCGGTCGTCGGGGCCGAGACCGCGCCCGGAATGTGGCCGCCGACCGGGTCGATCGGCTCCACGTCGCCCCGGTAGCGCTCCGCCGCGCGTGCGTCGAGCAGCAGGCCCGAGCGGGCCAGGGCGGCGGCGCCGTCCGCGTCGAGCAGCCCGACGTCGCTGGGGTGCGGCACGAAGTCGCCCGGCTCCGGGGCCGGCGTCTCCTTCGACAGCTCCTGCCCGGCCGCCGTCCACGCCGCGAGGCCCCCGTCGAGAACCCGTACGTCCGGATGGCCGGTCCAGCGCAGCAGCCACCAGGCCCGGGCCGCGCCCCAGCCGAGGCCGCCGTCGTGGACGACGACCGGCGTGGACGCCGAGACACCCGCCCGGCGCATCGCGGCGCCGAAGACCTCCAGGTCCGGCAGCGGGTGCCGACCACCCGGACCGGGCGGACCGGCCAGTTCCGCGTCCAGGTCGACGTAGACCGCGCCGGGGATGTGCCCCGCCTCGTACGCGGGTCGTCCGGGCGGGCCGCCGAGCTGCCAACGGACGTCCAGGAGGACCGGGCGCCGCGGCCCGGCCAGGTCGCTCGCGAGATCGCTCGCGGAGATGATGGGCTTCATGGGTGCCATCCTCGCGCAGCGCGCGCCGGACCGGACCACGCCCTGGTGACGGAAAGTCGGCGCGGCCCCGGCGCGCGCCGAGGCTGTTGGTGCGAGCATCGTGCACGGGCGCGCCCGAAGCGCGTGTACGGCACGTGGGCGGCGGGCAGTAACCCGCTGCGGAAGCCGAGGGCCCCGCTCCCACCCGCCCGCACGAGACCCCGTGCGCCCGGGTCCCCCCGCACGGCCACAACCATGGTCCGAGGAGAGAGTGACGATGACCGAGGCGACTCGGCGCACACCCGGTACACCCTCTTGGGTGAGCTTGATGGTGCATGGACTTGACGCGACGCAGGAGTTCTACGGCGCGCTCTTCGGCTGGGAGTTCGCCCCCGGTCCGCAGCAGCTCGGGCCGTACGTCCGCGCCCTGCTCGACGGCGAGGAAGTGGCGGGCATCGGCCAGCTGCCGCCCGACCGGCACCTGCCGGTCGCCTGGACCACCTATCTGGCCACCGACGACGCCGACGAGGCCGCGGAGGCGATCCGCTGCTGCGGCGGCACGGTGGCGGTCGGCCCGCTCGACGCGGAGGACGCCGGCCGGCTGGCGATCTGCTCGGACCCGGTCGGCGCCGTCTTCGGCATCTGGCAGGGCGAGCTGCACCGGGGCACGGCGACCGCAGGGCCGCCCGGGACACCGGTCTGGAACGAGCTCCTGACGTACGAGACCTCGGCGGTCGCCAAGTTCTACCGGACCGTCTTCCGCTACGAGGCCGAGCCGGTCGTCTCCGCCGACTTCGACTATCTGACCCTTCATCTGGACGGGCGCCCGGTGGCGGCCCTGCACGGCCTCGGCACGGCGCTGCCCCGGGACCGGGGCGCGCACTGGATGACGTACTTCGAGGTCGCCGACACCGACGCGGCCGCCCGCCTGGTCACCGAGCTGGGCGGACAGGTCCTGCGGCCGCCCAGAGAGGACGCGACGGGCCGGATCGCGCTGGTGGCGGACCCGGAGGGGGCGGTCTTCACGATCGTCCACTCGGCGACGGCCTGACGATCCCGCGTGCGGGGGTGACCGGTCAGGCCTCGCCAGTCCGGGCTCGGCGATCAGCTCTTGCCGCTGCGGACCAGGCTCCGCCGCAGTCGGGACGCGCCGCCGCGGGGGGCCGGGGCGCCGCCGGGCAGGGCGAGCTTCGTCAGCCGCTCGCCGTCGAAGTAGCGGGCCATGTCCGCGTCACCGCCATGGGCTTCGAGGAAGCGGACCGTCTCGTCCCGCAGCAGCGGATGGAGCCGGGGCTGCATGCAGAAGCCCACGGCGCGGACGAGCGGAGTGAGCGTCTCCGGTCCCGCGCCCGGGACCGCCGGGCCGGTGCCGGTCTCCAGGTCGGGCACGATGTGGTCCACGACGGTCAGCGGCACCCGGTTGCTGTTCTCGTACGGGGTCAGTCGCTCCAGGACGGTGGCGGTGCCCACGCGGGCGATCGGCACGCCGTAGTAGACGGAAGCGGTGACCATCGCGGTCGAGAAGCAGCCGACGACCAGGCTCGGCCGGCACCGCTCGTAGAAGGTCTCGGCGAGCAGCGGGCCGTCCAGGACCGTCAGCCGTACGCCGGCCTCCTCGGCCGCCTCGTGGAGCGCCGTCGAGTAGCGGGCGGGCGCGGTCGGGTGCGGCTTGAAGATCACGGAGGTGTGGCCGGCCGCCGCGGCCCCGCGCATCATCCGGATGTGCAGCTCCTCCTCCTCGTCGGCGGTGAGGATGCCGAGCGAGGCGAGGTACTGGCCGAGGAGGAGGGCGGTGGGCTCGGCCTCGACCGCCTCGGTCACCAGCGGGTCGCCCTCGGCCGCCTCGGCGATCTCCGCGAGGACCGCGTGGAAGGCGTCGTCGGGGACGAGCTCGGGCTGGACGCCGTACTCCGAGAGCAGCAGCGGGCGAAGGCCGGGGACCAGGTCGAGGTGGAGCAGCCGCCCGATCCGGCAGGCGATCGACTGCGGCAGCTCCTCGCGCGTCGGGCCGTAGCTCATCAGGCCGTCGGCGTAGACCTGGACGGCGCTCTCGGCGAAGACGAAGGCGAGCGCCTTGGCCGGGTTGACCTGGATGGACTCCACGATCAGCTCGACCGGGTCGGTGCCGAGGCCCCACGCCGTGCGGAAGACCCGCTGCCAGAGCGGGGCCTCCTCGGTGCGCGGCGACCAGGTGGCGGGGTGGTGCGGCTGGATCGCCTCGTTCCAGTCGATGACCTCGTCGAAGCGGGTGACGATCCGGTCGTAGCCGGTCATCGTCTCCAGACGCAGCGAGGTCTCCGGGATCGCGGCGTTGTGGGAGACCAGCAGGATCCGGCGGGTGTCGTCGGGGGCGCCGAACCGACCGGCGTCGATCGCCGCGGCGAGGGTGGCCGCGCCGTAGAGCGTGGACACCTCGAAGATCTGGATGCGCGGCTTCGCCGTCGTCGTACGGGGGTTCGCGGGCGTCGCGGTCATGGTCAGGCGGTCCTTCCGGTGGCGCGCAGGCGGCGCAGCAGGGTGGCGCGCGCGGTGTCCATCGTCGCGAGGGTCTCGTCGAGCACCTGCTGCGGCATGCGGCGCAGGGCGTCGGTCACGTTCTGCTTGAGCCGCTTGGTCACGGCCGGTTCGTACTGGTCGGCCTTGCCCATGTGGAAGGCGATCATGGCGCAGTACGTACGGACGGCCTTCGGCAGGAAGCGGTCGGCGTCGCGGTCCGCGGAGACCTCCTCCAGGAGGAGGTCGTACGACGGGATGAAGTCGAGCTGGCGGTTGTCGGTGATCTGGGTGAGCGAGGTCGTGACCCCGCGCCGGTAGAAGACGCCGTGGATGCTGAGCGAGGCGTAGGTGGTGGCCTTCAGGTGGAGGCGCCAGATCCAGAGCCGGTCCTCGGCGGTGCGCAGCTTCGTCTCGAAGCGCGAGGCGCCGTTCTCGAAGAGCCGGCCGCTGTAGATGCCGAAGGGGACGAAGGGGTAGTCGACCATCGTGATCATGCTGGCGGGCGCGATGCCGTCGCGCGGGTCCATCACGGTGTCGCGCTGCTTGGCGGGCGCGTAGCGGATGGCGCGCTTGGTGCCGGTCGACAGGACGTGGTCGGTGCGGGCGAAGTCGCAGCCGAGGGCCTCGATGCCGTCGACCATGGCGCGCAGGTGGCCGGGGGCGTACCAGTCGTCGCCGTCGAGGAAGGTGACGTAGTCGCCGGTGGCCGCGTCCAGTCCGGTGTTGCGCGCCTGGGCCACACCGAGGTTGGTCTCGTGGCGGATCACGGTGGCGTTCGGGATCCGGCTCTGCCAGCGGTCCAGGATGTGGGGCGTCTCGTCCGTCGAGCAGTCGTCGATCAGCAGGAGTTCGACGTCCGGGTCCGCGTTGCTCGCGAGGCTGCGCATGGTGTCGGAGGCGTAGAGCCCCACGTTGTGGAACGGCACGATGACGGACAACTTGGGCACTCGGACATCCCCAGACTCAACCGGACGAACAGACGAAGCAGGTGAAGCGGACGGAGCAGGTGAAGCAGGTGAACCAGGTGAAGCGGACGGGCGGCGGCTCGGCTCGCGAGCGCGCGGCGGCGTTCACATGGGCGAACGCCGGTCGGACGGGCAGCGTATCCACCGTCATGTCCCACCGGACGAGCCCGAATCGGACTCCAGGTGAACTCTTGCCGGCCTCCTGGCGAACCGGGCCCGGAGCCCCAGCACGAGCAGGGCGAGCAGGACGAGAAGCGCGAGGGCGCCGATCGCCCCGCCGACGCGCAGGCCTGGCGGCCGGAAGGTGCAACTGACCGACGTCGTCGTGGAGTCGAGCGGGACGGCGAGGAGCCCGAGGTAGCGCTGGGCCGGCGCCGGAGCGGCGTCACCCGCGGCGCACCGCCAGCCGGAGATGCGCGGTACGGCGATGACGGCGGTTCCCGTGCTTCCGGCCGGGAGTTCGGCGGTCAGGGTGTGGCCGGAGACGCGCACGTCGGTGGCGCCGTTCGCCGTCAACTGCCGTACGGCGGTGTCGAGACGCTTCTGGTCCAGGCACCCGACGGGCCGCCGGGGCAGGGCCGGCCGCTTGCCGCCGTCGCCACGCAGCTCCACCCGTACCGCGCCGGAGGCCGGCACGGCCCCGAGAGTCTGCATCGGGGCCTGCACGGACGGTGCCTTGCCGGCGAACGGGACGGGCTGCTCGCCGTCCAGAGCGGCGGTGCCCTTGAACTCGGGCGCCCAGAGCCAGAGGCCCGAGCCCGCCGGGCAGGAGGCCGTCAGGGTGGCGACACCGCCGGGGCCGTCCGTGCGGTCGAGCCGCTCGGGCACGGTGTACACCGTCGAGCCGAGCAGCAACTCCTGGTTGGCGAACGGGGAATCGCCGAAGGCGGTGCCGCGCGCCGGGAGCCGGACGTCCGGGCGGACGGTGACGAGCGGCGGCACGGGTGTGTCGGTGACGGTGATGTCCCCCTCGGGGAGGGTGTCGGTCGTCACCGGCGCAGCGGGGGTGGACCGCATCCGGGTGGAGACGGAGAAGATCGCGTCGGTCACCGGGTTGTCGAGTGTGACCGGGTGGCGGCCCTTCGCCCAGTAGCCGAAGCCGAGGGCGGAGAGGGTGCGGTTGTACGTCTCCGCCGTGAGGCTGGAGTAGTACTCGGCGCCCTGGCCGCCGACGAGCAGGGGGTCGTTGCCGCCCGGCAGTTCGCCGGGGTCCGTACGGTGGCGCGGCCAGGCGTCCTTCTCGGCGACACGGCGCGCCATCTCCTCCTGCCAGGGTCCGACGCGCGGGGACCAGTGGACCTTGGCCAGGTCCTGTTCGGCGATCCTGCCGCCGGTGACGGCCGCCTCGCCCGCCTGGGCGACCACGAGGAGAACGACGGCGAGAGCGGGCAGGACCTTGGCCCCGACCGCGTACCGCCGGGCGAGCAGGACGGCCAGGGCGGCGAGGGCCGCGAGGACCAGTGCGGCGGCGAAGGCCGGGTAGGTCCAGCGGTCGACGACGAGGCTGCCCCGGGCGGCGAGGGCGAGGGCGGCGAGCACGGTCAGGCCGCCGAGGAGGGCGGGCAGCGGCGGCAGACCGCGGGCGGTGGAGAGCCAGGCCGCGATCAGCAGCAGTCCGCAGAGCACGAAGGTCTGCCGGTAGGGGATGCCGTTCGGGGAGGCGCCGGCGTGCCAGAGCAGATGGGTGGGGCCCCACTGGAGGGAGAGCGTGACCAGGACGATCGCGGCCGTCCAGGCGATCCGGGTCCGGGCCGCCACAGCGCTGTTGAACGGCAGGGTGAGCGCGAGCGCGAGCGCCGGGGTGCCGATGAAGAGGGCGGGGCTGGCGACGCTGCCCGTGGCGGGGAGCAGCCGGGCGAACACCTCGGTCCACGCGACGGGGGCGAACGTCACCTCGGGGGTCGGGTCGGCGACCTTGGTGGCGAGGTAGATCACCAGGACGAGCGGGGCCGCGAGGCCGATGCCGAGCAGCACGGACCGGGCGGCGCGCAGCAGCCCGGCCAGCCGTCGGCGGGCCGGATCGTCGGCGGTCAGCAGGCGGACGGTCAGGACGATGGCGGCGCCGAGGGTCGCCATGTACGCGGTGTAGAAGTTGGCGAACCAGGCCAGGCCGACGACGAGCGGCCCGAGGACGGGCCGTCGCCCGGTCCTGGCCCACTCCCCCACCAGGCAGAGAAGGGGGAAGGCGAGCAGTCCGTCGAGCCACATGGGCACGGTGGTGCCGTAGTTGAGGGTCCAGCCGCACAGCGCGTACGCCGCGCCCAGGACGGCGGCGACCTGCCAGGGGCCTCGGCGGAGCCGGAGGAGCAGGACCGCCATGGCGGCGCCGGCGGCGGTGATCTTGGCCGCGGTGATCACGTACAGGGCGAGTTCGATCCGGTCGGCCGGGAAGACGACGACCAGCAGGTCGAACGGACTGCTGAGGTACGTGCCGTAGTCGCCGAGGAAGTTCGTGCCGAAGCCCGCGTTCCAGTTGAGGAACAGGTCGCCGTCGGACTGGCCGAGCAGGACCTTCCGCCAGTGGGCGTGGAAGGGCAGGTACTGCTGGCCGAGGTCGACGGTGTTGCGGGTGGTGGACCCGAACGGGTGGGCGCCGGCGATGAGGCTGCCGAGGCAGAGGGCGAGGCAGGTCAGCAGGGCGGCCGTGACGGCGGCCCGGGCGCGGAAGGAGCGCCAGGCCCTGGTGGGGAGGGAGCGCCAGCTCCTGGTGGGGAGGGATCGCCAGGTCCGGGTGAGGAGCCGCTGCTCGCGCGGGTGATCACGCGCGGTGTCCGCCGCTGCCGGTCGCTCGCCGTCGACGCGCGCGCTCTCGCCCCGATCGGGCACGGTCTCGGCAGCAGGCACACGTCCTCCGGGGTGTCTCGCGCGGTGCGCGGTTGCGCGTAGGCGGCCCGGTGTTCACGTCGACGTCACGGGCCGACCGCCATTACCGCCGAGCCGGGCGACTCGCATCCGATCAGCAAGAGGTCTGCGGGCACACCGGAGGTGAACACGAGGTGCTACGACCGGGTCGCACCGCCACTCGTGCGCGAAGGGGTGCTCCCGGACCCTCATGCACGCGGAGGTAACCGTCAGGCGCAATACCCTCCGCTTGCATTTAGCCAGCGTCTGCAATTATTGTCGAAGCACGCAAAACCCCCCTGCAAACATTCTGGAAGGTGCTTCGCCATGCCTCTCGCGCTCCTGGCCCTCGCCATCGGGGCCTTCGGGATCGGCACCACCGAGTTCGTGATCATGGGTGTGCTGCCCCAGGTCGCGGGCGACTTCGGTGTGTCCATCCCCACGGCCGGCTGGCTGGTGACCGGCTACGCCCTCGGTGTCGTCTTCGGCGCCCCGCTCCTGACGGTGCTCGGCACGAAGGTGTCCCGGAAGAAGATGCTCCTCTTCCTGATGGGCCTGTTCGTCGTCGGCAACCTGCTCTCCGCCGTCGCCCCGTCGTTCTCCCTGATGCTGCTCGGCCGGGTCGTGGCCTCGCTGGCCCACGGCGCGTTCTTCGGCATCGGCTCGGTCGTCGCCGCGGACCTCGTGGCCCCCGAGAAGAAGGCGTCCGCGATCTCCCTGATGTTCATGGGCCTGACCGTCGCCAACATCGTCGGCGTCCCGCTCGGCACGTACATCGGCCAGGCCGCCGGCTGGCGCGTCACCTTCACCCTCGTCGCCGCGCTGGGCGTGATCGGCTTCCTCGGCGTGGCCAGGCTCATCCCCGAGGCGGGCCGACCGAAGACGGACACCGTCCGCACCGAGTTCGCCGCCTTCAAGAACGTGCAGGTCTGGCTCGCCATGGCGATGACCGTCCTCGGGTACGGCGGTGTCTTCGCGGCCGTCACGTACATCACGCCGATGATGACCGAGGTCGCCGGCTACACCGAGGGCGCCGTGACCTGGCTGCTCGTCCTCTTCGGCATCGGCATGTTCCTCGGCAACCTGCTGGGCGGGAAGTTCGCCGACCGCGCCCTGATGCCCATGCTGTTCGTGTCGCTCGGCGCGCTCTCCCTGGCCCTGCTGACCTTCACGGCCACCGCCCACAACAAGGTCCTCGCCGCGATCACCCTCACCCTGATCGGCGCCCTCGGCTTCGCCACCGTGCCTCCGCTGCAGAAGTGGGTCCTGGACCAGGCCAAGCAGGCCCCGACGCTCGCCTCGGCCGCCAACATCGGCGCCTTCAACCTCGGCAACGCGCTGGCCGCCTGGCTCGGCGGGGTCGTCATCGCCTCGGGCCTCGACCTCACCGCCCCGAACTGGGTCGGCGCGCTTCTCTCGGGCACCGCCCTGCTCCTGGCCTTCCTGGCCGCCTTCCTGGACCGGCGCGGCCGGGCCGCGGCCGCCTCGGTCGAGATCGCCTCCGCCGCCGCCGAAGCGGGCACGGAGCCGGGCTCAGGCCCCGAGTCCGGCCGGCCCCGGGCAGCCGCTCCGGTAGCGGCCGGGCCGCGCTGACGCCCCACCGGTCCGGCCGGCCCCGGGCAGCCGCTCCGGTAGCGGCCGGGCCGCGCTGACGGCCCACCCATTCCCGTACCCCCACCCCCCCCGTACGCCCACCCGCATCTCCACCCCGAAGGAAGACAGCACCATGAGCACCACCACCGCCTCCACCGCCTCCACCGCGCCCGCCGCGCCCACCGCGCCCGCCGCCACGGTCACCCCGCTGGCCACGGAGGACGCCGAGATCCTGCTCGCCGCCGCCCGGCGGGCCGCCGAGGACGCCGGGGTCACCGTCAGCGTCACCGTCCTGGACGCGGGCGGCCATCTGCTGGCCTTCCGCCGCGACGACCGCGCCGTGCTGATCTCCGGGGAGACCAGCACCCGCAAGGCGTACACGGCCCTGCAGCTGAACGCCCCCACAGCCGACCTGGTCGACCTGGTGAAGCCCGACGGGCCGTTCCACAGCCTCACCACGGCCCTCGACCGTCCGCTGCTCTTCATCGCGGGCGGCGTGCCGGTCCACCGCGACGGCCGCCTCATCGGCGCCGTCGGCGTCGGCGGCGGCGCGCCCGAGCAGGACCACGGCTTCGCCACGACGGCCGTCGAGACCCTCGGTGCGCGGACGGCCGCCGTCAGGGCGAACTGACCGGCAGCACGTCCAGGGAGAGAGCCGCCACCACCACCGCCCGCAGCGGTGGTGGTGGCGCCGTCCCTCGCCCAGCGGGGTGCGGCACCGGGGCGGCGCGGATCAGGCGGGATCCGGAGAAGTCGGCCTGCCGGTCCGCGCATCCGAAGGCCGCCGCTCCCGGGACGCCCGCTCGTCGGCGTCAGCCAGCCAGAACCAGACGAGCGGGAAGACCAGCTCGATCGCAGCCAGCACCACCTGGAACCCGTGCGGCCACCCGTGCACCGCCAGGGACAGCAGCCGCCCCACGCCGCCCAGCAGGAACACCGCCGCGAGCCACCGCACCACCGTCGCCGGAACGGGGTCCTGCCGGGCCGCCCACAGCCAGGCCAGCCCGTATCCGGCGAAGATCGCGCCGAAGAACCGGCCCAGACTGTCCAGGGTGGGGCCGGCATCGGCCTCGCCCGGAACCGCGGCATTGCCACCGACCACGTGCAACAGCCCGATCGCCACGCAGGCGAGGCCCATCACCCATGCGGACACCCTGAGCGCCTTGGCCATGACTCCACCCCTGCTAGTTGACGTGTGTCTACTTAGTCCACGGTAGGCCCTGCAAGTAGACACATGTCAAGTAGTAATCTGGGGCGCATGCCGCCCCGCCGACGCCTGCCCCCCGCCGAGCGCCGTACCCAACTGCTCTCCGTCGGGGCCCGGTTGTTCTCCGCCGCCCCCTACGACGACGTGCTGATGGAGGACGTCGCCCGGGAGGCCGGCGTATCCCGCGCCCTGCTCTACCAGCACTTCCCGAGCAAGCACGCCCTCTTCGCCGCGGTCTACCAACAGGCCGCCGACCGGCTCCTCGAGGCGACCACCTTCGCTCCCGGCGCCACGCTCGTCGAGCAGCTCACCCAGGGCCTGGACGCCCACCTCGACTACTTCATCGCCCACCGCCACGCCGTCCTGGCCGCGAACCGGGTCCTGGCCGGCGACCCCGTGATCCAGACGATCATGACGGACGAACTCGACGCGCTGCGCTCCCGCCTGCTCGGTGTGCTTCCGCTCGCCGACGCACGCACGCACGCCGCCGTCTCCGCGGCGCTCAAGGCCTGGCTCGTGTTCGTCCAGGTGCTGTGCGTGGACTGGCTCACGCGCGAGACCTGCACCCGCACCGAGCTGCGGAACACCTGCGTCGGCGCGGCGATCGGCGCGCTGCGCCCCCTGCTCTCCGAGGACCCCGCCCCGGACTGGCCGGCCGCCCTCCCCCACTGACCCGGCCGGCTCGGTCACGAACGGGGTATCAGCCGCGGTTGACCGGGAGGACGTCCGGGGAGAGGGCGCCGGCGTGAGCGGCGGCCGAGGTCATGCGCCTGCGGTGGTGGCGGCGGCAGAGGACCTCGTACCCGATCTCCTCCGCCGGGCGGTTCACGTCACCGACCACGACCTGGGCGCCCTCGACGACCATATCCCCGCCCACCGTACGGGCGTTGTGGGTGGCGCGGGCCCCGCACCAGCACAGGGCCTCGACCTGGAGCTGTTCCAGGCGGTCCGCCAGTTCGATCAGGCGCTGCGAGCCGGGGAAGAGCTTGGTGCGGAAGTCCGTCGTGATGCCGAAGGCGAAGACGTCCATGTCCAGGTCGTCGACGATCCGGGCCAGTTGGTCGATCTGGTCGGGGGCGAGGAACTGGGCCTCGTCCACGATCACATAGTCCGCCCTGCCGCCCGCCGAGAGCTCGGCGACCAGGTACGCGTACAGGTCCATGCCCTCGCCTGCCTCGACCGCCTCCGTCACCAGGCCCAGGCGGGAGGAGAGCTTGCCCTCGCCCGCGCGGTCGTCACGCGTGAAGATCACGCCCTGCAGTCCCCGCGCCGAGCGGTTGTGGGTGATTTGCAGAGCCAGAGTGCTCTTTCCGCAGTCCATCGTTCCGGAGAAGAACACCAGCTCGGGCATGGGAGGTCGGGGGCCTTTCAGGTCGGGGTGGGTGAGCGGAGGACGGGCGTGAGGGCGTACGGGTGGTGCTGGTGGGGCGGGTGGCACGGCTGCGAGGACGGGTCAGGAACGGACTTCGAGGAGCGGCACCAGCTGCTCCGCGGGCGTCATCGATCCGTGCACGCCGACCATCGCCGACTCGTGCGGCTCGTTGACGGAGGCGGTGATGATGACGTCGTCGTGCGCCGCCGCGACCACATCGCCGATCCTGCCGTACACGCGCTCGTCGACCTCGTCGCCGAACCAGCCGAGCGCGATGGCCTCGTCACGGCTCGCCACCCAGAACTGCTCGCCGAGCACCTCCCGCCAGCACGTGAGCACATCGGCCGCGGCCCCCCGCACCGCGTACACGTGCCGGGCGCGGCCCTCGCCGCCGAGGAGGGCGACACCGGCGCGGAGCTCCCAGTCCTCGTCGAAGTCGATCCGGTGCTGGTCGTCGAAGGGGATGTCGACCATGCCGTGGTCGGCCGTGACGTAGAGCGCCGAGCGGGGCGGGAGTTGCTCCGCGAGCCGCTGGACCAGCCGGTCGACGAACATCAACTGACCGCGCCAGGCGTCGGAGTCGATGCCGAAGCGGTGTCCGGCCCCGTCGAGTTCGCTGTAGTACGTGTACACCAGCGCGCGGTCGCCGCAGGCGAGCTGCTCGGCGGCGTAGTCCATCCGCTCCTCGCCGGTGAGCCGGCCGTGAAACGTTCCGCCGCTCAGCGCGATCTTGGTGAGCGGGGTGTCCTGGAAGATCGGCGAGGAGACCTGGGCGGTGTGGATACCGGCCTCGTGGGCGCGCTGGAAGACCGTGGGGTACGGCTGCCAGACCTTGGGCGAGGTCCACGGCTTCCAGCGGAGCTGGTTCATCAGCTCGCCGGTCTCGGGGTTGCGGACGGTGTAGCCGGGCAGCCCGTGCGCGCCGGGGACCCGTCCCGTACCGACCGAGGCGAGCGAGGTCGCGGTGGTGGCGGGGAAGCCCGCGGTGATCGGGCGGCCCGTGCCGCCGCGCGAGGAGCCGAGCAGCGAGGTGAGGTACGGGGCCTCGTCCGGATGGCTCCTGATCTGCTCCCAGCCGAGCCCGTCGATCAGGAAGACGCAGTTGCGGTCGGCCGGGCCGAGCTCGGCGATCCGCGGCGCGAACCCCGGGGCGCCCTGGCCGGCGACGAGCGTGGGCAGGACATCGGCCAGCGAACCGGTGCCGTACTCGGGGACGGGCGCCGTCGCGAGGTCGAGCGGGGCGGGGTCGTCCGGCCAGCCGGAGGTGACTGCGGTGGGCTGGACCATCAGCGGGTCGCCGCTGTGGCTTCGGAGAGCGACTGGGCGAAGGCGAGGGTCTGACGGACGGTGTCCGGGCCGTCACCGGCGTCGCTGACGCGCAGGCTGAGGTCGTCGGCGGTGGCGTTGCCGGTGTAGCCGTGGTCGGCGTCGCAGTTGGGGTCGCCGCAGGCGGCGGGCTCCAGGTCGATCCGCGAGACGGCGCCCCAGCCGATGGTGAGGACGACCTCGCGGGGCAGGGTGCCGGGGGTGTACGACTCCGGGTTGGCGACGACCCGGCTGACGACGACGGAGGAGATCCGGTCGAGCTTGACCGACTCGGTGGAGGTCGTGGCGTACGGCGTCGGGGAGCTGCTGTCGGCGGCCTGCTCGTCGGTGTGGCTGACGATGAAACGGTTGGCCGTGAGGACGAGGACGGTGACGTGGCGCCGGACCTCGTTGGAGTCGAAGGTGGTCTCCTGGTGCACCAGGTACGACGCGATCGGCTCGCCGCCGACGGCGGCCTCCACCGCCTCGGCCACGAGGGCCGGGTAATAGCCGCTGCGCTCGATCGCCGCGCGCAGCCCCTGGGTCGTCGTACCGGTCTTCGCCATGGACTCCATCCTAATCCGTCGGAAGGTGCACTCCGGGACGGTACGGCCGTCTCGTCTAGTAGCTCGGCAGGCTGCGCGGACCGAGGTCCGTACGCGGTGGTGGCGGAGCGAGCCGGACCGTCGCGCCCAGCACGGACAGGCCCTGCGAGGCGACGACGACGGGCTCCAGGGCGATCGCGACGACCTCGGGATGATCGTCCACGAGCCGGGAGACGCGCAGCAGCAGCTCCTCCAGGGCGGGGGTGTCGACGGGGGCGGAGCCGCGCCAGCCGAAGAGGAGGGGGGCGGTGCGGATGGAACGGACGAGGTCGGCGGCGTCGCGGTCGGTGGCGGGGACGAGCCGGTGGGACATGTCGCCGAGCAGTTCGGAGGCGGCGCCGGCGAGGCCGAAGGAGAGCACGGCGCCGACGGCCGGGTCGATGGCCGAGCGCACCACGGTGTCGACACCGCGCGGCACCATGGCCTGGACGACCGGCAGCAGCTCGGCCGGCTTGCCGAGGGCATCGGTCAATTCGGCGTACGCGGTACGGAGTTGCTCCTCGCCGGCCAGGTCGAGGCGCACGCCTCCGAGATCGGGGCGGTGGCGCAGGTGGGGAGCGGTCGTCTTGAGGGCGACCGGGTAGCCGAGCCGGGCGGCGGCCTGGACGGCGGCGTCGGGGGTGGGTGCGGGCAGGGCGGGGAGCACCTCGATCCCGTACCGCCCGAGCAGCTCGCGCGACGCGTCGGCGTCGAGGGTGACGCCTCGGGCGTCCACGTCCGCCGCGAGCGCGCTCTCGATCTGCGTGGCGGTCCCGGTCTCGTCGATCTCCTCGAACTCGGGCACCCGCCCGGGTTCGGCGGCCTGCCGCCGCCACTGCCCGTACCGCACGGCCTCGGCCAACGCCCGCACGGCCCGCTCGGCAGCGGGGTAGGCGGGGATCGGACCGGGGGGTGCGGGGGTGGAGGGTGCGGGGGCGGGGGGTGCGGGCGCGGAGGTGGGGGGTGCGGGCGCGGTGGACGGGGCGGGCGCGGTGGTGGGGGGCGCGGTGGTGGGGGGTGCGGGCGCGGTGGACGGGGCGGGCGTGGGCGCCCGCTCGGTCGTCCGCTCGACCGGCGGCTCGGTCGTCTGCGTCGCCGTCGGCGTGTCCCGGAGTGTCCGCCGGGTCGACGTCCTCGTGCTGGTGGCCGCCGAGAGGGCCTCCGCCAGGCCGCCCATCTCGACGTGGACGACCACCACCGGCTTCGCCGGGAGCGGGGCGGAGGCGACCGCCTCGCGAAGGTGGGCCGCAAGCACCTCGCCGTCGCCGGACTCCACCGCGCCGTTCTCGCCGACCCAGGGGATCGCGGTCACGACGACCGCGTCGCTGGTGTCGTCCGCGAGCGCCGCCGCCAGGGCCGCGCGGAAGTCCGCGGGGCTCGCGGCCGTCGTCAGGTCCAGCGGGCGCAGCGGGCGGAGCCCCTCCGTCAGGCACGCGTCGTAGGCGAGCAGCCCGAGCGACTCGGAGTTGCCGAGGATCGCGACGCGCGGCCCGGCCGGCAGCGGCTGGCCCGCGAGGAGCAGCCCCGCGTCGACGAGCTCGGTCACCGTGTCGACGCGGATGACCCCGGCCTGCCGGAGCAGCGCGGAGACCGTGGCGTGCGGGATCCGGGTGACCGGCACCCGGTGGCCCGGCGGCAGGCTCCCGCTGTGCCGCGCGCCCTTGACCACCACGACGGGCTTCACCGCCGCGGTGCGCCGGGCGAGCCGGGTGAACTTCCGCGGGTTGCCGATGGACTCCAGGTACAGCAGGACGACGTCCGTCTCCGGGTCGTCGTACCAGTACTGGAGGAAGTCGTTGCCCGAGACGTCCGCGCGGTTGCCCGCCGAGATGAAGGAGGAGATCCCGGCGCCGTGCCGGTGCAGCCCGGCGAGGAGCGCGATCCCGATCGCCCCGGACTGGGTGAAGAGGCCGATCCGCCCGGCGGCCGGGAGCTGCGGTGCGAGCGAGGCGTTCAGCGACGCGCCGACCGAGGTGTTGAGGATCCCGAAGGCGTTGGGCCCGATGATCCGCATGCCGTACGAACGCGCCTGCCGCACCAGTTCCCGCTGCCGCTCCCGCCCGTCCTCCGACCCCGTCTCGGCGTACCCCGCGGAGAGCACGACGAGCCCCCGCACCCCGTGCTCCCCGCAGTCGGCGACCGCCTCGGGCACCCGCTCGGCGGGTACGGCCACGATCGCGAGGTCCACCGGTTCGCCGATGTCCCCGACGGAGCGGAAGGCCGGCACCCCGTCGAGCGCGTCGCCCGCCTCGGGGAGCGCGCGGTTGACCGCGTACGTACGTCCGGTGAAGCCGCCGACCAGGAGGTTGCGCAGGACCGTCCGGCCGACCCCGCCCGGCGTGCGGCCCGCTCCGACGACGGCCACCGAGCCGGGGGTGAGGAGCCGCTGCACCGAACGGGCCTCGGCTCGCTGCTCCCGGGCGCGCTGCACGGCGAGCGAGCGGTCGGTGGGCTCCAGGTCGAGGTGGAGCCGGACGGCGCCGTCCTCGAAGCTGCGCTTCTGGGTGTATCCGGCGTCCGTGAAGACCTTGATCATCTTGGTGTTCGAGGGCAGCACCTCGGCGGCGAACCGCCGGATGTCCCGCTCGCGTGCCACCGCCGCGATGTGTTCGAGCAGCGCGGAGGCCACGCCGCGCCCCTGGTGGGCGTCCTGGACCAGGAAGGCGACCTCGGCCTCGTCGGCGGGTGCGGGGGCGGGCATCCCCCGGTCGTCGATGCGGTCGTACCGGACGGTGGCGATGAACTCGTCGCCGACCGTCGCCGCCAGGCCCACCCGGTCGACGAAGTCGTGATGGGTGAAGCGGTGCACGTCCTTGGCGGAGAGCCGGGGGTACGGCGCGAAGAAGCGGTAGTACTTCGACTCGTCCGAGACCTGCTCGTAGAAGCTGACCAGCCGTTCGGCGTCGTCGGCGGTGATGGGCCGGATGCGCGCGGTGCCGCCGTCGCGGAGGACGACGTCCGCTTCCCAGTGGTCGGGGTACTCGTGTTCCGCCTGCTCCGGACGTTCCGACGCGCTCTGCATGGGCCAAGCGTACGGCCGGGGTCCGACATGGGCACCGGTCGCGCGGCGCGTGTGCACCATGCAAGGTAGGGAGGACCGATCGGCCTCGCGGTAGGGGCCGAAGGTCGGCGACGAGCATCCCGCGACCCGTGAGAGACTGGTCTAGACAACCCGCTTGAGACTTGAAGGGCAACACCATGGCTGAGCGCCGCGTCAACGTCGGTTGGGCCGAGGGCCTGCACGCCCGCCCCGCCTCCATCTTCGTCCGTGCCGCCACGGCCTCCGGCGTCCCCGTGACGATCGCCAAGGCCGATGGCAACCCGGTGAACGCCGCGTCGATGCTCGCGGTGCTCGGTCTGGGCGCGCAGGGCGGCGAGGAGATCGTGCTCGCTTCGGACGCCGAGGGCTCCGAGGCCGCGCTCGACCGTCTGGCGAAGCTGGTTGCCGAGGGGCTCGAGGAGCTCCCCGAGACCGTCTGACGCGTCTCGGCCGGACGGACGTCCGGGCCGAATTCCGGAGAGGCTTCCGGGACGAATTCGCGAGAAGCCGCACACGCCGACATAACGGCGGGTGCGGCTTCTTTCTATTCCCGAAGCATTTCCACGGAGATCGGGGCAGCCCGATCCCGGGGCCGCACGAAGAAAGCCGTCCGCAATTCCCACTCTTTGTATACGGCCTGCTCGTTAATTCCGGAGGCTCGCCGTGTTGACGACGTGTTGCGAACCCCTCACAGTCCCGGCCCGCCCCGCGCGCTCCCCCCGGCCGGGCCGCTTCAGCCGGTGCAGCAGCAGGGAGCGCTCCGCGTGCAGCGCGGTCAGGGCCCGGGCCCGTTCGGCGTCGCCGCGCGCCACCGCGTCCACGATCGCCCCGTGCTCCGCCCAGGCCTCCACGGGCTGGGCGGGAGCCTCCACCGCGTACATCCAGGCGATCTTGTGCCGCAGCTGGGTGAGCAGGGCGGTGAGCGCGGGGCTGCCCGACGCCTGGGCCAAGGTCTCGTGGAACCAACCGCCGAGCGAGCGCAGGTCGTCCCCCTGGCCGTGCCTGGCCCGCTCCTGCCCCAGCCTGACCAGGCCGCGCAGCACCTTGAGGTGCGCCTCGGTACGGCGCTGGGCGGCGCGGGCCGCGCCGAGCGGCTCGAGGAGCGACCGCATGTCCAGGAGGTCCGCCGCCTCCTGCTCGGTGGGCTCGGCGACCTGGGCGCCGGCGTGGCGCCGGGTGATCACGAAACCCTCGGACTCCAGGGTGCGCAGCGCCTCGCGGACCGGGACGCGGGAGACTCCGTAGCGGCGGGCCAACTGCTCCTCGGTGAGCCGGCCGCCGCGCTCGAAGACGCCATGGACGATGTCGTCCCGGATCGCCGTGCACACCGACTGCGCGGGAATGCGCATGATCGACCTCCGCCTCGAATACGCGCGAAACCGGTTGTTCGGCGACTCTATTGCAGCGGGGCGGTATTTCCGACGGCTCCTCACGAACCATGGATATCTTTTGGCCGACGAAAAGCCCCGGCTCAGTACGAGCCGGGGCTTTTCTGACGTGCGCGTCCGGTACGCGATCCGGACGGGGGTGACGGCGAGGGTCAGACGGTCACGCCGCGGGCACGCAGATACGCGACCGGGTTGATGTCCGAGCCGTACTCGGCGCTGGTGCGGGCCTCGAAGTGGAGGTGCGGGCCGGTCGAGTTGCCCGTCGAGCCCGAGATGCCTATCTGCTCGCCCGGAGTGACGGACTGGCCGACCGAGACACTGATGGCCGAGAGGTGCCCGTACTGGGTGTACGTGCCGTCGTGCATCCGAATGACGACGTTGTTGCCGTACGCGCCGCCCCAGCCGGCCTCGACGACGGTGCCGGAGCCGACGGAGACGACCTTGGTGCCGGAGGCGGCGTGGAAGTCGACGCCGGAGTGGCTGCCGGAGGACCAGAGGGAGCCGCCGGTCTTGTAGCCGGTGGAGACGTACGAGCCGGCCACGGGGAGCTGGAAGGCGTTCAGGCGCTTGCGCTCGGCCTCGCGGGCGGCGCGCTCCTTGGCCTCGCGGATCTCCTTGGCGCGGGCCTCCGCCTTGCGCTTGGCCTCCGCCTGGGCGCGGGCCTCGGCCACGCGCTTCGCCTCGGCCTCGGCGGCCTCGCGCTCCTGGGCCGCGGCCTGGGCGACGATCGTGTCGGCGAGGGCGTTGTCGGCGACGACGACCTGGGTCAGACCGGTGTCCTCCGGGGAGGGGGCGTCCGTGTCGACGGCGAGCGCCGGGGAAGCGAGGGTGCCGATGACGCCGGTGGTGGCGAGGGTCGCGATGCCGGCGAAGCCGGCGCCACGGCGCGCCAGTCGGCTCGGACCACGATGCTTCCCGGTGGCACGGGTGAACGCCATGTAGGGGCTGATCCTTTCCTTCCTTCTCGCCTACCGGGTTAGCTGACGGGTTCGGAGCAGGAAGGTCTCCTACGGGCCCCTCCGCACGAGTGCGAAGGCGTCCGATTCACCCCAGGGACTTCGTATGGGTCCCCGGCTCCCCAGGCTCGCGCCTGACGGGGACTCGGCGATGACTGTCCGATGCCACGGGTGCGGCGGGTGCAACTGGCGAACAGCCGGACCGACGGTATGCGGATCATCTTTCAATCACCAAACAGACACGCCTGTTTGTAAGACATGCCACAGGGCATACGAGTACACCGCTCAGCAATACGGACAAAGAGGAGGACCCCGACGTACCGTGACGTCGGGGTCCTCGTGCGCCGCCGGGTCGCGCCGGCGCGGCACGGCGGCGGTGGGCTCAATCAGCCGCTGACGACGGTCACTTCACCGATACCGAGGGCGCGCACCGGCTCCTCGATCTCCGCCGCGTCACCCACGAGAACGGTGACGAGCCGGTCCACCGGGAAGGCGTTGACGACGGCCGCCGTCGCCTCGACCGTGCCGGTCTCGGCCAGGCGTGCGTACAACTGCGCCTGGAAGTCGTCCGGCAGGTGCTGCTCGACCTGGTCGGCGAGCGTCGCGGCGACGGAGGCGGCGGTCTCGTACTTGAGCGGCGCCACGCCCACCAGGTTCTGCACGGCCACGTCGCGCTCGGCGTCCGTCAGGCCCTCGGCGGCGAGGGTGCGCAGCACCTTCCACAGGTCGTCAAGTGCCGGGCCGGTGTTGGGGGTGTCGACGGAGCCGCTGATGGCGAGCATCGAGGCGCCGTTGCCCTTGCCGTCGGAGCGCACGACCTGGCCGAAGGCGCGGACGCCGTAGGTGTAGCCCTTCTCCTCGCGCAGGACGCGGTCCAGGCGCGAGGTGAGGGTGCCGCCGAGGCAGTACGTGCCGAGGACCTGGGCGGGCCAGACGCGGTCGTGCCGGTCGGCGCCCACGCGGCCGATCAGCAGCTGGGTCTGGACGGCGCCCGGGCGGTCGACGATGACCACGCGGCCGGTGTCGTCGGCCGTGATCGGCGGCATGGGGCGGGCCTCGGCGGTGTTCCCCGTCCAGGTGCCCAGCGACTCGGCGAGGACCTTGTCGAGGTCCACGTCGGTCAGGTCGCCGACGACGACCGCGGTGGCCGTGGACGGGCGCATGTGCGTCTGGAAGAAGGCGCGGACGGCTGCGGCGTCGATCGCCTTCACCGTCTCCTCGGTGCCCTGGCGTGGCCGGGACATGCGGGAGTCGGCCGGGAAGAGCTCCTTGGAGAGCTGCTTGGCCGCCCGGCGGGCGGGGTTGGCCGTCTCGTGCGGGATCTCGTCGAGCCGGTTGCGCACCAGGCGTTCGATCTCGGTGTCGAGGAACGCCGGCGCGACGAGGGCCTCGGAGAGCAGCCCGAGCGCCTTGGGCAGCCGGGATACGGGGACCTCGAGGGAGACCCGTACGCCCGGGTGGTCGGCGTGCGCGTCGAGGGTGGCGCCGCAGCGCTCCAGCTCGGCGGCGAACTCCTCGGCGGTGTGCTGGTCGGTGCCCTCGGAGAGGGCGCGGGCCATGATCGTGGCGACACCGTCGAGACCGGCGGGCTCGGCCTCCAGGGGCGCGTCGAGGAAGATCTCGACGGCCACGACCTGCTGGCCCGGGCGGTGGCAGCGCAGCACCGTCAGGCCGTTGTCCAGCGCTCCGCGGTCCGGGGCGGGGAAGGCCCAGGGCCTTGCCGTGCCCGGCTCCGGCTGCGGGTGGAAGGTCATGTTCGTCAAAGACACGGCAGCGTCGGTCACTGGTCCGCTCCCTCTTCCTCGTCGCTGTCGCTCTGTTCCGTACCGATGGGTTCGTAGACCAGCACCGCGCGGTTGTCCGGGCGCAGCTGGGCCGCGGCGACCGCCCGGACCTCCTCGGCGGTGACGTCCAGGACGCGGTTGACGGCGGTCAGGGCGAGCTGCGGGTCGCCGAACAGGACGGCGTAGCGGCAGAGTTCGTCGGCGCGGCCGGCGACCGTGCCGAGCCGGTCCAGCCACTCGCGCTCCAACTGGGCCTGGGCGCGCTCCATCTCCTCGGGCGTCGGGCCCTCGGCGGCGAACCGGGCCAGCTCCTCGTCGACGGCGGTCTCGATCTCGGGCACCTCGACGCCGCCGGAGGTCTTGACGTCCAGCCAGCCGAGGGAGGGCGCTCCGGCCAGGCGCAGCAGGCCGAAGCCCGCGGCGACCGCCGTGCGGTCGCGGCGCACCAGCCGGTTGTGGAGCCGGGAGGACTCGCCGCCGCCGAGGACGGTCAGGGCGAGGTCGGCGGCGTCGCACTCGCGCGTGCCGTCGTGCGGGAGCCGGTAGGCGGCCATCAGCGCGCGGGCCGGGACCTCCTCCTCGACGACCTCGCGCAGCTGCTTCCCGATGGTGTCGGGCAGCGCGCCGTCGCGCGGGGGCAGCTTGCCGTCGTGGGACGCGATGGAGCCGAAGTACTTCTCGATCCAGGCGAGCGTCTGCTCCGGGTCGATGTCGCCGACGACCGAGAGGACCGCGTTGTTCGGCGCGTAGTACGTACGGAAGAAGGCTCGCGCGTCCTCCAGCGTCGCCGCGTCCAGGTCGGCCATGGAGCCGATCGGCGTGTGGTGGTAGGGATGGCCCTCGGGGTACGCGAGGGCGGTCAGCTTCTCGAAGGCCGTGCCGTAGGGCACGTTGTCGTAGCGCTGGCGGCGCTCGTTCTTGACGACGTCCCGCTGGTTCTCCATGGACTCGTCGTCCAGGGCGGCGAGCAGGGAGCCCATGCGGTCCGCCTCCAGCCAGAGCGCGAGCTCCAGCTGGTGGGTCGGCATGGTCTCGAAGTAGTTCGTGCGCTCGAAGCTCGTCGTGCCGTTGAGCGAACCGCCCGCGCCCTGCACCAGCTCGAAGTGGCCGTTGCCGTGGACCTGCTTCGAGCCCTGGAACATCAGGTGCTCGAAGAGGTGGGCGAGACCCGTGCGACCGGCGACCTCGTGGCGGGAGCCGACGTCGTACCAGAGGCACACCGCGGCGACCGGGGTCAGGTGGTCCTCGGAGAGCACCACGCGCAGACCGTTGGCCAGCCGGTGCTCGGTCGCTGTCAGGCCGCCGGAGCCGGCCTCTGCCGTGGCCGTGTGACCCATGGGCATGTACGTCCCTTCGATCGCGATATGGAAAAGTCCTCCCACCCTATGCAAGCGCACGGACACCTGGCGAAGTTCCCACAGCTTCCCGGCTTCCCTCTTCCGGGTCGCACGTGCCTCGCGCACCGGCCGGACGCCGCTCCGGACGGGCCAGACCCGGGTCGCGGTCGGCGTTGTCGGTGGGACGGTCCACAATGGTCCGCGTCAGATCAACCTTGTTGGTGAAGGAGCCGCAGCCGCGATGGCCCGCCGCAGCACGAAGACACCGCCGCCGGACGACGCGTTCGAGGAGCGAATCCTCGACATCGACGTCGTCGACGAGATGCAGGGCTCCTTCCTCGAGTACGCGTACTCGGTGATCTACTCCCGCGCGCTGCCGGACGCCCGCGACGGCATGAAGCCGGTGCAGCGCCGCATCGTGTACCAGATGAACGAGATGGGGCTGCGCCCCGACCGCGGCTATGTGAAGTGCGCCCGCGTCGTCGGCGAGGTCATGGGCAAGCTGCACCCGCACGGCGACGCGTCGATCTACGACGCGATGGTGCGCATGGCCCAGCCGTTCTCCATGCGCCTCCCGCTGGTCGACGGCCACGGCAACTTCGGCTCCCTGGGCAACGACGACCCGCCCGCCGCCATGCGGTACACCGAGTCCAAGATGGCCGCCGCGGCGCTGATGATGACGGAGTCGATCGACGAGGACACCGTCGACTTCACGCCGAACTACGACGGCCAGGAGCAGGAGCCGGTCGCGCTGCCCGCCGCGTATCCGAACCTGCTGGTCAACGGCGCCTCCGGGATCGCGGTCGGCATGGCGACCAACATGCCCCCGCACAACCTGGGCGAGGTCATCGCCGCCGCCCGGCACCTGATCCGCCACCCGAACGCGGACCTCGAGGCGCTCATGCGCTTCGTGCCCGGCCCCGACCTGCCGACCGGCGGCCGGATCGTCGGCCTGTCCGGCATCAAGGACGCGTACGAGAGCGGCCGCGGCACGTTCAAGATCCGCGCCACCGCGACCGTGGAGAACGTGACGGCCCGCCGCAAGGGCATCGTCGTCACCGAGCTGCCCTTCACGGTCGGCCCGGAGAAGGTCATCTCCAAGATCAAGGACCTGGTCGGCTCCAAGAAGCTCCAGGGCATCGCTGACGTCAAGGACCTCACCGACCGCAGCCACGGTCTGCGCCTGGTCATCGAGGTCAAGAACGGCTTCGTGCCGGAGGCGGTCCTGGAGCAGCTCTACAAGCTGACGCCGATGGAGGAGTCCTTCGGCATCAACAACGTGGCGCTGGTCGACGGCCAGCCGCTCACGCTGGGCCTCAAGGAGCTCCTGGAGGTCTATCTCGACCACCGCTTCGACGTGGTGCGCCGCCGCTCCGAGTTCCGCCGGGGCAAGAAGCGCGACCGGCTGCACCTGGTCGAGGGCCTGCTCGTCGCGCTGCTCGACATCGACGAGGTCATCCGCCTCATCCGCTCCAGCGACAACTCGGCGCAGGCCAAGGAGCGGCTGATCGAGCGCTTCTCGCTGAGCGAGATCCAGACGCAGTACATCCTGGACACCCCGCTGCGCCGGCTCACCAGGTTCGACCGGATCGAGCTGGAGTCCGAGCGCGACCGGCTCAACGGCGAGATCGACGAGCTGACCGGGATCCTGGACTCCGACAACGAGCTGCGCAAGCTGGTCTCCGCCGAACTGGCGGCGGTGGCGAAGAAGTTCGGCACCGACCGGCGCACGGTCCTGCTGGAGTCGGCCGGCGCTCCCGTCACCGCCGTCTCCCTGGAGGTCGCGGACGACCCGTGCCGGGTGCTGCTGTCCTCGACGGGCCTGCTGGCGCGTACGGCGACGGCGGAGGTCCCGGCTCCGGCCGAGGACGGCAAGCGGTCGAAGCACGACGTGATCGTGTCGGCGGTGCCGGCCACGCAGCGCGGCGACATCGGGGCGGTCACCTCGTCCGGCCGGCTGCTGCGGGTCGCGGTGATCGACCTGCCCCAGCTGCCGGACACCGCCACCGCGCCGAACCTGGCGGGCGGGGCGCCGCTGGCGGAGTTCCTGACCCTGGAGGACGACGAGACGGTGGTCTGCCTGACCACGCTCGACGAGTCCTCGCCGGGTCTGGCGCTCGGCACGCTCCAGGGCGTGGTGAAGCGCGTGGTCCCGGACTATCCGGCGAACAAGGACGAGCTGGAGGTCATCACCCTCAAGGAGGGTGACCGGATCGTCGGCGGGTCCGAGCTGCGGACGGGCGAGGAGGACCTGGTCTTCATCACCTCCGACGCCCAACTCCTGCGCTACCAGGCCTCGCAGGTCCGGCCGCAGGGCCGGCCGGCGGGCGGTATGGCGGGCATCAAGCTGGCGGACGGCGCCGAGGTGCTCTCGTTCTCGGCGGTGGACCCGGCGGCGGACGCGGCGGTCTTCACGGTCGCGGGCTCCACGGGCACGCTGGACGACGGCGCCGGTACGTCGGCGAAGCTGACGCCGTTCGACCAGTACCCCCGCAAGGGCCGTGCGACCGGCGGGGTGCGCTGCCAGCGGTTCCTGAAGGGCGAGGACACGCTCATCCTGGCCTGGGCGGGTGCGACCCCGGCGTTCGCCGCGCAGGAGAACGGCACGCCGGTGGAACTGCCCGAGGTCGACCCGCGCCGGGACGGCTCGGGCACCCCGCTGCCGAAGCCGGTCACGGTGGTGGCGGGCCCGGCGACCTAGAACACGTCGGCCGGTTCCTCCGCGTCGGCCGGTTCCTCCGGATCCGGCTGCTGTACGTACCGCAGGACGCCCCACATGCTGTGCTCGTCGGGGGCGTCCTGCGGGCCGTTCACCCGGCAGCCGTCGAGCTCCTTGCGGAGCGCGTCGCCGTCGACGCCGGAGCCGATGAGGACGAGTTGGGTGAGCCGCTCCTGCCCGGCCGCCCACGGCTCGGGGTAGAACCGCAGGAACCTGCCGACGGCGTGCACGGTGTAGCGGTTGCCCGGGTCGGCGGCGCCGAAGTCGACAAAGCCCTTGATCCGGTAGAGGCCCTCGGGCCGGGAGTCGAGGAACTCCATGAGCCTGCGCGGGTGGAGCGCGGTGTCGGAGGTCAGGGAGAGGGTCTCGTAGGCGGCGTGCGGATGGTCGTGCGCGTCGTCGTCCCCGTGGAGCAGGTCCTCGATCGACATCTGCCCCTCGATCTCGCCCTCGGGCACGACCCGGTCGAAGAGGAGCTCAGGGTCGACCCGGCCGTGCGCGGCGCGGACGACGGCGGCGGGCCCCGCGAGCCGGGTGACGGCCTCGTGCACGGCGTCCAGCTCCTCCCCGCCCACCCGGTCCGCCTTGTTGACGACGACGAGGTCGGCGAGGGCGAGGTGCCGGTCGGTCTCCGGGTGCGTGACCCGCGTCCGTGTGAACTCGGCGGCGTCGACGACCTGCACCAGGCCGCCGTACACGACCCGCTCGTTCTCGCTGGCGAGCACCATCCGCACCAGCTCCTGGGGCTCGGCAAGACCGCTCGCCTCGATGACGATCACGTCGAGCCGGGACTCGGGGCGGGTGAGCACCTCCAGGTACTCGTCGAGCTCGCTCGCGTCGACCGCGCAGCACAGGCAGCCGTTGCCGAGCGAGACGGTGGAGCCGACCTGCCCGGCGACGGTCATGGCGTCGATCCCGATGTCACCGAAGTCGTTGACCATCACACCGATCCGGGTCCCGCGGGCGCTGCGCAGCAGATGGTTGAGCAACGTCGTCTTGCCCGACCCGAGGAACCCGGAGAGGACGACGACGGGAATCTGCTGCGTGGTCAAGGAACCCTCCGAAGACTCGACACCACAAAGCCCCCAGAATAGGCGCGTCCCCGAGGATCCCCACAGCTGCCCGCGCCGCGCGGCGGCCGGGCGGCCGAGCCCCGGTCGGCCGACGGCGCGGGACCGCCGGGGCCCGGGCATTTCCGGTCCCCGCCCCCGCCCCCGTACCGTTCCTGCCATGAGTCCCGCACCGCCCACCCCCACGCCGCCCCCCGCGCGACGCCGGCGGTTCGGCTGGCCGCGGCGGGTCTTCGCCCAGGTCCTCCTCATGCAGCTGGCCATCGCCGCCGGCGTCACGGTGCTGGCCACCGGCCTCTTCCTCGCGCCGCTGAGCGACCAGCTCGACGACCAGGCCATGCGGCGCGCCCTCGCGATCGCCGAGACCACGGCCTCCCCCGAGGTCGCGACCGCGCTGGGGGCCTCCCGGCCGTCCGTCGAGGGCCCGGTGCAGCGGGAGGCCGAACGGATCCGGCAGGCCACCGGCGCCGAGTACGTCGTGGTCATGGACACCCGGGGCGTCCGCTGGTCGCACACCGACCGGGCCCAGATCGGCAAGGTCGTCTCCACGGACCCCAGCGCCGCGCTCTCGGGGCGGGAGGTCATGGAGATCGACAACGGCACGCTCGGCCGCTCGGCCCGGGGCAAGGCACCGCTGCGGGACGCCGACGGGGCCATCGTCGGCGCGGTGTCGGTCGGCATCGAGTACGACAGCGTCCACGACCGGCTCCTCGGGGCGATCCCCGGCCTCCTCGCGTACGCGGGTGGCGCGCTGGCGGCCGGCGCCCTGGCCGCGTACCTGATCTCCCGCAGGCTCCAGCGGCAGACCCACGACCTGGCGTTCTCGGACATCTCCGCGCTCCTGGCCGAGCGCGAGGCCATGCTCCACGGCATCCGCGAAGGCGTCGTCGCCCTCGACCGCACCGGACGCGTCCGGCTGATCAACGACGAGGCGCAGCGGTTGCTCGGCATCGGCCCGGAAGCGACCGGGCGACCGCTGGAGGCGGCGCTCGGGGAGGGCCGTACGGCCGATGTGCTGGCCGGCCGGGTCACGGGCGAGGACCTGGTGACCGTCCGGGGCAACCGCGTGCTGATCGCCAACCGGATGCCGACGGACGACGGCGGCGCCGTCGCCACGCTCCGTGACCGCACCGAGCTGGAGCGGCTCGGCCGTGAGCTGGACTCCACCCGGGGGCTGATCGACGCACTCCGCGCCCAGGACCACGAACACGCCAACCGGCTGCACACCCTCCTGGGCCTGCTGGAGCTGGAGATGCACGACGAGGCGGTCGAGTTCGTCATCGAGGTCGTCGGTGTCCACCGGGCCACCGCCGAGCAGGTCACCGAGAAGATCCACGACCCGCTGCTCGCCGCCCTCCTGGTCGGCAAGGCGACGGTCGCCGCCGAGCGGGGCGTGTCCTTGCGGATCTCGGCCGACTCGCTCCTCCCCGACCGGCTGGTCGACCCCCGCGAACTGGTCACGGTCGTCGGCAACCTCGTCGACAACGCCCTGGACGCCGCCGCGGGCACCGTCTACGCGCGGGTCGAGATCGCCCTACGGGCCGAGGGCCGCACGGCCGTCCTGCGGGTCACCGACAGTGGGCCGGGCGTCCCCGACGAGCGGCGGGAGCTCATCTTCACCGAGGGCTGGACCACGAAGGAACTGCCCTCCCACGGCCGGCGGGGCCTGGGCCTCGCCCTGGTGCGCCGGCTCGCCGAACGCCGGGGCGGCAGCGCCCGCGTCGGCACGGATCCGGACGGCGGCGGCGCCGAGTTCACCGTCGTCCTCCCGGAGGCGCTCGGTGAGCCGGAGCCGGTGGAGCCCGCGGTGGCCGTGGGAGAGCCGCGATGATCGATGTCCTGGTCGTCGACGACGACATCCGCGTCGCGCGGATCAACGCGGCCTACGTGACGAAGGTGCCCGGCTTCCGGGTCGTCGCGACCGCCCACTCCACGGCGGAGGCGCTGGCCCGGCTGAGCGAGGTGCCGGTCGACCTCATCCTGCTGGACCACTACCTGCCGGACGAGAACGGGCTCGCGGTCGTACGGGAGTTGCGCCGCCTCGGCCATCAGACCGACGTGATCATGGTGACGGCCGCCCGCGACGTGGCGACCGTCCAGGCGGCGATGCGCCACGGCGCCCTGCAGTACCTGGTGAAGCCCTTCGCCTTCGCCGGGCTGCGCGCCAAGCTGGAGGCGTACGCGGCCCTGCGCCACACCCTGGAGGGCGGCGGCGAGGCGGAGCAGGCCGAGGTCGACCGCATCTTCGGCGCGCTCTCGGCGAGCGCGGTGGAGCCGGACCTGCCCAAGGGCCACTCCCCCACCACCGCCGAGCTGCTGCGCCAGGTGCTGCTGGCCGCCGACGGGGCCCTGTCCGCGCAGGAGATCGCCGAGCGGGCGGGGGTGAGCCGGCAGACCGCCCAGCGCTACCTCAAGCTGCTCGAACGGGCCGGACGGGTGCGGCTGTCCCTGAAGTACGGCGAGACGGGCCGCCCCGAGCACCGGTACGTCTGGGTGAGGTCCACCGGCTGAGCCCCGGCCGCCCCACGCGTCCTACCGACCCTCCCCCGCCACACCGCCCCAGCCCCCCGTCAGGCCTTCCCAGCCCCCGTCACACCGCCCCGCCCAGCGACGCCGGTCAGCCCCCGTCACACCGCCCGGCCCGCGACGCCGCTCAGCCCCCGTCGCCCCGCCCCCGCCAGCGCCCTGACCTCCTCGTCACACCGCCCCGACCCCCGTCAGCGCCCTGACCTAGTCACACCGCCCCGGCCCCCGTCAGCGCCCTGACCTCGGTCTCCGCGTGCTTGGCGGCGTCCGGCGGCTCGGCCGAGGTGACGGTCCCGACCCACCCCGCCAGGAAGCCGAGCGGAATGGAGACGAGACCCGGGTTCTGCAGCGGGAAGACGTGGAAGTCCACGCCCGGGAAGAGCGCCTCGGGGCTGCCGGAGACGACGGGCGAGAACACCACGAGCAGCATCGCCGGGACAAGTCCTCCGTAGACGGACCAGACGGCGCCGCGCGTGGTGAAGTTCCGCCAGAACAGCGAGTAGAGCAGCACCGGCAGGTTCGCCGAGGCGGCGACCGCGAACGCGAGGCCCACCAGGAACGCCACGTTGAGGTCGCGGGCGAGCAGACCGAGCCCGATCGCGGCCGCGCCGATCCCGGCCGCGGCGATCCGCGCCACGGTCACCTCGCTGTACTGCTTGGCCCGTGCGCGACGGCGGCGCAGTGAGGCGTACAGGTCGTGGGCGACGGAGGCGGACGAGGCGAGCGTGATGCCGGCGACGACGGCCAGGATGGTGGCGAAGGCGATGGCGGCGACGATCGCGAACAGGACCGTGCCACCGGTCGACCCGGCTCCGCCACCGAGGTCGAGCGCGAGCAGGGGTACGGCGGTGTTCCCCGCGGCGTTGGAGGCGCGGACGGCGTCGGGCCCGATGATGGCGGCGGCGCCGAAGCCGAGGACGATCGTCATGAGGTAGAAGCCGCCGATGAGCCCGATGGACCAGACGACCGAGCGGCGGGCGGCCCGGGCGGTCGGCACGGTGTAGAAGCGGGACAGGATGTGCGGCAGGCCCGCGGTGCCGAGGACGAGTGCGAGTCCGAGGCTGATGAAGTCCAGTCGGGCGGTCCACTCGCCGCCGTAGCGCAGCCCCGGCGCCAGGAAGTCCCGTCCGTGTCCGCTGCGTTCCGCGGCCGTGGCGAGGAGCTGGTTGAAGTCTCCGTGGAAGCGGAGCAGGACGAGCACGGTGAGGGCGATCGTGCCGGCCATGAGCAGCACGGCCTTGACGATCTGGATCCAGGTGGTGGCGCGCATCCCGCCGAACGACACGTAGATCACCATCAGGGCACCGACGCCGATCACGGTCCAGGAGCGGGCGGCCTCGCTGGTGCCGCCGAGGAGAAGGGCGACCAGGCTGCCCGCGCCGACCATCTGGGCCACGAGATAGAGCACGGAGACGGTGACGGAGGAGGTTCCCGCGGCGATCCGGACGGGGCGCTCCGCCATGCGGGCCGCGACGACGTCGGCGAGCGTGAACCGGCCGCAGTTGCGGACGAGTTCGGCGACCAGGAGGAGGACGACCAGCCAGGCGACGAGGAATCCGACGGAGTAGAGCATGCCGTCGTAGCCGAAGAGCGCGATCAGGCCGGAGATGCCCAGGAAGGAGGCGGCGGACATGTAGTCGCCTGCGATGGCGAAACCGTTCTCCAAGGGCGAGAAGAGGCGCCCTCCGGCGTAGAACTCCTCGGCCGAGCCGTGCCGGTTCCGGCTCACCCAGGTGGTGATACCCAAGGTCACGGCGACGAAGACGCTGAACAGCAGCAGCGCGAGCATCTGATGGTCGTTGGTCACCGCTGCACTCCCCTCGTCATCTGCCGCGCCCGCGTCTCGTCGAAGACGGTCCAGCGCAGCTCCAGGGCCGCCCGGTCCCGCCTCAGCCGGGCGTGCCGGGCATAGGCCCAGGTCAGCAGGAAGGTGGTGAGGAACTGGCCGAGCCCGGCCAGCATCGCCACGTTCACCATCCCGATGACAGGCCGGGCCATCAGGCCGGGCGCGGTCGTCGCGGCCACGACATAAGCCAGGTACCAGAGGAGGAACGCCAGGGCAGCCGGGATCACGAACCGCCGGTAGCGGCTGCGCACTTCCTGGAAGGCAGGGCTGCGCTGGACCTCCAGATAGATGGCGGCGGCCCCACGATCGGCGCCACGAGCGCCCCGACTGTCGGCTCCGCGGTCGGCGCCACCGGCGACCCGGCTGTCGACGCCCTCGGCGACCCGGCTGTCGATGCCAGGATCGGCTCCGCGGTCGGTCCCACGATCGGCCCCGTCCTCCGGGCCCCGCTCCCAGCCATGCTCCGGCTGCTGTCGCGGTACCGCTCCGCTCGCCGACGCGGCCCCGGACCCGGCCTCCACGGCCGTCGCCTCCGCGTCGACCGACTCGCCCCAGCCGGAGGCGAGTGCGTCGTACCAGGGGTCGTCGATCCGCGCCGCGGGGACGCCCGGCCCTTCGTGCTTCTCCACCGCTGAACTCTCCTTGTCAGCGAACCGTTTCGGCCGCGTGCCAAGGATGGACAGAGCGGGAAGATCCCGGACTCTTCTCCTCCCCCACTTCACCCCATCAGGTGATGGTTTGCCCAGGTGATGCGACGAGCCCGGGCCGATATGCGTACCGGACGGCACGTACCCGGACCGGGCTCCCGCAGGGGCGGAGGGGGCGGCTAGGCGTCGATACGCGACCGGTCGAGCGTCGCCGCGGAGCTGGTGATGAACTCCTTGCGGGGCGCCACGTCGTTGCCCATGAGCAGGTCGAAGACCGTCTCGGCCGAGTCCAGGTCCCCGATGTTGATCCGGCGCAGGGTCCGGTGGCGCGGGTCCATGGTGGTCTCGGCCAGCTGGTCGGCGTCCATCTCACCGAGGCCCTTGTAGCGCTGGATGGAGTCCTTGTAGCGGATCCCCTTGCGCTGGTACTCGAGCAGGGTCTGGCGCAGCTCGTTGTCCGAGTACGTGTAGACGTACTTGTCCTGGCCCTTCTTGGGCTGGACCAGCTCGATCCGGTGCAGCGGCGGCACGGCGGCGAAGACCCGGCCCGCCTCGACCATGGGGCGCATGTAGCGCTGGAACAGGGTCAGCAGCAGGCAGCGGATGTGCGCGCCGTCGACGTCGGCGTCGACGAGGAGCACGATCTTGCCGTAGCGGGCCGCGTCGAGGTCGAAGGTCCGGCCCGAGCCGGCCCCTATGACCTGGATGATCGCTCCGCACTCGGCGTTCTTGAGCATGTCCGACACGGACGACTTCTGGACGTTGAGGATCTTGCCGCGGATCGGCAGCAGGGCCTGGAACTCGCTGTTCCGGGCGAGCTTGGCGGTGCCGAGCGCGGAGTCACCCTCGACGATGAAGAGCTCGCTGCGCTCGACGTCGTCGCTGCGGCAGTCGGCGAGCTTGGCCGGCAGGGAGGAGGACTCCAGCGCGGTCTTCCTGCGCTGCGCGTCCTTGTGCTGGCGGGCCGCGATACGGGTCCTGGCGGCCGCCACGGCCTTGTCCAGGACGGCCCGGGCCTGGGCCTTGGCATCGCGCTTGGTGGACGTCAGGAAGGCCTTCAGCTCCTTGGCGACCACGGTGGCGACGATCCTGCGGGCCGCCGAGGTGCCGAGCACCTCCTTGGTCTGCCCCTCGAACTGCGGCTCGGCCAGCCGGACGGTCACGACGGCCGTGAGGCCCTCCAGGGCGTCGTCCTTGACGATGTCGTCCTCTGCGACGCGCAGCATCTTCGCGGAGCGCAGGACCTCGTTGACCGTCTTCGTGATGGCCTGGTCGAAGCCCGAGACGTGGGTGCCGCCCTTGGGCGTGGCGATGATGTTGACGAACGACTTGACCGTGGTGTCGTAGCCGGTGCCCCAGCGCAGGGCCACGTCGACGCCCAGCTCACGGGTGACCTCGGTGGGCGTCATGTGCCCCCGGTCGTCGAGGACCGGGACGGTCTCCTTGAAGGTGCCCTGGCCGGTCAGCCGCAGCACGTCGCAGACGGCCTTGTCCTGGGCGAGGTACTCGCAGAACTCGCTGATGCCGCCGTCGAAGCGGAACGTCTCCTCGCTCTTGCCCACGCCCTCCAGGTCGCGCTCGTCGCGGACGACGATGGTCAGGCCGGGGACCAGGAAGGCGGTCTGCCGGGCGCGCTGGTGCAGGTTCTCCAGGGCGAGCTTGGCGTCCTTGAGGAAGATCTGGCGGTCCGCCCAGTACCGCACCCGGGTACCGGTGCGGGTCTTCGGGACGCGCTTGCCCTTCAGCAGGCCGCTGGAGGGGTCGAAGGGACTGTCGGGGCCCTGCTCGGTGAACATGCCCGGGACGCCGCGGCGGAAGCTGATCGCGTGCGTGGCGCCGTTCCGGTCGACCTCGACGTCGAGGCGGGCCGAGAGCGCGTTCACCACGGACGCGCCGACACCGTGCAGGCCGCCGGAGGCCGCGTACGAGCCGCCGCCGAACTTTCCGCCCGCGTGCAGCTTGGTCATGACGACCTCGATGCCGGAGAGCCCGGTCTTGGGCTCGACGTCGACCGGGATGCCCCGGCCGTTGTCGCGCACCTCGACGGAGCCGTCGTCATGGAGGATCACGTCGATGTGGTCGCAGTAGCCACCGAGAGCTTCGTCGACCGAGTTGTCGATGATCTCCCAGAGGCAGTGCATCAGGCCGCGGCTGTCGGTGGACCCGATGTACATACCGGGGCGCTTGCGGACCGCTTCGAGCCCTTCGAGTACGAGCAGGTGCCGCGCGGTGTAGTTGGAACCGTCACGGTCTGCGGTCAGCAGCGCACTGGACGGCACGGACGTCTCGGCGGTCACGCGGTTCGCTCCTCGCTGAATTTGAAAACTGGCCCGGTGGGGTAAGGCCCGGCGTCGGTCACCGGTCAGAGGGTACCGATGCCTGGTAGAGCGGTTGTCACGCCACCCTCCCGATTTCTCATGCTAGTGCAGGGTCGCATGGGTGTTCGATCCCTCGAAGGGGTGACGTGAACATCACGTTCCCTTCCGCGCATGAACCATTTAGGCTCCGGGCACGTCCTCCTTCACAACCGGCAACCCAGCCGGGAGGACGAAACCGAGACAAGCAATGCGAAATCCGTAGAGCGAAGCAATACGGCTCATTCGCCGCCAACCGGCAGCAGACAGCCACCTCGGGAAGAAGTTTCGAGGAAAAGCCACGAGCGGGAACGTTTTCGGCCTGGTTGGATGTTGACCCTGGTACGACAGCTCGTCGAGCTAGAGAAGAGGCGACGTGACTACTGTTCTGACCCCCGCGAGCCCCCTGACGGCCGCTGACCGCTGCGACCGCTGCGGCGCCCAGGCGTACCTGCGCGTCGTCCTGACCAGCGGTGGTGACTTGCTCTTCTGCGCCCACCACGGTCGCAAGTTCGAGCCGGAACTCAAGAAGATCGCCGCGGAAATACAGGATGAGACTGACCGGCTCACCGACGTGCCGGCCAAGGCAGTAGACGAGGACCGCTGACACCTCGCATCCACGACGAGCCATGGCCGGTCGCTGACCGGACGACGGGCGGCCACCCCCGCAGCCAGGGGGGTGGCCGCCCGTTCTCGCAGCCGCGGCTCAGAGACTCCCTGGGAGCGGCTCCGGCGGCGCCCGGGGCCCAGAAGGCCCTCAGCAGCGGTTCTCGCGGACCGAAGGCTCAGAGGCTCCTCGGCGGCGGTCCTCGCGGCTGAGGGCTCAGACGCCCTCCTCCAGCGGCCCTCTCGGCCGAGGGCTCAGAAGTTCTCCGGCAGCACCGTCGAGACGCGGGTGTAGACACCCGGACTCTCGGGCTCTCCGCAGCCGCTGCCCCAGGAGACCAGGCCGATGAGCCGCCCCTGGGCCACCAGCGGCCCCCCGCTGTCCCCCTGGCAGGCATCCCTGCCGCCCCGCGGGTCGCCCGCGCACAGCATCGTGCCGGCGCTGTACGCGGCGCCGAAGCCGCCCGGGTAGGCCCGGCGGCACGAGGCGTCGGACAGCACCTGGACGCGCGCGGAGCGCAGGGCCGAGGCGTAGCTCCCGTTCCCGGTGGTGTCCCCCCAGCCGTAGACGTCCGCCGCGGTGCCCGGTGCCTCGGCCGTGTCCCCGCGCACGGCGGTCCTGATCACGTACGACTGCGGCAGCGGGCTCTCCAGCGTCAGGACGGCGAGGTCGTTGGTGTTGGCCGTCGGGTCGTAGTCCGGGCTGACCCACGTCCCCGAGACCCGGACCTCGTGTCCGTCCTGGCCGACCAGGACGCTCCGGCCGGCGATCACCTTGAGGTCGGGCAGCTCCGCGGGGGCCCCTCCCAGGACCTCCCTGCCCATGCAGTGGGCCGCGGTCAGCACCCGCGTGGGAGCCACCACCACGCCCCCGCAGAACTGACCCGCTCGCGTACCCCCGAACCGGTCACGGCTGGAGAGCGCCACGGCCCAGGGGGCCTCCAGGGCCTCCGCGGGCTGTCCGCCCACCACGACGCTGTCGGCTGCCGCCGGAGCGGCGGCGGCGAACGGTCCGGCCGCCGCCGAGATCAGGCCCACGGCAGCGGTTACTGCTCGGGCGATGGGGCGACGCATAGAGCCTCCTGACTCTCCGGTGATGTCGGTTCACCCAGCGTCGTCCAGGCCTCGCCACCGTGCACCCGCGCAATGCCGAAGGGCCCGGTCCCTTTCGGGGAACCGGGCCCTTCGGCTCGAACGCTCGTGGACTAGTCGAGGTAGTCGCGCAGCACCTGCGAACGGGACGGGTGGCGCAGCTTCGACATGGTCTTCGACTCGATCTGACGGATGCGCTCACGCGTCACGCCGTAGACCTTGCCGATCTCGTCCAGGGTCTTCGGCTGACCGTCGGTGAGACCGAAGCGCATGGAGACCACGCCGGCCTCACGCTCGGAGAGCGTGTCGAGGACGGAGTGCAGCTGCTCCTGGAGGAGCGTGAAGCTGACCGCGTCGGCCGGGACGACCGCCTCGGAGTCCTCGATGAGGTCACCGAACTCGCTGTCGCCGTCCTCACCCAGAGGGGTGTGGAGGGAGATCGGCTCGCGGCCGTACTTCTGGACCTCGATGACCTTCTCCGGGGTCATGTCGAGTTCCTTGGCCAGCTCCTCCGGGGTGGGCTCGCGGCCCAGGTCCTGGAGCATCTGGCGCTGGACGCGCGCCAGCTTGTTGATGACCTCGACCATGTGCACCGGGATACGGATGGTGCGGGCCTGGTCGGCCATGGCGCGGGTGATCGCCTGCCGGATCCACCAGGTGGCGTACGTGGAGAACTTGTAGCCCTTGGTGTAGTCGAACTTCTCGACAGCGCGGATCAGACCCAGGTTGCCCTCCTGGATCAGGTCCAGGAAGAGCATGCCGCGGCCGGTGTAGCGCTTGGCCAGCGAGACCACCAGACGGAGGTTGGCCTCCAGGAGGTGGTTCTTGGCGCGGCGGCCGTCCTCGGCGATGATCTCCAGCTCACGCTTGAGCTTGGGCGCCAGCTTGTCGGAGTTGGCCAGCTTGTCCTCGGCGAACAGACCGGCCTCGATGCGCTTGGCGAGCTCGACCTCCTGCTCGGCGTTGAGCAGCGGGACCTTGCCGATCTGCTTGAGGTAGTCCTTGACCGGGTCGGCGGTGGCACCGGCGACGGCGACCTGCTGCGCCGGAGCGTCGTCCTCGTCGTCGTCGGACAGGACGAAGCCCTTGTTCTCGCCCTCGGCCTCTTCGTCCTCGCCCTTGCCGGGCGCGACGTCGTCGAGCAGCTCCTCGCCCTCGGCGACCTCGTCGGAGTCCTTCTTCGCGGCGGTCTTCTTGGCCGCCGTCTTCTTGGCGACGGCCTTCTTGGCCACCGTCTTCTTGGCCGCGGTCTTCTTCGCGGCCGCCTTCTTGGCCGGCGCTCCGGCCTCGTCGGCCGGGTCCGCGCTCTCGTCCGCCTGAGCCGCCGCGGCGGCCGCGACGGTCTTCGTCACGGTCGTCTTGGCGGTGACGGTCTTGGTGGCGGTGCGCTTGGCCGGGCTCTTCGCTGCGACGCTCTTGCGGGCGCGCTTCGGCGACTCCGCTGCACTGACCATCAGCGTCACACCCTCTTCCTCGAGGATCTGGTTGAGGCTGCGCAGAACATTCTTCCACTGGGTTGGCGGAATCTGGTCAGCCTCGAAGGCCCGACGCACGTCATCGCCGGCGATCTGCCCATCAGCCTTTCCCCGCTCGATGAGCGCCATCACAGACTCGGACTCGGCGATCTCCGGCGGGAGCGTACGGGATGTGCTGGCCGACACGAACAACCTCTCGGAACGATGGAAACGGCTTCCGGCCCCGCCCATGATCGGGCCGGAGCCGACGACCGTCGACGGGGAATGTGCCGACGGCGCGGGCTGGACCGGGGAACTGCACAGCGCCTGAATCGGCGGCTGTATTCCTTCCTCGGCCGTCACCTCTTAGGTCATCGCACGGCTTCGAGGAGTGTTACGCCCAATCCGCGTGGCCCGAGTCACACCCCATGCGGGACGAAACGGCCAGAACGGGCGTTCGTCGCACATTCGCACCACCGAACCCCCGCAACCCCGGGGGCTCGCCGTGCTCCGGGCTTCTGTACGGCCCCGGCGGCACGTGGCGCGTACGCCTCGCGCGCCCGGCCACGGCTCGCGGGTCAGTGCTCGCGCGGGGCGGGCACGACGCGCTCGACCTCGGGGTGGGCCGTGAGCAGCTGCCGCATCGCCGCTTCGGCCCCCTGCGCGTCGCCGGCCGCGAGGCAGTCGGCGATGCGCGCGTGGTGCGCCAGGCAGGACTCACCCGGTCGGTCACAACCGGTGACCGGGCCTCCGGAGACGTGGAGCGCGGCGGCGACGATGCCGGAGAGGTGCTCCAGCATGCGGTTCCCGGCGAGCTGGATCAGCAGGGAGTGGAACTCGGCGTCGGCTCGGGAGAACGTGATCCCGTCACCCTGGGCATAGGCGTGGCCCATGATCTCGACCATGTCGGAGAGCCTCTGCTGGACGTCCTCACGACCGTGGCCCGCGGCGAGGCGGGCGGCGAGGGGCTCGATCACCCAGCGCAACTCGTTCAGCTCACGGCGCTGGTCGTCGCGCTGCGGGCCGAAGGCGCGCCACTCGATGATGTCGGGGTCGAGGAGGTTCCAGTCGCAGACCGGCCTGACCCGGGTGCCGACGTTGGGGCGGGCGCTGACCAGGCCCTTGGCCTCCAGCACGCGCAGCGACTCGCGCACGACGGTGCGGGAGACCTCGAAGCGCTGGCCGATCTCCTCCGGGACGAGCGGGCGGTCGGCGCCGAGGTCACCGGAGACGATCATCTGACCCAGCTGCTGGACGAGCTGGCCGTGCAGTCCGCGGCCACGACTGCCGGTGCTGCGACGACCGACCCGGCCGAGGTCCGTCTCCACCCCTTCCCAGGAGGGCGGACCCACGCGCTCGGCGACGGGCGTCTCCGTGT
Source organism: Streptomyces sp. NPDC090127 (assembly GCF_044746945.1). Taxonomy (NCBI): domain Bacteria; kingdom Bacillati; phylum Actinomycetota; class Actinomycetes; order Kitasatosporales; family Streptomycetaceae; genus Streptomyces; species Streptomyces sp. NPDC090127. Next base: position 103,378 of record NZ_JBIVDE010000010.1, on the reverse strand, counting down.
ACGGGTATCGATCGAGATCGCCCGGGGCGCCGAGGCCGGAGTCGACGGGGCGGGCGGCGGTCATCATGGTGTGCGCAAGGGTACTCACGCATCCTTTGTCGGCGTCGCTCTCGTGACCCTTGAGGTCTTTGGTGAAAAGCACACGAAAGGGTGATCGGCACCCCCTACACAATTGACGATTATTCGGACATAACCGGGCATTCTCAAGTGAGTTGCCAGGGAACCGGAGCGATCCGATCCGGACTTGATCACCAACGCGCCTTTCGGTGAAGGCCGGTGATCACATACGCGCAGAGCAGCGCGGTCAACGCCAGCGCCAGCGCCACTCCCACGGGCTGGGCGACCACCCGCAGCGCGCCCAGCAGCCATCGGTCGGCCGCCGTCGGCCACTCCATGACGACGAAGTCCCTCAGCCGCCCGGGGAGCCCGGTGATCGACCGGCCGGCGGGGCCCGAGGTGACCTGACCCAGTAGCGGAGCGACGACGACGGGCACCGCGAGCACCGCGGCGACCCCCGCCGCCGCCACCCGGAAGACGCCCGCCCCGAGCACCCCCGCCCAGGCGCAGCCGACGATCAGTCCGAACCAACTGGCACACAGCGAAGGCCAGTTCTCCGGTACGGGAATCAACTCGCCGCCGTAGACGAGGCGCAGCGCCTCCAGGTCGGCCACGACGACGAGCACGGCGAGGACCAGGCCCACGGCGGCCGCGACGGCGAGCTTGGCCAGCAGCAGCCCCAACCTGCGGGGGACGGCGCCGCGGCCGGTCGTGAGCGCCGGGTAGCGGTACTCGTCGCCGAAGGAGAAGGCACCGAGCAGCCCTGCCCCGAGGGCGGCGGGAGGCAGGGGCGAGAGCGCGGGCCAGCCCGCGAGGAGGGTCGGGAGGGGAGTGCCGCCCCCGCGTGCGAGGAGCAGCGAGATCAGCACGGAGGCGGCGAGGACCGCCGCCACGACGAGCGGTGTCGCCGGCACGCCGAGCAGCCTGCGGATCTCGTACCTCAGCGGGCGGAGCGGCGAACGGGCGGGCCGCCGAGTACCGGACGGCTCGGGGACCTGCCGAACCGGCTGGGGGCGCGCGGGCTCCGAGGCGGCCGCGTCCCGGGCGTCGGCGCCGACGGGGCCGGTGTCGCCCACCTCGTCGGTGAGCCGGTGGATGAGGACGCCGTGCCGGAAGGCGGTCTCACCGATGGCGGCGCAGTCGCTGCCGTAGACGGAGAGGCGGTTGCCCCGCTCGGTGACCACTTCGACGGTGCGGCGCGCGGCGCGCGCCTCCTGGGTGACGGCGGCGGCGAGCCGCGCGGCGTGCGGGGTGCGTACGGCCACCCGCGGCCGCAGCCGGGTGTGGGCGAAGTCGGCGGCGGCCTGTGTCGCGACGAGTCGCCCCTTGTCGACGGTGACGACCCGGTCGGCGTGGCGGGCCGCGTCCTTGGGGTCCTCGGTGGTGTAGAGGACGGTGCCGCCCCCGGTGGCGTGGGCGCGCAGCAGTTCGTGCAGCCAGGCACGTTCGCGCGCGGAGAGCCCGGCGCCCGGCTCGTCGAGCAGCAGTGTGTGCGGATCACCCAACAGTGCGGAGGCGAGGCCGAGTCGGCGGTCCATGCCCCGGGACAGCCGGCCGATGCGCTGGTCGTGCAGTCCGGCGAGCCCCACGAACTCCAGCATCTCGTCGGCCCTGGACGCGGGCACCCCCGCCGCCGCGCTCAGCATCCGCAACTGGCTGCGCAGCGTCCGCGAAGGGTGGCCGGGCACGTCGCCGAAGAGCACCCCCACCTCCCCGGCGGGATGGGCGACGCGCTGGAGGGGGCGGCCCCGGAAGTAGGTGACGCCCCGGCCGGGCTCGAGTTCGAGCATCAGCCGCAGGGCGGTGGTCTTCCCGGCTCCGGCGGGGCCGAGAAGCGCGGTGACCTGGCCCGGTCGCGCGTCGAAGGTGAGATCGTCCACGGCGGGCGGGAGGTCGCGGCGGGGGTTGCTGGTGAGTCCGATGGCCTGGAGCATCGCTTCTCTCGCGGTAGGTGAGACCGCTCCGCGGCAGGGCGGCTGTCGAAGCAAGATAACGCTACATTTCGGACTTTCTGCGCAGGGTTGGGGCCACGGGTCGCCCAGGGACGGAACGCTCAGACCTCGGGGCGGAGCATCGGTGGGTTGAGCAGCGTCGCTCCGCCTGCCCGGAAGAGCTGCGCGGGGCGACCGCCCTGACGGGTCGTGGTGCCGCCCGCCGGGACGAGGAAGCCGGGCGTACCGGTCACCTTCCGGTGGAAGTTGCGCGGGTCGAGCGCGACCCCCCACACGGCCTCGTACACCCTGCGGAGCTCGCCGACCGTGAACTCCGGCGGGCAGAAGGCCGTTGCCAACGAGGAGTACTCGATCTTCGAGCGGGCCCGCTCCACCCCGTCGCCGAGGATCCGCGCGTGGTCGAAGGCGAGCGGCTCGGGCGCCCCGTCGTCGGCGGAACCGTCCTTGCCGAGCAGCTCCTCCACCGGGGCCCAGCGAGCGCTGTTCGCGTCGCCGCCCGCGCGGGGTGCGGGCAGATCCGGGGAGAGCGCCAGGTGCGCGACGCTGACCACCCGCATCCGGGGGTCGCGCTCCGGGTCTCCGTAGGTGGCCAGCTGCTCCAGGTGCGCGCCGTTGGCGGGCATCGGCGCCGGGGCGCCGGGCTCGTGGACGCAGAGACCGGTCTCCTCCACCAGCTCCCGCGCGGCGGCGGCGCCCAGGTCCTCGTCGGCCCGGACGAAGCCGCCGGGCAGCGCCCACCTGCCCTGGAACGGTGCTTCTCCCCGTCGGACCACCAGGGCGCACAAGGCGTGGCGCCGCACGGTGAGCACGACCAGATCGACGGTGACGGCGAAGGGCGGAAAGGCCGACGGGTCGTAGGGAGGCATGCCGTGATCATAGTCGTCTTCCTGACGATAAACACGCCCCTCCCGTGCATCGACGTCGACTTCTTCTCGCTCCCCCAGGACGTCGCCCCTACTGTCGGCCGGCATCCGGTCAACCCCCCAGCTGGAGGCCTTCGGCGGCCTCCTCGACCATCCCGAGGCCCAGCCGGCTCACCCGCGCGGCGAAGCCCTCCCCGGCGACCCGGACACCCGACAGCCGTACGGCTCCGAGGGGAGCCGACCGGACGGGGTGCAGGGCGACCGTCCCGCCCGGGGCGTCCGGGCGGATCCCCACGAGGGCCGCCACGAGGTGGACCGCACCGGCCGCGGCCACCGCCGCGGGCCGGCAGGCCGTCGGATGGGGCACCGGGGCCGTCCCGCCCGTCCGCAGACCCCCGCCGTACATCTCGGGCAGCCGGTAGCCGAACGCCTCCGCCGCGTCGACGACCCCCTTCAGCAAGGACCCCGCCTCCTTCTCGTAGCCCGCCGCGGCGAGACCCGCGACGGCCACGGCCGTCTCATGGACCCGCACCGCCCCGGCGCGGTGTCCCAGGGGGTTGTGCCCGGGTTCCTTGGCGCCGAGGCTGCGCAGCCCCCAGCCGGAGTCGAGCGCGGGCGTGCCCAGCAGGCGGGCCAGCTGTTCGGTGGGGGCCTTGTCCAGCAGTCCGGGCGCGTGCTGCCCGCCGCCCAGGAGCCCGGTGTCGAGGAGGTGCGCGGCCCAGCCGCCCAACTGCGTCCACGGTCGGCCGCCGGCGGCCACGGCGACTGCCGGCCTGCCGCCGGACCTGTCGTCGAGCCAGAACACCGCCCGGAACCGCTCACGAAGGCCGCGTGCCCACGCGCGCCATTCGTCGCCGCCGGGCTGGCCGCAGCCGTCGAGGAGGTCGGCGCCGAGCAGCGCCGCGCGGTGGGCGTGGGCCTGGGTCTCGGCCCGCCACGGCCCGGTGGGCCCCGGGTCCGGGACGAATCCCTGCGGGTCGGCCGCGGCCCGGAGCCACTGGAGGCACCGTTCCGCCGCGGGGAGGAGCTCCGCGAGGTCCTGCTCGGGGAGCCCCCAACGCCGTGCCTCGGCGAGGACGGCGGGGAAGGCGAGGGTGGCCTCGATGCCCGTGCAGCGAGGAGGGAGGAAGGGGCCGGCGTCTCTGAGCGGGCCCGGGATGCGCCCGGCCGCCGTGCCGGGGCCGTCGAGCTGGGTGCGGGCCAGAGCCCGGAGCGTCGCGACGGCGAGCCGGGTGCCCAGCGGGAGGGCCATCCGCGCCGCCCAGAGCGCCTCGGCGGTGACGGGCCCGCAGCGCCAGGGCACTCCGGCGGCGAGGTGGACGTCGGTCGGGCGCTCCGGGTCGCGCTGGAGGAGGGCTCGCAGGTCGTCGACGGCCACCCGCAGGAGCTCGCCGATCCGGGGATCGTCCCCCTCCGCGCGGGCTTCCGCGAGGACGGCCCCGCCGGGCCGGCCCGAACCGCCACCCGCACCGGGGGTTCCGGCGCCGACGGTTCGCGGGGCGCGGTCGGCGCGCACCCTGAGCTCGATGGTCCGGACAGCTCCGGGGGGCAGTTCGACCTCCCAGCGCAGGAGCCCGGCCGCGGCCAGCGCGTCCGTCGGGGGCGGGTCGGCGCTGACGGAGGCGTACCGTCCGTCGGCCGTGCTCCAGCGCATGCCCGTGCCGTGGACGCTCGCGGGGATCTCCGGCCCGGCCCTCCCGGCCGCCACGGCGCCCAGGTCCGCGAGATCCGTGCCCAGAGCGATTTCCACCGGAAGCCGGAGGTGCCTGCCGACGGAGCTGCGCAGCGTGATCCGCTCGGTTCCGTCGGCGTCGCGTGAACGCTCGACGGTGAGACCAGGGTCGGGCCCGAGGTCTCCGGCCGTGCGGACGGCCGAGAGGAAGACCGCGCGGTCCGCCGTGGCCTGGCGCCCTTGCAGGGCGAGGGGCTCCCGGCCGGCCACGCGCAGCACGGAGCGGGCGAGGAGGCGACGCCCGGAGGCGTAGACCCCTTCGAGGCCGTGGCCGGTGAGCTGGCCGTGGTCGGGAGAGATCGCGAGGGCGGGCAGGGCCACGCAGAAGAGCGCGTGGTGCACCGAGGGCGGTTCGCCCGGTCTGGCGGTGCCAGGGGGCGGAGGGCCGCCGGCGGGCGCCTGTCCGGCCGGGAGACCTGAGGCTGGGGCGGGACGGGATGCCATGGCTGGTGTGCGGTGCTCTCTGTGCGGTCCGGGCTGCCGGTGAGGCGTCGGCGGCACGGGTCGTCGGGCTCCGCCACAGACGTGAACGCCGCTGCGGGTGGCCTGGTCACGGGCGTCATCGCCCGCTCCTGGTCCCACGCTGTCCACCGCGCGCTCCGCCGTGCCGGGCCGCGACACCCCGCGACCGCTGGGGCGAGCCCTTGCCGGGGCGTGTGCCGGCGGTCGCGCCGCCCGCCCTGGCCACCCTCGCGGCCTTCCTGAGCGCCGACGGGCGAGGGCTCCGAGGCAGGGCCGGACGCGGTTCGGCCCGCGTCTCCGGGGCAGCCTGCCTCGACGCACGTTCCTCGCGCAGGCAGCTCCGCAGGGATTCGGGGTCGAGCCCCTCGTTGCAGGCCTGGTGCAGCAGCCGGGCGAAGACGTACTCGGGGTCGGCGTCCAGGGCGAGCCCCAGGGCCACCCGGGCGGCCGGTTCGTCGCCGGTGGACCAGGCCACCCAGCCGGCGAGCGTGAGCGGCGCCGCCGCGTGCTCGCCGAACGGCGCCACACAGCGGCGGGCCAGCACGCGCCACAGGCGCAACGCGGCGGCGCCCTCACCTCCCTCCATCCATTCGGCGGCCCGGTCCCGCGTCTCCCGGTCCTGAAGCCCGAGGATCAGGGCGGCGGCCTCGTCGGCGTCGATCGTCGCGTCGTCCGCCGCGTCCTGCTCCGCCGTTCCGGAACCACCCACGGCGGCCGGGACGGGCGTCCCTGACGCGGCGGTGTCGAACCGTCCGAGGATCTTCCGGGCGAGCGTGAGCGTGGTCTCCCTGACCTCGGCCCGGCCCGCGCCGGGCGGGCCGTCGAAGACCTTGGGGATGATCACGGCCGACGCCTTGTGCAACGCCTCGCGCTGCCGTTCGTCCGCGGACGACGGCGTCGCGCGGGGCGTGAGTCGGGCCTCCATCTCCCGCAGTGATCCCCGGACCTGGATTCCGGCGTAGGCGGCCGAGGCGGCCATGACGGAGGTGCCGGTCAGGGCGAGGGGGGTGCCGTCGGGCGGGCAGCAGCGGGTGTCGGGGCAGCAGTAGGAGAAGTACAGGCCGTCGGAGATGCACAGCGCTTCGTAGACGGGAATGTCGAGCGCGCCGCAGGCGGTGCGCAGGCGCTGGGCGAAGGGGCGCAGCCGCTCCATCACATGCCGGCCCGTCTCGCCGGGCGCCGGGTCCTGGCAGAGGAAGACGACGATGCCGTCCGGCCTGGTGCCGCGCCGGGTGCATCCGTCGACGAGGCACTCGGCGAGGTGTTCCGCGGTCGAGGGCCACTCGTTGGTGGAACGCGGGATGCCGAGCCTGACCCGGCCGCCGAAGCGTCCGTGTTCGCCGTGGAGCGCGACGAGGACGACGGAGTCGCTCGGGTGGAAGCCGAGCATGAACGGGAGGGCGTCGGCCAGTTCGGCGGGGCCGCGCAGCGTGATCTGCTGGGTTTCGGTCGTTCCACGGAATTCGTGCGGGTTCGTGTTCATGGTCACGACGGTCTCGCGACGACCGCCGACTCCGAAAGCCCTGTGGATAACTCCCGCTGCGGCCCGGACCGAGTTATCCACAGCCTCGGAGTGACGCGCTCGCGCGATGTCCGAGGCGTCGTGTTGCATGGACGCATGACGCCCGCAGATCACTTCTTCGACCGCACGGCCGGACCCGCCCCGACCGGCAGCCCGCCTGCGCTCAGGCCGCGAGGGCCTTGACCAGTTCGTCGCGCGTCATGGTGGAACGGCCGCGTACGTGCGCGTCGGTGGCCAGGTCGTAGAGCTCGGACTTGCTGAGGCCGTCGAGGTCACCACCGCCGCTGCTCGACCGCGCCCCGTCGGACTTCCCCGCATGACCCGCCTTCCCGGTGCGACCCGCCTTCCCGGTGCGGCCCGTCTTCCCGGTGCGACCCGAGTCCGCGTTTCGGCCCGTCTTCCCCGTGCGACCCGTCTTCCCCGTGCCGTGGGCCCTCCGGGTGTCGTGGGCGTGGTCCACGCTGCGTCGCAGCACCTCCATCAGGTCAACGACGTTCGTGGACTCGGCCGCCGGTTCGGCCTTCTCCACGGTCTCCCCCGCCTGCTTGGCGTCGATGAGCGCGGCGACCTTCTCCTGGAAGGTGTCGTGGTACTCCTCGGGGTCCCAGTCGGTCGCCAGGGCCTCGATGAGCTGCTCGGCCATCTCGCGTTCCTTGTCCGAGGTCTTCAGTCGCCCCGGCAGGGTGTCGATCTCCTGGTGGGGGTCGCGGATCTCGTCGGCCCAGTGCAGGGTGTGGCACGTCAGCAACCCCTTCTCGGCCTTCACCGCGACGAGATACTCGCGCTGGCGCATCACGAAGGTGGCGATTCCTGCCCGGTTCGCCCGGGACATCGTCTGTTCGAGCAGGCGGTAGACCTTGCCGTGCTCCTTGCCGCGCGGCCCGAGGTAGTACGTCCTGTCGAAGAAGATCGGGTCGACCTCGTCCAGGTCGACGAATCCGGTGATCTCCAGCGTCTTCGAGCGGCCGGGCGCGATCTCCTCCAGCTCCCGCGGCTCCACGAGAACGTACTCGTCGCCGGTGTCGAAGCCCTTGACGATGTCGTCGAGGTCGACCTCCTCGCCGGTCCGCTCGTTGACCCGGCGGTTGCGCACACGGTCCGACGTGCCGCGTTGCAGCTGATGGAAGTGGATGGTGTGACTGTCAGTGGCCGTATAGAGCCCGACCGGCACGCTGACCAGCCCGAACGTCAAAGTCCCCGACCACACCGGCCGCGCCATGACCATCACCTGCCTCGCGGAGCTCATCAGGACGTTCCGCCACTTCCCCACGATTCGGGATCTAGCCGTCAATCAGCCCAACCAGGTCAGCGGACATCGGCTCGCCCCGCCCGGGGCGCCGTAGCGACGTTTACGGGGCCCCGAATCGGCTACTCGCGACAGACAGCACCACACACCCGAGAGGAGTCACCGTGTCGGGTGAGGAGAAGATGCGCGCCAAGAAGGAACAGGCCAAGGGCAAGGCCAAGGAAGCCGCGGGCCGGACCGTCGGTAACGAGGGTCTCACCGCGAAAGGCCGCGCCGAGCAGGCCAAGGGAGACGCTCGGCAGGCCAAGGAGAAGGTGAAGGACACGCTGAAGGACTGACCACCGGCCCCTTCAGCAGGGCGCGTTCGGAACCGGGCATCGTCCCGGCCCCCGGACGCGCCCTTGGCCCGTCCGACGACGACGGGCGGCCGGTCGGCCGCATAGTCCGGTCCGGCACAGCACGGGCACGCGCGGGGCACCGCCGGGCGGGACGGTGACCGTCCTCGGCCTTGGGCCGATCGGCGAGATGGCCGCACGGATCGCCCTCCACCGCGGGGCGCGCTCGTGGTGGGCGTCGACCTGGTACCGGCCCGGCTGGAACGGGCTCGTTCCCGTGGCGTACACACCCTGGACCTCGCCGAGCACGACAAGGGGCTGGCCGACGCGGTCCGGCAGCTGACGGACCGCGGCACGGACGCCGTCATCGACGCGGTGGGGATGGAGGCCCACGGCGCGTCCCTGGCCTCGGCGGCCCAACGCGTGACGGCGCGGTTGCCCGACGCCCTGGCCAGGCCGCTGATGGAGCGGGCCGGTGTCGACAGCCTGAGCGCTCTGCACACCGCGATCGACCTGGTACGGCGCGGCGGCACCATCTCGGTGTCGGGCGTCTACGGCGGGGCCGCCGATCCGATGCCCCTGCTGACCATGTTCGACAAGCAGATCCAGCTGCGCATGGGGCAGGCGAACGTACGGGCCTGGACGGACGACATCCTGCCGCTCCTGGACGACGGAGATCCCTTGGGCGTGGAGGGCTTCGCCACCCACACGATGCCGTTGGAGGAGGCGCCGAAGGCCTACGACATGTTCCTCGCCGAGGAGGACGGAATGATCAAGACACTGCTCACGCCGTGACGCACACGTGCAGGCGCACGGGCGCGGGCAGTCGCACGGGCGCGGGCAGTCGCACGGAAGCGCGGGCGCGGGCAGGTGCACGGGCGCGGGTGCGGGCACGGGCACGGGCGCGGGCGCGGGCAGGTGCACGGAAGCGCGGCGCGGGCCGACGCCCAGGCGCAGGCCGACGCCCAGGCTCGTGCCCCTGCACGTGCCCCGCCCCGAGGATGGGGCCCGGTCGGGCACCCGCACGAGGCCCGGGCACGGCACCGGGCACGGCATCTGTGCAGACGCTACGACCGCCCGGCGTGCCATCGGCGCATGAATCGATCAGGCTGGGGCACGTGCGCTCGTGCGAGCCGGTGGCCCTGTGGCCGAGCCGGTGGCCGCGAGTCGAGTGGTTGGAGCCGACGAGCGACGCGTTGCCGGCCTCGGACGGCAGACCGACGCGCCGCGTGGTTCGCGGAGGCGAACGATGAGCTTTCCCCTGCCCGACACCGTCGACGCCCTCAAGGGCATGATCGGCCGTGAGATCACCTCCTTGCGCGAGGCGGTGCGCCGCACGACGGAACGTCCGGCGCCGGGACCCGGATCCGGCGGTATGGATGTGGCGTCGCCGCTCCAGTCCCTGTCGGTGCTGCCGGTGACGGCCGAGACGGACGGGACCTCGCGGTGTCTGTGCAGTACCCACGAGCCGGGCGACAGCGGGGTCTGCTCCCTGCTGGCCGCGATCCCGGCCTCGGCGGTGCTGCTCGAACCGGTGACGGACGACGCCGGGGCCGTACGCGACTTCCGCATCGTGGCGGGAAACCGCGTCCGGTCGGCGGAGTGGCTGGAGATTCCGGACCGACAGGTCGGGCAGCGGTTCCTGGAGGCCCGCCCGGGCGCCGCCAACTCCGGTCTGCTCGCCGCCCTGGCCGAAGTCGTGAACACCGGCAGGCCCCTGGACGGGCGGGTGGTCGACTACACCGAGGAGCGGCTCGGACGCATCCACCGGGCCCCGCTGCTGTACTCCGCCGCCCGGTGCGGTCTCCAGGTTCTCGCGACGTGGCGACCGGTGCAGAGCCAGGCGGAACTGCTCACCATCGACGCGCAGTACCTGGCGTCGATGGGCTGGGGGAACTGGGACCTGCTCTCGGGCAAGGTCACCTGGTCGGAGGGGCTCAGCCGGATCTTCCACGCCGATGTGCGCATGCCCTGGACGCTGGACCAGCTCTGCGACGCCCTGCTGGCGGACGACCTGACGGCGTTCTCCGAGTTCATCACCTCCGTACTGGCGGGCGAGGAGCCCGCCTGGACCCGAATCCGCTTCCTCGTGCTCGGCGAGCTCCGCACCCTCGACCTGCTGGGACGGCCGGTCGCCGGGACGGACGGCAGGCCGTGGGCGGTCAACCTGGTGGCCCGCGACCTCACGCCACAGATCCGCAGCCGGCGGCGGCTGGCGGAGACGGAGCGGGAGTCGGACTGGCTGCGGCGGCAGACGGAGGCGGAACGGAAGGTCGCGGACACGCTCCGCGAGGCGATCCTGCCCACGCACTCGGAGGCACTGGCGGCGGTCGGGCTCACGGTGGCTGCCTCCTACCGCCCGGCCGAGCCGGACGCGGCGGTCGGCGGTGACTGGTACAAGTGCCGGCTGCTGCCGGACGGCCGGGTGCTGGTGGCGATCGGCGACGCCTCGGGGCACGGCCTGGAGGCCGTGGCCCGTATGGCGCAACAGCGGCACGCCCTGGCCGGCCTGGCGCAGACGGGCGCGTCCGCCGGCGAGATCACGACCTGGCTGAACGAGCTGGTGTGCAGCGATCCGGCGGGCCAGACGGCCACGGTGGTGGCCGGGCACATCGGCGAGGACAAGGTCCTGCACTGGGCAGACGCCGGACACCCCGCCCCGCTGCTGCTGCGCGACGGCACCGTGGAACCGCTGGGGACCGACCAGCGCGGCCCCCTCCTCGGGGCGCTGCCGGGGTACGCGTACGAGACCTCGTCGACCGCGCTCCGCCAGGGGGACCTGCTGGTGCTGTACACCGACGGCATGGTCGAGCGCCGGGACGAGGACCTGACCGTCGGAATCGACCGTCTGGCCCACGCGGTGGCGGCCTCGTCCACCCGCGAGCCCCAGAAACTGATCGACGCCCTGGTCGCCGACCCCGAGATCGCGGGCCACGAGGACGACGCGTGCGTCCTGGCGATCCGCGTGGGCTGACGGCGCGGGCGTCCTGGCGATCCGCGAGGACTGACGACGCGGGCGTCCTGGCGATCCGCGTGGGTCGACGACGCGCGCGAACACGGCTTACGCGCCCATGTCGGCGGCACGCCGGGCCGAGCCGCCGTCAGCCCTCCACACCGGTGGCGCCGTGGGGAGCGCCGACCGGCTTGGACTCGGGTGAGCCGCGCTGCCGAAGGTAGACGGACAGGATCGCCATGGCGGCCACCGCGAGGAATTCGGACTGCCAGTTCTGGAGCGTCCGGTTCCAGAACTCGGGCGAGCTGATGTACGTGAGCCAGCTGACCGGGTCCTGCCGCTGCCGCAGCTGCTCCTCGTTGTAGGCGATGCGTCCGGTGACGGACTGGGCCAGCCAGGACAGCGCGAAGACCGTGAGCATGACGAGCCCGAGGGACCGGGAGTAGACGGCCAGGCGTACGCCCCCGGCGCCCGCCCAGCGCGGCGAGTCGGGGCGCGCCTCTGCGCCGACCCGCTGCCGCCGGTCCGACTCCTTGCCGGCCCTGTCGAGCTGTTTGGACTCCGGCGACCCTCGTTGCAGCAGCCACACCGTGCCGATGATGTACAGCGAGAACTGGAGGAACTCCGACTGCCAGTTCTCCATGACGTCCACCATGAAGTCCGAGGTGAACAGGTAGGCGGTGAAGGTGGGCGGGTGGAGTCCCTGTGCCGTCGTGACGGCGGCGAGTTCGGCGTGGCCGGCGACCGCCTGACCGGCCAGGGCGAGCAGGAAGCCGGCGAGGAAGGCCAGGGTCAAGCCGTTGTCGCGGAGGAAGCGTCGTACGCCCGTCACCGTTGCGACAGCCCTACGACGAAGGCGTACGCGAGGCCGCCGAAGATCACGGCCAGGCAGACCAGGAACACCACGCGTACGTCAGTCACCTTCCACCTCGCAGAGGTACGGGCGCGGAGGGCGCGGCGTGCACCCGGCGGCGGTCACGCGCCAGCCGTCGGGGAAGGCGGCGAGGAACAGGGTGTCGGCGGTGAACACCGCACGGGCCTGCGAACCGTAGACGTCCACCCGGCGGGCGCGCCCCTCGGCGGCGGCGAGGTGGAGCGACTCCAGGGCCGTGGCACAGGGGCCGTCTCGTTCGACTTCCTCCCGCGTGGCGGGTGCCAGGGCGGCGCAGGCCCTCCCGGTGTCGTGGTCGCGCAGCGCGGCCTCGAACCGGGCCGCCGCGTCCGCCACGGCGGCCGAGCGCCCGTGGGTCGTGGCGCACCCGGAGACGGCCAGGACGACACCCACCAGCACAGGGGCCACGAACCGGCGCATGGCCAGAGCACGCATGGGCAGAGCATGACCCGCCGCCTCGCCCCGGCACGGCGATTGGCACCGCGACACGCCGCTCCTGGGCGCCGCCCCACCCTGCCCGGTCAGGCGGTGGGCCTGGCCGGTCAGCCCGAGCACGCGGGAAGGATCTTGTCCCGGTAGGCCGAGAAGAACGCCTCCTGGTCCGGGCCGATCTGCCCGACGTAGACCTCGTCGAAGCCCGCGTCGACGTAGGCGCGGACTGCGGACACGTGCTCGTCCGGGTCGTCACCGCAGGGGACGGACTCGGACACCTGGTCCCGGGTGACGAGCCCGCTCGCCTGCTCGAAGTGGGCGGGTGTGGGGAGGATCTGGTTCAGCTCGCCCGGCAACTGCTCCGTCGGCCAGAGCCGGTGGGCGGTGGCGACCGCCGCGTCCCGGTCGGCGCCCCAGCACACCTTCAGCCCGCCGACCACCGGCTTGCCCGCGCCGCCCGCGTCCCTGAAGCGGGCGATCGCGTCCTCGTCGGGGGCCATGGTGACGAAGCCGTCGCCGATGCGTCCGGCCAACTCGGCCGCCTTCGGTCCGAAGGCGGAGACGAGGATGGGCAGCGGGCCTTCGGGGGCGGTGTAGAGGCGGGCGTTGTCGACGGTGTAGTGCCGGCCGCGATGGCTGACCTGCCGTCCGGTGAACAGCCTCCGCATCACCTCGACCGCCTCTTCCAGCATGTCGGCGCGCTCGTCGAACGAGGGCCACCGGTCGCCGTGGACGTGCTCGTTGAGCGCTTCTCCGGTCCCCACGCCCAGCGCGAACCGTCCCCCGAGCAGCACGCTGGAGGTGGCCGCCGCCTGCGCCGTCACCGCGGGGTGCAGACGCATGACCGGACAGGTGACGAGTGTGGTCACCGGCAGTTCCGTCGCCTGGGAGAGGGCGCCGATCATCGACCACACGAACGCGCTGTTGCCCTGCTCGTCGTTCCACGGATGGAAGTGGTCGGAGATGGCGAGCCGGGTGAATCCCGCGTCGGCGGCCTGTCTCGCCTGGTCGATCAGCTGCCGCGGGGTGAACTCCTCGCAGGCGAGGAAGTAGCCGAATGACGTCATGGCACCCTCCATCCCTCCAGAGTGGTCGAGTTCGCCGGTCGGCTTCAGCGGCCGAGAGCGCGCTTGAGTTCCGCCTTGTCCATCTTCGAGCGGCCCTCGATGTTGCGCTGCTTGGCCTCGTTGTAGAGCTGCTCCTTCGTGGGCCCCTGCGAGCCGCTGTGGGAGCGCTGTCCGCCGCGCTTGGAGGACGACATGTCCTGGGTCGACGAACGGCTCGCGCTCTTCGACTCCCCCGAGCGGGCGCGTTCCTTGTTCACCGTACGAGCGGCGATCTCCTTGGCCCGCTTGGTGCTCTCGCCGCGGTCTTCGGCGCTGTCCTTGATGTGCTCGTACTGGCGTTCACGCTTGGGGCTGGAACCGCGAGGCATGGTGACTCCTTGGCTCGTGTGGGATGTGTCGGGGACGAAGAGTGGGTGCCCGGTCCGGACACGCCTTGCTGCTACCCGGAGAGGACGGCCACATTCGCGGCCACCGTTCGCCGAGACCCGAGCGCCGGGCCACCGGACGCCGGTGGCCGATCGCCGGTCGCCGATCGCCGGACGCCGGTCGCCGAATCGCCGGACCACCGGACGCCGGTGACCAGTCGCCGGTGGCCGATCGCCGGTCGCCGGTCGCCGGTCGCCGGTCGCCGGTCGCCGGTCGCCGGTCGCCGGTCGCCGGTCGCCGGTCGCCGGTCGCCGGTCGGGCGAAAAATACGTCCGGGCACCCATACAGCGGCTGGATGGGGGCATACGCGTCTCACGGATGGCGGATACGGCGACCTCATCGCCCCGCCGTATGCTCCGCGACCTCGCCGCACGGCGGGTCCACTCACAGAGACCGAGGCACACCATGATCATCCTCGGAGTCGTGCTCCTCATCATCGGATTCGCCACCGGCATCTCCATCCTGTGGACCATCGGAATCGTCCTGCTCGTCCTGGGCGCCGTCCTGTGGATCCTCGGAGCCGTCGGACACGCGGTGGGAGGCCGACGCCACTACTGGTAGCCCGTCGACCACCCGCTCACGCGCGCCTCACCCGGATGCCGCGAGGACCAGCGGAAGGACCGGCCCGCTGCCGGCCCGCCGGAGCAGACGGGACGCGACGGCCAGGGTCCAGCCCGAGTCGGCGTAGTCGTCCACCAACAGCACGGGACCGGCGGCCCCCGCCACGGCGGCCGTCAGCTCGTCGGAGACGGTGAAGGCGCCGAAGAGGCCCCGGAGCCGCTGGGCGGAGTTGCTGCGGCGGGCCGCTTCGGCGCCGGCCGGTCCGGCGTAGGTCAACGTCCCGAGATAGGGAAGGCGACCGATGGACGCGATCCCCTCGGCGAGGGAGCCGACGAGCTGCGGCCGACGCAGTGACGGCACGGCGACCACGCCTACGGGACGAGCGGAGGCCTCGGCCACGTTCGGCGCCCACCCGCCCGGCGAGCGCGCCCAGTCCGCGAGGACGGCCACCGCCGCCTTCAGGACGTCGTCGGGGACCGCCCCGTCCGGGGCGTTCTCGGCCAGCAGGGGGCGGAGTCGGTTGCCCCAGCCGATGTCCGAGAGGCGGCCGAGGGCGCGACCGGTGGAACTCTGCTCGCCCGCGGGGATACGTCCCTTGAGGTCGATTCCCAGGGCGGGCATACCGGTCGGCCACATCCGGCGCGGATCGACCTCCACTCCCGGCCGGTCCAGTTCCCGTGTGGCGCCCGTCAGCGCCTCGGCCGAGACCTCGGAGCCGATCCAGGCCCCCGCGCAGTTGTCGCACCGGCCGCACGGGGCCGCGCCCTCGTCGTCCAGCTGCCGGCGGAGGAACTCCATGCGGCACCGGTCCGTGCTCACGTAGTCCCGCATGGCCTGTTGCTCGGCCTGCCGCTGCCGCGCCACCCACGCGTACCGCTCCGTGTCGTACACCCACGGCTGTCCGGTGCTCTCCCAGCCGCCCTTCACGCGCTTGACGGTCCCGTCCACGTCGAGGACCTTGAGCATCGTCTCCAGCCGGGTGCGCCGCAGGTCCACCGCGGCCTCCAGAGCGGGCACGGACAGCGGCCGTCCCGCGTCGGCGAGGACCGTCAGCGTCTGGCGGACCTGAGCCTCGGGAGGGAAGGCGGTGTCGGCGAAGTAGCGCCAGATCGCCTCGTCCTCCTTGCCCGGGAGCATCAGCACCTCCGCGTGCTCCACCCCGCGCCCGGCGCGGCCGACCTGCTGGTAGTACGCGATCGGCGAGGACGGCGAACCGAGGTGGATCACGAAGCCGAGGTCGGGCTTGTCGAAGCCCATGCCCAGCGCCGACGTCGCCACCAGGGCCTTCACGCGGTTCTGCTGCAGATCGGTCTCGGCCTGGAGCCGGTCGGCGTTCTCCGTACGACCCGTGTAGGAGTCCACCGCGAAGCCGCGCTGCCGCAGGAACGCCGTGGCCTCCTCGGCCGCGGCCACGGTCAGGGTGTAGATGATCCCGGAGCCCGGCAGCTCGTCCAGGTGCTCGGCGAGCCAGGCCAGGCGATGCGCGGCGTCCGGCAGCTGGACGACTCCCAGCCGGAGGCTCTCCCTCTCCAGCGAGCCGCGCAGTACCAGGGCCTCGCCCGCGCCGGTGCCCAGTTGCTCGGCCACGTCCGCGGTGACCCGCGCGTTGGCCGTCGCGGTGGTGGCCAGGACCGGCACCCCGGGGGCGAGCTCGCCGAGCATGGCCCGCAGCCGGCGGTAGTCAGGACGGAAGTCGTGGCCCCAGTCGGAGATGCAGTGCGCCTCGTCGACGACGAGCAGACCGGTCGTGGACGCGAGCTTGGGAAGCACCTGGTCGCGGAAGTCCACGGAGTTGAGCCGTTCCGGGCTCACGAGGAGAACGTCGGTCTCGCCGCGCTCCACCTCTCCGTAGATGGCGTCCCACTCCTCCGGGTTGGCCGAGTTGATGGTGCGCGCCCGGATGCCGGCGCGCTCCGCCGCCTCCACCTGGTTGCGCATCAGCGCCAGCAGCGGCGAGATGATCACCGTAGGGCCGGACCCCCGCCGGCGCAGCAGAGCGGTGGCCACGAAGTACACCGCCGACTTGCCCCAGCCCGTGCGCTGCACCACCAGCGCCCGTCGGCGCTCCTCCACCAGCGCCGCCACCGCCTGCCACTGGTCCTCCCGCAGCCGCGCGGAACCACCGGGCGCTCCCACGAGCTCAGCGAGGATGGCGTCGGCTTCGGTACGGAGCTCCAGATTGTCCATACCCCCATGCAACCGGATGGGACTGACAATCGGCCAATTCACTCACCGCGACACGTCGCTCGCGAAGGGGGAGCGGCCCGGACGCGGAAGGCGGTGTTCCCCCTGGTGATGGCCGTCCGGACAGGAAACGGGGAGTGAACAGTGGGTGTCTGGGCAGGGATATCAGTGGCATTCCGTCCCATTCCAGTCAGCGGCGTCAATTGCTCGTTGCCGCTCGCTCGCGAGCCAGGAAGAATTGGGAATCCGCCCGGCACGGCCCCGTATGGGGTCCGGAAGGCTGTGCCGTGGTGCGCCCTCACTCGACTCTGCCCGCCTTGCGGGCGCGTATCCGAAGGGAGGACCGTGACCTTCGGATTCGCTCCGTCATCAGCCGCTTCGATCAACTCGTCGTCCGAGTCCGCCAGCCGCCTCGGTCGGATGCTGGAGCCCTCGGAGTGGGCGGCGGCCGGAATTCCGCTGCTCCGCAGCCCGCGTGAGGTCGTCAGCGGTCTGCACTCCCGGCATCGGCCGACACCGTCGACGGCGGTCGTCGCCGTGCTCGACCACGAGGAACGGCTCACCGCCAGCGCCTCGTTCGCACGTCGTCCGATCCCGGCGGACGGCTGGGAGTTCCGCAACGCGCTCCTCGCCCATCTGCGCCGCGTCATCCCGCACGACCTGCGCCGCCGGACGCCGGTACGGACGGCGGTGCTGCTCTACTGCCGTGACGGCGACGAGCGGTGGACGGAGGAGGACGGCGCCTGGATGTGGGGCCTGCGGGACGCCTGCACGCTCCACGGGCTGCGCTGTGGCGCGTACATCACCCTGACGCGCGGCGGCTGGCAGGTACTGGGCGAGGGACGCGGCGGCCGGTACCCCGGCTCTGGTTCGCGCCCCGCACCGCTCGGCGAAGTCCCGTCCGAGCTGGGCCTCCTGACGCCGCGTACGGCCGGTGGCGCCGCCGAGCCACTCCGCCGCACAGCGGCCCGCTGAGACGGGGACTGCCGAGGCGTGGACTGCCAAGGCGTGGACTGCTGAGGCGTGGACTGCTGAGACGCGGTCGGCTGGCACTCAGAGTCCGCCCGCCGAAACGACCGCGCCCAGCCCTCGGCCGTGGCGGGAAGGCCACGGCCCGGCCGCCCCGAGGGGCAGCCGGGCCGGGACCGCGTGCGGTGATGCCGCTCAGACACCCGCGCCGAGCACGGCGTCGACGCGCTGCGGGTCGCCGCAGACGATGAGCAGCGCGGTCGCGCGTCCCCTCGCCAGGGGCAGCGCCCGCGCGGTTGCCTCCTCGGTACCGCCGTTGACGGCCACCACGACCACGGGCCGGGCGGACGCCCGCTCCACGGCGGCGGCGTCGGCGAAGAACACGTCGTCGCGGGCGTCCTGCTGGGCCCAGTACGCGCTCTCGCCGAAGGACAGCTCGTGCGCCGTCCACGGGTGCTGCTCACCGGTGGTGAGCACCAGGATGTCGCCGGGGGTACGGCCGGTCTCCAGGAGCAGATCGACAGCCTCTTCGGCGGCGTCGAGCGCGCCGTCGATAGGGGCCGGGATCAGCTGGATCTGCGGGCCGGTCGGCTGCTCGGAACGATTCTCCGGGCGGGCCGACGGGGACTGCCCGGCACCGGGGTGCGGGCGCGGTACCGGTGGTCCGGGCCGGGCCGGCCCGGGGCCGGGACGCCCGGGACGCGGCGAGGCCGCGGAACGCGGACCGGGTACGGGACGGGGGGTCGGCGCGGGGTGGCCTGCGGCCGTGCCGCGGGGACCCTGGGCACTCTCGTGAATCTGAGGCTCCTCGGGGAAGAGAGGCATGGGTGGATGTCTATCAAACGCCGGTGCGCGGGGCTCCGGCGGGTGGGCACAATCGTGCGACCCGGCTGTCGGCGAACGCCTGCCGGGAAGTTCAGAAGTCGAAGCCGAGCTGGCCCCCGCTTTCGAGTGCGACCGCCTCGGCGGAGATGCGGACCTTCTTCAGGTGCCGCCACTGGGGCAGCCCGTCGAGATAGGCCCAGGAGAGACGGTGGTACGGAGTGGGCCCGCGCTCTTCGAGTGCGGCCTTGTGGATCGGGGAGGGGTAGCCCGCGTTGGCGCCGAAGCCGTACGCCGCGCAGCCCTCCCACTCGCTCTCCAACTCGGCCATCATCGCGTCACGCCGGACCTTGGCGATGACCGAGGCCGCCGCCACGGCGATGCAGGACTGGTCGCCCTTGATCACCGTACGGACCTGCCAGGGGCTGCCCAGGTAGTCGTGCTTGCCGTCGAGGATCACCGCGTCGGGGCGGACCGGAAGGGCGTCCAGCGCGCGGACGGCGGCCAGCCGGAGCGCCGCGGTCATGCCCAGCTCGTCGATCTCCTCGGGGGAGGCGTGGCCGAGGGCGTAGGCGGTGACCCACTTCTCCAGCTCCGTCGCCAGGGCGGTACGGCGCTTGGGAGTGATCAGCTTGGAGTCGGTGAGCCCCTCGGGGGCCCTGCGGAGGCCGGTGACGGCCGCGCAGACCGTGACGGGGCCCGCCCATGCCCCGCGTCCGACCTCGTCGACCCCGGCGATGATCCTGGCGCCGGTGGTGGCTCGGAGCGAGCGCTCGACGGTGTGAGTGGGTGGTTCGTAGGGCATGGCGCCAGACAGATTACGCCGGTCGGACCCGCCCGCGATACCCGCATCCCCCTCGGATGCCCGAACAGGCCCCGCGAAGCCGGTCCGCGGCGGCTCGATCTGATCGGTCACGGGCGCCCGGGACGCCCGCACCCCGGCCCCGTCCGCGACCGAACGCACAGGTCAGGGGTTACGGAACCGGGATGCACGGCGACGCGGCGGCGTGCGTGACGGACGTCCGGATGTCACGGGGTCTCGTACGGATCGGCATACGGGTCGTCGTACGGATCGCCGTACGGATCTCCGTTGCCGTACGGGTCGTAGTCGTCGTCCCTGCTCGCCGCTCCGCACTCGGCCGGGGTCCGGTCGATCCCCCGCACCTCCAGGAGCCTGCGGGCCCGCTCCTTCGACCAACTGGTGGCGTACCAGCCTCCGTCGTCGTCGGCGCGCAGACGCGCCTCGATGCTCAGAAGGGCGCACGAGCGCTGCGGCTCCGGCAGCCGGTCGAGTGCGGGCACGGCGTCCGCGGACAGCCCGGCGAGGTACGGAATGTCGATCTTCTCGGAGCTGCTGAACCGCTCGACGTTGCGTTCGGCGACGAGGGCGTCGGGCGAGGCAAGGCCGAAGGCGAGGACGCCCGCGGCGGCGCTCACGGCCACGGCGCGGGGGAGCAGCCGGGCGCCGAAGATCCCGGCGGCCATGATCAGCAGAATGACCAGGCCCAGCCAGATCTCCATGGCGGCCACCGAGACGCGCAGCCGGGTGAGCCCGTACGCGTCCACGTACAGGTCCATCCTGCGCAGCGCGGAGGCGACCACGACGAGCGTGAGGGCGCACAGGATGCCGAGGACGGCTCGGACGAGCGTGCGGTCGCGGGCGTCCGCGCGCGGAGCCCAGCGCAGGGCCAGACCGATCACCACGAGGGTGAGCAGAGTGGCCGTCAGCAGCTGCCAGAAGCCCTGCCGGGCGTACGCGGCGTAGGTGAGACCGGTCTCGCTGAGGACCTTGTCGTACCCGCCGAAGAGAACGGCGAGTTGGACCGCGTTGAAGGCCGCGAAGAGCACGTTGAGGACGATGAGCGGAAGGGCCCACTCCAGTCGGGCGCGGGCCCGGCCGGGACGGATCGCCATCTTGTCCCAGCGCAGGGGCGCGGCGGCGGTACGGGCGAGGGCGACGGCGCCGAAGAGCCCGAGCAGGAAGAGCGAGAGTCGCCAGGGCGCCTGCTCCAGCGAGATGTCGGGCATCAGGGAGCCGAGCAGGTCGGCGAAGGCGGCGTCGGCGCCGGCGAACAGCGCGCCGAAGACGACGAGCAGCGCGACGGCCACCCCGACGGTCCGCACGACCGGACCCCACCGGCCGCGGGAGCCTGCCGCCCGGTCGCGGACGCCGTGCCAGACCCAGGCCGTGCCGGAGCCGAGGGAGTCGAAGAGGCCGAGGGGCGCGAGGAGCACGCTCGGCCAGCCCCGGCCGCCGTGCAGGGCGAGGGCGGTCACGCCGAGCGCGGTGACGAGGGCGAGGAAGATCGGCCAGCCGGCGTCGCGCAGAGCCGGAACGGTGAGGAGCGCGAGGCCGCCGATCGCCCAGACCAGCGTCCAGGGACGCAGTCGGCGGCCGGCCGCCCGCGCGGCGAAGGCGGCGGCGAGGACCGCCGGAACGGCCACGATCACCAGGTTGACGCCGAGGCCCTCGCCGAGGAGCAGGGCGCAGAGCACGGCGGTCGCCGCGACGGCGCCGAGCGTCGGGACGGTCGCCCGGGCCGGCGCGGCCGGGCGCAGCCGGGTGAGCCAGGTGTCGCCGGGGGGTGCGGGCGGCGGCGCCCACGGGTACGGCGGCGGGCCACCCTTCCCCCCGGTGGCCGCTGCGGCCCGCGGGCGGGGCGGCCAGTGCGGTGACTGGTTCGGCCCGGGCGGCACGGCGCCAGGCGGTACGGCACCGGGCGGAGGCGTACCCCCGGACGGCGCGGCACCAGGCGGTACGGCACCGGGCGCAGGCGTACCCCCGGACGGCGCGGCCGTGGGCTCGCTGACGGGCCGAGCTCTGTCCTGCGGTGGTGGATCGGACGGTATGTCGGACACGGGACCCCCTCCCGACCCGGCTCGCGCGCGGTGCCATGACGGCGGAGGGCTGCGGTCCGGGTGTCGCGTCGGCGCGCTCTCGTCATGATCAGCGCTGCGGAGTGGCCGACTCTAACGGCGGTCCGGCCCTCGAAACCCGGCTGGACACCGCTGTGGCAGGACCGTGACACTCATCGACCCGGCCCGTGGGTACGGCGGCGCGGCGGCTCGACGACGGCCCGCCCGCTCTGGGACGGACGGTCGGCGCACCGGCTCCCCGGGACGGTCGGCTCCTCGGGACGACCCGCCCGCTCAGGGCCGGACGGTCGTCGGCAGCCAGGCCGGGAGTTCCTCCGTGCGCTCCAGCCAGGCCGCGGGCGGCGCGCCGGCCGTACCGGAGGCCACGACACCGCCGGCGATCGCGCAGGTGGTGTCGACGTCGCCGCCGACCTGGGCGGTCGTCCAGAACACCTGCTCGTAGTCGCCGAGCGCACGGGCCGCCGACCAGAGCGCGAACGGCACGGTGTCGTGGGCGCTGGTGCGGCGCCCACTGCCCAGCACCGCCGCGACCGTGCCGGCGTCGCCGTAGTCGAGCATGTCGCGGGCCCGGCGCAGCCCCGCGCCGACGGCGCTGCGCGGGACGAGGGCGATCACCCCGTCCAGGAGGTCCGTGGGTGTGGGCGGGCCCGCCGGATCCGCGGCGAACGCGGCCGCGGCCGCCACGGCCATGGCGCCCACGACGGCCTCGCGGTGCTGGTGCGTGGTGTACGCGGAGATCTCGGCCTGATGGGTCGCCTGCTCGGGGTCGTCGGCGTACCAGGCACCGAGCGGGGCGATGCGCATCGCGGCGCCGTTGCCCCACGAGCCCTGCCCGTTGAAGAGCGCGGACGCCAGCTCGCGCCAGTCGCCGCCCTCCCGGATGAGCCGGAGCATCCGGTTGACCGCGGGGCCGTAGCCCCGGTCGAAGTCGTGGTGGTCGGCGAACGCCTGCGCGAGCGCGTCCTGGTCGATCCGCGCGTGCCGCACGAGCACGTCGAGGACCGAGCCGGCCATCTCGGTGTCGTCGGTCCACTGCCAGGGGCCCGGCGGCAGCTCGCGTCGCTTGAGCAGCGGATAGTTGACGGGGACGAAGAACTGGGAGCCCAGGGCGTCTCCCACGGCCAGACCTCGGAGGCTGGCCAGGGCGCGTTCGAAGCGCCGGTCGAGAGAGGAGTCAGCGGTCATCGCTCCACCACTCTATCCGGTGTGGCCGTACGGTTCCGGGGTGCGCCAGCGCTCGAACGGCCGGTCCAGGCCGTATCTGCCGTCCGCGCCGAGCAGCAGCGTCCGCGTCTCGCCGTTGCCGGGGTTGGAGAGCGACTCGAAGTCGGCCACGGTCCAGTGGAACCACCGCATGCAGAACAGCCGCATGGTCAGCCCGTGGGTCACCAGCAGGACGTTCTCCGGGTGGTCCGGTGCCTCGAAGCTGCGGTACAGGCTCTCCAGGAACGCCCCGACCCGGTCGTACACGTCGGCCCCTGACTCCCCCTGCGCGAAGCGGTAGAAGAAGTGCCCGTAAGCGTCCCGGTACGCCTTCTGGAGCCGTACGTCCTCCCGGTCCTGCCAGTTCCCCCAGTCCTGCTCCCGCAGCCGCGGCTCCTCGCGCACCCGGACCCGCTCGGGGTCGAGCCGGAACTCCCGGAGCGTCTCGTGCGTGCGGCGGTAGGGCGAGACGTACACGCTGACCTGTTCCTCCCCGAACAGCTCCCGCAGCCGCTCCCCCGTCTCCCGGGCCTGCCGCAGACCGGTCTCGGTGAGCCTGAGCGCATGGTCGGGCTCCCTTTCGTACACCGTGTCGTCGGCATTGCCTTCGGACTCTCCGTGCCGTACGAGGACTATGCGCCGCGGTCGTGCCATGCCACGACCCTAGATCGCCCGCTCCGGCCGGGCTCGACCGAGGAGGTGTCCGGCGCCCATCCGGCGTACGCGGGCGGAACCGGCGGCGCGGGGCTTCGGAGCCCTCGTGTCGCCGTGGCTCGGAGCCCTCGTGCCCGCGCGAGTCCCGGAACCTCGTGTCGCCGTGGCTCGGAGCCCTCACGCCGACGGATCTCGGAGCCCTCGTGCCACCGCGGATCCCGCCGAGGGGCGATCACACCGTCCAGGTCGACTCGAGCTGCACCACGTCCCCGCTCAGCGCGGCCACGTCGGCGTCCGTCTGGGCCCGCAGCCCGAGGCGTTCGACGCGCTCCACGCGGTACTTCCCGTGCTCGGCGGCGGACCGCCACATCGAGAGCACCACGAACTCGTTCCCCGGCGCCTCCCCGAACACCCCGCGCAGCATCCCGGGGGAACCGGCCATCGCCGGGTTCCACACCTTCTCCTGCATCAGCGCGAAGTGCTCGACGCGGTCCTCGTGGACGCGGCAGTGCGCCACGCGCGCGACGTCGGCGTCCGTGAACCGCGGCTCGAAGCCCGTCTTCACGTCGAAGCGGTGGTCGAAGAGCTTGACCTGGAGATCCTTGTACGAGCCCGACTGCGTGGCCGCGAGCCGGTCGTGGGAGCGCGCCATGAACGAGTCGTAGAAGGCGCGGCTCTCCCAGAACGAGAAGACGTGGGCGACGACACCGGGCCGTGCCCGGCTCCACCCGCCGCCCTGGCCCCGGAATCCCGGCTCGCCCAGCAACCCCGCCCATTTCCGCTGTCCCCGCTCGAACCCCCGACGGTCCACCACGGTGCAGCGAGTCCACTTGACCAGCACGGCGCCATCGTACGGGGCATTCACCCTCCGCCACCCCGCTTCTCGCGCCGAGTGCGCATGACACCATGAACAACCGGTCTCAGACCATGGGCAGTTGACCGGGCCCGCGGTACCAGTCGTACGGAGAGAGGGAATTCACGGTGAGCGGACTCAACAAGGGGGTCGGCAAGGTCGAGGTGACGCTCAAGTGGGACCCCAGTCCGATCGGCGCGGCGGCGCACGATCTGGACATCATCGCCGGGGTCTACACGGCGGACGAACCGTACGGTGCGCCCGCCTATCTGGTGCACTTCGACAGCCGCTCCCCCGACGGCACGATCACACTGACCCGGGACAGCCGAACGGGCCAGGGCTTCGGCTACGACGAGGCCATGGTCCTGGAGTTGGACCGGCTGGCGCCGCTCTACGCGCGCGTGGTGGTGGGAGTGGCCATACAGCAGGGCACCGGACGGCGGACGTTCGGCGACATCTCCAACACCGGTGTGCGGGTGCGCGAGGGCTACACCGAGCTCGCCGCCCACAGCTTCGACGACGTCGCCGGAGCCACGGCGGCGACGGTGGTGGAGTTCACCCGCGAGGGGACGGACGGCTGGTCCTACCGGTCCGTGCTGCGCGGCTTCGACACGGACCCGCAGTCCTTCACGGCCCTGATGGGCGCCCGCCCGGCCTGACCCCGGACCGGGCACGAACGAGGAAGGGGACCGGCCCACGGCCGGTCCCCTTCTCATTCACCGTTCAGCCGACGGATCAGCTGCAGCCGCTGGTCGAGCCGCAGCCCTCGCAGATGTAGCAGGAGCCGGCCCGCTGCATCTTCGTCCCGCAGGAGAAGCAGAGCGGCGCGTCCGCGCTGATGCCCAGCTGCATCTCGACGAGCTCCGCCGAGGTGTGCGCCTGCTGCGGGGCCGGGACCTCCGCCTTCGGCGGGGTCGAGACGGCCTTCAGGGTCTCCGTCTGACGCGGGGCGGACTGGGCCAGGCCCTCGACGTCCACCTCGTCGTCGGTGGCCTCGTACGAGCCCGTCTCCAGGTGCCGCTGGCGCTCCTCGGCCGAGTGGATGCCGAGCGCGGAGCGGGTCTCGAAGGGCAGGAAGTCCAACGCCAGGCGGCGGAAGATGTAGTCGACGATCGACTGCGCCATCCGCACGTCCGGGTCGTCCGTCATGCCGGCCGGCTCGAAGCGCATGTTGGTGAACTTCGAGACGTACGTCTCCAGGGGGACGCCGTACTGCAGACCGACGGAGACGGCGATGGAGAAGGCGTCCATCATGCCGGCGAGGGTCGAGCCCTGCTTCGACATCTTCAGGAAGACCTCGCCGAGACCGTCGTCCGGGTAGGAGTTGGCGGTCATGTAGCCCTCGGCCCCGCCGACCGTGAAGGAGGTGGTGATCCCCGGACGGCCCTTGGGCAGACGCTTGCGGACCGGGCGGTACTCGACGACCTTCTCGACGGCCTCGCGGATCGTCTCCTCCGCCTTCGCGGTGACCTCGGCCTTCTCCTTGTCCTTGGTCTTGGCGGAGAGCGGCTGGCCGACCTTGCAGTTGTCGCGGTAGATGGCGAGCGCCTTGACGCCCATCTTCCAGGCCTCGAAGTAGACCTCCTCGACGTCCTCGACCGTGGCCGTCTCCGGCAGGTTCACGGTCTTGGAGAGGGCGCCGGAGATCCACGGCTGGATGGCCGCCATCATGCGGACGTGACCCATCGCGGAGATGGAACGCTCGCCCATGGCGCAGTCGAAGACCTCGTAGTGCTCGGTCTTCAGGCTGGGAGCGTCGATCACGTTGCCGTGCTCGGCGATGTGGGCGACGATCGCCTCGATCTGCTCCTCCTGGTAACCCAGGCGGCGCAGGGCCTGCGGGACGGTGCCGTTGACGATCTGCATCGAGCCGCCGCCGACCAGCTTCTTGAACTTGACCAGGGCGAGGTCGGGCTCGAGGCCGGTGGTGTCGCAGGACATCGCGAGACCGATGGTGCCGGTCGGCGCGATGACCGAGGCCTGCGCGTTGCGGAAGCCGTTCTTGGCGCCGAGGCGGACCACGTCCTGCCAGGCCTCCGTGGCGGCGGCCCAGATCGGCGAGTCCAGGTCGTCCATGCGGACGGCCACGGTGTTCGCGTCGGCGTGCTGCTTCATGACGCGCTGGTGCGGCTCGGCGTTGCGGGCGTAGCCGTCGTACGGACCGACCACCGCGGCGAGCTCGGCGGAGCGCTTGTACGAGGTGCCGGTCATCAGCGAGGTGATGGCACCGGCCAGGGCGCGGCCGCCGTCGGAGTCGTACGCGTGGCCGGTGGCCATGAGCAGGGCACCGAGGTTGGCGTAGCCGATGCCCAGCTGGCGGAAGGCGCGGGTGTTCTCGCCGATCTTCTGCGTGGGGAAGTCGGCGAAGCAGATGGAGATGTCCATCGCGGTGATGACCAGCTCGACGACCTTGGCGAAGCGCTCGACGTCGAACGACTGGTTGCCCTTGCCGTCGTCCTTGAGGAACTTCATCAGGTTCAGCGAGGCGAGGTTGCAGGACGTGTTGTCCAGGTGCATGTACTCGCTGCACGGGTTCGAGCCGTTGATCCGGCCGGACTCGGGGCAGGTGTGCCAGCGGTTGATCGTGTCGTCGTACTGGATGCCCGGGTCGGCGCAGGCCCACGCGGCCTCGGCCATCTTGCGGAAGAGCGACTTGGCGTCGACCTCCTCGATGACCTCACCGGTCATGCGGGACGTCAGGCCGAACTTCCCGCCCTCCTCGACCGCCTTCATGAACGTGTCGTTCACGCGGACCGAGTTGTTGGCGTTCTGGTACTGGACGGACGTGATGTCGTCGCCGCCCAGGTCCATGTCGAAGCCCGCGTCGCGCAGGGCGCGGATCTTCTCCTCCTCCTTGACCTTGGTCTCGATGAAGTCCTCGATGTCGGGGTGGTCGACGTCGAGGATGACCATCTTGGCCGCACGGCGCGTGGCGCCGCCCGACTTGATCGTTCCCGCGGAGGCGTCGGCGCCTCGCATGAAGGAGACCGGGCCGGAGGCGTTGCCGCCGGAGGAGAGCAGCTCCTTGGAGGAGCGGATGCGGGAGAGGTTCAGGCCGGCGCCGGAGCCGCCCTTGAAGATCATGCCCTCTTCCTTGTACCAGTCGAGGATCGACTCCATGGAGTCGTCGACGGACAGGATGAAGCAGGCGGAGACCTGCTGGGGCTGCGGCGTGCCCACGTTGAACCACACCGGGGAGTTGAAGCTGAAGATCTGGTGCAGGAGGGCGTAGGCCAGCTCGTGCTCGAAGATCTCGGCGTCGGCGGGCGAGGCGAAGTAGCCGTACTCCTCGCCGGCCTTCGTGTAGGTCTTCACGATCCGGTCGATGAGCTGCTTGAGACCGGTCTCGCGCTGCGGGGTGCCGACGGCCCCCCGGAAGTACTTGCTGGTGACGATGTTGACCGCGTTCACCGACCAGAAGTCGGGGAACTCGACGCCACGCTGCTCGAAGTTGACCGAGCCGTCGCGCCAGTTGGTCATGACGACGTCACGGCGCTCCCAGACCACCTCGTCGTACGGGTGCACGCCGGGGGTGGTGTGGATGCGCTCGATGCGCAGGCCCTTGCTCGCCTTGGCTCCCTTGGCGCGGGAACCTCGTGCCGGACCGCTCGCCGTCTCTGTCATGCCGCCTCCCATATACGGGCAAAACACACTTAAATGCCCAGTTAATCCCAGGGCACTGTCTTCTTTGTCTGCTGCCGCGAGCCCTCGTCGGAGCGCTCGTGACACGTCTTTCTCGGCCGCGACGCGACCGGCCACGACCGGGCCCTCGGCCCGGTCCGCCGGTCAGTCGGCGGCGGTGGCGGGAACGGGGACCTCGGGGGTCGCTCCGGTCCCGCTGTTCTCCCCGGAGGGCCGTCGCTCGCGGAGTTCCGCGACGGCGGCCTCGAAGTCGTCGAGGCTCTCGAAAGCCTTGTACACGGATGCGAAGCGCAGGTACGCGACGAGGTCGAGCTCCTGCAACGGGCCGAGGATGGCCAGACCCACGTCGTGGGTGGTCAGCTCGGCGCTCCCGGTGGCGCGCACCGCCTCCTCGACCCGCTGGCCGAGCTTGGCGAGGGCGTCCTCGGTCACGGGTCGCCCCTGGCACGCCTTGCGGACGCCGGAGATGACCTTGGTACGGCTGAAGGGTTCGGTCACGCCCGAGCGCTTCACGACCATGAGCGAGCACGTCTCCACCGTCGTGAAACGACGGGAGCAGTCGGGGCACTGGCGGCGGCGTCGGATCGACGTCCCGTCGTCGGTGGTGCGACTGTCGACGACACGGCTGTCGGGGTGCCTGCAGAAGGGGCAATGCATGGTTCCGACCCTCCCTCACGGCACGACTGAAAAGCCCCACCGGGCCCGTCAAGGCCCTCGAAGCGACCACCAGCATAGGCGATGCGGGTACCCCCGGAAGACCGGGGACCACAACTTGTAGGCGGCTGATCCAATCCAACCACTAGATCTGGGGTTGGGGCGGTTTTCCGGCACTTCGCGCGTGTCGCGCGGCCTCCGGATGCGCGACCGGCCACGAGGGTACGGGAAGCGCGCGCCGCCGCCGATTCGGGGCCGCCGGGTGCGAGACTGGGACGGCACCCCCGCCCGCGTGCGGCGCACCGCCGAACGGTAGCGTCATGACCCGAATTGGCACCGGCGCCCGGGCCCGCATATACACCCAGCCGCACACACAGGTAAGGCAATCTGCGTTTTTTCACTCGAACGTGTGTTTGGCGCAACCTTTCGAAAGCCACTACCGTTGTGCCAGCGAGGGAGACCATTCGAGAGGGGCCGCCGACGTGACCACCACCGCAGACAGTGCCACCATCACTGCCCAGGACCGCTCCCAGGGCCGACTCGAGCCGGTGCATGCCATGAATGACGCAGCCATGAACGGGGACGGCGAGCCTGGCCGACCTACGCGCTCCTTGCCCGGACGACCTCCAGGCATCAGGGCCGACAGCTCCGGCCTCACCGACCGCCAGCGCAGGGTCATCGAGGTCATCCGGGACTCGGTCCAGCGCCGCGGATACCCCCCGTCGATGCGTGAGATCGGTCAGGCGGTGGGCCTCTCCAGCACGTCCTCCGTCGCGCATCAGCTGATGGCGCTGGAGCGCAAGGGCTTCCTGCGCCGCGACCCGCACCGCCCCCGGGCGTACGAGGTGCGCGGCTCGGACCAGCCGAGCACGCAGCCGACGGACACGACCGGCAAGCCCGCCGCGTCGTACGTGCCGCTCGTCGGCCGGATCGCCGCCGGTGGCCCGATCCTCGCCGAGGAGTCGGTGGAGGACGTCTTCCCGCTCCCCCGGCAGCTCGTGGGTGACGGCGAGCTCTTCGTCCTGAAGGTCGTCGGTGACTCGATGATCGAGGCAGCGATCTGCGACGGGGACTGGGTCACCGTCCGGCGCCAGCCGGTCGCCGAGAACGGAGACATCGTCGCCGCCATGCTCGACGGCGAAGCCACGGTCAAGCGCTTCAAGCGCGAGGACGGCCACGTCTGGCTGCTGCCGCACAACGCGGCGTACCAGCCGATCCCTGGTGACGAGGCCACCATCCTCGGCAAGGTCGTGGCGGTACTGCGGCGGGTGTGACCCCACCTGGCCGGCTCTGACCGGGCCCCGGGACCCACTGCGCCGGTCCCGGGGCCCTGCTCTGTCGTCAGCCGAGGTCTCCCGAGTCCCGCTCACTCGGGTCCTGGCAGCCGGGTTCTGCCGTGCCACGGCAGAACCCGGTCCGCGTACCGACCCTCAGGCTTCCGCCGCCTTCGAAGCGGCGTCGATCGCCGCCAACGACTTCCGCACCTGGTTACGGTCCGTCGTGTACCAGAAGTCGGGCAGTGACGCCTTCAGATAGCTGCCGTACCGGGCCGTGGCCAGCCTCGGATCGAGTACGGCGACCACGCCCCGGTCTCCGGTGGCCCGTACGAGACGTCCGGCGCCCTGGGCCATCAGCAGGGCCGCGTGCGTGGCGGCGACGGCCATGAAGCCGTTCCCGCCCGCGTCCTCCACCGCCTTCTGGCGGGCGCTCATCAGCGGGTCGTCGGGGCGCGGGAAGGGGATCTTGTCCATGACGACCAGCTGGCAGCTGGCCCCCGGGACGTCCACGCCCTGCCAGAGCGAGAGCGTGCCGAAGAGGCACGTCTGCGGGTCGGCGGCGAAGTTCTTGATCAGTTCACCGAGCGTGTCCTCGCCCTGGAGGAGGATCGGGAACTCCGGGATCCGGGTGCGCAGCTCCTCGGCGGCGAGCTGGGCGGCGCGCATCGAGGAGAACAGACCGAGCGTCCGGCCGCCCGCCGCCTGCACCAGCTCCGTGAGCTCGTCCAGCATGTCCGTCCGGTCGCCGTCCCGCGCGGGGCGGGCCAGGTGCTTGGCGACGTAGAGGATCCCCTGCCTGGGGTAGTCGAAGGGGGAGCCGACGTCGACGCCCTTCCACTCCGGGATGTCCTCGCCCTGGGTGCCCTCCGGAGCGAGCCCCAGGGAGGCGCCGACCCCGTTGAAGTCGCCGCCCAGCTTCAGGGTGGCCGAGGTGAGGACCACGGAGCGGTCCGCGAAGAGCTTCTCGCGCAGCAGCCCCGACACGGAGAGCGGGGCGACCCTCAGGGAGGCGCCGAAACGGTCGTGGCGTTCGTACCAGACGACGTCCCACTCGGAGCCCTGGGTGATGCGCTCGGCGACGGAGTGGACGCTCTCCACGAAAGCGAGGGCCTGCTTGCGGACGGCGTCCTCGTCCCCGACGGACTTGTCCCGGGTGGTGCCGAGCGCGGAGATCACCGCGCGTGAAGCGTCCCGCAGCGCCATCAGCGCGTAGCCGAGGTCCTCGGGGACCTCTTCGAGACGGCCCGGGAGGGCCAGCTCCATCAGCCGCTCGAAGCCCTCCGCCGCCGTCTGGAGCTGGTCGGCGACCTTCTCGTCGACCAGCTTCGCCGCCCGGCGGACCGCGCGGTTGACCTGGCCGGGGGTGAGCTCGCCGGTGGCGACGCCGGTGACCCGGGAGACGAGCTCGTGGGCCTCGTCCACGATCAGCACCTCGTGCTGCGGCAGCACCGGCGCGCCCTCGATCGCGTCGATGGCGAGCAGGGCGTGGTTGGTGACGACGACGTCCGCCAGCTTGGCCCGCTCCCGGGCGGCCTCGGCGAAGCACTCGGCCCCGTACGCGCACTTGGTCGCGCCCAGGCACTCGCGGGAGGAGACCGAGACCTGGGCCCAGGCGCGGTCCGAGACACCGGGGGTCAGGGCGTCCCGGTCGCCCGTCTCCGTCTCGTCCGACCAGTCGCGGAGCCGCAGCAGGTCCTGCCCGAGCTTGCTGGTGGGGGCCGCCGCCTCGAAGGGGTCGAAGAGCCCCTCCTCCTCGTCCTGGGGCACGCCCTCGTGGAGGCGGTGGAGACAGAGGTAGTTCGACCGCCCCTTGAGCATCGCGAACTCCGGCCGGCGGCGCAGCTGCGGGTGCAGCGCCTCGACCGTGCGCGGAAGGTCGCGCTCGACCAGCTGGCGCTGGAGCGCCAGGGTGGCCGTGGCGACCACCACGCGCTCGCCGTGTGCCAGTGCCGGCACCAGATAGCCGAGGGACTTTCCGGTGCCGGTGCCGGCCTGGACCAGCAGGTGGGAGCTGTCGTCGATGGCCTCGGCAACGGCCTCGGCCATGGTGACCTGGCCGGGGCGCTCCGTCCCGCCGACGGCGGAGACGGCGGCGTGCAGGAGATCGGGGAGGGATGGCTTCGTCATAGCGCGTCCACCCTACGGCGCGGCACCGACAGTCGGATCACGCGAGCGGGTTCGGCACCGTTCCGTGGACGGCGGCGTGCGGCCGCTGGGGGCGGTCGCGGTAGCCGTCGAGGTGGAGACGGTTCCGGTTGAGACAGAGCCGCTCGATCCGCGGGACGAGGAGATCGAAGAGCTCGAACCGTTCCTTCAGCTCGGGGAAGCGCGTCTGGTGGCGGACGATCTCGGCCCGTACGAGGGCCCAGAAGTCTGCTTCCGGAACGCCGAGTTGGTCCTCGCAGAGCGGCGAGAGGTAGCGGAAGACGCCGACGAACAGCCCTGAATGGATGAACTGGGTGAGGAAGCCGGGCTCCTCGGTGAGCAGGACGGCCCGGACGTCGTCGGGCATGGGGTCGTGCTCGGGCAGCGGGTGGGCGCTGATGTTGACGTCGTCGACGAAGTCCTTGATCGCCAGGCGTACGGGAACGTCACTGTCGTCGAAGACGACGATGGCGTTCTCGCCGTGCGGGGAGAAGACCGTTCCGTACTGGTAGAGGAAGTGCAGCAGCGGGGGGAGCAGGGCGGCGAAGAGCCGCTGGAGCCAGGCGGTGGGGGCGAGCCCGGACCGCTCGACGAGCTCGGCGACGAAGGAGCGGCCGTGCGGATCCGTGTGCAGCAGGGAGGCCAGGGTCCGGGCGCGTTCGCCGGGCGGGAGCCTGAGGGGTTCGCGCCAGATCGCGCCGAGGAGTTCCTTGTACTGGTACGGGACCTCGGGCAGTCGGTCGTAGAGGGGGTGCTCGACGGTGACCGAGGCGACTTCGCCGAGCAGGACCACCCCGCACTCGTCGCGCAGGAAGGGGTCCGCGTCGCGGAGCCCGTGGACCCAGGCGGTGACGGCGGGGGCGGCGAGGGTCCGCTCCGTGGGGAGTCCGCGCCAGACGAGGGTGTTGAGCACGGACAGCGGCAGTTTCACGGTGTGGCGGTCGGGCCTGCTGGTGTTGAGGAAGGTGCGGATGGACTGCTGCGGCACCCGCAGGTCGCCGTCGGCGGGCAGCGCGACGATCGCGCCGGCCGCGACGGCGGGGGCGTAGAGCGGCAGGACGATCTCGTCCCACTGCCAGGGGTGGACGGGCAGGAGGAGGTACCGGTCGGGGTCGAGGCCGCGGGCCCGCAGCGTGGCGCGGTAGGTCGCGCGGACCTCGTCGTCGAGTTCGCGGTCGTAGAGCCGGTCCGGGGTGTCGAGGCCGGGGACTCCGCG
Organism: Streptomyces sp. NPDC090127; assembly: GCF_044746945.1. NCBI lineage: Bacteria > Bacillati > Actinomycetota > Actinomycetes > Kitasatosporales > Streptomycetaceae > Streptomyces > Streptomyces sp. NPDC090127. The sequence continues at coordinate 70,382 of NZ_JBIVDE010000010.1, read as the reverse complement.
GTAGGAGGCGAGGTCGGTGCTGACGGCGATCCAGGGGAGGCGCGCGGGGCGGCGGGCTTCGGGGGCCCAGTGGGCGGCGTCGGTGGCGGAGAACCCGATCCGGCCCTTGTTGAGGACGAGCCAGGGGTGGCCGGTCTGGTGACCTTCGAGTTCGGCGTATCCGAGGTCGGCGAGCCGGTCGGCGGTGAGCGCCGCCTGGTCGAGGCGGGCGTCGGCGGCGAGGGTGGTGGTGAGCTCGCGGATCAGGTGGCCGAGTGTGGCGCCGTCGAGGTTCAGGAGGCGGCGGGCGCGGACGAGGAAGTCGAGGGGGTCGGTCAGCGGCCGCCCGTCGAGCGCCAGCGAGTCGGGGGTGAGCCGCCAGCTCCCGTAGGAACCCCGGCGGGCGGTGAAGGTCAGGGACGAGCCGTCGTCGAGGCGGAGCGCGTAGGGGCGGGGGCCGGTGGGGCCCTGGTCCGTGGCTTCGGAGGCACTGTCGGCCGCGGACTCGTCGGTCGGGAGCGGCTCGATGATCTCTTCGTACGCGAACTCGGCGATGGTCTTGGTGAGCAGACGGGCGGCGGCCCGGTTCCAGGCCTCGGGGGTCAGCTCGGGCGGTGCGAGCAGTACGGAGTCGTGGGTGGCAGGGGACATCGGCACGGGGACTCCTCTGGGTGGGAACCACTGTGGGTCGAGCGTTCTGTGCAAGGCGGGGAGACGTTCACAGGACGTGACGGAGGGCGCGGTCGCGGACCATGAGGGCGGCTCGCTTGTCGGGCAGGTCGACTTCGCAGGAGAGGCGGAAGCCCGCGCTCAGGAAGGCTGCTACGGACGGCGTGTTGCGCAGATCGGGTTCGGCGAGGACGCGGGTGCACCGGGGACGGTGGTCGAGCGCGAGATCGGCGACGGCGCGGAGCAGCGCGGTGCCGACTCCCCGGCCTCGGTCGGTGACGCCGCCGAGGAGGAGGTGGAGGCCGGTGTCGTGCGGGCGGGCCGGGTAGTGCCGGGCGAGCGGGTCGAGGTCGGCGCGGTAGATCTCGAAGTAGCTCATGGGCGTGGAGTCGAGGAGCCCGAGACAGGGCACACTGCGGCCGTCGCCGTCGAGTTGGGCGCGGATGTGGGCGGCCGTGACGGACTCCGGCCCGGCGAGCTCCCAGAAGGCCGCGACGGCCGGGTCGTTCATCCACCGGGCGATGAGGGCGAGGTCGCGATCGAGCCGGACCGGTACGAGGTGGAACGAGCCGACGGCGGTGGCGACCGGTCCCCAGGAGGCGACCGCGTCGAGCAGGTCGCCGTCCGTGGCGGGCGGACCTTCGCCGGCCGTGGCGGGCGCAACTTCGCCGGCCGCGATCAGGGCGAGGAGTTCGTCCGGGAGGTGCAGGTCCAGGGTGTCGTCGCCGCCCGTGTCGGTGGCGGGGCGCGCGTCGGCGGGAGGCACGGTGGGGCTCTCCTCTCGGCGGTTCCGGTTCGGTCGGACGGTGGCCCGGTGCGGCACGGCCGGGCGGGGCCTCAGGAACGCAGGGGGTTGGTGATGGCGACGTACACGGACTGGGTGTCGACGGGGCCGACCAGTTCGTCGAGGCCGTGCAGACGGGTGAGGAGGTTGGCCTTGCAGCGCAGGGTGGCGGCCTCCAGGAGTCGGTGCGGCAGCGGCGAGCCGAGGCTGATGGCGGAGGTGAGGAACTGGCGGAACCCGGCGAGCAGGACCCGCTCGTCGGCGAGGTGCTGGGAGCCGAAGGCCCCGATGAGCCCGAGGACGTTGTTGATGCCGAGGTAGTACGCGAAGCGTTCGTCGGTGACCTGGTCGGAGACGAAGGTGTCGCTGGTGGCGCCGATGCCGGGGAGCCGGCTCTCCAGCTCGTCGCGCCGGGACTCGCGGAAGTAGTAGCCCTGGTTGTCGCGGTACCGCCCGCCGATCGGCCAGCCGTCCGGGTCGAGGAGCACCAGGGTGTTCTGCTGGTGGGCCTCCAGGGCCACTCCGGCGACGCCGTCGAGCCAGAGGACGGGGCGGACGACCTGGTCGAGGTAGCGCAGGAACCACTCCGCGGCGACGGCCGTGGTCGGGCGGCCGGTGCGGGCGGCGAGCCGGGTGACGAGGTCGGTGAGCCGGGAGCGCATCCGCGTGGTGCCGGGCCAGGGGCGGGGCGCGGTGAGGGCGGCGACGCAGACGGCGTCGTCGCCGGCGGCGAAGGGGTTGTGCCGGATCATGACGTCGAGGCCGGGGACGGGCGCGCCGTCCGGGGCGTCGACGGCGAGCCAGGCGGGGTCGCGGACGATGTCGAAGCCGGGGTGGGCGGCCTGCCACTGGTCGACGAGGCCCGTGCGCAGGAGGCGGTGGACCTCGACGCCGCGGTGCAGCTCCTTGCGGAGGTTCTCACGGCGGGAGTTGGTGATGCGGACGCCGAGCGAGAGCTTCAGCATCGTGCGCGCGCCGGGCCGGTGCACCGTGCGGACGGAGGAGGTCGGGTGCCAGGCGGCGCCGGACGGCCCGAGGTCGCGGAGCAGCCCGGTGTCGAGCAGGGCGGCGACGGCGGGCCGGTGGGTCAGTTCGCGGGCCTGCCAGGGGTGCAGGGGCAACGGGACGGTACCGGTGGGCAGGTGGAGGCCGTCGGCGAGACCGGTGGCGAGCTGGGCGGCGCTGACCGGGCGGCCCTGTTCGGTCCAGGCGGAGTCGGAGGCGAGCACCGAGCGGTCGACGGCCATCCAGTGGAGTGGGAAGGAGCCGTACAGCTCGGGTGAGTAGAGCCGGGCCTCGGCGTCGGAGAGGCCTTCGCGGCTCTTGGGGGTCGGGTGCAGCGGGTGGCCGAGGAGCAGGGACTGCTCGGCGGTGAGGAAGAGGTCCGCCTCCGGGCCGGGGCTCGGCCGGCGCCGCCGCTCGGTGATGAAGTCGGTGGTGCGCCGGGCCGAGTCGGCGACGCGGCCGACGAGTTCGGTGCCTTCGGGGCGGCCGGTCTCGCGGCTGATCAGGGCGGCGACGGTGACCGCGTCGACGAGGGGGGCGGTGGCGTGCAGGCCTTCGAGGGCGGGAGGGCCGAAGCGGTGCCATCCGGTGGCGGACCAGTAGATGACCGGGACGAGAAGGGCGGCGCCGCTGGCTTCGAGCGGGATGCGCAGGGTGGCCGAGCCCGGGGCGGGCAGGTTCTTCTCCCGTACCCAGCAACGCAGCAGGTTCTCGATGGTCGCCGCGTCGGCGGCGCGCTGCGGGTCGGGGTCGTCGAGATGGTCCTGCGGGGCGGCGGTGGCGCCCGCGACCGTCCGGGCGGGCGTGGGCCGGGTGTCGTACGGACCGGAGTGCTGGCGCGGGACGGTGGCCTGCTCGACGGCGAGGGGGCCGGGGGCGGCGCTGCCGGTGGCGGACGCTTCGGAGGCGGGGCTGGCGTTCACGGGGGTTCCTTGTGAGGGTTCCGGGGGCGGTCCGGGATCAGTGGGACGGTCCGGCGGGTCCGGTGGGTCCGACGGCGGCAGGTCCGGTGGCTCCGACGGCGTACCGCGGGCGCGCGTCGGGCGCGGCCGGTCGCGCCCGGTGGGCGCGCTCGGCGGCGGCCAGGGCGTCGGCGAAGCGGTCGAGGACGGCTTCGGCCTGCTCGTCGGTGAGGGTGAGCGGGGGCAGGAGCCGTACGACACCCGCGTGGCGGCCGCCGAGTTCGACGATGAGCCCTCGGTCCAGGCATTCCTGCTGGACGGCCACGGCCAGCGCCGTGTCGACCGGGGGGACGGAGGCGCCGGTGTCGGCGCTGTCCGGGTCCACCAGTTCGACGCCGATCATGAGGCCTCTGCCGCGCACGTCGCCGATGCAGGGGTGGACGGCGGCGAGGCCCTGGAGGCGGGCGAGCATCCGGGCGCCGAGCGTGGCCGCACGGTCGGCGAGCCGGTTCTCCCGTACGTACGCGAGGGTGGCGGCGCCGGCGGCCATGGCGAGTTGATTGCCGCGGAACGTGCCCGCGTGGGCCCCGGGCTCCCAGGCGTCGAGCTCCGCGCGGTAGACGACGACCGCGAGCGGCAGGGAGCCGCCGATGGCCTTGGAGAGGACCATGACGTCGGGGACGACACCGCTGTGCTCGACGGCCCAGAAGGCTCCGGTGCGGCCGACGCCCGTCTGGACCTCGTCGGCGATGAGCGGGATGGAGCGGGCGGCGGTGATCTCCCGCATGCGGCGCATCCACTCGTCGGGGGCGGGGATGACACCGCCTTCCCCCTGCACCGGTTCCAGGATCATCGCGGCCGGCCTCGGCACCCCGCTCTTGGGGTCGTCGAGGAGGTTCTCCGTCCAGCGCGCGGCCAGTTCGGCGCCGCGTGCGCCGCCGACGCCGAAGGGGCAGCGGTAGTCCTGCGGGTAGGGCAGCCGGGCGACCCGTACGTCCGTGGCGCCCCCGGAGGCGTCCAGGGCGCCGGCCGTCATGCCGTGGTAGGCGCCGGTGAAGCTGAGCAGCCCGTTGCGGCCGGTGGCCGTGCGGACGAGTTTCAGCGCGGCCTCGACGGCGTCCGTCCCGGCGGGCCCGCAGAACTGGATGCGCGCGTTCTCGGCGAGTCCGGCGGGCAGCGTCGCGAACAGCTCGGTGGTGAAGGCGTCCTTGACCGGGGTCGCGAGGTCGAGGACATGGAGGGGGGCTCCGGAGTCGAGGACCTTCTTGATGGCTTCGAGGACCACCGGGTGGTTGTGTCCGAGCGCCAGGGTCCCGGCGCCGGAGAGGCAGTCCAGATAACGCCGCCCGTCCGCGCCCTCGATGGTCAGGCCTCTGGCCCGGACGGGGACGATCGGCAGCGAGCGCGCGTAGGTGCGCGCGGCGGATTCGCGCAGCGACTGGCGCCGCAGGATGCCTTCGAGGGCGGCTCCCTCGGCGGCCCGGCGCTCCGCGTGAGGGGTCGGCGCGGCCGACGGTACGGCCGGAGCTGGTTCGGTCACGGCCACGGCTCGGTGTCCTCCCGCTGTAACAGTTGCGTTGCACATCGGTACGTTGCTGCCCGCCGCGAACGGCATGACTGAACGCTCCCTCTGCGTCCCCCGTACGTACCAACGACGGGAACTGCCAAGGATCACGGGAGAATCCCAAGAACCTTGATGCGACGGGGATCACGACCCGGCAACGTCCTGCCCAAGCCGGAACCGTGGACCTGTCGCGTACCGTCCCCTCCGGCACCGGCATAGTGGGGGCCGCACTTTCGGCGTCGGCGACGGCGCCACCACAGTTCACTCATGCACAAGTTGACGTAGTCCCAGGGGGATCACGAGATGCGATCGATTCGTCCGCTGCTGGCCGCGGCCGCAGCCGTCGCGGCCTTGACGCTGACGGCGACGGCCTGCGGTCCGAGCGAGGAGAACGCGGGCGACAAGCCCGCCGCGCCCACGAGTCCGTCCACCGCCGACAAGATCACGATTCCGGACGATCTGAAGGACCGGCTCAAGGAGCACGGGATCGACCTGGACAAGTGGAGGGACGGCGAGTGGAAGAACTGGGACCGCGACAAGTGGCTGCGTGAGGCCAAGGACTACGTCAACCCGATCATCGAGGACCTCTGGGACCCGGATCGGATGCGCGACGCCCAGCGACCCGACAAGCCGGTCGAGGAGGAGGACCTCCAGGGCGACAAGGGGGTCACCGACCCGACGCCCGTGCCGGTCCGCGCGAAGGGTGTGCCGGCGCCGTACCACTCCAACGCCCCCGAGGCGGGCAAGGTGTTCTTCGACGGGCCCGAGGGATCGATGGTCTGCTCGGCCACCGTCGTGCAGGACCCGGCCAACCCCGGCAAGTCCAACATGGTCTGGACGGCGGGCCATTGCGTGCACGCGGGCAAGAAGGGCGGCTGGTACCGCAACATCGCCTTCGTCCCCTCGTACAACGACAAGTCCCTGCCGACCGCGCAGTTGCAGAACGCGACACGTGAGCAGGTCGCGCCGTACGGCGTGTGGTGGGGCGACTGGGCGCAGACCTCCGAGCAGTGGATCTCGGAGGGTGCCGCGACCGGCGGCCAGGGCGCGCCGTACGACTTCGCCGTCATCCATGTGACCCCCGAGAAGGGTGGCACGAGCAAGTCGCTGGAGGAGACGGTCGGTTCGGCGCTGCCCGTCGAGTTCAACGCTCCGACGGCGGCGAAGATCGCGGACATGACGGCGATCGGCTACCCGGCGGGTCCGCCGTTCGACGGCCAGAAGATGTACCAGTGCCAGGACAAGCCGGGCCGTCTCTCGGTCAAGGCGGAGCAGCCGACGATGTACCGCATCGGCTGCACCATGACCGGTGGTTCGTCCGGTGGCGGCTGGGTCGCCGAGGGCCGGGACGGCCGGCCGGCGCTGGTGTCCAACACCTCGATCGGCCCGGTGACGGCCGGCTGGCTGGCCGGTCCGCGGCTGGGAACCGAGGCGAAGGGCGTCTACGACGAGGTCAGCAAGAAGTTCGCCGGCCGCTAGGGAGTGTCCGGTGAGGACGGCCGCCCGCCCGACGGCGCGCGGGCCGGCCTTCCGGACACGACCTGGGCCGCGACTGCCCGGGGCGGGACCCTGCGAGGTCCCGCCCCTTCCCACGACATCACCGCGTGTGGCGCGCGGACCGCTCACCGCGCGCCACCGCACCGCACTTCATCAGGGGGATCCCCACACCATGCGTTCCATACGACTGCTGTCGGCCACCGTCGGCCTGGTCTCGGCGCTCGCGCTGACGGCCACGGCCTGCGGTCCGACCGAGACTCCGGCGGCCGACAAGCCCGCCGCGGCGCCCAGCGCCGGCGCTTCCGCCACGGGCGGCGGCGCGGACACCGCCCTTCCCCAGGACCTCGCCGACAAGCTGAAGAAGCGCGGCGTCGACGTGGACAAGTGGAAGGAGGGCGAGTGGAGGAACTGGGACAAGGACACCTGGCTCCGTGAGGCCGAGGACTTCGTCAACCCCGTGATCGACGGCCTCTGGGACGCCGAGCGCATGCAGACCGCGAAGAGCCCGGACCAGACGATGACGACCGCGGCGGGCTCCGGGGGCAGCGACCCCGTGCCGCGTCCCGTCCAGGCGCAGCGGGAGAAGACCCCGTACCACCGCAACGCGGCGCCGGTCGGCAAGATCTTCTTCGACTCGCCCCAGGGCAGCATGGTCTGCTCCGGCACGGTCGTGAAGGACCCGCGCCGTCCCGGGAAGTCCAACATGGTGTGGACCGCCGGCCACTGCGTCCACGCCGGTCAGCGGGGCGGCTGGTACCGCAACATCACCTTCGTGCCGGCCTACAACGACCTCGGCAAGTCGCCGTCGGCGCTGCGCAACGCGAAGCCGCACGAGGTCGCGCCGTACGGTCAGTACTGGGCGGACTGGGCCGTGACCTCGGGCGACTGGATCAACCGCGGCGGTACGAACGCGGCCTGGCCGTACGACTACGCCGTGCTGCACGTGAAGCCGCAGCAGGGCAAGAAGTCCCTGGAGGAGACCGTCGGCGTCGCGCTGCCGATCGACTTCTCGGCCCCGGCCCACTCCCGGGCGGGCTACATGGGCGCCTGGGGCTACCCGGCGGCGGCGCCGTACAACGGTCTGATCATGCACAAGTGCGTCGACCGGCCGACCCGGCTGACCACAGCGCCCGCGACGCCCACCATGTACCGCATCGGCTGCACCATGACCGGTGGCTCCTCGGGCGGCGGCTGGATCCGGACCATGCCGAACGGCAAGCCGGCGCTGGTGTCGAACACCTCGATCGGCCCGGCCGGCGGGAACGGCTGGCTGGCGGGACCGCAGCTGGGCAAGGGCGCGAAGGACGCGCACGAGATGGTGAGCAAGAAGTTCGCCCGGTGATGACCGTGCGCCCGGTGATGACTGTGCGGACCTCCTGATCACCGTACGGACTCGCTGATCACCGACCGGATGTGAGACGCGGACAACGCGGAAGGCCCCGCCCCCGATGAAGGGGCGGGGCCTTCCGCTGTTCGCCGGTCGCCGGCCGCCCCGTGGGGCGGCCGGCGGATCGTACGGTCCGGTCAGTGCGCGGCCGGGACGAACGGCGTGAGGAACGCCGCGAGCTCTTCGTGCACGAGTGCCTTGAGCAGCGTGCCCTCCGGCGTGTGCTCCTCGGAGAGCAGCTCACCCTCGGCGTGCACCCGGGAGACGAGACCGCCTTCCGTGTACGGCACGAGGGCCTCGATCTCGACCTTCGGGCGCGGCAGCTCGGCGTCGATGAGCGCGAGCAGCTCCGCGATGCCCTCGCCCGTGCGGGCGGAGACCGCGATGGCGTGCCGCTCGGCGCGCATCAGTCGCTGGAGGACGAGCGGGTCGGCCGCGTCCGCCTTGTTGACGACCACGACCTCCGGCACGTTCACCGCGCCGACGTCGCGGAACACCTCGCGCACGGCGGCCAGCTGCTCCTCCGGTGCCGGGTGCGAGCCGTCCACCACGTGCAGGATGAGGTCGGAGTCGCCGACCTCCTCCATGGTGGAGCGGAACGCCTCGACCAGGTGGTGCGGCAGGTGCCGTACGAACCCGACGGTGTCGGCCAGGGTGTACACCCGGCCGCCCGGCGTCTCGGCCCGGCGGACGGTCGGGTCGAGGGTGGCGAACAGTGCGTTCTCCACCAGCACGCCCGCGCCGGTCAGCCGGTTGAGCAGGGAGGACTTGCCGGCGTTGGTGTATCCGGCGATGGCGACCGACGGCACCTTGTGACGGCGCCGCTCCTGCCGCTTGATGTCGCGGCCGGTCTTCATCTCCGCGATCTCCCGGCGCATCTTCGCCATCTTCTCGCGGATCCGACGCCGGTCGGTCTCGATCTTGGTCTCACCGGGACCACGGGTGGCCATGCCGCCACCGCCGCCGCCACCCATCTGACGGGAGAGCGACTGACCCCAGCCTCGCAGCCGCGGCAGCATGTACTGCATCTGCGCGAGTGCGACCTGCGCCTTGCCCTCTCTGGACTTGGCGTGCTGGGCGAAGATGTCGAGGATCAGGGCGGTCCGGTCGACCACCTTGACCTTGACGACGTCTTCGAGGGCGATGAGCTGGCCGGGGCTGAGCTCGCCGTCGCAGACGACGGTGTCGGCACCGGTCTCGAGCACGATGTCCCGCAGCTCGCGTGCCTTGCCCGAGCCGATGAACGTGGCCGGGTCCGGCTTGTCACGGCGCTGGATCACGCCGTCGAGCACCAGGGCTCCCGCCGTCTCGGCGAGGGCCGCGAGCTCCGCGAGGGAGTTCTCCGCGTCCTGAACGGTCCCCGAGGTCCATACGCCGACCAGCACGACGCGCTCCAGGCGCAGCTGCCGGTACTCGACCTCGGTGACGTCCTCGAGTTCGGTGGAGAGGCCCGCCACGCGCCGCAAAGCCGCGCGCTCGGAGCGGTCGAACTGATCGCCGTCCCGCTCTCCGTCGATCTCGTGGCTCCAGGCGACGTCCTCTTCCATCAGGGCATCGGCCCGAAGGCTCTCGGTGCGGCGCGAATCCGCGAAGCTCTGCTCGTCCTGGGAAGGGGATGAAGAGGAGGTCATTTGATCCTTACGTCGATGGAAAGTCGTTACGTCGATCACAACGCGTGACCGCGGGGAAAGATTCCCGGGCCGGCCGTGTCGTCGACCTGACGATGGTGACACGGGCGACCCGGGCGCGTCATCCCGGTTTCACCGCGCCCTTCACGGCCCCCCGCGGCGGGCCCGCGGGCCGGGAGCGCCAGTCCGGGTGCCCGGGCATCGGCGGGGTCTTCGCGGCGTGGAGCCAGCCGGCGAAGAAGGACGTGAGGTCACGGCCCGCGATCTCGGCGGCGAGGGCGGTGAAGTCGGCGGTGGAGGCCGTGCCGTCCCGGTGCTCGCTCACCCACCGGCGCTGCAGCTGCTGGAAGGCCTCCTTGCCGATCTCCTTCCGCAGCGCGTAGAGGACCAGGGCGCTGCCGTCGTAGACGACGGGCCGGAAGAGGCTGATCTTCTGGCCGGGCGTGGGCGGCTCGGGAGCGGCGGGCGGCCCGCCGTCCGCGCGCCAGGCGTCGGAGGCGGCGTACGCGGCCTTCATCCGGCGCTCCAGGGACTGCCCGGCGGTCTCCTCCGCGTACAGGGCCTCGTACCAGCTCGCGTGTCCCTCGTTGAGCCACAGGTCGGACCAGGTACGGGGAGAGACGCTGTTGCCGAACCAGTGGTGCGCGAGCTCGTGGACCATGACCGAGTCGACGTACCACTCGGGGAAGCCGGGCTCGGTGAACAGTCTTCTCTCGAAGAGAGAGAGGGTCTGCGTCTCCAGCTCGAAGCCGGTTTCGACGTCGGCGATCAGCAGCCCGTAGGTCTCGAAGGGGTACGGGCCGACCTGGCGCTCCATCCACTCCACGTGGGCAGGGGTGCGCTTGAGCCAGGGCTCCAGGAGGTCACGGTCGGCGGTGCGGACCACGTCCCGCAGCGGCAGGTCGTGCGGCCCGGTCCGGTGGACGACGGTGGTACGGCCGATGGAGACCTGGGCCAGCTCGGTGGCCATGGGGTGGGTCGTGCGGTAGGTCCAGGTGGTGGTGGAGCCTTCGGTGGTGCGGCCCGCGGGGAGGCCGTTGGCCACGGCCGTCAGCGAGCTGGGCGCGGTGATCCGGAAGGTGAAGTACGCCTTGTCGGCGGGGTGGTCGTTGGAGGGGAAGACCCGGTGGGCGGCGTCGGCCTGGTTGGCCAGGGCGAGACCGTCGCCGGTGCGGACCCAGCCGCCCGCGTCGGCGGGGCCGCGGGGGTCGCTGGTGTGGGTGACCGCGATGGACAGCGCGTCGCCGCGCTCGGTCGCCCCGGCGGGCGTGATCACCAGGTCCTCGCCGCTGGTCTCGAAGGCCGCCGGCTCTCCGTCGACGGTGACGGAGGAGACCGTCCCGTGCGTGAAGTCCAGGTTGATCCGCTCCAGGTCCGCGGTGACCAGCGCCTCGATGCGGGTCACGGCGGCGAGCGGTTCGGTGTTGCGGCCCGGGTAGGTGAGGTCGATGTCGTACGAGACGACGTCGTAGCCGGGGTTGCCGAGGTGCGGGAAGAGGGGGTCTCCGATGCCCAGCGGCGCGGGCGCGGGAAGGGCTGCGGCGACGAGACCGGCCGACGCGGCGACCAGGACGGCGGAGCGCAGCCACCGCGCGCGTGGGGAGGGGTTCCGGGGTGGTGTGAGCGGCATGCGCTACGGCTACCAGTGCCGCGGTCACTCCCCCGAGCGGCGCGCGCACCGGCCACCCGAAGGGGTCACGCAGGTGCTGACGCGGCTCGGTCCCGTAGGCGGGTGGGCGGGGCGGGCGTCTGACGGCGGGCAGGGCGGCGGGGCGGGCGTGCGTCTGACGGCGGGCAGGGAGAGCGGGTCGGACGGGCGGAACGTCCGCGACGCCGGACGAGGTGTACGGGGCGGGCGGGCGCGCGGGGCTTGCGGGGGGGCTGGGGCGTCAGCCTTCCGGGGTGGCGGGGTGCTGGGCGCGGCCGACGTCGTACACCCCGGCCACGTCGCGCATGGCGCGCATGAGGGCGGGCAGTCCGGTCGCGTCCGGGAGTTGCAGGGTGTACGTGTGACGGACCCGCTGCTCGTTCGGGGGCTCGACGGTCGCCGAGACGACGGCGACGCCGGCGGCGGCGATGGCCTCGGTGAGGTCGGCGAGGAGGCGGGGCCTGCCGAAGGCCTCGGCGACGAGCGTGACGCGGCACTCGGCGGTCTCGCCCCAGTGGACCGTGACAGGCGCACGCCCGAGGCTCCGCATCGTCTCGACGGACGCGCAACCGCTGCGGTGGACGGTGACGGCGCCGCCCCGCACCTGGAAGCCGGTGATCTCGTCGGGGGGTACGGGTGTGCAGCAGCCGGCCGGGCGTACGGCCGTGGCGCGGGCGCCGGGCAGGTCGGCGTGGAGCTTGGTTCCCGAGCGCCGGTCGGCCAGGACGGAGACGGGGGGCCTGGGGTCGGCCTCCGGCGCCCCCGCGGTCTCCGGGTGCGCCTCGAGCCAGGCGGTGATCGCGATCCGCGCGGCGGGCGTACGGGCGTGCTCCAGCCACTCGGGGGACGGGCCGGAGGTGGTGTCCTGGGCGAGGAGCAGTTGGACGGTGTCGCCGTCGTTCAGGACCGTACTGAGCGTCGCCAGACGGCCGTTGACGCGGGCGCCGAGACATCTGTGGGCCGCGGCGCCGTGCTGGGCGTAGGCGGCGTCCACGCAGCTCGCCCCGGCGGGCAGGCTGAGCTGGCCGGGGGCCCCGCCGTCGGCGCGGAAGACGGTGATCTCCTGGTCCTCGGCGAGGTCGGCGCGCAGCGAGGTCCAGAAGGTGTCGGGGTCGGGGGTCGACTGCTGCCAGTCGAGGAGCCGGGAGAGCCAGCCGGGCCGGGTGGGGTCGGCGCGCTCGCCCTCCTCGAGGGTGTCGACGCCGTCGCCGCTCGCAGGCGGCGTGTAGGGATTGCCCAGCGCGACGACGCCAGCCTCGGCGACCTTGTGCATCTGGTGCGTACGGATGAGGACTTCGGCGACGGCGCCGTCGGGGGCGGCGACGGCGGTGTGCAGCGACTGGTACAGATTGAACTTGGGCGCCGCGATGAAGTCCTTGAACTCGGAGATCACCGGGGTGAAACAGGTGTGGAGTTCACCCAGGACGGCGTAACAGTCGGCGTCCTCGGCGACCAGGACGAGGAGCCGTCCGAAGTCGCTGCCGCGCAGGTCGCCGCGTTTGAGGTGGACGCGGTGGACGGAGACGAAGTGCCGCGGCCGGACGAGGACCTCGGCGGCGATACCGGCCTCGCGCAGGACGGCGGAGACGCTCTCGGCGATGGCGGCCAGCGCGTCGCCCGCGCCGGTGTTGTCGGCGATGAGGGCGCGGGTCCGCTCGTACTCCTCGGGGTGGAGGATCGCGAAGACGAGGTCTTCCAGCTCGGTCTTGAGGGCCTGGACGCCGAGCCGTTCGGCCAGCGGGATCAGGACGTCCCGGGTGACCTTGGCGATCCGGACCTGTTTCTCCAGCCGCATCACGCCGAGGGTGCGCATGTTGTGGAGCCGGTCGGCGAGTTTGATCGACATGACGCGCACGTCGTCGCCGGTGGCGACGAGCATCTTGCGGAAGGTCTCGGGTTCGGCGGCGGCGCCGTAGTCGACCTTCTCCAGCTTGGTCACGCCGTCGACCAGGTAGGCGACCTCCGCGCCGAACTCCCGCCGTACCTGATCGAGCGTCACCTCGGTGTCCTCGACGGTGTCGTGGAGGAGGGCGGCGGTCAACGTCGTGGTCTCGGCGCCGAGTTCGGCGAGGATGAGGGTGACCGCGAGGGGGTGGGTGATGTACGGCTCACCGCTCTTGCGGAACTGCCCCCGGTGCGAGGACTCGGCCAGCACGTACGCGCGGCGCAGCACGGCCAGGTCGGCGTCGGGGTGGTGCGCGCGGTGGGCCTCCGCGACGTGCCCGATGGCGTCCGGCAGCCTGCCTCTGGTGGTGGGACCGAGCAGTGCGGCACGGCCCAGCCTGCGGAGGTCGATCCTCGGACGGGCGCGCCTGCGGCTGGGAGCGTCGGGGCCGGTGGCCTCCGCTGCGCTCAGGGGGTTGGTGGCCTCTGCACTCATGGGGCACCTCCGGCGGCGTCGACCGGCGGTGGACGGGCAAGGCGTGCCCGCGGGGCCGGTGCTTGATGCTACCGACCCCACCACGCGGCGCAGTCCCGCTCTCGCCCAGCGTGAAGCGGATCACCCATTCGAGCGAACGGTCAGTCGTTGACAGTTTCGATTGTGTCCGTCACGCGCTTTCGGTGCTCACCACTGCGTTCGTCCGGCCTTGTCGACGCGGGTGGTCGACGCGGGTGGTCGACGCGGGTGGTCGACGCGGGTCGTCGACGCGGGTCGTCGACACGGGTCGTCGACACGGGGCCGGGCGGCAGGCCGTCGGGGCAGCAGGCGGTCGGGCAGAAGGCGGTCCGGCAGCAGGCCGCTCGGCAGGCGGGCTCAGGCGTCCGCGAGCCAGGACGGGTCGATCGTGCCCTCCGCGACGATGACGGCCGGGCCGGTCATGTCGAGCTCTCCGTCGGGGTGCTCGGTGATCGTCAGCGTGCCGCCGAGGACGTCCACGGTGTACGTGACGGGCGTCCCGCTCTCGGCGGGGTCGACGCCGTCCCGGCGGGCGGTGGCGACGGCGACGGCGCACGCGCCCGTACCGCAGGAGCGGGTCTCGGAGGCGCCGCGCTCGTGCACGCGCATGGCCACGTGCCGGGGGCCGCGGTCGGCGACGAACTCGATGTTCACGCCGTCCGGGAAGACCTCGGAGGGAGCGTACGGGGGCTCGGTGAACAGCGTGCCCGCGTGGTCGAGGGACTCGACGAAGGCGACCGCGTGCGGGTTGCCCATGTTCACGTTGCGGGCGGGCCAGCTGCGGCCGTCGACGCTGACCGTGACACCGTCCTCGGGGAGCCGGGCGCGGCCCATGGAGACGGTGACGGAGCCGTCCTTGTCCAGGTGGACCCGCTTGACGCCGCCTCGGGTGGCGACGGCGACCTGGCCGGCCGTGATGTGCCCGGCGTGCTCCAGATAGCGGGCGAAGACGCGGACGCCGTTGCCGCACATCTCGGCGACCGAGCCGTCGGCGTTGCGGTAGTCCATGAACCACTCGGCCTCGCCGGCCATCGCGCGGGCCTCGGGGTGGGCCTCGCTGCGCACCACGTGCAGCACGCCGTCGCCACCGATACCGGCCCGGCGGTCGCACAGGCGCGCGACGACGGCCGCGGGCAGCTCGACGGCGTTGTCGGGGTCGGGGACGATCACGAAGTCGTTCTCGGTCCCGTGGCCCTTGAGGAATGCGAGTGGCGAGGTCTGCGTGGTGGTCACGGATCAACTGTACGGGCCGGGTCCGACAGCCGCTCGAAGGCCCACCCCTCGGGCGGGGCGATCCAGCCCCCGGGCGGCCACGCAGGTCGGCGGGACTCAGCCCGGACGGACAGGGGGGCAGCGCGGACCGGCAGGGCTCAGCCCAGGCGGACAGGGGATCAGCGCAGGCGGGCAGACGGTCAGCCCAGGCGGGCAGGGGTCAGCGCAGGCGGGCAGACGGTCAGCGCGGGCCGGTAAAGCTCAGCGCGGGCCGGTAAAGCTCAGCGCAGGCGGGCCACACGCCAGACCGCCAGGGCGACCAGCAGCGCGCTGAAGAACACGTACAGGGCTATCACGCGCCAGTCCGGCCGCTCGCCGGAGCCGCGGGCCGGGAGGCCCGGCCAGGCGGAGCCGACCCTGCGGGCCGCCATCATGCCCCAGCCTGCGGCGCAGGAGCTGATCAGCAGGCCGAGCATGGCGACGACGGCACCACCGTCGCCGGAGCCGAAAGCGAGGGGGAAGGCGAACATCAGCGACCCGACGGCGGCGAGGCCCACGATGGGCGCGAGCTGCCAGATCCGCAGCCTGCGCTGCGGCCGCAGCTCGACCTCCACCTCGTCGGCGTCGACCTCGACGGACGAGCCTTCGGCGTCGTCGGGTCCGTCCGGGCTCAAGCCTGGCGCGTCCCCCGGGGCTTCGCCCGGGACCGCGTCCTGCTGCTCTGTGTCACGAGGGCCGGCCTCCATCGCCACGCGCCCTCCCACTCGGACTCCACTTGGTCGATCGATGCTCGATGATGGCACGCCACAGACCCCCGGAATGACGGCCGTGGCGTCCCGATGCCATCACGTGATCAGGCTGTGACCGCTCGTTCGACCAACGTCAGCGCCTGTCGCGGGAGTTCCCCGCGGTCCTCCGCCGCACCGCTCATCCAGTGGACCCGTGGGTCGCGCCGGAACCACGAGTCCTGACGGCGCGCGAAGCGCTTGGTGGCGCGTACGGTCTCGGCCCGCGCGTCGTCCTCGGTGCACTCCCCCGCGAGCGCCGTGAGCACCTGCTGGTAGCCGAGCGCGCGGGCGGCCGTGCGCCCCTCCCGCAGTCCCCGCGCCTCCAGGGTGCGCACCTCGTCGACGAGTCCGGCCTCCCACATCCGGTCCACGCGCGCGGTGATCCGTTCGTCGAGCTCGGGGCGCGCCACGTCGACGCCGATCTGCACGGTGTCGTAGACCGGGTCCGGCCCGGGCAGGTTGGCGGTGAACGGCTTGCCGGTGATCTCGATCACCTCCAGGGCGCGGACGATGCGCCGGCCGTTGCTGGGCAGGATCGCGCGCCCGGCGGCCGGGTCCGCCGCCGCGAGGCGGGCGTGCAGCACTCCGGAGCCGCGCTCCTCCAGCTCGGCCTCCAGACGGGCCCGTACCTCCGGGTCCGTGCCCGGGAACTCGAGGGAGTCGATGGCGCCCCGTACGTAGAGGCCGGAGCCGCCGACCAGGACCGGGGTGCGCCCCTCGGCCAGCAGCCGGTCGATCTCGGCGCGGGCGAGGCGCTGGTACTCGGCGACGCTGGCGGCCTCCGTCACGTCCCAGATGTCGAGGAGGTGGTGCGGGATGCCGCCGCGCTCATCGAGCGTCAGCTTGGCGGTACCGATGTCCATCCCTCGGTAGAGCTGCATCGAGTCTGCGTTGACGACCTCGCCGCCCAGTTGCTGGGCGAGGAACACGCCCAGATCGGACTTTCCGGCCGCTGTGGGACCGACGACGGCGATGACCCGCGGGGCGGGAGCTGCACTTCTCACCGTCACAGTCTCGCAAACCTCCCAGCAGGTCCCCGAATGAGCGACGTGACGGTCCGCCACCGGGTTCGTTGCCAGTTGCGAGGTTCCGACCGCCGGTTTCCGTACCGGCCGCGCCGGGTGGCGCAACAGGGCGCTCCGGGCGCCGCGGGGCTTTTCCCACACGAGTACGCTATGGAGTTGAAATGGGCGTTTTTGCAATGTTTCGGCGGAAGGGCAAGGAAGCTGCCGAGGCGTCGACGGAGGAGGCCCAGGCTGTCGCCGTGACGGACGCGTCGGAGGAGACGGAGGCCGGCACGCCGAGCGGAGAGGCCACCGAGACCGAGACCGCGGACCGCCCCGCGAGCGGCTCGTCGCCGGAGCCGGCCGAGGGGGCTGAGGCGGACGAGGAGGCCCCCGTGGCGGAGGCGGTCGAGGTCGTGGAGATCCCGAAGCAGCAGTCGGCGGACGAGGCCGCGGACAACGAGGCCGGCGAGAGCGCCCGCAAGTAACGGGGCCCTGGCGACAGGACAGGCCACGCGGCTCCACCGGAGGACGGTGGCCCATGGGACCGCTGGACTCACTCAAGGCCATCAGGGGCACGTACAGCGCCAGGATCGATCGGGCATCGGCAGGGCCGCGAACGCCCTCGACCGGGTCGCCGACAGGGACGACGCCGGCACGAAGGCCCCCGGCGAGGGTGGGCCGACGCCGCCACCGGCAATCTGACGTTCGGCGCGCCCGAGGGTTCCTCCCGCACGGCGGACGGCCGCGGGGCATCGCGCTCCGCGGCCGTCCGCCGTCGGTCGTTCGTGGGGCGGCGCGGTGCCGGTACGCCCGTACCGTGGTGCTGTTACGACCAGGCCGCCACGAAGTAGCCGACGCCGTACGGGGCGTCCTCGTAGAGCAGCCTGCCGTCGAGGCCCGCGCCCTGGGCCGCGCCCGCGAGGACCTGCCACGGGGCCCAGCCCGCCGCCTTCAGCTCGTACGCGAGGTTCTCGTCGAGCGCGAGCAGGGCGTCCAGGTCCGCCGCGCCGAGCGCGCGTGCGGCCTCCGCGTCGAAGGCGGCGGCCCGCTCGTCCAGGTAGCCGGGGGCCTTGAGCGTGCGGCAGGCGCTGCCGTCACCCATCACGAGGAGCGCCACGCGGTCGGCCGTGGCGGCCAGCTCACGGCCCGTGGAGACGCAGCGAACGGCGTCCAGCGGCCGGCCGACCCCGAGGCCTTCCACGGGCGCGTCGGCCCAGTCGGCGCGCTGGAGCAGCCAGGCGGCGACGGCGAGAGAGGCGGGCAGCGGTCGCTCCCCTGCCGGCCCTGCACCGAGCCGTACGGAGAGATCGACGCCGAACCCCGCGAAGCCGCCGGTCGAACCGCCGGGGAACGTACCGCGCTCTCCCTCGTCGGCGGGGCCGACGACGTAGAGCCGGTCGGGCCGGGACGCGGCGAGGAGCCCGACGGCGTCGACGCAGGCCGTCCGGGCTTGATCGAGTTCACCGGCGGCGCCCGCCGCCACGTCGGGCACGAGCAGGGGCGGACAGGGACAGACGGCTGCGGCGACAAGCATGATCCGCAGCCTACTGCGGCGATCTCCCCTCCACGGGCGGCACGGCGTCCTGCGGCTCGGCCGCCGCCGTCTCGTCCACGTCGGCCGAGTCGTGGACCAGTTCGGCGATGCTCAGGACCGTCTGTCTCTCGGACACCATGCCTCTGACGATCACCACGCAGCTGTCGCCGCTGGGGAACCGGTACACCTGACGTGCCTTCTCGCGCCACGGCTCGCCGTACGTGAGGGAGGCGGCGCGCATCGCCTCCTGCGCGTCCTCCCGTGTGCCGCTGACTCTCCGGATCACTTCGGAGACGTACGTGTCACCGCTGCCACCGCGCTGGGCGACGACGATCCACTTCCCCACCCCAACCCCCCACGTTCGTCGTGTGTCAGTGGCTGCCGCAGGCCGGGGCCGAGGCCGCGGGCAGCGGCTCCGGGACGCCGATCTTGGGCAGTCCGAGCAGGACCCCGGCCGGCTTCTCGGCGGCCGCGGCGGTGCGCTTCTCCCAGGCGTCGCCGGCGCGTGTGCGGCGTACCGCCGTCGTCGGGCCCTCGGCGAGCAGGTGGTGCGGGGCGGCGTAGGTGATCTCGACGGTCACCACGTCGCCCGGGCGGACCTCCTGGTCCGGCTTGGTGAAGTGGACGAGCCGGTTGTCGGGGGCGCGGCCGGAGAGGCGGTGGGTGGAACCGTCCTTGCGGCCCTCGCCCTCGGCGACCATGACCTCCAGCGTCCGGCCGACCTGCTTCTTGTTCTCCTCCCAGGAAATCTCCTCCTGGAGGGCGACGAGACGCTCGTAGCGCGCCTGCACGACCTCCTTGGGGATCTGCCCGTCCATCTCGGCCGCGGGGGTCCCGGGCCGCTTGGAGTACTGGAAGGTGAAGGCGTTGGCGAAGCGGGCCTCGCGCACCGTGTGCATGGTCTGCTCGAAGTCCTCCTCGGTCTCGCCGGGGAAGCCCACGATGATGTCGGTGGAGATGGCGGCGTGCGGGATGGCCGCGCGCACCTTCTCGATGATGCCGAGGAAACGCTCCTGCCGGTAGGAGCGGCGCATGGCCCTGAGGACCGTGTCCGAGCCGGACTGCAGCGGCATGTGCAGCTGCGGCATCACGTTCGGGGTCTCGGCCATCGCGGCGATGACGTCGTCCGTGAAGTCGCGGGGATGCGGCGAGGTGAAGCGGACCCGCTCCAGGCCCTCGATCTCACCGCAGGCGCGCAGCAGCTTGGAGAAGGCCTCGCGGTCGCCCAGGTCGGAGCCGTACGCGTTGACGTTCTGGCCGAGGAGGGTGATCTCCGAGACGCCCTCGGCCACCAGGGCCTCGATCTCGGCGAGGATGTCGCCGGGCCGGCGGTCCTCCTCCTTGCCGCGCAGGGCGGGGACGATGCAGAAGGTGCAGGTGTTGTTGCAGCCGACGGAGATCGAGACCCAGGCGGCGTACGCGGACTCGCGGCGGGTCGGCAGCGTGGAGGGGAAGGCCTCCAGCGACTCCGCGATCTCGATCTGAGCCTCTTCCTGGACGCGGGCGCGCTCCAGGAGGACCGGCAGCTTGCCGATGTTGTGCGTGCCGAAGACCACGTCGACCCAGGGGGCCTTCTTGACGATGGTGTCGCGGTCCTTCTGGGCGAGGCAGCCGCCGACGGCGATCTGCATGCCCGGGCGCGTCGTCTTCCTGGGGGCGAGCCGGCCGAGGTTGCCGTAGAGCTTGTTGTCGGCGTTCTCGCGGACCGCGCAGGTGTTGAAGACGACGACGTCGGCGTCACCGTCGGAGCCCTCGGGTGCGCGGACGTAACCGGCGTCTTCCAGCAGACCGGAGAGCCGCTCGGAGTCGTGGACGTTCATCTGGCACCCGTAGGTGCGCACTTCGTAGGTTCGCTGGACGTCCACTGCCTGGCTCCGGTCGCTGCTGGTCATGGAACAAGGGTATGCGGTGCCGGGGATTGCCCGGTCCCGAGCCGCCGGGGTGAGGGCGCGGGGGCGCTGCCGACGGCTTCGAGGGCCGCGCGGAGCTGTGCGGCGAGGGTGCCCGCGTCGGGGCGCAGCGACCCGTCGAAGGCGGCGGAGCCGATGGTGAGGGCGTCGGCTCCGGCGGCCGCCACCGCCGCTATCCGGGCGGTCGTGGTGATGCTTCCGGCCACGACCAGATGCCCTCTGGTGGCCGCCCGGGCGGCGCGGACGAGGTCGAGCGGGTCGGCGTCGGTGGCCCGGTAGGCGAGGAGGTCGACGCCCGCGCAGCCCGCGGTCTCCGCCCGGCGGCAGTCGTCGGCTATCCGGTCGGGTCCGCCGGCGAGACGGGTGGGGTGACCCCGTGGTTCACCCACGAAGGGGAGGTACTCGACGGAGGTTCCTGCGACGAGGGCCAGGGTGTCGTCGATCCAGGTGCCGCCCATGAGCCGGTCGACGCCGAGGTCGATCGCGCGCCGGACGGAGGTGAGCGCCTCGTCCCGGGTGGTGCTCACCACTTCGAGGTAGCTGGTGGCGCCCATGTCCTTGATCTCCCGATGGAGCCGGGCGAGAGTGGCGGGCTCGACTCCGACGTCCTTGAAGCCGAGGTGGGCGACGCCGAGGCCCCGGACGGTGTCGAGGACGTCGAGGCAGTCCGTGACGGTTCTGTCGTCACGGGTGAGCATGAAGATGAAGTCCACGGGGGTCCTCCGGGTGGTGGGGTAGGCACGGGAGTCTGCGCGGTGGGCGAGGCGGCCGTGGCGGCCGTGGCGGCCTAGGGTCCCGGCGCGGGGGCCTGGGGCGTGAGCGCGGGGCCCAGGTGGCGGGCGCTGGGGCCAAGAGAGTGGGCGCTGCGGCCCAGGGCGTGGGCGGTGGGGCCCAGGTGGCTGAGGCTAGGGCGCGGGCGCTGCGGCCCAGGTGGCGGGTGCTGCGGCCTAGGCTGCGGGCGTCGCGGGGACCTGGGTGGACAGGTCGTCGGCGTGGTGCAGGGCGGTGAGGAGGCTGGTGTGGTCGGCGGTGCCCCGGCCCGCGAGGTCGAAGGCCGTGCCGTGGTCGACGCTGGTGCGCACGAACGGCAGGCCGATGGTGATGTTGACGCCGTGCTCCAGACCCAGGTACTTGACCGGTATGAGCCCCTGGTCGTGGTACTGCGCCACGACGGCGTCGAACTCGCCCGCGCGGGCGCGCATGAAGACGGTGTCGGCGGGCCAGGGGCCGCTGACGTCGATGCCGTCCCGCCGCGCGGCCCGTACGGCCGGTTCGATGATGTCCAGGTCCTCGCGCCCGAACAGTCCGTTCTCCCCGGCGTGCGGATTGAGAGCGGCGACGGCGATACGGGGGCGGGCCCCGGAGGGCCCCGTGGCCCGGCCGGCCCGGAGTGTGCGGTCCGTCAGCCGGATGATCTCCAGCTCGCGCGCGGTGGTGAGGGAGTCGATCGCCGTGCGGAGCGACTGATGGACGGTGACCAGGACGATCCGCAGTTCGTCGTTGGCCATCATCATGGCGTAGTCACTCGTGCCCGAGAGCTCGGCGAGGATCTCCGTGTGGCCCGGGTAGGGCAGCCCGGCACGCCTGAGCGCTTCTTTGTTGATCGGTGCCGTCGTGAGGGCGCGTACCTCACCGCCGAGCGCCAGCTCGATGCCCCGGCGCACGTAATGGAACGAGGCGGCTCCGGCGCGGGCGTCCACCGTGCCGAGGGGCAGGTCTTCGGGAAGTGTTCCCTCGGCGAGGACGTCGAGGACTCCGGGGGCGTGGGCCGCGTCCGCCAGGGAGGCGATCGGTCGCACGGTCAGGTCGACGCCCGTGATCCGGCAGGCCCGGGCGAGGGTGGCGGGGTCGCCGATGACGACGACCGGGGGACGGCGCCGTGGGTCTGCGTACGCCTTGACCGTGATCTCGGGGCCGATGCCGTTCGGGTCGCCCATGGTGAGGGCGATGGGTCGCGTCATGACGTCGGCCCGCTCTCCATGAGGAGGCGGCAGAGCCGGTCGAGTGTGCCGTCGTCGCCGAAGCCGCCGGCTTTGATCAGGACGGGCAGCTGGGGCGGGCTGAGCAGGACGCCCCGGGCGACTCCCGGTTCGGGCTCGTCGGCCAGGTCGAGGCCGGAGCCACCGAGGGCTTCGAGAGCGGCCACCGCGGTCTCTCCGCCGGTGAGCACGAGTCCGTCGACCAGGCCGTCCGCCACCAACTCCCGTACGACGGCGGCGAGGTCGCCGGCCAGCGAGCCGGCTGCCGTACGGCGGGTGTCCGGGGTGTGGACGGCGAGCACGG
Organism: Streptomyces sp. NPDC090127; assembly: GCF_044746945.1. Lineage (NCBI taxonomy): Bacteria > Bacillati > Actinomycetota > Actinomycetes > Kitasatosporales > Streptomycetaceae > Streptomyces > Streptomyces sp. NPDC090127. The sequence goes on along the minus strand of NZ_JBIVDE010000010.1, from coordinate 48,187 downwards.
GTGCGGAGGAGCCGCGCAGGGCCGCGAGCGCTTCCTCCGGGCCGTCGAACGCCTCGGCCGCGCCCACGTCCACCCGCGTCCGCAGCCGGTCCAACTGTCGTCGCGTCGCCGGATGCGCGCTGCCGACCACGATCAAGGGCCGCCGTGCTCGGGGCGGTTCGAGCGGGAAGGCCGCGGGCGTGCGGGTGTGGTGCCCGGCCAGCGCGGCGGCGAGGCCCGGGGAGCCGACCCAGAGCACGTCGCCGGGCCGCGGCACGGAGGACACCAGAAGGCCGAGCTCGGCGTCCGTCGCCGCCGAGCAGACGAACACGCCTCCCCCGTCGATCCGTTCGGGCAACTTCCCGAAACAATCCGGTTCGAGGATGTCCGCGTCGGGCAGCAGCCGGGCGAGGTCGGCGGTCCGCACGGGGTGCGCCGGGTCGCGCGCGAAGTCCGTCTCGTGCACCGGTACGCCGTGCACGTGCTGAATCCCCCGGAGGGTCGTCCTGCCCTCGGCGGGGAACGCGGGCGCGACGACGACGGCCCGCCGTCCCGAACCGGCGTGGGCGGCGCGGATCTCGGCCGCCACATGGCCCCGGAGCGTCGAGTCGACGGTCTTGATCAGCAGCTCGGAGTCGGCGAACGCCTCCGCGAACCGCCCGGCCAGGGCCACGGCCGACGCCTCGTCGAGCAGCCGGCTGCCGAGGTCCACGGCGACGACGCCGTCACGGGCCGCCGTCCCCGGCTCGACGGCCTCGGCCAGCAGGACCGTCGCCCGGTGTCCGGCCCTGCGGAAGGGCGCCGCGCCGTCGCCGGCGCTCGTCAGGTCGTCCGCGAGGACGGCAACGCCCGTCACGGGGCCGATCGGTGGTTGTCGCCTCATGTCTCGTCCTCTCGCGTTCGCCGCCACTGACGTCAACCCTGGCGTTCGGAAAGCCGCTGGACAAGCGATTCCTTCTCACCCCACCTGTGAGTAGATTTCACACATGCGCTGGCCCGACCTTCCTCCGCTCAACGCCCTGCTCCCCTTCGAGGCGACCGTGCGGCACGCGAGCATGACCCGGGCCGCGCAGGAACTCCACGTGACCCACGGCGCCGTCAGCCGACAGATCCAGAACCTGGAGAAATCCCTCGGTGTCACGCTCTTCGAGCGAGGGACCCGCTCGCTCCGGCCGACGCCTCAGGCCCGCCGTCTCGCGGCCGCCGTCCGCGACGCCCTCGACCAGATCGACGTGGCGGCCCGCGAGGTCTCGCGCCGCGAGCGCGGCGGCCCGCTCGCGCTGTCCTGCGAGCCGACGCTCTTGATGCGCTGGCTCATTCCGCGCCTGCCGGGCCTCGCCGTCCAGGTCCCCGGCCTCACCGTGCACCTGTCGGCGGGCGGCGGACCCGTCTCCTTCGACCGCGACCCGCTCGACGTCGCCCTGCGCCGCGACGACTTCCCCGTACCGGCCGAGGTGACCCGCTCACCGCTCTTCCTGGAACGCGTCGGTCCGGTCTGCAGCCCGGACATCGCGGCGCGGCTCACCGCCGGGAGCGGGGTCAGGGGTGTGACGATTCTGCACACGAGCACCCGGCCGCGGGCGTGGGCGGACTGGCAGCGGATCACCCGGCGAACCGTCGATCCCACCGGGGAGCAGACCTTCGAGCACTTCTATCTGGCACTGCAGGCGGCCGTCGCCGGCATCGGCGTGGCCATCGGCCCGTACGCGCTGGTCCACGACGATCTGCTGAGCGGACAGCTGGTCGCCCCCTTCGGCCTGGTCCAGGACGGCACCGGCTACCACCTGCTCAGCCCACAGCCGCCGGAGCGGGACGAGCGGATCGCCGCCCTGCTCGGCTGGCTGCGGGCCCAGGCGACCGGCCTGTGACCAGCGGCACCCGGTCCGGCCGGTCCGGGTCGGAGACCGTGGTTGCAGCCCACGCGCGCGTGGGCCGGGGACGAGGCCACGCGCGCGTGAAGGAGAGCACCCCGGCCCGGCCTGGTCAGGGTGGGGATCGAGCTGGCAGGATCGCGCCATGCTCGCCTCGTACTCCCGTTCCGCCCGCCGCCGCCTTTTCCAGGTGTCGGCGGCGGTTCTGGTGGTGTGCGGCCTGCTGGTCTGGTGGCTGGTTCCGTTCGGTACACCGGCGCCGAGCGGGCGGGTCACCTTCAGTACGGGCGTACCCACGGGGGTCTACCAGCGCTACGGCGAACTACTGCGCCAGGCCCTCGCCACCGATCTGCCGGACGTGTCGGTACAGCTGAAGAACAGCGAGGGCTCCCAGCAGAACCTGGCCCGGCTGGCCTCCGGCGAAGCGGACTTCACCGTGGCGACGGCCGACGCCGTGGCTCAGTACCAGCGCGACCGCAAGCCGGGCCACGACCGGCTGCGGGGCTGCGCCCGCCTCTACGACGACTACGTCCAGCTCGTCGTCCGCAAGGATTCGGCCGTGCGGTCCGTGGCCGATCTGCGCGGGCTGCGGGTCGGCGTCGGGCAGGAGGGCTCCGGCGTCCGGCTCATCGCGGACCGGGTCCTGGCGGCCGGCGGCCTCACCTCCGGCGCCGGCGTCGAGCCGGTCTCGGCCGGCATCGACACCATGCCCGGCCTGCTGGAGCGCGGGCAGCTGGACGCGTTCTTCTGGTCGGGCGGTCTCCCCACCCAGGCCGTCCAGGAGCTTTCCGACCGTCTTCCCGTGAGGCTGGTCCCGCTCGACGCCGCCCTCGTGGACAAGGTCCACGACGTGGGCGAGTCGACGCGCCACTACCGCTCCGCCGTGATCCCTGCGGACGCCTACGCCCGGGCCCAGGACGGCCAGGAGGTGGCGACGCTGGCCGTGACGAACCTGCTGGTGACGACGGACGCGGCGGATCCGGCGCTGGTCGAGGGTTTCACCCGTACGGTGATCAGAAGCCGGGACGGAATCGGCCGCCAGGTCCACCCGGCCCAGCTGGTGGACCTCCGTACCGCCATCTACACGGAACCCCTCTCCCTCCACGAGGGCGCCCGTCGCTACTACCGCTCCGTGAAGCCGTAGGCCCCGCGACACCGGACGGAGCCGGGCGGCAGTCCCGTACGGCAGCAGAGCACCAAGCCATCAGGGCCCCCGGCCACCCAGGCACCCGGCCACGCGGACACCCCCAGGCACCCGCCGGGCACCCGGGCACCCGCGCACCCGGGCACCCCGACATCAGGGGGGGCACCAACAGTCACCCCGCCACCGCCACCGCCCTCACCGCCCCTGCGGCCCCGTCCTCGGCACCGTGAGCGTCACGCGCAGCCCGTGCGGCTCGTGCGGCGCGTAGGCGATCGAGCCGCCTCCCGCCGCGAGGAGGACCCGGGAGATCGACAGGCCGAGCCCCGAGCCCTTGATGTTCTGGTGGCGGTTGCTGCGCCAGAAGCGGTCGCCGACCCGGTCGAGCTCCTCCTGGGTGAGCCCGGGCCCCCGGTCCGCCACGACGATCGTGCAGAGGTCGCCCTCCGAGGCCACGGAGACCGTGACCTCCTCCCCCTCCGGCGTGAACTTCAGCGCGTTGTCGATCACCGCGTCGAGCGCGCTGGAGAGCGCCACCGGGTCGGCCCACGCCGTCACCGCCCGCCGCTCGCCATGGAGCCGTACACCCTCCTCGTCGGCGAGCGGCCGCCATGCGGCGATCCGCTCGGCCACGAGCGCGCCGATGTCGGTGAGGCCGAGGTCGGCGGCGGCGTGCTCGGCGAGCGCGAGGTCCAGCAGGTCGTCGAGGACCTGCGCGAGCCGCTTGCCCTCCGTACGGACGGAGGCGATCTCCTCGTTCCCCTCGGGGAGCTCCAGGGCGAGCAGTTCGATGCGCAGCAGCAGGGCGGAGAGCGGGTTGCGCAACTGGTGCGAGGCGTCGGCGACGAAGGCTCGCTGCTGCTCCAGGACGTCCTCGACGTTGTCGGCCATCTCGTTGAACGAGCGGGCCAGACGGCGCAGTTCGGGTGGGCCCCCGGCCGCGGCAACCCGGGACTTCATGCGGCCGGTGGCGATGTCGTGGGTGACCGCGTCCAGGACGCGGACCGGCCGCAGCACCCAGCCGGTGAGCCGGAAGGCGGCGCCGACGGCGAGCAGCATCGCCGCGGACTCCCCGGCGGCGATGATCAGCCAGCCGCTCAGGATGTGCGAGCGCAGCTGCCTGGTGGGCGAGTCGGTCACCACGACGGCGACGACGTCACCGTCGCGTACGACCGGCGAGGCGATGGCGAGGCGGGCGTGCGACTGCCACGGCCACACCTGGGGCGGGTCGTGGCTGCGGCGGCCGAGCAGGGCCTCGTTGAACGCGCGGCGCCCCTCACCCTCGTACGGGACGACCCAGTCGGCGGGCGCGGCGGCCATGGCCTGGTTGTCGCGGTAGAAGATGCCGGTCCGGATGCCGTAGACGTCGTGGTAGCTGGCGAGTTCGCCGCGGAGCGTGGTGCGTCGCTCGTCCACGGCCGGCTCGGACTCGCTGACGAACTGGGCGAGCGCGGCGAAGCGGGCCGCGTCGTCGAGCCGGTCGACGACCACGCGCTGCTGCTCGGCCGCGGCGAGGCTGGCGGCGAGCGGGAAGCCGAGAGCGAGGAGCACCCCGGCCATCAGGACGAGGAGGAGCGGAAGGAGACGTGTGCGCACGAAGGACCCGGTCGGCTAGGCGGCCGGGGCGACCAGGCGGTAGCCGACGCCGCGGACGGTCTCGATCAGGGCCGGCATCGCCAGCTTGGAGCGGAGCGAGGCGACATGCACTTCGAGGGTGCGTCCGGTCCCTTCCCAACTGGTGCGCCAGACCTCGCTGATGATCTGTTCGCGCCGGAAGACCACACCGGGCCGCTGGGCGAGCAGGGCCAGCAGGTCGAACTCCTTGCGGGTGAGCGGGACGGGCGTGCCGTCGACGCTGACCCGGCGGGTGGGCAGCTCGATGACGACCGAGCCGAGCCGCAGCGCGGTGTCCTCACCGGCCGAGCCGGCCTCGTCGCCGGCGGCCGTGCGCCTGCTGACGGCGTGGATCCGGGCGAGCAGCTCCCCGGTGTCGTACGGCTTGACCACGTAGTCGTCGGCCCCGAGGTTGAGGCCGTGTATCCGCGACCGTACGTCGGCGCGCGCCGTCACCATGATCACGGGGGTGGTGGTGAGCTTACGGATCCGGCCGCAGACCTGGTAGCCGTCCTGGTCGGGCAGGCCGAGGTCGAGCAGGATCACCCCGAACGACGGGCGCTCGCCGTGGGCGGTGGGCAGCACCGCCTGGAGCGCCTCCTCGCCGTTGCGGGCGTGCGTGACCGCGAAGCCGTGCTTCGCCAGTACGGCGGACAGGGCCGCGGCTACGTGGTCGTCGTCCTCGACGAGCAGGAGTCTCATGGCCCCCCTCCGGTGGCTTCGTGATCATGGGATGGTGACGCGCGATGGCTTTCTGTGTACCAGGGCATGAACGCCGATGGTCGCCGTCACAGTCAAGTCTCCCCCTGTCAACCCGGGGTTTCTGTTATGGACCCGGTACGCCACCGAGAGTCCCCTTCACGCAGTGTGTCCGGTTGAGGCCGTATCGTTATCCTCAATTTCCGCTCAGATGTAATGACGCTCGTCGTACGGCGTGCCTAGTGTCCTCCCCAACCGAGGAGGACGGAGCAAGAAGCCGATGAGCGGAGTGTCAGTGACCAAGGGCTCGGAAGACGCCGTAGCGGCGGCGGGCGACCTGGTCGTGCTGTCCAACGTGAACAAGCACTTCGGCGCGCTGCATGTGCTCCAGGACATCGACCTGACCATCGCCCGTGGCGAGGTCGTGGTCGTGATCGGGCCTTCGGGTTCCGGCAAGTCCACACTGTGTCGCACCATCAACCGCCTGGAGACGATCGACTCCGGCGCCATCACGATCGACGGCCGGCCGCTGCCCCAGGAGGGCAAGGAGCTGGCCCGGCTGCGCGCCGACGTCGGCATGGTCTTCCAGTCCTTCAATCTCTTCGCGCACAAGACCGTGCTGGAGAACGTGACGCTGGGCCAGGTCAAGGTCCGCAAGACGGAGAAGAAGGCCGCCGAGACCAAGGCCCGCGCGCTGCTCGACCGGGTGGGTGTCGGCACTCAGGCGGACAAGTACCCGGCGCAGCTCTCCGGCGGTCAGCAGCAACGTGTCGCGATCGCGCGGGCGTTGGCGATGGACCCGAAGGTCATGCTCTTCGACGAGCCGACCTCCGCGCTCGACCCCGAGATGATCAACGAGGTCCTTGAGGTCATGCAGCAGCTGGCGCGCGACGGAATGACGATGGTGGTCGTCACCCACGAGATGGGTTTCGCCCGCTCCGCCGCCAACCGCGTGGTCTTCATGGCGGACGGCAAGATCGTCGAACAGGCGACGCCGGACGAGTTCTTCAGCAACCCGCGCAGCGACCGTGCCAAGGACTTCCTTTCGAAAATCCTGCACCACTGACGACGGTCAGCCCGCATGATTCACCCTGCCGACAACAACCCACGAATCAAGGGATGTTCACCATGAAGCTCCGCAAGTCCGCGGCCGTGGCCGTCGCCGTGCTCGCCCTCACCGCGACCGCCTGCGGTGGCAAGGAAGGCTCCGCCGGCGACAAGCCCGCCGTGAAGCCCGGCGATTCGAGCGCCCCGCAGCTCCCCAAGTACATCGTCGCCACCGATGTGAAGCTGGAGTCGCCCACCTTCAAGGAGGCGCAGAAGCGCGGGAAGCTGCTCATCGGCTCCAAGGCCGATCAGCCGTACCTGGGCTTCGAGGACCAGTCCACCAAGGAGCGGTCCGGCTTCGACGTCGAGATCGCCAAGATGATCGCGGCGGGCCTCGGTTTCACCGAGGACAAGATCGAGTGGGAGACCATCGACTCGAAGTCCCGTGAGTCGACGATCTCCGCCGGCAAGATCGACTACTACGTCGGTACGTACACGATCAACGACAAGCGCAAGGCGCAGGTCGGCTTCGCGGGTCCGTACTACAAGGCCGGCGCCGACCTCCTGGTCCGCAAGGACGAGACCGCGATCACCGGTCCGCAGTCCGTCAAGGGCAAGAAGGTCTGCTCCATCACGGGCTCCACCCCGCTGCAGGAGATCAAGAAGCCCGAGTACGGCGCCCAGACCGTCGAGCTCGGCAAGTACTCCGACTGCGTGCAGCAGCTGCTCACCAAGCAGGTCGACGCCGTCACCACCGACGACGCGATCCTCAAGGGCTACGCCGCCGCCAACGCCGGCAAGCTCAAGGTCGTGGGCAAGCCGTTCACCGAGGAGCCCTACGGCGTCGGCATGAACAAGGACGACAAGGTCCTGCGCGACAAGATCAGCGACATCCTCGAGGCCAACATCAAGGACGGCACGTACAAGAAGATCTACGAGGCGACTCTGGGTCTGTCCGGCTCCGAGTACACCGAGCCGCCGGCGCTCGTCCGCTACTGATCCTCGCCTGAAGTCGAGCGCCCCGTACGGGAGTACGGGGCGCCGCTCCCCCTGCCCGTACGCCGCCGCTTCCGTGCCCGTACGCCGCAGCCCGTACGCCGCTCCCCTGCCCGTAAGCCGCTGACCGCCGACGCGGAGACCTCATGAACGTACTGCTCGACCATTTCCCGGAGTTCCGCGACGGCTTCATAGGAACCGTGTCGATCACCGCCGTCAGCTCGGTCATCGCGCTGGTCCTCGGCATCGTCATCGCCGGCTTCCGGGTCTCGCCCATCCCCCCGCTGCGCTTCTTCGGCACCGCCTGGGTGACGCTGCTGCGCAACACCCCCCTGACGCTGCTCTTCCTCGTCTCGTTCTTCGTCGTCCCGGAGATCCTGTTCCCGGGCATGAGCCCCTTCGTGCTGGGTTCGCTCGCGCTCGGCTTCTACACCTCCGCGTTCATCTGCGAGGCGGTCCGCTCCGGCATCAGCACCGTGCCGATCGGGCAGGCGGAGGCCGCCCGGTCGCTCGGCATGACCTTCTCGCAGACGCTGCGGATGATCGTGCTGCCGCAGGCCACCCGGACCGTGCTGCCCCCGCTGAGCTCGATCTTCATCGCGCTCACCAAGAACTCGGCCATCGCGGGCGCGTTCAGCGTCACCGAACTCTTCGGCTGGCAGACGCTGATGAGCGAGCAGGGCTACGCCATCGGCGCCATCTTCCTGTGGGTGGCCATCGCGTACCTCGTCGTCACCTTCACCATCAGCGGGATCTTCCGTCTCCTGGAGCGCCGCATGGAGGTCGCCCGATGAGTGCCAGCGTTCTCTTCGACACCCCGGGCCCCAAGGCGCGTGTCCGTAACCGGATCTACGCCGTCGTGGGCACCCTCGCCATCGTCGCGCTCCTCGCCGTGAGCGTGGTCCGGCTGGCCGACAAGGGCCACCTCGACCCCGCGATGTGGGACATCTTCAACTACGCGGGCATCCGGCAGAACATCGCCGACGCGCTCGTCGCCACCCTCAAGGCCTTCGGCCTCGCGGCCGTCGGCTCGCTCGTCCTCGGTGTGCTGCTGGCCGTGGCGCGGCTCTCCGACCACGCACCGATCCGTGTGGTGGCCACCGGCTTCATCGAGGTCTTCCGCTCCATCCCGCTACTGATCACGATCTTCGCCGTGTGGTTCGCCTTCCTGATCGACTACTCGCTGTGGGCGCTGGCCATCGGCCTGTCGATCTACAACGGCTGCGTCCAGGCCGAGGTGCTCCGGGCCGGCGTAAACTCCGTGCCGAAGGGGCAGCGCGAGGCCGCGTACGCCCTGGGCATGAGCAAGACCCAGGTCATGATGAGCGTCCTGATGCCGCAGGCCGTCCGGGCGATGCTGCCGACGATCATCAGCCAGCTGGTGGTCACCCTGAAGGACACCTCGCTCGGCTTCGTGATCCTCTACCCCGAGCTGCTGTACTCGGCCCGTCTGATCGCCTCCAACACGCAGGTCAACGGCCAGTACCCGTACGTCTCCACCATCGTGGTCTTCGGCGCCATCTACATCGCGCTGTGTCTGGCGCTCTCCGCGCTCGCCACCTGGATCGAGAAGCGGGGGCGGCGGGCCAAGACCGGGATCCACGTTCCCGACGCCGCGGCCCAGGAGGTCGTGCTCGGCGCCGACGCCGGGCAGGCCTTCGGCACCACGGCCGGCGGTGCGGGCGACGGGCCCGACGGGACCGGTATCACGAAGAACTGACAGTATGTGACATCATCCGGGGGCAGTGGCGTCGCGCCGCTGCCCCCGTCGCTTGACGCAAGCACCCGCAATGGGTTGCATACGTTCTGTGATCACGCACCGGGCTCGCGCCACACTTCGCTGTGCTACCCGCATGACCGAACGGCCTTCAGGAGCCGCGCCGTGGACCCGGTGATCATCGTCGGCGCGGGGCCCGTGGGCCTCGCGCTCTCCCTTGCCCTGGCCTCGCAGGGAGTACCGAGCATCGTGCTCGACGAGGGTCCCGGCAAGGAGGATCCACGCCCCGCCCGCACGGTCGTCCTGCGCGCGGACATGGCCGCGATGGTCGAGCGGCTGGGTTGCACCACCCTGCGTGACGAGGGGGTCCGGTGGGTCGGTTGGCGGTCCGTGCGACGCAGGCAACAGATGAGGCACATCGAGCTCAGCCTCGGTCTGGGAGAGACGGAGAGTGACGACGAGGGCGGCCCGCCGGCCCCGCTGCACATTCCGCAGCACGCCCTCGCGCGCGGTCTGCGCGACGCGATCGCCGGGCAGGAGCTCGTCCAGCTCGTCACCGACGTCCGCCTCGACACGATCGAACAGGACGCGCACGGGGTCACGGCACACACGCGCGGCGCGGGGTCCGGGGTTGGGGCTGGAGCTGGGTCCGGGGCCGGGTCCGGGGCCGGGGCTGGGTCCGTCTCCGGGGTTGGGGCTGGGGCCGGGACTGGGTCCGGGTCCGGGGTTGGGGCTGGGGCCGTCTCCGGGACTGGGTCCGGGGCCGGGGTTGGGGCTGGGGCCGTCTCCGGGACTGGGTCCGGGGCCGGGACTGGGTCCGGGGCCGGGACTGGGTCCGGGTCCGGCTCCCGGTCGAGTGGGACCTGGTGGCGCGGCAGCCATCTGGTCGGTTGCGACGGCGCCCGCTCCACCGTCCGCAAGCTGCTCTCGATCCGCTTCCCCGGGCGTACGGCGGTGGAACGGCACGCGGTCGCCGCGCTGCGCACCGAACTCCCCTGGCCCGGCGAGGCCGTGCTGCACCGTCAGCCACCGTGGCGCGGCGGCGGCGAGGAGGTCACGGCCCGTCCGCTGCCGGACGGGGTCTGGCGGATCGACTGGCTGCTACCGGCCCGGGGTGACCTCGTCACCCCCGACGCGCTCGTCACCAAGATCCGCGACACGCTGGCCGGCTGGTGCGGCGGGACGACTCCGCCGTACGAGTTGATCGACACCGGTGTCCACACGCTGCACCACCGCCTCGCGCGGCGCTGGCGCGTGGACCGGGTGTTCCTGGCGGGCGACGCGGCGCATCTGCTGGGCGCGGTGGGCACGCAGGGCCTCGACGAGGGGCTGCGTGACGCCGACAACCTGGCCTGGAAGCTCGCGTACGCCTGGCACCACGGCGCCTCGGAAACGCTGCTCGACAGTTACCAGAGCGAGCGGCGGGCCGCCGTCGCCTCCCGGCTGCGCGCCGCCGACCAGTCGCTTCCGGTGCTGCGCGGCGGCGGGGGCCTGCGGACGTACCTGCCCGGCGGGGCCCGCAGCCACGACGTGTTGTTGACGGACGGTCACCTGGGGCGTGGCCCGCTGGGGGCGCCCCCCGCGTACCCGCACTCCCCTCTCGCGCCCCAGGACGCCGGAGCGTCACGGAGCGCGGTGAGCACGGGGGCGGGTGCGCCGGTGGAGGACGTACGCGTGACGGCGCCCGACGGTACGACGGTACGGCTCCGGGACCGGCTCGGTCAGGGGCGGCTCCTCGTGGTGCTCGTGGCGCCCGGTACGGGTGTGTGGGACCGGCGGCACTGGGTGAGCGCGGGGGTGATGCCCCGGCTCGCGGAGGCGGTACGGGCCCTACCGGTGAAGGCCGAGCTGCTCGTGACGGAGGCCTACCCGGGCGCGGTGGCCCACACCGTGCTGCTGGTACGTCCTGACGGGCATCTGGTCGCCTCGTTCCCAGGGGTCCGGCCGGACGAGCTGTACGCGGCGGCGGACGCGACGCGGGGCGGGAAGGCGGAGCCGGCGGGGAGCGGGGCCCCGGCACGGGCGCTCACCCGGGGGTCCACGCCGAGCGACCGTACTGCGGACATCAATTGACCCTCGCGGGCGCACATGGTGTACTCCGGAGCGTGACCGACACCGATGTGCGCCTGTGGCGGAGGGTCCATATGGATCTCCTCCGTTTCGCGGGCTGCGTGTGTCGCCCGTCCTGCTGAATTCGCCCCTCTCTTCGCGTGACCTTGGCCGCCGACCGAAGTCGGCGTGGCTGTCGCGCGCTTCTCACCGCGAACTCCAGGACGGTTCTCCGTGCCCCAGCAAGTCTCCCCGGCCCAGCGCGTCTCCCCTGTCTCTGCCGTGCCCCCCGTCTCTGCCGTGCCCCCCGTCTCTGCCGTGCCCCCTTCCGTACGCTCCGGCGTTCGTCCCGCCGCCGCGCCGACGGCGGCCGCTCTGCTGGACTTCGTCCGTCGGACGGCGGCGGACGACGAGCTGATCGACTCCCTCCCGCTCGATCCGGAGGGCCGTACCTGGGTGCGGCTCGACGGCCCGGGCGGCAGCGAGGCGTGGCTGATCGGCTGGCCGCCCGGCACGGGCACGGGCTGGCACGACCACGCCGAGTCGCACGGCGCTTTCACCACGGCGCGCGGCACCCTGCGGGAGAACTCCCTCGCGGTACGGCTGCCGTCCGACGGCTGGAAGACCCTCGAACTGGCCGACGGGGTCGACCGGGAGCGGCACCTGTCGGCGGGCAAGGGGCGCGCCTTCGGTCAGCACCATGTGCACGAGGTGCTCAACGATTCCCCCGACAGGCACGCCGTGTCGGTCCACGCGTACTACCCGCCGCTCCCGTTGATCCGGCGCTTCAGCCGGTCGGGCGCGGTGCTCCGTCTTGAGCAGGTCGAGCGTCCGGAGGACTGGCAGTGAGTGAGCACCAGACAGACGAGCGGGTGGGGATCGACGAGTTCCTCGAGCGGGTCCGGTCGGGACTGGACCGGATCGAGCCCCGGGTGGCCCACGAGGCGTACGAGGCAGGTGACGCGCTCCTCGTCGACACCCGGTACGCGGCGCTGCGCGAGCGGGACGGACTGATTCCGGGCGCGCTGGTCGTGGAGCGCAATGAGCTGGAGTGGCGGCTCGACCCGTGGGGCAGCCACCGCGCCCCGGAGGCGGACAGCCATGACCTGCGGGTGGTGGTGTTCTGCAACGAGGGGTACGCGTCCTCGCTGGCGGCGGCGTCACTGCGGCAGTTGGGGCTGCACCGGGCGACGGACGTGATCGGCGGCTTCCAGGCGTGGAAGGCGGCGGGCCTCCCGGTCCTGCTGCCGGGGACGACGCCGTAGCAAGGACGCCCGTTCACGAAGCCGCCGAGCGCGGCTCCGACCCGTTCCCGCGCGCCGAGGCCTGCCCCCCGGGCCGAAGGCGCCTGAAGGCGCCCGGAGGCACCCGAAGGCACGACGACCCATGGGGCGGACGGGCCTGTGGTTCGGCGACCCGCCGGGCGTACGAGCCGACGGCACGGCGGCCCCCGAGCGGACGGTCCGGAGGCTCGGCGGGCCGGAGGCTCGGCGGGCCTCCGGGCCCGGAGGCACGGAGCCCCGGCGGTCCGGTAGCCCGGCGCATCGGAGGTCCAGCGGTCCGGTAGCCCAGAGGCTCGGCGCCCCGACGGTCCGGCGGGCCCGCCCGGCGCCTCGGAGGCCCAGCGGTCCGACGCTCCAGCGACTAGAACGGTTCGTCCAGCCCCTCCGCATCCTCCCCCTCGGCCTCCAGCGCCTGGCGGACGACGCGGAGGGCCATGCCCTCGGGGTAGCCCTTGCGGGCGAGCATTCCCGCGAGGCGGCGCAGCCGCCGGTCCCGGTCGAGGCCGCGGGTGGCGCGGAGCTTGCGGTCGACGAGCTCGCGGGCGGTGCTCTCCTCCTGCTCGGTGTCCAGTTGCCCCACCGCGTCCTGGATGAGCGACGGGTCGACGCCCTTGGTGCGCAGCTCACGGGCGAGGGCCCGGCGGGCGAGTCCTCGCCCGTGGTGCCGGGACTCCACCCAGGCGTCGGCGAAGGCGGCGTCGTTGATCAGCCCGACGTCCTCGAAGCGGGAGAGGACCTCCTCGGCGACCTCGTCAGGGATCTCACGCTTCCGCAGGGCGTCGGCGAGCTGTTTGCGCGTGCGGGGTGTCCCGGTGAGCAGGCGCAGGCAGATCGCCCGCGCCCGCTCAGCCGGATCCTGGGGCGACAGCTCCTTCTCGGCCCTCGACGAGTCGGGGCTGTCGCCCGGCCATTCGGTGCGACCGGTCACGGGCTCAGCTCTTGGCCGCCGGGGCAGCCTTCGTCGCCTTGGTGGCCTTGACCGCCGGGGCGGCCTTGGCCGCGTCGTCCGTGGCGGCGGCCTCGGCGCCGGCCGTGGCCTCCGCGGCGGGTTCGGCCGGAGTGGCACCCGGGCGGACGCCGACGCCCAGCTTCTCCTTGATCTTCCTCTCGATCTCGTCGGCGAGGTCGGGGTTGTCCTTGAGGAAGTTGCGGGCGTTCTCCTTGCCCTGGCCGAGCTGGTCGCCCTCGTACGTGTACCAGGCGCCGGCCTTGCGGACGAAGCCGTGCTCCACGCCCATGTCGATCAGACCGCCCTCGCGGCTGATGCCCTGGCCGTAGAGGATGTCGAACTCGGCCTGCTTGAAGGGCGGCGCGACCTTGTTCTTCACGACCTTGACGCGGGTGCGGTTACCGACGGCGTCCGTGCCGTCCTTGAGGGTCTCGATACGGCGGATGTCGAGACGCACCGAGGCGTAGAACTTCAGGGCGCGGCCACCGGTCGTCGTCTCCGGCGAGCCGAACATGACGCCGATCTTCTCGCGGAGCTGGTTGATGAAGATCGCGGTGGTCTTGGACTGGTTGAGCGCGCTGGTGATCTTCCGGAGGGCCTGACTCATCAGTCGGGCCTGGAGACCCACGTGCGAGTCGCCCATCTCGCCCTCGATCTCCGCACGCGGGACGAGCGCGGCGACGGAGTCGATGACGATGAGGTCGAGGGCGCCGGAGCGGACCAGCATGTCGACGATCTCGAGGGCCTGCTCACCGTTGTCCGGCTGGGACAGGATGAGGTTGTCGATGTCGACGCCGAGCTTCTTGGCGTACTCGGGGTCGAGGGCGTGCTCGGCGTCCACGAAGGCGACCTGACCGCCGGCCTTCTGGGCGTTGGCCACGGCGTGCAGCGTCAGGGTCGTCTTACCGGAGGACTCCGGGCCGTAGATCTCCACGACACGGCCGCGGGGCAGGCCGCCGACACCGAGCGCGATGTCGAGGGCGGTCGAGCCCGTGGAGATCACCTCGATCGGCTCCTGGGTGCGGTCGCCCATGCGCATCACGGCACCCTTGCCGAATTGCCGTTCAATCTGCGCGAGTGCGGCTTCGAGTGCCTTCTCACGGTCGGTACCTGCCATGGGTTCCACCCGGTTTGCTTGAGTCGATCGCTTCATGTGAAAGACGCTAACCCCTGCCACTGACAATGGGCGCCGACGTCCCTCCGACCTGTGGATAACTCGCCCACAACCCCGCGATTCCAAGGGCCGGAATCCCATAAGAATGGATGTTCGATTTTGGTGTCAAGCGCACCACGCGGGCCCGCCGCGCCCGTCCTCGCAGCGCCGACGCGCCTGAACGGCCGGTCATCGCCCGGGGCCTGATCGCAGTCGGCTGCGGCGCCCTCGCCGCCGAGCGGGGGCTGGAGGCGCGTGGCCGGCAGAGCGCCACGGAGGAGCGGCGGCGGATCACCCGGGAGCTGCACGACGTGCTCGGCCACACCATCTCGCTGATAAACGTGCAGCGGGTGCGGTGCTGCACCGGCTGAGCAAGAAGCCGGAGCCCGAGGTCGCGCTCGCTGAGGCGGCCGGGGGTGGGGCCCGGAGACGGTGGGTGACCACCTGGCCGGAGGGCGACGCACGTCCTCCGGCCAGGTGTCACTTGTCGTCCTCGCCGGACGGCGTCTGACCGCCCTCCCCCTGCCCCTGTTGCTGTTGCTGTTCCTGGTGCTTCTTGTGGTGGAGAGCCTTCTGGAGTCGGGTGACGACGGCCTCCCCGTAGCGCCGGTGCCCGTGCACGCGCGGGTCGTCGGTCACGTCGTACCGCTTCACGTACGCGCCCAGGAACGCCTGGAGGGTGGCGATGGCCGGGATCGCGATCAGCGCGCCGACCGCACCCAGCAGCGCCGTACCGGCGATCACCGAGCCGAACGCGACCGCCGGGTGGATGTCCACCGTCTTGGAGGTCAGCTTCGGCTGGAGGACGTAGTTCTCGAACTGCTGGTAGACCACGACGAACACGAGCACCCACAGGGCGTACCAGGGGTTCACGGTGAACGCGATCAGCATGGGCAGCGCACCCGCGAGGTACGTGCCGATGGTGGGGATGAACTGCGAGACCAGGCCGACCCAGACGGCGAGCGCCGGCGCGTACGGCACACCCAGGATCTCCAGCAGGATGAAGTGCGCGACGCCGGAGATCAGGGCCATCAGGCCGCGGGAGTAGAGGTAGCCGCCGGTCTTGTCGACGGCGATCTCCCAGGCCCGCAGGACCTCGGTCTGGCGGGCCGGCGGCAGGACGGAGCAGAGCGCGCGGCGCAGCCGGGGGCCGTCGGCGGCGAAGTAGAACGAGAACAGGAAGATCGTCAGCAGTTTGAACAGGCCGCCGAGGACGGTGGCGGAGACGTCCAGCACGCCGCTGGCGCTGTTCTGCACGTACTTCTGGAGCCAGTCGGAGCGCAGGATGTTGTCCTGGACCTCGACCCGGGACAGCTCGGTGTGGAACGTCTGGTTGATCCAGTTGATCAGCGAGTCGAGGTACTTGGGGAAGTTCTCGACCATGTCGACGATCTGGCCCGCGAGCATCGAACCGAGCAGGACGACGAAGCCGACGGCGAAGATCACCACGCCCAGGGACACGAGGAACGTGGCGAGTCCTCGCCGCATGCCTCGCGCGGCCATGCGTCCCACGGCCGGTTCGATGGCGAGGGCGAGGAAGAACGCGACGAGGATGTTGACGAGCAACCCGATGAGCTGGTGGAACGCCCAACTGCCGAGCTGGAAGCAGGCGAAGAGCGCGAGGGCGAGGACCATGGCCCGGGGCAGCCAGCGGGGCATCCTGGCGGCGGGCCCGGCGGACGCTCCGGAACCGGGCCCGCCGGAACCGGCGCCGCCTCCGGTGGGGGCGGTCGCGGGCCCGTCGGCGGGGGTCGGGATCCCGCCTCGCGTCGGCGGTGGCACGGAGGCGTCGGGCGTGGGCCCGGAGGGCGCGGCCCCGGGAGTCGAACTCGGCGGTGTCGAGCCGGGGGGCGTCGGGTCACCCTGGCGAGGCGCGGGCCCCGGATCACCCTGGAGGGACGCCGGCCCCGGATCTCCGTGGCGGGACGCGGGAGCCGCATCTTCCTGGCGGGGCGCCGGAGCCGGATCTCCCTGGCGGGGCGCCGGAGCCGGATCTCCCTGGCGCGGCGCCGGAGCCGGATCTCCCTGGCGCGGCGCCGGAGCCGGATCTCCCTGGCGCGGCGCCGGAGTCGCATCTCCCTGGCGGGGCATGGGCGTCGGCTCGCCCTGCCGGGGAGCCGCGCCGGACGCCGTCCCGGGGGCTCTGCCCACCGTGGACCGCCCCTCCGACCGCGCTTCCGGGGTTCGCCCGGTCACAGCCTGGTCGAGGGTCCCCTCGGCGGTCGTCTTGCCGGTCGCACTGCCGGTCGCGTCGGTGTTGTCAGTCGGAGCCACCCCGCCAGTCTCGCGCACCGCACGGACATTCCGTCCCTGCCGGGGCGCGTCGACGCACGGTCACCGCGATCAGCGCGTGTCGCAGAGGGGATCGGACGCGGTCGGCGACCGCCGCAGAGAGGCTCGGACGCGGTCGGCAACCACCGCAGAGGGGATCGGACGCGGACGGCGACCCGCCGCAGAGGGCCGGACGCGGACGGCGACCGCCGCGGGAAGGCTCGGGCGTGATCAGCACATGTCCCACAAGAGGTCGGACACGGTCGACGCATCGCACGAGGCTCCAGGCCGCGGCCGCCGCCTGTCACACGAGGCTCGGGCGTGATCGGCGCCCGACGTACGAGGAAGCCGCCGCTCCCCGGACGGGCACGGTCAGCGTTTGTCGGCCGGTACGTCCATGGCCGCGCAGACCGCGCGCCACACGTCCTTCGCCTCCCACCCCGCGTCCAGTGCCTCATGCACCGTACGACCGCCCAGTTCGGACATCACGTGGTCCCGCGCGAAGGATTCGGCGTAGGAACCTCCGAAGTGGTCCGCCATCCGCTCCCAGAAAATCGTCAACCGCATGACCCCAGTATCCCGCTCCCAAGAGTGCAGCCCGGCCGGTAAGCCTTGTCACACGTCCCGGGCACCCTACGGTCGGACCATGGCTGGAACTCCTCTCACGGCTCCGCACTCCACACCCCGCGCGCGTGCCGAGCACTTCGTCTGGCTGACGGCCCGTGTGCTCGAACAGCGCCGGTTCGCCTACCACTTCCTGCGCGGCGGCGCGGAACCCGTCGAGGTGGCGCTCTCGGCCTACCTCAACGAGGACGGCGGCTACGGCCACGCCCTCGAACCGGACCTCCGCGGCCCGGTCAGCCAGCCCCTGCACACCGGGCACGCGCTGCGGGTCCTGGACTCCATCGGCCGCTGCGGCGGCCTGCGGGTCGAGCGGATCTGCCGCTACCTCACCGAGGTGTCCACGCTGGACGGCGCGCTGCCCGCCGTCCACCCGTCCCAGCGCGGCTACCCGGCCGCCCCGTTCGTGCCGATCGTCGACGCCCCGCCCAGCGCTCTGCTCTCCACCGGCCCCGTGGTCGGCCTGCTCCACCGGAACCAGGTGTGGCACGCCTGGCTGTTCCGGGCGACCGAGTTCTGCTGGTCGGCGGTCGAGTCGCTGGAGAAGTCGCACCCGTACGAGATCGAGGCCGCCGTCGCCTTCCTGGACGGGGTCCCGGACCGGTCGCGGGCGCAGGCGGTGGCCGACCGGCTGGGGCGCCTGGTCCGGGACCAGCGGCTGGCGGTCCTGGATCCGGGGCGGCTCGACGATTTCCCGGTGGCGCCCGGGTACGCGCCCGAGGAGCACCACTACCCGTACGACTACGCGCGCGTGCCCGACTCGCTGGCCCGCCTCTGGTTCACGGACGAGGAGATGGCCCGCTCGCTGGACCGCCTGGCCTCCGCCCAGCAGGAGGACGGCGGATGGCCGGTCACCTGGCGCCAGTGGGCCCCGGGCACGGCGCTGGAGGCGCGGCCGATCGTGACGATCGAGGCGCTGCGCACGCTGCGCGCGCACGGCCGCCCGATCGACTGAAACCGGCGCTCCCCTGTCGACAGCCGCCCGGTCGACTGACGCGGCGCGCCCCCGATCGACAAGCGCCCCCCCGATCGACTGACGCGGCGCCCCGATCCACTGACACCCGATCGACAGGCGCCCGATCGACAGTCGCCCCGCGCACTGGCGGCCCCGGCCACCGGCGGCCCCGGACACCGGCGGCCCCGCGCACCAACGGCAGCGGCGCTCGGTCGCCGCCGCCCTTCCGGGCACCGAAGACGCCTACGCCTCAGCCACGCCGACGGGCGTTGAGCCGGGCCGCCTGACGCGTCAGGTGGTCGCGCTCGGGGAGGTTGGGTGCGTGGTGGGCCGCCTCGGCGTACAGCCGCGCGGCCGTCGCCAGGTCGCCGTCGCGTTCGTGGAGGTACGCCGCGACGGCGGTGTGACGGGGGAGCGAGTCGTCCAGTTCGGCGAGCGCGGCCAGGCCGGCGCGCGGTCCGTCGGCCTCACCGACGGCGACCGCGCGGTTGAGCCGTACGACGGGGCTGTCGGTCAGACGCGTGAGCTCGTCGTACCACTCGACGATCTGCACCCAGTCGGTCTCCTCGGCGACGCGCGCGTCGGCGTGCAGCGCCGCGATGGCGGCCTGGGCCTGGAACGCGCCCAGCCGGTCGCGGGCCAGGGCCGCCTGGAGGATCGCGACCCCCTCGGCGATCAGCCGCGTGTCCCACCGGCCGCGGTCCTGCTCGGCGAGGGGCACCAGGCTGCCGTCGGGCGCGGTGCGTGCGGTACGCCGGGCGTGGTGGAGCAGCATGAGGGCGAGCAGCCCCGCCACCTCGGGGTGGTCGACCTGGGCAGCGAGCTGCCGGGTGAGCCGGATGGCCTCGGCGGCGAGGTCGACGTCGCCGGAGTAGCCCTCGTTGAAGACCAGGTAGAGGACGCGCAGCACGGTGGCGACATCGCCGGGCCGGTCGAACCGCACGCCGGAGACCGTGCGCTTCGCCCGGCTGATGCGTTGCGCCATGGTCGCCTCGGGCACCAGGTAGGCCTGGGCGATCTGGCGGGTGGTCAGTCCTCCGACGGCGCGCAGCGTGAGCGCGACCGCCGACGACGGCGTCAGCGCCGGGTGGGCGCACAGGAAGTACAGCTGGAGGGTGTCGTCCTCGGCGGGCGCCGGACCGGGCGGCGGTTCCTCGTCGAGGATGTCCTCCCGGCGACGCCGGGCGGTGTCCGCCCGGGTCGCGTCGAGGAACTTGCGCCAGGCGACGGTGATCAGCCAGCCCTTCGCGTCGCGCGGAGGGTCGGCCGGCCAGACGCGCACCGCCTCGACGAGGGCGTCCTGCACGGCGTCCTCGGCCGCCGCGAAGTCGGCTCCGCGGCGGACGAGGACGGCGAGCACGTTCGGGCTGAGGCTGCGCAGCAGGGCCTCGTTCATCGATGCGGGCACTCCGTGACGGTGGGCTGCGCGGCCAGGAACGGGCGCAGTTCGAGCCACTCGTGGATCGGCTTCCCGCCCGCCCCGGGGGCGGCCGACAGTTCCCCGGCCAGCTCGACGGCGCGCTCGTAGCTGTCGACGTCGATCACCATCCAGCCGGCGATGAGGTCCTTGGTCTCCGCGAACGGGCCGTCGGTGACCGGCGGGCGCCCCTCGCCGTCGTACCTGACCCACGTCCCCTCGGGCGCGAGCGCCTGACCGTCGACGAACTCGCCGGTCCCTTCGAGCCGGTCGGCGAAGTCCCGCATGTACTGCACGTGGGCCGAGATCTCCTCCGGCGTCCACTGGTCCATCGGCACGTCGTTGGCCGGAGCCGGAGCGCCGCGGTAGTGCTTGAGCATCAGGTACTTGGCCATGGTCGTTCTCCTCGGTCCTGGTGCGTCCATTGTGGTCGCGTTCACCCCAGGGACGGAGCCGGCCACGGGTTCTCGACATGGCCGCCGGATGTTTTTCCGGCCGCTTGCGGAGAGCGGGCCCGGCGGCTCACCCGCCGAGAGCCCGCACCCCTGCCGTGACGGCCACGGCGACGGCCACGACGACCAGGAAGGGGGCGCGCAGGACCAGCGCGACGGCCGCCGCGGCGACACCCGCCGCGCGGGCGTCGAGGGTCAGGGCCGTGCCCGCTCCGAAGGTCTGCTGGGCGGTGAGCGCCGCGAGCAGGGCGACCGGGAGCAGCGCCGACAGGCGTTGGACGAGCGGTCGCTCCAGGGCCCCCGCCGGGACCAGGAGCCCGAGCAGCTTGACAAGGTAGCAGCCGACGACCGTGAGGCCGATCGCGATCCAGACGGTCATCGGTCCTGACCCTTCTCCTTCTGCGACTCCTTGCCCACAGTCCCGGCCCTAGCTCCTGTTCCTGGTCCTGCCCCTGTCCCGGCCCTAGCTCCTGTTCCTGGTCCTGCCGCGGGCGTGGACGTCCCGTCCCCCAGCCGGCGCCCCCGCAGCCACAGCACCGCCGGTGCCGCCAGGGCCGCCGCCAGGACGGGGACACCCGCGGGCAGCACCGGCAGCAGCCCGAGGCCGAGCAGGACCGCCAGCCCGGCCGTGTACCGCTCCGTCGCCGTCTTCAGCATGGGCGCGAGGAGCGCGAGGAAGACGGCGGGACCCGCGGCGTCGAGGCCCCAGGCCTTCGTGTCACCGATGGCCTCCGCGCCGAGGGCGCCGAGGAACGTCGTCAGGTTCCACAGCACGTAGAGCGTGAGGCCGGTGACGGTGAAGCCGATCCGCGCTGCCCGCCGCGTCGGCTGGGCCAGCGCCACGGCGGCCGTCTCGTCGATGACCCACTGCGCCGCGAGGGGCCTGACCGCGCGCGGCAGCGCGAGGAGCTGCGAGAGGCGCAGCCCGTAGAACGCGTTACGGGTGCCGAGGAAGAAGGCGCCGGCCGCGGCCGTGAAGGGGTTTCCGCCGGCCGCCAACGCTCCCACCAGCGCGAACTGCGAGGCGCCGGTGAAGACGAGCAGGCTGAGCGCGCAGGTCTGGAGGAGGCTGAGTCCGGAGCCCGCGGACGTCACTCCGAAGGCGAAGCCCGAGAGGCCGACCGCGATCCCGACTCCGAGCGCGTCGCGCACGACCGCCGAGTCCGCCTTGGTCGCCTCCCGTATGACGGGGGGTGCTGTCTGTTCTGCCACGTCAGCGACAGTACGGGCCCGCCCGCGCGCGGTCTTGTACGTTCTTGCGCCCTCGGCCGCCGGCGCACCGCCCCTGCCCCTCTGCCCCGGGGTAGGCCCCGCCCCCGCCGTGCCTACCCCGCCCGCCGCGAGCGCTGATACGCCCCCGGCGGGACACCCACGCTCCGTACGAAATGCCGGTTGAGGTGCGACTGGTCGGTGAAGCCGACGGCCGCGGCCGCCTCCGCCGGTGCCGTCCCGGTGTCGAGGAGCCGCCGGGCCCGCCGCACGCGCGCGTCGGTGAGCCAGGTGTGCGGCGGCATCCCGTACGCGTCCCGGAAGGCCCGCAGCAGCGCGAAGGGGCTGGTGCCGAGGTCGGCGGAGAGGCGCTCCAGGGTGGGCGGGTCGATCATCCGCTCCTCCAGGACGGCACGCGCGTGTGCCGCGTTGCGGGCCCCCGCCGAGCGGGGGGCGAGCGGGGCTGTCCGGCCTCCGTGGCTGCGCAGCATCCTCGCGGTGACCAGGCGCAGCAGGCTGTCGGCGGCCAGCGCGTTACCCTCCTCGGCGGCCCGGTGGACCCCGATGACGAGCTGGGCGGCGTACGGATCGTCCACGACCGGGTCGGTGAAGCCGACGTCTCCGCGCAGCGCGATCGTGTCGGCGGCGATGGAGCGGATCAGCTCGGCGTCGGGGTAGATCGTGCGGTACGTCCAGCCCTCGGGCACGCCCGCGTGCCCGGTGTGCGGGGTGTCCGGGTTGACCAGGGCGATCTGCCCTGGCCCTGCCTGCACCAGCCGGTCGCGGTAGTGGAAGGCCTCCACGCCGTCGGTGATCGCGGCGAAGACGAAGGTCTCGTGGGTGTGCCGGGCGAAGGCCTTGCGCACGTAGTGGGCGTGCAGCAGGTCGACGCCGGGCAGCTCCTCGTACCTCCAGTACCGTGCGCGTTCCGCAGTCGCCATGCCTCCATTCTGCGTCACCGCCCTCCCCCGCCACGAGCGGGATCTCCCCAGGTCCGGGCGGTTGTCAGTGGCGGGGTGCACGATGGGTGGCATGGTCAGGTCCGCGCTCGAATCGTTCTCCCCCGCGACCCGTGGTTGGTTCGCCGGGGCCTTCCACGCGCCCACCGCCGCGCAGGAGGGCGCCTGGCAGGCCATCGGCGCGGGCTCGGACGTGCTCGTGGTCGCGCCGACGGGCTCCGGCAAGACGCTGGCCGCCTTCCTCGCCTCCCTGGACCAGCTGGCGTCCACGCCGCCGCCGGCGGACCCGAAGAAGCGCTGCCGGGTGCTGTACGTCTCGCCGCTGAAGGCCCTGGCCGTCGACGTCGAGCGCAATCTGCGGTCCCCGTTGACCGGCATCCGCCAGGAGTCGGTGCGGCTCGGGCTGCCCGAGCCGGACGTCAAGGTCGGTATCCGCTCCGGTGACACGCCGCCCGCCGAGCGCCGCGCGCTGGCGACGAAGCCCCCGGACATCCTGATCACGACCCCCGAGTCGCTCTTCCTGATGCTGACCTCCGCCACCCGGGACGCACTCACCGGCATCGAGACGGTGATCCTTGACGAGGTCCACGCGGTCGCCGGGACGAAGCGCGGCGCGCACCTCGCGCTGTCCCTGGAGCGGCTCGACGAGCTGTTGCCCCGCCCGGCCCGCCGGATCGGCCTGTCCGCGACGGTCCGGCCGGTGGACGAGGTCGCCCGCTATCTCTCCCCGCAGCGCAGGGTGGAGATCGTCCAGCCACCCTCCGGCAAGGAGTTCGACCTGTCGGTGGTCGTCCCCGTCGAGGACATGGGAGAGCTGGGCGGCTCCCCGGCCTCGGAGGGCAAGGACGGCGGCGACAAGCCCTCGATCTGGCCCCAGGTCGAGGAGCGCATCGCCGATCTCGTCCAGGCCCACCGTTCCACGATCGTCTTCGCCAACTCCCGCCGACTGGCGGAGCGGCTGTGCAACCGGCTCAACGAGATCGCGTACGAACGCGCGACGGGCGAGCCGATGCCCGACGACGGCCCGCCCGCCCAGATCATGGCGCAGTCCGGCGCGGCCCAGGGAGCGCCCGCGCTTCTCGCCCGCGCCCACCACGGCTCGGTCTCCAAGGAGCAGCGGGCCCAGGTCGAGGAGGACCTGAAGGCGGGCCGGCTGCCCGCCGTCGTGGCCACCTCCAGCCTGGAGCTGGGCATCGACATGGGAGCGGTGGACCTGGTCGTGCAGGTCGAGTCGCCGCCGTCGGTCGCCTCGGGGCTCCAGCGGGTGGGCCGCGCCGGACACCAGGTCGGCGCCGTGTCGACGGGTGTGGTGTTCCCGAAGTACCGAGGCGACCTGGTCCAGGCGGCCGTGGTCACGGAGCGGATGCGCAGCGGATCGATCGAGTCGATGCGCGTTCCGGCGAATCCGCTGGACGTCCTGGCCCAGCAGCTGGTGGCGATGGTCGCCCTGGACACCTGGCAGGTGGACGACCTGCTGGCGACGGTCCGCCGGGCCGCGCCGTTCGCCTCGCTGCCCGAGTCCGCGTTCACGGCCGTCCTCGACATGCTGGCCGGGCGGTATCCCTCGGACGCCTTCGCCGAGCTGCGCCCGCGCGTGGTCTGGGACCGGGTGACCGGCACGGTCACGGGCCGTCCTGGCGCGCAGCGCCTCGCCGTCACGTCCGGCGGCACGATCCCCGACCGGGGCCTCTTCGGCGTCTTCCTCGCCGGTTCCGACCCCAAGAAGGGCGGCGGCCGGGTCGGCGAGCTGGACGAGGAGATGGTGTACGAGTCCCGGGTCGGCGACGTCTTCACGCTGGGCACCACCTCCTGGCGCATCGAGGACATCACCCGGGACCGCGTCCTGGTCTCCCCGGCCCCCGGAGTGCCCGGCAGGCTGCCGTTCTGGAAGGGCGACCAGCTGGGCCGCCCGCTCGAACTGGGGCGCGCGGTGGGCGCGTTCCTGCGCGAGGTCGGCTCCCTGGAGACCGAGGACGCCCGGCTGCGCCTGGTCGCCGCCGGCCTGGACGCCTGGGCCGCCGACAACGTCCTGGCGTATCTCACCGAGCAGCGCCAGGCCTGCGGCCATGTGCCGGACGACCGGACGATCCTGGTGGAGCGGTTCCGGGACGAGCTCGGTGACTGGCGGGTCGTCATCCACTCCCCCTTCGGAGCCCAGGTGCACGCCCCGTGGGCGCTGGCGCTGGGGGCCAGGCTCGCCGAGCGGTACGGCATGGACGCGCAGGTGATGCACGCCGACGACGGCATCGTGCTGCGGCTGCCGGACGCCGACATGATGGGCCTCGACCTGCTGGACGAGGAGCCGGTCGACCCCGGACGCCATCTGGACACCACGTACGACTCCGACAAGGCCCCGATCGGCGCGGCCGACGCCCTGTTCGACAAGGGCGAGATCAGCCAGATCGTCACCGACCAGGTCGGCGGGTCCGCCCTGTTCGCCTCCCGCTTCCGCGAGTGCGCCGCGCGCGCCCTGCTGCTGCCCAAGCGCAATCCGGGCAAGCGGACCCCGCTCTGGCAGCAGCGCCAGCGGGCGTCCCAGCTGCTCCAGGTGGCGAGCGAGTTCGGGTCGTTCCCGATCGTCCTGGAAGCGGTCCGCGAGTGCCTCCAGGACGTCTTCGACGTCCCCGGCCTCGAAGAGCTGATGGGCGACATCGAGTCCCGCCGCGTCCGGCTCGTCGAGGTCACCACCCCGGAGCCGTCGCCGTTCGCCCGCTCCCTGCTCTTCGGCTATGTCGCCCAGTTCCTGTACGAGGGAGACTCCCCGCTCGCCGAGCGGCGGGCCGCCGCCCTCTCCCTGGACTCCCGCCTTCTCGCCGAGCTGCTCGGCCAGGCCGAGCTGCGCGAGCTGCTCGACGCCGACGTCCTGACGGAGCTGGAGCAGGAGATCCAGTGGCTCAAGGAGGACCGCAGGATCAAGGACGCCGAGGGCGTGGCCGACGCGCTGCGCGTCCTCGGACCGCTCACCGAGGCCGAGTTGACCGAGCGCGGCGGAGAGCCCGCCTGGGCCCGCGAGCTGGGGGCCGCCCGCCGCGCGATCCGGGTCCGGATCGCCGGCACCGAGCACTGGGCGGCGATCGAGGACGCCGGCCGGCTGCGGGACGCCCTCGGCACGGCCCTGCCGGTGGGGGTGCCCGAGGCGTTCACGGAGCCGGTGAAGGACCCCCTCGGCGATCTCCTGGCCCGCCACGCGCGCACGCACGGACCGTTCACCTCCTCCGCGGCCGCCGCCCGCTTCGGCCTCGGCGCAGCCGTCACCGACGGCGCCCTCCAGCGCCTGGCGGCCGCGGGCCGGGTCGTGCAGGGCGAGTTCCATCCCTCCGGGATCGGCCAGGAGTGGTGCGACGCGGCCGTGCTGCGCCGCCTGCGCCGCCGCTCGCTCGCCGCCCTCCGGCACGAGCTGGAGCCGGTGCCCCCGGCCGCGCTCGCCACGTTCCTGCCCCAGTGGCAGCACCTGGCGAGCAACAGCCTGCGCGGGATCGACGGACTGGCCCGCGCCGTCGAGCAGTTGCAGGGCGCGCCCGTGCCCGCCTCGGCCCTGGAGAAGCTGATCCTGCCGTCCCGGGTCAGGGACTACTCCCCCGCCCTGCTCGACGAGCTGACCACGACCGGCGAGGTCGTCTGGGCCGGCGCCGGCGCCCTGCCCGGAAAGGACGGCTGGGTCTCGCTCTATCTGGCCGACGCGGCGCCCCTGTTGCTCCCGCCACCGCATCCGCTGGAGCAGACCGCGCTCCACGAGTCGGTGCTGACCGCCCTGTCCGGGGGATACGGCCTGTTCTTCCGTCAGATCGCCGACCAGGTGCGGGCCACCACGCACCCGGACGCCACCGACCCCCAACTGGCCGACGCCCTCTGGGACCTGGCCTGGTCGGGCCGGCTCACCAACGACACCCTCGCCCCGCTGCGCTCCCTGCTCGGCTCAGGCCGTACGGCGGGATCCACCGCCCATCGCGCCAAGCGGACGATCCCCCGCGGCCGTTACGGCACGCTCACCGCGTCCGCCCGCCCCACGTCCCGCACGGGCCCACCCACGGTCAGCGGCCGCTGGTCGCTGCTCCCGCCGCTCGAGCCGGAGGCGACCCACCGCGCCCACGCCCTCGCCCGTACGCTGCTCGATCGGCACGGCGTGGTCACCCGGGGCGCCGTCGCCGCCGAAGGGGTCGAGGGCGGCTTCTCGGCGACGTACCGCATCCTGGCCGCCTTCGAGGACAGCGGGCAGGCGCGGCGCGGCTATGTGGTGGAGGGGCTGGGCGCGGCCCAGTTCGCGATGGACGGGGCAGTGGACCGGCTGCGCGCCTCCGCGACCGCCCGCGACCGCGGCGCGGAGGCGGGTGCGGGCCCCCGCGCGGTGGTCCTCGCCGCCGCCGACCCGGCCAACGCGTACGGAGCGGCGCTGCCCTGGCCGGAGCCGCCGAGCGGGGCGGGGCACAAGCCGGGCCGGAAGGCGGGGTCCATGGTCGTCCTGGTCGACGGCGAGCTCACGCTCTACATGGAGCGCGGCGGCAAGACCCTGCTGTGCTGGCCGGAGGACCCCGAGGATCCGGCCCTGAGAGCCGCGGCCGAGTCCCTGGCCTCGGCCGCGCTCGCGGGCTCGCTCGGTACGGTCACGGTGGAGCGGGTCAACGGAGCCACGGCCCTCACCTCGCCGCTCGCCCGCTCCCTGGAGCACGCCGGCTTCCACGCCACCCCGAGGGGGCTGCGCCTGCGCCCGTGAACCACCCCGACGCCTCGGCAACCGCCCCCACGCCGCCGCCCGATCCATCATGGAGTCATGCCTGAAGGAGACACGGTCTGGCGGACCGCCCACCGCCTGCACGAGGCACTGGCGGGGCGCGTCCTGACCCGGTCGGACCTGCGCGTGCCCCGGTTCGCCACCGCCGATCTCACCGGCCGCTCCGTCCTGGACGTGACACCACGCGGCAAGCACCTCCTGACCCGCTTCGAGGGTGGTCTGACCCTCCACTCCCATCTGCGGATGGAGGGTGCCTGGCGGGTGTTCGCCACCGGTGAGCGCTGGCGCGGCGGCCCGGAGCACCAGATCCGGGCGATCCTGGCCACCACCGAGCACGCCGCCGTCGGCTACCGGCTCCCGTTCCTGGAGCTGATCCGCACGGCCGAGGAGGAGAATGTGGTCGGCCATCTGGGCCCTGATCTCCTCGGCCCGGACTGGGACCCGGTGGAGGCCGTCCGCCGTCTCACCGCCGACCCCGGCCGCCCGCTCGGCGAGGCCCTTCTCGACCAGCGGAACCTGGCGGGCATCGGCAATGTGTTCAAGGCGGAGCTGGCCTTCCTGGCCGCCGTCACCCCGTGGCTGCCGGTCGGCGAACTCCCGCCCGGTGTCCCCGAGCGCCTGGTCGCCACCGCCCACCGCCTCCTGGAGGCGAACAAGGACCGCGTCGAACGGCGCACCACCACGGCCCGGCACCCGCGGAACAACCTCTACGTGTACGGACGTGTGAACCGCCCCTGTCTGCGCTGCGGCATCGCCGTCCGACGCTTCGGGCCGCCCGCGAGCCGCTCCACACCGGACGACCGCGTCTCGTACTGGTGCCCCGGCTGCCAGAAAGGCCCCACCGCCGAAACCGTTCGCACCAATTGACGCACCGTCAGATCCGGTCGTACGGTCCGCTCATGGCCCTCACGGCGTACGACTTCACCGGCCGCACCGCCTTCGTCACCGGAGCCGCGAGCGGCATCGGCCGCGCGACCGCCACGCTCCTCGCCCAGGCGGGCGCCACCGTGCACTGCGCGGACCGCGACGAGCCCGGCCTCCACGAGACCTCGACACTCGTCACCGAGCGGGGCGGCACCGCACGGGTCCACGTCCTCGACGTCACCGACCGCGCCGCGCTCGCCGCGGCTGTGGCCGCCGCGGGCCCGCTGCACACGATGGTCGCCGTCGCCGGGATCATGCACACCAGCACCGTCCTGGAGACCCGCGACGAGGACCTCGACCGCGTCCTCGCGGTCAACTTCAAGGGGGTCCTGTACGCCTGCCAGGAAGCCGCGCGCTCGATGATCGCGAGCGGGACCCGGGGCTCCATCGTCACGATGGCGTCGGGCGCCATGGACACCGCGAGCCCGGGTCTTCTCTGCTACAGCGTCACCAAGGCCGCCGTCGTCCAGCTGACCAAGACCCTGGCCACCGAGGTCGGCCGGCACGGCATCCGCGTCAACGCGATCGCCCCGGGATGGATCCGTACACCGATGACCGACCGCCACGAACCCGGCGCACAGCAGCAGGCCGAGACGGCCATGGTCCGCCACTCCCCCTTGGGCAGGGTGGGCGAACCGGAGGACATCGCACACGCGGTGCTCCACCTCGCGTCCGATGCCGCCTCGTTCACGACGGGTCAGATCCTCCGCCCCAACGGCGGCGTCGCGATGCCCTGGTGACCCGCCCGGCGTGCGCGGGACGCATCCGCGTCGGACCGCTCGAGGCGGCGGGCGACGCCGTCACGTGCACCGGCAGGAGACTCAGCCCCCAGCCACCGGCCGCGACCGCGCCCTCGACCAGCCCCGACTGCTCGGGGACCAGCACCAGCCGCAACACCGCCCACCACCACAGCCCGCCGACCACCAGCGCGCCCGCCATCCACACGAGCGTCACCGGCGGAACCCGTCGCCGTACCATGGCCGCCTCCCGCGATCGACGCTAGACCGGTCGTATCGCCCGGCGGGAGGGCGCACCGGGGGCATACCCGGCGCACCGCGCGCACGGCGTCGACATCCTGCCGGGCTGCACGCCTAGGCGCTTTCCGCCTGGAACATCCACGCGTGCTTCTCGAGGTCGGCGGTCAGACCGATGAGGATGTCCTGGGTGACCGGGTCCGGCTCGTCCGTGACCTCGATCCGCTCCCGCATCCGGGCGATGACCGCACCGAGGGCGTCGACCAGGATCTTCACGGCCTCCACGTCCTTGATCCAGCCCGACGGCACCGTGCCGATGGCCGTCCCCGCGGCCACCGAGGCCGCCCTGCCGTCCGGGTTGACGCCCACGGCCGAGGCGCGCTCGGCCACGACGTCGGAGTGCTGTCGCGCCGTGACCACGACCTCGTCGAGCTGGAGGTGGACCGAGCGGAACCGGGGTCCCACCACGTTCCAGTGCACCTGCTTGGCCACCAGGGCGAGGTCGACGAGGTCGACCAACGCGCCCTGCAGAGCGTCGCCGACCGTCTTGAGGTCGGCCTCGGACAGCGAAGTCTTCACGACGGACATGTGTGTTCTCCAACCAGTCGAACGTTTCCCCACCATGCACGGATCACCTGATTCGGGCATCTCAAACACCCACGCCGAACGCGTCCGAAAGTCCACCGGAAACGACTAAAGCCCCGGTGGGCGCCCGTAACGGGACACCTCCGGGGCTTTAGCCCACTTCGGTTCAGGCAGCGACGACGTCGACCGCTTCCGCGGGCGCCTTGATGGTCACCCGCTCGCCGGGCACACCGGCCACCGACGTCACCGACACCGAATTGAGCATCGGGCGCACCGGCCCAGGCACCGGTTCGCTCGCCGCTGCCGACTCGGCCAGTTCGGCCAGCGACAGCTCGTCGCTCACTTCGCGCATGAGCTCGGACATCCGTACGTCAAGCGCGTCGCAGATCGCGGAGAGCAGCTCGGAGGATGCCTCCTTCTGCCCCCGCTCCACCTCGGAGAGATAGCCGAGCGAAACTCGGGCGGACGAGGAGACTTCGCGCAGAGTACGGCCCTGGCGCTGGCGCTGCCGACGCAGCACGTCACCCAACAGGCGACGGAGCAGAATCATCGGTGGCTCCCTCCTCGGACCGCGTAGCCGCATCCTTCACGCCCCACCGTACCGCCTCGCGCTGCGGCCGTGCGGGGAGCGATGTCGTGTTCACTCAGGGCTGCAAACATCAATTCCCCCCGTTCTGTTCCGTATCCTGTGCCCGCGCATTTCCCGAGAGTTCGTCGTGGAGCAGTTCCAGCACGCTCCGTACGCTCTCTCTACGGATTTCCGCACGGTCGCCGTTCAACCGCAATGCGACCACTTTCCCGGCGCCGACGGGCCCCGCCACGGCCACGTACACCGTGCCGACGGGCTGTCCGTCCTGCGGATCGGGCCCGGCCACACCGGTCGTCGCGGCGCCCCAGTCGGCGCCGAGCCGAGTGCGTACACCCACCGCCATCTGGAGCGCGACCTCGGGGTCGACCGCTCCGCGCTCCACGAGAAGCGTCCCGTCCACATCCAGGAGTTCCTGCTTGAGAGCCGTCGCGTACGCCGTGACGGACCCCCGGAAGCCCACCGAGGCACCGGGTGCGGCCGTGAGCTCCGCGGCCACCAGACCGCCCGTGAGGGACTCCGCGGCGGCGACGGTCTCACCACGCTCCGCGAGCAGCTCCAGCACGCGGGCGGCCCCGTTCATCGCCCCGACCCCGCCGCGGGACCCGCCGGGGAGGCGTCGCTCGCGGAGACCTCAGGGGACTCCGCCCCGCTCGCCGACCCCGGCACAGGCTGCGCCGGCCCCGGCACGGGCTGCGCCGACCCCGACTCGGAGGCCTCAGCAGCCCCCTCAGCACCACCGACAGCACCTGAACCACCAGGAACCCCGGCCGCACCCGAATCCCCAGGAACCCCCGACGCACCCGAAGCACCCGACCCACCGGCCACCGAGACCGGGGCCGAGGCCGAGGCCGAGCGTGCCGCCCGCTCCTCCGCCAGTCCCCGGCGCCGCAGCACGATCGCCTGCCGGACGTAGTCCAGACCGGTGACCACCGTCAGCACGACGGCGAGAGCCATCACCCAGAAGCGCAACGTGGCGAGTGGACCGGTGAGGACCAGGACGTACATCCCGACCGCCGTCCCCTGCGCCAAGGTCTTCATCTTGCCGCCGCGGCTGGCCGGAATCACCCCGTGCCGGATCACCCAGAACCGCATCAGTGTGATGCCGAGCTCGCGCGCGAGGATCACGACCGTCACCCACCACGGCAGGTCGCCGAGCGACGACAGACAGATCAGGCCGGCCGCCATGATCGCCTTGTCGGCGATCGGGTCGGCGATCTTCCCGAAGTCGGTGACCAGGTTGTACGCCCGCGCCAGATGCCCGTCGAAGACATCCGTGATCATGGCGACGGCGAACGCGGCCCAGGCCCAGGCGCGCCAGGCGGGGTCGTGCCCACCGTCCTGGAGCAGCAGCACCACGAAGCACGGCACGAGCACCAGGCGGATCATGGTGAGGATGTTGGCGATGTTCCACAGGCTGGCCTGGTTGACCGCCGCGGAGCCCAGCTTGCCCCCGGGCGCGGGCCTACCGGTCCCGCCCGTCGCGGACGCCGGGACTCCGGTCATCTGCCCGCCTCCTCGAAAAGACACTCGGCCACGAGGTCGACGCCTTCCGTGCCCACGACCTTCGCCTCGACCATACGGCCAGGGGTCAGCCCCCGGCTCGCGGCGGAGTCCGCGGTGATGACGACCTGGCCGTCCGTCTCCGGCGCCTGGTGCGCCGCGCGGCCGACCACGCCGTCCTCCTCGTCGACCGATTCGACCAGTACTTCAAGGGTCTCTCCGATTCGCTCCTCCGCACGCTGGGCGGTGAGCTCCTCGGCGAGCCGCGAGAGGTGGGCGAGCCGCTCGTCCACGACCTCCTGGTCGAGCTTCTGCTCGTACGTGGCGGCTTCGGTGCCGTCCTCGTCGGAGTAGCCGAAGACGCCGATGGCGTCGAGCCGCGCGTGGGTGATGAAGCGTTCCAGCTCGGCGAAGTCCGCCTCGGTCTCGCCGGGGAAGCCGACGATGAAGTTCGACCGGGCACCGGCCTGCGGGGCCTTGGAACGGATGGTCTCCAGGAGCTCCAGGAAGCGGTCGGTGTCGCCGAAGCGGCGCATGGCCCGCAGCACGTCCGGGGCGCTGTGCTGGAAGGACAGGTCGAAGTACGGGACGACCTTCTCGGTCGAGGTCAGCACGTCGATGAGGCCGGGCCGCATCTCGGCGGGCTGGAGGTAGCTGACCCGGACGCGCTCGATGCCCTCCACGGCCGCGAGGTCGGGCAGCAGGCTCTCCAGGAGGCGGATGTCACCGAGGTCCTTGCCGTACGAGGTGTTGTTCTCGGAGACCAGCATGACCTCCTTCACACCCTGCTCTGCGAGCCAGCGCGTCTCGTTGAGGACGTCGGAGGGCCGCCGCGAGACGAAGGAGCCGCGGAAGGACGGGATGGCGCAGAAGGAGCACCGGCGGTCGCAGCCGGAGGCCAGCTTCACGGAGGCGACCGGGCTGCGGTCCAGCCGGCGGCGGAGCGGGGCGCGCGGCCCCGAGGCCGGCGCGAGGCCCTCGGGCAGGTCGGCCGGCACGTTCTCCGGGGCCTCGACGGCGCCGTGGCCCGGGAGGGCGATCTCGGTGGCGGCCTGCTGGCGCTCCACAGGGGAGAGCGGGAGCAGCTTGCGGCGGTCGCGCGGGGTGTGGGCCTCCACGCTGCCGCCGCTGAGGATGGTCTGGAGCCGGTCGGAGATGTCGGCGTAGTCGTCGAAGCCGAGGACACCGTCGGCTTCGGGGAGGGCGTCGGCGAGTTCCTTGCCGTAGCGCTCGGCCATGCAGCCGACCGCGACGACGGCCTGGGTCCTGCCGTGATCCTTCAGATCATTGGCTTCGAGGAGGGCGTCGACGGAGTCCTTCTTGGCGGCCTCGACGAATCCACAGGTGTTGACGACGGCGACATCGGCGTTCTCGGCGTTCTCGACGAGCTCCCAGCCGTCCGCTGCCAAGCGGCCTGCGAGCTCCTCCGAGTCCACCTCGTTACGGGCGCAGCCAAGAGTGACAAGGGCGACGGTACGGCGTTCGGGCATGGGCTCAAGACTACTTCGTCCCGGCCGTACCCCCGCCGCGCAGGGTTCACCTGCGCGACGGTCGCCCGGGGGATCATCCGGCCTCGGGGTCGCCCTTGGCGTAGGAGAGCCGCTCGACGGCGCCGGATTCGAACTTCTCTTCGATCTTCTTGCCGTTCACGAAGAGCTCGATCGGACCCGCGTTGCCGAGGATCAGGTCGACCCGCTCGTCGTCCTGGAAGGTCTTGGACTCGCCCTTGAGGAGGAGCCCGTCGAAGAGCAGCTTGCCGTCACTGGCCTTGGCCGAGATCCAGCTCTTGTCGTCGACCGCGGTCAGCTTGACCGTGACCTTGTCCTTCGGCACCGCCGCGATGGCGCTCGGCACCGGCCGCGGGGGCGTGGGGGTCGGCTTCGTGGTGGGGCTGGTGGTCTTCTTCTCCGGAGCCGGACCCTCGGCGACGGCGCCGGCGCCGTCCTTCGTGTCGGTTCCGTTGAACATCGTGAAGCCGACGAACCCGACGACGGCGACGATGGCGGCCACCATGGCGGCGGTCCAGTTGGGGCGGCGCGGCTCGGGGCGGATACGTTCCGCCTCGAACAGCGGCGCCGCGGGGGTCGGCGCGGGCCGTCCGCCGTGTTCGTCGTCGTACTGCTCGACCAGTGGCGCGGGATCGAGACCGACGGCGCGAGCGAGCGTACGGATGTGCCCGCGGGCGTAGACGTCGCCGCCACAGCGTGAGAAGTCGTCCTCCTCGATCGCGTGCACGATCGGGATGCGGACCCGCGTGGAGGCACTGACCTCGTCGACGGTGAGACCGGCGGCGATCCGGCCCTGCTGGAGGGCACGACCGATCGAATCCCGGTCGTCTGCCGGGGAGTTCCGGTCGTCTTCGGGGGAATCGGGGGAGTTGCCGATGGACACGAGAGCGCCTTTCGAGCGTGTAACCACCTGCTGGACGTTCAGTCTATGGGTGGTACGAAAGGGTGGGGCAACCGGGCGGACCCTGTTTGTACGCCATGAGGCTGGGACATCCTTCTGTCCCTCCCTCCAACTTGACGTACGACCAAGGGAAACGGTTGCCCTCGTTCCCTTACGAGTGAGTCTCGGCCAGGTCTCGTTCCGGCCAGGACCACTCGTGGCGCTACGCCGTCCGGTGCCCCCGTCTCACTCCTCGGACTGCCCGCGGATCACGGCCAGCACCCCGTCCAGCTCGTCCGGCTTGACGAGCACGTCCCGCGCCTTGGATCCCTCGCTCGGTCCGACGATGTTCCGCGACTCCATCAGGTCCATCAGCCGGCCGGCCTTGGCGAAGCCGACGCGCAGCTTGCGCTGGAGCATCGAGGTGGAGCCGAACTGGGTGGAGACGACCAGCTCGGCGGCCTGGCAGAGCAGGTCCAGGTCGTCGCCGATCTCCTCGTCGATCTCCTTCTTCTGCTTGGTGCCGACGGTGACGTCGTCCCGGAAGACCGGCGCCATCTGGTCCTTGCAGTGCTGGACGACGGCCGCGACCTCGGCCTCGGTGACGAAGGCGCCCTGCATCCGGACGGGCTTGTTCGCACCCATCGGCAGGAACAGACCGTCACCCTTTCCGATGAGCTTCTCGGCACCGGGCTGGTCCAGGATGACCCGGCTGTCGGCGAGCGAGGAGGTCGCGAAGGCGAGCCGCGAGGGCACGTTCGCCTTGATCAGACCGGTGACCACGTCGACCGACGGCCGCTGGGTGGCGAGCACCAGATGGATGCCGGCCGCACGGGCCAGCTGGGTGATCCGGACGATGGCGTCCTCGACGTCCCGGGGCGCGACCATCATGAGGTCGGCCAGCTCGTCCACGATCACCAGCAGGTACGGGTAGGGCTTCAGCTCGCGCTCGCTGCCCTCGGGCAGCTTGACCTTGCCGCTGCGGATCGCCGCGTTGAAGTCGTCGATGTGCCGGAAGCCGAAGGCGGCCAGGTCGTCGTAGCGCAGGTCCATCTCGCGCACCACCCACTGCAGGGCCTCGGCGGCCCGCTTGGGGTTGGTGATGATCGGCGTGATCAGGTGCGGGATGCCTTCGTACGCGGTGAGCTCGACCCGCTTGGGGTCCACGAGCACCATCCGGACGTCCTCGGGGGTCGCCCTTATCATGATCGACGTGATCAGGCAGTTGATGCACGAGGACTTTCCGGAGCCCGTGGCACCGGCGACCAGGACGTGCGGCATCTTCGCCAGGTTGGCCATCTCGTAGCCGCCCTCGACGTTCTTGCCGAGCGCGACCAGCATCGGGTGGTCGTCCTCGGCCGCGGCGGCCAGCCGCAGCACGTCGCCGAGGTTGACCATCTCCCGGTCGGAGTTCGGGATCTCGATGCCGACCGCGGACTTGCCGGGGATCGGCGAGATGATCCGGACGTCCGGGGAGGCGACGGCGTAGGCGATGTTCTTCGTCAGGGCCGTGATCTTCTCGACCTTCACGGCCGGGCCGAGTTCGACCTCGTACCGCGTGACCGTCGGCCCGCGCGTGAAGCCGGTGACGGCCGCGTCGACCTTGAACTCGCTGAAGACCGTGGAGAGCGAGTCCACCACGGCGTCGTTGGCCGCGCTGCGCGTCTTGCCCGGCCCGCCACGCTCCAGCAGGTCGAGCGAGGGCAGCGCGTACGTGATGTCGCCGGCCAGCTGGAGCTGCTCCGCGCGCGGCGGAAGCTCGGAGTGCTCGGGCGCGGGCTTGGTGAGGTCCGGTACGCCTCCGGTCGCGCGCCCGCCCTTGTCGGCGTGCCCGGCCTTCTCGGCGCGCGCGGAGGGGACCGGCGCGGCGGAGGCTCCCGCGGCGTTCCCCGCCGCCCCGGCGGCACCGGGGGCCTCCTGCGTCTCGGCGGCTTCGGCGGCCGCCGCCGCGACGGCGGCCGCGCGCTCGGCGGTGACGTCCCGGGTGAGTCCGGCGACCAGCGGCGAGGGCGGCATGCCGTTCAGCACGGCGCCGTCGAGGGCGGCGGCGGCCGCGGCGGCGACGTCCACGGCGTCCATGGGCCGGTCGAAGGCGGGCTGCACCGAGGACCTGCGCGGGCGCCTGCGGGTGGTGAGCGCCTCCTCCTCGGCCCGGTCGACGTCGTAGACCTGCTGCCCCTGGGTGCCCGCGGTGGTGCGCCGACCGCGGGGGGCGGGCCGCGGTTCGGCCTCGCGCCAGTCCTCGTCGTACCCCTCGGCCTCGGCCTCGGGGTCGTACGCCGGCTCGACCAGGCCGAGCCTGACGCCGAGTGCGCGCAGCCGCTGCGGGATGGCGTTGACGGGGGTGGCGGTGACGACGAGCAGCCCGAAGATCGTGAGCAGCACCAGCAGCGGTACGGCGAGGACCTCGCCCGTCATGAAGACCAGCGGCTTGGACGCGGCCCAGCCGATGAGCCCGCCGGCGTCCTGCATGGCCTCGGTGCCCTCGCCGCGACCCGGCGAGCCGCAGGCGATGTGGACCTGCCCGAGCACCCCGATGACCAGGGCGGACAGGCCGATGACGATCCGTCCGTTGGCCTCGGGCTTCTCCGGATAGAGGATCAGCCGGATGCCGATGGCGCCGACGAGCAGCGGCACGAGCAGGTCGAGCCGGCCGAACGCGCCGGTGACGAGCATCTCGACCAGGTCGCCCACCGGGCCGCGCAGATTGGACCACGTACCGGCGGCGACGATCAGGGCG
This sequence comes from Streptomyces sp. NPDC090127, assembly GCF_044746945.1. Taxonomy (NCBI): domain Bacteria; kingdom Bacillati; phylum Actinomycetota; class Actinomycetes; order Kitasatosporales; family Streptomycetaceae; genus Streptomyces; species Streptomyces sp. NPDC090127. Next base: position 11,376 of record NZ_JBIVDE010000010.1, on the reverse strand, counting down.
ACACCGAGCAGCAGCAGCGCCAAGCCGTCCTTGCGGTGCGCCGGGTCGAGGCCCTTGGCTCCGCGCCCTATGCCCCGGAACATCGCCCCGACGCCGTGCGCGAGTCCGAGCCAGAGCCCGCGCGCCAGCCGGTACACGCCTCCGGTCGGGGAGGGCGCCGGCTTGGGCGCCGCCTTCTTCGCGACGCTCTTCCTGGCGGGCGCCCGCTTCGCGGGTACGGCTTTCTTCGCCGCGGTCTTCTTCGCGGGCGGCTTGGCGGGCGCCGCTTTCTTCGCGGCGCCGCTCGTACGGCCGGCGCGCGGCTTCGCGGTGCCCGCCGTGCCCTGGGAACCCTTGCCGGACGTACGTGAGGCCATGATGCTGAGGTTACCGGTGTGAGCCGCCTCGGACACGTGCCCATCCGGGCTCACCCGTTCGTGTCGCCCCTACGAGGGCGCGAAACTGACGCCCGATCACTCCGGGCGGTCGCACCTTGACGGAACGTCAGCTCTGCGAAGGCAGTACGGGCGGGCCGCCCGCACCGGGCTCCAGCGCGTCCAGGGCTCGCCGAAGACCGGTGAGCTTGCGCTCCAGATGGGCGGCGGTGGCGACGGCGGCCGCGTCGGCCGAGTCGTCGTCGAGCTGCTTGGACAGCGCCTCGGCCTGCTCCTCGACCGCCGCGAGACGCGCGGAGAGCTCGGCGAGAAGGCCTGCCGACTCCTTCGCGTGCCCTCCGGAGCCGCCGCCCTCCAGCTGGAGCCGCAACAGCGCCGCCTGCTCGCGCAGCTGGCAGTTCTTCATGTACAGCTCGACGAAGACCGAGACCTTGGCGCGCAGCACCCAGGGGTCGAAGGGCTTGGAGATGTAGTCCACCGCGCCCGCCGCGTATCCCCGGAAGGTGTGGTGCGGCCCGTGGTTGATCGCGGTGAGGAAGATGATCGGGATGTCCCGGGTCCGCTCCCGCCGCTTGATGTGTGCCGCGGTCTCGAATCCGTCCATTCCTGGCATCTGGACATCCAGCAGAATGACCGCGAAGTCATCGGTCAGCAGCGCCTTGAGCGCTTCCTCCCCGGACGATGCCCGTACCAGCGTCTGATCGAGCGCGGAGAGAATGGCCTCCAGCGCCAGCAGATTCTCCGGCCGGTCATCGACCAGGAGGATCTTGGCCTTCTGCACCATGCCCCGTCCTCCTCGCCCCGGCATCGGCTCGCCCCGACTCGCCGAGCCGAGGGAAGCACCGGGCGCCGCCCCAGAAGACGACTCCCATGCGCCGTCCGTCCTTGTGCCGGTCATGGTAGCCGCACCCCGCCTGTCGCCACACCCTGTCACCACGATGTCACTGTGCACGTAGCAGAAACGTGGTGAGAGACCAGAAGGTTCCCCGTATCCCGACCTCTCACACGCCTGCGGCGACAGTGCGTCAACAACCCTCCGTTTCGTTTCCGCGCATCCACTCCTCCATCACCGACAGCAGGTGATCGGGGTCGACCGGCTTGGTGACGTAGTCGGAGGCGCCCGACTCGATGGCCTTCTCCCGGTCGCCCTTCATCGCCTTCGCGGTGAGCGCGATGATCGGCAGCCCCGCGAACTGCGGCATCCGCCGGATCGCGGTCGTCGTCGCGTATCCGTCCATCTCGGGCATCATGATGTCCATCAGAACGACCGTCACATCGTCGTGCTGCTCCAGCACCTCGATGCCCTCGCGGCCGTTCTCCGCGTACAGCACCGCGAGCCCGTGCTGCTCCAACACGCTGGTGAGCGCGAAGACGTTACGGATGTCGTCGTCCACGATCAGCACCTTCTCGCCGCTGAACAGGAACGTACGGCGCGGCTCGGACTCCACCCGGTCGTCGTCGGCCGGCGCCTGCTCGGCTGCCTGGCCGTTCCACGCGGCCCGACCCGGCAGCGCGGGCTGCCGCTCGTCGGGCGACGCCTGCTGCACCGCCTTGCGGCGGTGCCGGAACAGCGCGCCCGCGCCGGAGCGCAGATCGGCCGCCATGGGCGAGGGCGGGAAGGGGGGCAGGATCTCGTCGACCGAGCCGTCGTCCGTCTCCGCGCGCGACTCCGTCGCCCCCTGCTCCCCCGCCCCGTAGCCGTGCGGCGGCAGCTCGCTGGGGCTCAGCGGCAGGTAGAGCGTGAAGGTGGAGCCGCGGCCCGGCTCGCTCGCCGCGTAGATCTCGCCGCCGAGCAACCGTGCGATCTCCCGGCTGATCGACAGACCCAGACCCGTACCGCCGTACTTGCGGCTGGTCGTCCCGTCCGCCTGCTTGAACGCCTCGAAGATCACCCGCATCTTCCCGGCCGCGATCCCGATACCGGTGTCGGTCACCGAGAACGCGATCAGGTCGGCCTCCGGGTCGCGCAGCGAACCGGACTCCAGGAGCTGCTCGCGGATCGACTGCGGCACGTCCGTCCCGGCCGGCCGGATGACCAGCTCCACGGCGCCCGAGTCGGTGAACTTCACCGCGTTGGACAGCAGGTTGCGCAGCACCTGGAGCAGCCGCTGCTCGTCGGTGTGCAGCGTGGCGGGCAGTTCGGGCGAGACCCGGACCGAGAAGTCGAGGCCCTTCTCCGCGGTCAGCGGCCGGAAGGTGGCCTCCACGTAGTCCACGAGCTGGACGAGCGCGATCCGGGTCGGGGAGACGTCCATCTTGCCGGCCTCGACCTTGGACAGGTCGAGGATGTCGTTGATGAGCTGGAGCAGGTCGGAGCCTGCGCCGTGGATGGTCTCGGCGAACTCGACCTGCTTGGGCGAGAGGTTGTGGTCCGCGTTGTCGGCGAGCAACTTGGCCAGGATCAGCAGCGAGTTGAGCGGGGTGCGCAGCTCGTGCGACATGTTGGCCAGGAACTCGGACTTGTACCGCATGGAGACGGCGAGCTGTTCGGCGCGCTCCTCCAGGACCTGCCGGGCCTCCTCGATCTCGGTGTTCTTCACCTCGATGTCCCGGTTCTGCCGGGCGAGCAGCTCGGCCTTCTCCTCCAGCTCGGCGTTGGAGCCCTGGAGCTCCTTCTGCCGGTGCTCCAGCTCCGCGGACCGCTCGCGCAGCTGCTCGGTCAGCTCCTGCGACTGCTTGAGCAGCACCTCGGTCTTGGTGTTGACGCTGATGGTGTTGACCGTGGTGGCGATCAGCTCGGCGAGCTGGTTGAGGAAGTCCCGCTGGATCTGGGTGAACGGCTGGAAGGAGGCCAGCTCGATCACGCCGAGCACCTTCCCCTCGAAGAGGACGGGAAGGACGATCACGTGCGCCGGGGCGGCCTCGCCGAGCCCGGAGGAGATCTTCAGATAGCCCGGCGGCACATTGACCTGGATCGTCCGCTTCTCCTCGGCCGCCGTCCCGATGAGCGTCTCACCGGGCCGGAAGGAGGTGGGCATGGAACCGGCGGAGTAGCCGTAACTGCCGCGCATCCGCAGCTCGTACGCGCTCTCCCCCAGCCGCCCGAGTTCGGCTCCGCCGGTCGCGGAACCGGTCGGTACCGCCACGAAGAAGGCGCCGTGCTGCGCGGAGACGACCGGGGTCAGCTCGCTCATGATGAGCGAGGCGACGTCGTCCAGATCGCGCCGGCCCTGCATCAGGCCGGAGATCCGGGCCAGGTTGCCCTTGAGCCAGTCCTGCTCCTCGTTGGCGAGGGTGGTGTCGCGCAGGTTGGCGATCATGGTGTTGATGTTGTCCTGGAGCGCCTGGATCTCGCCCGCCGCGTCCACACCGTCGATCTTCAGGTTCAGATCGCCGCGGGTCACCGCCGTGGCGACGGCCGCGATCGCGCGCACCTGCCGGGTCAGGTTCCCGGCCATCTCGTTCACGGACTCGGTCAGGTCGCGCCAGGTGCCGTCGACGTCCCGGACCCGGGCCTGGCCGCCGAGGATGCCCTCCGTACCCACCTCACGGGCCACGCGCGTGACCTCCTCGGCGAAGGAGGACAGCTGGTCGACCATCGTGTTGATGGTGTTCTTCAGCTCCTGGATCTCACCGCGCGCGTCGATGTCGATCTTCTTGGTGAGGTCGCCCTTGGCGATGGCGGTCGTGACGGCGGCGATCTGACGCACCTGACCCGTCAGGTTCGACGCCATCGAGTTCACCGACTCGGTCAGGTCCTTCCAGGTGCCCGAGACGCCCGGCACCCGCGCCTGGCCGCCCAGCTCGCCCTCCGTGCCCACCTCGCGGGCGACACGGGTCACCTCGTCGGCGAAGGACGACAGGGTCGTCACCATCGTGTTGACGGTGTCGGCGAGCTCGGCGACCTCGCCGCGCGCCTCGACCGTCACCTTCTTCGTCAGGTCGCCGTTGGCGACCGCCGAGGAGACCCGGGAGATGTTCCGCACCTGACTGGTCAGGTTGTTGGCCATCAGGTTGACGTTGTCGCTCAGGTCCTTCCAGATGCCCGTGACCCCGCGCACCCGTGCCTGGCCGCCGAGGATGCCCTCCGTACCCACCTCGCGGGCCACGCGCGTGACCTCGTCCGCGAAGTTGGACAGCTGGTCGACCATCGTGTTGACGGTCGTCACCAGCTCCAGGATCTCGCCCTTGGCGTCGACGGTGATCTTCTTCGACAGATCGCCCTTGGCGACCGCCGTCGTGACCTCGGCGATGTTCCGCACCTGCGAGGTCAGGTTGTTGGCCATGAAGTTCACGGACTGGGTGAGGTCCTTCCAGGTGCCGGAGACCCCCTGCACCTCGGCCTGACCGCCCAGGATTCCCTCCGTACCCACCTCACGGGCCACCCGCGTCACCTGCTCCGCGAAGCTGGAGAGCTGGTCGACCATGGTGTTGAGGGTGTTCTTCAGCTCCAGGATCTCGCCGCGCGCGTCCACGTCGATCTTCTGCGACAGGTCACCGCGCGCGACCGCCGTGGCGACCTGCGCGATGTTACGGACCTGGGCGGTGAGGTTCCCCGCCATGCCGTTCACCGAGTCGGTCAGATCGCGCCACACACCGGCGACGCCCGGCACCTGCGCCTGCCCGCCGAGACGGCCGTCCGTGCCCACCTCACGGGCCACCCGGGTCACCTGCTCGGCGAACGCGGACAGCTGGTCGACCATCGTGTTGATGGTGTTCTTCAACTCCAGGATCTCGCCGCGCGCGTCCACGTCGATCTTCTGCGACAGGTCGCCCCGCGCCACCGCCGTCGTCACCTGGGCGATCTGCCGCACCTGGGACGTCAGGTTGCCGGCCATGAAGTTGACGGAGTCGGTGAGTTCCTTCCAGGTACCGGAGACGCCGTCGACCCGCGCCTGACCGCCGAGGCGGCCCTCCGTGCCCACGTCACGCGCCATCCGCGTCACCTGGTCGGCGAAGTTGGACAGCTGGGACACCATCGTGTTGACGGTGTTCTTCAGCTCCAGCATCTCGCCGGCCACGTCGACGGTGACCTTCTGCGACAGATCGCCGTTGGCGACCGCCGTCGTCACCTGCGCGATGTCCCGCACCTGACCCGTCAGGTTGCGGAACGCCGTGTTCACCGAGTCGGTCAGGTCCTTCCACGTCCCCGCCGCGCCCGGGACGTGCGCCTGGCCGCCGAGCAGACCCTCGACACCGACCTCCCGCGCGACCCGCGTCACCTCGGAACCGAACGCCGACAGCTGGTCCACCATCGTGTTGACGGTGTTCTTCAGCTCCAGCATCTCGCCGGCCACGTCGACGGTGACCTTCTGCGACAGGTCACCGTTGGCGACCGCGGTCGTCACCTGCGCGATGTCCCGCACCTGCGTGGTGATGTTCCGGAAGACCGTGTTGACCGAATCGGTCAGGTCCTTCCACGTACCGGCGGCACCCGGCACCTGGGCCTGCCCGCCGAGCGCACCCTCGGCGCCCACCTCGCTCGCCACGCGGGTCACCTCGTCGGCGAACGTCCGCAGCGTCTCGGTCATCTGGTTGATGGTGTCCGCGAGCTGCGCGACCTCGCCGCGCGCGCTGACCGTGACCTTCTGGGACAGATCGCCGTTGGCGACCGCCGTCGTCACCTCGGCGATACCCCTCACCTGATTGGTGAGATTTCCCGCCATCGTGTTGACGGAATCGGTCAGGTCCTTCCACACACCGCCGACCCCGGCGACCTCGGCCTGACCGCCCAGCTCGCCCTCGGTACCCACCTCACGGGCGACCCGGGTCACCTCGGAGGAGAAGGAGGAGAGCTGGTCCACCATCGTGTTGACGGTGTTCTTCAGCTCCAACATCTCGCCGGCCACATGAACCGTGACCTTGTTGGACAGGTCACCCCGGGCCACGGCCGTCGTCACGAGAGCAATGTCACGTACCTGCGCGGTCAGCCGGTACGCCATCGTGTTGACCGAATCCGTGAGGTCCTTCCACGAACCGGACATACCGCGCACCTGGGCCTGACCGCCCAGAATGCCCTCCGTACCGACCTCCAGCGCGACCCGCGTCACCTCGTCCGTGAACGCGGACAACTGGTCGACCAGGTTGTTCACGGTCCGGGCGACCTTCAGGAACTCGCCGCGCAGCGGCCGCCCCTCCTGCCCGTCCGACCGCAGGTCCATCCGCTGAGCCAGATCACCCTCGGCCACCGCCGACAGCACCCGACCCACCTCGGACACGGGCCGCGTCATGTCGTCGACGAGCGCGTTCGCGGCCTCGATCGCCGCCAGCCAGGCACCCTCGCTTGGCCCCGCCTCCAGGCGCTCCGACAGCTTGCCCTCGCGCCCGACCATGCGCCTGACCCGCGACAACTCGCCGGTCAGCTGCGTCTGCCGGTCGGCGACCTCGTTGAAGACGGCGGAGATCTCCGCCATCATCCCGTCGCCGGACACGGTCAGGCGTTTGCGGAAATTGCCGTCCCGCATCGAGACCAGGGCAGCGAGCAGCCGCTCCATGGCCGCCGCGTCCACCTGCACCGTCTCACCGCTCCGGGGCCGTCCGCCCTTCGCGCGCGTCGTGCCGCCGCCGCCACGCCGCGCCGCCGTGCCAGACTCCACCGTGTCCCTCCCGAAGGGGTTGACCGTCCTGCCCGGGCTGTCACCACAAGCCTGCCCAGTGTTTCACCGCAGCCGGACCTGGCGATAACAGTTCGGCAGCTTCGCATAGCGTCCCCACACCCGGGAGACGGAAACAGCGGTGACCGGCATCCGCTCGGACAGCGAAGGTAAGTAACCTGGCATCCGGCTGTCCAACCGCCCCGGTCCGCCCGGCGGGGGCGGGGTGGCGCGAATCGACCACCGGGCGCAGCGGGAGGGGCAGACCGACCATGGCGGAGCCGGGCGTCGAAACGCGTACGAGGAGTTCTGTGATCACCGCGCGGGCGGCTGCCACCTTCGACCCCGTCGGGCGGTCCGTCGCGACGGCCCGGGCCTTCGTACGGGACACCCTCCAGGGCTGGGGGTACGCCGAGGTCGTCGACGACGCCGTCGTCCTGACCAGCGAGCTCGTCACCAACGCCGTCATCCACGCCGGCACCGCGGCCGACGTCCTGTGCCTGCGCAGCGAGGACGGCATCCGCGTCGAGGTGGCCGACCGCTACCCCGAGCGCGAGATCCCCGTCCAGGGCGGCCGCGCCGTGGTGGCCCACCCCGACCGCGAGAACGGCCGGGGGCTGCTCCTGTGCGCGGCCCTCGCCACCCGCTGGGGCGTCGAGTACACCCCCACGCACAAACGCGTCTGGTTCCAGCTCGACCTCCCCGAGCGCGCGATCGGCACCCGCTCCGCGGGACCGGTCCTCCCCGACGCCCTCCTCCCGGTCGCCGACAGCCGCGTCCGCGTCGCCGTCGCCCAGATCGACCGCGGCGGGGCCATCACCTCCTGGAACGAGGACGCCGAAGAGCTCTTCGGGTACGCGTCCGAGCAGGTCACCGGCAAACCCCTCGGCGACCTGGCCGCCTGGCCGCACACCCCCGGCATCGGCACCGGCCTCGCCGAGGCCCTCCGCCTCTCCCGCTGGGAGGGCAGCTACGGCATCCGCTGCGCCGACGGCCGCATCATCCCGGTCTACGCCTCCCACCTGCGCGTCCGCGACGCGGAGGGCGAACCCTCGACGGTCTGTCTCCTGGTACGGGAGTACGAACGGGCCGTCCTCCAGACCCCCCAGCGCCCCGCGGTCTCCGACTCCGGCGCCGAGAGCCGCGCCACGGACCCCTTCGAGGTCTTCATCGGCTCCCCGGCCCCCGACGACCTCGACGGCCTCCTCCAGCGCACGGTGGAGCGCGCCCGCGACATGCTCGACGGCGACTCCGCCTTCCTCCTGCTCGCCACCGACGACGAGACGGAACTGGAGGTCCGGGCCACCACCGGTCTCCCCTCCGCACGCCAGCGCTTCGCCCGCGTCCCCGTCGAGACCGGTGCCAGCCGTTACGGCTCCGCCCGGATGCCGGCCGTCCACGAGGACCTGGCGGCCGTCCCCGGCGCCGTCCCGCTCCTCGAAGGCACCGGCATGCGCTCCGTCGTCACGGTGCCCCTGAAGGTCGAGGGCCGCCTCACCGGCTCCCTCGGCGTCGCCGCCGAGAGCTCCAACCGGTACTCCAACGAGGAGGCCCTGCGCCTCCAGTTCGCCGCCGACCGCATCGCCCTCGCCGTCGAGTCGGCCCGCCTCGGCGAGCTCGAACGCCTCCGCCGCGGTTCCCTCAGCTTCCTCGTCGAGGCCTCCGACCTGCTGGCCGGCACCCTCGACCGCGACCAGACCCTGGCCCTCATGGCCCAGATGACCGTCCCCACCCTCGCCACCTGGTGCGCCGTCTACACCATCGCCGACCAGGCCTCGGACCCGTACCTCTCGTACGTCCTGCACGAGGACGAGGACCGCATCGACGGCCTCAAGGCCCTGCTGTCCACGATCGCCCCACCGGACCCGGTGCCCACCCCGGGAGCCCGCGTCTGGGCGGCCCCCGCCGAGGCGGCCCACCGCGCCGCGCTCTCCACCTCGATGCGCGAACTCGGCCAGGGGAGCGGCCCGTTGTCCTCCGGCATCGACACCACCCTCGCCACGGCCGCGGCCGTGGGCGGCGAGACGGTGGTGCTGCCCCTGGTGGCCCGCAACCGCGTCATCGGCATGCTCACCCTGGGCAAGCCCTCCGACGACCACTTCCGCCAGGAGATCCTGGAGCTCGCCGAGGACCTCTCCCGCCGAGCCGCGCTCGCCCTGGACAACGCCCGCCTCTACTCGGAGCGCATGGCGATCAGCCAGTCCCTCCAGCGCAGCCTGCTGCCCCCGGGCCTCCCTCAGATCGAGAACGTCGAGGTCGAGGTCATCTACCGCGCGGCCGGCGAGGGCAACGAGGTCGGCGGAGACTTCTACGATCTCTTCCCGATCCGCGACAACGCCTACGGCTTCGCCATCGGTGACGTCTGCGGTACGGGCCCGGAGGCCGCCGCCGTCACGGGCCTGGCCCGCCACGCGCTGCGCCTACTGGCCCGCGAGGGCTTCGGCGGCCCGGCGGTCCTGGAGCGCCTCAACGCGGCGATCCTCGACGAGGGCGCCCGCAGCCGCTTCCTGACGCTCCTGTACGGAGAGCTCTGGCCCCAGGAGGACGGCTCGGCCCTCCTCAAGGTCGTCTGCGCCGGCCACCCCCTGCCGCTGCGTCTGCGTCAGAACGGCACGGTCGTCCCGGCCGCCGACCCGCAGCCGCTCCTCGGCGTCATCGACGACCTGGAGCTGTACGAGCAGAACATCACCCTCGAACCGGGCGACGTCCTGCTCTGCGTCACCGACGGCGTCACCGAACGCCGCGAGGGCACGCGCATGCTCGGCGACGACGGCCTGGCCGAGGTCCTCAAGACCTGCACGGGCCTCACCGCCGGCGCGGTCGCGGCCCGAGTCCTGCGAGCCGTGGAGCGTTTCGCCCAGGAACCCGCGTCCGACGACATGGCCATCCTGGCCATGCGCATCCCGGAGCCCCTCCCCACGGACTGACAGCAGAGGACCGGCCGGCCGGAGGGCGGCTCTCAGCCTCCCTCCGTGTCCCGGCGCCGACGGAGCGCCCGCTCGGCGATCCCGCCGGCGAGCTTGTCCTTCATCGACCCAGCCCTGTCGAGAGTCCCGCTGCCGAGGCTCCTGGCCGCACCGACCCCGTTCGCCCCTGCCTCGAACGCCCTGTCCTTCGCCTCCGCCGCCGCGGCCGCCCATCGTCGCGTCTCGGACGGACGACGGCCCGACTCGATCCCGAGCCGCCCGTGGAAGTCATCGACACCGGTCACGACGTGGTTGCTCGACTGGACCACGGCCGGGGACTTGGCCGGGTGCAACAGCACCTTGGCGTTGGCCTCGCCGGCGGCCGCATGCATCCGCGCCACCAGACGCTCGGTGCTCCGCGAGATCAGATCCATGCGGTTCTGCCGGGCGATCCGGATCCCGAGCCGATGCCGGTCCAGCTCGTCCGGAGCTGCGTCCACCACCCGGTCCAGTTCGAGTACGGCGATCGCGTCCTGCAGTTGGAAGCACCGAGCGAGAACGGCGAGCCACTCAGGAGCCCTGGACTCGGCCTCCCTGGCCGCGGCGGCGAGATCACCGATCTTGGCCTTGCGCTCCATCTTCTCCGCGAGCGCGTCGAGCTGACGCAACGCGTACCCCTGGGTCGCCGCGATCGTCCCCGGCGTGTTCTGCACCTTCGACCACGCGATCTCGGAGACGCGGCCCACCTGCTCGCGGATGGTCATGGCCTCCTCGATCACGAGCTCGGCACCGATCATGCTCGCCAACGCGGCGTCCTTCTGGGCGCGGAGCACGTCGTCGACCTTCTCGTCGATCGTGGCGAGATAGTCGGTGATCTCCTCCATGGCCTGCTGCATCGCCAGCTGCGCCATGACTGCCGCGACATTGGCCAGAACCGCCGGATTGGTCCGCAGCGGCCCCGACGACCCCTTCGCGAACTCGACGAATCCTCTGATCTGACCGCTGTCCCCTTTCAGCACCCCTGTACTGAGGCCGGTCGCGGCGCTCTCCCTCAGCCCGTACGTGTCGACACGCTGGGCAGACTCCTTGGTCAGCTTCACCCAGCGACCAGAGTGGGCGGCGATCTCGGAAGCGCCCTGCGTGGCTCCGGCCGAGTTGCCAAGGGCGGCTCGGAGCCGTCGCGATGCGAGGTCCTTCGCCGGCAGCCCTTCAGAGACAAGGAAGCGTTCGACCGCCGCTTGATTCCCGATGACCGTCAGGCCATCGCCATCGCTGATCAGCCGGATCTCATCATCCATGGTCGGCTCCCTCTCGCGCCCCGAACCTGACAATGTTCTACAAAACAAAGAAGGCCCCCGCCATGAGGCGGGGGCCTTCTTCTGTTTCACTGGAGCCCTTTAACGGAATCGAACCGTTGACCTTCTCCTTACCATGGAGACGCTCTACCGACTGAGCTAAAAGGGCGGGAGTTCGGCGGCGTCCTACTCTCCCACAGGGTCCCCCCTGCAGTACCATCGGCGCTGAAAGGCTTAGCTTCCGGGTTCGGAATGTAACCGGGCGTTT
>NZ_JBIVDE010000009.1:36028-384208 GCF_044746945.1 Streptomyces sp. NPDC090127 | reverse complement strand
TTTGGCACGCTGTTGAGTTCTCAAGGAACGGACGCTTCCTTCGTACTCACCCTCTCGGGCTTTCCTCCGGGCTTTTCCCTTCGGTCTTTCGTGTTCCAGCTTAGCAGATCCGATTTCCGTTTCTGCCACCCGCTGGAGCGGGCTGCCGGGCTGTTCTTCGCTTTCGCGTTTCCCTTTCCGGCGATTCCGACTTTATCAGATTCATTCCGGCCGACCTAATCGGTGGCTTTCGTGATTCGAATAAGGAATCGGGGTGGCTCCGTGGAATCGAATCCCGACCGGAGCGAGAGAGATACTAACTTACCGCCATCGAACTTGTCCAGTCCGAGGCAACCGTTAAAATCTACCTCCCCACGCGAGCCGTGTCAACAGCTTTTGCGGGCGAAGAGGAGACTAGCAGGTCAGCGGGGTCGTACGCACATCAGGCGGCGGTCGGCAGCTCGGCGCTTCGGGCCTCGTCGGCGAGGTCGCCGGTTTCGCCCGCGCGGGCCGCGCGTCCGCCCAGGATGTAGACGTAGGCGAGGAATGCCAGCTCGGCGGCGACACCGATCGTGATGCGCGCCCAGGTGGGGAGGCCCGACGGGGTCACGAAGCCTTCGATGAGGCCTGAGAGGAACAGGACGAGGGCGAGGCCGATGGCCATGCCGACGGCAGCGCGGCCCTGTGTGGCCAGGGCGGCGCGACGAGTCGTCGGGCCGGGTTCGATGACGGTCCAGCCGAGCTTGAGGCCGGTGCCGGCGGCGACGAAGACCGCGGTGAGTTCGAGGAGGCCGTGCGGGAGGAGCAGGCCCAGCATGACGTCGAGGCGGCCGGCGGCGGACATGAGGCCGATGGCGACGCCGACGTTCAGCATGTTGAGGAAGAGGATCCCCAGCACCGGGATGCCCAGGAACGCTCCGAGGACCAGGCACATGGCGGCGGCCTGGGCGTTGTTCGTCCAGACCTGGGCCGCGAAGGAGGTCGCGGGGTGGCTGGAGTAGTACGTCTCGTACTGTCCGCCCTGGCGGGTCATCTCGCGCAGCTCGGTCGGGGCGCCGATGGCGGACTGCACCTCGGGGTGCGTACCGATCCACCAGCCGATGATCACAGCGAGGAGCGTGGAGAGGACGGCCGTCGGGATCCACCAGTGGCGCGAGCGGTAGACGGCGGCGGGGAATCCGGCCGTCAGGAAGGAGACCGCGTCGTGCCAGGAGGAGCGGCGGGTGCCGGTCACGGTGGCTCGGGCGCGGGCGACGAGCTGGGTGAGCCGGGCCGTGAGCATGGGGTCAGGGACGCTGGACTGGATCAGGGAGAGGTGGGTCGCCGTCCGCTGGTACAGGGCCACGAGCTCGTCGGCCTCCGCACCGGTGAGCTTGCCGCCGCGGCGCAGCAGGTGGTCGAGGCGGTCCCACTCGGCTCGGTGGGCGGTGACGTAGACGTCAAGGTCCATGATCGGCTGCTGCTCCAGGCACTGGGTGTGTACGGGTCCGTACTACTGCGGCGCGCTGCCGGTCAGCTTGGCAGACTGTCGTACCGAGGGGTCGGAGCAGGCGGGAGAAGGGTGGGTGCCGTGAGCGGGGTGGTGACGGGGGACGCGGTCGTCCTGGGGTTGCAGCCGGCGCGGCTGCCGAGCCGGGCTCTGGCACTCTTCCTCGATCTGCTGGTGGTGTGGGCCGCCTATCTGTTGGTGTCGGTCGGGCTCGCCCTGGCTACGGCTTCGCTGGACGAGGCCGCGCAGACCGCGGTGGCGATCGCGACGTTTCTGCTGGTGCTGGTGGGGGCGCCCATCGCGGTGGAGACGCTGTCGCACGGGCGATCTCTGGGAAAGATGGCCTGCGGGCTGCGGGTGGTGCGGGACGACGGCGGGCCGATCCGCTTCCGGCACGCGTTGGTCCGGGGCGCGATGGGGGTCGTGGAGATCCTGATGACCTTCGGGGTCGTCGCGTGCGTCGCCTCGCTCGTGTCCGCGCGGGGGCGGCGGATCGGTGACGTCTTCGCCGGGACGCTCGTCGTGCGGGAGCGGGTGCCGGCGGCGCGGAGCACGTTCGTGCCGCCTCCCCCGCCGTGGCTCGTGGGGCGCTTCAGCGCACTGGATCTGTCCGCCGTGCCGGACGGGCTGTGGCTGGAGATACGGCAGTACCTGACGCGGATGCGGCAGCTGGACCCGGAGGTGGGGCGGCGGCTCGCCGAGCGGCTGGCCGACGAGCTCGTCGCGCGGACGGGAACTCCGCCGCCTGCCGGTGTGCCGGCGGCGGCCTATCTCGCCGGAGTCGTCGGTGAGCGGCAGGCGCGGGACACCCGGCGGGCCTTCTCCCCTCCGGGAACCGGCACGGGGATAGGGATGGAGATGGGGATGGGAGTGGCGACGGGCGCGGCGGCTGGGGCTTCCGGGGCCGGGGGCGGCGGGGCCGTCGGCCGTTCTGCCGCGTCTGTTCCGGATGGCGGGGAGGGTTCTCCGGCTCCCGCTCCGGCTCCCGCTCCGGCTCCCGCTCCCGCTGCCGCCGCCGCCGCCGCCGTGGAGCCTCCGCGTTCCACCGGGTTCGCGCCGCCTGCCTAGGTCGCGGCGTCGGGGAAGACGTTCGGCGGAGATTCCAGCGACTCCAGTTCGATGCCGGGGGCCGACAGGACGACGTCGCCGGCGATGTGAACCGTGTGCTGTTCGCCCGTGTCCAGGGCGTTGACCTGGTACTCGTCCACCATCAGACGGCCGTTGTCAGTGGCGTGCGCTTCACTGTTCGTCAGGGCCCAGGACTGGTCGATCGTGAGGGGGGCAAGCACGGGATCCGTGAAGGCGACGAGCCGGACGCGGGTCGCGGGGGAAGTGGGGGTGAGGCGTAGCAGTCGTGTGATCGCGACGAGGAATGCCGGGGACGTGCCGGTGAAGGCGTGGGCGCGCACATTGCCTTCCGTGGCGTGGACTCCGGTGGGGTCCGTACGGACCCAGGTGACGCCGTCGAGCGCGGCGCCGCGGACCTGCCAGCTCGCGGCGTGGAGTTCGAGTCGGATGGGGCGGCCGAGTTCGTCGATGGCCAGGTCGACGGAGCCGGCGTGGTCGCCGGAGGGGGTGGTGGTCTGTGAGACGTAGCGCCAGCCGGAGGGGCCGGGCGCGCAGTGGAAGTGTTCTTCGCCGAGGGGGGTGTGATCGTGCGGATCATGGAGCGAATAGCGGCCGCGGGGCATGGGTCCTCGGGGGCGATCGGGGGGCGGTAGGCCCGGGTGCGGGCCGGACGGACGAGGCAGGCCCCCGGCACGGGGGTGCGGGGGCCTGCCTGATTCCTCTACGGGTGCGGGCGACGGGCGTGCGTCAGTGCACGGGCGCCGTCGGTGCCGGCATCAGTAGCGGTAGTGGTCCGGCTTGTACGGGCCCTCGACGTCGACGCCGATGTAGGCGGCCTGCTCGGGGCGGAGAGTCGTGAGCTTCACGCCGAGCGAGTCGAGGTGGAGGCGGGCGACCTTCTCGTCCAGGTGCTTCGGGAGGACGTAGACGTCGGTCGGGTACTCCTCCGGCTTGGTGAAGAGCTCGATCTGGGCCAGGGTCTGGTCCGCGAAGGAGTTCGACATCACGAAGGAGGGGTGGCCGGTCGCGTTGCCGAGGTTCAGCAGGCGGCCCTCGGAGAGAAGGATGATGACCTTGCCGTCGGCGAAGGTCCAGGTGTGGACCTGCGGCTTGACCTCGTCCTTGACGATGCCGGGGATCTTGGCCAGGCCGGCCATGTCGATCTCGTTGTCGAAGTGACCGATGTTGCCGACGATCGCCTGGTGCTTCATGCGGGCGATGTCGGACGCCATGATGATGTCCTTGTTGCCCGTGGTGGTGATGAAGATGTCGGCCGTCTCGACGACGTCGTCGAGGGTGGTGACCTGGTAGCCGTCCATCGCCGCCTGGAGCGCGCAGATCGGGTCGATCTCGGTGACGATGACGCGGGCGCCCTGGCCGCGCAGGGACTCGGCGCAGCCCTTGCCGACGTCGCCGTAGCCGCAGACGACGGCGGTCTTGCCGCCGATGAGGACGTCGGTGGCGCGGTTGATGCCGTCGATCAGGGAGTGGCGGCAGCCGTACTTGTTGTCGAACTTCGACTTCGTCACGGCGTCGTTCACGTTGATCGCGGGGAAGAGGAGCGAGCCGGCCTGGTGCATCTCGTACAGGCGGTGGACACCGGTCGTGGTCTCCTCGGTGACGCCGCGGATCTCGGACGCGAGCTGCGTCCACTTCTGCGGGTTCTCGCCGAGGGTGCGGTTGAGGAGCCGGAGGATGTAGCCGTACTCCTCGCTGTCCGCGGTGGCCGGGTCCGGGGCGGAGCCGGCCTTCTCGAACTCGACGCCCTTGTGGACGAGGAGGGTGGCGTCACCACCGTCGTCGAGGATCATGTTCGGGCCGCCGGTGGGCGTGTTCGGCCAGGTCAGGGCCTGCTCCGTGCACCACCAGTACTCCTCGAGCGTCTCGCCCTTCCAGGCGAAGACCGGGACGCCGGCGGGGGCCTCGGGGGTGCCGTTCGGGCCGACGGCGATGGCCGCGGCGGCGTGGTCCTGGGTGGAGAAGATGTTGCAGGACGCCCAGCGGACCTCGGCGCCGAGGGCGACCAGGGTCTCGATCAGGACGGCGGTCTGCACGGTCATGTGCAGCGAGCCGGTGATGCGGGCGCCGGCGAGCGGCTGCTGCTCGGCGTACTCGCGGCGGATCGACATCAGGCCGGGCATCTCGTGCTCGGCGAGGGTGATCTCCTTGCGGCCGAACGCGGCCAGGGAGAGGTCGGCGACCTTGAAGTCCTGCTGGGTGGCGGCAGTCGTCATGACTGGGCTGCTCCTCGTGGATCGGGTTCGAGGGTCGGTTGGGGCGCCTGACACCGCGACGTGAGCTGGCGCGGGCACACGAATGCCCGGGTACTCAGCGGTGCAGTCGTCGGAGGCCCTCTCTCCCTCGGCCGGTCCCCGGAAGGACCGCCCGACCGCCATCAGCAGCGACGTCTGGCTCGTCACGAATCTACACCGATCACCCCGGCGACCCACAGCCCGCCCGGTAGGGGGATTCGGCTGGAAGCGGCCTCGACATCGGGTCCTGTGGCCCGAGCTTCCGGGGCCTTGCGGACTTTTGACAGCGTTGCCGTCTGAGGCACGATGCTGGGGAACCAGCAGCGAGTACGAGGAGAAGCCTGTGCCCAGTCCAGCGAGTGAGGGGCGGACGGTGAGGCTGGTCGCGGTGACCGCCTGCCCGACCGGGATCGCCCACACCTACATGGCGGCGGAGAAGCTGGCGCAGGCCGCGCAGGCCCTCGGCGTCGAGATCAAGGTGGAGACACAAGGATCCATCGGGGCCGAGAACGTCCTCACTGACAACGATGTCAGAAACGCCGACGGAGTCATCATCGCCGCGGACAAGGATGTGGACCGCAGCCGTTTCGAGGGGAAGCGGGTGCTGTCCGTCGGGGTGGCCGAGGGTGTCCACCATCCGGAGCGGCTGATCGAGCAGGTGCGGACCGCGCCCATGCACGACGGTGGTGGTGCGGTCGGCGAGGTCGGGGGTGGCGGAGGTGCCACGGGCTCCCGTGGCTCGGGCTCCGGTGGCGGTGGCGGTGGCGGCGGCGGTAAGGAGCGGAGTCTCGCGTACAAGGCGCTGATGAACGGTGTCTCGTACATGATTCCGTTCGTCGTGGTCGGCGGGCTGCTGATCGCCATCTCGCTCGCCATCGGCGGGCACGCCACGCCCGACGGCCTCGTCATCCCGGAAGACTCCTTCTGGATGGACGTCAACAACATCGGGGTGATCGGCTTCAAGCTGATGGTGCCGATCCTGTCCGGCTACATCGCCTACGCGATCGGCGACCGGCCCGCGCTCGTGCCGGGCATGATCGGCGGCTGGATCGCCAACGACGGCTCGCTGTACCACTCCGAGGCCGGCGCGGGCTTCATCGGTGCGATCGTGACCGGCTTCCTCGCCGGTTATCTGGTGCTGTGGATCAAGAAGGTGAAGGTCCCCAAGTTCGTCCAGCCGATCATGCCGATCATCGTGATCCCGATCGTGGCGACGACGGCCCTGGGGCTGTTCTTCATCTACGTGATCGGCCAGCCGATCTCCTGGGTCTTCGAGCATCTGACGAGCTGGCTCGGCGGGATGACCGGGACCAGCGCGATCCTGCTGGGGGCGATTCTCGGCCTGATGATCGCGTTCGACATGGGCGGGCCGGTCAACAAGACGGCGTTCCTCTTCGGCGCGGGGCTCATCGCCACCGGCAACATGACCGTCATGGGCATGTGCGCCGCCGCCATCCCCGTGATGCCGCTCGGCCAGGGCCTGGCGACGGTGCTGCGCCGCAAGCTCTACTCGGAGCAGGAGCGGGAGACCGGGATGGCGTCGCTCTTCATGGGCATGTTCGGCATCTCGGAGGGCGCGATCCCGTTCGCGGCGGCGCGGCCGGCGCAGGTGATCCCCGCCAACATGCTCGGTGGCGCGGCCGCGGGGGCGATCGCGGGCATGGCCGGGGTGACGGACGCGGTGCCGCACGGCGGGCCGATCGTGGCGGTACTCGGCGCGGTCGGCGGGGTCCCGATGTTCTTCCTGGCCGTGGCCGTCGGCACGGTCGTCACCGCGCTCACGACGAACGCGCTGATCGACATCCGGGAGCGGAGGGGCCGGGGCGCGGGGGCGCTCGTGCCGGCGGTGGCGGGAGCGGCTGCCGGGGCTTCGGTGTCGGCGCGCGTGGCCGAGCCTGTGTCGGCGCCCGTGGCTGAGCCTGTGTCGGCGCGCGTGGCCGAGCCTGTGTCGGCGCCCGTGGCCGAGCCTGTGTCTGTGCCCGCCGAGACCAGGCCCGTTGACGCGTCGGGGCTCGTATCCGTATCCGTGCCCGCCCCTGGGTCCGGGGCTGCCGTGGGTGACGTGGGTGACGGGCCCGACGACGTGCTGTCCGGGTACCTGACGGCCCAGACCGTGAAGGTGCGGTTGGAGGCCGACGGCAAGGACGCCGCCATCCGTGAGATGGCCGCGATGCTCGCCACCACCGGGAAGGTCGCGGACCTCGACGGGCTCGTGCGGGCCGCGTTCGCGCGCGAGGAGCAGGGCACGACCGGGCTCGGCGAGGAGATCGCCATCCCGCACGCCAAGACCGATGCCGTGACCGCGCCGGTCGTCGGCTTCGCGCGGTCGGCCGAGGGTGTGGAGTGGGGTTCCCTGGACGGGACGAAGGCGCGGCTGATCTTCATGATCACGGTGCCGGAGGCGGCGGCCGGGGACGAGCATCTGCGGATCCTTGCGATGCTGTCGCGGAAGTTGATGGATCCGGGGTTCCGGGAGCGGTTGCTCGGGGCGGCGGACGAGCAGGCGGTTCTGCGGGTGCTGGGCGAGGTCGAGTAGCCCGTACGTACAGAGGCGCGTAGCGAAGGAAGCACGTGCGCAGGTACGTACATACGTACGCCGGTACGCGCCTACAGCGGAGGGCCCGGGGTCGTGGTGACCCCGGGCCCTCTGTCGTGCGGCTCCGGAAGGGGCGCCGCTCGGCGTGCTAGTGGTCCGTGCCGCCCGGGGACTTCGCCGGGTTCACGCCCTCCGCCGCCGCCGACTCGCTGTACACGTCCGGCTCCAGGTAGATGACCCGGGCGATCGGGACGGCGGCGCGGATGCGCTCCTCCGCCGCGTTGATGGCGGCGGCGACCTCCGTCGCCGTCTCGTCGTGCCGGACGGCGATCTTGGCGGCCACGAGGAGCTCCTCCGGGCCGAGGTGGAGCGTACGCATGTGGATGAGGCGCGTGACGGTCTCGCCGTCGACGACCGCGTCCTCGATCTGCTTCACCTGCTCGATGCCCGCGGCCTCACCGAGCAGCAGCGACTTGGTCTCGGCCGCGAGGATGATCGCGATCGCGATGAGCAGGACGCCGATGCAGAGGGTGCCGATGCCGTCCCAGACGCCGTCGCCCGTGAGAAGGGCGACGCCGACGCCGCCGAGGGCGAGGAAGAGGCCGACGAGCGCGCCGAGGTCCTCCAGGAGGACGACCGGCAGCTCGGGCGCCTTCGCCCGGCGGACGAACTGCGTCCAGGTCAGGCCGCCGCGGATCTGGTTCGACTCCTTGATGGCCGTACGGAAGGAGAAGGTCTCGGCGATGATCGCGAAGACGAGGACGCCGACCGGCCAGTACCAGGCCTCGATCGCGTGCGGGTGCTTGATCTTCTCGTAGCCCTCGTAGATGGCGAACATGCCACCGACGGAGAAGAGCACGATCGAGACGAGGAAGGCGTAGATGTACCGCTCGCGGCCGTAGCCGAAGGGGTGTTGCGGCGTGGCCTCGCGCTTGGCCTTCTTGCCGCCGAGCAGCAGCAGCCCCTGGTTGCCGGAGTCGGCCAGCGAGTGGACGCTCTCGGCCAGCATCGAGGACGAACCACTGAAGAGGAACGCCACGAACTTGGCTACCGCGATCGCGAGGTTCGCGGCGAGCGCCGCCACGATCGCCTTGGTTCCGCCTGACGCGCTCATGGGTGTACGTCTTCCCTTCGTCGGTACTCCGGCACTTGTGCCGCCATTCGGCCGGTCATTGTTGCATCAGGGGTGCGTCAGGCGACGACGGTGGCGCGGAAGACCGTTCCCGTACCGGACAGTTCGGTCGTTTCGCCGGCCGGAACGAACACGGACTCCCCTGGGGCGAGCGGCACTTCGCCCGCCCTCGGGCGGCCCGCGACGGCGAGCAGGATCTGCGGGGTGGGGGCGGTGACGTCGGTGGGCGCGGCGCCCTCGGCCCGTACGAGACGGGAGAGGCGGAACTCGTCGATGGGGGTGTCGTAGACCTCCTCGCCCGACGGCGACGCCTCGGGGCGCAGGACGCCCGGGTCGGTCGGCTCGAAGCGGACGATCTTCAGCAGCTCCGGGACGTCGACGTGCTTGGGGGTAAGGCCGCAGCGGAGCACGTTGTCGGAGTTGGCCATGATCTCGACGCCGAGGCCGTCGAGGTAGGCATGCGGGACGCCCGCGCCGAGGTAGAGGGCTTCGCCGGGCTGCAGCTGGACGAAGTTGAGCAGCATGGCGGCGATGACGCCGGGGTCGCTCGGGTAGTGGTGGGCGATCACGGCGTACGGGGCTTGGGCGCCGCCCAGGCGTTCGGCGGCGGCTGCGGCCTCGGTGACGGTGTGCGCCATCTCCGCCGGGTCGGCGGTCAGCAGGGCCGTCAGGACCTCGCGCAGCGCGGCCTCTTCGGGGTGGGCGTGCAGCAGGTCGACGTACGGCTTGAGCGAGTCGACGCCGAGCGCGGACAGGGCGTCGGCGGCCTCGATCGGGTCGCGGAAGCCGCACAGGCCCTTGAACGGCGTGAGGGCGCAGATCAGTTCGGGCTTGTGGTTGGCGTCCTTGTAGTTGCGGTGCGGCGCGTCGATCGGGACGCCGGCCGCCTCCTCCGCGGCGAATCCGGCCTTCGCCTGGGCGAGGTCGGGGTGGACCTGGAGGGAGAGCGGCGCGCCGGCCGCGAGCAGCTTGAGGAGGAAGGGGAGGCGGGGGCCGAACTTCTCGACGGCCGCCGCACCCAGTTCGCGTACGGGGTCGGTGTCGATGACCTCGTTGAGCGGGCCGCGCCCGGTGCGGGAGGGGGCGCCGGGGTGGGCGCCCATCCACATCTCTGCCTGGGGTTCGCCGGTGGGGGTTGCGCCCAGCAGTTCCGGGATGGCGGTGGTCGAGCCCCAGGCGTAGGGGCGAACGGTGTTGACGAGGCGGTCCATGGAGCCTTCCAGCTTTCCTCAGTGCGGTGGCGCGGTGCGTGATGGAGGTGGCGGTGGGGGCGTCTGGGACGTGGCGGCGTCGTGACGGGTGGGTGTGGGCGGAGTGGGGCGGGCCGTGGGTGGTGGGGTGGGAGGGCTGTGGGTGGGAGGGCTGTGGGTGGTGGGGCTGTCGGTGGTGGGGCTGTCGGTGGTGGGGCGGGGGGCTGTCCGTGGTGGGGCCGTGGGCCCTGGGTGTTCCGTCAGTGCGGGGGTGCGATGCCTGCCGATGCCAGGGAGAGGTAGACCGCGGCGAAGTCCGTGACCGCGAGCAGTTCGGCCAGGATCTCCAGGAGCTCGCCCGCTTCCTCCGGCGCCTCCTCCGACGCCAGCGGTTCGAGCTCGCTGATGGCCGTGCCGTGGCTGAGGGCCAGCTCGCGGGCGGCGGGCGCCGCCGTCAGGCCGCCCGCGCCGGCCGGGCGGTCCCGCAGCAGGACGACCCGGGCGCGCAGCGCCTGCTGCTCGTCGACACGGTCGCGGAAGAAGTCGTCGGGGTCGGCGCCTGCCGCGTAGTCGCCGGCGAGCAGGACGCCGTGGGCGGGCAGGGCTTCCGGGAGTTCGGCGGCGAGGGCGGGCAGGCCGGCCAGTTCGGCGAGGACGGCCGCGAAGCGCCGACCCACCGGGCCGGCCGCGTCGCCCTCGGTCCAGATCAGCGGCAGCGAGTCCGCGAGCTCGGCGGCGAGCGTCTTGGCCGGGTTGTTGTACGTGGCCATCGCCGGCCCGCAGCGCTCGGCCGTACTGTCCAGGCGGTCGGCGACCTTCTCCAGCGTCGCCGAGGGCGCTTCGACCAGGCCGACGCGGTCCAGCAGCGCGAGGAGCGGGGTGAACAGGGCCCACAGGTCGCCCGGACCGGCAGCGAGGGTCTCCTCGTACTCCCTCGCGCTCTCGTGCGGGGCCATCGCCATCGGTACGAGCAGGCCCCGGGGCGCGCTGACGGTGTCGGCGAGCGGGGAGGTCCGGGGGGCGACGGCGACGACGGTGATGCCGCGCCGGTACGCCTGCTCGGCGAGGAGCGCGAGGCCGGGCTCGGAGCCGTCGGTGGTCGGGATCAGGAGGAGGTCCACGGAGCCCGCCCAGCCGGGCAGCGCCCAGCGCAGGGCACCCGGGGCGGGCGCGACGCCGGTGGGCTGGAGCCGGATGACGGGGGCGGCGGCGCCGGCGAGGGCGCCGACCAGGTCCGCGACGCCGGCGGCGGCGGTGCCGGGGCCTGCCACGAGGACGGCGCGGGGGCGGCCCTCGGGGCTGAGCTCGGAGATGCCGGCTTCGGCGGCGTGCCGGGTCGCCGTCCGCACCCGTGCGCCGGCTTCGGCGGCGCCGCGGAGGAGGCCGTGGCGGTCGGCGAGGGCGAGGGCGTCCGGGGCGTCGAGGATGGTCTCGTCGAGCATGTGGCGGTGCCTCCGGGTACGGGCGGGGCGGGGTGCGCCGTCGTGGGTGGATCCGCCCCAGGGTCGGCGGGCTGCGGGAGCGTGCCGTTGTGGGTGCTCGCCCCAGAGTCCGGCGGGCTGCGGGAGCGTGCCGTTGTGCGTGCTCGCCCCAGAGTCCGGCGGGCTATAGGGGCGTGGCGTCGTGGGTGGATCCGCCCAAGAGGTCGTCGGGCTGCGGGGTGCGCCGTCGTGGGTGGATCCGCCCCAGGGGTGCGTCCCCTCTGGGGCCCGTCGTCCGCGCCGTTGCCGCCCGGTCGGTGGGCGGCTCCTACGGGCGGCGGGCCTCGTCCACCAGCAGGACGGGGATGTCGTCGCGGACCGGGTACGCGAGGGCGCAGTCCGGGCTGGTGCAGATCAGTTCGGGGGTGTCGGCCGCCGTGCGGTCGTTCAGCGGCGCGTGGCACGCCGGGCAGGCCAGGATCTCCAGGAGGCCGGCTTCGAGCGGCATGAGGTGTCCCTTCGAACATACGAGTGATGGTGCTGCCCTTGGGGCCGCTGCCCTTCGGGCCAGGTCAGCCTACCGCCGGGGAACGGGGCGCGCGGCTCGGCCGTCCGCGCCGTCCCCCGGCGGGAAGAGCGGGGGTCAGGCCGTCGCGCGGACGAGGTCCAGGACCTCGTCGCGGACCTTGGCCATGGTGGCCTCGTCGCGGGCCTCCACGTTCAGCCGGAGCAACGGCTCGGTGTTCGAGGGGCGGAGGTTGAACCACCAGTCGGCCCCCGCCACCGTCAGGCCGTCCAGCTCGTCGAGGGTGACCCCCTCCTGGCCCGCGTACGCGGCCTTGACCGCCGCCGTCCGGCCCGCCTGGTCGGCGACCGTGGAGTTGATCTCGCCCGAGCCCGCGTAGCGGTCGTACGAGGAGACCAGCTCCGACAGCGGGCCGTCCTGGCCACCGAGCGCGGCCAGGACGTGGAGCGCCGCGAGCATGCCCGTATCGGCGTTCCAGAAGTCCTTGAAGTAGTAGTGCGCGGAGTGCTCGCCGCCGAAGATCGCGCCCGTCTTCGCCATCTCCTCCTTGATGAAGGAGTGCCCGACGCGGGTGCGGACCGGCGCGCCGCCGTTCTCGCGGACGACCTCGGGGACCGACCAGGAGGTGATCAGGTTGTGGATGATCGTGCCGCCGGGGGTCTTGGCCAGTTCGCGCGCGGCGACCAGCGCCGTGATCGCGGACGGCGAGACCGCCTCGCCGCGCTCGTCGACGACGAAGCAGCGGTCGGCGTCGCCGTCGAAGGCCAGGCCCAGGTCGGCGCCCTCGGCCCGGACGCGGGCCTGGAGGTCGACGATGTTGGCCGGGTCGAGCGGGTTGGCCTCGTGGTTCGGGAACGTGCCGTCGAGCTCGAAGTACATCGGTACGAGGTCCAGCGGGAGGCCCTCGAAGACGGTGGGCACGGTGTGGCCGCCCATGCCGTTGCCCGCGTCCACGACGACCTTCAGGGGGCGGATCGCCGTGAGGTCGACCAGCGCGGTGAGGTGGGCCGCGTAGTCCTTCAGCGTGTCCCGTTCCGAGATCGTGCCCGCCGTGACCGCCGCCTCGGGCGCGCCCTCGTCCGACCAGCGCTCGACGAGCGTCCGGATCACGGAGAGACCGGTGTCCTGGCCGACCGGGGCCGCACCCGCACGGCACATCTTGATGCCGTTGTACTGGGCCGGGTTGTGCGAGGCGGTGAACATCGCGCCCGGCAGGTTCAGGCTGCCGGAGGCGAAGTAGAGCTGGTCCGTCGAGCAGAGCCCGATCAGGGTCACGTCGGCGCCGAGCCGCGCCGCGCCACGGGCGAACGCGCCCGACAGGCCCGGCGAGGAGGGCCGCATGTCGTGACCGACCACGATCGCGTCCGCGCCGGTCACCCGGACGAATGCGGCCCCGAACAGTTCTGCGAGCCCTTCGTCCCACTGATCCGGCACCACCCCGCGGACGTCGTACGCCTTCACGATCTGCGACAGATCAGCAGCCACGGAACAACCCTCCTGAATACGCCTGCGTCGGCACGCGTGTGCGGCGCGTGTACGGAGGCCCAACCTACCGGGGGTCGTGGGCGAGAGGGCAGAGCGCCTTGGCGGCGGTGTCCGAAGGTCGGCGGTGGCGTGAGGTCCGTGGTGGTGCGAGGCCGGCGGTGGTGTGAGGCCGGCGGTGGCGTGAGGCCGGTGGTGGTGCGGGGCGGCGGTCGGCCGTCGTGGCCGATGTCAGTTGTCCGGGGAGCGCAGCACCCGCAGGTGGCCTCTGCGGCCGACCTCCACGGGGTCCCCGCCTCTGCCGCCGCTCTTGCCGCCGGCTTCCGCGGCGCGCTCCTGGGGGCGGGCCGCCTCCCGTACCGCGTTGGCGAGGGCTTCGAGGTCGTCACCGCTGGGGCGGGCCGGGGCGGAGCCGTCCGAGAGACGGACGACCTCCCAGCCGCGCGGCGCGGTGAGGCGCTCGCTGTGCTCGGCGCACAGGTCGTAGCAGTGGGGCTCGGCGTAGGTGGCGAGCGGGCCGAGGACCGCAGTCGAGTCGGCATAGACGTACGTCAGTGTCGCGACGGCAGGGCGGCCGCACGCGGTGCGCGAACAGCGACGTACAGGGCTCACGACGTTGGACGGTACCGCACTCTTGAGCGGGCCGCGACGACTCTCCACCAGGTCACTCCACCGTGTCGCGGTGTGACCTCGGACACGGCCCCTGTTCGGCTGCCCGTCCTGACCTGCGCGTAAGGAGGGGAACGGGGGGAGGGGCGACCGTCGATCCGGACAACGTCGGACAGGAATCCGGTCAACCACGGCCAGATGGCCGATCGCGGGAACCTATGCAATCGAGCCCGCCCTTGGCTGGAACGCTCAACTATCGACAGTGAGGCGGGCGCGACGGCGTGGTGGCACGTGTGCGCCACGGTCATGGAACACCGAGGAGAGTTACGCTGCGTCAGTGATGGACAGTCCTGTGCCGCCGCGCCCTTCGTCCCGCCCGGCCGAGTCCCACACGGGCGACTCCCCGGTGAACGAGTCCCGCTCGGGCGACCCCCTCGCGGGTGAGTCCGACGCGGGCGCATCCGGCTCCGCCGAGGGGCGTCCCGCTCCGGTGGAGCCCCGGGCGCGCCGCCGTGACCGGCATGGCCGCGGGATGCGGGGGCCGGTCGCCCCACCTCAGGTGCCGTTGTCCGCGAGCCGGGCCGACACCTTCCGCGATCTCGTCATCGACTCGGTGGAACGTCTGGAGCGGCGCTGGCCGCAGCTGGCGGACGTCGAGTTCCTGGTCCTGGACGTGCCGCCCACCTCGCCCGGTGAGGCGGTGCCGCTCGGCGGTTCCGTCCCGGCGGCGAAGGACGAGCCGGCCCGGGTCGTCGTCTACCGGCGGCCCGTCGAGATCCGCTCGAAGAGCCGCGAGGAGCGTGCGTTCCTCGTCCACGAGGTCGTGGTGGAGCAGGTGGCGGAGCTGCTGGGCCTCTCCCCCGAGTCCGTCGACCCCCGGTACGGGCAGGACTGACACCGCGGCCCAGCTCCGACCGCGGCCCAGCTTCGTACCGCCGCCGCTCAGTCGTCCAGGACCGAGAGGTCCTGCTTCGCCGTCGGGACCTTGACCGTGCCCCGGTCGTCCACCAGCGGCTGGACCGTGAACATCGGGATGCCGCCCTCCGGGACGGCCAGCAGGCGGGACGCGTGGACCGGGCCGCCGGAGATCCGCTCGACCGTCAGGGCGTAGGAGCCCTTGAGCCCGGCCGGGACCACGTCGGTGACCTTCGTCGTCGTGCCCGCCTTGACCGTGACGGTCCTGGAGACCGGCGTGCCGCCTCCCGTACCCGCCGAGGCGGTGACCTTGACCTGGGCCGTCTCGCCCGGGGCGGTCAGCGCGAGCGTCGAGCCGGCCGCGCGGTTGTCGGCGACGGTCGCGCGGGAGTCGATCGCGGCGGTCGCCGGGATGAACGCGACCTCCTGCTTGTCGCCCTTGCCCCGCGTGACGCGCAGCGCCGCCACGAACGGGGTCGACTTCTTCGGGTCGGAGGGGCTGAGCAGCAGGGAGCCGGTCTCGCCGCGGGTGAGGTCCGGGAGGTCGACGGCCGCGGTCATGCCCGACTTCACGTGCAGGGACTGCGCGGCCGCGGGGACGATCGTGCCCGTCTCGCTGACCAGCTGGATCTTCAGCTCGGCGTCGTTCTCGCCCGGGGCGTACGCCACCAGGCGCACCGAGGTCGCGTCGGCCGGGATGCCGGGCAGGACGGCGGTGCCGGCCGGGTCGGCGGAGGCGGGCAGCCAGTCGCTGCCGAGCTTGTCGTCGGCGGCGCCGACGACCGCGCCCACCCGCCCGCTGCGGGTGGTGACGTGGACGGTCAGGTCGGCGGTGGGGGCCTGGCCGGTGAGCGTCGAGAGCAGGACGGGGACGCTGGAGTGGGCCGGGACGGGGATGCCCTCGGTCAGCTGCGACTTCAGCTCGCCCTCGGGGCCGTACAGCTCGATGTCGGCCACGGCGGCGCTGTCGTCGGGGTTGGTGAGGTGGACGTAGTCCCCGCGCTCCTTGGCCGTGGAGGCGGCCGGGAACCAGAAGTCCGTGTCGGGGGCGCCGCAGGTGACGCCGAGCAGGCCGCGCGCACCGCCGGCCGGGACGACGGTGGTCTGCTGGACCGTCCAGCCGGGGGCGAGGCCGCCCGTGGCCGAACCCGTCAGGGCGGGGGCGGCCGCGCCGTTCGCCTCGGCGGAGACGGGCTTGCCGGGCTGGGTGACGGTGGCCGGGGCCTTGGCGCCGGGCTTCTTCGCCGTGGTGCCGCCGGGGGTGGCGGCGGTCGGGGCGGCCTTGAGCTCGGCCTTGGCGGCAGCGGCGGCGCCTGTGCCGGAGGTCCCGCTGCCGGAGGCGCTGCCGGAACGTCCGGTCGCGCCCGGGGTGTACGAGGTGTAGTCCGTCTCGGCCAGCTCGGAGCTGCTGGGCGCCGGGCAGAGCAGGCTGGAGCGCTCCACGGGCAGCGTGGCCGGGGCCTTGGCCTCGGGCGCGGCCGAGCCGTCGGGGGCGGTCAGGGCGGCGAAGCCGGTGACGGCGGCGAGGGCGGTGGCGACCGCGATCAGGGAGAGGGTGGTGCGCTTCACTGGTTGCTGCTCCCGTCGGGACGCTGCTCGGTCTCGTAGCCGTACGCGTACGGGTCGTAGGCCTGCTGCTCTTCGTAGCCCTGCTGCTGGTCGTAGCCCTGCTGCTCTTCGTAACCCTGCTGCGGGTACTGCTCGTACTGCTGCTGCGCGTGCTGCTGCTGCTGCTGGTCGTAGCCCTGCTGGGCGTACGGGTCGTACTGCTGCTGATACGGGTCGGTGCCGTACTCGGCGTACTGCTGGGGCTGCGCGTAGTAGCCCTGCTGGGCGTACGGGTCCTGCTGGGCCGCCTGCTGGGCCTGCTGGGCCTGCTGGGCCTGCTGCTGCCAGTCCTCGCCCGCGTACGTCTGCTCCTGCGGTACGGGGACGGGCTCCGCCACCGGCTGCTGGGGCTGGGGCTGGGGCTGGGCGTCGTATCCCGCCTCCTGGCCCTGCTCCTGAGCGGCCAGGGCCACGGCTTCGGCTTCCGCCTCCGCCTCCGCCGCCGCGCGCAGGCGGCGGGCCCGACGGCCGTCGCCCTCCATCGCCTGGGCGGGGATGACGACCTCCTCCTCCGGCAGGTCGTCGTCGATCTCGCGGCGCCGCCCCGGCAGGGCGAGCACGAGCAGGACGACGGCGAGGCCGACCTGGGTCCAGATCCACAGCGTGTGGGTGAACGGCTGGTCGTACGTGAGGTCGAGACGGCCGCCGCCGGCGGGGAGTTCGAAGCCCTGGGCCCAGCCGTCGACGGTGGTCCGCGGCAGCTCCTTGCCGTCGAGCGTGGCGATCCAGCCCTCGTCGGCGCGGTCGGCGATGCGCAGGATCCGGCCCGCAGGGCCCGCGGGGATCTCGGTGTGCGCCTCGACGGGCCCGGCGGCGACGGCGACCGGCTTGGCGGCCTCCGCCGCCGTGTCCGCGTCCTTCGCCCCGTCCGTGGCCGTCTTGTCCGTGGCGGTCCCGTCCGTCGTCGTGCCGGGCTTCTGCGCGGGGACGATCATCGCGCGGGCGACCTCGCGGTCGACGCGCCAGAGCGCGCTGCCGTCGAGCTGGCTGAGCCGGCTGAGGCCCGGGGTGGCGTCGAGGACACGGCTCGTCTCGCGCGGCGCCCCGTCCCGTACGAGGACGTAGCGGATCGCGAAGCCGCTGAGCTCTTCGGTCTGGTCGGCGCCGGAGCCCGCCACGAGGTGGGCGACCACCTTGTCCAGGCGCGCGTCGCCGCCGTCCTCCGCGGCCAGTTCGGCGTCGCCGAGGCGGCCGCCGGAGCCGCGGACCAGGGTGTACGCGACCTCGCCGGGCGAGGTGCCTCCCAGGACGAGGGTGCGCGGCTGGTCGCGGGTGTCGCTCTCCTCGGCGACGAACGCCGGGACCTGGACGGGGTCGCGCCGGGTCAGCGGGCCGTCGGCGCCGCCGATCATCCAGCCGACGGCGGCCACGACCGGGCCGAGGGCGGCGGCGAGGGCGATGAGCGCGGCGACCGGCTGGCGCCAGCCGAAGCCGTGCGCGGCGACGCGGGTACGTCCGTACTCGGCGCCGATCATGCCGGCGACGAGCAGCGCCGTGCCGTAGACGAGGGTGGCGGGACCGGCCCAGCCGGTGCCGCCCGCGCCGTTCGACACCACGGCGAAGAGGAGGCCGACGAGGGCGGCGGTCCAGGCCGTGAGGACGGCGGACCGGCGCTCCTCGCGCAGCAGTCCGGCCAGGGCGGCCAGGACGATGCCGATGAGGAGCAGGCCGCCGGTGGTGCCCGGGCCGCCGGGGCTGATCCCGAGCAGGTCGAGGGCGGAGGCCGTGCCCGTACGGATGTCGAGTCCCGCCTCGCGCAGGAAGGCGCTGGGGCTGGTCAGCAGGGAGAGCGACCAGGGGGCGAGGACGAGGATCGGGGTGCCGACGGTGGCGAGGAAGCGCAGGCCGTAGGCGGCGATGTCGGCACGGCGCAGCACGAGGACGGCGAGACCGAGGACGACGGCGATCGGCCAGACGATGGGCGTGAACGCCATCGTGAACGTCAGCAGGAAGGTGTACGCCCAGGTGGCGCGCCAGCTGCCGCGGGCGCCGCCGGTGCTCTTGCCCGCGCCCCTGCCCGCGCTCGTGCCGCCGGTGCCGGTGCCGGAGCCGGTCAGTCCGTGGGCGGCGACGGCGGCGCGGGCGATGAGCGGGAGCAGGATCGCGAGGATCGCGGTGCCGAGGCGGCCGGCGGCGAGGGCGCCGGTGGCGGCGGGCAGGAAGGCGTACGCGATGGCGCCCCAGGCGCGCAGCAGCGCGGACTCGACGAGCGGGCGTGCCGCGAAGTAGGCGGTGAAGCCGGCCAGCGGGACCGAGCAGACGAGCAGCACCGTGAGCGCGAAGGAGGTGGAGCCGAGGAAGAAGGCCGAGAGTCCGGCCAGGACGGCGAGGTAGGGCGGGGCGGTCTGGGTGCCGCCGGTGCCCAGGGCGTGCCAGCTGTCCGCGTACCGCCCCCACAGCTCGGAGACCGTGTCGGGGGCGGGCAGCAGCGCGCCGCCGGCGAGGGAGCCGCCGCCGAACAGGCCACGGCAGGCGACGACGGAGACGAGCAGGAGGAGGGCGAAGAGGACGGGCCCGGGCCTGCGGGAGATCTTCTTCAGCCGGGCGAACTGCTCGACTTCGAGGAAGTCGGCGTCGTCGCCGCCGGGGCCGGTCTCGACGGCGCCGTGGCGCGAGCCGCCGGAATCGGCGTCGGAGCCGCCGAAGTTCGCGACGACCTGTTCGGCGGCGGCGCGGATGGTGGCGCCGGGCGGCGGGAAGAGCGGGCGGAGTTCGCTGGCGGCGACGGCGGGGTTCTTGCGCTGCCTGCGGGCCGCGAGGATCTTCTCGGGGCGCAGCAGGGTGGCGAGGAGGCCCATGACCTCGTCGACGGCCTGACCGGGGACCTTGCCGACGAGGTAGGCGAGGGTACGCAGGAGTGTGCTGAGGATCAGCCGGACCAGGACGTACGGCAGGGCGGCGCCGCGGCTGTTGGCGAGCAGGGTGTAGACGGCGCCGGCCTTGTCGACGCGGTGCGGGTTGGCGACCGAGCGGCCCGCGCAGTCGACGGTGCGGCGTTCGCGGGCGGAGGCCTCGGCGTGCCGCAGGACGGCGTCGGGGGCGACGAGGACGCTGTGGCCGGCGGCGTGGGCGCGCCAGCAGAGGTCGACGTCGTCGCGCATGAGGGGCAGGCGGCGGTCGAAGCCGCCGAGCTCCTCGAAAACGTCCCGGCGGATGAGCATGCCGGCGCTGGAGACGGAGAGGACGGAACGGACCTGGTCGTGCTGGCCCTGGTCCTGCTCGCGGCGGTCGAGGCCGGTCCAGCGGCGGCCGCTGCGGGCGATGGAGACGCCGGCTTCGAGCAGTTGCCTGCGGTCGTACCAGCCGCGGAGCTTGGGGCCGACGACGGCGGCGTACGCGTCCGCGTCGGCGACGCGCAGGAGTTCGGTGAGGGCCTCGGGCTCGGGGGCGCAGTCGTCGTGGAGCAGCCAGAGCCACTGCACGGGCTCGCCGTGCGGCAGTTCGGGCAGGTCGTACGCCTCGTCGCTCCAGGTCCTGCTGACGGGGTCCCAGCCGCTGGGCCGCTTCAGGTACGTCAGCTCCTCGGGTCCGAGTACGGGGGCGGTGCGGGCCGCCTCCTCGACGGCGGCGCCGAAGCCCGTACGGCGGGCGAGGTGCAGCACGCGGTCGGCGCCGATCGCGTCGGCGAGCAGCCGCGCGGAGTCGTCGGCGCTGCCGGTGTCGGCGGCGACGACGTTCTGCACGGGACGCTCCTGCGCGAGCAGCCCGGCGAGGGCGTCCGGCAGCCAGCGGGCGCCGTCGTGGGCGACGAGCACGGCGGTGACGACGTGTCGCGGAAACTCAGGAGTTGAGGACATCGAGGTACGGGCCCTCCGGCCGGGGGGGGGGGTCGCCCGCGGGGGGCGTGGGGTGCGTCTCGGACGGGGCCCCACACTAACGGCTGTCAAGAAAACGGTCCGCCCCCTGTGGACAGAGCACAGGGGGCGGACCGTTCGATGTGTACGGGTGTGCGCGGTTCGGCGGGTGGGTAGCGATGCCGTCGAGCCGGGAGCCGGGAGCCGGGAGCCGGGAGCCGGGAGCCGGGAGCAGCGGTCGGGCCGGAGGCGGGACAGCCTCGGGCCGGAGGCGGGACAGCCTCGGGCCGGAGGCGGGACAGCCTCGGGCCGGGAGCCAGGACGGCCGTCGGGCCCGGCCAGCCGTGGGGCCGGAACAGCCGCCGGTCGGGCGCCGGCCTCGTCGGTCGGACGGTCGGGCGCCGGGGCGTCCGTCGGTCAGACGGCCGCCTTCTTCAGGCGGCGGCGTTCCCGCTCCGACAGACCGCCCCAGATGCCGAACCGTTCGTCGTTCTGCAGGGCGTACTCCAGGCATTCGGAGCGGACCTCACAGGCGAGGCAGACCTTCTTGGCCTCGCGGGTCGAGCCGCCCTTCTCGGGGAAGAAGGACTCGGGGTCGGTCTGGGCGCACAGCGCGCGCTCCTGCCAGCCGAGTTCCTCGTCCGCGTCCTCGACCAGCAGTTCCTGGAACAACTCGGTCATGTGCGCCCCTCGTCTGTCTGTGCGTCCCCGTGATGTTGCCGCTACCGATTCCGGACCGATTCCGGCCGAACGACACGAGTGAAATTACAAGTTCGTGCTCTGTGCGAGTCAAGCCGGAATCTGCTATTGGGCCCGGTATTCACTCTGCGGAACCAAGGCTATGCGGAAAGTGTTCAAATCACCAAAAACCTGACACATGCCACTGGCCTGGCCGCACCGTTCCCTCTCAGGAGAGAGACGCCCGGAGTGTGGATCTTGTCGCGATCCAGCCACGGAAGCGATCCGGATCACAGTTGGATCACAGGACCTCGGCCGCGTTTACGGGCACGGATGTTGCGCCATCTGTCCCGGTCAGCGGCTGCACAAACCTTTCTCCGGACGCTGTAACCGGATGAGGTGAAACATTACCCCCAAAACGGGCATTGAGTTGACAGTCGGGTGGGCCGCCCGGCACCTTTGGTGGCATGCCAGCGATCTCAGCGCCCTCCGCGACCCACGCCCGTGGGTACCGCAGCGCTGTCCAGGCCCGCTGTTGCTGTTGCTGTTCCAGCTGTTGACGCCTCCGAGCTCCAGCGCCCCCTCTCCGCGTTGCCTGCGTTGCCCGCATTGCCCCGCGTGACCCCTTGCACGACTCCTGTGTGACCCCCCTGCACGACTTCTGTTACTGCCGAGGAACCACCGCACCCATGAACAGCGACAGCGACCTTCAGATCGCCGGCGACATCCTCGAGGTCCCCCACCTCCTGCAGCCCGCCCGCGAGCACCCCTCCACGGTGGCCGAGTTCGTCGGCCTCGCCCGTACCATCGCCGCCGACCGCGCCCAGTGGGCCCCGCACGTCGAGTACGACGCCACCACCCGCTGGTACCACCGGCTGCGCACCGGGCCCGGCTACGAGGTCTGGCTGCTCTCCTGGGTGCCCGGCCAGGGCAGCGGACTGCACGACCACGGCGCCTCGTCGGGCGTACTGACCGTGCTCCAGGGAGAACTGACGGAGCGTACGGAGAGGGGCGTACGGAAGCTCGACGGGGGCGCGACGCGGGTCTTCGCGCCCGGGTACGTCCACGAGGTCGTCAACGACTCCCTCGAACCGGCGGTCAGCCTGCACGTCTACTACCCCGGCCTCACCGAGATGCCGATGCACGAGTCCCTGCAGGCACAGTGCGCGTCGGTGCCGGGCGGCTCGGCCGCCGCGGGGGCCGCCTCGACCGCCTCCGGGACCGCCCCGACCGGCTCCGGTGTCGTACGCGCCTGACAGACTGATCCACATGCGCATTGTGGTTCTGGCCGGTGGCATCGGTGGTGCCCGTTTCCTTCGCGGCCTCAAGCAGGCCGCGCCGGACGCGGAGATCACGGTCGTCGGCAACACCGGTGACGACATCCATCTCTTCGGACTGAAGGTCTGCCCTGACCTCGACACGGTGATGTACACCCTCGGCGGTGGCATCAACGAGGAGCAGGGCTGGGGCCGTGAGGACGAGTCCTTCACGGTGAAGGAGGAGCTCGCGGCGTACGGGGTGGGGCCGGAGTGGTTCGGCCTCGGCGACCGCGACTTCGCGACACACATCGTCCGTACGCAGATGCTGGCCGCGGGCTATCCGCTCAGCGCGGTCACCGAGGCGCTGTCCGCGCGCTGGCAGCCGGGGGTGCGGCTGCTGCCGATGTCCGACGACCGCGTCGAGACGCACGTCGCCATCGAGGTCGACGGCGAGTCGCGGGCGGTGCACTTCCAGGAGTACTGGGTGCGGCTGCGGGCCTCCGTGGACGCGCAGGCCGTGGTGGCCGTCGGCGCGGAGGCGTCGAAGCCGGCGCCGGGTGTCCTGGAGGCCATCGCGGAGGCGGACCTCATCCTGTTCCCGCCGTCCAACCCGGTCGTGTCGGTCGGCACGATCCTGTCCGTGCCCGGCATCCGGGAGGCGATCGCGGAGGCGGACGTGCCGGTGGTCGGCCTCTCCCCCATCGTCGGCGACGCGCCGGTACGGGGCATGGCGGACAAGGTCCTCGCCGCGGTGGGCGTGGAGTCCACGGCCTCGGCGGTGGCCCGGCACTACGGCTCGGGGCTGCTCGACGGCTGGCTGGTCGACACGGTCGACGCGGGTGTGGTCGAGGAGGTCGAGTCGGCGGGGATCCGCTGCCGGGCGGTGCCGCTGATGATGACGGACCTGGACGCCACGACGGCGATGGCGCGCGAGGCGCTGGCGCTGGCGGAGGAGGTCCGGGGATGACCGGCCCTGCGGACGGCGGCTCGGCGGCGGGGGACGGTTCCGGGCCTGGCGGGGGCGGGTATCGGGTGTGGGCGCTCGGTGGGTTGCCCGAGGTGAGGGGCGGGGACGATCTCGCCAAGCTGATCGCCTCCGTCTCCCCCGGGCTCCGGGACGGGGACGTCCTGCTCGTCACCTCCAAGATCGTGAGCAAGGCCGAGGGGCGGGTGGTCGCCGCCGACGACCGCGAGGAGGCGATCGACGCCGAGACGGTACGGGTCGTGGCGCGGCGCGGCGCGCTGCGGATCGTCGAGAACCGCCAGGGTCTCGTCATGGCCGCCGCCGGGGTCGACGCCTCGAACACCCCCGCCGGGACGGTCCTGTTGCTGCCCGTCGACCCGGACGCCTCCGCCCGGGCGATCCGGGACGGCCTGCGGGACACCCTCGGGGTCGACGTCGGAGTCGTCGTCACGGACACCTCCGGCCGGCCCTGGCGCACCGGGCTGACCGACGTGGCGATCGGCGCGGCCGGCGTGCGCGTCCTCGACGACCTGCGCGGCGGGACGGACGCGTACGGCAATCCGCTCAGCGCCACGGTCGTCGCCACCGCCGACGAGCTCGCCGCCGCGGGCGACCTGGTGAAGGGCAAGGCGAACGGGCTGCCGGTCGCCGTCGTGCGCGGCCTGGCGCACGTCGTGGACGGTGCCGGCGACGACGAGGGCGCCCGGGCGCTGGTGCGGGGCGCCGCCGACGACATGTTCCGGCTCGGGACGTCGGAGGCGGTACGGGAGGCGGTGACCCTGCGGCGTACGGTCCGGGAGTTCACCGACGAGCCCGTGGACCCCGGCGCCGTGCGGCGTGCTGTCGCGGCCGCCGTCACGGCTCCGGCGCCGCACCACACCACGCCGTGGCGGTTCGTGCTCCTGGAGTCGGAGGCCTCGCGGGTGCGGCTTCTCGACGCGATGCGGGACGCCTGGATCGCGGACCTGCGGCGGGACGGCAAGTCCGAGGAGTCCGTCGCCAAGCGGGTACGCCGGGGTGACGTGCTGCGGAACGCGCCGTACCTGGTGGTGCCGTGCCTGGTCATGGACGGCTCGCATCACTACGGCGACGCGCGCCGGGACGCCGCCGAGCGCGAGATGTTCGTGGTCGCGGCGGGCGCGGGCGTGCAGAACTTCCTGGTGGCGCTGGCGGGCGAGCGGCTGGGGTCGGCGTGGGTGTCCTCGACGATGTTCTGCCGCGATGTCGTACGGGAGGCACTCGGGCTTCCGGAGGACTGGGACCCGATGGGCGCGGTCGCGGTCGGCCACGCGGCGGCGCCGCCGAAGGAACGGCCGGCGCGGCAGGCGGGGCGGTTCATCGAGGTGCGGTGAGGCGGCCGTGCGGGCTCGGCGGCGGTGGTGGGGGCTGCGGGCTCGGTGGTGGTGCGGGCGCGGCGGCGATGGTGGGGGCTGCGGTCCGTTACGCCCGTAGGCCTTCAGGCCGCCGCTCTCGGGCTGCCGTGCGGGTACGCGCGGTGGCGGGAGGCGTCGCGCGTACGGTGGCCCACGGCGGGTCGCCGGAGGGCCGTGACGGCGGCCGGCTTTCCGGTCGCCTTGGCAGAACGCCTGTCAGAGTGCCGCGATGTTGCCCGGTGTCATGCGCGGTGCCCTGCGCGGTGGGGTCTGGCCGCTGAGAAGGATGAGGCGGGCGGCGCGGTGGCGTTGGCCCGCGTACGGGGCGAGCAGTTCGAGCATGGCCGCGTCGTCGGTGTCGCGGTCGCCGGCGAGGGCGTAGCCGACGATGCCGGGCAGGTGGTAGTCGCCGACGCTCACCGCGTCCGGGGCGCCGTTGCTGCGCTGGACCGTCTCGGCGGAGGTCCAGGGGCCGATGCCCGGGATCAACTCCAGCCGCTGCTGGGCCTGTTCAGGGGCCATGGCAGCGGCTTCCTCCATGCGGCGGGCGACTTTGGCGACGCGCAGGACCGTGCTGGCGCGCTTGTTGTCGACACCGGCGCGGTGCCATTCCCAGGAGGGGATCAGGGACCAGGTCCGGGCGTCGGGCATCACGTGGAGGCGGTGCTCCTGGGGGCCGGGGGCGGGCTCGCCGTACTTCCGTACGAGCAGGCGCCAGGCGCGGTAGGCCTCGCGGGTGGTGACCTTCTGTTCCAGGATCGAAGGGATCAGTGACTCCATCACCAGGCCGGTGCGGGTCAGCCGGAGGTCGGGGCGGCGGCGGTGCGTGGCGGCGAGGAGGCGGTGGCGGGGGACGAAGGCGGCGGGGTCGTCGTCGGCGCCGAGGAGTTGGGGGAGGCGGTCGAGGAGCCACTGCGCGCCGGGTCCCCAGGCCTCCGCCTCCGCCTCGGCGGCGGCCTTGCGGAGGGCCACCCTGATCGTGCCGGGGCCTTCGGGCGTGCGGGTGGCGCGCCAGACGGAGCCGTCGGGGGTCGTACCGAAGGTGGGGTCACCGACGCCTCGACGGAGCGGGCCGAGGGTGAGGCCCAGGTCGGTCGGAGCGTCGGGGGCCCAGCGGCGGGTGGCGCTGCGTGCGGGAGCCGGAGCGGGGGCTGCGGTGATGGGGATGCGGGAGGCGGGTACGGGGATGTGGCCGCCGCGCACGGTGGTGCGGGTGGTGGGGGTACGGGGAGCGAAGCGGCCGGCCATGTCTACGAGCGTAACGGGGCGGGTGCGGTGGGGGTGGCGGCGTGGGTGACGCGTCGGTGGTGGGTGCGCCCGGCCTCCGGCAGGGCTGGTTGTCCCACCCGCACCACCGCCACCGCCCGTGCGGCTGAGAAGACAGAGGTGCGGGTCTTCGCGTGCCGGGCCGCGCACCGCCGGCGGCTGCTGCGGCCGGGTGGCCGACGGCGAGGATCGCGGAGCGCGGAGCCCGGTGCGTCGGTGGGGCTGGGTTACTGGTCCGAGGAGAAGCGGATGGCGCCCTGGGGGACCGTGGTGTCGCACCAGACGCGGATGCCGTCGCGGAGTTCGTTGTCAGGGCCCACGTGCGCGCCGTCGCCGATGACCGCGCCGGTCAGGACCGTGCGCGCGCCGATGCGGGCGCCCGCGCCGATCAGGGAGTCGGTGACGACCGCGCCCGCCTCGACGACCGCGCCCTCGTGCAGGGTCGAGCCCGTCACCCGGGCGCCCTCGCCGACCACCGCGCCCGCGCCGACGACCGTACCGCCGGTGAGCTTCGCGTCCGGGGCCACGCGGGCCGTCGGCAGGACCAGCCGGTCGCCGCAGCGGCCCGGGACCGCCGGGGACGGGGCGCGGCCCAGGACCAGGTCGGCCGAGCCCCGGACGAAGGCCTGCGGGGTGCCCAGATCCAGCCAGTACGTCGAGTCCACCAGGCCCTGCAGGTGCGCGCCCGTGGCGAGCAGCTCCGGGAAGGTCTCCCGCTCCACCGAGACCGGGCGGCCCGTCGGGATCGTGTCGATGACCGAGCGGCGGAAGACGTACGCCCCCGCGTTGATCTGGTCGGTGACGATCTCCTCCGGCGTCTGCGGCTTCTCCAGGAACGCCGTCACCCGGCCCGTCGGGTCCGTCGGCACCAGGCCGAACGCCCTCGGGTCCTCGACCCTCGTCAGGTGCAGCGAGACGTCCGCCCCCGAGGTCTCGTGCGTGGCGACCAGCGCCCGGATGTCCAGGCCGGTCAGGATGTCGCCGTTGAAGACCAGGACCGCGTCCTCCGGGCCCGAGTGCAGGCGCGAGGCGACGTTGCGGATCGCGCCGCCGGTGCCCAGCGGCTCCTCCTCGGTGACGTACTCCAGGCTGAGCCCCAGCGACGAGCCGTCCCCGAAGTGCGGTTCGAAGACCTCCGCCAGGTACGACGTGGCCAGGACCACGTGCTCCACGCCCGCCGCCCTCGCCCTCGCGAGCTGGTGCGTCAGGAACGGCACGCCCGCCGCCGGGACCATCGGCTTCGGTGTGTTCACCGTCAGGGGCCGCAGCCTTGTGCCCTTGCCACCGACCAGGAGGATCGCTTCTGTCACCTGTCGTCTCTGCTTCCTGTCCGGGGCCGGTCTCATCGCCCGTCTGGTTCGTTTCGCTCGTCCGGGCGATATGACCGGTCAGTTTATGCAGATGGTCGGACCGGCGACCGCATCACCGCCGCCCCTGGTACTTCGCCGAGGCGGCCCGGGCCGTGCCGAGCTTCCCGTAGAGGCGGGCTCCGGGGCAGGCTGTGGCGTATCCGTCACGGTGTCCGGCGATGGCGTTGAACTTGACCTTCGTGCCCTTTTTGTAGCGGTTCCCACCGCCCGAGACGAGCGTCGCCTTCCCCTTCGGATTTCCCCCGTGCAGCCCCAGCTTCCATGCGGTCAGCCGGGCGATCGCGGTCGTCACCGCGGCGGGCGGATTCGACGAACTGTAGGTGCCGAGGACGGCGATGCCCATGCTGTTGGTGTTGAAACCGAGCGTGTGGGCGCCGAGGACGGGCTTGGCCACTCCCCCGGCACGGCCTTCGTAGATGTTTCCGCACTTGTCGACGGCGAAGTTGTAGCCGAAGTCCCGCCAGCCGCTGCTCTGCGTGTGGTAGCGGTAGATGCTGCGGAGTACGGAGGGCGCCTGCTTGCAGGTGTAGTTGTTGCCGGTCGCGCTGTGATGGACGAAGGCCGCCTTGATCGACTTGGTGTAGACGAAGCCCTTCTCGCGCAGCTTCTCGTTCGCTCCCCAGCCCTTGCGCGTGATGATCTTCGGGCGGGGCCCGATGTACGGCTTCGCGGCGGCGGCCGCCGGGATCGCGGCCGCGCCGACCGGCGCGAGCTGCGCGTTCACGGAGAAGGCCGCAGCTTCCTCGACGGTCGGGCCGCGGCGCGCGACCCGCGTCGAGGCCGGGCGGCCCTTGCCGTCCTCCGCGTGCGCCGCCCGGCCCGCGGCCTGGTCCGGCTCCGGAACCTGGCCGGGCTCCTGGCCCTGGCCAAGCTCCGCCGCCCGGCCCGGCTCCTGGCCCTGACCCGGCTCCTCGGCCCGGTCCGGCTCCGCGGCCGGTTCCTCGCCCGGGTCGACCAGTTCGAGGCGGAGACCAGTCGGCAGGCCTTCCGCGTCCGCCGACGAGAGGTCGTCCGAGTCGGCCGCGCCCCTCTCCGGCTGTACGCGGATCTCCACGCCGTCCGAGTCGCCGACCCACAGCGGCGCGGTCGCCCCGCGGACCGCCCCGGACGCGGCTTCCGGCGTATCGGGATCGGCCCCGTGCTCGTCGTTGTGGACCTCCACGTCCTGCCACGGCGACCAGGCTCCGCTGCCGGTCGCCCGGGTGCGGACCTGGACCGTCCCGTGCAGGTGCGCCCGGGCGTCGTCCCAGACGACACCGACCAGGGAGAAGGGTCTGACGTTCCGCCGCGTCAGCCCCTGCGCCGTCCCGGTGGCGCCCGGCGCGCGCAGCGCCCGGCGGTCGTCCCCGAGAGGGGCGAGGGGCAGGGACTGGGTGGAACCGGCGACATCCGCGTCCGGTCGCGCGGAGGCGTCCGCCGCCCGAGCGGCGTCCGGCACCACGGCGTCCGGCACCACGGCGCCAGGCGCCGCGTCAGGCACCCCGGGCGCTGACGGCACCCCGGACGCCGACGGCGTCCCAGTCGCGGACGACGCCGCCGTCGTGGAGGGCGCCCCGGTCGCGGCTTGTGCTCCGGACGCGACCGGCTGGAGCGACGCCGCCGGCGTCGCGAGGGACAGCGGCAGGGCGAGCGCTGCCGCGCACGTGACGGTGATCGAGGAGACGAGGTAGGCACGCATGTAGGGATCGTCCGCATCCCGGGCCCGTTCCGCTCGGCGGGATCCGGCCCGGAAACTGACGGCCCGTCGGTCCGACCGGAGGACGGCGTCACCGGTACGGCGGGTCCCCGCACCCCCGCCCGCGTACCCTTGCCCGCGTGAACGCCAGCGACCGCACCCCCGCCGACCTGCTGCGATCCGCGCTCGCCGCGGACCCCGCCCGCCCCTTGGTCACCTTCTACGACGACGCCACCGGTGAACGCGTCGAATTGTCCGTGGCCACCTTCGCCAATTGGGTGGCCAAGACGGCCAATCTGCTCCAGGGCGAGCTGTCCGCCTCCCCCGGCGATCGGCTCGCGCTGCTGCTGCCGGCGCACTGGCAGAGTGCCGTCTGGCTGCTGGCGTGCTCCTCCGTCGGCGTGGTCGCCGAGGTCGGCGGTGACCCGGCGGACGCCGACTACGTCGTCGCCGGACCGGACGCCCTCGACGCCGGGCTCGCCTGCTCGGGAGACCGGATCGCGCTCTCCCTCGCCCCGCTGGGCCGCCGCTTCCCCGCCGCGCCCGCCGGGTACGCGGACTACGCGGTGGAGGTGCCGAGCCAGGGCGACCGGTTCGCCCCATTCGTCCCGGTGGACGCGGACGGCCCGGCGCTGCTGGTCGACGGTACGGAACTGACGGGCGCCCAGCTCGTCGAGCGGGCCCGCGCGGACGCGGAGGCGCTCGGCCTCGCCCCCGGGGCCCGGCTGCTGTCCGGCCGCTCGTACGACGGCTGGGACGGGCTCTCCGCCGGGTTGTACGCACCGCTGGCGGCCGGCGCGTCCGTCGTGCTGTGCCGGAACCTGGAGCAGCTGGCGCCCGAGGCGCTCGCCAAGCGGGTCGAGAGCGAGCGGGTCACCGCGACCGCCGAGTGACCGGCTGAGGGTTCCACCCGTATGGCGCACCGACTCGCCGAGTCCTCGGGTCCGTGCGTCAACTCCGGTACATGATCGGCGGGTACGTACCCCTCCCGCACAACCAAGCGCCCGGTTCAGCCGTCCCACTCTTCGAACGGCGGCCCCCGGGCGCGCCGCCGACGCCGCGAAGGATGGACTCAGACGTGACGGACAGTGCCGGCACGCCCGCCGAACCGGAGGCCCCGCGCAAGCGTCATTGGCTGCGCTGGACGGCTCTCGGGGTCTCGGTCGTCCTTCTCGCCGGAGCGGGTACCGGCTGGTGGCTCTACCGCAAGCTCGACAACAACATCACCACCGACACCGACGCGGCCGCCGAACTGCTCAAGTACGAGAAGGAGCGGCCCACGCCGGGGGCGCTGGGCGCGCAGAACATCCTGCTCATCGGCTCCGACACGCGCTCCGGCGCGGGCAACGCCAAGTACGGCAAGGACAAGGGCACCCAGCGTTCCGACACCACGATCCTGCTGCACATCGCGGCGAAGCGGTCGAGTGCGACGGCCGTGTCGATTCCACGTGACCTGATGGTGAACATGCCCAGCTGCAGGGCGCCGGACGGAACGCGGACCCAGGAGCAGTTCGCGCAGTTCAACTCGGCGTTCGAGATCGGCGGCACGGCGTGCACGATCCGCACCGTCGAGCGGCTGACCGCGATCCGGGTCGACCACCACATGGTGATCGACTTCCGGGGCTTCAAGAAGATGGTCGACGCCGTGAACGGGGTGGAGATCTGCCTGAAGGAACCGATCGACGACAGGGACGCCAAGCTGAAGCTGCCCGCCGGGCGCCAGACGCTCCACGGCGAGCAGGCGCTGGGCTTCGTACGGGCCCGCAAGACGCTCGGCAACGGCAGTGACACGGACCGCATGGACCGGCAGCAGCGGTTCCTGGGCGCGCTGGTCAACAAGGTGCAGAGCAACGGCGTCCTGCTGAATCCGACCCGGCTCTACCCGGTCCTGGACGCGGCGACGAAGTCGATCACGACCGACCCGGGGCTCGACTCGCTGCGGGACCTGTACGACCTGGCGCGCTCGATGCGGTCGGTCCCGACGGAGAAGGTGCAGTTCCTCACGGTGCCCCGGCGGCCGTACTCGTACAACGCGAACCGGGACGAACTCGTACAACCGGAGGCGAGCCAACTCTTCACACGACTGCGTGAGGACAAGCCCGTGACCGTGAACCCGAGCACCGATCCCTCCCCGTCCCCGCACGCGAGCGGCGGCACGGGCGCGAGCTCCGAAGAGCCCGGGACCACGAGCGGGAGCGGGAAACCGGACGCGGCGAGCTCCTCGGGTCCGGCGCCGACGCCGACCTACACGGGGCGCAGCGCGGCGGAGGGAGCGTGCTCGTGAGCGTGCCTCTGGAGGCGGGTGAGTAAAGGAGAGTCCAAGGAGTCCGGGGGGAAGGCGGTGCCCGAAGGGGTTTGGGCAAAATGCCCAGTTGTAAGGGGCGTGGAATTTGTCACGGACGTCGCCCCACGCTGAACTGGGCGGATAGTGTGACGCGATCCGGTGCTTCCGACCGCGTGGTCGCGCACTCAACGGATCGAACGACCGAGCGCCTGCCGGGGGAGGCGCCTCGCGTGGCACCGACGGAGGATTCAAGTAACCGTGGACGCGCACAGCCGTGGACAGGCGGACGAGATCGACCCCGCCGACCAGTGGGTCCTCAACCCGCAGACCGGCAACTACGAACTGCGACTGAACCACTCCGCTGGGCAGTCGCCGTCGCAGTCCCGCCCTCGCGGCGCCACCACCCCGGGCCCCAGAACCGCCGAGGGACCCGGGTCCCGCTCCGCCCAGCGCTCGCGTACGACCGGCGCGCCGACCGAGGCGCCCGTCCCCGGCCAGCGCCGCCGGCGCGCACCCGAGGGGCCGGGCGGCCCCGCGAGCGGTCCGCCGCAGCCGGGCCGGCGCAAGCGCAAGCCCGCGAAGTCCCGCAAGAAGAAGGCCCTGCTGTGGACCGGCGGGACGATGGCGCTTGTGCTCGTGGCGGGCGGTGTGGGCGTGTACGCGTACTACGACCACCTCAACGGGAACATCAACAAGGTCGACGTGGTCGGCGCCGGCAGCACCGGCTTCAAGAAGGACCAGGCCGTCAACATCCTGCTGATCGGCACGGACAAGCGGACCGGCGACGGCAACGAGGGCTACGGCGACAAGAACAGCCCCGGCCACGCCGACACCACGATCCTCTTCCACGTCTCCAAGGACCGGACCAACGCCACGGCGATGTCCATCCCGCGCGACCTGAAGACCGAGATCCCCGAGTGCCAGACGAAGATGCCGGACGGCTCCATCAAGACCATTCCGGGCCAGGCCGACGAGCGCTTCAACGTCAGCCTGGGCCAGTCCGACCGTGACCCCGGCTGCACGATGCGCACGGTCAAGGAGTTGACCGGGCTGACCGTCGACCACTTCATGATGGCCGACTTCAACGCCGTCAAGGAGATGACGACGGCCGTCGGCGGCGTGAAGGTCTGCCTGGTCAAGCCGGTCAAGG
The DNA here is from genome assembly GCF_044746945.1 of Streptomyces sp. NPDC090127. Classification (NCBI taxonomy): domain Bacteria; kingdom Bacillati; phylum Actinomycetota; class Actinomycetes; order Kitasatosporales; family Streptomycetaceae; genus Streptomyces; species Streptomyces sp. NPDC090127. The sequence goes on along the minus strand of NZ_JBIVDE010000009.1, from coordinate 352,188 downwards.
ACAAGGACTCCAAGCTCGATCTGCCCGCGGGCGAGTCGACGATCCAGGGCGAGCAGGCCCTCGCCTTCGTCCGTACCCGGCACAGCTTCGGCAACGAGAGCGACCTCGACCGGATCAAGATCCAGCAGCAGTTCCTCAGCTCGATGATCCGGCAGATGAAGTCGGACGAGACGCTGACCAGCCCGAGCAAGCTGCTCGACCTCGCCGAGGCGGCCACCAACGCGCTGACCGTCGACTCGGGCATAGGAAGCATCGCGAAGCTCAAGTCGCTCGCCGAGGAACTCGCGAAGATCGACACGAAGAACATCACGTTCACGACGCTTCCGGTCATCGACAACCCGGCCGAGAAGGTCAAGGCCACCGTCGTGCCCGACCCGACCAAGGCGCCGCAGCTCTTCGCGATGCTGCAGTCCGACACGTCCCTCACCGAGGTGAAGAAGAAGCAGCAGGACGCCAAGAACGCCCAGGCCGCCCTGTTGAAGGGCGCCCGGGCCACCGCGCGCGAGGTCCGCGTCGACGTCTACAACGGCAGCGGCATCACCGGCGCCGCGCAGAAGACGCTCGACTGGCTCCAGAACGAGCAGGGCGTCACGAGGTCCACGAACAAGAGCAACGCACCGGAGAAGGCGGCGAAGACGACGCTGACCTACGCTCCGAACCAGGCCGACCAGGCCCGCAAGCTGGCGGACCTCATGGGTCTGCCCGCCACGGCACTCAAGCCGGGCACGCAGGACGCCGAGGCGCTCGCACCCATGACGCTCGTCCTCGGTTCCGACTTCAAGGGCGCGGGGGTGCCCATCACCGGTCCGGCAAAGGCGCCGGAGGGTGCTCAGACCGCAGACAAGAAGGTGTGCGCCGAGTGACCCGGAAACACCGGGTCGCAGCGCGTTCCTGAGGAGGGGGACCAGGGGTGGGACAGAACAGCGTGCGTGGGGAGGGGACCCGGGGTCGCGTGCCGCACGCCCGCGAATTGGGCTGGGACGAGAGTCTCTACGGGGACGGGGACGGGGACGGCGCCGGGGGGAAGGCCGGTCGCCAGGGCTCGTCCTCGGGCTCGGGCGACCGAGGTCCGCGCGACCGTGTGCCCGGCGACAGGTCGTCGGGCGAGCGGACCCCCGGCGACGGGGACGCGGCGGGCCCGGGCCGGAGCGGCGGCGAAGGCCGTGCGAGCCGTCGGCGCAAGGGGACGCGCAGGGCCAAGAAGAGCGGCAGACGCAAGATACTTCGCTGGGTCGCGGCGACCCTGTCGTTCCTCATACTCGGAACAGCCGCCGCCGGTTACCTGTACTACCAGCACCTCAACGACAACATCCGCAGCGGTGGCCGCGCGGGCGGCGAGAGCGGTGTGAAGAAGGGCGCGCCGAACGCGCTCGGCGACACCCCGCTCAACATCCTGCTGATCGGCTCCGACAGCCGCGCCGACGCGAAGAACGTGGCGCTCGGCGGCGGCAAGAACGACCGCGACCGCAAGCCGCTCGCCGACGTGCAGATGCTGCTGCACATCTCGGCGGACCGGAAGAACGCCAACATCGTCTCCATCCCGCGCGACACGATCGTCAAGATCCCGCAGTGCAAGGACGAAGACGGCACCACCTACCCCGCCACGACCACCAGCCCCATCAACGAGACGCTGTCGCGCGGCGGTCCGGGCTGCACGCTGACGACGTGGGAGTCCCTCACCGGGGTCTACATCGACCACTGGATGATGATCGACTTCGCGGGTGTGGTGGCCATGGCCGACGAGGTCGGCGGCGTCCCCGTCTGCGTGAATACCGGTGTGTGGGACAGGTCGACCCGTCTGGTGAAGGGCGGCTCCGGCCTGAAGCTGAAGGAGGGCACCACCGAGGTCAAGGGTGAGCAGGCGCTCCAGTGGCTGCGCACCCGGCACGCCTTCGGCAACGACCAGAACCGGGCCAAGGCCCAGCACATGTACATGAACGGGATGGTCGAGAAGCTCCAGAAGCAGAACGCCTGGACCGACACCGGACGGCTCATGGGCCTGGCCGAGACCGCCACCAAGGCGCTCCAGGTCTCCGACGAGATCGGCTCCGTCTCCAAGCTCTTCGACCTGTCGATGCAGCTCAAGAACGTGAGGATGGACCGTCTCACGACGGCCACGGTGCCCACCGTCGCCTGGTCCGGCAACAGGGACAAGCTGGAGATGGTGCCGAGCTCCGCCGAGAAGATGTGGGCGATGCTCCGCGACGACGTCGCCTTCGACAAGAACGGCGACCCGGCCGGTGCCAAGCCGTCCGCGTCCGCGAAGCCGAAGCCGAAGGGCCCGACGGCCGCCGCGCCCGCGTCGCTCGCCGTCACGGTCGTCAACGGCACGGCCGGCGACGGTCAGGCGCCCGCGGAGGGCCGCGCCAGCTCGATGGCCGAGACCCTCCAGAACAAGGGCTTCACCCAGGCGGACGCCTCGCGGACCGCCGAGCCCCGCAAGGACACCGTGGTCAAGTACCCCAAGGCGAGCGGTGATCAGGGGAAGGCGGACGCGCTGTCCGTGGCCAAGGCGCTCGGTCTGCCGGACTCGTCCGTCCGCGCGGACGCCGCGGCGGAGAACATCACGCTGGTCGTCGGCGCGGACTGGCGCCAGGGCGCGACGTACGAGAAGCCGAAGACCGAGGCGGGCGACCTTCCCGACGGCGCCGACGACAAGGCCACGTGCATGGAGGTCTACAGCGTCTACAAGTGGGACGGCAAGAGCTGACCCGCGGACGACCTACGGCGACGGCCGGGCCCCCGTGGGGGCCCGGCCGTCGCCGTAGGCGTACCGAGTCGCCTGACGCGTACCGAAGGGATCAGACCTTCTCCGCCGTCACCGCCGGGCGGCGGCTCGCGATGACCTTCTTCGCGAGGGCGCGCGGGCTGGTGAGGAAGCCGTAGCCCCAGGACATGTGCATCGTCGCGAGGGCCACCGGGATCTGGAGGCGGGCCTTCGGCGGCAGGCCCCGGCCCGCCGGGACGGAGCCCGCGGCGATCGCGGCCAGGTAGCCGGCCGGGATCAGGAAGCCGAGCGGGGTGAGCGCCGCGCCGACCACCACACCGGCCGCGATCGCGCAGACGGCGGTCGGCGGGGCGAGGTAGCGGAGGTTGATCGAGCCCTGGTGGTAGCGGGCCACGACGTGGCGCCAACGGCCGTAGTCCTTGTACTGCTTCGCCAGCGCGCGGACGCTGGGCCGCGGACGGTACTGGACGCGCAGCTCGGGCGAGAACCAGATCAGGCCGCCCGCCTCACGGATCCGGAAGTTCAGCTCCCAGTCCTGGGCGCGGATGAACTCGATGTTGTAGCCGTCCTGCCGCTCCAGCGCCTCGCGCCGGAAGACACCCAGGTAGACGGTCTCCGCCGGGCCGGCCTGCCCACCGGTGTGGAAGGCCGCGTTGCCGACGCCGATCTTCGAGGTCATCGCGGCGGCGACCGCGCGCTCCCAGTCGTTCTCGCCCTCGGCGTGCATGATGCCGCCGACGTTCTGCGCGCCCGTCTCCTCCAGGAGGCGGACGGCGGTCGCGATGTAGTTGGGCGACAGCATGCCGTGGCCGTCGACGCGCACCACGATCGGGTGACGGGAGGCCTTGATCGCCGCGTTGAGGGCGGCGGGCGTGCGGCCCGTGGGGTTGGGCACGGTGTGGACGCGCGGGTCTTCTCGTACGAGTTCGGCGGCGATCTCGTCCGTACGGTCCGTGGACGGGCCGAGCGCGATCACCACCTCCATCTCGCCGTCGTACTCCTGCTCGAGGATGTGACGGACCGAGTTGCGCAGGTGCCGCTCCTCGTTGAGGACCGGCATGATCACGGAGACGGGGGGCGTGGCGTTCATTGCCCGACACGTTACCGCGAACGGGGGACACCGAGCGCGGCACGCGGACCGCTGCACCCTTGCGCTGATCGTATGGGCCTACGGTGCTCACGGTTCCCCTTGTCACAGCCGCGGAGGTGTCCCCCGGTGCCCACACCGCCCCGCACGCCCCGTCCCCGGCCCGCCGGCCGCCCCGTACCGGCACGCCGCGTCAGACGGACGGCGCGGCCCCGGTGGGGCATGCGGGTGGCGACGACCCTCTCCGTCGTCGTCCTGGGAGCGGGCGGCATCGGGCACGCGCTGGTCACCAGCCTGGACACCGGGATCAACCGGGTCGACCCGTTCAAGGACATGAAGAACCGCCCTCGGGCCGGGGACGGCATGAACGTGCTGGTCGTGGGCACGGACGGGCGCGACAGCATCAGCGAGCAGCAGCGCAAGGAGTTCAGGCTGGGCGGGGCGCCCTGCCACTGCACGGACACCGTGATGCTCGTCCACATCAGCGAGGGCCGGGACCGGGCGAGTGTGGTGAGTCTCCCCCGTGACTCGTACGCCGAGATGCCCGAGCACACCGACGCGACCACGGGGAAGCGGCACCAGGCGCACCCGGTGAAGCTGAACGCCGCGTACGCCGAGGGCGGGCCGGCGCTCACGGTGCGGACCGTGGAGGGCATGACGGGCGTGAAGATCGACCACTATCTGGAGGTCGACTTCACCAGCTTCATGAAGACGGTCGACGCGGTCGGCGGGGTGGAGATCTGTACGCCCCGGCCGATGAAGGACACCTACACCGGGCTCGACCTGGCGGCGGGGCCGCATCAGCTCTCCGGCGGGCAGGCGTTGCAGTACGTACGCTCCCGCCATGTCGACGGCGCGGCCGACATCGGCCGGATGCAGCGCCAGCAGCGCTTCCTGGCCGCGCTGATCGACCGGGCGACGAGCGGCGGGGTGCTGCTGAATCCGGTGCGGTTCCGGGAGGTGGCCACGACCATGCTGAAGTCGGTACGGGCCGACCAGGGCTTCGGTACGGATCAGCTGCTGGCCCTCGCCAAGGGGTTGCGGGGCTTCACCCCGGCGTCCTCGGAGTTCGTCTCCGTGCCGGTCGGGGAGATGAGCTTTCCGGTGAAGGGCATCGGTTCGACGGTGAAGTGGGACGCGCCCAAGGCGCAGAAGATCTTCCAGGCCCTGCGCGACGACCGGCCGCTCGCCCCGAGACGGGCGGCGCCGCCCGCGCCCGCGACCACGACCGAGGAGGCGAAGGGCGGCCGGCCGAGTCCGGTGGTGGTGGACGTGGCGCCGAAGGCGATCCGGGTGCAGGTCTACAACGGGACGCGGACGGACGGCCTGGGTCGCAAGGTGGACGACGCGCTGCGGGCCACCGGCTTCGACACGACACGCACGCCGCGCACCGGGGACGGGCCGGAGCGGCGACGGACGCTGGTGGAGTACGACCCGCGCTGGGACCGCTCGGCGAAGTCCCTGGCGGCGGCGCTGCCGGGGGCGGAGCTGCGGGCGGTGAAGGGGCAGGGCAGGACGCTGCGGGTTCTCGTGGGGCTCGACCACAGGACGGTGACGCCGGTCAGGGCGCACGAGCCGGAGGCGGGCCCGTTCGAGGCGGTCACCGGGGACCGGGTGGTCTGTCCGTAGAGGGAGCGCCCGGGGGCGCCGACGGCGGGACGCCGGCGGCTCAGCCTCGTGGGGGAATCCCTCGGGGCCCCCGCGGCCGGTGCGGCGGCCGGGCGCGCCCGCCGGGCGCCCTGCTCAGTCCTCGTAGCCGTCCGCCGCCCGCTGTTCGCGGAGTTCCCTGATCGCCCGGCGGCGGGCCAGGCGGTGGGTGCGGCGGATCTGGGCCTCCTGGTAGCGGCGCTTGTCCTTCTCGCTCTCTGGGACGACCGGCGGCACCGGGCGGGGCTTGCCGTCCGCGTCGACCGCGGCGAAGACCAGGTACGCGGAGCCGACCTGCTGGGCGGGGGTGGACTCGTTCCACCGTTCGGCCATGACCCGGACGCCGACCTCCATGGAGGACCGGCCCGTCCAGTTGACCTGCGCCTTCACATGAAGGAGGTCGCCGACCCGGACCGGCTCCAGGAACACCATCTCGTCCATGGACGCGGTCACGGCCGGTCCGCCCGAGTGGCGGCCCGCGACCGCGCCCGCCGCGTCGTCCACCAGCTTCATGATCACGCCGCCGTGCACCGTCCCCAGGAGGTTGGTGTCGTGGCTGGTCATGATGTGGCTGAGCGTGGTGCGGGACGCGGCGGTGGGCTTGCCCGGGATATCGCCCTGATCTGTCATGCCCTCCACCTTATGCCGGGTCCCGACCTCGTCCTCTTTGCATCAGCTTGGCAACAGCGCCGCCCCGATTCCCCACCCGCCCTGTCGGCGCCCCGGAGGGGGCCTGCACACTGGTCCGCATGAATGACTGGCCGAACTCGCAGCCCGAGGGTCCCCGCCGGATGCGGCACGTGCAGCGCCCGCAGGTCCCTCAGCAGCAGCCGCAGTACGACCCCGGCTACGGCCAGGGTCAGGGGCAGGGGCAGGGCCAGGCGTACAACCCGAACTTCACCCAGCAGCAGGCCACCGGCTACGACAGCGGCTACAGCAGCGGCCAGGTCTACGGCTCCCCGCAGGGCGGAGGCCGCGGCACCGTCCCGCCGCAGCACGACCCCCGGTACGCGCCGCCGCCGCAGCCCGGCGCGCCCGCGCCCGACTGGCGCCGCCGGATCAAGATCGGCTCGATCGTCCTGGTCGTCGCCGTGCTCGGCTGGAGCGTCGGCACGTACGCGTGGGCCAGCTCACAGATGCGGAACGAGGTCGACCTCGGCAAGGTCATCGAGCGGCCGGCCGAGGGCGACTGCACGACGTACCTGATCGTCGGCTCCGACAGCCGTGAGGGCATGTCGGCCGAGGAGAAGAAGAAGCTGCACACCGGCTCCGCCGAGGGCAAGCGGACCGACTCGATGATGATCCTCGCGGCCTGCTCCAGCGGGAACACGATGGTGTCGCTCCCCCGTGACTCCTGGGTCACGATCCCGTCCTTCGTCGGCTCGGAGTCCGGCAAGACGTTCGCGGCGCGCGGCGGCTCCAAGCTCAACGCCGCGTACGCGATGGACGGCCCGGAGCTCCTGGTCCGGACGGTGGAGTTCAACACCGGTCTGCGCATCGACCACTACGCGGAGATCGGCTTCGCCGGCTTCGCGAACATCGTCGACGCGCTCGGCGGGGTCGACCTGAACATCGAGAAGGGCTTCAAGGACAAGAAGTCCGGCGCCGACTTCCAGGCCGGCGAGCAGACTCTCAACGGCGAGCAGGCCCTCGCCTTCGTCCGTACCCGGTACGCCTTCGCCGAGTCGGACCTCGCGCGGACGAAGAACCAGCAGAAGTTCCTCTCCGCCCTGGCGAACCAGGCGGCGACGCCGGGCACGATCCTCAACCCGTTCCGGCTGTACCCGACGCTGGGCGCCGGTCTGGACACGCTGATCGTGGACAAGGACATGTCGCTCTACGACCTGGGCCAGATGTTCTTCGCCATGAAGGGCATCAGCGGCGGCGACGGCAAGTCCATGAACATCCCGATCTCCGGCAGCGCCCCGCAGGGCTCCCTGAAGTGGGACATGCCCAAGGTGAAGCAGCTGGTGTCGCAGATCCAGAACGACGAGCCGGTCACGGTGACGTCGAACCGCTGACCCTGCGGTCGTGAACGCGTAAGGCCCGTTCGGGGCCCGGACCGGGCCTCGAACAGGCACGACTATGCTCGGGCAGGCATTCCGCCCGACCTCACTGGAGTCCCGTATGGCCCTCAAGATCACGGTGATCGGCACCGGCTACCTCGGCGCCACGCACGCAGCGGCCATGGCGGAGCTCGGCTTCGAGGTGCTCGGCCTCGACGTCGTCCCCGAGAAGATCGAACTGCTGGCCACCGGCCGCGTACCGATGTACGAGCCCGGCCTGGAGGAGCTGCTCTCCCGGCACGTCGCCGGGATCGAGGGGTCGACGGGGCGGCTGCGCTTCACCACCTCCTGGGAGGAGGTCGGCGCCTTCGGCGACGTGCACTTCGTCTGCGTGAACACTCCGCAGAAGCACGGCGAGTACGCGTGTGACATGAGCTACGTCGACGCGGCCTTCGGCTCGCTGGCGGCCGTGGTGCGCGAGGGCGCGCTGGTCGTCGGCAAGTCGACCGTGCCGGTCGGTTCGGCCGAGCGGCTCGCGGAGCTGCTGCCGGAGGGCGTGGACCTGGCCTGGAACCCGGAGTTCCTCCGGGAGGGCTTCGCCGTGAACGACACGCTCCACCCCGACCGGCTCGTCGCGGGCGTGACGAACGAGCGGGCCGAGAAGCTGCTGCGCGAGGTGTACGCCACACCGGTCGCCGAGGGCACGCCGTTCGTCGTCACCGACTTCCCCACCGCCGAGCTGGTGAAGACCGCCGCGAACTCCTTCCTCGCCACCAAGATCTCCTTCATCAACGCCATGGCGGAGGTCTGCGAGGCCGCCGGCGGCGACGTCGCGAAGCTGGCGGAGGCGATCGGCTACGACGAGCGGATCGGGTCCAAGTTCCTGCGGGCCGGGATCGGCTTCGGGGGCGGCTGCCTGCCGAAGGACATCCGCGCGTTCATGGCGCGGGCGGGTGAGCTGGGCGCGGACCAGGCGCTGACCTTCCTGCGCGAGATCGACTCGATCAACATGCGGCGCCGCGGCCAGATGGTCGAGATGGCCCGGGACGCGGTCGGCGGCGACTCGTTCCTGGGCAAGCGGGTCGCGGTGCTCGGCGCCACGTTCAAGCCCGACTCGGACGACGTACGGGACTCGCCGGCGCTGAACGTGGCGGGCCAGATCCACCTCCAGGGCGGACAGGTCACGGTCTACGACCCGAAGGGCATGGAGAACGCGCGTCGGCTCTTCCCGACCCTCGGATACGCGGATTCGGCCCTGGAGGCCGTGCGCGGCGCGGACGTGGTGCTGCACCTCACGGAGTGGCGCGAGTTCCGTGACGACCTGGACCCGGCGGAGCTGGCGGCGGCGGTGACCTCGCGGGTCATCCTGGACGGCCGTAACGCGCTGGACGGCGCCCGGTGGCGCGAGGCGGGCTGGGTCTACCGCGCGATGGGGCGCCCGCGGGCGTAGCCGTCCGTAGCGGTTCCGGGCGGCTCTCGGCGGCTCTCGGCGGTTCTCGGCGGCTCTCGGCCGTTCTCGGCGTTCTGAGTGGTTCTTCTGCGCTGCGAGGTCCCGCCGCCCTCGGGGGTGGCGGGACCTCGTGCGTGCTCAGACCGCGCGGCGCAGACGCGTCGTGCGGGAGAGGAACTCCGCCTGGCGCAGGGCGCGCGTGGCGTTGTCGTGGGCGAGGGCGACCAGGTCGGAGGCCGGCCAGTCGCGGCGGAGGAGCTCGGCGAAGAGCGGGGCGTAGCCGCCGTCCGGGTCCGTGGTGTGCGAGAGGCCCACGCACTGCGGGCCCGCCAGGGTACGGACGCGGTCGAGGGCGTCGGCGGTCGCCGACGGTTGCCCGGTCACCGGGACCATGCAGACGCCGTTGTTCCGGCCGAGCAGGCCGAGGACGTCGTCCGGCAGCTCCTCCGGGTCCGCCAGGGTCAGCAGGACGGGGCTCTTGGTGAGCGCGAGGACCCGGCGGGCGGTCTCCGGGTCGGCCCCGGAGAGGTCCACGACGAGGCCCAGGCGGTTCATCTCCCGTACGGCCTCGCGGGTGAAGCCGTCGAACCGGGTGAGGTTGACCGCCCGTACGCCGAGCGCGTGGTACGCGCGGAGCGCGGCGATCGAGCCGGCCAGCGCCGCCCAGCTGACCGGGCCGAGGACCACCGCGACCCGGCCGCAGTTCATGGCGTGGGCCATCTCCGCGGTGGTCTGGGCGAGGCGCAGGTCCTCGGGGCAGGCGGCGACGAGGGCGCGGATCCCGTCGATCCGGCGCAGGGTGCCGATCACGCTCTCTTCTGCCTCGACGTGCAGGGACCAGAGCTGGACACCCGCCTCGGCCGCCCGCGTCGGCGGCAGGTCCTCGGGGTCGAACTCCCGGGGCGGGTCGGTGTGCCCCTCGATGACGGGCTGCGCGGCGAGGAGGGCCTGCGCGCGGGCCAACTCATCGACGGGCAGCGGTGGTTCGGGCGCGTCCAGCTCGCCGGAGGCGGCGCCGGTGTGCTCGGGGGCGAAGGGATGGTGATCTTCAAGATCTGCCATGGCGTGACAACTCCGAACTGGACGAGGCAGTACCGTCCACCGTGGCACGAAGCCCGTGGCGAGGAGCGGTGGAGTAGCCCGTTGGAGGGAGGGCCGGGTCTGGACCCGGCTCTGCCGCGGCCGGCCCGGGTGCCACGGGGGTCCGGGCGGTCCTCGGCTTCGGTCGGGCCTCAGGGGCGGGTCAGTCCTTCCAGGTCATGACCCACTCCAGGCCGAAGCTGCCGAAGCTGCTGAAGCTGCTGAAGCTGCTGGGCAGGCTCGCGGTCGGCGGCCAGGGCGAGGTCCACGCGGTGGGTGGGCCCGAGGGGCTGCTGTTCAAGAGGTACCTGGAGCCGCGGAAGGTCGACGCGGGAGCCCTCGCCGCGCTGGTCGCGCTGCGGCAGGGGCTCGACCCGGCCGAGCGGGACCGCGATCGTGGAGCTGTTCCAGTGGCTGCACGCGATGGGCCTTGTCGTGGGCGACCTGTCACAGGCGAACGTGCTGTGGTCCCTGGAGCCGGGGCCCGCCGTCCATCTGCTCGACTGCGACGGCGTCCGCATCACCGGCCGGCCGGCGGTCCTGGACCAGGCGGACACCCCGGACTGGCTGGATCCGCACGCGCCGCCGGGCGCGGGCGGACCGTACGGCACCCGTCCCGACCTCGGGCAGTGGCGGGCGGCACTCGCGGGGCGGGACACCATCAGGCTGCTCGCGACGCGGCCCGCGCCCCGGCCGACGGTGGACCGCTCCCGGTTCGACGGGGACGCGAACCGGCAGCGGGGCACCATCAACCTGCGCGACTGACCCTCCGCCCGCGGACTGCCCCTCAGCCCGCGGAAACGACTGACCTGCCGTCAAGAAGCGGGACCGTCCAGGGAGTCGACCGTCGCGTTCGACGGGCCGCGGCGGGCGGCCAGGTCGCGGGAGACCGCCTCCGCGTCGCGCAGCGCGCGCACCGCGTTGGACCAGGTCAGCTTCGCCAGGTCGGCGTGGGACCAGCGGCGGTGGAGGAGTTCGGCGATCAGGTTCGGGTAGCCCGCGACGTCGTCGAGGCCCGCCGGGGTGAACGCCGTGCCGTCGTAGTCGCCGCCGATGCCGATGTGGTCGACGCCGGCCACCTCGCGCATGTGGTCGAGGTGGTCCGCCACCGTCGCCGCCGTGGCGATCGGACGCGGGTTCTCGGCCTCGAAGGCGCGGTGCAGCGTCATCGCCTCCGCGGTGGTGTCGAGGTGGTGGAGGCCGTGCGCCCGCAGGTTCTCGTCCGCCCGGGCGGTCCACTCCACCGCGGCGGGCAGGATGAACTTCGGTACGAACGTGGCCATCGCGACGCCGCCGTTCGCGGGCAGCTGCGCCAGCACGTCGTCCGGGATGTTGCGCGGGTGGTCGCAGACCGCGAGCGACGAGGAGTGCGAGAAGATCACCGGCGCCACGGAGGTGGCGAGCGCGTCCCGCATCGTCGTCGCCGCGACGTGGCTGAGGTCGACGAGCATGCCGATCCGGTTCATCTCCCGGACGACCTCGTGGCCGAAGGGCGAGAGGCCGCCGACGCCCGGCTCGTCGGTCGCCGAGTCGGCCCACGGGGTGTTGTCGTTGTGCGTGAGCGTCATGTAGCGCACGCCCAGGGTGTGCAGCGCGCGCAGGGTGGCGAGGGAGTTGTTGATGGAGTGGCCGCCCTCGGCGCCCTTGAGCGAGGCGATACGGCCCTGCTTCCGCGCCGCCTCCATGTCGTCCGCCGTCAGGGCGGGGGCCAGCTCCGCCGCGTACCGCTCCAGGAGCTGGTCGACGACGTCGATCTGCTCCAGGGTGGCGCTCACCGCGTCGTCCCCGGTCAGCCCGGTGGAGACGTACACCGACCAGAACTGGGCGCCGACGCCGCCGGCGCGCAGCCGGGCGAGGTCGGTGTGGAGGGCGCCGGTCTGGTCGGCGGCGATGTCGAGCCGGTCGAGGTCGTAGCGCACATGCTGGCGCAGCGCCCACGGGAGGTCGTTGTGGCCGTCGACGACGGGGTGGTCCGCCAGCAGGTCGAGGGCCTCCGCGAGCCGCTCGGCCGCGCCCACGGACGTACCGCTTCCGCCGGCGTCGCTCACCTGGCCGTCACCGCTGTCGGCCGGGTGAGCGCCGCTCACCTGGCCGTCACCGCCGTCGCTCACCTGGCCGCCGCTCCCCACCTGGCCGCCGCTCACTTCGCGAAGCCGAACGACTCCGAGCCCTCGACCTTGGCGCGCAGCCGCTTGCCCTTCTCGGTGGCCTGGTCGTTCAGCTCCTGCTGGAACTCCCGCATGCGGCCGAGGAGTTCGGCGTCGTGCGCGGCGAGGATCCGGGCCGCGAGCAGCCCCGCGTTGCGCGCGCCGCCCACCGAGACGGTGGCCACCGGCACGCCCGCCGGCATCTGCACGATGGAGAGCAGCGAGTCCATGCCGTCGAGGTACTTCAGCGGCACCGGCACGCCGATGACCGGCAGCGGGGTCACCGAGGCGAGCATGCCCGGGAGGTGGGCCGCGCCGCCCGCGCCCGCGATGATCGCCTTCAGCCCGCGCTCGGCGGCCTGCTCGCCGTACGCGATCATCTCGCGCGGCATCCGGTGGGCGGAGACGACGTCGACCTCGTACGCGATCTCGAACTCGTCCAGCGCCTGGGCCGCCGCCTCCATGACGGGCCAGTCGGAGTCGGATCCCATGACGATGCCGACGACGGGGCTCACAGCGCTCATTCGGTGATCGTTCCTCGCAGGTAGCCGGCGGCGTGACGGGCGCGCTCCAGCACGTCGTCCAGATCGTCGCCGTAGGTGTTGACGTGTCCGACCTTGCGGCCGGGCTTCACGTCCTTGCCGTACATGTGGATCTTGAGCTGGGGGTCCCGGGCCATGCAGTGCAGGTACGCGTAGTACATGTCCGGATAGTCGCCGCCCAGCACGTTGCACATGACCGTCCACGGCGCGCGGGGGCGGGGGTCGCCCAGCGGGAGGTCGAGGACGGCGCGGACGTGGTTGGCGAACTGCGAGGTGATCGCGCCGTCCTGGGTCCAGTGGCCGGAGTTGTGCGGACGCATCGCGAGCTCGTTGACGAGGATCCGGCCGTCGCGCGTCTCGAAGAGCTCCACGGCCAGGTGCCCGACGACGTCGAGCTCCTTGGCGATGCGCAGGGCGAGTTCCTGGGCCTGGCCGGCCAGCTCGGCGGAGAGGTTCGGCGCGGGCGCGATCACGGTGTCGCAGACGCCGTCGACCTGCTGGGACTCGACGACCGGGTAGGCGACGGCCTGGCCGTGCGGGGAGCGGACGATGTTCGCGGCGAGCTCGCGCGCGAAGTCGACCTTCTCCTCGGCGAGGACCCGGACGCCCGCCCGGAAGGGGTCGCGGGCGTCCTCCTCCGTACGGACGAACCAGACGCCCTTGCCGTCGTAGCCGCCACTCACCGTCTTGAGGATGATCGGGAAGCCGCCCACCTCGGCCGCGAAGGCCGCCGCGTCCGCCGGATCGGCGACGATGCGGTGGCGGGGGCTGGGCGCGCCGATCTCGTCGAGCCTGGCGCGCATCACCCCCTTGTCCTGGGCGTGCACCAGCGCGGCGAGCCCCGGGCGGATGACGACGCCATCCTCCTCCAGAGCACGCAGATGACCGGCGGGGACGTGTTCGTGATCGAAGGTGATCACGTCACAGCCACGCGCGAAGTCACGCAGCGTAGCCAGGTCGCGATAGTCGCCGACGACGACCTCGCTCACCACCTGGGCCGCCGAATCCTGCGGGGTGTCACTGAGCAGCTTGAACTTGATGCCGAGGGGGATACCCGCCTCGTGGGTCATTCGGGCGAGCTGACCGCCACCGACCATGCCGACTACCGGGAACGTCACCCTCTTAGGGTATCCGCACCATGCGGGAAGCCTCCGCCGCCTGTGCTTTACGACAGCCGAGCTGGATTTTCCGTGGTTTGCAATGTCCCCGGGCGGGTCACAGGTGGGCTGGTTAGCATGGCTGGGTTGACGAAACCGAACGGACGGGGCTGGACCATCACCATGAGTGAACGAAGCGCACTACGTGTGCGGCTTGACCGGCTCACGCGTGAGTTCGCCAAGTTCGGCGCGGTCGGAGGCATCGGCCTGCTGGTGGACCTCGGGGTCTTCAACCTGGTCCGCCATCTGACGGATCTGCCGGTGGTCCGGGCGAGCGTCATCGCCACGGTCGTGGCGATCGGGTTCAACTACCTGGGCTTCCGCTACTTCACGTACCGGGACCGCGACAAGAGCAGCCGGACGAAGGAGCTGACGCTCTTCCTGCTGTTCAGCGTGGCGGGCCTGGTGATCCAGAACGGCATTCTGTACGCGGCGACGTACGGCTTCGGCTGGGACACCCCGCTGCAGAGCAACGTCTTCAAGTTCCTCGGGATCGGCGTCGCGACGCTGTTCCGCTTCTGGTCGTACCGCACCTGGGTGTTCCGGACGCTGCCCGCCCGGGAGGCCGTGCAGACCGCCGAATCGTTCCTGGAGCAGACGCCCAAGCAGGCGACGAGGAAGCAGCCGGACAGGGTGCGCTAGGGGGCCGGTCTGTCCCGTGTTCGCCTCAGCGGACCGGGCGTTCCCGATCGTCGTCCGTCTTGCTCCTGACCTCACGACTCAGGAAGAGCGCGAAGATCGGAGGCTGCTGCTGGAGCAGCTCCAGGCGCCCGCCGTCCGCCTCCGCGAGGTCGCGGGCGACGGCGAGGCCGATGCCCGTGGAGCTGCGCCCGCTGACCGCCCGCTCGAAGATCCGCGCGCCGAGGTCGGCCGGGACGCCGGGGCCCTCGTCGGTGACCTCGATCACGGACTGGTTGCCGGTGACCCGGGTCCGCAGGGCGACGGTGCCGCCGCCGTGCATGAGGGAGTTCTCGATCAGCGCGGCGAGCACCTGGGCGACGGCCCCGGGGGTGCCGACCGCGCGCATGCCCTGCTTGCCCGAGTGGACGATGGCGCGGCCGGCGCTGCGGTAGGCCGGGCGCCACTCCTCGAGCTGCTGCTTGATGACCTCGTCGAGGTCGAAGGCGAGCGCGGAGCCGGTGCGGGGGTCACGGGAGTTCGTGAGCAGCCGCTCGACGACGTCCGTGAGCCGCTCGACCTGCGTGAGCGCGATCGTGGCCTCCTCCTTGACCGTGGGGAGGTCGTCGGCGACGGCGACCTCCTCCAGCCGCATCGAGAGTGCCGTGAGGGGCGTACGGAGCTGGTGCGAGGCGTCGGCGGCGAGCCGGCGCTCGGCGGTGAGCATCCGGGCGATCCGCTCGGCGGAGGCGTCCAGGACGTCGGCGACGCGGTCGAGCTCGGCCACGCCGTACCGCTTGTGGCGGGGGCGCGGGTCGCCTGAGCCGAGGCGCTCGGCGGTCTCGGCGAGGTCGGTGAGCGGGGAGGTCAGCCGGTTGGCCTGCCGTACGGCGAGGAGGACTGCGGCGATGACGGCGAGCAGGGCCACGGCGCCGATGATCAGCAGGGTGCGGCCGACCTCGCTGGTGATCGTGGAACGCGACTCCTCGACGGTCACGGTCTCGCCGCGCTCGCCCTCGGCGGTGCCCCGGATGACGCTGCCCTCGGGGCGGGTGCCGATCTCGATGGGGGCGCGGCCGGGGATCTCGATGAGGGCGTACCGCTTGGCGCCGCTCTGCTCGGCGAGGATGTCGGGGTTGACGGGTTCCCCGCCGAAGAGCCGGCTGTCGACGATGGAGACCAGCCGGAGGGCCTCGGAGTCCACGCTCTCCTGGGCGCTGGAGGAGATCGTGCGCGTCTCGACGATGACGAGGGAGACGCCGAAGACGGCGATGACGACGAGGACCACGGCGAGCGTGGAGTTGATCAGACGGCGACGCACGAGGGCCTTCCGGGGAGGGTGACGGAGGTCACGAGGGACGCCCTTGAGCGTACGGGGACGGCACGCCGCGCCCCGAGTGCGCGGGCGGCCGACACCGCGCGCTCCGCGTCGCGCTCGGCTGGGGCGCTCGGCCGCGTCCCGGTGCGCGGGCGGCCGACCCCGCGCGTCCTCGTGGTGTCGGCGTCGCGCCCGCGCGTCCTCGTGGTGTCGGCGTCGCGCCCGCGCGTCCTCGTGGTGTCGGCGTCGCGCCCGCGCGTCCTCGAAACGTCACCGCGCGCCCGTCGCGGCCGGGCGAGGCGCCCTAGCTCTTCTCGAAGCGGAAGCCGACGCCTCGGACCGTGGCGATGTAGCGCGGGTTCGCCGCGTCGTCGCCCAGCTTCTTCCGTAGCCACGAGATGTGCATGTCCAGCGTCTTCGTCGACGACCACCACGTCGTGTCCCAGACCTCCCGCATCAGCTGGTCCCGGGTCACGACCCGGCCCGCGTCGCGGACCAGGACCCGCAGGAGGTCGAACTCCTTCGCCGTGAGCTGGAGTTCCTCGTCACCCATCCAGGCCCGGTGCGACTCGACGTCGATCCGCACCCCGTGCGTCGCGGGGGCGACGGCCGGCTCCGTGGCGCCGCGCCGGAGCAGGGCCCGGACCCGGGCGAGGAGCTCGGCGAGCCGGAACGGCTTCGTCACGTAGTCGTCGGCGCCCGCGTCGAGACCGACCACCGTGTCGACCTCGTCGGCGCGGGCGGTCAGGACCAGGATCGGAACCGTGTGCCCCTCGGAGCGCAGCCGCCGGGCGACCTCCAGGCCGTCCATGCCGGGCAGCCCGAGGTCGAGCACCACGAGGTCGACGCCGCCCTGGAGTCCGGCGTCGAGGGCGGTCGGCCCGTCCTCCCGCACCTCGACCTCGTACCCCTCCCTGCGCAGCGCGCGGGCCAGCGGCTCCGAGATGGATGCGTCGTCCTCGGCGAGCAGTACACGGGTCATGGAGTGATGGTAGTCCGCGCCGTCGACGCCCCGGGGCATGATCCACAGGCTTGACCCGACCCCTGGGGATCAGGTGACCATCCTGCCCATGACCTTCGATTGACTATCCTTGGTTCCTTCGCCACCTGTGATCCATCTCTCAAGTCCTTCCAATTCAGTCGGTGTCGTGTCGTAAGGTGGCGAGACGTCTGTTGCGGTAAACGAGGACCTTTGGCTCGCGAAACGCGCCAAGGGTCTCTTTTCTGCACAAGGTCGGCGTTGCCAGCCTTGAGGACGGCGAACGACCTGTGGGCCGGGTTCCGGGACGCGACGACGCGAATCGGGGCGTGGATCCCGGCGGGGTGCGACCAGCTCCCGTCGGTGCCGGCCTCCCCCACCGGGCGCACCACGCTCACAAGGCGCGCGTCCCGACAGAGCAAGGATCGACATGGCGTCCAGCCTGACGACGGCTTCGGCCGGAACCCCTGGTTCCGAGAAGACGTTCCTCGGCCACCCCCGCGGCCTGGCCACCCTCTTCTTCACCGAGATGTGGGAGCGCTTCTCCTACTACGGCATGAGGGCTCTCCTCGTCCTGTACCTGGTCTCCGGAGGCGCGGACGCCGCGACCGGCAGCCAGGGTGGCGGCCTCGCGATGACGGCGGCCACGGCGACGGCGATCTACTCCGTCTACGTCTCGATGGTCTACCTGATGGCCATGCCGGGCGGCTGGTTCGGCGACCGCGTCTGGGGCGCCCGCAAGACCGTCACCATCGCCGGCTTCGTCATCATGGCCGGTCACGCCTCGCTGGCCCTGCCCGGCCAGGCGATGTTCTTCGTCGGCCTGGCGCTCGTCGCCGCCGGCTCCGGTCTGCTGAAGGCCAACATCTCGACGATGGTCGGCCACCTCTACGACGGCCCGGACGACCCGCGCCGTGACGGTGGCTTCACGCTCTTCTACATCGGCATCAACCTCGGTGCCTTCATAGCGCCGTTCGTGGTCGGCACCATCGGCGAGAAGGTCAACTGGCACCTCGGCTTCATCCTCGCCGCCGTCGGCATGGGCATCGGCCTGGCCTGCTTCCTGGCCTTCACCAAGAGCCTGAGCCCGACGAGCAACGTGGTCCCGAACCCGCTCTCCGCCGAGGAGAAGAAGCGGATCCTGGTCAAGGCCTCGCTCGTCGTCGTGCTCGCCGCCGCCTTCTACGGCGTGATCGTCGCCCTCGACGTCTTCACCCTGAACTGGGCCCTGGTCCCGCTGACCCTCGCCGGTCTGCTCATCCCGGTCGCCGTGCTGGTCCGCATCAAGCGCGACAAGGACCTCGACACGTCCGAGCAGTCGAAGATGAACGGCTACATCTGGTTCTTCGTCGCCGCCGCCATCTTCTGGATGATCTACGACCAGGGTGGCTCCACCCTGTCGCTGTTCGCCGACTCCAAGACCGGCACGCTCTTCGGCTTCGACCCGTCCGCCACCTGGTACCAGGCGCTCAACCCCATGTTCGTCATGGCGCTGGCCCCGGTCTTCGCCTTCCTGTGGCTGTGGCTGGCTCGCAAGAACCAGGAGCCGAACACCATCGTGAAGTTCTCGATGGGTCTGGTCCTGGTCGGCGCGTCCTTCTTCGTCTTCATCGTCCCGATGGGCATGGCGGGCGACGGCACGCTGGTCTCCCCGATGTGGCTGGTCTCGATCTACATGATCCAGACCATCGGTGAGCTGTGCCTCTCCCCCGTCGGCCTCTCCGTGACCACGAAGATGGCGCCGAAGAAGTACGCCTCCCAGATGATGGGTGTCTGGTTCCTCGCCGTCACCGCCGGTGACTGCACCACGGGTCTGCTCTCGCTGGCCGGTGTGGACCTCAACGGCACGGGAATCATCGCCCTGCAGGCGGCCCTCGCCGTCGGCGCCGGACTCGCGGTCTACATGTACCGCAAGAAGGTCCAGGCGCTCATGGGCGGCGTGCACTGACGCCCCGCTCCACCGCGTGACTGAGGGCCGCCGCACCGGTTTCGGTGCGGCGGCCCTCAGGCGTTCCACGGGCCCGTGGAGCCGTCAGCGCCGCAGCCGCGCCCACGGGGTGAACGTGAACACCGCGCCGCCGAGCAGGATCACCGTGCCGGCGACCAGGCCGAGGGCGCGCAGGGCGCCGTCGTCCTCGGCGCCGGTGTCGGCGAGGCCGCCCGAGCCGCCGTCGCCGGAGCCGCCGCCGACCGCCGCGTCACCGCCGCCCACCGCGCCGCCGTCCACCTTGGACGTGTCGAGTTCGAGGGAGGCCTGGACCGAGCCCTTGACCTGGCAGGGGATCACGATCGGCGAGCCGCCGAGCGAGACGTTGATGGTCAGGGTGCCCGGGCTGAGCGTGGACTTCCCGTTCGCCCCGGGCTTGTACGTGCCCTTCATGTCCGGCAGGTCGACCGGCTTGCCCTGCTCCAGCGGGGCGGAGTTGGCCGGTCCCTCGACCTTGACCGTGCCGCTGTCCGCACCGCCGAGCTTGACCGCCATCGACGGCTTGAGCGCGCCCGCGGGCAGCGGGGCCGGGCTGTCCATGACGCCCTTGGCGGTCTTGACGGTGAGGTCGTAGTTCCCGCCGCTCTTCTTGGCGCTGATGGTGACCTTGGAGGTGATGTTGGCCGGGCCGGGCGACTGGCAGGCGAACTGGACCGCGACCTCCTTGCCGGGGAAGTCGGTCTGCCCGCCGCCCCCGCCGGAAGCGCTGCCGCCCGAGGACGTCGTACCGCCCGATGACGTGGTGCCACCGGAGGTCGTCGTTCCGCCGGAGCTGGTCGTGCCGCCCGAAGACGTGGTGCCGCCCGAGGACGTCGTACCGCCGGAGGTCGTCGTACCGCCGGAGGTCGTCGTACCGCCCCCGCCCTCCGTCACCTTGATCTTCGCGCCGACCGGCACCGCCTCCTTCGGCGCGCACTTGGTGTCCGTCGACAGCGGCTTCGAGACGTTGATCGTGTACTTGTCCGGCGTCAGCGTGATCTCGCCGGCCTTGTCCAGCTTCAGCTTGCCCTTCATCTCCGGCAGCTTCATCGGGCTGTTCTTGGGGATCGGCGGGTTCGACCGCGGCCCCTCCACGGCGAGCGTGCCGCTCGCCGCGCCGCCGACCTTGATCGTGCCGGACGGCTTGACGGTGTCCTTCTCCAGGTCGAGGACGTCGGGGTTCTTGGACGCGGCCTCGACCGTCTTCCAGACGACCTCGACCTCGTCCCCGACCTTCGCCTCCGCCGGCGCGGTGATCTCCACCTTCGTGGTGCCCTGCACCGGGGGGAGTCCGGAGATGGACGGCGGAATGCACTCGGTCTTGTACGAGATCTCGGCCGCCTGGGCGGGGCCGGCGGCCAGCAGGATCCCCGCGCCGCCGAGCATCAGCGCGACTCCCGCCGCGCTCATCCTCCGTTGCGTACTCACTGATGTCCCTTCGTCGTCGGGCTGATCTCTGACGGTGCGGACGGTGCGGAGTCCGGGGTGAACCACGGCAGGACCGTGGTGGCTGTGGTTTCGTCCCGCCCGGGGGCGGGCCTGGGTTCGGGGGTACGTACGAGAGTGCGGCGGCGACCGCGGTGCCCCGAGCGCGCCCCGGAGGCGCCGCCGGGGCGGACCCGGTCCACCACCGCCATGCCGACCCGGAAGAGCGCGGCCGGGACGACCAGCGCGAGCAGCAGCCAGAAGAGCGTCACGCCCCAGGGGCGGCCGACGCCCCACGGCTGGTCGACCAGGACCTTGCCGGCGTACTTCACCGAGATCTCGTAGTCGCCGTGCGCACCCGCCGACAGGTCGACGGGCAGCTTGATCTGGGCCTTCGCGCCGGGCTTGATCGTGCCGCGCCACTGCCGTTCCTCGTACTGCGGCGAGAAGACGCCGTGGCTGGTGCCGACGTGGAAGACCGGGTCCTTGACGGGGGTCTGGCCGAGGTTGCCGACGGTGAAGACGACCTCGCGGCGGGCGGGCGCGCCGAACCAGACGAGGACGCCGCTGGACCCTTCGAGGCGTACGGAGGCGAGGACGGCGAGCCGGCCGGTGCCGGTGGCCTCGGGCAGCGGCGCGGTCGGGTGCCCGGCGACCGTGAACGCCACGTCCACGACGTCCTGTTGTCCGGTGACTCCGGCGACGTGCACCACGCAGGGACAGGGCTTGGGCGGCTCGGCGACCGGCACTTTCTGGCTGAAGGCGCCCTTGGCGTCGACGGTGGCGGCGCGGCCGAGGGTGTTGGCGCAGGAGTTGGTGCCGCCGATGACGCCCTTGCCGGGTTCGCCCTGGCCGCAGATCAGCAGCATGAGCAGGGCGCCCGGCTTCCAGCCGGCCCCACTCACGGTGATCTCGCCGCCCTTGCCGCCCTCGGCCTGCGACAGAGCGACGCTCGGCCCGGACGCCGACGGTGCCGACGGAGCCGCAGGGGCGGCTGGGGCGGCTGGGAAGGCGGGCGCGGCCGGGAAGGCTGCCTGAGCTGCCGGGGCGGACTGAGCTGCCTCGGCTGCCTGAGCTGCCGGAGCGGCCTGGGCGGCGGTGGACGGCAGGAGGGCGAGCGCCAGCGTGGCGAGGAGGGGCCCGACGACGGCCGCCGCCACCGCGCGCGTACGGCCGCGAGAGCCGCTGCCGCCGCGCCGCGCGCCGGCCGGTGCCGGGGCGCCTCCGGCCGCCCTGAGCCGGGCGCGCGCCGAGGCATCCGCCGCGTCCGCCGCGTCCGGCGTGCCCGGCGCGTCCGGCGTGCCCGCCGCGCCCGCCGTGCCCGGCGCGTCCGGCGTGCCCGCCGCGCCCGCCGTGCCCGACGCGTCCGCCGTGCCCGGCGTGTCCGGCGTGCCCGGCGTGTCCGGCGCGCCTCGTGCCCCGCGTCCCGTACCGCTCGTCCTCATCGGTCCGCTCCTGCCGTGACGTCCACCAACTGGGGCTGCCCCACCGGGATCTCGGTCTCCTCCGTGGCCCGGTCGCGGCGTCTTCGGAGGGTGGCGGCGGCCGCCGCCACCACCGTGAGCAGGGCGCCCGCGCCCGCCACGGCCGCGCCCGTGGACACGAAGACGCGCTCGGCGCGGGCCTCCGCCGCCGTCGCGCCGGGGGCGGTCGCACGGACGTGGACCGCGACCGCGTCGAGGGCGGGCGGATCGGGCCAGGGTTCGGTGCGGGTGGCGCGTTCGCCGGGGCGCAGGGTGAGCGCCAGGGCGCGGGACGGTCGGTCAAGGACCGTCCCGAACGCGCCCTCCGCGCGCACGGACAGGCGCGGTACGAGGACCGTGCTGCCCCGGTTGACCAGGGTGTAGCGCAGGGTGCCCGACGCGTCGAGCCGTACGTTCTCCACGGTGAGCGCGGCCAGGATCGGCCCGCTCACCCGCAGGTGCACCGGCACGCGCACCGCGCGGCCGTCCGCCGTCACGGTCACCGTGCCCCGGTGGTCGCCGGGCGGGGTGTCGGCGGTCACGGTCACCGCGAAGGGTACGTCCGCCCGCGTCCGCGCCGGTACGGTCACCGTCCGCGCGGCGAAGGCGAGCGGGGCGCCCTGCCCGTCGAGCCGTACCGTGAGCGGTCGCGCGCCCGGGTTGCTCACCGAGAGAGTGTCCTGCAGGACGCTGCCCGCCGCGCCTTCGAGGTAGACGTACGGGCGCCCCTGGGCCGCGCCGCCTGTGCCGCCCGCCCCGGCCGCCCCCGCCGTCCAGCCGGGGGCCGGCGTGGATGCGGGCGCCGCCGCCACTGCTCCGAGCAGCGCGGCGACGGCCGTCGCGGTCCCGGCCCACGCCCCCCGCATCAGCGCGCCGTGCGCCGCGTGAGCCAGAGCACGCCGGCCGCGCCGGTCAGGAGCACCGTGCCGCCGAGGGTGCCGAGCGCCGTCGCCGAGTCGAGCGGGCCGGTCCTGGGCAGCTCGCCGCCGCTCGGGGCCTGACCGCCGCCGGAGTCGTCGGACCCGCCGCCGGAGTCGGCTCCACCACCGCCGGCCGTGACCTCCAGTTCGAGGGAGGGCGCCGGGTTGTTCTTCGGCGTGCAGACGGCCGCGTCCATGCCGAGCGCGTGGACGGTGAGCAGACCGGCCGTGAAGGTGACCTTGCCGCTCTTCTTCGGCGTGTACGTTCCGGTCAACTGCCCGATTTTGATAGGGGTGTTGGGCGGGATGGCCTCGGTGTTCGGCGTTCCCTTGACCTGGAGCGTGCCCGAGTCGGCGCCGCCGAGCCTCAGCTCGGCGCGCGGGGTCATGACGCCCTTGGGCAGCTCGATCGGACTGTCCGAGACGCCCTTCTCGAAGGACATGGTGACCGCGTACGCGGAGCCGCTCCTGACGGCCTTGATGTCGACGGGCGAGACGGCGCCCTTGGGGCCGATCTTCGTCTCGCAGGCGTAGTTCACGTCGACGACGGTGGCGTGCGCGGCAGGGGCCGAGGCCAGGACCGCCGCGCCCGCCACGGCTGCTGCCAGCGTGAACGCTGTTCTCCTCCGGTACGGCACGATCCAAGCACCCCTCACCGCGAAGTTACTGACGGCACATCAGATTGCGCGCCAAGGTACGCCTGGGGCGTTGAGGAGGGAAGACAAAGGAACGATCGAAGTGCGCGCGCTCACGGCCCACGCACGGGCGAGCGGGCGCACGGGGCGAGCAGGGCCAGTGGAGCGAGCGGGGGCGAGTTGGGCCAGCGGGGCGGGGGGGGCGGTCGGAACATCCGCGCGCCGGGACGGCAGCGAGGACAGGCACGGGGCCCCAGCCCGCCGGGCAGGCCATGGGCCGGGGGCGGGCCGGGCAGGCCAGGGGGCCGGGCAGGCCAGGGGCCGGGGGCGGGCCGGGCAGGCCGGGGGCGGGCCGCGTGGGTCGGGCGAGCCGGGCGGGCCAGGGGCCGGGGGCGGGCGAGCCGGGCAGCCGCGTCCTAGGCGGGGGCCGCCAGTTCGGCCCAGACCGTCTTGCCGGGGGAGCCCGTCGTGCGCTCGATGCCCCAGTCGAGGCAGAGCCGCTGCACGATGAACATGCCGTGTCCGCCGGGCCGCGCGGCACGGTGCGGGGTGCGCGGTGCGGGCTGGCCCGCGCCTCGGTCGGTGATCTCCAGCCGCAGCACCTTGGCACGGCGCAGCACGCGCAGCGTCTCGGGGCCCTCGGCGTGCAGACAGGCGTTGGTCACGAGCTCGGAGACGACGAGCAGGACGTCCTCGGCGGCGGCCCTGGCGTCGGCGGACGCGGCCGGTAGCCAGCCCCAGTCGTACAGCGCGGACCTGGTGAAGTCGCGGGCGAGCGGAACGATGCCGCTGGCGGCGCCGAGCGCGAGCGTGCGTACGTCGAGCAGAGCTGTGTCCACGACAGGACCCACCGACCCCTCGACCCCCCTGCCATCGGCAGCAGTGTCCATCAGCGCTTCACCTCACCGATTCACCAGACAGATTCACCAGACAACGGACGAAACCGGGGCTCTCCTGCCCGGTTCACCCTCGACGACACCTATGCGACGTTCTCGTCGGGCAGCGCCGCCGCGAGCGTTTCGTGCACGGTGAAGACGACGTCCGCACCGGTGATCTCGAAGACCCTGGCCACCACCGGCCGCATCCCCGTCAGATGGACTCCCCCTCCGGCGGCGTCGGCCTTCAGCCGAGCGCCGAGGAGCACGTTCAGGCCGGTGGAGTCACAGAAGTCGAGCTGTGAGCAGTCGACCACGAGCCGTGACCGGCCCGCGTCGAGCGCGCGATCGAGTGGCGCGCGCAACACCTCGGCCGTGTGGTGATCGAGCTCACCCACCGGAGTGAGGACCTCGGTCGCTCCCACGGTGCGGACCTCGACCCGCAGCCTCCCTGGCTGCGCGCTGCCCATGTGATGGCGGTCCATGCCCGTGCCTCTTTCGCTCTCGCGGATGCCGGTTGACGTGCCTCGCACCTTACAAGTGTGAGGCTGTGCCGTGCACCCGAACACCACAACATAGTCAGACAAACCGGACAATTGGCACTTGCAACTTGGTGCGCTGAGCGGGTAGGCCTAGTAAGGCACAGTCCATACGTCCGGCTTGGAGGCGCCGCAAACCGCAGCAGGAAGAAACGATGGAGGAGACCATGTCACCCCGGCTCGACGCCACGCGTACCCACGACGCGCCGTCGGCAGCAACTCCGCCCCCCACCCTCGAAGACCTTCCCGGGTTCGGCGAGACCAATCAGGTCTCCGAGACCTCTCAGATCTCCGAGATCGACGCGATCTCCGCGATCGGGCCTTTCGACCAGGTCGACCCGCTGGACGCGCGAGCCCTGTCGAAGACGCTCTTCGCCCGGCTCGACGCCCTCGAAGAGGGCACGCACGAGTACGCGTACGTCCGTAACACGCTGGTCGAACTCAACCTCGCCCTGGTCAAGTTCGCCGCCTCCCGGTTCCGCTCCCGCAGCGAGCCGATGGAGGACATCATCCAGGTCGGCACGATCGGCCTCATCAAGGCCATCGACCGCTTCGAGCTGACCCGTGGCGTCGAGTTCCCCACCTTCGCGATGCCGACCATCGTCGGCGAGATCAAGCGCTTCTTCCGCGACACCTCGTGGTCCGTGCGCGTTCCGCGCAGGCTCCAGGAGCTCCGCCTCGACCTCGCCAAGGCCGGTGACGAGCTCGCCCAGCGGCTCGACCGCGCCCCGACCGTCGCCGAACTCGCCCAGCAGCTCGACCTGAGCCGCGACGAGGTCGTCGAGGGCATGGCCGCCAGCAACGCGTACACCGCGAGCTCGCTGGACGCCCAGCCCGAGGACGACGAGGGCGAAGGCGCGCTCGCCGACCGGATCGGCTACGAGGACCACGGCATCGAGGGCATCGAGTACATCGAGTCCCTCAAGCCGATGATCGCCTCGCTGCCGGCCCGTGACCGGCAGATCCTCTCCCTCCGGTTCGTCGCCGGCATGACCCAGTCGGAGATCGGCGAGGAGCTGGGCATCTCCCAGATGCACGTCTCCCGGCTGCTCTCGCGGACCCTGACGCGGCTGCGCAAGGGCCTGACGCTGGAGGAGTGATCTCCGCGCCTCCGCGCTCCGGCGCACCCCCTTCCGGGTGCCCTCAAGTGACCTGTGGAAAGGGCCTGTTCCTCACCGGACAGGCCCTTCTGCGTTATTGACGGGTCGCCCTGGTTTGGGCCACATGGGGCCGGGGTTCAGGGGGAAAGCATGATTTCCGCGTACGCGGAACTGGAAGAGCGCATGCGCGATCGCGACCGTCCTCCTCCGCACCCTCGGCGCAAGCGGCCGCCTCACGGCGTGCGCGGTCTGGATCCTGGTGTGGGCGGGCTGGGCGGCCCAGCACGCTTTCGCCGAGGCACACCCTTCCCCCTCGCCCTCGGCATGTGCGGGGTCACGATGACGGGGTACGCGATCCAGCGCCTGCGGGTCGGATCCGGACGACGTTCAGGTGACCTTGCGCAGGAGTACGAGCCAGCGCTCGGTCTCCACGTTGTCGACCCGTTCGAACGTCCAGGTCTCGTCCCGTACGGGGAAGGTGTCGCCCACGTGCAGGGTGTAGGTGCGCTCCTCGTCGGCCGCGACAACGAGCTGGATGCTGAGCGGCGTGTCGGGCGGGGCGTAGAGGTGGATCACCGAGAACCGGGCATCGTCCGAGTCTCCGACCACGCGTGGCCACAGCCACACTTCGTTGATCATGTTCCTATCCCATCGTGGTGAACAGGCTGTTGGAGTTGGCCCTGAGTTCCTTCGCCGTCAGCGGCTTCGGATCGTTGAGGTTGTGCGGATTGTGCAGATGGATGAGTCCCTCGTCGTCCACCTGGGTCACCTCGTACGCATGCCCGTCCACAAGGCCCTTGGGAAGCGCCCGCTCGTCCTTCCCGATCTTGCGGGTGCCGATCAGTATCGGGCAGCCTGCATCGAGCTTTTCCCGGAACGTGGCGAGCAGCTGGCGGTCCGGGCTGACGCCGTTCATGTCGTACTGGGTCGGGATGTCTTCGGTGTAGGCGGGCCGCCCCGTGAGCTGGGTCAGCATCTCAGCGCGGTGGCTCGGCCTGGTCCCGAGATCGAGGCGTTCGTAGCCTGACGCCTGTCCGGGGCGGTCCGCCTCCCAGGTCTGGTCCACTCCCGCGAAGGCCTTTTCCAGTACTGCGGGCCAGGCGACACCGTCGGCGCCCGCACGGCCGTAGGCGGGCCTGTCCGGCCGGTCGTACTGCACGACAAGCTCCGGCGTGATCGTGAGAACGGTGACGGCGCCGTTCGGTTCGCAGCGGATCAAATCTCCGCCGAACGTCTTCTTCACCTGGTGGAACGTCACATCGTAGGAACCGTCGCCGTTCTCCTTCACGCACTCCGAGATCGCCTCCGGCAGATGCGTGGCGACAGCCCCCATGGTGGCGATGACGCCACAGTCCCCGAGCCTTCCCTGCTCGGTCTGCTCACGCCTGGGCGGACCGTCGAACAGTGGGGCGCGTTGCCCGTCGGGGCGCTCGAGAGGCGTGCCGTACCGGAAGAGGGTCACACCGACTTCCGGGATCTCCATGGCGTTGAAGTCCGGCCGGTCCACGGTGGCGTACTTGTCGACGGGCCCCTCCGCCGACTCGTGCGGTCCGGTGATTCTGTCCCGCAGCTTCGAGAAGACGTCGCCCAGGAAGGCACGTTCGGGCTCCGGGCCGGCGTCGGCGGTGTCCGACATGGTGTCCGCCGTATCCGGCAAGGTCTCTGCCGTGTCCGGCGCGGTGTCCGCCGTGTCCGGCGCGGTGTCCGCCGTATCCGGCGCAGTCTCTGCCGTGTCCGGCGCGGTGTCCGCCGTATCCGGCGCAGTCTCTGCCGTGTCCGGCGCGGTGTCCGCCGTTTCCGGCATGGTGTCCGCCGTGTCCGGCAAGGTCTCTGCCGTGTCCGACACGGCATCGGCCGTGTCCGGAGCGACCTCGGGCTCGACCGGCTCAGCGGGTTCGCCTGGCGCTTCGGGCTCCTCAGGCTCCCCGAGGCCTTCCGGCTCCCCTGGTCCCTCAGGTTCCCCGGACCCCTCCGGCTCGCCGTTCCCCTCTGGCTCCCCGGGCCCTTCCGACTCCCCCGGCCCTTCCGAGTCCTCCGGCCCTTCCAACTCCTCCGGCCCTTCCGTTTCGCCGGGCTCGTCCTGCTGCTCAGCCTCACCCGGCTCCTCCGGCTGGGCGTTGGCGTCGGGGGCGTCGGGGGCCTCAAGCGCGACGTCAGGCAATGGCGGCGCCTCCAGCGCCTTCGTCTCCGCCTCCGCCTCCGCCTCCGCACCACGCTCAGCTGTGCCCAGCTCGCTCATACCGCCCCGTCCCCCCGGCCGTCGGTCGAAGATCGTAGTCCTCGCGCCGGCCGGCGAGGGCGGCGGGCCTGTCAGCGCGGGACGTCGTGGCGGAAGTAGGGGGCCTGTCCGGCGCCCCTGTATCCCTCCGGCACAGGGCCCGAGTTGACCGTCAGGTCGCATGCGCGGCCGCCCGGGACCGCGCGGTTCCAGCTCACACCACCCGCGTCCCCCGCCGCCAGACCCCCGCGACCAGGGGGACGCCCGGGCGGTAGGCCAGGTGGACGTGGGAGGGGGCGTTCAGGAGGGTGAGGTCGGCGTGGGCGCCGGGGGTCAGGTGGCCCACGTCCGTGCGGCGGAGGGCCTTCGCGCCGCCTGCCGTGGCCGACCACAGCGCCTCGTCGGGGGTCATGCCCATGTCCCGTACCGCCAGCGCGACGCAGAACGGGACCGAGGACGTGAACGACGAGCCCGGGTTGCAGTCCGTCGACAGGGCCACCGTCACGCCCGCGTCCAGCAGGCGCCGGGCGTTCGGCCAGTCCGCCCGGGTGGAGAACTCCGCGCCCGGGAGGAGGGTCGCCACCGTCGACGAACCCGCCAGAGCCGCGACGTCCTCGTCCGTCAGGTGCGTGCAGTGGTCCGCGCTCGCCGCGTCCAGTTCCACCGCCAGCTGGACGCCCGGGCCGTACGTCAGCTGGTTCGCGTGCACCCTCGGGTGCAGGCCCTTCGCCTTGCCCGCCGTCAGGATCGCCCGCGCCTGGTCCCCGTCGAACGCGCCCTTCTCGCAGAAGACGTCCACCCACCGGGCGTACGGCGCACAGGCGTCGAGCATCTCGCCCGTCACCAGCTCCACGTACCCCGCCGGGTCGTCCGCGTACTCCGGCGCCACGATGTGGGCGCCGAGGTACGTGACCTCGTCCGTGTGCCCGGCCGCGATCCGCAGCGCCCTCGCCTCGTCCTCGACCGTCAGGCCGTAGCCCGACTTCGTCTCGAACGTCGTCGTGCCCTGGCGCAGCGCCTCGTCCATGTAGCGGGCCACGTTCGCCGAGAGGGCCTCGTCGCTCGCCGCCCGCGTCGCCGCCACCGTCGTCCTGATGCCGCCCGCCTTGTACGGCTGTCCCGACATCCGGGCGTTGAACTCCGCCGTACGGTCGCCCGCGAAGACCAGGTGCGAGTGGGAGTCGACGAAGCCGGGGATCACGGCCCGGCCGCCGGCGTCGACCCGGTTGTCAGTGGCGGGTGCTTTGCTTGATTCACCGACCCAGACCACCCGGTCGCCCTCGATGACGACGGCCGCGTCCTGGATCAGGCCCAGTTGGCTGCCATCACCGAGGGAGGGATCGTTCGTGACCAGGCTGGCGATGTTGACGATGGCGGTGGCGTCCGTCGCGACCGCGCTCTTCGCACTCGTGGGTGCCGAGGTCGGCGCCGCGTTGTTCCTCGCCACGGGGCCCGTGTTCGTGCTCAAAGGTGTCTCCTTCAGCCGGGTGAGCAGGGTCAGCCGGAACAGCCGGGTCGGTCGGGGCAGCCGGGTCGGTCCGGGCAGTCGGGGCGGTCCGGGAGGACCGGTCAGCCGCGCACGGCTGCGATCGCTTCCGCCAGAGCCCCGGCCGCGTCCGGTACGGACTGGTGGACCCCGTCTCGTACGACAGGGCGGCCGGCCACGATCGTGTGCCGCACGTCCGCGGCCGACGCTGCGAATACCGCCGTCTCGGCTGCCAGACGCGGCACCGGTCCCGCTGTCCTGACGGAGTCCAGCGCGATGGTCGTGAAGTCCGCGAGCGCGCCCGCCTCCAGCGAGCCCGCCCCGTCCCAGCCGAGCGCCGCGTGGCCGTCGGCCGTCGCCGCCCGCAGCAGCGCCGCCGCCGTCCAGTGCCCGCGCGTGCGGGAGCGGAGCCGCTCGTTCAGCTCCATCGCCCGCGCCTCCTCCAGGAGGTCGATCACGGCGTGGCTGTCGCTGCCCAGCGACAGCGGCGAGCCCGCCCGCTGAAGGGCGACCGCCGGGCCGATACCGTCCGCGAGGTCCCGTTCCGTCGTCGGGCACATGCACGTGCCCGTGGTGGACGAGCCCAGCAGGCCGATGTCCGTCTCCGTCAGGTGGGTGTTGTGGACACCCGTCGTCCTCGGGCCGAGGACCCCGTGGTCCGCCAGGAGTTGCGTGGGGGTGCGGCCGTGGGCCGCCAGGCAGGCGTCGTTCTCGGCCGTCTGCTCCGAGAGGTGGACGTGCAGCGGTACGCCCCGCTCGCGCGCCCAGTCCGCGACGGTCGCCAGCTGGTCCGCCGGGACCGCCCGCACCGAGTGGATCGCCGCCCCGATCCGTACGCCCTCGCGCTCCTTCAGCGACGAGACGCGCTCCGCCCACGCCTGGGCGGTGCCGTCCGAGAAGCGGAGCTGGTGCCGGTCCGGCGCCGCCCCGAAGCCGGACGACAGGTACGCCGTGTCCAGGAGCGTGATCCGGATGCCCGCGTCCGCCGCCGCCTGCACGAGGGCCTCGCCCATCGCGTTGGGGTCGGCGTACGGCCGTCCGCCCGGCGCGTGGTGGAGGTAGTGGAACTCGCCGACCGCCGTGATGCCGGCCAGCGCCATCTCCGCGTACACCGCCCGGGCGAGCGCGTGATAGCTCTCCGGGGTCAGCCTCGACGCGACCTGGTACATCACCTCCCGCCAGGTCCAGAACGTGCCCGAGCCGACCTGGACCGTCCCGCGCAGGGCGCGGTGGAAGGCGTGCGAGTGCGCGTTGGCCAGGCCCGGGATCGTCAGGCCCCGGAGGACCTCCGCCCCCGGGGGCGGGGTGTCGACGCCCGTGCGGACCGCCGCGATGCGGCCGTCCGTCACCTCGAGCGCCACCCCCGGCTCCACGTTCGTGTCGAGCCAGGCGTGTTCCAGCCAGTACGTCGTCACCTGCACGCCAGGCCCTCCAGTACGTCCGCGAGTGCGATGACCCCCGCCACACAGTCCTCCTCGGCCGCGAACTCGGCCGGGGAGTGCGAGACGCCCGTGGGGTTCCGTACGAACAGCATGGCGGTCGGGATCGATTCGGACAAAATACCCGCGTCGTGTCCCGCGCCCGTGCCGAGGACCGGGGTCTTCTCCCCCAGGACGGCCGACAGCTCGTCCCGCAGCGTGTGCGCGAACTCGACGACCGGCGTGAAGGACTCCCGTACGACCGTGAGGTCGATGCCGTGCCGGGTCGCGTAGTCACGGGCGGCCGTCTCGACGCCCGCGATCACGGTGTCCAGGGACTCCTGGTCGGCGGCGCGGGCGTCCAGCCAGCCCCGCACCAGCGAGGGGATCGCGTTGACCCCGTTCGGCTCCACCGCGATCTTGCCGAACGTGGCGACCGCGCCCGCGAGTTCGGCCTCCCGGCGCGCCGCGAGGACCGTCTCGGCGTAGGTCAGCATCGGGTCGCGGCGGTCGACCAGGCGGGTGGTGCCCGCGTGGTTGGCCTCGCCCGCGAAGTCGTACCGCCAGCGGCCGTGCGGCCAGATCGCGGACGCGATGCCGACGGCGTCGCCGGAGAGGTCCAGGGCGCGGCCCTGCTCGACGTGCAGCTCGACGAAGGCGCCGATCCGGGCGAGCCGCTCGGGGTCGGCGCCGATGGCGTCGGGGTCGTACCCGGCGGCCTCCATGGCCTGCGGGAGCGTGATCCCGTCGGCGTCCCGGAGCTCGTACGCCTGCTCCTTCGTCAGCCGCCCGGCCGTGAGGCGGGAGCCGACGCAGGCCAGGCCGAAGCGGGCGCCCTCCTCGTCGCCGAAGTTGGTGATCGCGAACGGCCGGACGAACTCCACTCCCCTGCGGCGGAGTTCGTCCAGCGCCGCGAACGCCGACACCACGCCGAGGGGGCCGTCGAAGGCGCCCCCGTCCGGCACGGAGTCCAGGTGCGAGCCGGTGACGACCGCGTCACCGGCCGCCGGGTCGCCGAGCCAGGCCCACTGGTTGCCGTTGCGGTCGACCTCGTAGTTCAGACGGCGCGCCTCGGCCTGCATCCGGAACCAGAGCCGACAGTCGGCGTCCGCACCGGTCCAGGCGTGGCGGCGGTAGCCGCCCGAGGCGTCGCTTCGGCCGATGGGCCGCAGCGACCGCCACATGGCGTGGAACGTCTCGCTCACGCGGAGGCACCGTCCGCGACGGAGGCGTCGCCCTCGCGCATCGGGACCCGTACGCCCTTCTCGTCCGCCACCTTCTCCGCGATGTCGTAGCCCGCGTCGACGTGCCGGATGACGCCCATGCCCGGGTCGTTGGTCAGCACGCGGCGGATCTTCTCGCCGGCCAGCGGTGTGCCGTCCGCGACCGTGACCTGGCCCGCGTGGATGGAGCGGCCCATGCCGACGCCGCCGCCGTGGTGCAGCGACACCCACGAGGCGCCCGAGGCGACGTTGACCATGGCGTTGAGCAGCGGCCAGTCGGCGATGGCGTCGGAGCCGTCGAGCATGGCCTCGGTCTCGCGGTACGGGGAGGCCACCGAGCCGCAGTCGAGGTGGTCGCGGCCGATGGCCAGCGGGGCGGCCAGCTCGCCGCTCGCCACCATGTCGTTGAAGCGCTCGCCCGCCTTGTCCCGCTCGCCGTGGCCGAGCCAGCAGATGCGCGCCGGGAGGCCCTGGAAGTGGACGCGCTCGCCGGCCATCGTGATCCAGCGGTGGAGCGACTCGTTCTCCGGGAAGAGGTCGAGGATGGCCTTGTCCGTCTTGTGGATGTCCGAGGCCTCGCCCGAGAGGGCCGCCCAGCGGAACGGGCCCTTGCCCTCGCAGAAGAGCGGACGGATGTAGGCCGGTACGAAGCCGGGGAAGGCGAACGCCCGGTCGTAACCCGCGAGCTGGGCCTCGCCACGGATCGAGTTGCCGTAGTCGAAGACCTCCGCGCCCGCGTCCATGAAGCCGATCATGGCCTCGACGTGCCGCGCCATCGACTCGCGCGCCCGGGTCGTGAAGCCCGCCGGGTCCTTGGCCGCCGCGTCCGTCATGTCGTCGAAGTCGACGCCGATCGGCAGATACGCCAGCGGGTCGTGGGCCGAGGTCTGGTCGGTGACGATGTCGATGGGGGCGCCCTCGGCCAGCAGCTGCGGCAGCAGCTCGGCCGCGTTGCCGAGCAGGCCGATGGAGAGCGGGCGGCGGGCGTCGCGGGCCTCGACGGCCAGCTGGAGGGCGTGGGCCGGGCTGTCGGCCTTCACGTCCAGGTAGCGGTGCTCGATGCGGCGGTCGATGGCGCGCGGGTCGACGTCGACACAGATCGCGACGCCGTCGTTCATCGTCACGGCGAGCGGCTGGGCGCCGCCCATGCCGCCGAGGCCGGCGGTGAGGGTGATCGTCCCGGCGAGCGTGCCGCCGAACTTCTTGGCGGCGACGGCGGCGAAGGTCTCGTAGGTGCCCTGGAGGATGCCCTGGGTGCCGATGTAGATCCACGAACCGGCTGTCATCTGGCCGTACATGGTCAGGCCCAGCTGCTCCAGGCGCCGGAACTCCTCCCAGTTCGCCCAGTCGCCGACCAGGTTGGAGTTGGCGATCAGGACGCGCGGGGCCCACTCGTGGGTCTGCATGACGCCGACCGGGCGGCCGGACTGGACGAGCATCGTCTCGTCCTGCTTGAGGGTCCGCAGCGTGCGGACCATGGCGTCGAAGGAGCGCCAGTCGCGGGCGGCCTTGCCCGTGCCGCCGTAGACGACGAGCTTGTCGGGGTGCTCGGCGACCTCGGGGTCGAGGTTGTTCTGGAGCATGCGGAGGGCGGCCTCCTGCTGCCATCCCAGGGCGCTCAGTTCCGTACCGCGCGGGGCCCGTACGGGGCGGGGTCCTGACATGGGGCAGCCTCCTCCGGTGTGGATCAGATATTCACATCCTGGACTGCTGAATAGTTGTAGTCAACAGCTGCGGGGGCACCCGTACCGGTGGTCCCATGGAGCCATGGCTTCCCACCACGCCGGGGCCCGTCGCGATCGGGCCGTCCGAGCCGCCGTCGAGCAGGGCCTCCTGTCGTCCGCCGACCCCGACCGCCAGATCGTCGCCCTCCTCGACACCGCCGGCATCCGCGCCTCCGCCGCAGCCCTCGTCTCCGCCTTCGCCGCCGTCACCGACGCCCCCGTCCTGCACGCCTTCGCCGTGAAGGCCTGCCCGCTCGTGCCCGTGCTGCGGCTGCTCGACGCGTGCGGCCTCGGCGCCGAGGTCGCGAGCCCCGGCGAGCTGGCCCTCGCCCGAGCCGCCGGCCTCCCCCCGTCCCGTACGGTGCTCGACTCGCCCGCCAAGACCCCCGCCGACCTGCGCCAGGCGCTCGCGCTCGGGATCGCCGTCAACGCCGACAACCTCCAGGAGCTGGCGCGGCTGGACGAGCTCGTGGGCTCCGCGCCGACCTCCTCGCCGCTCGGGATCCGGGTGAACCCGCAGATCGGGGCCGGTTCGATCGGGGCGCTCTCGACGGCGACCGCGACCTCCAAGTTCGGCGTCGCGCTGCGCGACGAGGGCGCGCGGGACGCGGTCGTACGGGCCTACCTCGACCGGCCCTGGCTGACCCGGCTGCACACCCACACCGGCTCGCAGGGCGTCCCGCTCGCCCTCATGGCCGAGGGCGTCGCCGCCGCTCACGCGCTCGCCGAGGAGATCAACGCCAAGGCCGGTCGGCAGCAGATCGACACCCTCGACATCGGCGGCGGACTGCCGGTGAACTTCTCCTCCGACGAGGAGACGCCGACCTACGCGGAGTACGCCGAGCTGCTCGCCGCGACCGTCCCCGGGCTGCTCGACGGGCGGTACGCCCTGGTCACCGAGTTCGGCCGCTCGCTACTCGCCAAGCACGGCACGATCCTGGCCCGCGTCGAGTACACCAAGACCTCCGGCGCCCGCCCGGTCGCCGTCACCCACGCGGGCGTGCAGGTGGCCACCCGTACCGTCTACGACCCCGTCTCCTGGCCGCTGCGCGTCCTCGCGTACGACTCCGAGGGCCGCCCGCGCACCGGGGAGGAGACCGTCCAGGACGTGGCCGGGCCCGCCTGCTTCGCCGGGGACCTGCTGGCCACGGCCCGCTCGCTGCCGCTGCTGCGGCCGGCCGACATCGTGGCGGTGCCGGACACCGGGGCGTACTACTTCGCCCACCCCTACGCGTACAACAGCCTGCCGCGGCCGGCCGTCCACGGCTTCACCACGGACGCGCCGGACGCCGAGGGCGCGGTGACGTTCTCGACCGTACGGAGGGCCCAGACGCTCGACGAGATCGTCGCGGAGGCGGGCGGTGGGATGCCGGACGCCCTGCTGGGCTGACACCACGGGCGGGTGTCCGACCCCGGTGCTTCCATGGAGCCATGGCCATGAAGAGCATCGTCGTCGAGCGCCGGATCCAGGCCCCTCCCGGTCCGGTCTGGGAAGCGATCACGGACCTGGAGGGCATGGAGCGGATGCTCAGCGGGGTGGAGCGGGTCGAGGTGCTCACCGAGGGCGTCTTCGGCGTGGGCACCCGCTGGCGCGAGACCCGGCGGATGATGGGCAAGGAGGCCACGGAGGAGATGACCGTGACCGAGGCCGAGCCGCCGGACCGCTACGTGACGGTGGCGGACTCGCACGGCATGCACTACGTCTCCGAGGTCGCGCTGCGCCCGGACGGCGAGGGGGCGACGGTGGTCCGGATGACGTTCTCCGGGGGCCCGGCGGAGGGAAACCGGCTGGGGTTCCTCGCCCGGCTGCTGAGCGGCCTCGGGGCCAAGGCGGCGAGCAGGGCGCTCGCCAAGGACCTGGACGACGTGGCGGCCGCGGTGGAACGACGCATGTGACGCGGGGAGGACGGCGGGGCGGACGGGGGAGGACGGCGGACGGGGGAGGACGGCGGACGGGGGAGGACGGCGGGCGGGGGAGGACGGCGGACGGGGAGGCGGCCTCGTCCCGGACGAGCGCCCGCGCCTCATCCCGCACAGCCGCCGTGGCAGCCTCGCCCCGTACGGCCACCCGTGGACGCCTCGTCCCGTACGGCCGCATCCACCCCTCCCCGCACACCTGTTCGCTCGAACGAGTGATGGCGACGGGGGCATCACGTGACGCTCACCAGGGCAGTCGTTTCCTGACGCCAGGGGAGGCCCCATGACAACAGCACCGCGGTCCGAACAGCCCGCAGACGAGCCGGGTTCCGGGCAGCCCGCGCTGAAACGGGCCATCGGGCCCAAGCTGCTGATCCTCTTCGTGATCGGCGACATCCTCGGCACCGGCATCTACGCGACGACCGGCAAGGTGGCGGGCAAGGTCGGCGGCGCGCTCTGGCTGCCGTTCGCGATCGGGTTCGTCGTCGCGCTGCTGACCGCCGCGTCGTACGTGGAGCTGGTCGGCAAGTACCCGAAGGCGGCCGGCGCGGCGCTCTACACGCAGAAGGCGTTCAAGGTCCCCTTCCTCACCTTCATCGTCGCCTTCATGGTGATGTGCTCGGGCCTCTCCTCCGCGAGCGCCGCCGCCCGCGCCTTCAGCGGGGACTACTTCCAGGAGTTCACCGACGCCGTCCCGGCCACGCTCATCGCGGTCGTCTTCGTCCTCGCCCTCGCCTGCCTGGCGCTGCGCGGGGTG
Source organism: Streptomyces sp. NPDC090127 (assembly GCF_044746945.1). NCBI lineage: Bacteria > Bacillati > Actinomycetota > Actinomycetes > Kitasatosporales > Streptomycetaceae > Streptomyces > Streptomyces sp. NPDC090127. The sequence goes on along the minus strand of NZ_JBIVDE010000009.1, from coordinate 315,763 downwards.
TCGGAGTCGGTGAAGACGAACGTGGTGCTCACCCTCGTCGAGCTCACCGGCCTGCTGGTCATCCTCGGGATCGGCGCGTGGGCCGTCTTCGGGGGCGAGGGGGAGCCGTCGCGGCTGGGCGAGTTCCAGGCGTCGGGCACCGGATTCGCGCTGATCACGAGCGTGCTGGGGGCCACGGCCCTGGGCTTCTTCGCCTTCGTCGGCTTCGAGGACTCGGTCAACATGGCGGAGGAGACGCAGAATCCGTCCCGCACCTTCCCCCGCGCCATCTTCACGGGAGTCGCCGTCACCGGCACGGTCTACGTCCTGGTCGCCCTGATCTCCTCGCTCCTGGTCGACCACCGCACCCTGGAGCAGTCGAGCGGACCGCTCCTGGAGGTCGTCAAGGCCGGCGGGGTCGACTTCCCGCCGAAACTCTTCGCGCTGATCGCCCTCTTCGCGGTCACCAACTCCGCGCTCATCAACATCATGATGGCCTCCCGGCTCTGCTACGGCCTCGCCAACGAGCGGGTCCTGCCGAGCGTGATGGGCAAGGTCCTGAAGAACCGCCGCACACCGATCACCGGCATCGTCTTCGCCACGATCCTCACCCTCGGCCTCGTCACCACCGGAGAGATCGAGGGCCTCGGCGACACCACCGCCTTCCTGCTCCTGTGCGTCTTCGCCGTGGTCAACATCGCCGTCCTGGTGCTGCGCAAGGACCGCGTGGAGCACGCCCACTTCCGTGCGCCGACGGTGCTCCCCGTCCTCGGCGCCGTCACCGCCCTCGTCCTGGCGAGCCCCCTCGCCGACCGCGACGCGGACGTCTACGTCCGGGCCGGTGTGCTGCTCGCCCTCGGGATCGGGCTGTGGGTGGTCAACAAGATCGCCCTGCGCGTTCGCGGCGAGGACTGACCGCGCGGGGGCGAATTCAAGCAAGCCGAGGGCATGTTCCGATGGAAAATGCCAGAACTCCTGCCCGGGACGGAAACGTTGAGTAGCGTCACGGTCACTGCCGTACGCCTGCGCGCCGCATCGGGAGGGGAACCCGCGTGCCCGGAATCGACGAGTGCCTGTTGGAGGCCATGAGCCTGCCGGGCGCGCGCGGAGCCTGGCTGGTCGACTGGACCAGCGGGCTCGCCCTCGGCGCGGCGGGCGAATCGCCGGTCGGAGACCACGAGACGACCGCCGCGGAGGCCGCCGAACTGGCCCGCGCCGCAGCGGAGTACGACTCCTTCGCGGGCACGGCCCCGCCACCGAGACCGGTCGCCGACCCCGTCGTCCCGCCCGGTCCGCCGACCGCCGATCCCGTCCCGCCGCCGAGACCGATCACCGGGCCCGTCCCGCCCGCGCCCACCCGGCCGCCCCTCACCCCGCCCGCGAGCCAGGCCCCGACCGCAGGGGCGGCCGTCCCCGCCCAGGGCACGGGCCCGGCCGCGGGCGGCCCCAGCGCCTCCCGCACGGGATCCCGGGCCGCCTCGCGCACGGCAGCGCGCCCCAGCACGGAGATAGCGCTGCGCCCCGGCACCGAGGTCGTGCTCCGCGAGCGGGTGCCCAAGGGGCCGCCCGTCGAGGACCTGATCGTCACGACCCGCGGCGGCTACCACGTCCTCCGCTTCGTCGAGACCTCCTTCGACAGCAGCGTCTTCCTCCACCTGTGGCTCGACCGGGACACCGGCAACCTCGCGCTGGCCCGGATGCGGCTGCGCGACCTCGCGGAGAAGCTGGTGCTCGGATGACCGTCTCCCCCATGCTCGTCCGCCTCGCCGCCGAGCGCGCCACCGGCGCCCTGCTCCGCGACCACGGCACGCTCTACCTCGTCGACGGCCGCGTCACGCACGCCGAGAGCCCCGCCGCGCCCGGGCTCGACGTCCTCCTGACCGCCGGCGGGCGGCTGGCCCGCGAGCGCTGGGACGAGGCCGTCGACCGGGCCGGGGCGCGGCGCGAGGTCGGCAGGTTCCTGGTGGAGAGCGGCCGGCTGCGCGACGGCGAGCTGGAGATCTGCCACCTCGGCGCGGTCTACGACGCCGCGTTCTTCGCGCTCGCCCCCGCCACCGGCCCGACCCGCTTCCGGTACGGCGTCGCCCACTGGTTCGGTTCGGTACGGCCGGTCTCGACCGAGGCCGTCGAGCGCGAGACCGTACGCCGCCGTGAACTGCTCGACAGCGTCTGGCCGTACGGCTCCGTGGACACCGCCCCCGTCGTGCCGCGCGCCCCCGCACCGGGGCAGACGGTGAGCCTGCGTCAGCGGGCGCTCCTCGCCGCCGCCGACGGGGTCCGTACACCGGCGGACATCGCACGGGTGCTGGGCCGGCCGGCCTTCCACACGCTCCTCGAGGTCCGCCGCCTCGCCGCCGCCGGCCTCGTGGAGACCCCGCCCGAACTCGTGGCGGCCGCACCGCCTCCCGTCCCCACCTGGGTCGGCGAGATCGCACCCGACCCGGACATCGCCCTGCTGCGCCGGCTCCGCGACGCCCTGGAGGCAAGTCTGTGATGAGGCGTGCCCTGCGCCTGCGCGCCGAGAGGAGATTACTGATGTCCGCAGAAGCCGAGGTGCTCGGCGAGCTGAGACGGCTGCGGGCCCGACTGCCCCAGCTCACCGGGGCGCTCGCGGCCAGCGCGGACGGCCTGGTCCTCGCCCACGACACCGCGGACGCCGAGGCGGAAGGGGTGGCCGCGCTGACGGCGGCGGCCCTCGGTGTCGCCCAGCGGCTGACCGAGTCCACGGGCCAGGGCGGCTTCCGCGAGCTGCTGGTGCGGGGCGACGACGGCTATGTCGCCACGTACGCGGCCGGCGGCGCCGCCGTCCTGACCCTGCTCGCCGAGCCCCGGATCAACGTGGGCCGGCTGCATCTGGAGGCCCGGCGTTCGAGCGCCCGGATCGGCGACCTCGTCGACGGGGCGCTGGAGCGCAAGGACCTGAAAGACCTGAACAGAAACCCCTCGTAGCTCAGACCGACGCTCGACCCGAAACCGAAAAGGAAGTGCGACACCCATGGCGAACACCGAGACCGCTCTCAAGGAAGCCGCGACCATCGACGGCGCCATCGGCGCCGCGCTGGTCGACTACACCAGCGGCATGGCCCTCGGCACGATCGGCGGCGGCAAGGAACTCGACCTCACCGTCGCGGCGGCGGGCAACACGGACGTGGTCCGCGCCAAGGTCAGGACGATGGAGATGCTCGGCCTCCAGGAGGACATCGAGGACATCCTGATCACCCTCGGCACCCAGTACCACCTGATCCGGCTGCTGAAGGGACGCGGGACGAACGGCCTGTTCCTCTACCTGGCGCTGAGCAAGGACCGGGCGAACCTGGCGATGGCCCGCCACCAGCTGAAGAAGATCGAGGCCGAACTGGAGATCTGAGCCCGCCCCCGGCCCCCGCCCGGGTCCTCGGCCCCGCTCTCCGCCTACTCCACGAACAGGCCGCGCGCCGCCGCCTTGGTGTCGAACTCCTCCAACCGTGCCTGTGCGTCGGGGAGTTCGTCGGCCATCGCCTCCAGGAGCACCCGGCCGAGCAGCATCGGCGCACAGGCCGTGTCGAAGGCGAGCCCGGTGCCGACGGCGGCCGGGATCAGCAGGTCGCTGTGGGCGGCGACCGGCGCGAACGCCGACTCGGCGACCGTGACCACGGTGAGCCCGGCGCCCCTGGCGTACTCCAGGGCCTCCACGACCTCGCGGGGGTGGCGGGGCAGCGCGAAGCAGAGCACGGCCGTGGCCCCGGCCCGTACCGACGCGTCGATACGGTCGGCCAGCATCGAGCCGCCCTCGTCGAGGAGGCGGACGTCGGGATGGACCTTGGCGGCGAAGTACGCGAAGCCGCGCGCCTGTGAGGAGGCGGCCCGCAGTCCGAGCACGGGCAGCGGGCGGGAGGCGGCCAGCAGCCGCCCGGCGCGCTCGACGGGTGCGGGGTCGGCGAGCAGTTCGGCGAGATGGCGGAGGTTCTCGATCTCGGCGAGGACGGCCTGCTGGTACTCGTTGTGCTCGCCTGCCTCGCCCGCGGCCTCGCCCGCGGGGGCGACCTCGCGCAGGTGGCGGCGGAGCGCCGGGTAGCCGTCGAAGCCGAGGGCGACGGCGAAGCGGGTGACGGAGGGCTGGCTGACTCCGGCGAGCTCGGCCAGCTCCACGCTGGACAGGAACGCCACGTCACCGGCGCGGCGCACCATGCAGTGCGCGATCCGCCGCTGTGTCGGTGTCAGCCGGTGCCCCTCGAAGAGCGCCTGCAGCCGCCCGGCCGGGCTGTCACTCACGCCGTCCCCCTCCGCTCGTCCCGCCTGCCTATTCATCCACATCGAACTCTGCATGAAGATATGCAGCAGGGCAAGAAAAGCCGGGGGCTAGCCCTACCGACGTGGGGAGCCGTGGCTCTCTACGGTGGCGAGCATGGACGAGCTCAAGAGCGAACTGGACGCCACCCTGCAGGCCCGCCGTGAGCTGGGCACGGAGTACGAGGCAGCCCTCGTCGACTCCTTCCTCGGCAAGGTGGAGCAGAGCCTGGACACGGCGATCGACCGGCAGGTCCGGCGACGGCTGGGCGAGCAGCAGGTGGCGAGCGCCCGCGGCGTCCGCCCCCGCGGTCCGGGGGCCGAGGGCTTCGGCGCGCGGTTCGGCTTCGGGATCATCTCGCTGGTCCTGGCGGTCCCGCTCTCCGCGATCGCCGCCGCGCACGCCGGTCTGGCGGGCCTGGTGGTGGCCTGGCTCGGCATCGTGGGCGTGAACGCGGTCCACGCCTTCCGGGACCGGCTGCCGCTGTCACCACGCGACGAGGACAGGCACTGAGAGCAGGGCCGACCGGACGGGGCCCAGCTCGGCGACCGGGGCCGTAGCCCGGGCCCCGCTCGGCGGGGCCTGAGAAGAAGGTGTGGCGCGGGGACCGCCGCACCCCCGGTGAACCGGGGGGCGGGACGACGGCGGTCCCCGCGGGGGACACGGGCCCGGGTCAGGGCCGGTCTCCGCGTCCGTGGCGTCGCGAGGAGGTCCGGGAGCCGCTCCGTAGTCCTTGACGCCGACAACCACCACTGTGGCGGACGCGTGTTAAGCGGGTGCTGCGCGGACGTGTCGCGCTCGTACCGTTTGCGCGAACGCCCGCTCGAAGACCGTTCGGGCTACGTGACGACGTTCACCGCGCCGCCCCGCACCCCGCCGTTCGCGAGGAAGGCGAGCAGGTCCTGGCGGCTGACGACACCCGTCGGCTTGCCCTCCACCAGCACGATCGCCGCGTCCGCCGCCTCACCGAGCACGGACATCAGGTCGGCGACCGGCTCGCCGGAGCCGACCTGCGGCAGCGGCGCGCTCATGTGGCGCTCCAGCGGGTCCTCCAGCGAGGCGCGCTGGGTGAACAGGGCGTCGAGGAGCTCCCGCTCGACGACCGAGCCGACGATCTCCGCCGCCATCACGTCCGGGTGACCGGCGCCCGGCTTGACGATCGGCATCTGGGAGACGCCGTACTCGCGCAGCACCTCGATCGCCTCCCCGACCGTCTCCTCCGGGTGCATGTGGACGAGGGAGGGCAGCACGCCCTCCTTGTGGCGCAGGACGTCGGCGACGGTGGCGGTGGAGGTGTCCTCCAGGAAGCCGTAGTCGGCCATCCACTCGTCGTTGAAGATCTTCGAGAGGTAGCCGCGGCCGGAGTCCGGCAGGAGGACGACGACGACGTCGTCCGGGCCCAGCTCCCTGGCGACCTCCAGGGCCGCGACGACCGCCATGCCGCAGGAGCCGCCCACCAGGAGACCCTCCTCCTTGGCGAGGCGGCGGGTCATCTGGAAGGAGTCCTTGTCGGAGACGGCGACGATCCGGTCGGTGACGTCCCGGTCGTACGCGGTCGGCCAGAAGTCCTCGCCCACGCCCTCCACGAGGTACGGCCGGCCGGAGCCGCCGGAGTAGACCGAGCCCTCGGGGTCGGCGCCGACGACGGTGACCTTGCCGGAGCCGACCTCCTTCAGATACCGGCCGGTGCCGGAGATGGTGCCGCCGGTGCCGATGCCCGTGACGAAGTGGGTGATCTTCCCGTCCGTCTGCTCCCACAGCTCGGGACCGGTGGTCTCGTAGTGGGAGCGGGGGTTGTTCGGGTTGGAGTACTGGTCCGGCTTCCAGGCGCCCGGGGTCTCACGGACGAGCCGGTCGGAGACGTTGTAGTACGAGTCGGGGTGCTCGGGGTCGACGGCGGTGGGGCAGACGACGACCTCGGCGCCGTACGCCCGCAGCACGTTGATCTTGTCCGTGGACACCTTGTCCGGGCAGACGAAGATGCACTTGTAGCCCTTCTGCTGGGCCACGATCGCGAGGCCGACCCCGGTGTTCCCGGACGTGGGCTCCACGATCGTGCCGCCGGGCTTGAGCGCGCCGCTCTCCTCCGCCGCCTCGATCATGCGCAGGGCGATACGGTCCTTGACCGAGCCGCCGGGGTTGAAGTACTCGACCTTGGCCAGGACGGTGGCCTGGATGCCTGCCGTCACGTTGTTGAGCTTCACCAGCGGGGTGTTGCCGACGAGGCTGATCATCGAGTCGTGGAATTGCACCGTAATCTCCGGGGTCTCCGTAATGGTGCGTCCAGCGTATGCGTAGTCGGAGCGGGTTACGGGGCAGTTAGATCCTGAACGGCTTGAAGGAGGTGACTGCCCCTATGTCGAGGGCGAGGGTGGCACGGCGGATCGCGGCGGGCGCGGCCTACGGCGGCGGCAGCATCGGGCTGCTCGGTGTGGCAGCGGTGGGTGTGGTCCTGGCCGAGGTGCAGCTGGCGAAGCGGAACGTGGGGGGCGGGGTCGCGCCCCTGCCGCCGGGGGCGGACGGGTTGTACGGACGCACCTTCGCGGCCTCGGAACCGGGTCCGGGCCCGCTGCGGCTGGCCCTTCTGGGTGATTCCACGGCGGCGGGCCAGGGGGTGCGTCGGGCGGGCCAGACGCCGGGGGCGCTGCTCGCCTCGGGGCTGGCGGCGGTGGCGGAGCGGCCGGTGGTGCTGCGGAACGTGGCGCTGCCGGGGGCGCGCTCGGACGATCTGGAGCGGCAGGTGTCGCTGCTGCTGTCGGCCCCGACGGGCCCGCCGGACGTCTGCGTGATCATGATCGGCGCCAACGACGTCACGCACCGGATGCCGGCCACGGAGTCGGTGCGGCTGCTCGCCGCGGCGGTGCGGCGGCTGCGGACGGCCGGGTCGGAGGTGGTCGTGGGGACCTGCCCGGATCTCGGGACGATCGAGCCGGTCTACCAGCCGCTGCGGTGGATGGCGCGGCGGGTGTCGCGGCAGCTGGCGGCGGCGCAGACGATCGTGGTGGTGGAGCAGGGCGGGCGGACGGTGTCGCTGGGGGATCTGCTGGGCCCCGAGTTCGCGGCGAACCCCCGGGAGATGTTCGGGGCGGACAACTACCACCCGTCGGCGGAGGGGTACGCGACGGCGGCGATGGCGGTCCTGCCGACGGTGTGCGCGGTCCTCGGCGTGTGGCCGGAGACGGACCGGCTGGAGCCGGACCGTCACGAGGACATGCTGCCGGTGGCGAAGGCGGCGGCGGAGGCGGCCCGCGAGGCCGGTACGGAGGTCACGGGCGCCCGCGCTCCGTGGGCCCTGCTGAAGCACCGCCGCCGTCGCCGCCTGACGGCCACGGAGCCCCCCGCTCCGGCGCCGTCCGACGCGGAGGAGACGGAGGAGGACGCGGCGCGCAGGACGTGAGGGGGCGCCGCGGAGGGAGTCGGGTGTTTCGGGGTGGGGTGAGGTGGGGGATCACCCCGGACGCGGGCCGAACTGAGCGCTCGCTTAGAAAAGAGGTCCGCGTCACACCGTCAAGGCGGTGACCCGTGCCGTACGTACAGGTAACTTCCCGTTCTGTCCGCCCTCTCCGCACCCCTTGGAGCCGTGATGCCCGAAGCCGTCATCGTCTCGACCGCCCGCTCCCCGATCGGCCGGGCCTTCAAGGGCTCGCTGAAGGACCTGCGGCCCGACGACCTCACCGCCACGATCATCCAGGCCGCGCTCGCCAAGGTCCCCGAGCTCGACCCGCGCGACATCGACGACCTGATGCTCGGCTGCGGCCTCCCCGGTGGCGAGCAGGGCAACAACCTGGGCCGGATCGTCGCCGTCCAGATGGGGATGGACCACCTCCCGGGCTGCACGGTCACCCGGTACTGCTCCTCCTCGCTGCAGACCTCCCGCATGGCGCTGCACGCCATCAAGGCCGGCGAGGGCGACGTCTTCATCTCGGCCGGCGTCGAGATGGTCTCCCGCTTCGTGAAGGGCAACTCCGACTCCCTGCCCGACACGCACAACCCCCTCTTCGCCGACGCCGAGGCCCGCACCGCCGCCGTCGCCGCGTCCGAGGGTTCCGCCTGGCACGACCCGCGCGAGGACGGCCTCGTCCCCGACGCGTACATCGCCATGGGCCAGACCGCCGAGAACCTGGCCCGCTGGAAGGGCGTCAGCCGTCAGGAGATGGACGCGTTCGGCGTACGGTCCCAGAACCTCGCCGAGCAGGCCATCAAGAACGGCTTCTGGGAGCGGGAGATCACCCCGGTCACGACCCCGGACGGCACCGTCGTCTCCGCGGACGACGGCCCGCGCGCCGGCGTCACCCTGGAGGGCGTGCAGGGCCTCAAGCCCGTCTTCCGCCCCGACGGCCTGGTCACCGCCGCCAACTGCTGCCCGCTCAACGACGGCGCCGCCGCGCTCGTGATCATGTCCGACACCAAGGCGGCCGAGCTCGGTCTCACCCCGCTCGCCCGCATCGTCTCCACCGGCGTCTCGGGCCTCTCCCCCGAGATCATGGGCCTCGGCCCGGTCGAGGCCTCCAAGCAGGCCCTCAAGCGCGCCGGCCTGACCGTCGGCGACATCGACCTGGCCGAGATCAACGAGGCCTTCGCCGCCCAGGTGATCCCGTCCTACCAGGACCTCGGCCTGGACCTGGACAAGGTCAACGTCAACGGCGGCGCCATCGCCGTCGGCCACCCCTTCGGCATGACCGGCGCCCGGATCACCGGCACGCTCATCAACAGCCTCCAGTTCCACGACAAGCAGTTCGGCCTGGAGACCATGTGCGTCGGCGGCGGCCAGGGCATGGCCATGGTCATCGAGCGCCTGAGCTGACCGGGCCCGGTCCGAGCCTCGCCAACCCCGTCGCGTCCCAGCCGTGACCGAATCTCCCCCAGGATGTGACCTATGTCCCGGGGGAGAGTCATAACCGCAGGTCATAGCCGGATTGGGACTAAACACCCGGCCAAAATACCTGTCCAATTCGTGACGTAATGCACTGACAGGACGCGCACCGTCGGGACAAGCTGATGTAGGAAGTCGGGGGATCGACTCGGAATCGGGAGTACGTCAGTGAGCGCCATGTCTCTTGCCCTGCTGGTGACCACGGCCGCCGCCACGGTCGTGGGCGCCGCCGCCCTGCGCGCTGCCCACGGTCTCCGTAAGCAGGTCGTCGCCCTGCGTGGCGAACTCGCCACCGCCCACGGGGTGTCCGTGCCGCACGCCCGCCAGACGCCCGCGGCCGAGATACGCGCCGCGGTCGCCGAGGCGCTGGCCGAGGAGCGCGAGCGTGAGCTCGCCGAGGCGCGCGCCTTCTGGGCGGCCCAGGAGGCCCGTGACGCGGCCGACGCCCCCTCCCTGCTCGGCAACCTCGGCGGGAGCGCCGATGACGGCCCCTTCTACGTGCCGCGCCAGGCCGACTTCGCGGGCCTGGAGGCCATGGCCCTGGAGGCGATGGAGGCCGAGGCGGCCGCGCTCGACGGCGCCGGTGTCGAAGGCGTCCTTGAGGAGTTCCCGGAGCTGACCGAGTACGCCGAGGACTCCCCCGAGCTCGCCGCGGCCCGCCGCCGCCACCCCTCGCACCCGGACTTCGTCCCGGTCCAGACACCCGTCGTCACCGACCATGAGCGCACGGTGGCCCGCCTGGAGGAGCTCGCCGACACGCGCACCGCGCTGACCGACGTGCGCCCCGGCCCGCTCGGCACGCTCGACGTGTACGTCTTCGCCGACGGCACCACGCTCTGCATGACTCCGGGCCACCGCGAGACCGCGGAGCGCCTCGCGGAGGCCCTGCGCTCCGGCCGTACGCCGGTCCTGCTCGGCGGCTCGGGCGTCTCGGGGGCGTACGCCCTGACGTTCTCGTTCGGCGAGGCGGACGACGAGAACGTCTACATCCTCGCCGACCGCGTGATCGCCTCCCTCTGACCGGGAGACGCGGTCCGGGGCCCCTAGTTCCCTAGGCCCCTAGACCCCCGACCGCGCCGCGCTCTCGCGTACCAGCCTCACGGCCTCGCCCAGTTCCCGCTCACGCGGACCGGCCGGGGCCGTTCGCAGCGCTTCAGCCAGATCGGTTCCGGCGACGAGGAGTTGGTCGGCGACGGCGAACACCCCGGCGTCCGGCATGACCCGTCCGCCCGACTCCCCCTCCAGGCCCTCGATCCGCTGCGCCAGGAGCGCCAACTCCCTGGCCAGCGCCAGCCCTTCGGCGGCGGCGCCGCGCTGGAGGCGGCTCTGCGGGGCCGACCGCAGCCGGTCGGCGAACCGCTCGACGGCGGCGCTCAGTTCACTCGTATCAAGCACTCCGCGACCCTACGCGCCGGTCCGGCACTGTTGCCAACGGGCCGACGGTCAGGCACGGTGCAGGGAAGGAGCACACGGCAACACGCGTCCGGAGGCGCCGATGTCCCACGTATTCTCCGAAGAGACCCACCGCAACCTGCTCGCCCGCATCCCGCACTGCACCGGTCGTGAAGTCTCCGACTGGCTCCGCACCGTCGAGGAGGGCCCCTCCCTCGTCCGGTTCGAGGAGAAGGTCAGCTGGCTCCGGGGCGAACACGAGCTCGCCTACGGCCACGCGAAGGCGATCGTCCACGAGTACGACCTCCGCCGGGCCGCCCGCAGACTGCTCTGACGCTCACCCGGGTAGAGTGGGAGAACGATGGTTCTCCCACCTCCGGGGGTGAGCGACGATGGACACCGACACCGCCGAGCAGCGGCTCCTCGAAGCCGCGGAGACGCTGTTCGACGAACGCGGGGTACAGGCGGTCGGCATGGACGCGATCCGCACCGCGTCCGGCGTCTCGCTCAAACGCCTCTACCAGCTCTACCCCTCCAAGGACCATCTGGTCTGGGCCGTCCTCAACCGCCGCGACAGCGCCGTACGGGAGGCCATCGCCGCCCACGGTGCCGCGCACGCCACCACGCCGTACGACCGCGCCCTCGCGGTCTTCGACTACCTCGGCGCCTGGTTCGCGGACCCCGGCTTCCGCGGCTGCGCCTTCATCAACACCTTCGGGGAGATGGGTGGCATCTCCCCGGACGTCGCGACCATCGCCCGCGGGCACAAGCAGGCCCTGCGGGAGTACTTCGCCGAGCAGACCGCCGCCCTCGGAGCGTCCGGGGAGCTGGCCGACCAGCTGGCGCTGCTCGCCAACGGCGCGATGGCCGTCGCCGGCATCGACGGCTCCCCCGAGCCCGCCACCCGGGCGAAGGACGCGGCACGGGTCCTCCTGGACGCTGCGCTCCAGGCGTAGGGAAGGCGGAAGGGCCCGCCCGGCGGAAGCCGGACGGGCCCTTCGTCACCCGGGTGCGTCACGCGGAGGCGTCACGCAGGGGTCGTGCGTCAGTCGTTGCCCTGGAGGATCGACAGCACTCGCAGCATCTCCAGGTAGATCCACACCAGCGTCAGGGTGAGGCCGAAGGCCGCCAGCCAGGACTCCTCGCGCGGAGCGCCGTACCTCACGCCGTCCTCGACCTGCTTGAAGTCGAGGGCGAGGAAGCAGGCGCCGAGGATGATGCCGATGACACCGAAGAGGATGCCGAGGCCGCCGCTGCGGAAGCCCAGGCCGTCACCGGCGCCGTCGAACAGTGAGAACAACAGGTTGACCGCCATGAGCAGCACGAAGCCGATCGCGGCCGCCATCACGAAGCCGTAGAAACGGCGGGTGACACGGATCCAGCGCATCTTGTAGGCGATCAGCACGCCGGCGAAGACCGCCATCGTGCCGAGGACCGCCTGCGCGACCACACCGGGCGAGATGTAGGTCGAGACCGTGGCCGAGATGACGCCGAGGAAGACACCCTCGAACGCCGCGTAGGCCAGGATCAGCGCGGGCGAGGCCTTGCGCTTGAAGGACTGCACCATGGCCAGGACGAAGGCCACCAGGGCGGCGCCGATGGCGATGCCGTACGACGTGCCGAGGTTCGCCTCGTCGACCGGCAGCAGGAACCAGGACAGCGCGGCGGTGATCACGACCGTGCCGAGCGTCATGGCCGTACGGCTCACGACGTCGTCGATCGTCATCACGTCGCCACGGGCCTGCTGCGGGGCTCCGAGCTGGGTGTCCTGCGCGTACGGGTTCGTCGCGTAGGGGTTCGTGGTGCCTTCGGCGTACGGGTTGGTTCCGACGGCGGGGCCCCCGGCCTGCGGCTGCTGCGCGTTGTAGCCGGCTTCGCCGTTGTCGCGGCTGAACCCCCGTCGCGAGAAGACCGGGTTGCTGCTCCTCATCTCACTCCTCCATGGCCGCACTGCGCGGCCTTGCGTCAAGAGTAATGCGGAAGCAAAAGAAACTCCCTAGTGCTCGGGGAGGATCTTTCCGAGATCGTCAGGGAGGACACCACGGGCCGGCGGCCGGCGACGGGTGAGTTGTGCCCGGAACCGGACTCGAACCGGCACGGCCCGAAGGCCAGCGAGGTTTAAGCTCGCCGTGTCTGCATTCCACCATCCGGGCATGGCGCGCGGCTCCGCGTTGGCACATGAGCCTATCGGGGCGCTTCGCCCGTTCAGCGGAACGATGGCCCGATGTTGTCTTATTTTATTGACGTCTGAGGGTGCGTCAGTGCAGGTGGGGCCTGTTTCGACGAACTGTGACGCGGGTCGCGCCCGCAAAGCCGCGCACACCGGAATGACGGAAAGTCGCCGCACCGACACCGCCGGACCGGGCAATCCCCCCGGGGGTACCGCGTCTCAGGGATCCCGTCATACCTCAGGAGGAGGGCCGGACTCCCCGGTCCGACTCCAGTCGCCCCCGGGAACGGGCATGTGGGCGGACGACCCGGGCCTCAACGCTCGACACGATGGAGTGGTTCCCGAACGTCCCGCAGTGACAGGAGTCCCCTCGTGACCACCACCCCCACCGTGTCCCGCGCCACCGCGGTGGCCGCCCGCGCCACGGATCTCTCGAAGGTCTACGGACAGGGTGAGACCCAGGTGGTCGCCCTGGACAAGGTCACCGTGGACTTCCGGCAGGGCGAGTTCACCGCGATCATGGGCCCGTCCGGGTCCGGCAAGTCGACCCTGATGCACTGCGTGGCCGGCCTGGACTCCTTCAGCTCCGGCTCGGTGCGCCTGGGCGACACCGAGCTCGGCGCCCTCAAGGACAAGCAGCTGACCCAGCTGCGCCGGGACAAGATCGGCTTCATCTTCCAGGCCTTCAACCTGCTGCCGACCCTGACGGCGCTGGAGAACATCACGCTGCCGATGGACATCGCGGGCCGCAAGCCCGACAAGCAGTGGGTGGAGAAGGTCATCGACATGATCGGCCTCTCCGGCCGGCTGAGCCACCGCCCCACCCAGCTCTCCGGCGGCCAGCAGCAGCGCGTCGCCGTGGCCCGCGCGCTGGCCTCCCGCCCCGAGATCATCTTCGGCGACGAGCCGACCGGAAACCTGGACTCGCGCTCGGGCGCCGAGGTCCTGGGCTTCCTGCGCAACTCCGTCCGCGAGCTGGGCCAGACGGTCGTCATGGTCACCCACGACCCGGTCGCCGCCTCCTACGCGGACCGTGTCATCTTCCTCGCCGACGGCCGGATCGTCGACGAGATGCTCGACCCGACGGCGGACGGCGTCCTCGACCGGATGAAGGCCTTCGACGCCAAGGGCCGCACGAGCTGAGGCACCCCGGGGCTCCGCCCCGGTCCACGGCCCTTCGACGTTCAGCCCCCGACCGGGGGCTCCCACTCCAGGACACACCCATGTTCCGTACCGCCTTGCGCAACGTGCTCGCGCACAAGGCCAGGCTGCTGATGACCGTCCTCGCCGTGATGCTCGGCGTGGCCTTCGTCTCCGGCACCCTGGTCTTCACCGACACCCTCTCCCAGGCCTTCCGCAACCAGTCGGCGAAGAGCTACGACGACGTCGCCGTCGCCGTCAGCATGTACCCGAGCCCCGAGGAGGCCGCCAAGACCCCCGGCCTCTCCCAGGCCGTCATCGACCGCATCGGCGAACTCGACGGCGTCGCCTCCGTCACCGGACGGGTCGACGGCTTCGCCGGCGTGCCCGACAAGGACGGCAAGCTGATCGGCGTCGGCTGGTCCAACAAGGGCACCAACTTCGCCCCAGGCCCCGACGGCAAGGACCGGGCCTACGCCTTCGCCCAGGGCGCGGGGCCGCTCCAGGACGGGCAGATCGCGCTCGACAAGGACACCGCGGCCAAGGGCGGCTACCAGGTCGGCGACACCGTCCGCGTCGCCACCAACGGCCCGGTGAAGGAGTACGCCCTCTCCGGCGTCTTCACCACCGACGACGGAGCCGTCAGCGCCGGCGGCAGCCTGGTCCTCTTCGACACCTCCGTCGCGCAGCAGCAGTACGTGAAGGCGGGCTTCTACCGGGACGCCACCGTCGTCGCCGCTCCCGGCACCGACGCGAACAAGCTGCTCGACGCGGTCCTGAAGGTCGTCCCGAAGGACGCCACCGCCCAGACCGGCCAGGCGCTCGCCGACCGGCAAGCCGAGGACATCGAGTCCGGGCTCGGCGCGCTGAAGCAGGTGCTGCTCGGCTTCGCCGGCATCGCCCTCTTCGTCGGCGTCTTCCTCATCGCCAACACCTTCACCATGTTGGTCGCCCAGCGCACCAGGGAGCTCGCGCTGATGCGCGCCGTCGGTGCCTCGCGCAAGCAGATCACCCGCTCCGTCCTCGCCGAGGCCGGTCTGGTCGGCCTGATCGCCTCGGTGGTCGGCTACGGCCTGGGCGTCGCGCTCGCCGTCGGGCTGCGTTCCGGCATGAACGCCTTCGACCTGAAGGTGCCGGGCGGCCCGCTGGTCCTCTCCGCCACCCCGGTCGTCGCCGCGCTCTCCGTCGGCGTCCTGATCACGATGTTCGCCGCCTGGCTGCCCGGCCGCCGCGCCGCGAAGATCCCGCCGGTCGCGGCGATGAGCAGCGTCCACGCGGCGGCGACGACCAAGTCGCTGGTGGTCCGCAACTCCATCGGCGCGGCGATCACCGCCCTCGGCGCGGTCCTCATCGTGCTCGGTGCCGGCAAGGGCGGCGAGGACGGCCGGATGCTCATCGCGGGCGGCGCCTTCACCACCCTCATCGGTGTGATCGTGCTGATCCCGCTGCTCTCCCGCCCGGTGATCGCCCTGATCCGGCCGCTCTTCGTGGGTGTCTTCGGGGTCTCCGGCAAGCTCGCCGGTCTCAACGCGGTCCGTAACCCGCGCCGTACCGGCGCCACCGCCTCCGCGCTCGCCATCGGTCTGACCCTGGTCACCGGCCTCACCGTGCTCGGCACGACGGTCGGCGCGGCGCTGGACAAGATGACGACGGACCAGATCCGCGCGGACTACATGATCTCCATGGCCAGCGGCGACGGCATGAACGAGGAGGCGCTGGCCGCGATCGAGAAGACCCCGGGCGCCACGGCCGTCTCGCCGCAGCTGGCCGGCTGGATGACGCTGAAGGGCAAGGACGTCTCGGCCTCCGGCGTCACCCCGGGGGACATCGAGAAGCTGATCAAGCTCGACACGGTGAACGGCTCGCTCGGCTCGCTCGGCGAGGGTCGGATCGCGATCGCCGAGAAGACGGCGACCAAGCAGGGCTGGAAGGTCGGCGACACGCTGCCGGTCGAGTACGGCGACAAGAAGAAGGGGAAGCTGACGGTCGGCGCGATCTTCGAGGACAGCGAGTTCGTCTCGCCGGTCGTCGTCGACGCGGAGATCATCACCGCCCACGAGCAGCAGTCCTACATCCCGCAGATCTTCGTCGCGATGGACGGCGGCGCCTCGGCGGCCGGCGAGAAGGCGCTCGCGAAGGCGATGGGCGACAATCCGGCCGTCACCGTCATGGACAAGAAGGACATCCGTGACCTGTTCGGCGGGCAGATCAACCTGCTCCTGAACATCATGTACGGCCTGCTGGCGATGGCCCTGATCATCGCGATCCTGGGCGTCGTGAACACCCTGGCCATGTCCGTCTTCGAGCGCCAGCAGGAGATCGGCATGTTGCGGGCGATCGGTCTGGACCGGCGCCGCGTCAAGCGGATGGTCCGTCTGGAGGCCGTGGTCATCTCGCTCTTCGGCGCGGTGGTCGGCATCGGTCTCGGCGCGTTCCTCGGCTGGGCGATCGGCGAGACGTTCAAGAGCACCCTGCCGGGCTACGCCCTGGTCCTGCCCTGGGACCGGATCGGGATCTTCGTGGTCCTGGCCGGACTCGTCGGTGTGCTCGCGTCCCTGTGGCCGGCCCGCTCCGCGGCCAGGCTGAACATGCTCACCGCCATCAAGACCGAGTAACGGCGGTACGGACACGGCGAAGGGCCGGACTCCCCACGCGGGGAGCCCGGCCCTTTCCCGTACCCGGGTCCGTCGGCTACTCGTTCCAGACCCGCGTGCGCAGCGGCAGGCCCGCGTCCCCGGTCTGCCGGGTCTTCACGGCGAGGAACTGGTTGACGCCGATCCGGTTGCGCTCGAAGGAGACCGCCGACGCGGCCATGTAGAGCCGCCAGATCCGCGCGCGGCCGGGCGAGGTGAGCCGGACGGCCCGGTCCCAGTCGGCCTCCAGATTGGCCACCCAGCGGCGCAGCGTCAGGGCGTAGTGCTCGCGGATCGCCTCCACGTCACGGACCTCGAAGCCGGCGTCCTCCAGTGTCGTCAGCGTGCGGCCCATCGGGGCGAGTTCGCCGTCGGGGAAGACGTAGGAGTCGATGAACGGGTCCACCTCGTAGGCGGCCTCGTTCGGCTCGGGGCGGCGCGAGATCTGGTGGTTGAGCAGCCGGCCGCCGGGCTTGAGCAGGGCGTGCAGTATGTCGGCGTACTCGCGGTAGCGGACCTCGCCCACGTGCTCGGCCATGCCGATGGAGGAAATCGCGTCGTACGGACCGTCCTTGACGTCCCGGTAGTCCTGCACCCGGATCTCGATCCGGTCGGTCAGGCCCTCCTCGGCGATCCGCTTGCGGGCGAACGCGGCCTGCTCGCGGGAGAGGGTGATGCCGACGACCTGGGCGCCGTACTCGCGGGCCGCGTGGATGGCCATGGAGCCCCAGCCGCAGCCGACGTCGAGGAGGCGCTCGCCCTCCGTCAGGTGCAGCTTGCGGGCGATCAGGTCCAGCTTGTCGCGCTGCGCGTCCTCCAGGGTCCCGCCGTCCGTCCAGTACGCGCAGGAGTAGACCATCGAGGGGCCGAGGACGAGTGCGTAGAAGTCGTTGCCCACGTCGTAGTGGTGGCTGATGGCCTGTCTGTCGCGGCGCTTGCTGTGCCGGGAGCCGGTGCGGCGGCGCATCTCCTCGGCGGGCGGCGCGGGCGGCGGGTAGGGCCCGGCCAGCTTCGCCAGCGCGGCGGCCGCGGCGCGCAGTCGCGGGTCGCGTACGGCCTCCAGGGCGCTCCTGGTCTCCTCGCCGCGGTCCCAGAAGACGCCCGCGAGCCGGTCCAGGACCGCGTACAGGTCGCCCTCGACGTCGACCTCGCCGGCCACCCACGCCCGGGCCAGGCCGAGTTCGCCCGGCTTCCACAGCAGCCGGCGCAGGGCACGGCGCTGCCGGACGATCAGGACCGGGGCGTCCGGGGGTCCTGCTTCGCTGCCGTCCCAGGCGCGCAGCCGCACCGGGAGCGGGGCCCCCAGCAGGTCCTCCGCGAGAGTGGTCAGCCGCGATGCGGCGTCGGCCATGGTGCACACCTCCGTGATGTCGTGCCCCAGATTTGCTCGTCACCACGTAAACACCCTCTGTAGGCGTTTTTCGTCCCGTCGGCGCGCAACGACTCGGCAAAACACCCGGGCGGACATGCCGAAGGGCCGTCCGCACCACGGATGGCGGACGGCCCTTACGGGAACAGCGGGGGTGGAACTAGGAGGCCTTGGCCTTCTCCTGGCTCGCGGCGGCGGGCGCCGGAGCGGGCTTGGCGGCCTCGTAGAACTCCTCGCGGGGGGTCTCCATCGCACCGAGGGAGACGACCTCGCGCTTGAGGAACATCGCGAGGGTCCAGTCGGCGAAGACGCGGATCTTGCGGTTCCAGGTCGGCACGGCCATGCCGTGGTAGCCACGGTGCATGTACCAGGCGAGCCGGCCCTTGAGCTTGATCTTCATCTTGCCCATGACGATCATCGCGACGCCCTTGTGGAGGCCGAGGCCCGCCACAGCACCCTTGTTGGAGTGCGCGTACTCCTTCTGCGGGAAGCCCCGCATGCCGGAGACCACGTTGTCGCCGAGGACCTTCGCCTGACGCAGCGCGTGCTGGGCGTTCGGCGGGCACCAGGCGTTCTCCACACCGGCCTTGCGGGCGGCGAGGTCCGGGACCTGGGCGTTGTCGCCGGCGGTCCAGATGTAGTCGGTGCCGGTGACCTGGAGGGTCGGCTGGGCGTCCACGTGGCCGCGCGGGCCGAGCGGGAGGCCGAAGCGGGCGAGCGCCGGGTTGGGCTTGACGCCCGCGGTCCACACGATGGTGTTGGAGTCGACCTCGAGGCCGTTCTTCAGCACGACGTGGCCGTCGACGCAGGAGTCCATGGACGTCGAGAGGTAGATCTCGACACCGCGGCTCTCGAGGTGCTCCTTGCCCCAGCGGCCCAGCTCCGGGCCGACCTCGGGGAGGATCTTGTCGGCGGCGTCGACCAGGATGAAGCGCATGTCCTCGCGCTTCACGTTGGTGTAGTACTTCGCCGCGTCGCGGGCCATGTCCTCGACCTCGCCGATGGTCTCCGCGCCGGCGAAGCCGCCGCCCACGAAGACGAAGGTCAGCGCCTTGCGGCGGACCTCCTCGTTGGTGGTCGAGTCGGCCTTGTCGAGCTGCTCCAGGACGTGGTTGCGGAGGCCGATGGCCTCCTCCACGCCCTTCATGCCGATGCCCTGCTCGGCGAGGCCGGGGATCGGGAAGGTACGGGAGACCGCGCCCATCGCGACGACCAGGTAGTCGAACGGCAGGTCGTACGCCTCGCCGACGAGCGGCGCGATCGTGGCGACCTTGCGGTCCTGGTCGATGGTGGTGACGCGACCGGTGAGCACCTCGGCTCCGCGCACGACGCGTCGCAGCGGGACGACGACGTGGCGCGGGGAGATGCTGCCTGCGGCGGCTTCGGGGAGGAAGGGCTGGTACGTCATGTACGAGCGCGGGTCGACGACCGTGACGGTCGCTTCCGCATAACGCATCTTCTTGAGAATGCGTCGTGCTGCGTACAGGCCTACGTACCCACCGCCTACTACGAGGATCCTGGGACGCTCCGTGGTGCTCATGCATCCGAGTATCCACCCCTCCCAGGGGGGTCGCTCGTGCGCCCCTTCACAAGGTTGTGGACCACCTCTGCTACACTCCGCCGCCCACGTGACCCAGGTCATGGTCGTGCAAAGGAACCACGATGCGGGGGTGAACGTTGTTCACCCCTACTGAACTGGCCCGGAGAGGGTCCGGTAACCCCGAACCACGGGGTGCGTTCACACGATGGAAACAACGAACGAACCGGGGCCTCGGCCTACGAAAGAGCCCCGACAGGGGCGTTGGAGGCCCAGATGGCCCTCCTCGACCCCCCTCAGGGCCCATTTCCTTGTGAAGAACTTCACGAACTTTCCCGACGCCGTGTCGCGGGCGGCGTCGGGGTGTGCCCGTTATGCCACCGAGAGTGCGATTCCGTCGAGGATGTCGTGCTCGCTGACCACGACCTCGCGGGCCCCGGTCCGCGCCATGATCTCCCGCAGGACGAGCGCCCCGGCGACGATGACGTCGACCCGCCCGGGGTGCATCACGGGGATCGCGGCGCGCTCGTCGTGGGTGGACGCGACGAGCGTGTCGACGATCTCCCGCACCTTCGCGTACGGGACACGGGAGTGGTGGATCTTCGCGGAGTCGTACTCCTGGAGCCCCAGCGCGATGGCGGCGACCGTGGTGACCGAGCCCGCGAGCCCGACCAGGGTCTCGGCCTCGCCCAGCGGCACGGTCTCCTCGGCCAGGTCGAGGGCGGCCCGGACGTCGGCGCGGATCGCGGCGACCTCCGCGGCGGTCGGCGGGTCGCTGCGCACATGACGCTCGGTGAGCCGGACGCAGCCGATGTCGACGGAGCGGGCGGCCTCGACGTGCCGGTTGCCGACGACGAACTCGGTGGAGCCGCCGCCGATGTCCACGACGAGGTACTTCTCGGTGCCGTGCAGCTCGCCGGTGGCGCCGGTGAAGGAGAGCTCGGCCTCCTGGTCGCCGGAGATCACCTCGGGCTCGACGCCCAGGATCTCCTGGACACCGCGCACGAAGTCGTCGCGGTTCTCGGCGTCCCGGGAGGCGGAGGTGGCCACGAAGCGGAGCCTCTCGGCGCCCAGTTCCTCGATGACGGCCGCGTACTCGCGGCAGGCGGCGAAGGTCCGCTCCAGCGCCTCGGGCGCGAGGCGGCCGGTCCTGTCGACGCCCTGCCCGAGCCGGACGATCGTCATCCGCCGGTCCAGCTCGGTCAGCTCGCCGGTCTCGGGGTGGACGTCGGCGACGAGGAGCCGGATGGAGTTCGTACCGCAGTCGATACCGGCGACCCGGGTCACGCGGCGCCCCCCTCTTCCTCGGCGTCCTCGTCCTTCTCCGCGCACGGGGTGACGCACGGGCCCTTGGCCCACCACTCGGGCAGCATCGCGAGGGCCTCGTCGCCGAACGGGTTCACGCCCGGTCCGGCCACCAGCGAGTGGCCGACGAGGACGTGCAGGCACTTGACCCGGTCCGGCATGCCACCGGCGCTCGGGAAGCCCTCCAGGACCTCGATGGCGTCGCGGCGGGCGAGGTAGTCCTCGTGCGCGGCCCGGTAGGCGGCGGCCAGCTCCGGGTCGGTGGCGAGCCTGGCCTGCATCTCCTTCATGACCCCGTTGGCCTCCAGGGTGCCGATCGCGGAGGCCGCGCGGGGGCACGTCAGGTAGTACGTGGTGGGGAACGGGGTGCCGTCCGGGAGCCGCGGCGCGGTCTCGACGACGTCCGGGTTGCCGCACGGGCAGCGGTGCGCGATGGCGCGCAGTCCCCGGGGCGGGCGGCCGAGCTGTGCCTCGAACGCGGCGACGTCCGCCTCGGTCGGCTCGGTGCGGGCGGTCTGCGGAGGGGGCGTTTCCATGCCTGCGTCTGTCTTCTCGTCGGGAGCGGTCTGCTTCGGATGGTGGATCGGTGGGGCCGACGGCCCCGGTGGGCCTGGGGTCCTGTGGTCCCGCGGCCCGGTGGGCCCGGAGCTCATTGGGCCTGGGCCCATCATCTCGTGGCGCCGCGTCAGCGGCCGGTGTCGGCGCGGTCGACGCCGTCCCAGAGGTCGGAGTACCAGGGGCGTTCGGCCTCGCCCTGCTCGGTGCGGCGGGCGCGCTCGGCCTCGGGGTCGTTCACGGTGAAGCCGGTCTCGCCGGGCATCAGGTAGTGCAGGTGCTCGCGGGCGAGCCGGCGGACGTACGCGGGGTCCTGGAGCCGGGCCTTCTCGTCCCGCAGCTCCTCCACGCGCTCCGCGGCCTCGGCGGCCTGGCGCTCCTGCTCGGCGATCTCGCCGCGCTGGGAGACGTACTGACGCATGGGGTACGCGAGGGCGACGACCAGCGAACAGACGACCAGGGCGAGGAAGGCCGCGCGGCCGGTGAGCCGGGAGCGCCGGGCCTGGCGACGGGTCTGGGAGCGGTACACGCGTGCGGCGGTCTGCTCGCCGAGCAACTTGATCCTGGTCGCGGTCGAGAACCGGTCCCGGGCCATGTGCGCGCCTCCCCTTTACGTACGGACGTCCCCGCACACGGTACGGGACCGGGTGCGGGGACGTCCGTAACCGAGGGTGACGCGGGGTCAGCCCTTGGCGTGTCGATCAGTTCGCGGTGCGGAACCGCGGGAAGGCGCTGCGACCGGCGTAGACGGCCGCGTCGTCGAGGATCTCCTCGATGCGCAGGAGCTGGTTGTACTTGGCGACGCGCTCGGAGCGGGCCGGGGCGCCGGTCTTGATCTGGCCGCAGTTGGTGGCGACGGCGAGGTCGGCGATGGTGACGTCCTCGGTCTCGCCGGAGCGGTGGGACATCATGCACTTGAAGCCGTTGCGCTGGGCCAGCTCGACGGCGTCCAGGGTCTCGGTCAGCGAACCGATCTGGTTGACCTTGACCAGCAGGGCGTTGGCGGCGCCGTCCTCGATGCCGCGGGCCAGGCGCTCCGGGTTGGTGACGAACAGGTCGTCGCCGACGATCTGGACCTTGGCGCCCAGCTTGTCGGTGAGGACCTTCCAGCCGTCCCAGTCGTCCTCGAACAGCGGGTCCTCGATGGAGACCAGCGGGTACGCGGCGACGAGCTCCTCGTAGTACTCGGTCATCTCGGCGGCCGAGCGGGACTTGCCCTCGAACGCGTACGAGCCGTCCTTGTAGAACTCGGACGCGGCGACGTCGAGCGCCAGCGCGATGTCCTTGCCCGGGACGTAGCCGGCCTGCTTGATGGCCTCCAGGATGAGGTCGAGCGCCTCACGGTTGGAGTCCAGGTTCGGGGCGAAGCCGCCCTCGTCGCCGAGGCCGGTGGACAGGCCCTTGGTCTTCAGGACGGACTTGAGGGTGTGGTAGACCTCGGTGCCCCAGCGCAGGGCCTCGGAGAAGGACTCCGCGCCGATCGGGGCGATCATGAACTCCTGGATGTCCACGTTGGAGTCGGCGTGCGACCCGCCGTTCAGGATGTTCATCATCGGAACGGGCAGCAGGTGCGCGTTCGGACCGCCGAGGTAGCGGAAGAGCGGGAGGTCGGAGGCCTCGGACGCGGCGTGCGCGACGGCGAGGGAGACGCCGAGGATGGCGTTGGCGCCGAGGGAGGCCTTGTTGTCCGTGGCGTCCAGGTCGAACATGGCCTGGTCGATGAGGCGCTGCTCGGTGGCGTCGTAGCCGACGAGCTCCGGGCCGATCTGCTCGATCACGGCGAGGACGGCCTTCTCGACGCCCTTGCCCAGGTAGCGGTTCTTGTCTCCGTCACGGAGCTCAATGGCCTCGAACGCACCGGTGGAGGCACCGGACGGAACAGCAGCACGGCCGGTGCTGCCGTCGTCGAGGCCGACCTCGACCTCGACCGTGGGGTTGCCTCGGGAGTCCAGGATTTCCCGGGCTACGACGACGTCGATGGACGGCACGAGCATCTCCTTCTGGGATGTGACGCTAGATGTGACGCTTGCGGTGCAGGGTCGCTTCGGCCTTGCGACAAGAGCCTAACCGGCTCCGGGGCTCCAGCCCGCCGGGCGCCCGCCCCCTGGGACGAAAAAGGACCCGAGGGCACGCATTCAGGCCCAAAGGCCCTCAGATCTACTCGACGGTAACCAGGGTCCGGGCCCCGGGGCGGCCCGCGGCGGGGGCCCCGGACGCGCGGAACCCCGGTCCGGAGCGCACGGGGGAAGGGCGCTCCGGACCGGGGTGGTCACCGCGGGAGGGTCGTGGGACTCGCGCGAGCCGCCGGACTCACGCGAGCCGCCGGGCTCACTTCAGGTGAAGCTGCTGGCCCGGGTAGATCAGGTCGGCGTCCTCGACGACGTCCTTGTTGAGCTCGAAGAGCTTCGCCCAGCCGCCCTTGACGTCCTGCGCGGCCGCGATCTTGCTCAGGGTGTCGCCGCCGACGACCTTGTACTCGCCGTCGCCCTTCTTGACCTTCTTGCCGGTCGGGGTGGTGACGGTCTTCTTCGACTCGGTCTTGGGGGCGGTCCGCTGCTCGCTGCGGGTCGTCGGCTGCTCGGCCTGACGCTCCTGCTTCGGGGCGGCCTGCGGGGCGGGCGCCTCCTCGACGGCACCGGTGTTCGGCGAGGCGGAGGAGAGGCCGACGCCGCAGCTCGGCCAGGCACCCTTGCCCTGGCCGGCGAGGACCTTCTCGGCGACCGCGATCTGCTGCGACTTGGAGGCCTGGTCGGCGCTGGCCGCGTAGGCGGTGCCACCGAAGGCGGCCCAGGTGGAGTTCGAGAACTGCAGGCCGCCGTAGTAGCCGTTGCCGGTGTTGATGGACCAGTCGCCGCCGGACTCGCACTGGGCGACCTTGTCCCACTCGGAGACGGTGGCGGCCGAGGCGGTGCCGGCGCCCATCAGCGGGGCGGCGACGGCGACACCGGCGACACCGGCGAGGGCGACGGCGCGGGTGGCCTTGGAGGGACGACGGTGTTTGCCCTTGGCGGAAAACAGCATGGGACTTCTCCTCACCGACGCCTACGAGGTGAGCTGTCGGGTTCGGGCCCTGTGAGTTGCCCGGCCGCGCGACCTTGCGCGCGGCTTCACCCCAAGCCGCTCTCGGCCGTCTGTCTCAACGGCCGGGGGCGGCGCTTACCTTGGGTCCCCCGCTCCTGCCTTCGGCGCATGACGCGACGACTGTTCCCATCGGCCGACGGCAGGATTCGGCGTTTCGGTCGACGGGGCCCGCGGTGGCGAGCGGTGACGACCGTAGACACAGACCCGGGGGAAGTTCAAAGACGTCCATGCGGGACAAAACGCCCCTACTTGCCTCGGGACGAAGGGTATTTACGCAGGTGAGAGGTGACGGAAGCAGAGTTTGCGGACGAGACACGCCAGTTGAGGCGAAGAGACCCTTGTCTCACTTGCGCAGAACCGGACATTCAGCCCCGAACTACCCGCGCCCCGCCGCCGCCCCGTCGGGCTGACCGACCGTGAGATCCAGGCTCTGGCCAGGGAGGATGAGGTCCGGGTCGACACCCACCGTCGTGCGGTTGGCGTCATAGAGGGCGCCCCAGCCGCCCGGCAGCGCGTTCTCCCGAGCGATGGCGGTGAGGTTGTCGCCGGGCTTGACGGTGTATTCGCCGATAGTGTCAGCGATGCCCTTTGCGGGCGGGTTGTCCGAAGTGTCCCCGGTGGGCTGCTTGTCGGCGTCGGCACCCGGTGTCGGCGCGTCGGACGGCGAGGCATGGCGGCCCGCTTCAGGGGCCTTGTCCGTATTGCCCGTCTCTTCCGGGGCTGCTCCGCCCCGGTGCTTGCCGGTGCCGGAGGTGGTCGGCGCCGGCGGCGTGGTGGACGCGTCGGGAGCGGAGGACTCGGGGCCGGATGCCCCGGGGGCGGGCGCCTCGGAGGCGGTCGTGGACGGCGCCGAGGGGGCGGAGGGCGCGGACGAGGTCTCGGACGGCGCGAGGGCCTCGGGCGGGGTGTCGACGGTCGGCAGCCCGACGGTCCGGCTGGACTCCGGGCTCGGGCCGATCGGCTCGCTCGGCCGGAAGGCCGGGCCGGGATCGATGTCGGGCTTGGTGCCGTCGTTGGTCAGACCGGCGATCGGGGCACAGGTCGCCCACTGCGTGTCGCCGGCGGCAAGGGCCCTTTCGGCCACGACGATCTGCTGCCCACGGCTGGCGAGGTCCGCGCTCGGTGCGTAGGCGAGACCGCCGTGCCGCTCCCAGCTCTCCTGGCTGAACTGGAGTCCGCCGTAGAGCCCGTTCCCGAAGTGGGCGCTCCACTGGCCGCCCGACTCGCACTCGGCGACCCGGTCCCAGGTCGCCGCGTCGGCGGCGGAGGCGGAGCCCGCTCCGAGGAGGGGCAGCGCGAGGGCCGATCCCGTCACGCCTGCGGCGACGACGATGGCGGGGGCCTGGCGGGGTCTGCGGTGTCGTCCGTTCCCGGAGCGCATGCGGAGCTGCCTTTCGCGTGACTGCTGAGGTGACGGTGAACGTAGCGGCATTCGAACGTCAGTCACAAGTCGATGCAGCGGAGATCACGTAAAAGTCACAGTCTTGACGGCTCGTCAGTTCGCGTGGGGGTGGGAAAGGGGGGAGAACTCCACCGGAAGCGTGCGCAATCCCCTCATGATGAGCCCGCCGCGCCAGCGCAGCTCGGCAGGATCGGCGCCAAGTCGCAGGTCCGGCAGGCGAGTCAGCAGCGTCGCCAGCGCGATCTGCCCTTCGAGCCGGGCGAGCGGCGCGCCGATGCAGTAGTGGATGCCGTGCCCGTAGCCGAGGTGCTGGTTGTCGCGGCGGGACAGGTCGAGCGTGTCGGGCTCGTGAAAGCGCGCCGGGTCGCGGTCGGCGGCGGCGAGCACGACGAGGACCGGGTCGCCCGCCGGGATCTCCTGGCCGCCGATCGTCAGCGGCTCCATGGCGTACCGCCAGGTCGCCAGCTCCACCGGCCCGTCGTAGCGCAGCAGCTCCTCGACACCGGTCTCCAGCAGGTCCCGTTCCCCGGCGGCGATCGAGGCCTGGAGCCGGGCCCGCTCCTCGGGGTGACGCAGCAGGGCGTACAGCCCGTTGCCGACCAGGTTGACGGTGGTCTCGAAGCCGGCGAAGAGAAGGATGAAGGCCATCGCGGCGGCTTCGTTCTCGGTGAGGTGCTCGCCGTGGTCGGAGGCCTTGATGAGCCCCGAGATCAGGTCGTCGCCGGGGTCGAGCCGCTTGCGGTGGATCAGCTCCGCGAGATAGCCGCGCATCTTCTTGACCGACCGCGCCACCCCGCCACGCGGCCCCCCGCCGTGCCGGATCATCATCCCGGCCCAGTCCCGGAAGTCGTCCTGGTCCTCCTCCGGCACCCCGAGGAGGTCGCAGATCGCGTAGATGGGCAGCGGGAAGGCGAACTCGTGGATGAGGTCGGCCTCCCCCTTCGCCGCGAAGGAGTCGATGAGCCGGTCGGTCAGCTCCTGCACCCGGGGCGCGAACTCGGCGACCCGGCGCGGGGTGAACGCCTTGGAGACGAGCCGGCGCAGCCGGGTGTGGTCGGGTGGGTCGATATTGAGCAGATGGGTCATCAGCTCGGCCTTGCGCTCGCCCGGGATCCCCGTCCTGCCCTTGGCGTGCGCGGACTCGGCGTGGTGCTCCGGGTTCTTCGACAGCCGCTGGTCGGCGAGGGCCTGCCGGGCGTCCGCGTACCGCGTCACCAGCCAGGCCTCGACCCCGCTCGGCAGCGTGGCCCGGTGCACGGGGGCGTGCTCGCGCAGCCAGGCGTAGGCGGGGTACGGGTCGGTCGCGAACTCCCAGGTGAAGAGCTCGGGGGCGGGGGGCTCGGCGGGGGTGGTGCTCACCCTGAGACGGTACAAGGTCGCGGTCGCACCGGCCCGCGGGCCACCTGCCACCCCGGATGTGATCGTCCTGTGAAGAGGCGTGGCCTAGATTCTCCCGCGTGGATGCCCAGTTGCTCAGAAGCACGTTCGCCGTCGTCGAGAGACGGGCCGAACATGCCGTCGCCTTCTTCTACTCCCATCTGTTCTGGCACCACCCGGGCGTCCGCGAGCTCTTCCCCGAGGACCTGCGGGCCCAGCGCGACCGGCTCTTCGCCGCGCTCACCCACGTCGTGACCCGCCTGGAGGACCCCGGGCTCGCGGAGTACCTCGCCCATCTGGGCCGCGACCACCGTAAGTTCCTGGCCACCCCCGCGCTCTACGCGGCCGTCGGCACCAGCCTGACCGCCGCCTTCGCGCACGCCGCCGGGGCCGCCTGGAGCGTCGAGGCCGAGAAGGCGTGGACCGAGGCGTACGGGCACGTCGCCGAGCTCATGCTGCGGGGCGCCGAGCAGGCCGAGGCGGAGGGCGAGCCGCCCTGGTGGGACGCCGTCGTCGTACGGCACGAACGGCTCGACGAGGACCTGGCGGTGCTCACCCTGAAGCCGCGCCGGCCCTTCGCGTACCGGCCGGGGCAGTACGCCGGCGTCAGCTCGCTCCGGGTCCCCCGGGTGTGGCGGACGTACTCCCTGGCGAACGCGGTCCGCGCGGACGGGACGGTGGACCTGCATGTGAGCCGCGTGGCCGGCGGGGCGATGAGCACGGCGCTGGTCGAGGCGGTACGGGAGGGAGAGCCGCTCCGGCTGAGCGCGGCGGGCGGCGCGCTGACCGCCCGGACCGCGCCCGGCGTCCCGCGGACCTACATCGCCGCCGGAACCGGCTGGGCGCCGGTCAAGGCGCTCCTGGAGGAGGTGGCGGAGGGCCCGGAGGGCGTCGAGGCGCGGCTGTTCCTGGTGGCGCGGGCGAAGGAGTACCTCTACGGGAGGCGGGACGCGGAGCGGCTGCGCGAGCGGATACCCGGGCTGAGGATCACGTACATCGCCTCGGCACCGGAGCACCCGCGCGACCAGGCGACGGAGCGGCTGCTCCTGGCGCTGCGGGCCTGCGGCCACTGGGCCTCGCACGACGTCTACCTCGCCGGCCCGCACGCCCTGCTCGCGGAGGCCGTCCCGGCCCTGGAGGACCTCGGCGCACCCCACATCCACCACGACCGCCTACCGGAGCCGGATGCCTCCTTACGTCCGCTCGGCACGGCCGAATGGTTCCTGTCCCGCCCGGACCCCCACTGGCACGACCCGGCGGCCAGAGCGCCGCGGGAGGCTTGAGCGGCTACCGCCCCCGGTCGGTCCCGCAGCCTGACCGCAGTGGCCGACGACCGGCCCACCCGGCCCGGGGCGGGGCCGGAGGCCCAGACCGGAGTGGCGGCCCCGGTCGGTCCTGCGGCCCTGACGAACAACCGGCCGGTGAGCACCCACCCGGCTCGTGACGGGGCCGACTGAGCGGTAACCGGTCCCGACGGCCACCGGCCCCGGTCGGGCCGGCAACCCCGGTCGGGTTACCGCCCCTCGCCGGGGCGCTGGCTCTCCGCCGTGTGGATCGCGTCGCGGTAGGCGCGGGCCGCCGCGCGGAGGGCGGCTTCCGGGTCGGTGCCGGAGGCCTCCGCCTCCGCCGCCAGCGCCAGCAGCTCGTAGCCGATGCCGTCGCCCTTCGGGAGGTCGACGTCCAGGCCCGCCGTGCGGGCGCGGCCCGCCAGCTTCGCGGCGAGCGCCAGGCCGGGCTGGCCGAGCGGCACGCCCTCGGTGACCGAGACGCGCTGCTTCTCGATCGCCTTGGTGCGCAGCCAGTGCGCCTTGACCTCTTCCGGGGTCTCCGCCGTCGCGTCGCCGAAGACGTGCGGGTGGCGGTGGATCAGCTTCTCCACGATCGTCGCGGCGACGTCGTCGAGGGAGAACGGCTCCGTCTCGTCCTCCTCCGCGATCCTGGCGTGGAACACGACCTGGAGGAGAACGTCCCCGAGCTCCTCGCGCAGCTCGTCCCGGTCGCCGTCCTCGATCGCCTCGACGAGTTCGTACGCCTCCTCGATGCCGTACTTGGCGAGCCCCTGGTGCGTCTGGAGCGAGGACCACGGGCACTCGCGGCGGATCCGGTCCATGACCTGCACCAGGTCCAGGAGGCGGGCGCCGGGCAGGTCGTACGAGCCCGGCAGCAGCTCCAGGTCGGGCATCGTGACGCGGCCGGAGCCGGCGAGCCGGGCCAGCCCGTCGGTCAGCGCCTGGTCGCCCTCGCCGCCGGGCAGCACCACGACGGTCCGGCCGCCGGCGCACGCCTCGACGAGGTCCCGCGCCTGCGGGCTCGCGTGCTCGACGGTGACGCCGGCCTCGCGCAGGTACGGCAGCTGGGGGTGGTCCGCGTCGGCGCACAGCACCCGGTCGGCGCCGTGCAGCGCCTGCCACGCGGGCCAGGACAGCAGCCCGGGCGCGACGCGGTGGCTGGCGGTGAGCAGGACGATCCGGCCCGGGTCGACGGCGTCGACGACGTCGACGGCGTCGACGAGGCCACCGGGCTCGGCTGGCGCTGCGGCCGCGACGGGCTCGGCGGACGCGACGGACTCGGCGGGCGCTGCGGAAGCGACCGGCTCGGCGGGCGCTGCGGCCGCGACCGGCTCGGCGGACGCGACGGACTCGGCGGGCGCTGCGGAAGCGACCGGCTCGGCGGGCGCTGCGGGCTCGGCGTGCGGGGCTCGCGCTGTGGGCTCAACGGGTGATTCGGCGTTCACCCTTCCGACCTTACGTGGCGCTACGCGCCCGCCTCCACGGCCGCCGGTTCCTGGCTGATCTGACGCAGCCACGGCGCCGTGAACGTCCCCAGCTGGATCTTGGCGTCGTCCCACGCCCCGAAGCGCGGGTTCACGTCGATGTCCAGCTCCTTGGACGCGGCCGTGAAGACGTCCATGAGCTTCTTCTGGCCGTCGGGGGTGTTCGCGATCGACAGCTTGGCGGCGATCTTGTTCATCAGGACCGTGCGGCGGACGACCCCGTCGATCTGGTCGGGCGCGACACCCTGCTGCTGGAGCAGGGTCGCGGCGAGCTGCTCCGCGCCGCCGCTCTGCTTCGTGAACTCGTCCCGCGTCTGCTGGATCTCGCCGCGCGAGGCCGTGATCCCGTTCTCCTCGGCGACCTTGTCGACCACCCGGTCGAAGATCATCACGTTGAGCTTCTCCCGGGAGAGGTCACCGGTCGCCTGGATCAGCTGCGCGGCCTGCGGCGACGCCTCCTGCGCGGACCGCACGTCCCGCACCTGCGCCTGGAGGCTGGACACCTCGATCCGTTCGCCGCCGACGACGGCCGCCGCCCCGGGGTGGGGCTCGGCGCCGCAGGCGGCGAGCAGCGGGGCCGCTGCGAGGAGCGCGGCGGAGACGGAGAGCGCGGTGCGGCGGTGCAAAGGAGCCTCCCGGCGTGGGTCGTGCGTCAGCGTGAACGACCTTGCGGTGATCGATGGTAGGCAGTCGCCGTGGCCGGGGCCACTACTTCGACGTGACTGTCTCGATCAACGACTCACGCATTCGGGTGGTGGCGGCCGGGCGCCCCGGATCGTCCATGTTCGTCGCCTTCACCAGGAAGTGCGGCCGCCGCTTCACCTCGTAGTAGATGCGGCCGACGTACTCGCCGACGAGCCCGAGCATGACCATCTGGACCCCGGCCAGCGCCGTGACGATGACGAGCAGGGTCACGTACCCGGGCGTGTCGACGCCGTTGACCAGTGCGTCACCGACGATCCAGGCCGCGTAGGCGAGCGCCACCGAGACCAGGACCATGCCCAGATAGACGGCGGCCCGGAGCGGCTTGTTGTTGAAGGAGAGCAGCCCGTCGAGTCCGTAGTTGAGCAGCTTTCCGAAGGTCCATTTCGAGCGGCCCTCCTCGCGCACCGCGTTCTCGTACTCGAAGGTGGTCGTGCGGAATCCGACCCAGGCGAAAAGACCCTTGGAGAAACGGTTGTACTCGGTGAGTTCGAGGATCGCGTCGACGGTGCGGCGCGAGAGCAGCCGGAAGTCGCCGACACCGTCCACCAGCTCGACGTCCACCAGCCGGTTGATCGCCCAGTAGTAGGCGCGGGCGGTCAGGGTGCGGGTGACCCGGTCGCCCTTGCGGGTGCGGCGGGCGATGACCTGGTCGTACCCCTCGGAGTGCAGCGCCAGCATGCGGTGCACGAGCTCCGGCGGGTGCTGGAGGTCTGCGTCCATGATGACGACGGCGTCGCCCCTGGCGTGCCGCAGGCCGGCCAGCATCGCGGCCTCCTTGCCGAAGTTCCGGCTGAAGGAGACGTAACGGGCGCGGGGGTCGGATGCGGCGATCTCCTCCAGGAGCGGGAGGGTCCGGTCACGACTTCCGTCGTCGACGTAGACCAGCTCGAATTCCCCGTCGAAGCGGGAGAGTTCCGAGGTGACATGGTCGTGGAAACGACCGATGATCTCCTCTTCGTTGAAACAC
Source organism: Streptomyces sp. NPDC090127 (assembly GCF_044746945.1). Taxonomy (NCBI): domain Bacteria; kingdom Bacillati; phylum Actinomycetota; class Actinomycetes; order Kitasatosporales; family Streptomycetaceae; genus Streptomyces; species Streptomyces sp. NPDC090127. Next base: position 284,238 of record NZ_JBIVDE010000009.1, on the reverse strand, counting down.
GGGACCACGATCGAGAGCAGCACGAAGGACACGACAACCGACGTGGATGTCGTCGGCCGATTCGACACATGACCGACAGGCGACCATTGCGTGAACTGGGCCCGCTGGATCACATTTTCGGGTTCCGTACTGGCATATTCGCACCATCATGCCTGCTCAGACGTCACCGGCCGCCATGACCCGTGCCGCCGGGCGCGCCGCCTCGCTCGCCGCCCTTCTCACCCTGCTCGCGGTGTGCGCCGGGGACGCCGTCGCCCGCACCTTCCCCTTCGGGCCGAAGCACCGCGGCGTCAACGACCTGGCCAACCAGTTCGTGCCGTACCACGCCCATCTCTGGGACCTGCTGCACGGGCGCGCGGACGGCGGGCTGCTGCTCAACTGGCAGTCCGGCTGGGGCAGCAGCTTCCTGCCCGACCTCGGGACGTACCTGGGCAGCCCGTTCGCGCTCCTGGTGGCGCTCTTCCCGCGCGACGACATCGAGTACGCGGTCTACGTCGTCACGCTCCTGAAGACGGCCGCCGCCGCGGCCGCCATGACCCTGGCGCTGCTGCGGCTGCGGCCCGGCCCATGGTGGGCGGCGGCGGTGCTCGGCGCGTCGTACGGGCTGTGCGGCTGGTCGGTCCTCGAGGCCACGTACAACCCGATGTGGCTGGACGGGCTGATCGCCTTCCCGCTGCTGGTCCTGGTCGGCGAGTGGGTACGGCAGGGGCGCCGGCCCCTGCTCGGCCCGCTGGTGGTCGCGGTGTGCTGGGTCGGCAACTTCTACACCGCGTACATGGCGACGATCGGCGCCGCGCTGGTCCTGCTCGTCCGGCTCGCGGCCGCCCACGAGCTGCGGCTCCGGGTCGTCGCACGGGCGGTGGCGACCGTGCTGCTCGGCATCGGGCTCGCCGCCCCGGTCCTGGTACCGGTGTTCCTCGGCTCCACGCACGCGTACCCGGGCGTGGTCCGGGACTTCCAGCCCGCGCCCCTGCCGGACGCCCTCGCCCGGCTGCTTCCGGCGACGTACAGCTTCTCCACCCCGGCCGCGTTCCTGGGCACCGGGACGCTGCTGCTCGCCGCCGCCCTGGCCTTCCACCGGAAGGTGCCGCGGCGGGAGCGGTGGCTGTGGACCGGGTTCGCGCTCGCGGTCGCGGTGTCGCTCCAGTTCGAGCCGACGCACCTCGTGTGGCACGTCTTCGCCACCCCCAACGGCAGCCCGTACCGGCAGACGTTCGTCCTGTCCGGGGTCCTCGTCCTCGCCGCGTGGGTGGCCCTCTCCCACGGGCTGCCCGGGCGGCGTGCGCTGCTCGGCGGCGCGGGCGTGCTCGTGGCGGTCGCGGCGGTCGCGGGCGCCGGCGACCTGGTGACCGGCTGGTCGTACCCGCTGTTCGCGCTCGGTCTCGCGGCGGCCTGCGGCGCGCTGTGGCTGGCGGGCCGGGGGCGACGGCAGGTGGTCGTGGCGGCGGTGCTCCTCTCGGCCGCGCTGGTCGGACAGGCGGCCGCGACGACGGCGTACGGGGACCGGGCCCGGCTGCGCCTCGACGACTACCCGGCCTGGGGCGCCGGGCACGACCGGCGGACGGCGGCGCTCGCGGCGGCCGACGCCTGGCCCGCGTACCGCACCGACTCGGGCCGGCCGCGGATCACCGGCAACGAGCCGCTGCTCTTCGGCGGCCAGGGCGCCGCGTACTACAGCAGCCACACGCCGGCCGTGCTCACGAACACCCTGGCCGCCCTCGGCGGCGGCTGGACCTCGCGCGGACGCAACCTGCAGAGCCTCGACAACCCGGTGACGGACGCCCTGTTCGGCGTCGGGGCGCGGTGGCGCGGCGACTCCGTGGTGCGCACGGGGCCGGTGCTTCCGCTGGTGACGGTACGTCCCGAGGGGGCCGCCGCGCCCCGGTACGGCGCCTCCCCGTTCCGTAACCAGGAGATGCTGCTGGGCGCGTCGGTGTGGGCGCTGCCCGCCGACGGCGCGTGCCCGGTCGGCAGCGAGGTCTTCCTGTGGGCCCCGAACGTGAAGGGGACGGCCCGGCTCGGCGCGGGCGGCGCGCCGGTGCGGCTGGAGGGCGGGATGCCGAAGTGGCGGGCCGCGCTGACCTCCCTGGGCGTGCAGCGGACGGCGGGCACGCGACCCGTGGTCGACGCGCGCCCGGAGAACGAGGTCGGCTGCCTGGACCGCGCCCGCCTCGACACGGCGGTCGCGGGCCTGAAGGCCACGGCGCCGCCGACGATCGAGGTGACGGACAGCGGCATCCGCGCGCACCTGCGCCCGGGCACGAGGGGCACGGTCGTGCTCGCCGCCCCGAGGATCGCGGGCTGGACGTGCGAGGGACGCCCGGCGGACGCGTACGGCGGGCTGGTGGCACTCCGGACGGACGGCACCCGCACGACGGTGTCCTGCGACTTCCGACCCCCGGGGCTGCGGGCGGGGCTCGGTCTGGGCGGCTGCGCGGCGGTACTGCTCACGATGTGGCTGCTGGGGGCGGGGCGAAGGCGCCGGAAACCGTCGGCAGGCATGAGGCCGACCCCCTCTTCTGCGCGATACCGAGCCGACGAAACCCCCGTTCCTGGGTGAGAAGGGACACGACAGTCGGGCTGTGAACTCGCTGTTCGCCTTCTGTACGGTCTTGCCGGACCAACTCATTCACCCGGGAAGGCCGCAATCGATGCCCGGCACCATGGGGGCCAAAAGCGGCGGAGAGCCGGCGAACCGTCTCTTCGCTCTCGACGGAATCCGGATCACAGCAGCCCTGATCGTGGTCCTCTACCACTACATCGGTCTCAATTCCGCTTGGGGCACGAACACCTCCGAACTCTTTCCCGTACTGCGCCCTTTCGCGGTGTACGGATGGCTCGGCGTCGAGATCTTCTTCGTCGTCAGCGGGTTCGTCATCTGCATGAGCGTCTGGGGACGCACGGTCGGCGACTTCGCCGTGTCACGGGTGTCCCGGCTCTTCCCGGCCTACTGGGCGGGCATCGTCCTGACGACGCTCGTGCTGCTGCTCCTGCCCGAGGTGGGCCGGCTGCACGACGCGGAGCAATGGAGCGACATCCTGATCAACCTGACCATGATGCAGGGCGGTCTCGGCGTCGAGCACGTGGATCATTCGTACTGGACGCTGTTCGCGGAACTGAAGTTCTACGCACTCTTCGCGCTCGTCGTACTCCGCGGGGTCACGTATCGCAATTGTGTTCTCTTCTGCGGGATCTGGACGCTGGCGGCGGTCACGGCTCCGACCACCGATCTCCGGCTGCTCAATTTCCTCTCGATGCCGCAGTACGCGCCGTATTTCATCGCCGGCATCGCCTTCTACCTGATGCGCCGATTCCGTCCCACCATGCTGCTCTGGGGCATTGTCGGAGTGCAGTTCCTGCTGGCCCAGCACTATGTGCGCGGGCGCATGGAGACGAACCTCGGGCTCCGTCTCGCGGATCAGCTGCCGACCTGGCCCGCACGTCTGGTCATCGCCTTCGGCTTCCTCGCGATCGCGGCCGTGGCGCTCGGTCTCCTCGACAGCGTCCGGTGGGGCTGGCTGAAGACGGCGGGGGCGCTCACGTACCCGCTGTACGTGATCCACATGGGGATCGGCATCACGGTGATCCACGCTCTGCGCGACCGGGTCGAGCCGGTCCCCCTGGTCGTGTCCGTGACGGCCGCCATGCTGGCGCTCGCCTGGCTGATCCACGTCTTCGTGGAGCGCCCGCTGTCGAAGCGGCTGCGGTCGGGGATGCGGAGCGGAGTCCAGGAGATCCGCCTCCACACACCGGCTGCCGTGCCTTCGTCCCCCGCCGACGTGGCCGCACTGCCCGCACCTCCCGTGCCCGAGCCCCCCTTGCCCGAGCAGCTCGCACCGGAGCACGCCGTACCCGAACACCTCGTACCCGAGCCCCCCTTGCCCGAGCACCCCGTGCCCGAGCACGCCGAGCCTCCCGTACGCGAACCGGCGCTGCCTCGCGCGGTCGGTCTCAGCAGCCTCAGCCGCTGACCGCCGGGCGCCGACCGCTGGGGGCCAGGCGCTGGGCGCTGGAGGCTGGGCGCTGGGCGCTGGAGGCTGGGCGCTGGGCGCTGGGCGCTGGAGGCTGGGCGCTGGGCGCCCGTCACTCGAAGCCGCTCCTACGCCACCGTCAGCCGCCACAGCACCTCGCCGTCCTGCCGCGGCGTCCCCACCACCCAGGCGACCTCGGCACTCGCGTCGTCGTGCCGGACGGTGGCCTGGACGGTCCCGACGAGACACCCCGCGTCCGTCTCGCGCACGACCCAGTGGCACCAGGAGACGCCGGGCCCGGGCGCCCCGGCGGTCTGCCGCTCGTAACGCGCCCGCAGCGCCGCCACGGTGGGCGGCTCATCCCCGATGAAGACGTACAGCGCCGGGTCGCCGAGTACCCCGGCCATCTCCTCGGCGTGCTCGACGGCGAGCGGGAGGAGGGCGAGGCGGGGGGTGCGGATGGGATCGGCCTGGATCGTGGTCACGCGCCCAGCACGAGCCCGGCCCGGGCGGGGTGGGAACATCTGTCCAGGACATCAGGGACGGGGTCGGGGCGACGGGTCGGCTCTGGGACCAGGTCACGGGGACCGCGTACCCGGACCGCGGGGTCGCGCCGCTGCCGGCGGCGGAGCTGCGGGCCGCGCTGCTCGCCGTCGGCCCCGCGGACGTGCCGTTCCGCGTCCGCGAGATCCGCCACGGTCCGGCGCGGACGTGCCCAGGAAGGCGTAGAGGCCGGAACCCGCCGGGTCCGGCCCCTACTTCTTCTTAGAACGCGCCGTTACTTGACGGGGTTCAGGCAGAGCACGAACTTGTCCGCGTCCAGCTGCTGGGCGAGGGCCACCTCGCTGAGCGTGCCGCACTTCTCGACGTCGAAGGTGTCGTCGATGACCTTCACGACCTTGTAGAGGTCGGGGACCTTCTCGCCGCACGGCTTGCTGGTGACCTCGGGGTCGTTCTCCGGGCCGGTCACCGTCACGCACTCGCCCGCCTTGGCGTGGACGGGCGCCTCGCCGGTCAGGTAGGGGAGGCCGAGCCTCCAGAACAGGATCGCCGCGATGGCCACGACGATGCTGATGAGCGTCTTGCCTATGCTGCGCTTCTTCTTCGCCGGCTTGGTGGGCGCGGGCACGGGCTCGGGCGCGAGGGGCTGCTCGGGGGTGGCGGGCGACTGCGTCGTCATGAAGGGTTCCTTGGGGACGTGTGCATGATCAGACGCGCACCCTACATCGCACGGAATACGCAAATCGGACCCGGAAGATCCTGTTCGCCAACCAGTTGCGGACTCGTGATCCTGGCGCTCCGTCAGGCGAAGCGGCCCATCTGCTGCTGGCGGGCCAGGGCGCGGCGCAGATCCGTCGGGAGGGCGTGGTACGGCCCGTACGCGCGCTCCGTGTCGTAGAGGAGGCCCTGGAGCTGCTGGTGGGCCGCCGTGTGGTCGCCCATCGACAGCAGCAGGTTGCCGATCCGGCGCCGGACGTCGAAGAACCGGGCCTGGTCCGCGCCGTGTTCGAGGAACGGGAGCAGGACGCGGTACTCCGCCAGCGCGGCCGCCGTCTCCCCCAGCTGCTCCAGGCACTGCGCCGCCTCGTAGCGGAACTGCAGGGTCTGCGGGTCCGCCGGGCCCGCCTCCCGCGCCCGGTCCTCGGCGAGGCGGCGCAGCTCCGGCAGGGCGCGGCGGTACTGCCCGTCGTCCATCAGGGTCGTCGCGTACTGCTTGCGCAGGATGCGCACGACGGGCGAGTGCTCGCCGTGCTCGGCGGCGGCCGCCGGCAGGATCGAGCCGAGCAGGTCCACGGCCTGGGTCAGCGAGCCCTCCCCCAGGAGCCGCTTGACCTCGTCCACCGTGGCCGCCACGTTCGGGCGGGGCGCGACCGGTGGCGCCACCGGCGGGGGCGGGGCGGACGCGCGGTCCGGCCACGGGGCGTGCGGGCGCAGGAAGGGGCGGGTCGGATCGAGCGGCCCGGCCGGGGCCCCGCGCGCGGGGAGCAGCGGCAGCAGCGCCTCGTACACCTCGTGCGCCCCCGAGGGGCGGTGCTGCGGGTCCTTGGAGAGCAGCCGCAGCACGAGCGCCTCCAGGGCCTCCGGCACCTCGGGGCGCAGCTGGCGGACCGGCAGCGGCGGCTCGTACAGATGCCGGTGCAGGACTCCGAGCGCGGTGGACCCGGCGAAGGGGACGTTCCCGCTGAGCAGTTCGTGCAGCAGCACACCGAGCGCGTACAGGTCCGTGAACGGGCCGACCGCGCCCCCCATGGCCTGCTCGGGCGCCATGTACGCGGGGCTGCCGATCGGTGAACCGGTGTGCGTCAGACGGGTGGTGTCGGTGTCGAGGACGGAGGCGACACCGAGGTCGAGCACGGTGACGGAGCCGTCGGAGCGGACCATCACGTTGCGCGGCTTCAGGTCGCGGTGGACGATCGGCACCGCGTGCACGGCGGCGAGCACCGCGCACAGCTGGGCGGCGACGGAGACCGCCCACTCCCACGGGTACGGGTCGTGCTCGGCGAGGTGGTCGGCGAGGTCCGCGCCGTCGACGTACTGCATCACGAGGTACAGGTCGTCCCCGTCGCTGCCGGCGTCGTGGACGGTGACCAGACCGGGGTGGTCGACCTGTGCGGTGACCCGGCACTCGCGCACGAAGCGCCGGCGCAGCTCCTCGGCGGCGGTCGCGGGGCCGGTCATGGTCGCGGGGCGGAGCAGCTTGACGGCGACGCGGCGGTCGAGCCGTCCGTCGTACGCCGTCCAGACCTGGCCCATGCCGCCCTGGCCGATGACCGTGGAGAGTTCGTACCGGCCGCCGATGACGCGTCCGTTCACTTCCCCTCGTCCTTACGGAGGAGGTTGCTGAGCTCGTCCAGCTCGGCGCGGACCTGGTCGATCCGGGGGTTGGCGGGGGTCGGCTGCGCGGGCGGCTGCGGCGGGACCACCGGCTGGGCCGGAATCGGCTGAGGGTGAGAGTGCGGCTGCGGGTGAGGGTGCGGGTGGGCCTGCGCCGGGGAGACGTGACCGGACTGGTGGCGCGGGACCGTCGCCGCGTACGGGTTGTACGGAGCGGCCGGACCCTGCCCGACGGCCCCGCCGAGGCGGATCCGGTCGTGCTTGATGTCGACGACCAGGAAGTACACGGTGAACGCGACCGCGTTGAGCAGGATCAGGCCCATCGCGATGTCCGCCTGCGTGGTCTCCACGTCGTCAGGCAGCAGGATCATGCCGGTGATCATGACCGCGGCGGAGACCCCGCACAGCACCCAGTCCCGCGCGCGCCTGGTCACGACGGCGAGCCGGATCATCGTTCCCCAGGTCAGGAAGCCGATGCTGAGCAGCGGCAGCAGCGCGAACAGCACGCGGAGCACGATCACCGACGCCGGGACGGCACGCGGTGAGGGCGGAGGCACAAAGCCGTGGCCGTACATTCCTGCTCCTGGGCACTGAGGTGGTGGCGCTGCGATCGTGCGATCGGTTGCGGGGACGAGCGTATACACCGACACGGACAAGGGCCTCAGGGTTGTACCGAACCGTTGCCGGACCGGTTCCGTCAGGGCGCCACCGTGCCGTCCGCGAGGCCGTCGTACAGCCCCTGGACGAGCTGCTCGCCGAGTCGGGCCGCGAGGCGCAGGGCGCCCTCGAACTCGGCCAGGGCGCGGAAGCGTTCGCCGTACCGCTGTTGTTCGGTGAGCGGCAGGCGGGGCAGTTGGAGGCGGCGGACGTCGAGCCGGGTCGCGGTCGAGGCGTAGCTGCTGGCCTGGCGGGTGTTGGCGGTGCCGCGCAGGAAGCCCGCGAGGAACCAGGGGTCGAGGGCGGCCGGGTCGGGGCGCAGGAGCTGGAGGTTGCGGCCGAGGGCGGCGCCCGCGGTGGCGGTGTCGACGACCCGGGCCAGGGAGCCGCCGCCGAGGACGGGGACGACGACGTCGCCCTGGACGAGCAGGACGGGCTCCTCGGGGGCGCCGTCGGGCAGGGCGCCGGAGGGCGGCTGGGCGGCGAAGACGTCGTTCTCCGTGAGGACCCGCACCGGGGCGCCGGTGAAGGAGGTCGTACCGGCGCCACCCGCGCGCAGTTCGAGCGCGCCGGTGCGGGCCAGTTCACCGACGGTGACACCGGTGAGCCGGGCGGCGGCCGCCGGGTCGGGGGCGGCGTCCGCGGGCAGGGCGGGCGGCGGGGTGAGCGCGACGGTACGGCCGAGGGTCTCGGCCAGCCGCTCGCGCACGGCGAGGAGTTCGGCCGCGCCGCCGCCCGCCGCGGGGGGTGGCAGATGGCGTGCGGGCGCCAGGTCGACGTCGTCGTCGAGGAGTTCGATGACGGGCACGGCGCGGCTCGCGCCGGGGGTCTCGGCGACCGTGCCGTGCCGGTCGAACGGCAGCCAGGCGTCCAGTACGGCGGTCTGGACGGCCTGCCAGTCGAGCTTGTCGCGGCCCGCCGCGCCGGTGTGGTCGCCGGTGGTGTCGACGAGCAGCAGCTCCGGTGAGGGGGTGACGCCGGCGGCCGGCTTGCGCAGCACCCAGAGGTGGAGCGGGATGCCGTACGGCGGGGCGGCGCCGGCGGGCAGGGCGACCACGGCCCGCAGGGCGCCCCTGCGCAGGAGGTCGGCGCGGATACGGCGGCCGGAGCGGCGGGAGGCGGCGGCGGGCGGCATGAGGAGGACGGCGGTGCCGCCGGGGCGGAGCCGGGCCAGGGCGTGCTGGACCCAGGCCAGTTCGGACTCCGTACGGGCCGGGAAGCCGTACTCCCAGCGCGGGTCGTAGGCCAGTTCGTCGTGGCCCCAGTTGCGCTCGTTGAACGGCGGGTGGCAGAGCACGCTGTCGGCCGTGAGGTGCGGGAAGGCGTCGGCGCGCAGGCTGTCGCCGGTCCGGACGCGGATGTCGGCGTCGGAGGCGAGCGCGAGGCGCAGGGCGGTGAGCGCCGCGAGGTCGGGGTCGGTGTCCTGGCCGTGCAGCGCGCCGGGGTGCTGGACGGCGCGGAGCAGCGTGCCGGTGCCGGAGGCCGGGTCGAGGACGGTGGGGCGGGGCCCGGCGGCGGGGGCGGCGAGGGCGGCCATCAGGGCGGCCGGGCCGGGCGGGGTCAGCGTGTACTGGCGCGGGTTGGCGTCGAGGTGCCGGCCGAGCAGGAACTCGAAGGCCTGACGGGCACCGGTCTCGGCGGCGAGGTCGGCGGCCCCGCGCGCCAGCGGCACGGAGGGTGCCAGTTCGCCCGGGGTGGGGGTACGGACGGCCCGCTCGACGCCGAGGCGTTCGGTGAGGACCTCCTCCAGGGCGACCGGCAGGGTCTCGGCGAGCCGTTCGTCGGAGACGGCGGCGAGCTTCGGCCAGGCGCTGGACCGGTCCCGGACGAGCAGCAGGACGCAGCCGGCGTGGGCGAGCGCGGTGACGGCGCCCGCCGGATGGCCGGCGACCTGCTGCCAGACGCGCTCGCGCAGCGGGACCTCGGCCAGCTTGCCCTGGGCGCGCAGCCAGCGTTCGACGTCGGCGAGGGCGAAGGAGGGGCTGGTCTCCGTGCCGCCCACGGGCCGCGGGAAGTCGGCGTGCCGGCGCCGCCAGTTGCTCACGGCGGCCCGCCCGACCCCGGCGAGCCGGGCGATCCCGGCGGCGGTCACCTCTGCTGCGTGCTCCGGCACCTGGCGCCTCCTGTGCGTTTTCCCGCTCGTCCCGTGGTGTGAGCCCAGATCTTACCGATGCGCGCAAGAGCCACCGCTTCACAGCGTGAGTCGACCAAGAACGTGTGAACCATGTTGACTCGGTTCACAGGCTCTGCTCTTATTGAGTCATCGTTCCACGGAATTCCGGCGGGGCACCGCTCACCACCGACACGTCAGTCCGGGAGGACACTCATGTCGTACGACACCCAGATCCCGCAGGCGCCGCAGGTGGCCATGCGTAACGGACTCGGCACCGCGGCGCTGATCCTCGGCATCATCGGTACGGTCTCCGGGCTCATCCCGCTCCTGTTCTGGCTGGCCGGCATCCTCGGCGTGATCGCCCTGATCCTGGGCCTGGTGGGCCGGGGCCGCGTGAAGCGCCACGAGGCCGACAACAAGGGCGTGACGACGACGGGCGCGGTCCTCGGCCTCGCGGCCCTGATCCTCTCGGTGGTCGGCGCGGTGATCACGTTCACGGCCGTCAGTGACGCGGTCGACGAGATCAACAAGGCCGTCGAGGATTCCGCCCCGAAGGACCCGTCGAGCGCGTCCACGGGCGACGCGGGCAAGGGTGGCGCGTCCAAGGACGGCGCGGGCGCCAAGGGCGACGTGGGCAAGGGCCTCGCGGCCGGTGACACCTCCGTCTACGACGACGAGCTGAAGGTCACGGTCTCCGAGGCGACGGCGTACAAGCCCAGCGAGTACGCGGCCGGCCACACCGAGGGCAACAAGGCGTACCAGGTCACCGTGGTCATCGAGAACGGCGGCAAGGAGAAGTTCGACGCCGCGCTGGTCACGCTGGACGCCCGCGCGGGCCAGGACGGCGTGACCGCCGAGCAGATCTTCGACGACAAGGTCGGCACCGGCTTCAGCGGCACGATCCTGCCCGGCAAGAAGTCCACGGTCGTCTACGCCTTCGACGCCCCGAAGGACGCGAAGAACCTGACGGTCGAGGTCAGCCCGGGCCTGGAGCACAACGCCTCCCAGTGGGAGCTGAAGGTCGGCTGACGCCGCCCCTTCCCGACCCGACTTCCTCCTCCGACCCGGGACTGACTCCCCTACCCGGACCGGCTCCCCCGGTCGGCCTCCCTCCCCCGGGACCGGCTCCCCCGGCCGGCCCGGCCACCCCTCCCGCACGACGCCGCAGGCCCCGCACCCACACCCGTACGCCCCACACCAGCACCCGCACCCGCACCCGCACCAGCACCAGCACCAGCACCAGCACCAGCACCAGCACCCACACCCGTACACCCCGCACCGCCCGCCCTCCCACCCCCGGAGAACCCACGATGTCTGCCGCCCGCCGCCCGCTCCCCCGCCGCCCACTCGCCGCCACCCTCACCGCCGTCCTCTGCGCCGCCGTGGCGCTCGGGGCGACCGCCTGCGGCCCGCTGTCCGGCGACGCCAAGGCCTCCGGGCCCTTCGGGGACCTGAGCGGACCGCAGATCGTCAACAAGGCGATCGCCGCGACGAAGAAGGCCGACTCCCTGACCCTCGACCTCGCCACCAAGACGACCGACGGGCCGATGAAGGCCTACCTGGCGATGGACACCACCGGAAAGTGCGCCGGCACCCTGACGGTCGGCGCGACGGGCACGGCCGAGCTGATCAAGGCCGACGACAAGGACGTCTACCTCCGCTTCGACGAGGCGTTCCTGCGGGCGCAGGCGGAGGGCGAGCCGGCCGAGGTCCAGGAGGCGATCCTCAAGGAGCTCAAGGGCCGCTGGGTGAAGACGCCGGTGACCGACCCGGACGCCAAGGACAACCTCGAACTGTGCGACCTCAAGGCGCTGCTGGCCGAGTTCGAGCAGGGGATCAACTTCTCGGTCAAGGGCAAGGAGACCACCGTCGGCGGCAAGAAGGCGCTGACGCTCACCCAGAAGTCCGGCGGCGAGACGACGACGGTCTACGTGGCGACGGAGGGCGAGCCGGTCATCCTCAAGGTCGTGGCGGCGGGCGGCGAGGAGCCGGGGACGATGACGTTCACCGACTACGGCAAGCCGGTCGTGGCGAAGGTGCCCGCGGCCAAGGACGTCGTCGACGAGAAGAAGACCGGCTGACCCCCGCGAGCGCGCGGACGGGCAAGGGTGTGAGGGCCGCCGGAGGGGGGCGGCCCTCACACCCTCCGCACGTGGAATTGGCGCCGGAGTGGTTCACAGGCGGTGGCGGACCCATATGTTCGGCTCGACGTAGACCGCGTAGCCGCGCGAGACCTCGCAGTGCACGGGGACCAGAGCGCCGGGGACCTCCACCGGCCCGTCCGTGTCGAAGGGCAACCCGGTCCAGGCGCGCCACTGCTCCACCGAGGCCGCGACGGTCATCGACGCCGGGCAGACCGCCTCCACCGCACCGCCCGCCCGGACGTGGACGCGCAGCCAGGGGTCCTCGGGCAGCCCGTCCGACTCCCGCGTACGGAAGGCGTACTCGTGGATGGAGGACGCGGCCTCCAGGTGCTTGCCGTTGGGGCGCACCGGGGCGACGACCTCCGAGAAGCCCCGACGGCGGGCGTTGTCCCGCATCGCGCCGAGCATCCTCGCCGAGAGCCCCCGGCCGAGCACGCTCGTGTCGACGGTGACCTCGATCGCGCTCACGGTGTCGGGGACGCGCCCGTGCCGACGGTCGGAGAACGCCCACATCAGCACCTGGTCCCAGCCGGTGGCGGGCAGTTCGCCACGCCCCTCGACGCGAAGCGCGAAGGGCACGCTGAGCGCGCGGGCGACGACCGTACCCTCGGCGTCGGTGGCGACGAGGACGTACTCCGGCAGTTCGGCCACGATCCGGCCGTAGTGGGACCAGCCCACCGGGTCGTTGACCGTGAACTCCGGCCAGAGGTCCTTCATCGCCCACATCGCGCCCTGGAGTTCCGGGCGCTCGGCGAGGGTGGTGATCTCAAGATCCATGCGGCGGAGGCTAACGGTCGTTCGCGGCGACGCGGAAACGATTTACCGACGCCCCGTCGGCCCGACGCCCCGTCGGCCCGACGCCCGTCGGCCCGGCGCCCGTCGCCCGACACCCGTCGCCCGACGCCCGACGCCCGACGCCCGACGCCCCGGGACTACGGCAGCCGCTGGTCCGGGCAGCGGCCGAGGACCTTCCTCATCGCGTCCTGCTCGCCCCGGGTGACCCAGACCCCGTACTTCTTCTTCACCGCGACCTGCGCCGCCACGTACGTACAGCGGTACTCCTTGTTGGGCGGCAGCCAGGTCGCCGCGTCGCCGTCTGACTTGCGGCGGTTGGCGGACGCCTCGACGGCGAGCAGGTTGAGCGGGTCGTTGGCGAAGCGGCGCCGCTTCTCCGCGTCCCACTTCTGCGCGCCCTTCTGCCACGCGTCGGAGAGCGCGACGACATGGTCGATGTCGACCTTGCTGCGGCCCCGGACGTAGTCGACGCGGTTCCCGGTGTACGGGTCGTGGGCGAGGACGCCGGAGGCGACCTCGCAGCGGCCGTCCTGGAAGCGGACGTCCGCGAGGTCGCGTTTGAGGATGTCGTCGCGGGTCCCGCACCCGTTGCCGTCGACGTCCACCCAGGAGCGGCCGAACTGCTCCCGTTCGTAACCGGTCCTGGGCGCCCGGCCCTTCACCGTGAGCGCGTCCACGGCGACCAGCGCGGAGCCGCGCGCGCCGGGGGCGCCCTCGGGCGTGGAGCCGTCAGGGACCGTCGTACAGCCGGAGGTTATGAGGACGGTGGCCGCGAGCGCGGCGGCGAGGGCGGAGGTCCTGCGGTAGCTGGGCACGCGGGGATCCTAGCCAGGGCTCTCGTGGCCAGACCTTCAAGCCGTCGGCGCGCGGAAACACCGGGTGTCGCGTAGCGTCGAATGAGCGGTTTATCCCCTTTCAAAGGAGTCGCTCACATCATGGGGATCATGGACAAGCTCAAGGGCATGATGGGCCAGCACCCCGACAAGGCCCAGCAGGGCGTCGAACGCGGCGGCGACATGATCGACCGGAAGACCGGCGGCAAGCACGCCGACAAGGTCGACCAGGGTCAGCAGAAGGCGCAGGAGTACCTCGACAAGCAGCGGGGACAGGACCAGCCCCCGACACCCTGACGACTCCGCCGTACACCTTCGGCCGTGGGATGCGCCGTGCGCGCAGCCCACGGCCGAAGCTGTGTGCGTTCGTTCGCCCTCAGACCCTGGCCGTGTGCGTTCGTTCGCCCTCAGACCCTGGCCGTGTGCGTTCGTTCGCCCTCAGACCTTGTGCGTTCGTTCGCCCTCAGACCTTGCCGATGCCCAGGGTGTTCTCGGCCGGCAGCAGACCCGAGGCGAGCGCGGCGAGCCAGGGCTCGCCGAGGAGTTCGGCGAGGCGGGCCGTGGACTCGGGGCCGAGGGCCACCCAGGGGCCGGCGGCCAGTTCGTCCGTACGCCGTTCCACCTCCGCCCGCAGGGCGCGGCCGGCCTCGGTGGCCGCGCCGTCACCGGCGTCGAGGAGGCCTCGGGCGACCAGCCGGGCGCGGGCGGCGGACCAGTCGGCCGCGCTCCAGCCACGACTGGCGAAGGTCGCCTCGGAGGCCGCCCCGACGGCCGCGAAGGAGACCAGGGACTCGACCGGGTCGAGCCCGGCGGCGAGGAGCGCCGCGAGATGGCCGTCGCCACGGTGCTCGCGCAGGATCGTCGCGGCGTGCCAGAGGACCAGGTGCGGAGCGTCGGGCCAGGGCAGCTCGGCATGGGCGGCGGCGAGCGGGCGCCCGGCCGTCACGGCGGCCTCGGCGGCGCGCCGCGCGAGCCCGGCGGCCTCGGCGATCCCCGCACCCCCGACGAACCCCGGACCAGGACGGCGCCCGCCACCCCCGGCCCGGTCGCCTCCGGCCGGGTCGTCGACGGCCGGATCGCCGACGGCCGGGTCATCGACGGCCGGATCGCCGAGGGCCGCGCCCTTGCCCCCAGCCCAGTCGCCCCCGATCCCGCCACCCCCACCCCCGTCGCCACCGCCGGCCTCCGTCTCGCCGAGCACCGAGCGGTAGGTGCGGTCGACGGCGCGCAGCCGGGCGGCGAGGACGTCGGCGGGGGTGGCCGTCCGCCAGATCCCGGGCACGTACCGGGCCACCATCTCCGGGCTGAAGCTGTAGAACGCCGAGGCGATCCGCTCGGCCCCGGCCGTCCCGAGGGGCGCCGCGCGCCAGGCGAAGTACGAGGGCCAGCGCCCCGTGACGTCGTAGCCGAGCGCGCGGGCCTCGTCGAAGGCCTCGGGGGCGTAGTGGACGAGGGCGTGCAGGGGCTCGATCAGGTGCCACATCTGCCGTACACGGCCGGGCTCCACGGTTCCCGGGGCCTCCACGCTCACGCCCACGCTCGTCCCCGCGCTCATGTCCGCGCTCATCTCCGCCTCCTTCGCCGATGCTCATCTTGACGCCGACTAGATTGCTCTCGACCCACGAACTTGTCAATGCCTAGATTCGGCGTAGGCTGCTGCCCATGAGCAGTGGGCGCACCTATCACCACGGCGACCTGCGGCAGGCGGTCCTCACCGCCGCCGTCGACGTCATCGCCACCGACGGCCCGTCCGCGCTGAGCCTGCGCGACCTCGCGCGCCGCGCGGGCGTCTCCCACGCGGCGCCGGCCCATCACTTCAAGGACCGCGCCGGTCTCCTGACCGCCGTCGCCGCCGAGGGCTTCGACCTGCTCGCGGAGGCGCTCGGCGAGGCGGAGGACCTGAAGGACGCGGGGGTGCGTTACGTACGCTTCGCCACCGAACACCCGGCGCACTTCCAGGTGATGTTCCAGCCGGACCTGCACCGGCCCGACGACCCGGAGCTGCTCGCCGCCAAGGAACGGGCCGGGGACCGCCTCCGCGCGGGGGTCACCTCCGTGCCCGCCGGCGGCCGGGGGCCCGACCCGCGGCTGGCGGGCGTCGCGGCCTGGTCGCTCGCCCACGGCTTCGCGACGCTGCTGCTCGGCCACAACCTGGCGGGGCCGGTCGGCGACCGGGACCCCGAGGAGGTCTTCCGCACGCTGGCCGGCCTGCTGTTCGCGCCCGACACGACGCCCCCGCCCGCACCACGCGCGGAACAACCACGGGCTCCGTCCGATTGACTGCTCCCATGACGATCACGACCCGGCCCACGGCCACGCCCACCACGTCTCCGCGGCGCACGATCGTTGCCGCCCTGACGACGGTCGCCCTGGTCACCCTCCCCGCCGGCAGCTCCGTCGCGTCGGAGCACCGCTACGACGACGGGCCGTGGCGCGGCGCCTGGGCCGCCTCCCCGCAGGCCCCGACCGCGCCCTTCGGCGCCAACTGGTCCGAACAGGGGTTCGCGAACCACACCGTGCGCCAGGTCGTCCGGGTCACCACCGGCGGCACCACGGCCCGCATCGAACTCTCCAACCGTTACGGCGCCACCCCGCTGCGGATCACCGGCGCGACCGTCGCCCGCACCGCCAAGGGCGCCGCCGTCAGGGCCGGTTCGGTCCGGCAGCTGGCCTTCGCGGCGGGCCCCTCGGTGACGATCCCGGCCGGCGGCACGGCGCACAGCGACGCCGTTCCCTTCACGCTGCGGGCGCTGGAGTCGGTGACGGTCACCCTCCACCTGGCCACGCCCACCGGTCCGGCCACCTTCCACTCCTTCGCCGCCGCCACCAGCTACCGCGCCGACGGCGATCACCGCTCCGACCTGGAGGGGACGGCCTTCAAGGAGACCAGCACTTCCTGGTACTACCTCTCCGGCGTCGAGGTGACCGGCGGGCAGGCCCCGCGCAGGGACACCGTCGTGGCCTTCGGGGACTCGATCACCGACGGCTCCGGCGCCGGCCTCGACGCGGACAACCGCTACCCCGACGAGCTGGCCGAGCGCTTCGCCGCCGCCGGAAGGCCACGCGCCGTCCTCAATCACGGCATCGGCGGCAACCAGGTCACCAACGACACGGTCTGGGCGGGCGAGAAGGGCATCGAACGGTTCAAGAAGGACGTCCTGACCGAGCCGGACGTCCGCACGGTCATCCTCCTCGAAGGCATCAACGACTTCGGCGGCAGCCTCCCCAACGGCATCGCCGACCCCACCCCCGAGGTCTCCGTCGAGCGTCTCGTCGCGGGCCACCGCGAGCTGATCCGACAGGCCCACGCCCGGGGCATCAAGGTCGTCGGCGCGACCCTGACCCCCGTCGGCGGCTCCTTCTACGACGACCCGGCCGTCGAGGCCAAGCGGGACGCCTTCAACCACTGGGTCCGCACCTCGGGCGCGTACGACGCCGTCGCCGACTTCGACCACGCCGTCGCCGACCCGGCCGACCCGGACCGCCTCCTGCCCGCGTACGACTCGGGCGACCACCTGCACCCCGGTGACGCCGGATACCGGGCGATGGCGGAGGTTCTGGACCTCGACGCGCTGTGAGCAGCGGGCCGGCGCGAAGAGGGGCAGCGGGAAACAGGGCGGCGCGAAGAGGCGGCCGCTCCCAGCCGACCGGGCCCCTCCCCCTGCGGCGCCGGCCCCTCCCCGTTCCACCCGCTCCGTCCCCTCCGCTACCCCAGGATCGTCGTCAGGAACTCGCCCGTCCACGCCAGCAGTTCGCGTCCCACCACCGGCTTCCCGCCGATCTTCCCGCTCGTCGGACGCGGGACCAGGATCTGGTGGACAGCCGGCTTGATGACCGTGCGCGGGTGGAGCCGCTTCAGGCGCAGCTCCTGCGACTCGCGCAACTCCACCGGCGCGAAGCGGATGTTCGGGCCCTGGAGGACGATCTCGCCGACACCGCAGGCGCGCGCCAGCATGCGCAGGCCGGCGACCAGCAGCAGGTTCTCGACCGGCTCGGGCAGCTTGCCGTAGCGGTCGGTGAGCTCCTCCCGTACCGCCGTGATGTCCTCCTCCGTGTTGGCGGAGGCGATCGCGCGGTACGCCTGGAGGCGCAGCCGCTCGCCCGGCGCGTAGTCGTGCGGGACGTGCGCGTCGACCGGCAGCTCGATCTTGACCTCCAGCGGCGGCTCCTCCTCGACCCCGCCGTCCAGGGAGGCGCGGTAGTCGGCGACCGCCTCGCCCACCATCCGTACGTACAGGTCGAAGCCGACGCCCGCGATGTGACCGGACTGCTCGCCGCCGAGCAGGTTGCCCGCGCCGCGGATCTCCAGGTCCTTCATCGCCACGTACATGCCCGCGCCCATCTCGGTGTGCTGGGCGATCGTCGCGAGCCGCTCGTGCGCGGTCTCCGTCAGCGGCTTCTCCGGCGGGTACAGGAAGTACGCGTAGCCGCGCTCACGGCCACGGCCCACCCGGCCGCGCAGCTGGTGCAGCTGCGACAGGCCGAAGTTGTCGCCGCGCTCCACGATCAGGGTGTTGGCGTTGGAGATGTCGATGCCGGACTCGACGATCGTCGTGGAGACGAGGACGTCGAACTTCTTCTCCCAGAAGTCGACCACGACCTGCTCCAGCGCCGACTCCGACATCTGACCGTGCGCGGTCGCGATCCGCGCCTCCGGGACGATGTCCCGCAGCCGCGCCGCCGCCCGGTCGATCGACTCGACGCGGTTGTGGATGTAGAAGACCTGGCCCTCGCGCAGCAGTTCGCGGCGGATGGCCGCGCCGATCTGCTTCTCCTCGTACGGCCCGACGAAGGTGAGGACCGGGTGCCGCTCCTCCGGCGGGGTGGTGATCGTGGACATCTCGCGGATGCCGGTCACGGCCATCTCGAGCGTACGGGGGATGGGGGTCGCGGACATCGTCAGGACGTCGACGTTGGCGCGGAGCTTCTTCAGCTGCTCCTTGTGCTCGACGCCGAAGCGCTGCTCCTCGTCGACGATGACCAGGCCCAGGTCCTTGAACTTGGTCTCGGAGGAGAACAGCCGGTGCGTGCCGATGACGATGTCGACCGAGCCGTCCCGCAGCCCCTCCAGCGTCGCCTTCGACTCGGTCTCCGTCTGGAAGCGGGAGAGCGCGCGGGTGACGACGGGGAACTGCGAGTACCGCTCCGAGAACGTGCCGAAGTGCTGCTGCACGAGCAGCGTGGTCGGTACGAGGACGGCGACCTGCTTGCCGTCCTGGACGGCCTTGAAGGCGGCGCGGACCGCGATCTCCGTCTTGCCGTAGCCGACGTCGCCGCAGATCAGGCGGTCCATCGGGACCGTCTTCTCCATGTCCTCCTTCACCTCGGCGATGGTGGACAGCTGGTCGGGCGTCTCCACGTACGGGAAGGCGTCCTCCAGCTCGCGCTGCCAGGGGGTGTCGGGGCCGAAGGCGTGGCCGGGCGCCGCCATCCGCGCCGAGTACAGCTTGATCAGGTCGGCGGCGATCTCCTTGACGGCCTTCTTCGCGCGCGCCTTCGTCTTCGTCCAGTCCGCGCCGCCGAGCCGGTGCAGCGTGGGCGCCTCGCCGCCGACGTACTTGGTGACCTGCTCCAGCTGGTCGGTCGGGATGTAGAGCCGGTCGCCGGGCTGGCCGCGCTTGGCGGGGGCGTACTCGACGAGGAGGTACTCGCGGGTGGCGCCCTGCACCGTCCGCTGGACCATCTCGACGTACCGTCCGACGCCGTGCTGCTCGTGCACGATGTAGTCGCCGACCTCCAGGGTCAGCGGGTCGATCGTCTTGCGTCGCTTGGCCGGCATCCGCTGGCCGTCCTTGCCGGCCGCCTTCTGGCCGGACAGGTCGGTCTCGGTGAGGACGGCGAGCTTGAGCCCCGGGTCGACGAAGCCGTAGTCGATGGAGCCGGTCGCCACGTGGACGACGGACGGGGAGATCTCCGTCAGGTCCGCGTCGAGGCGGGCCGCGATGCCCTCGCCGCCGAGGACCTCGACCGTGCGGGCCGCCGGGCCGTGCGCCTCGGTGACGTAGACCGTGCGCCAGCCGTCGGCCAGCCAGCCCTTGGTGTCCGCGAGCGCGCGGGCGGTGTCGCCGCGGTACGTCTCCGGGGCGTGCATGCCGAGCTTGACGGTGTCCGCGTCGACGGTCTCGTCGGCGGCGAACGGGGAGACCGACCACCACATCATGCCGAGCTCGCGCGCCCGGTCCCGGACGTCAGCGATCCCCCACAGGGAGGCCGCGCCGACGTCGATCGGCGCCTCGCCGCCACCGGCGGTGGCCGCCCAGGACGCCTGGAGGAACTCCTGGGACGTCGCGACGAGGTCGGTGGCGCGCGTCCGGACCCGCTCGGGGTCGCAGACGACGGCCATCGACCCCTTCGGCATGACGTCGAGCATCAGCTCCATGTCGTCGACCAGGACGGGGGCGAGGGACTCCATGCCCTCGACGGCGATCCCGTCGGCGATCTTGCCGAGCAGCTCGCCGAGCTCCGGGTGCGCCTGGGCGAGGACGGCGGCCCGCCCGCGCACCTCGGGCGTGAGGAGCAGCTCGCGGCAGGGCGGGGCCCACAGGCCGTGCTCGGCGACCTCCAGGGACCGCTGGTCGGCGACCTTGAAGTAACGGATCTCCTCGACGTCGTCGCCCCAGAACTCGATCCGGAGCGGGTGCTCCTCGGTCGGCGGGAAGACGTCCAGGATGCCGCCGCGGACCGCGAACTCGCCGCGCTTCTCGACCAGCTCGACACGGGAGTACGCGGCGGCCGCGAGGCCCTCCACGATCTCGTTCAGGTCCGCCGTCTGGCCGGTGCGCAGGGCCACGGGCTCCAGGTCGCCCAAGCCCTTGACCTGCGGCTGGAGCACGGAGCGCACGGGCGCGACGACGACGGAGACGGGGCCCGCGGCCGGGTCGTCGGGCGACGGGTGGGCGAGGCGGCGCAGCACGGCGAGGCGGCGGCCGACGGTGTCGGAGCGGGGCGAGAGCCGCTCGTGCGGGAGCGTCTCCCAGGAGGGGTAGTCGACGACCGTCTCGGGGTCCAGGAGGGTGCGCAGCGCGGCGGCCAGGTCCTCGGCCTCCCGCCCGGTCGCGGTGACGGCGAGGACGGTGCGCCCGGCGTCGCGCGCGAGCGCGGCGACGGCGAAGGGGCGGGCGGCGGGCGGCCCGACCAGGTCCACGTGCATGCGGTTGCCGTCGGACGCGGCCCTGACCGCTTCGGCGAGTGCGGCGTCCTTGACGACGACGTCGAGCAGACCGTGCAGGCTCATGGAGCTTTCCATCCCGGTGGTTACGGCGGCAGCGGGCAACGCGAACAGCCCGACACGTGACACGGGCCGGGGGATCCCGGCACGACGGCCGGGGGCTCCCCCAGCCTACGACGCCGCACGGACACCCGCTTCCGAACGGCACGCCACGCGGGCGTACCCCGTTCGCGCGCCCATACCCGCAACCCGCGCCCGTATCCGCACCCGCACCCGCACCCGCACCCGCACCCGCACCCGCACCCACTGCACGCACCCGCGCCCGTACCGCCGCGCCCCCTACTCCGTCGCGATCGCGTTCAGGACGTTCATCCGGCCCGCCCGGAACGCCGGGATCAGGGCCGCGAGGAGGCCCACGAAGGCCGAGGCGACGAAGACCGTCAGGATCGTCGGCCAGGGGATCTCCAGGACCCCGAGGCCCTCCAGGGCAAGGAGCTGCTGGGCCGAGGTGCCCCAGCCCATGCCGAGGGCGAGGCCCAGCAGGGCGCCGAAGAGGGCGATGACCACCGACTCCAGGCGGATCATCCGGCGCAGCTGGCGGCGCGAGAGCCCGATCGCCCGCATCAGGCCGATCTCCCGGGTCCGCTCGACCACCGACAGGGCGAGCGTGTTCACGACGCCGAGGACGGCGACGATGATCGCCAGCGCCAGCAGCCCGTAGACGATGTTGAGGAGCTGGCCGACCTGGTCCTTCAGGTCCTGCTTGTAGTCGGCCTGGTTCTGCACCCGGTACTGCGGGTAGGCGGCGAGCGACTCCTTCAGCGCCGCGTACGCCTCGGTCTCCTTGCCGTCCTGGGCCGTCGCGAAGAGGATCACGCTCTGCGGCATCCGGTCCGCCGGCAGGTACCGCTCCGCGGTGGTGATGTTGGTGTACATCACGCCCTTGTCGACGTTGTTCTCGTCGGACGTGATCGCCGCGACCCGCAGCTTCGCGCGCTCGCCGCCGTGGAAGGCGACGGTCAGCTCGTCGCCGACCTTCACTCCGTGCTCGTCGGCGTAGTCGGTGCCCACCGACATCGCGTTCGCGCCGTACGCGGCGGTCAGCTCACCGGCCGTGGTGTCGCGCCGCAGATCGCTCGCGTACGACGGCTCGGCGGCGACGAGGCCCTTCTTGACCGCCTTGCCCTTCGGGTCGGTGATGGTGGCCTCGACCCAGGTGTACTCGGTGACGTGCGTCAGGCCGGGCGTCTTCTCCAGGGCGGCCTGGGCCTGCGGCACGATCGGCTGCCCGTTGGCGGACTGCACGATGAAGTCCGCGCCCACCGAACGGTCCAGCTCCTCCGTCGCCGAGGCGACCATCGACGAGCCGACCACCGACAGGCAGGCCACCAGCGCGAGCCCGATCATCAGGGCGGCGCCGGTCGCTCCCGTACGGCGCGGGTTGCGCAGCGCGTTGCGCTCGGCCATCCGCCCCACCGGGCCGAAGACCCGCAGGACGAGGGCGCCGAGGACGCGGACGACACCGCCCGCGAGCAGCGGGCCGACGACGATGAAGCCGACCAGGGTCAGGACGACACCGAGGCCGAGCCAGAGCGAGCCGGGGCCGGCTTCGGCCGCCCGCGTCGACGTCCACAGCGCGGCCGCGCCGCCCAGCGTCAGCGCCAGCCCGAACCCGCCCCGTACCCGGCCCGCGCGACCGTCGGCCGGGGTGCCGGCGTCGCGCAGCGCGGCCATCGGGGAGACCTTGCCGGCCCGGCGGGCCGGGATGTACGCGGCGAGGACGGTGACGACGACGCCGAGGACGAGGCCGACCGCCGGGGTCGTCCACTTCACCGTCAGGTCCCCGGTGGACAGCTCCATGCCCATCGCGGACATCAGCTCCATCAGCCCGACGGCGACCCCGACACCGGCCGCGACGCCCGCGATCGAGCCGACGACGCCGAGGAGCAGGGCCTCGACGAGGACGGAACGGTTCACCTGACGGCGGCTGGCGCCGATGGCCCGCATGAGGCCGATCTCGCGGGTGCGCTGGGCGACCAGCATGGAGAAGGTGTTGACGATGAGGAAGATGCCGACGAGCAGGGCGATCCCGGCGAAGCCGAGCATCGCGTACTTCATCGGGGTGAGGAAGCCCTCGACGTCCTTGCGGCCCTCGTCGGCGGACTCGGCCTGGGTCAGCAGTTTGTACTCGCCGCCCACCGCCGCCGAGATGTTCCTCTTGACCCGGTCGTGGCTGAAGCCGTCTGCGGCGGTCACCTCGATGTTGGTGAACGCCCCTTCCTTGCCGAGGAGTTGGCGCTGCGCGGTGGCGGTGTCGAAGTAGACGACGGTGGCACCGGGGTTGGTGACCTTGAAGTCGACGATGCCGGAGATACGGGTGGTGAAGTCACCGGTCGCGGCGATCGTGCGGAGCTCGTCGCCGATCCTCAGCTTGTGCTTCCCGGCCGTACCGGCGTCCAGGAGCGCCTCCGTGGGGCCGCGGGGGGCGTGCCCGGAGGTGATCTCCATGGAACGCAGTTCCCTGGGGCTCCAGTTGACGGCGATGGTCGGGGCGCCGGTGGTGGACCCGAGGTTGTTGTTCCGCGCGTCGGCGACGGTCACGCTCAGGGAGATGACCTTGCCCTCGGCGGACCGCACGCCCTCGGCACCGGCGACCCGCTCGACGGCCGAGGCCGGCAGGGTCTCGGGGCGGCCGGACGGCGGTGCCTCGTCGTCGGTCGCCGCGCCCTTCGGGCTGACGGTGACGTCGGCGGCGGTCGAGGAGAAGAGCTTGTCGAAGGTGGTGTTCATGGTGTCCGTGAAGACGAGCGTGCCGCACACGAACGCCACGGAGAGCAGGACGGCGACGGCGGAGAGCGCCATGCGGCCCTTGTGCGCGAAGAAGTTGCGCAGGGAGGTCTTGAGGACGCTCATGACGTGCGCCCCCGGGCGTCGAAGTCCTTCATCCGGTCGAGGACGGCGTCGGCGGTGGGCCGGTACATCTCGTCCACGATCCGGCCGTCCGCGAGGTAGAGGACGCGGTCGGCGTACGAGGCGGCGACGGGGTCGTGGGTGACCATCACGATGGTCTGGCCGAGTTCGTCCACCGACTGCCGCAGGAAGCCGAGGACTTCGGCGCCCGCGCGGGAGTGCCGGTCGGCTCGTCCCCGAAGATGATCTCGGGGCGGGCGGCCAGCGCACGGGCCACGGCGACGCGCTGCTGCTGGCCGCCGGAGAGCTGGGTGGGCCGGTGCCGGAGCCGGTCGGCGAGGCCGACGGTGGTGACGACCCGGTCGAGCCAGGCCTGATCGGGCTTGCGGCCGGCGATGTCCATGGGCAGCGTGATGTTCTCGAGCGCGTCGAGCGTCGGCAGCAGGTTGAACGCCTGGAAGATGAAGCCGATCCGGTCGCGGCGCAGTCGGGTGAGCCGCTTGTCCTTCAGGCCGGTGATCTCGGTCTCGTCCAGGAAGATCTGGCCGCCGGTGACGGTGTCGAGGCCGGCGAGGCAGTGCATCAGGGTCGACTTGCCGGAGCCCGAGGGGCCCATGATGGCGGTGAACTGGCCACGGGCGATGTCCACGTCCACGTGGTCGAGGGCGACGACCCGCGTCTCGCCGGCGCCGTACGCCTTGACGACCTGCCGCGCCCGCGCGGCGACGGCCGTACTCCCTGCGGTGTCCCCGTAGCGGGGGGTGGTCACAGCCGAAGTCACGGTATGTCTCCTCTGTCTGGGCGAATGCCGGGAGTTGTACGGGACGGAAAGGGAGGGGAAGGGCGGGGGGAAGGAAGCGGGATGCGCGCAGGACGTGCGCCGCAGGTCCGCCGCACGTCCTCCGCACGCCCGACCACCGCACCACGCCCGACCACCGCACCACGCCCGACCGACGCCCCACGCCCGTCCGACCCACCTCAGAGTCTTGACGGAACGGGACACGCGCTCACTGGTGCGGGGCCCCCTCTTCGCCCTGTGGTTTTCCCCAGGAACCGTGCGGGCCCTCGCCGGAACCGCGTAAGACCAAGGTAAGGACGACCGGGGCCGTCCTCCTCCTCCGCCGGGACGACCAACCCCTGCCCTCTATGGGGGAGGGCCCCCTAGGGGTTCTCACCCCGAGGTTCGAGTGGGAGGCTGGGCCGACGCATTTAGGTGTACGACCCATCGGATGGAGGGCGGGGTGTCCCGCACGACCGCGCGGCAGGCCGCGGCACCGACCACGACCCCGCGCGGACGCGGCCCGGTCGTCGCGGCGCTGATGCTGGGAATGGCCCTCGCCGCACTCGACGGCACGGTCGTCTCGACCGCCGTACCGCAGATCGTCGGCGACCTCGGCGGCCTGTCGGTCTTCTCCTGGCTCTTCTCCGGCTACCTGCTCGCCGTCACGGTCACCCTGCCCGTGTACGGGAAGCTCTGCGACACCTTCGGCCGCAAGCCGGTCCTGATCGCCGGAACGATCCTCTTCCTCATCGGCTCCCTGCTCTGCGCCTTCGCCTGGAACATGGGCTCGCTGATCGCCTTCCGGATCGTCCAGGGCCTGGGCGGCGGCGCGCTCCAGGGCACGATCCAGACGATCGCGGCGGACCTCTACCCGCTGAAGGAGCGTCCGAAGATCCAGGCGAAGCTCTCCTCGGTCTGGGCCACCGCCTCGGTGGCGGGCCCGGCGGCCGGCGGCCTCCTCGCCGGGTACGCGGACTGGCGCTGGATCTTCCTGATCAACCTGCCGGTGGGCCTGCTCGCCCTCTGGCTGATCGCCCGCCACCTGGTCGAACCGGAGGGCCGGCGGCAGACCGCCGGATCCTCACGGAAGGTGTCCGTCGACTGGGCGGGCGCGGTCGCCATCTTCGCGACCGGAACGCTCCTGCTGACCGCTCTCGTCCAGGGCGGCGTCGCCTGGCCCTGGCTCTCCGCCCCCTCACTCGGCCTCTTCGCGGGCGCACTGGCCCTCGCCGGAGCCACCGTTCTCATCGAGCGCCGCGCCGCCGAACCGATCATCCCCGGCTGGATCTGGCGCCGCCGCACGATCTCCGCCGTCAACCTGGCCCTCGGCGCACTCGGCCTGCTGATGGTCGCCCCGACGGTCTTCCTGCCCACCTACGCCCAGGCCGTCCTCGGCCTCGGCCCGATAGCCGCCGGCTTCGTCCTCTCCGCGATGACCCTCAGCTGGCCCATCTCGGCGGCCTTCTCCAACCGGCTCTACAACCGCATCGGCTTCCGCCACACCGCGGTCATCGGCATCACCCTCGCCCTGCTCGTCCTCCTCGCCTTCCCCTTCCTCCCCTTCCCCGGCGAACCCTGGCAACCGGCCCTGCTGATGCTCCTGCTCGGCGGCGCGCTCGGCCTCTTCCAGCTCCCGCTGATCGTCGGCGTCCAGTCGACCGTCCCGTACGAGGAACGCGGCACGACGACCGCGTCCGTCCTCTTCTGCCGCCAGGTCGGCCAGAGCGTCGGCGCCGCCCTCTTCGGCGCCGTCGCCAACGGTGTCCTCGCCTCCCGCCTGGGCGCCGACACCGACCTGGACAGCCTCGCCTACGCCCTGGACCACGCCGACGACACCCTCCGCCACGCGGTCGACGCGGCCGTCGACCACGTCTACCTGGGCGCGGCCGCCGCGGCAGCCCTCGCCCTCCTGGCCCTCCTGACCCTCGCCCCACGCCGCTTCCCGGTCCTGAAGGAGCACAAGGAACAGCAGGAGCAGTCGGAGGAGCGGGACGACATCCGGCCGGTCTGACCCCCAACCCCTACGACTCGGCCTCCGCCTCCGCTTCAGCTTCCGCCTCCGGCTCCTCCCGTGCCTTCGGGGGTTCCGGGCTCTGTTCCGTCGGGCCGCGGCCCGTCAGGGTGGCGAGGGAGGCGCGGATGTGTTCCATGTGCGCGTGGATCTCGTCGCGGGCCTCCTCGTGCTCGCGCAGCACGCGGTCCGTCGCGCGTTCGGTCCGTTCGCGGTGCGCCCGGGCCTCGGCGAGGAGTTCCGCCGCGCGGGCCTCCGCGTCCTCCTGGTCGTGGCGGGCGCGTTCCTCCGTTCTCGCCAGGGCGCGTTCGGTCTCCGCGAGACGGGCCTGCGCGGCGCCGGCGAGTTCGTCGTGGTGGGCGTTCCGCTCGGCGGCCCGGGACGCCTCCGCGTGCTCCGCCTTCTCCCGTACGACCGCCTGCTCCGCGCGCTGGGACTCCAGCAGCGCCGACGCCCTGCGCGCCATGTCCTCGAACGCCTGCCGCGCCTGCGCCCGGCGCTCCGCCGCGTCCTCGCGAGCCGCCGCACGCAGCGCCTCGGACTCCGCGCCCGCCGCCTCGAGAGCGGCGAGGGCCGTCTCCTCCGCCTCCGCACGGACCGCCTCCGCGTACGCCCGGGCCGCCTCGCCCGCCGCACGCGCCGCCTCCTCGGCCTCCTCAGCGGCGGACTGCGCCTCCGCCTCCGCGGCCCGTACGAGCCGCTCGTCCTCGGCCTCCGCCAGCGCGAGGATCTGCCGCGCCCCCTCGCTCAGCGACTCGTACCGCTGCGGCGCCAGCGCGTCGGCCTGCGCCCGCAGCCGCACCCACTCCGCCTCCGCCTCCTCCGCGAGCACCGCCAGCAGGGCCGCCCGCTCCCGCGCCGCGTCGCGTTCCCCGGAGAGCGCGGCCAGGTGACGGTCGACCTGCTCGGGGCGGTAACCCCGCCCCCGTCCGACGGCGAAACTCATCCCTGACGCCCCTTCCGTGATGGCCGTACTGCCTCAAATGCCAAGGATGCGTCATCAGGCACGACAAAAGGCGCCCGGCGTGTCGTTCACGCCAGGCGCCCTTCGTCACACACGACCTACAGCAGGCCGTCCCACATCTGCTCCAGGAGCACCGACCACCAGTTCTCCGGCGACGCCAGCGCCGCCGGGTCCAGCATCGCCAACTGCGCCTGGAAGTCGACCGTCCAGCGGCCCGCCTGCTCCGGGTTGAGCCCGAAGCGCAGCCGCCACATCCGCCCGAGCAGCGCCATGGACCGGGCGAACTCCGGCAGCCCGCTGTTCACGAACTGCGGCGGCACCGGCGCACCCCCCGGACCGGCCTCGACCGGTACGGCGACGATGTGCGCGGTCCCGTACTGGACGCAGAGCGCCCGTCCGAAGTCCGAACCGACCACCAGGTACGAGCCCGCGTCCGACGCCGGCTGGACCTGCCGCTGCGCCGCGAGCTCCGCGAGCGTCGGCACCACCGGCTGGGCCGGCTGCGCCCAGAAGAACGGCCCGAAGTCGGCCGGCAGCCCCGCCCAGACGAGCGTCAGCGCGACGATCTCCGGCACGCCCTGCCGCGACACGGCCCGCTGGTCGAACCGGCAGATACCGGGGCCGAAGGCGCCCGCCATCTCCTGCGCGATCCCCTCCGGCGGGATCGGTGTCGCCGGCTGCACCTGCGGCAGCGGGGCCCGTACCGGCGCCGGCCGGGCCGGGCCGTCCGCGACCTGGTGCAACTCACCCTGATGGGTGAGAAGTTGACGCATACCCTGCTGGCGGCCCGCGTGATCCCTGCCGTACGGCGCGATGTTGGTGATCCGCGCCTGCGGCCAGGTCTCCCGGATCATCCGGGCACAGTAACCGCCCGGCAGCTCACAGGACTCCAACTCCGTGTGCAGCTCCAGGACTTGCTGCGGCGGCACGTTCATGGCGCGCAGCTCGTGCAGGATCTGCCACTCGGGGTGCGGGGTGCCGGGAGCGGACCTCCGGATGATCTGCGCCTCGGAACCGTCGGGCGCGCGGTAGCGCAGCACGGCCTGGTAGCCGGGGCCGACGGTCGGCTGACCGCCAGGCTGCTGCGGATAGCCGTACGCGGGCGGCGCGCCCTGCATGTTCGGCGGCGGTCCGGGCGGTCCCGGAGGAGCCGGCGGCCCGCCCGGGCCCGGCTGCGCAAACATCGTCGCCGCGTGGTGCACCCCACCGGGCGGGGTCCCGGGAGCACCGGGAGCACCCGGGGCACCAGGGGCGCCGGGCGGTCCGGGCGGGGGGATCGCGCCGGGGCCGGGCTGCGCCAGCATCGTCGCCGCGTGCGCGACCCCGCCACCGGCGCCGTCGGACCCACCCGGCACGCCCGGGGCGCGGGGCGGTCCGGGCATGCCCGGCGGCGCGGGCGGAGGCGGCGGCGTGGCGGGCCCGCCCTGGTTCGGGTGCGCGAGCATGGTCGCGGCGTGGTGCACGGCCTGCGGAGGCGTGGAGGAGCCGGGAGGCGTGGGCGGCCCGGGAGGCGTCGGCTGCCCCGGAGGCCCGGGCGGCTGGGGCCCGTCAGGACCCAGCCGCGACACCAACTGCGTCCGTACGTATCCACCCGCGGGCACACCGGGAACCCCCGGCGCCTGCGGCGGCGGAGGAGGATCGCCCCCACCGCCCCGCGTCCCGCGCGGCGGCACCTCCGCCTTGCTGGTGGCCGCGTCCGCGATGTCCCCGGCACCGGAGGGACCCGGCACCGGCGGCGGCATGGGCGCCGGAGCGGGCGTGTCCCCGGGCGCGCGCGGCGGAACGGGGACGCCGGACCCGAGCGACCCGCCCGGGCCGGCGGCCGGCGCCGGACCGGCACCCTCCGGCGGCGGGGCGTGCCGGTCGAGCGCCTGGGCGATCGCCGTCGGTGGGAGTGCGCTGCCGCCCGCCATCAGGGCGGTCGGGGCGTCGGCGCCCACCACCGGTGGCGGCGTGTCGTCGTCGTCCGTACCCGAGAGCGGCGGCGCGAAGACCGTCGCAGGCAGCGGTACGGAGCCGTCCGCACCGCCCGAACTCGCGTTGGCGTCCGCCCACGGACTGCTCGGCGCCGACACAGTCGGCGCCGGAACGCTCGGAGTGGGCGTGCTCGGGGCGGGAGTGCTCGGGGCGGGCGTGCTCGGGGCGGGCGTGCTCGGGGCGGGCGTGCTCGGGGCGGGCGTGCTCGGGGCGGGCGTGCTCGGGGCGGGCGTGCTCGGGGCGGGCGTCTCGGCCGGCACCCCGTCGTTGGCCGTCGGCTCGTAGGCGACCGACCGACCGTCGGACGCACCCACCGCCGGGGCCGGGGTCGCCCGCTCCGGCTCCCGTTCCGGGGTCGGCTCGGGAGACGGCGAACCGTCGCCCGTCGCCTCCGGCGTCGACGAACTCCCGCCCGCCTGCGACGCGTTCGGCCCCTTCGGCGGCAGACCCAGCTTGTCCGCCGCGTCCTGCAGCCACTCCGGCGGGGTCAGCAGGAACGACGTCGCGTTCAGGTCGACCCGCTCCGGCGGCGCGGGCGGCGCGGACGCGTCCGCCCCGTCCTCGACGGCGCCGTACTCCTCCTCGTACCGCCGGATCACCTCGCCCACCGGCAGCCCCGGCCACAGCGTCGCCTCGCCGCTGTCCCGGGCGATGACCAGCCGCTGGCGGCCGCCGTCCGAGATCGGGCCGCCCTCGCGGTCCTCCGCCCAGACGACGAAGCCAAGACCGAACTCGCGTACCCGCACCTCACGGTGCTGGTACGCCGGCACGTCACCGTTGATCCATTCCTCGGCGCGCTCCTGCGCCTGCGCGAACGTCACCACAGCCAGCTCACTCCCCCACCGGGACCACGGGCACGGCGCGCGCGAAGCCGCCGTCCACCATCAGGTTCGCCACCGTCTCCAGCTCCGGCGGATTACCCGCCAGCCGCTGCAGGAACGCGTCGAAGTCCTCGCCGCACGGCAGCAGCAGGCGCTCCACGCGCTCGCCCACGCTCCACGCGGCGGCGGCCTCACCGGCGTCGCGCGCGTCGTCGTACGCGCAGAACCACACCGTCCCGACCCGGTCGCCCTTCACCTTCACCGCCAGGATCCCGCCCTGGACGAAACCGACGCCCAGATAGTCCTTGGTCAGGTGGTCCCGCAGACACTTGTTGACGTAGACGAGGTCGTTGACCCCCGCCTCGTCGCGGACCGTGAAGAACGGCTGGTCGACCAGCAGCCCCAGCTCCGCGTCGAGCGCCGCGCCCACCGGCGCGCAACCACCGGCCGCCTTCAGGAAGGAGCGGTACGCGCCCGGCAGGCGGTACCCCAGGTCCTCCTCCACACCGAGCAGTTGCTGCTCGGACACCGACACAAGACCCTTCGGGAGCCCGACATGGGCCGGCCGGGTCTCCTGCAACGGACGCGTACCGCGCTTGCCGTGGTCCACGGCCGCGGTCGCGACCCCGCCGTGGTGCCGCAGCAGCGCCTTCACCTCGACCGGGACCAGCTCCATGCGGCGGCTGCCCGCCACGTGGTGCCAGGTCCAGCCGTGCGGGGTCGCCACCGCCGGAATCGTGTCCCACAGCTCATGGCCGGTCGCGGCGAGCGCCGCGTTCGCCGACACGTAGTCCGTCAGCCGCAGCTCGTCGACGCCGAAGCCCTCGGGCGGATCGGCGATCTCCGCCGCCGCCCTGGCGTACGGCGAGAAGTCCGGAAAGCCGTGTTCGTCCACCCGCACCCCGCGAGGGTGCCGGGAGGCGCGGACCGGGTCCGGGAAGTGCACGACCTGCCCGGCGTAAGCCGCGTTCGGTGGCGCGGCGTGATGCCCGAGCCGACCTGTCGTCATGGCGGTTGCCCCCTGCGCTGGCTACTGGCTGATTCCGCACAGCCTATGCGGTGCCACAACCCCCTGACCCGGCCCGATCCTCCCGCCCACCCCGCGACCACAGCCGGTGACCAAGTGTCACGAGCGGATGACGCACCGGCGATAGTTACGACACACCGGGGCCCGGTTCGAGTACCCCGCTTCCACATGAGGCGTCCCATTTGGCACTCTGTTCCAGCAACTCGGGGGATTGCAGGAGGGGAAGAAACGCACCATGTACGCAGCACCGACGCCCACGCAGGGTGACCCACGCCTCAACTGGAGCAGCACCGAGCCCACCCGCGCCCCGTTACTGCGCTTCCGCCGCGACGGCATCCTCCCCACCGTCGGCGCCGCACTCTCCGTGCGCGGCGAGACCCTCACCTGCACCGCGGGCCGCGGCGACCGCTCGCCCGTCCTGCACCCGCTCGTCCAGGACTTCCTGGACACCCTGACCAGCGGGCAGCGCGAACGCTTCACCGGCCGCTGCCCCGAGGCGATCCTGCTCTCCCGCCACCTCACCGCCACCGAGACCGGCCGCTCCAAGCGCGCCCAGCGCAAACCCCTCACCGCCGGCGAGGCGCGCCGCTCGCTCAAGCACGCCAAACTCACCGCACGCCGCATCCGCGAGGACGGCGACCCGCTGCACGGCAGCTACGCCGCCCCCTGCCGCTCCTGTACGGCGATGCTCGCCCACTTCGGCGTACGCACCGTCGACCCCACCTCGACTGTCGAGAACGGCTGACCGCACCTCCATGCCCGACCACCTGAGCACCACCCGTTTCCCGGTCAACGTCGACGCCGCCCTCCGCGAGGCCGGCTGGCAGCCCGGCCGCTGGGACATCAAAGTCGCCGAAGAATGGGCCGACACCCTGCGCGCCCACGTCTCCCCGGGCGGCCACCGGCACAGCGTCTTCCCGGCGGCCGTCGAGGCATGGGCGGAATTCGGCGGCCTGCACGTCACGGCACCCGGCGCCGGCCGCCAGATCGCCCCGGCCGCCCTCCGCTTCGACCCCCTGGCCGGCCTCCACCTGGCCCGCACCCTCTCCGACCTCGGCCGCGCCCTCGACACGGAGATCGCCCCCCTCGGCGAGGAGGGCGACCACCAGGCGGTCCTCGCGATCGACCAGGAGGGCCGGGTGTACAGCCTCGACCACACCGGCGACTGGTTCCTGGGCCGGGACATCGACGCGGCGCTGTCGACCCTGGTCACGGGGGCGCAGCCGACGCGGTTGGTGACGGGCTAGCGCGGCGGACATCGGATCCACGATCCAGGACATCGGATCCAATATCCCGTATCCGATATCCCGTATCCGATATCCCGTATCCGATATCCCGTATCCGATATCCCGTATCCGATATCCCGTATCCGATATCCGCCGCCCGGCAGCCCGTGCCACGCGCGCCGGCGCTACGCCGCGCGCTCCCCCACCGGCAGCACCGCCGACACCCGGAAGCCGCCCCCGTCCGTCGGCCCCGACACGAACACACCACCCAGCCGCAGCACACGCTCCCGCATGCCGACCAGACCGTTGCCCCCGCTCGGCAGGTGCGCGTCGGCCGCCTCCGCGTCCGACGGACCGTTCTCCACCTGTATCGCGACCTCCGCCTCGCGATGCGCGAGCCGGATCACGACCTTGGCGCCCGCCGCGTGCTTGTGCACGTTCGTCAGCGCCTCCTGCACCACCCGGTACGCCGTCCGCTCGACCTCCGCCGCGTACGTCCGCGCCTCACCGAGCACCGTCAGCTCCACGACCACGCCCGCCTGCCGCGACTGCTCGACCAACTCCTCCAGCGCGTCCAGACACGGCCCGTCCTCCGACGCCGCCTCGGCGGCGGCAGCGGCCGCGCGCCCCACGGCAGCCAACGGAACAGGCGCCACCGCGGAACCCGGAGAACCCGCGGAGCCCGGAGAACCCCCGGACCCCGCCGACGGCACCGCCCCGGTCGCGCCCTCCCGCAGCACCCCCAACATCTCCCGCAACTCCGTCAGCGCCTGCCGCCCCATGTCACCGACCAGCGCCGCGTTCTTCACCGCCTTCTGCGGATCCTTCAACGCCACCGCCTGCAGCGCCGCCGCGTGCACCACCATCAACGACACCCGGTGCGCGACCACGTCGTGCATCTCCCGCGCGATCCGCGTCCGCTCCTCCTGGCGCGCCCACTGCGCCCGCTGCTCCGCCCGGTCCGCGAGCAGCGACAGCTCCTGCTCCAAGCTGTCCGCACGCTCCCGCAGACTCTCCATCAGCCGGCGCCGCGCCCCTATGTAGAGGCCGAACAGCACCGGCGGCGCGTTGAGGCCGAGGGTCATGAAGACCGAGACCGTCGGCACGTACCAGCCACTGGGATCGAAATCCGGCTGACCGACATCGGCCTGCGCGACGTCCTCACGCACCCGCACGACCGTCACCACGAAGACGGCGACCGTCGACATACCGGCGAGCGCGGCCGTGATCCGGCGCGGCACCTCGGAGGCGGCGAGCGTGTACAGCCCGACGATCCCCATCAGGAAGCCCATCTCGGCGGGCGTGACGGCGATCGAGACCAGGACGACGACGATCGGCCATCGGCGCCGCACCAGCAGCACCGACCCGACCATCAGCCCGAACAGCACCCCCACGGGCGCCGGCAGCCCCGCCTTGTCGGCGAAGGCGACCCCCTCGAAGCCGCACTCCGCGGCCGACACCACCGCCAGCCCGATGTCGAGCACCGCACCGCGCCGTCTCCCCCACCACCACCAGCCACCGGGCGTGATGCCCGTCGCGTCCTGGTGTGCCCCCGTTACGGTCATGCCCACCACCCTACGGGCGGGCGCGAGCCATTTTCCGACGAGTGACCGACACCGCGGCCCAGCCGTCCGACCTCTACCGTCGCATGGAGGGGGCTTGGTACGGCATAGTGTTGGGTGCCGATCCGGCGGTCTGACCGAATGTCCGGTTTCGGCCGACATGATCCCCTGTGGTGTAATTGGCAGCACTGAGGCTTTTGGTGCCTTATGTCCGGGTTCGAGTCCTGGCGGGGGAGCTTCTTCGTTCCGGTCCTGACGTTCCGCGTCAGGACCGCACTCATATCCGGCCCTGTACCCCCCGGTATCCTGCGGGTGTCCACCACCCGAAGCCGAAGGGCATACCCGTGAGCGCCAACCGCCCGGCCGCCGTCGTCGTCCTCGCAGCGGGTGAGGGCACCCGCATGAAGTCGAAGACCCCCAAGGTCCTGCACGAAATCGCCGGACGTTCCCTCGTCGGGCACGTCGTGTCCGCCGCGCGTGAGCTGGAGCCCGAGCACCTCGTCGTGGTCGTCGGGCACGCCCGTGAGCAGGTCACCGCGCATCTCGACGCGCAGTACGCCGGTACCCGCACCGCCGTCCAGTACGAGCAGAACGGCACCGGTCACGCCGTCCGCATGGGTCTCGAAGAGCTGGGCCAGGCGCCCGACGGCACCGTCGTGGTCGTGTGCGGCGACACCCCGCTGCTCTCCGGCGAGACCCTGAAGGCCCTCGCCGGCACCCACGCCGCCGACGGCAACGCGGTCACCGTGCTGACCGCCGAGGTGCCCGACTCCACCGGCTACGGGCGCATCGTCCGCGACGCCTCGGGCGCCGTGACCGCGATCGTGGAGCACAAGGACGCCTCCGACGAGCAGCGCGCCATCAAGGAGATCAACTCCGGGGTCTTCGCGTTCGACGGCGGGCTGCTCGCGGACGCGCTCGGCAAGGTGCGGACGGACAACAGCCAGGGCGAGGAGTACCTCACCGACGTGCTGTCGATCCTCCGTGAGGCCGGGCACCGGGTGGGCGCGTCCGTCGCGGGCGACCACCGGGAGATCCTCGGGATCAACAACCGGGTGCAGCTCGCCGAGGCGCGTGCGCTGCTGAACCAGCGGCTGCTGGAGCGGGCGATGACCGCCGGCGTGACCGTGGTCGACCCGTCGTCCGTGTTCGTCGACGTGACGGTGACCTTCGAGCGGGACGCCGTCGTGCACCCCGGTACGCAGCTGCTGGGCGAGACGCACATCGGTGAGGACGCCGAGGTGGGTCCGAACACGCGCCTGAAGGACACCCGGGTCGGCAAGGGCGCCCGGGTGGACAACACGGTCGCCGACTCGGCCGTGATCGGCGAGGGCGCCTCCGTGGGGCCGTTCGCGTACCTGCGTCCGGGGACGAACCTGGGGGCGAAGGCGAAGGCCGGGACGTACGTGGAGATGAAGAACGCCACGATCGGCGAGGGGACGAAGGTTCCGCACCTCTCCTATGTGGGCGACGCCACGATCGGCGAGTACACGAACATCGGCGCGGCGAGCGTCTTCGTGAACTACGACGGTGAGGCGAAGCACCACACGACGGTCGGTTCGCACTGCAAGACGGGCTCGGACAACATGTTTGTGGCGCCTGTCACCATCGGGGACGGTGCGTACACCGCCGCCGGGTCCGTGATCACCAAGGACGTGCCGGCCGGGGCGCTCGCTGTCGCCCGGGGCCAGCAGCGGAATATCGAGGGTTGGGTCGCCCGGAAGCGGCCCGGCAGCGCTGCCGCGCAGGCCGCTCAGGTGGCCACCGAGGAGCCCGCCGGCGAAAGCTGACCGGAAACAGGTGCGTCGAACTCGGCGTACCGTGATACGTGCACACAAATTCGGCTGGCTCGCACACGCGCACGGGAGCGCGGGATTCGCGGCCAGGGAACACGTCTGAGGAGACAGTGCTGTGACCGGGATCAAGACGACCGGCGAGAAGAAGCTGATGCTCTTCTCCGGCCGCGCCCACCCCGAGCTGGCCGAGGAGGTCGCGCACCAGCTGGGTGTCGGTCTCGTGCCGACCAAGGCTTTCGACTTCGCGAACGGTGAGATCTACGTCCGCTTCCAGGAGTCGGCTCGTGGCGCGGACTGCTTCCTGATCCAGAGCCACACGGCTCCGATCAACAAGTGGATCATGGAGCAGTTGATCATGATCGACGCTCTGAAGCGGGCCTCCGCGCGGAGCATCACCGTGATCATCCCGTCGTACGGCTACGCCCGTCAGGACAAGAAGCACCGTGGCCGTGAGCCGATCTCGGCCCGTCTGGTCGCCGATCTGCTGAAGACCGCGGGTGCCCACCGGATCCTCACGGTCGACCTGCACACGGACCAGATCCAGGGCTTCTTCGACGGCCCGGTGGACCACCTGTCGGCGCTGCCGGTCCTCGCGGACTACGTGGGCAACAAGGTGGACCGCTCGAAGCTGACGATCGTCTCCCCGGACGCCGGTCGTGTGCGGGTGGCGGACCGCTGGTGCGACCGGCTGGACGCGCCGCTGGCGATCGTGCACAAGCGCCGCGACAAGGACGTCGCCAACCAGGTGACGGTCCACGAGGTCGTCGGTGACGTCCGTGGCCGTGTCTGTGTCCTGGTGGACGACATGGTGGACACGGGTGGCACGATCTGCGCCGCCGCCGACGCGCTGTTCGCGCACGGCGCGGAGGACGTCATCGTGACGGCCACGCACGGCATCCTGTCGGGGCCGGCCGCCGATCGTCTGAAGAACTCGAAGGTGAGCGAGTTCGTGTTCACGGACACGCTGCCGGTGCCGAGCTCCCTGGAGCTGGACAAGATCACGGTGCTGTCGATCGCGCCGACGATCGCGCGTGCGGTGCGTGAGGTGTTCGAGGACGGTTCGGTGACGAGCCTCTTCGAGGAGCACTGAGCCCCCTCGGAATCGTCGAGAGGCCCGCTTCCCTCCGGGGAGGCGGGCCTTTCCCGTGCCGCGCGTGCGCCCTGGTGATCCAATTGGGTCGTGCGGGCGGCGGCGAGTAGACTGCCGTAGTTGCTCGGCGAGG
The DNA here is from genome assembly GCF_044746945.1 of Streptomyces sp. NPDC090127. Lineage (NCBI taxonomy): Bacteria > Bacillati > Actinomycetota > Actinomycetes > Kitasatosporales > Streptomycetaceae > Streptomyces > Streptomyces sp. NPDC090127. Next base: position 247,424 of record NZ_JBIVDE010000009.1, on the reverse strand, counting down.
GAGGCCGTACCCGGTGTGGTACGGCGGTCCGTTATCGACGCGCTCTTCGTAGCAGGCCATCGCCAGTCGTGGCCGGGTGACAGACACATCTGGTCACCATTTACGAGGAGTGCACATGTCCGAGGTGAAGCTCGCCACCGAGACCCGTACCGAGTTCGGCAAGGGTGCGGCGCGCCGCGTCCGCCGCGAGGGCAAGGTCCCCGGCGTTATCTACGGTCACGGCACCGAGCCGGTCCACATCACCCTGCCGGGCCACGAGCTGCTGCTCGCCCTGCGTACCCCGAACGTCCTGCTCTCCCTGGAGCTCGAGGGCAAGAACGAGCTCGCGATCCCGAAGGCCGTGCAGCGTGACCCGCTGAAGGGCTTCCTGGAGCACGTCGACCTGCTCCTCGTCCGCCGCGGCGAGAAGGTCACCGTCGAGGTCGTCATCGAGACCGAGGGCGACCTGGCCCCGGGTACCTTCCTGGTCGAGAACGTGCTGAACACGCTCTCCGTCGAGGCCGAGGCCACCCACATCCCCGAGTCCGTCACGGTCTCCATCGAGGGCCTGGAGGCCGGTGCCTCCATCCTCGCCAAGGACATCGCGCTGCCCAAGGGCACCACGCTGGTGACCGACGCCGACGCCGTCGCCATCCAGATCCTGGCCGCGCAGGCCGAGGAGCCGTCCGCCGAGGCCGAGGGCGAGACCGCCGCGGCCGAGGGCGCCGAGGCCTGAGCCGTAGGCTCTGCCTGACGTGACGGGGTGATGGGCCGTGCGGCCCGTCACCCCGTTTCTTCTGTTCACGCGCCTTCTTCTGTTCACACGCCTTCTTCTGTTCACACGCCTTCTTCTGTTCACCAGGCCGGTACGCGGACACGCACGCATTCGAGGAGACGAGACCCCATGACGGACGACGCGAACGCCCCCTGGCTGATCGTCGGCCTCGGCAACCCCGGGCCGGAGTACGCGGCCAACCGCCACAACGTGGGCTTCATGGTGGTGGACCTGCTCGCGGAGCGGATCGGCGGGAAGTTCAAGCGGGCGCAGAAGGCGCAGGCGCAGGTCGTGGAGGGCCGGATGGGTCCGCCCGGGCCGGAGAACCGGCGGGTGATCCTGGCGAAGCCGATGTCGTACATGAACCTGTCGGGCGGTCCGGTGACGGCGCTGCGCGATTTCTACAAGGTGGACACGGCGCATGTCGTAGCGATCCACGACGAACTGGACATCGACTACGGCGTGCTGCGGCTGAAGATCGGCGGGGGCGACAACGGCCACAACGGTCTGAAGTCGATGACGAAGGCGATGGGCGCGGAGTACCACCGGGTGCGGTGCGGTATCGGGCGGCCGCCGGGGCGGATGCAGGTGGCGGACTTCGTGCTGAAGGACTTCTCGTCCACGGAGCGCAAGGACCTCGACTGGTTCGTGGACCGGGCTGCGGACTCCGTCGAGTCGCTGGTGGCGGAGGGTCTGGAGCGGGCGCAGTCGGTGTACAACTCCTGACCTCCACCTCTTCGCGGTACGACTGTACGATCGCGGGTCATGACGCACGCCCGTAACGCCGCCATGGCCCTGGTCGCCCTGCTGCTCCTCGTCGCGGGAGCCTGGTCCTCGTGGGGCTCGGCGCAGCACGTCCTGCTGTCGAAGGGCCGTGAGCACGGCACGTTGACGGTGACCGGCTGCAACGAGGAGACGTGCAGCGGCCGTTACGTGACGTCGGGTCCGCCGTCGACGCACACGACGCTGACGATCGACCGCTCGGTGGCGGCCGCCGACGGGCAGACGGTGCCGGTGGTGGTGAAGCCGGGGACGAGCGAGGCGGTGCGCACGGGCTGGGGCGGCGGTCTGCACGCGTGGCTCCCGCTGGGCGGGGCGCTGCTGCTGGCGGCGCCGTTGGTCGGGGGCGGGTTGCGGCTGACGCGGACGGCGTGGTCGATGGCGGGTGCGGGCGCGGTGCTGCTGATGGGGACGTTCTTCGCGCTCTGATTGTTATCAGCCATCTGGTGACGAGCGGCTGAAAACTGACGCTATGCTGCGCCTCTGCCGCCCCCCACGGCCACCCTCATCCCAGATGGACGACTGCACATGCGACGATCCCTCATGCCCGTCGGCGCGCTGATCGCGGCCCTCGCGGGCTCCCTCGTGCTGGCTCCGGCGGCTTCCGCGTCGGGCAAGCACGGCGACAACGGCACCGTGAAGATCCACGACGCGAAGACCGGCGAGGAGCTCCGTAAGAACGAGCCCAAGGTCTGCACCTTCTACCTCGACGCCTTCGGCTTCGACGCCGGCCAGAAGGTGAACTGGCACATCGAGGCCTGGGCCGCCAACGACCTGGAGAAGGGCACCACGGTCAAGACCGGCCTCATCACGCTCGACGCGGACGGCCACGAGCGCACCGAGGACATGACCCTGCCGAACGGCCAGTACAAGCTGTTCTGGAACTGGGAGGGTGAGAAGGGCGCGGCCAAGCACAAGGTCTTCAAGACCGACTGCCCGCCGGGGACCGAGACTCCGGGCACCGAGACGCCCGGCACGGAGACCCCTGGCACGGAGACGCCCGGGACCGAGACGCCCGGCACGGAGACGCCGGGCACCGAGACCCCGTCGGCCACCCCGAGCGAGTCGGCCGCCCCGGGCACCGCGGGCGGCTCCGAGACGCCCGGCGCGGCCCCCTCCGCCTCCGGTGGCACGGGAACCGGCACCGGTGACCTCGCCGAGACCGGCTCCTCCGCCCCCGTCGGCGTCATCGCCGCCCTCGCCGTCGCCCTCGCGGGTGCCGGTTCCGTCCTGGTGCTGCGCCGCCGCAGGGCCCAGCAGCACTGAACCCCGTGACAACGCGGTGCCCCTGCCGGAATCCTCGGATTCCGGCAGGGGCACCGTCGTGTGCGGGGCGGTCTCAGCCGGTGTTGCGCAGGCCCGCGGCCACGCCGTTCACCGTGAGCAGCAGGGCCCGGGCGAGCAGCGGGTCGGGGTCCTCGCCGCGCTCGGCGGCGGCCCGCTGGCGGGCGAGCAGGGCGACCTGGAGGTAGGAGATCGGGTCCAGGTAGGCGTCGCGGATGGAGAAGGTCTGCTGGAGGACCGGGTTGGCCTCCAGGAGGGTCTGCCCGCCGGTGATCTTGAGGACCTCGGCGACGGTGAGCGCGTGCTCCTCCTCGATGGTGGCGAAGACGTGCTTGAGCTCGTCCGGCACGAGGGTGTCGACGTAGTGGCGGGCGATCCGCAGGTCCGTCTTGGCGAGCGTCATCTCGACGTTGGCGAGGAAGTTGCGGAAGAAGTGCCAGCGCTCGTACATCTCGCCGAGGACCGGGTCGAGTCCGGCCTCGCGCAGGGCCTTGAGGCCGGAGCCGACGCCGAACCAGCCGGGGACGATCTGGCGGGACTGGGTCCAGCCGAAGACCCACGGGATGGCGCGCAGTCCGTCGAGGCCGGCGCCCGAGTCGGGGCGGCGGGAGGGCCGGGAGCCGAGGTGGAGGTCGGCGAGCTGGTCGACGGGGGTGGCGGCGAAGAAGTACGAGGGCAGGTCGGGGTCCTCGACGAGGCGCCGGTACGCGGTGTGCGCGGCGTCGGAGACGGTGTCCATGGCCGCGTCCCAGCGGGCGAGGGCCTCGTCGGACTGGCGGGGCGCGGTGTGCAGGGCGGAGGCCTGGAGCGTGGCGGCCACGGTCAGTTCGAGGTTCTCCCGCGCCAGGGACGGGATGAGGTACTTGTCGGAGATGACCTCGCCCTGCTCGGTCACCTTGATCTCGCCCTCCAGGGTGCCCCAGGGCTGGGCGAGGATCGCGTCGTGCGAGGGGCCGCCGCCGCGGCCGACGGTGCCGCCGCGGCCGTGGAAGAGGCGAAGCCGTACGCCGTAGCGGTGGGCGACGTCGCGCAGCCGGCGCTGGGCGCGGTGGATCTCCCACTGGCTGGTGGTGATGCCGCCGAACTTGGAGGAGTCGGAGTAGCCGAGCATGACCTCCTGGACGTCGCCGCGGAGCGAGACGAGGCGGCGGTAGGAGGGGTCGGCGAGCATGTCGTTGAGGATGACGTCGGCGGCCTTGAGCTCGTCGGTGGTCTCCAGGAGCGGCACGATGCCGATCTTGGCCCAGCCGGCGTGCAGGTCGAGCAGTCCGGCCTCGCGGGCGAGGACGGTGGCGGCGAAGACGTCGTCGGCGCCCTGGCACATCGAGATGATGTAGGACTCGATGACCTCGGGGCCGAAGCGCTCGAAGGCTTCCTTGACGGTGCCGAAGACGCCGAGGGTCTTCTGGCCGGCGGCGTCCAGCGGGGCCGGGGTGGGGCCGAGCGGGCGGCGGGAGCGGAGCTCCTTGGCGAGCAGCTTCTGCCGGTAGTCGCGGGGCATGTCCGCGTACCGCCAGGACTCCTCGCCGAGCCGGTCGAAGAGCTGGCCGAGCGCGTGGTGGTGGGCGTCGGCGTGTTCGCGGACGTCCATCGTGGCGAGCTGGAGGCCGAAGGCGGAGAGGGTCCGGATGGTGCGGTCCATCCGGCCGTCGGCGAAGAGGCCGCCGCGGTGTTCGCGCAGCGAGGTCTGGATGAGGGTCAGGTCGTGGACCAGCTCGGCGGTGCCGAGGTAGTCGCGGCCTTCCTGGTGCGGGGTGCCCTGGGCGAGGCGCTCGCGGGTGTTGACGAGCTTCTGCCGGATGCAGGTGGCCTTGAGGCGGTACGGCTCCTCGGCGTTGAGGCGCTTGTAGCGGGGGCTGATCTCCGGGAGGCGTTCCAGGTCGCGCTGGAGCGAGGTGAGGAGTTCCTCGGTGGCGCCGGTGTAGCGGATGGAGTTGGAGAGCAGTCCGCGCAGGAAGTCGACGAGTTCGAGGGCGTCGGTGATGCCGTGCTCGTGCTGGAGGATCAGCACGTCCCAGGTGACCTGGGGGGTGACGTTGGGGTTGCCGTCGCGGTCGCCGCCGATCCAGGTGCCGAAGGTCAGCGGGCGGGTGCCGGCGGGCAGCTCGATGCCGACGCGCTCCAGCTCGGCGGCGAGGTCCTCCAGGACGTCGCCGACGGCGCCGGCGTGCAGCTCGTCGAGGTAGTAGATGGCGTTGCGGGCCTCGTCGGCGGGCTCGGGGCGGACGACCCGGAGTTCGTCGGTCTGCCAGATGAGGTCGATGTTCTCGGCGAGCCGGAGGTCGACGCGGCGTCGGTCGGCCTCGATGACCGGGGTCTCCAGGAGCGCGGCGATGCGGCGGAGCTTGTTGAGGACGGAGCGGCGGGCGGCTTCGGTGGGGTGCGCGGTGAAGACGGGCCGTACGTTGAGGTTCCGTACCGTGTCGCGGACGTGCTGCGGGTCGCCGTCCTTGAGCATGTCGGCGGTGCGGGCGAGCAGGCCGCCCTCGGCGGCGCGCTTCTCGCGCATCTCGCGGCCTCGGTGCACCTGCTCGGTGACGTTGGCCAGGTGGAAGTAGGTGGAGAAGGCGCGCACCAGCTTGGTGGCGGTCTCCAGGTCGGTCTCGCCCAGCAGCTCGGCTGCGGCCTCGCCGTCCTCACGGGTGAGTCGGCGGACCTTCTCGACGAGGTCGAGGAGGTCGTGGCCCTCCTGGCGGACGAGCGTCTCGCCGAGCAGATCGCCCAGTCGGCGGATGTCGGATCGCAGCTCGGCGCTGGCGGTGGGGGTCTGGTCGGCACTGCTCACAGGTGCGGCTCCTTGCAGTGTTCGGGCACATCTGGAGGGGTACTGGAGGCTTGCGGACCGCGCTGTCCGACGCACACAGGATAGGTGTCCATCCCTTGGACACCTCGCAGCCCCTCGTGTGCCCTCTTGCCGCGCGGCCCGGCGCTGCCATACTTACGTCGCCGTAGGTTACGGTCCCGTAGCCACGGCTCCATTCCCTCACCCTCACCCCCCAGGGGACACCCATGACCTCCAGTCCCGAGGTGCTCGAACCCACCGGCCAGGACCACCCCGATCTGCCCGCCGCCACGCTGGGCGGGGACAAGAAGCGATCCGTCGAGCAGATCGCGCTGCTGCTGTTCATCACGGTGCCCTTCGTGGCGCTCCTCGCGGCGGTGCCGCTGGCGTGGGGCTGGGGCGTGAGCTGGCTCGACCTGGGTCTGCTGGTGGCGATGTACTACATCGGCTGCCACGGCATCACGATCGGTTTCCACCGGTACTTCACGCATGGCTCGTTCAAGGCGAAGCGGCCGCTGCGGATCGCGCTGGCGATCATGGGCTCGCTCGCGGTGGAGGGGCCGCTGGTGCGGTGGGTGGCGGACCACCGCAAGCACCACAAGTTCTCCGACGCGGAGGGCGACCCGCACTCGCCGTGGCGGTTCGGCGAGACGGTGCCGGCGCTGATGAAGGGCCTGTGGTGGGCGCACATCGGCTGGATGTTCGACGAGGAGCGCACGCCGCAGGCCAAGTACGCTCCGGACCTGATCAAGGACCCGGCGCTCCGCCGGATCTCCCGTGACTTCATCTACTGGACGATGCTGTCCCTGGCGATCCCGCCGCTGGTGGGCGGTCTGGTGACGATGTCGTGGTGGGGCGCGTTCACGGCGTTCTTCTGGGGCTCGCTGGTGCGGGTCGCGCTGCTGCACCACGTGACGTGGTCGATCAACTCGATCTGTCACGCGGTCGGCAAGCGGCCGTTCAAGTCCCGCGACCGTTCGGGCAACGTGTGGTGGCTGGCGGTGCTGTCGTGCGGCGAGTCGTGGCACAACCTGCACCACGCGGACCCGACGTCGGCGCGGCACGGGGTGCTGCGCGGCCAGATCGACTCCAGCGCGCGGCTGATCCGCTGGTTCGAGCTGCTGGGCTGGGCCTCCGACGTGCGCTGGCCGAGCTCCTCCCGGATCGAAGCCCGGCGCCGGGGCGAGCCCGTCGACGCGGCATGATGGAGGACGTGGCGATCGACGGCGGTTCCAGCGGTACCGGAAGCAGCGAGACCAAGCCCCGGCGTGGCCGCCGGGTGCGGATGACGGGTGCGGAGCGCCGGGAGCAGCTGCTGGACATCGGCCGGACGCTGTTCGCCGCGAAGGGCTTCGAGGGCACGTCGGTGGAGGAGATCGCGGCCAAGGCCGGGGTGTCGAAGCCGGTGGTGTACGAGCACTTCGGCGGCAAGGAGGGGCTGTACGCGGTCGTGGTCGACCGGGAGATGCGGCAGCTGCTCGACATGGTGACGGGGGCGCTGACGGCGGGCCATCCGCGGGAGCTCCTGGAGCAGGCGGCGTTCGCGCTGCTCGACTACATCGAGCGGTACACGGACGGGTTCCGGATCCTGGTGCGGGACTCGCCGGTCGCGCAGTCGACGGGCACGTTCGCGTCGCTGATCAGCGACATCGCGACGCAGGTGGAGGACATCCTGGGCCTGGAGTTCAAGGCCCGCGGTTTCGACCCGAAGCTGGCTCCGCTGTACGCGCAGGCGCTGGTGGGGAGCGTGGCGCTGACGGGCCAGTGGTGGCTGGACGTCCGCAAGCCGAAGAAGGCGGAGGTCGCGGCGCACCTGGTGAACCTGGCGTGGCACGGTCTCGACGGCCTGGAGCAGAAGCCGCGGCTGATAGGGCATCGCAAGAGCTGACGCGGTGCGGCCTGAACGGGCGGCTAATTCGACGCGCACTGTCGGTGGATGGCTGTATGCTCCCCCCACATCCGGGGGGGGTGTTCGCCCTTCGTACGCGCTTTCTGCCGTACGAACGCGTCGCGGAGCCCCTGCGCCGGATCCGTTGATCATTCTGATTCCCTGGGGGGGATCTCTTGCGTTCTGCGCGTTCCACGCACTCCACCCGTGCCCGTCGCGTCGCGGCCTGCACGGCTCTCGCTCTCTCCGCCGGCATGCTGCTGGCGACTCCCGCCTCGGCCGACGACGCCTCGCCGCGCCCCGTCGCCGAGGTGCCCGAGCCGGCGTTCACCCTGCCGGCGCAGCTGAATCTGCCGACGAAGGACACCGCCCGCGCCGGGACGGCGGCCTCCACCGCCGGCACGCAGCGGCTGCGCTTCGACATCGACCTCGACGGCACGAGCGACCTCATCTTCCGCGCCGCCAACAACAAGGTCTTCACCCTGCCGACCACGGCCGAGGGCGCCGAGTTCTACCGCAACGACGGCGCGTCGTCCCTCGCGAAGGACATCATCCCGATCGGCGACCAGGACGGGGACGGCACGGGCCGCCCCGAGGTCCTCGTGCTGTCACAGACCGGCACCCTCTCCCTGTACGGGGACGCCGAGACCACCTACGGCAACTTCCGCTGGTCCGGCGGCGGCTGGACCATCTACAACAAGGTGGTCTCGCCGGGCGACATCGACGGCGACGGGCGGGCGGACCTGCTCGCCCGCCAGCCCAACGGCGAGCTGTACGTGTACCGGGCCACGGGCAACCCGACCGCCCCGTTCGCGGCGCGCGTCAAGGTGGGCGCGGGCTGGGGCGTCTACGACCAGCTGGTCGGCGTCGGCGACAACGACGGTGACGGCCTGGCCGACATCATCGCCCGCGCCCCGTCCGGTCTGCTCTTCTTCTACGGCAGCACGGGCAAGACCTCCGCGCCGTTCAAGGCCCGTACGGAGATCGGCACCGGCTGGAACACGTACAACCAGATCATCGGCATCGACGACTTCAACGGCGACGGCTTCGGCGATCTGCTGGCCCGCGGCCAGGACGCCTCGCTGTGGCAGTACAAGGGCATCGGCAACGGCCGCTTCACCCCGCGCGAACAGCTCACCCAGGCCGGCGAATGGGCCAACGTCGCCCAGTTCGGCAGTGCGGGCAACGCGCCGACCTCCGGCAAGGAGGGCTTCATCGCCCGGGACGGGCAGGGCACGCTCTTCTGGTACCCGTCGACGTTCAGCACCAAGATCGCGCCCCGTCAGCAGATCAGCGACACGGGCGGCTGGGTCGGGACGACCGTGGGCCACGCCTCGGACGTGCACGGGGACGGCAACTCGGAGATCATCGAGCTCTTCGACGGTCGCCTGTGGGTCGCCGGCGAGTACATCGGCGCCGGCTGGGACGTCTACAACCACGTCTTCGGTCCCGGCGACCTGAGCGGCGACGGCCGCGGCGACCTGCTGGCCCGTGACAAGGCCGGCAACCTCTACCTGTACCGCGCCGCCGCCTCGGGCACGGGCTTCCACAGCCGGGTCAAGGTCGGTGCCGGGTGGGGTGGCTACGACCGGCTCGTCGGTGCGGGCGACCTCACCAACGACGGTCTGGCCGACATCGTGGCCCGCACCCCGGACGGCCGGCTGTTCCTGTACCCGGGCACGGGTCAGGCCGGCTACGCGTTCAAGGGCCGGGTGCAGATCGGCACCGGCTGGAACGCGTACAGCAAGCTGGTCGCCCCCGGTGACCTCAGCGGCGACGGCCAGGGCGAGCTGCTCGGCGTGACCGCCGGCGGTGACCTCTACCGCTACAACGGCGGCGCCTCGCAGGCGACGCTCACCCCCCGGGTCAAGATCGGCCACGGCTACAACATCTACAACACCGTCTCCTGACGCACCCGCGTCCCGCACGACAAGGCGCCCCGCACCGGCTCTCCGGTGCGGGGCGTCGTCACGTCCGTACATCGCCCCAAGGCCGCCCCACCGCAAGGGCTTCACCCGGCAGCCGTCGGCCACGCACGTTGCCGCCGTATTCCGTTGACCCCGCGTCATCCGACACAGATATGCTCCCCTCCACATCCCGGGGGGTGTTCGCCCTTCGCACGCGCTTTCCGCCGCGCGGAGGCGTCGCGAACCCCTGTGCCCGGTCCGTCGATTTCCTAGATCCCTGGGGGGGATCTCTTGCGTACCGCTTTCTCCCGGCGCGCGCGCCGGGTCGCCGCGTGCACCGCGCTCGCTCTCTCCGCCGGCATGCTGCTGGCGACTCCCGCCTCCGCCGACCAGGGCACCCGCCCCGTCGCGGAGCAGCCCACCCGCCTGTTCACCCAGCCGGCGAAGCCCGATCTGTCGCAGCTCGGCGCCGGGAAGGCCCGCGCCGGCCGCGCCGCGACGGCCGAGGGCGTCTCGCCGGTCCGCTTCGACGTCGACGGTGACGGCCAGGGCGACCTGATCTACCGCGCCTGGGACGGCGCCACGTACACGGCCCCGTCCTCCTCGGCCGAGCGGGGCGAGTTCTTCGGCGACGACGGCAACGCCGCGCCCGCCCTGGACATGGTCCCGATCGGCGACCAGGACGGCAACGGCACGCCCGAGGTCCTCGTCCTGTCGCCGTACGGCACGCTCCGCATGTACAGCGACGCGTCGCCCACCTGGGCCACGTACCGCTGGCAGGGCGGCGGTTGGACGATCTACAACAAGGTCTTCTCACCCGGCGACGTGAACGGCGACGGGCGCGCGGACGTGATGGGCCGCCAGCACAACGGCGACCTGTACCTCTACCTCGCCACCGGGAACGCCTCCGCGCCGCTCGGCGCGCGGGCGAAGGTCGGCAACGGCTGGAACATCTACGACCAGCTCGTGGGCGTCGGCGACAACGACGGTGACGGCAAGGGCGACGTGCTCGGCCGCTCCTACGACGGCAAGCTGTGGTTCTACGGCTCCACCGGCTCCACCACGTCCCCCTTCGAGGGGCGGGTGGAGGTCGGCCAGGGCTGGACCGTCTACAACCAGCTGATCGCCGTCGACGACCTCGACGGCGACGGCGCGGCCGAGCTGTTCGCGCGCGACCGGGCCGGCGCGCTGTGGGCCTACCAGGGCCTCGGCAACGGGCGCATGGCACCCCGCGTGATGATCGCCGACAAGGGCGCCTTCCGGAGCGTCGACCAGTTCGGCGGCGGCGGCACCATCCCGGCGTACGGCAAGAACGCCCTCACCGGCCGGGACAGCAAGGGCTCGCTCTTCTGGTACGGGGCCATGAACGACGGGCTGCTCTCTCCGCGCGACCAGGTCGGCGATTCCGGCGTCTGGGCGGGCGCGAACCTCACCTTCGCGTCGTCCCTCGACGACAGCGGCTTCCCCGTCATGATGCAGATCTTCGAGAACCGCCTGTACAACAACTTCACGGGCAACGACCACGGCTCCGGCTGGGGTGTGTACAACCTGCTCGTCGGCCCCGGTGACCTGAGCGGCGACGGCAAGGGCGACCTGCTGGCCCGTGACGGCGCCGGCAACCTGTACCTGTACCGGGGCGACGGCACCGGCTACAGCCTGGCCACCCGCATCAGGATCGGCGCGGGCTGGGGCGCGTACAACCGGATCGTCGGTGCGGGTGACTACTCGGGCGACGGCCGGGCGGACATCGTGGCCCGTGACGGCTCGGGCAATCTGTACCTCTACCGGGGCACCGGCTCCGCCTCCGCGCCGTTCATGGCGAAGGTGAGGATCGGCTCCGGCTGGAACACGTACAGCAAGCTGGTGGCCCCCGGCGACCTCGACAGCGACGGCAAGGCCGAGCTGCTGGGCGTGACCGCGGCGGGCGAGCTGTACCGCTACTCGCCGACCGGCTCCGCCTCCTTCGGTCCCCGGGCCAAGATCGGCACGGGCTGGCAGATCTACAACGCCGTGTACTAGGAGTCCCGCCCGACGGGGTCCCGCCCGACGGGGCTCCGCACGACAAGGCGCCCCGCACCGGCTCTCCGGTGCGGGGCGTCTTCGTGTGGGTAACGGTCCCGTGTTCACGGTCCCGCCGTCACGCCGGCTTCGTCGCCACGGCGAAGATGCGCCGGAACGGGAAGACGGTGCCGCGCGGCCCCGGCGGGTAGGCGGCGCGCAGCAGGTCGCGGTACTGGGTGAGGAAGGCGTCCGTCGCCGCCTGGTCGCCCTCCAGGGCGGTCAGGACGGGACGCAGGGCCGTGCCCTTGACCCAGTCGAGGACCGGGTCCTCGCCCGTGAGGAGCTGGGAGTAGGTGGTCTCCCAGACCTCGGTGGCGCAGCCGAGCTCGGTGAGCCGCAGAAGGTAGTCGGCGGGGTCGAGGATGTGGACGAACCGGCGCCCCTCCCCGTGGAGCCGGTCACGCCACTGGGGCATGTCACAGAGTTCACCGAGCAGCGCGTGGCTGGGCGCGGTGAAGTTGGCGGGTACCTGGAAGGCGAACGTGCCGCCCGGCTTGAGGGCGTCGATCCACGGAGCGAAGGACTCCGGGTGGTTGGGGACCCACTGGAGGGCCGCGTTGGAGACGATCAGGTCGTAGGGCTCCTCGGGAGTCCAGTGCGCGGCGTCGGCCGGGCGGAAGTCGAGCCAGCCGCCGCCGGCCGTGGTGCCGGCCCAGTCCTTCTCGGCGCGTTCCAGCATGTCGGGAGAGAGGTCGAAGCCGGTGATGTGGGCGTCGGGCCAACGGTCGGCGATCTGCGCGGTCACGTTGCCCGGGCCGCAGCCGAGGTCGGCGATCCGGGCGGGAGTGGCGACGGAGGGAAGTCGCGGTATTCGGGAGAGCATGTCGAGAAAGGGCCGGGTGCGGTGGCCGGAATGCCGCAGGTACTGCTGGGGATCCCAGGTGGGTGCGGCGGACGCTGACGATGGTGCGGAATACATGTTCGAGCCCCCTTGCTAGAACGAGCTGCCGAAGCGGAACTAGGTCCCGGCCCGGTCCTTCCCCATAGTCCAGCCGAATATATCTTGATGTCAAGAGACTTTATGTCAACAGACCCTCTACACTGATCGTCATGGAGGACGAGGTCGACCGATTGGTCGCTGCATGGCGCCGCGAGCGCCCGGACCTCGACGTGGAACCGCTCGAGGTGCTCAGTCGCGTCTCGCGGCTCGCCCGCCACCTCGACCGCGCCCGTCGGCTCGCCTTCTCCGAGCACCAGCTGGAGCCCTGGGAGTTCGACGTCCTCACCTCCCTGCGCCGCGCCGGCGCCCCGTACCAGCTCTCCCCCGGCCAGCTCCTCACCCAGACCCTGGTCACCTCGGGCACCATGACCAACCGTATCGACCGGCTCACCAAGAAGGGCCTGGTCGAGCGGCTGCCCGACCCCAGCGACCGGCGCGGGGTCCTCGTCCGGCTGACCCCCGAGGGCCGTGACCGGGCGGACCAGGCGCTCGCCGGGCTGCTCGCCCAGGAGCGGGCCATCCTCGCCCAGCTCTCCCGCGCCGACCGCGGCGAACTGGCCGCGCTGCTACGCCAGCTGACCGCCCCGTTCGACAACATCCCCGGCTAGGTCGGCGGGCCCGACCCCGGCCCTGCGCGCCAGCGCGACGGCGGCCAGCGTGGAGTGCACACCCAGCTTCCCGAGCACGTTCTGCATGTGCGTACGGACGGTGTGCGGCGAGAGGAACAGCCGCTCGGCGACCGCCTTGCGGCCCAGCCCCGCCACCATGCAGCGCAGCACCTCGCGCTCGCGCGGGGTCAGCGACTCCACCAGTTGCTCGCTCTCGGTCCGGTGCTTGCGGGCCGCCGTCAGCTCCCGCAGCACGCCGGTGAGCAGGGCGGGCGGCAGATGCGTCTCCTCCCGCAGGACACCCCGGATCACCGCCAGGAGCCGTTGCAGCGAGCTGTCCTTGGCCACCCATCCCGAGGCCCCGGCCTGCAGCGCGAGCGCGGCGCGGTGCGGGTCGTCCTTCTCGGCGAGGACGATCGTGCGGACGGCGGGCTGGACCGAACGGACCCCGGCGACCAGCGAGATGCCGTCGACGACGCCCTCTCCGTGGTCCGGTACGGCCTGGGCGACCGCGAGGGCCCCCGTCGGGCCGGCGATCGTGCCCAGGTCGGCGTCGATCAGCATCACGTCGTACCGGCGCGACTCCGCGACCGAGCGGTCCAGACAGCGCAGGGCGGCCGGGCCGCTGCCCGCGGCGGAGACGTCGACGTCGGGCTCCGCCGCGAGGGCGGCGGCCAGCGACTCGGCGAAGATGCGGTGATCGTCCACCACCAGGACCCGGATACGAGCCACGGACACCCCCAAGTGTCGAGGAGCAGTACCGGCGCGGGTACGGCGCCGGGGACAGGGGGTCCGTCATCGCGCGGCCGCCGCCGTGCAGTGACTGCTACCCCGTCCCGGGCGCCGTACCCGACTGGCCTTGCCCCCTGATGCACGCCGGCCCCCACCGGCGCTGTGCTCAGAGTACGGGTGGGGGACCGCCGGGGAGTGCGATTGGGAGAACTGACCGAACACGGTGGGTACTTCTGCGTCACCCGCGCACGGACGCGACAGAAGGCGACAGAACCGAAACGAAGTCCGCAGCCGCGGCGGACCGCACCGGCCGTTCCGCAGAGGGGATCACTCCCGGCGGGCGCCCGCCGACGGCACCGCGGGGAAGATCCCCGGCGCGGCGAACCCCGCCCCGGCGAAGGCCTTCTCCACCGCCGCCGCCACCGCGTCCGCCCGTTCCTCGGCCACCAGGACGACCGCCGAGCCGCCGAAGCCGCCGCCCGTCATCCGCGCCCCCAGCGCGCCCGCCGCGTTCGCCGCCTCGACCACGAGGTCCAACTCGGGGCAGGAGACCCGCAGATCGTCCCGGAGCGATCCATGGCCCTCGGTGAGCACGGGGCCGACGGCCGCCGGGTCCCCGGCGTCGAGGAGGGCGATCGTCCGCTCGACCCGGTGGTTGTCCGAAACGACGTGCCGGACATAGCGGCGAACCGATTCCTCGCTCAACCGCGCGAGAGAGCGCGACAGGTGCGCGTACGGAACTTCGCGCAGCGTACGCACACCGAGCGCCCGCGCACCGGCCTCGCAGCCGGCGCGCCGCTCCGCGTACGCGCCGTCCCCGAGCGCGTGCTTCACCCGGGTGTCCACGACGAGGAGCCGCAGACCTCGTGGAGCCAGGTCGAAGGGCACCTGCCGGTACGAGAGGTCGCGGGTGTCCAGGAAGAGCGCGTGGCCCTCGATCGCGCACGCCGACGCCATCTGGTCCATGACCCCGCACGGCACGCCGACGAAGGCGTTCTCCGCGCACTGTGCCAGGACGGCGAGTTCGGGGCGGGAGAGCCCGAGGCCGAAGAGGTCGTTCAGCGCGAGCGCCGTGACGACCTCCAGGGCGGCCGAGGACGACAGGCCCGCGCCCGTCGGCACGGTGGATGCCAGGTGGATGTCCGCGCCGGTGACCGCGTGCCCGGCCTCGCGCAGGGCCCAGACGACACCGGCGGGGTACGCGGCCCAGCCGATGTCGGCGCCGGAGCCGGAGCCCGTAGCGGAGCCGGCGCCCGTGCCGGAGCCCGTACCGGAGCCGGAGCCCGTGCCGGAGTCCGAGCCGGTGTCGGCGACCGCGAGCGGGGCGGGCGGGTGCAGCGCGGCCACCTCCAGCGGGTGCAGCGCGGCCACCTCCAGCCGTACGACACCGCCCGCGACGTCGGCGGAGTGGACCCGCAGCAGCCCGTCGTCCCGCCGGGAGACCGCGGCGACCGTCGTGTGCGGCAGGGCCAGCGGCATCACGAAGCCGTCGTTGAAGTCGGTGTACTCACCGATCAGGTTGACCCGCCCGGGAGCGGCCCAGACACCCTCCGGCGCCGCCCCGTACAGCTCCTCGAACTCCCCCGCCACGCTCATCGGCGTTCCCGCTCCCGCTCTCTGGCGAACGCCCAGGCGTCCGAGACGATGTCCGCCAGGTCCGGGCGGGACGGAATCCAGCCGAGCCGCTCCCGCGCGGTCTCCGCGGAGGCGACCAGCACCGCCGGGTCGCCGGGGCGGCGCGCGGCCATGACCTCGGGGACCGGGTGGCCGGTCACCTTGCGCACGGTCTCCACGACCTCGCGCACGGAGAAGCCGTTGCCGTTGCCGAGGTTGCAGATGAGGTGCTCGCCCGGAGTCATGGCGTCCAGGGCGAGGAGGTGGGCCTCGGCGAGGTCGGCGACATGGATGTAGTCGCGCACGCAGGTGCCGTCGGGGGTCGGGTAGTCGTCCCCGTAGACGTTGATCGCCTCGCGGCGGCCGAGGGCGACGTCGAGGACCAGCGGGATCAGGTGCGACTCGGGGTCGTGGCGTTCGCCGCAACCGCCGTACGCACCGGCCACGTTGAAGTACCGCAGCGAGACCGCGGCGAGGCCGTGGGCGGCGCACTCGCCTCCGATCATGTGGTCGACGGCGAGCTTGGACGCCCCGTAGGGGCTCGTCGGGGCGGTCGGCGCGGCCTCGGTGAGGGGCACGGACACCGGCTCGCCGTAGGTCGCGGCCGTGGAGGAGAAGACGAGCCTGCGGACGCCCGCCGCGCGCATCGCGGCGAGCAGCGCCATCGTGCCGCCGACGTTGTTCTCCCAGTACTTCTCGGGCTTGGCGACCGACTCACCGACCTGGGAGAAGGCGGCGAAGTGCAGCACGGCGTCGTAGGAGCCGTCGAGCCACCGGTCGGCGTCCTGGACGCGGCCCTCGATGAACTCGACGCCGGCCGGGACGCCTTCGGCGAAGCCGGTGGAGAGGTCGTCGAGGACGGTGACCCGGTGCCCCGCCTCGACCAGGTGCCGGGCGACGGTGCTGCCCACATAGCCGGCGCCACCCGTGACCAGGTATTTCACTTGCTTGCCACCTCTCGGAGTCGTTCGGCCGCCGTCTCCGGCGGGACGTCGTTCATGAACGCCCCCATGCCGGACTCGGTGCCCGCGAGGTACTTCAGTCTGCCGGGTGCGCGCCGGACGGTGAAAAGCTCCAGGTGCAGCCCGAACTCGGTGCGGTCCGCGCCGCGTAGCGGCGCCTGGTGCCAGGCGGCGATGTACGGCGTGGGCGGCTCGCCGGGTCCGAAGATCCGGTCGAAGCGCCTCAAGAGTTCCAGATACGTCTGTGGGAAGGCTGTGCGAGCCGCCTCGTCGAGCGTCGGCAGGTCGGGCACCCGGCGGGTGGGGTGCAGGTGCACCTCGTACGGCCAGTGGGCGGCGTACGGGACGAAGGCGATCCAGTGCTCGTTCTCCAGGACCACGCGGACCCCGTCGGCCCGCTCACGGGCGACGACGTCGTCGAAGAGGTTGCGCCCGGTGGCGGCCCGGTGCTCGGCGGCCCGGTGCCGCATCAGGGCCGTACGGGGGGTCACGTACGGGAAGGCGTAGATCTGGCCGTGGGGGTGGCCGAGGGTGACGCCGATCTCGGCGCCCCGGTTCTCGAAGCAGTAGACCTGCTCGACGCCCGGGTGGGAGGCGAGTTCGGCGGTCCGGTCGGTCCAGGCGTCGAGGACGAGGGCGGCCCGCTCGGGGGTGAGGTCGGCGAAGGAGGCGTCGTGGTCGGAGGTGAAGCAGACGACCTCGCACCGGCCGCTCTCCCCGGAGAGGGAGGGGAAGCGGTTCTCGAAGACGACGACCTCGTACTCCGGGGCCGGGATCTCACTGGGCCGCCCGTCGCGGGAGGGGCAGAGCGGGCACGCGTCTGCCGGCGGGTGGTAGGTGCGGCCCTGCCGGTGCGAGGCGATGGCGACGGAGTCGCCGAGGAGGGCGTCGTAGCGGATCTCGGAGGCGGAGGAGACGGGGTCGAGCGGCCGGGTGTCGACGGCGTCCCGGACGGCGTCGTCCCGCGCGTCGTAGTAGATGAGCTCGCGGCCGTCGGCGAGGGTGGTGACGGTCTTCTTCACGGGTGGCGTCCTCAACAGGGAACCAAACAGAACCACGCACAAGGAACCACAACCGAACATCGACGTCAATGACGAAGACGGGGTCGTCGACCCCGAGCCCCCCGACAAGTGCGGCGCCGCCGCGATCCCCAGGGCTCCGCCCTGGCCGCACGACCTAGGGCCGTTCGCCCCGCGCCCCCGGCACGTGGGCCCGGTCCAGCAGGCCGGTCCGCGCGGCGAGCGCCGCCGCCTCCAGGCGCGAGCCCACCGCGAGCTTCATCAGCACCCGCTGCACATGCGTCCGCGCCGTGCTGGGCGCGATCCCCATGCCGGCCGCGATCAGCCGGGTGTCCTCGCCCTCCGCCACCCGAACGAGGACCTCCACCTCACGCGGTGTCAGCATCCGCAGCAGCCGCTGCCCTTCGTCGTCGGGCTGCGCCGACGGGTTGAGCAGCTCCGTGAAGGCGCCCTGGAGGAGCTGCGGCGCCACCGCCGCCTCCCCCGCCCTGGCCTTCATCAGCGCCCGCTCCACGCCCTCGATGCGCTCGTCGTGCCGGACGTACCCGGACGCGCCGGCCGCGAAGGCCGCCGCGATCCCGCGCGGGGAGGGCACCGGCCCGAGCACGACCACGGCCACCTGCGGCCGCTCGCGCTTGATCCGTACGATCGGGTCGAAGGCCCCCGGCTCGGCCGGGGAGGCCGTGCCGAGCAGGCACACCTCGGGCGCCCGGCTCACCACCAACTCCGCCGCGCCCGCCACCGGGGCGGCCGCCGCGAGCACCCGGTGCCCACGCAGTTTCAGTGCCGAGGCGAGCGCCTCGGCGAGCAGTCGGTGGTCGTCGACCACCATGAGCCGCACGCCCATCGAGCAACCCCTTTGTTCCCCCCTGAGGCCGTCCCCCGGCCCCAGCCACTCCGATGACCCGGCAAACTACACGTTCGTCCCCCCGGACTCCGAATACTTCGCCCGTCGCGACCCCACGCAAACAGCCCGGCGCGCCGAGTGAATCGACGCGCCGGGCTGTGCGATGACGAGCCGGGTGTCAGCTGGTGCCGAATCCGAGCGCCAGGAACTCCGTCGTGGTCGACTGGCTCGACTTGCTGATCATCACGTCCGAGAAGAACAGCCGGCCGTTGCCGTAGAGGATCTCGACGTAGTCGTCCGAGAAGCTGCCCTCGGCGTCGCGCACCGTCTTGTCCGACGGGTTCTCCATGAGCACGGTCGGCTTCATCGTGCCGCCGTCGATGGAGACGATCTGGCCGCCCTTGTCGTAGGGCGGGCTCTTGTACGCGAGGAGGTTGCCGCCGTCCATGCGCAGCGGGACCAGCGTCCACTTGTCGCCCGCGTCGGCCTTCTCGACGACCTGCTTGCCGGTGGTCAGGTCGAAGGCGAGGATCTCGTTGGTCTCGTCGCCGTACTCCCCGGTGCTGCCCTCGCGCTCCTCGGTCGGCAGGTAGAGCCGGCCGTTGCCGACGACGACCCGCTGGCAGGCCTCGACCTCGGTGGAACGGCACCTGGCCGCGAACCGGTCCGCGTTCGCGGCGATCTTGACCTTCAGCTTGCCGGTCTTCTCGTCGATCGAGAAGAAGTCCGAGATGCCGCTGCCGTCGCCGGCGGTCTTGCCGACGTCGGCGGCGACCACGAGCGGCTTGGTGGAGACGATCGCCGCGTACTCGACACCGGTGGGCATCTTGTACTGGGAGATCACGGAGCCGTCCGCCGGGTTCAGGTTCTGGATGACGACGTACTGGCTGTCGTACGGGCCGCACTTGCGCGCCGCGACGAGGCCCTCGCCGCCGCCGTAGCCCATGTCGTAGCAGCTCTCGGCGTTGGCCTTGGGCTTCCAGCGCGGGTTGCCGTTGGCCAGGTCGAACGCCGCGCCGCCGTCGGTGCCGCCGGCCGCGACGGTCTTCCCGCTGAGGGTGATCTCGCTGAACTTGGCCTTGTCGTCGCCCGCGTTGCCGCCGGTGACGGAGGTCGACCACACCAGCTTGCCGGCGGTCAGGTCGACGACGCCGACCTCGGTGCACGACTGGTAGAACTTCGGCGCGACCCGCTTGGTCGCCTCGAAGAGGATGGCCGTCTTGCCGTCGGCGGTGGTGTGCTTCGAGGCGCCGCAGACCTGGCCGGGCAGGGCCAGGGTCCAGAGCGCGGTGCCCTTGTCGAGGTCGTAGCCGACGATCGAGTTGACGCCCGTCTTCACGTACGCCTTCTCGGTGATCCAGGAACCGGTGACGTCCGTGGTGTCGTCGACCTTGGGCTGCGGCAGCTGGAACTTCAGCGAGGACCTGGTGTTGCCGGGCACCTTCTCCTTGCCGTTGCCGCCGAGGCCGTTGCCCCCGCCCTTGTTCTGGTCGCCACCGGTCGCCCCGGTGCCGCCGCCGGCGGTGTTGTTCTCCTCGCCGCCGCCGGAGTTGGCGTACCAGACGCCGCCACCGACGATGAGGACGACGGCGACCACGGCGGCGATGATGATCTGCATCTGCGCGGACAGCTTCTTGCCGCCGCCGGGAGCGACGGCCGTGGGCGCGCCCTGCTGCGGGTAGCCGTACGGCTGCTGCGGCTGCGTCGGGTACCCGTACGGCTGCTGCGGCTGCTGCTGCGGATAGCCGTACTGCGGCTGGCCGGGCTGCTGCGGCTGCTGCGGCTGCTGGGGGTAGCCGTACGGAGGCTGCGTCGGCGGCTGCTGCGGCTGCGTCGGCGGCTGCTGCGGGTAGCCGTACGGAGGCTGGTTCGGCGGCGGCGTGGGCGCGCCGAAGCCGCCGGGCGGCGGGTCCTGCGGGGCGCCGAAGCCGCCGGGCGGCTGGTTCGGCGGCGGGCCCGGGGGTTGGTTGGGCGGAGGCGGTGGCGGCTGCGTCATGGTGTGGGTACCTCGGAGGTCATGCGGGCGTCGGCCCTGGAGACGGCGAGAAGCGCCACCACGACCGCCGTGGGCACGGCGGTCGTAGGGCGCTCGCCCGGCTGTTGCGGTGGGTTCATCGGTGGCGGGCGGGCGTCACTTGCTGAAGGACATCATCGTCTTGGCTTCCTTCTCCTCCGCGTCGTTGCTCGCGCTCACGCGGCCCGCCGCGACGACGAAGTGGCCGCCGGAGTAGACGTAGGCCGGGCTGTAGTAGTCGTCCTCGATCTCGGCGGTCGACACCGGGTGCTGCTGGACGATCTTCGGCGAACCGCCGGTCGGGGCCAGGGTCGCGACGGCGCCGCCGGCGTCGTACATCGCCTTCATGTAGACGACGACCTGCGAACCCTCCATGCGCAGCGGGGTGATCGAGCGCTCGGCGGGGGCGGCGGCGCGCCACTTCTGCTTGCCGGTGTTCAGGTCGAACGCGACGACGGCGTTGGCCTGGCGGTACTCGGAGTCCGTCGCCATGTAGAAGGTGTTGGCGTCGGCGGTCACGCCGTTGCAGCCCTGGAGGTTGCGGCCGAAGACGACGAACGCGCCGCCGCCGCAGTCCGGGGCGTACTTGTCCGTGCCGCCCTGGATCTGCGAGCGGAGCTTGCCGTCGGCGGTGACGGCGAAGACGGTCCACTTCTTCTCGTCACGCTGCTGGGCGGAGACGACCAGCGGGTCCACCGAGTAGACCTTGTCCACCTCCCAGCTGGGCTGCAGCTTGAAGGTCCACTTCGGCTTGCCCGTCTTCGGGTCGACCTCGCTGACCTGCTCCTGCGGCTTGTTGACGTCGGACGTGCGGCAGGCCGCGGCGGCGATCAGCTTCGTGCCGCCGGCGAAGGCGTACGGCTGGCAGGAGCCGGCCGCCGGCTTGCCGAAGAGCTGCTTGCCGTCGGCCAGCTCGAAGCCCCAGGAGTGGTTCATGCCGGCCGCCGTCACCGTGGTGCCGCTGATGGCGAGGGTGATGTCGGAGAACGAGCTGAAGCCGGTGCCCTTGTCGAGCGTCTTCTTCCACCCCGCCTTGCCGGTCTTCAGGTTGATCTGCTGGAGGACCTTGCAGTCGGCGCGGTCGCCCGCCTTGTCGTTGATCGCGATGACGGTGGAGCCGTCGGCGGCCGGCTCGGGGGCGGCGGCGCAGATCTCGAAGGGCAGGTCGACGGTCCACCTGGAGGCGCCGTCGCCGAGCCCGAAGCCGCTGACGCTCTTGTACATCGCCTTGGCGACGACATCGCCGGAGACCCACGGGCCGAACACGTCGGCGCCGTTGCGGGGCAGGTCGACGTTGTTCTTGAGCAGCCAGTCGACCTTCGCCTCGCCGGGCTTGCGGCCCGCGTTGAGGTCGTCCTCGGCGTTGCGGCCGTCGCCGTCCCCGTTGCCGTCACCCTGGTCGACGGACTCGGAGGGGCTCGGAGTGGCGCTGGTGGCCGTCGGCTTGGCGATCGGCTCGTCCTTGTCGTCGCCGCTGAGGGCGAACCAGGTGCCGCCGCCGATGACGAGCGCGGCGGCCACGGCCGCGGCGACGATGACGCCCGGCTTGCCCTTGAACGGGTTCTTGCCGCCGGGCGCGGGCGCCGGGGGCTGGGTGGGGTAGCCACCGCCGTACGGGTTCGACTGCTGCCCGTAGGGGCCGGGCTGCTGGCCGTACGGGCCGGGCTGCTGCTGCGGGTACCCGTAACCGGGCTGCGGCGGCTGGCCGTACGGGCCCGGCTGCTGCTGCGGGTAGCCGTAACCGGGCTGCGGCGGCTGGTTGTACGGACCGGGCGCGGCCGGCGGCGGCGTCTGCGGGGCCCCCTGCGGGGGCTGCGGGGCCTGCGGCGGCATCGGAGGCACCGGCGGCGTGCCCTGGGGCGGGTTGTGAGCCGGGTTCTGCGGCGCGTTCTGCGCCGGGTCCTGGTTCGGTGCGCCGAAGCCCGGCGGCTGGTTGCTGGGCGGCTGGGTCATCAGCGCGTTCCCCCTTGGTGTGAGCGGGTTTTCTTTCTACCACTCACGGGATGGCGCAAAAGCGACCGGTCCACCCCTTGTGCCCAAGGGAGGACCGGCCCGTGATGCCCTCGTTACCCGTTTCGCACGGCTTCTCTACGCGTCCTCACGCGTCCTCCGCCAATTCCAGCCACCGCATCTCCAACTCCTCGCGCTCCCCGGAGAGTTCCCGGAGCTCGGCGTCGAGCTTCGCGACCTGCTCGAAATCGGTCGCGTTCTCCGCGATCCGCGCGTGCAGCTTGGCCTCCTTCTCGGAGACCTTGTCCAGCTGCCGCTCGACCTTCTGCAGCTCCTTCTTGGCGGCCCGCGCGTCGGCCGCCGAGAGGCCGGGCTTCGCCTGCGCGGCCGAGGACGACGGGGCGGTGACCGGGACCGACGCCTCGATCATCTTCCGGCGCCGCTCCAGGTACTCGTCGATGCCGCGCGGCAGCATCCGCAGCGTCTGGTCGCCGAGCAGGGCGAAGGTGCGGTCGGTGGTGCGCTCGATGAAGAACCGGTCGTGGGAGATGACGACCATGGAGCCCGGCCAGCCGTCGAGGAGGTCCTCCAGCTGCGTCAGGGTCTCGATGTCCAGGTCGTTGGTGGGCTCGTCGAGGAAGAGGACGTTCGGCTCGTCCATCAGCAGGCGCAGCAACTGGAGGCGGCGGCGCTCGCCGCCGGAGAGGTCGCCGACCGGCGTCCACTGCTTCTCCTTCGAGAAGCCGAACTGCTCGCACAGCTGACCGGCGGTCATCTCCCGGCCCTTGCCGAGGTCGACCCGGTCGCGGATCTGCTGGACGGCCTCCAGGACGCGCAGCGTGGCGGGGAGTTCGGTGACGTCCTGGGAGAGGTAGGCGAGCCGTACGGTCTTGCCGACGACGATCTTCCCGTCGGCGGGCTGCTCCTCGCCCTGGCTGACGGCGGCGTCGGCGAGCGCCCGCAGCAGGGAGGTCTTGCCGGCGCCGTTGACGCCGACCAGGCCGATGCGGTCACCGGGGCCGAGCTGCCAGGTGAGGTGCTTGAGCAGCGTCTTGGGGCCCGCGGTGACGGTGACGTTCTCCAGGTCGAAGACCGTCCTGCCGAGCCGGGCGTTGGCGAACTTCATCAGCTCGGAGGTGTCGCGCGGCGGCGGCACGTCGGCGATGAGCTCGTTGGCGGCCTCGATGCGGTAGCGGGGCTTGGAGGTACGGGCGGGGGCGCCGCGCCGCAGCCAGGCCAGCTCCTTGCGCATCAGGTTCTGTCGCTTGGTCTCCTCGGTCGCCGCGATGCGCTCACGCTCGGCGCGGGCGAAGACGTAGTCGGAGTAGCCGCCCTCGTACTCGTGGACGTCACCGCGCTGCACGTCCCACATGCGGGTGCAGACCTGGTCGAGGAACCAGCGGTCGTGGGTGACGCAGACGAGCGCGGAGCGGCGCTCCTGGAGGTGCTTGGCGAGCCAGGCGATGCCCTCGACGTCGAGGTGGTTGGTGGGCTCGTCGAGGACGAGCAGGTCCTGGTCCTCGATGAGGAGCTTGGCGAGCGCGATCCGGCGGCGCTCGCCACCGGAGAGCGGGCCGATGACGGTGTCGAGGCCCTGGTCGAAGCCGGGCAGGTCGAGCCCGCCGAAGAGCCCGGTGAGCACGTCACGGATCTTGGCGCTGCCGGCCCACTCGTGGTCAGCCATGACGCCGATGACCTCGTGCCGGATGGTGGCCTTCGGGTCGAGCGAGTCGTGCTGCGTGAGCACCCCGAGCCGGAGCCCGCCGCTGTGCGTGACACGGCCGGTGTCGGCCTCCTCCAGCTTGGCGAGCATCCGGATGAGGGTCGTCTTGCCGTCGCCGTTGCGGCCCACGACGCCGATCCGGTCGCCCTCGGAGACGCCGAGCGAGACGCCGTCGAGCAGGGCGCGTGTGCCGTACACCTTGCTGGCAGCCTCGACATTGACCAGGTTGACGGCCACTTTGACTCCTGTACCGGGGGATGGATCGAGGTCCAAGGGTACGGGGGCCGGGCCGGTGTCACGGCGTGCGGTGATCCCCCGCCCCGGGCCCGCCCCGGACACGACCTAGCAACGGGCGAGACTGCCGCTCTCGCGGTCGGCCTTCTCGCTGTGGAGCCAGCCCTCGGTCTCGGTGCCCTGGATGCGGGCGTAGATCCACTTGTTGCCGTGGGCGTTGGTGACGTAGCAGTGGTAGTAGACCTTCACATCGGCCTTGACCACGCTCACGTACGCGCAGTCCGCGTACGGGCCGGTGTAGAGGTGGGAGGTCTGGGCCAGGTAGCCGTAGCCGTCGCTGCGGTTGGAGTGGGCCCAGCCGGTGCAGGCCGTCGAGACCGGGGTGGGTTCCTTCACGGTGGGGCTGGGCGTGGTCGTCGGCGGCGGGGCCGAGGGCGTGGTGGCCGGCTTGTCGTCGTGGGTGGGCGCCTTGGTGGGGGTCGGCTCGCCGGGCTCGTCCTGCTGCGTGGGGGTGCCGGTCGGCGTCCCGTCGGGAGCCATGGACGTCAGGTCCCCGGGGGCGGTCGGGCGGTCGGTGATCCCGTCCCGGCCGGACACCTCGCCGTCGGCCGGTGCGCTCGCCGTGGGAGCCCCCGCCTGCGGGCTGCCGCCTGTGCCGGGGCCCTTGTCCATCAGGGCGTAGGCGATGCCTCCGCCGGTCAGGACCGTGGCGACGGCGACCGCGACGACGGTACGGCCACGGCGGCGGCGCGCCGGGGCGGTTTCCGTGCGGGCCCCGCCCTGGCCGGCGGGACCGGTGGAGCCTGCGTGACCTGTGGGGCCTGCGTGACCGGCAGGGCCTGCGTGACCGGCGGGTATGCCGGGAGCCAGGCCCGGCTGCGGGGCGAGCGGGGCGGATGGCGCGAACGGGGCGGACGGGGCGAACGGCTCGTGCGGCGGCCCGAAGGCCGGGGGCGTGGCCGGGAGAGGTGCCGGAGGCGTGGCCGGGACGGCAGCCGGGGGCTGTGTCGGCGTGGGGGCGGGAGCTGGGGGCATCGGAGCCGGGGCCGTGCCCGCCGCGACCGCCTCCAGCATCGCGCGGGCCTGGTCGGCGTCCGGCCGGTGCAGCGGGTCCTTGGCCATCAGCGCCCGCAGCACCGGGGCGAGCGGACCCGAGCGGCGGGGCTCGGGGAGAGGCTCGGTGACGATCGCGGACAGGGTGGACCAGGCCGACGTACGGCGGAACGGCGCCGTGCCCTCCACCGCCGCGTACAGCGTCATGCCGAGCGACCAGATGTCGGAGGCGGGCCCGGGCTCCTGGCCCTGCGCCCGCTCGGGCGGCAGGTAGTCGAGGGAGCCGACGATCTGGCCGCTCTGGGTCAGCTTGGCCACGGCGTCGCCGTCGCCGGCCTCCATGGTGGCGATGCCGAAGTCCGTGAGCACGACCCGGCCCGAGCGTTCGAGGAGCACGTTGCCCGGCTTGACGTCCCGGTGGAGGACCCCCGCCCGGTGCGCCGCCCCGAGCGCGTCCGTCAGCTTGGCCCCGATCGCGGCCACTTCGCGCGGATCCAGCGGTCCGCGCGCCGTCACCACGTCGTCGAGCGAGGGCCCGTCGACCAGCTCCATGACGATGACGGGCAGCCCCTGCTCCTCGACCACGTCGTGCACCGTGACGACACCGCCGTGCCGGATCCGGGCGGCGGCCTGCGCCTCCCGCCGCATCCGGACCCGCAGGTCGGCCAGTTCGGCAGGGGTGGCGTCGGTGTAGGCCCGCAGGACCTTGACGGCGACCTCGCGGTTCAGCACCTGGTCCACCGCCCGGGCGACCACGCCCATGCCACCGCGCCCGATCGTCGCGGTCACGCGGTACCGCCCGCCCAGAACCTCGCCGACCAACTCCGTGCCGTTCGCCCCCGTCACCCGTACCGCTCCGATCCGTCGTACCGCGCCGACTCGTCCCCTCGAAGGGACCAGCGTAGGGGGAGGCGTCGCGACGGCGCCGAACGGGCCCGGGCGGCGGCCCGGCCTGCCGTACGACGCGGAGTCAGGTCGTCCGCGCCCGGCCCGCCCGCTCCACCAGCAGCCAGCCCGCGAGGGCCGTCGCCACCGCGACCGGGGCGGTGATCCGGACCGCGATCAGGGTGGCCGCGTGGCCCTCCAGGAGTCCGCCGAAGCCGACCATCGACAGGCCGAGGATGCCGAAGAGCGCCAGGGTGATGCCGAGTGCGGCGACCGGACCGCCCGCGTCGGGGGCGGTCCCACGCCCCTCGGCGCGCGCGGGCGGGCGCTCGAAGCGGCGGAAGGCGGCGACGAGCAGGGCCGTGAGGAGCGCCGCGGCGGCGATACGGAAGGGGACCTGCGCCCACCAGCCGCCGGTCGCGGGCGCGGGCAGCGTCACGTCGAGGGCGAGGAGGGTGCCGTACACGCCGAGCATGGCGGTCAGGTGCCACAGGAAGGCGGTCATGGCGATCCCGTTGGCGACGACCACCTTGTGCCAGACCCCGGCGCGGGCGACCAGCCGGGTGCCCGGGCCCCTGAGCAGCTCGACCGCGCCGACCAGCCAGAGGCCATGGGCGAGGAGCGCCAGGGTCGGCGGGGCCATGTTGGAGACCTTCTCGCCGGGCATCCCGACCATGGAGAGCGGGTACGGCCCGAGGGCGACGAGCCCGGCGGCGGCGAGCAGCCCGGCGCCGGCCAGGACGGCGGGGAGGCGGATCATGCCGTCGGCCCGCAGGAAGCCGAGCTGATGGACCGCCAGCCAGACGAAGGCGAAGTTCAGGAACTCCACGAACGGCACGTCGAAGGCGAACCGCAGCACGTCCACGGCGACCGCACCGCTCGCGAGCGCGGCGAAGGCGCCCCATCCCCAGCGCTCGTGCAGCTTCAGCAGGGGCGGGGTGAAGGCCACCATCGCGAGGTAGATCCCGATGAACCAGAGCGGCTGGGTGACGAGCCGCAGCGCGACGCCGGTCAGCCCGCCGTCCGCGCCGAGGAGCTGTATCAGCAGGGCGGCGGCGCCCCACACGCCCACGAACACCATCGTCGGCCGCAGCAGCCGCTGGAGCCGGGCGCGCAGGAACGCGGCGTAGGCGGGGCGGGAGCGGTGGGCGAGGGCGTGCGAGAACCCGCCGACGAAGAAGAAGACCGGCATGACCTGGAGCGCCCAGGTGACGACCTGGAGCTCGGGCACGACGGCGAGCAGATTGCCGACCTGCCCGTCGGCACCGACGGCCGCCATCAGCCAGTGCCCGAGGACGACGACCCCGAGCGAGCCGACCCGCAGCAGGTCGACGTACCGGTCCCGCGTGGCGGGCGTGGCGGCGGCGAGTTCCCGGGCACTGATTCCGCTGATTCCCATGCGGGTACGGTCCCGTGCGCGCAGGGTCTTCCGGGAGCGCTCGGATACTCAGATGCGTGCGTGAGTACGGCCGTACCTACACGCGTCGCGCCCCCGGGGCCGGGGACGTCGCCACGCGGGCGGTGCGGCAGGTGCCGGAGGCGGTCAGGGCGTCGGCGACCGCGCGGGCCGCGTCCTCGTCCTTCACCAGGAACGCCGTCGTCGGGCCGGAGCCCGAGACCAGGGCGGCCAGCGCGCCGGCCGCCGTGCCCGCCT
Source organism: Streptomyces sp. NPDC090127 (assembly GCF_044746945.1). NCBI lineage: Bacteria > Bacillati > Actinomycetota > Actinomycetes > Kitasatosporales > Streptomycetaceae > Streptomyces > Streptomyces sp. NPDC090127. The sequence continues at coordinate 219,733 of NZ_JBIVDE010000009.1, read as the reverse complement.
CCAGGGTGGCCGTCAGGGACGGGCGCAGGGAGAGGGCCGCCGGCTGGAGGTCGTTGGCCAGGGCGCCGGCCAGGGCGGTCGCGTCGCCGGTGCGCAGGGCGTCCAGGAGGGCGGGGGACGCGGCCGGTGCGGGGACGGTGACGCCCGCGTTGAGGCGGTCGAACTCGCCGTACACCGCCGGTGTCGACAGGCCGCCGTCGGCGACGGCGAAGACCCAGTGGAAGCCGCCGCCCACCGGAAGCTCGGTCAGCCGCTCACCGCGGCCGACGCCCAGCGCCGCCCCGCCGACGAGGCTGAACGGCACGTCGCTGCCGAGTTCGGCGCAGATGTCGAGGAGTTCGGCGCGCGAGGAGTTCAGGCCCCAGAGCGCGTCGCAGGCGAGGAGCGCGCCCGCGCCGTCCGCGCTGCCGCCCGCCATCCCGCCGGCCACCGGGATGTCCTTGGCGATGTGCAGGTGGACGTCCGGGGAGATCCCGTGCCGGGCGGCGAGCAGCTCGGCGGCGCGCGCGGCCAGGTTGGTGCGGTCCAGGGGGACCTTGTCGGCGTCCGGGCCCGCGCAGGTGACGGTCAGTTCGGCGGCGGGGGTCGCGGTCACCTCGTCGTGGAGGGAGACGGCGAGGAAGACGTTGGCCAGGTCGTGGAACCCGTCGGGCCGCGCCCCGCCGACGGCGAGCTGCACGTTGACCTTGGCGGGCACCCGAACGGTAACGGACCGGGCGCTGTTCCGGCCCGAACCACCCGCGCGCGGGCCCATGCCGTCCGCGCTCGGGGCGGTGCCGTCCGCGCTCGGGGCGGTGCCCGGGCCCGTACCCGTACCCGTACCGCCGACGCTCGAGGCGGCGTCCGTCCCCGAACCCGCGCCATCCACGCTCTGCGCGGCGTCCGCGCCCGAACCACCCGCGCCGCTCACGCCTTCGCCTCCGCGATCCGTGCGAACTCCTCCACCGTCAGCGCCTCGCCGCGCGCCTGCGGTGAGACGCCCGCCTTCACGAGGGCCTCCTCCGCCGCCACGGGCGAGCCCGCCCAGCCGGCGAGGGCGGCGCGCAGGGTCTTGCGGCGCTGCGCGAAGGCCGCGTCGACGACCGCGAAGACCTCCGCCTTGGAGGCGGTCGTCGCGACCGGCTCCGCGCGGCGGACCAGCGAGACCAGGCCCGAGTCGACGTTCGGCGCCGGCCAGAAGACGTTGCGGCCGATCGAGCCCGCCCGCTTCACCTCGGCGTACCAGTTGGCCTTCACCGACGGCACGCCGTACACCTTGTTGCCGGGCTTGGCCGCGAGTCGGTCCGCGACCTCCGCCTGGACCATGACGAGCGTCCGCTCGATCGTCGGGAAGCGGTCGAGCATGTGCAGCAGCACCGGCACGGCCACGTTGTACGGAAGGTTCGCGACCAGCGCCGTGGGCGGCGGGCCCGGCAGCTCCTGGACCTCCATCGCGTCGCAGTGGACCAGCGCGAAGTGGTCCCGCTTGCGCGGCAGGCGGGCGGCGATCGTGGCCGGCAGCGCGCCCGCGAGGATGTCGTCGATCTCGACGGCCGTCACCCGGTCCGCCGCTTCGAGCAGCGCCAGGGTCAGCGAGCCGAGTCCGGGGCCCACCTCCACGACCACGTCGTCGGGGCGCACCTCGGCCGTGCGGACGATCCGCCGGACCGTGTTGGCGTCGATGACGAAGTTCTGCCCCTTCTGCTTCGTGGGGCGTACGCCAAGGGCTGCGGCCAGTTCACGGATGTCGGCGGGGCCGAGGAGGGCGTCGGGGCCTTCGGGGCCGGTGGTGGTGCTCACCGGTACAGCCTACGGCTCACCGGTACAGCCTTCGGCCGCAGTGCGGCCAGGGGCTCGCGCCCCGCTGCACGTACAGCTTCTTCGCCCGGTACGTCTGCTCCGACGCGGTCGCGTTCTGGGCGACCCCGCTGCCGCCGAGCGAGCGCCAGGTGCCGGGGTCGAACTGGTAGAGCCCGCCGTACGTCCCCGAGGGGTCCACCGCGCCCGGCCGGCCGCCGGACTCGCAGGCGGCGAGCGCGCCCCAGTCGAGCCCGTCCGCGCCGGCGACGGAGGTGGGCAGCGGCCGGGTGCCGACCTTCACCTTCTGGGTGACGGGCTCGCGGACGATCTCCTCGCCGGTCTTTCGCGGCTTCTGCCGGACGCCGTTGACGGTCCGCAGGCTGTACGTGACACGGCGCACGCCCTGGGCGCCCTGCCGTTCGACGACCTCCGTGCCCGCGAAGAGCTCCGGGTCGCGGGTCCGCTCCACGGCGAACGGGATGGGCTCCTCGCGGATCTCCTGCGAGCCGGTGATCCGCAGGACGGTGATGGTCTGGCCGTCGCGCGGGAAGGAGCCGGCCGGGACGGAGGTGGTGTCCTGGCCGGAGAGGGTGATCCCGGCCTCCTCCACGGCCTCGCGGACGGTGGCGGCGTTGGTGCGCAGGGTCCGCTCGCGGCCGTCGGCGAGGAGGGTGACCGTCCGCTCGGTGCGGACGTCGAGGGCGAGGCCCCGGCGGGAGATGGGCGCGGCGCGGGAAACGGAGAGGAACGCGCCCTCGGCCCGTACCCCGAGCTGGCGCAGGGCGGCGTCGACGGTCCTGGCCGTCGTCCACACCTGGCGGCGTTGGCCGTCGAGCGTGAGGGTGACGGGCCGGCCGTAGCGGACGACGATCTCGTCGCCGCTGGCCAGGTCGGCGCCGGGGGCCGGGGCGACGATGTCGTGGGAGCCGACGGCGAGGCCCTCGTCGGCGAGCAGTTCGTCGACGTCGTCGGCGAAGGTGTGCAGGGTCCGGGGGACGCCGTCGACGGAGAGCCTGATCGCCTTGTCGTTCGCGACGAAGGCGCTGGTGCCGCCGGCCAGGAAGGCGACGACCAGGGCCTGCGGGACGATGCGCCGCAGGCCCTCGCCGGGGCCGGACCTGCCCTTGCCCTTGCGGCGCCGCGCCGCGCGGCGGGCCTCGGCGCGGGGGCTCCGGGCCTGCGGCGGTACGACCAGCGCCTCCTGCGTCGGCTGGTCGTGGACGGGCACGGGCGCGGGCGCGGAACGCCGCGGGGAGCGGTGGCTGCCCTGGGAAGTGCTCACGAGGCCGGGACCTTAGCCCCGGCCGCGATCACTCTCCAAAACGACCCGACTACAACACGTAACCGTTATGCATCAGTAATCGAAGGCGCGGGCCGTGTTCACGGCGAGCGCCTCGCAGAGCTCCTCCTCGGTGATCCCGCGCACGGCGGCCATCGCGCGGACGGTCACCGGGATGAGGTACGGCGCGTTCGGCCGCCCCCGGTAGGGCGCCGGGGTCAGGAACGGGGCGTCCGTCTCGACCAGGACGAGGTCGAGCGGGGCGACGGCGAGGGCGTCGCGCAGCGGCTGGGCGTTCTTGAAGGTCATGTTGCCGGCGAAGGACATGTAGTAGCCCTTGGCCGCGCAGATCCGGGCCATGTCGGCGTCGCCGGAGTAGCAGTGGAAGACGGTCCGCTCCGGCGCGCCCTCCTCGTCCAGGACCCGCAGGACGTCGGCGTGGGCCTCGCGGTCGTGGATGACGAGGGCCTTGCCGTGGCGCTTGGCGATCTCGATGTGGGCGCGGAAGGAGCGCTCCTGGGCGGCCATGCCCTCGGGGCCCGTACGGAAGAAGTCGAGGCCGGTCTCGCCGACGGCGCGGACGTACGGGAGGGCGGCGAGGCGGTCGATCTCCCCGAGCGCGTCGTCCAGGGCCGCGTCCCCGCCGGCCTCGCGGGCGCCCTGCCGGGACCAGCCGTCCGGGTCGCCCAGGACGATCCGGGGCGCCTCGTTGGGGTGCAGGGCGACGGCCGCGTGCACGTTCTCGTGGGCGGCGGCGGTCTCGGCGGCCCACTGGGAGCCCTTGATGTCACAGCCGACCTGGACGACGGTGGTGACGCCGACGGCGGCGGCCTTGGTGAGGGCCTCCTCGACGGTGCCGGACTGCATGTCCAGGTGCGTGTGGGAGTCCGCGACCGGGAGCGGGAGCGGTTCGGGCAGCGGCGGCGGGGCGTCCTTCGAACTCATGGCCCCGATCGTACGAGGGCCATGAGTGGCGGGCGAAGGCGCTGGGTGCCCGAGCGCGCCCGAGCGCCGTGCACGCGGCCCGGGCGGCCTACGGGCGCGGGGTCGAGCGGAACAGGTCCGACAGCCGCCGGCGGCGGCGCTCCCGCTCGACGTGGACGGGACCGGGAACGTCGCCGGTGGGGGACGCGGGGGCGGCCGCGGCCGTACCGCCGGACTCGCGTTCCAGGTCCTGCCCGATCGGCCCCGCGAGGCCGATCGGCCCGGCGGGGGTGGCGGCTCTGTGGGGTGTGCCGGTGACGTTGCGGTGGTGGGCCTGTTCCCAGGAGTCCAGGACCGAGGACACCTGACCCGCGCGCATGATCCGCACGACGTGCCCGCCGCAGTTCATGCAGGTCGGACTGGACAGCGGTGAGGGAACCCGCTCACCCCCGGCCTTGTAGACGATGAATTCGTTGCCGGCCGCGTCGATGTGGTGCTCGATGTCGTAGGCCTGCTCCCAGCCGTACCCGCAGCGCATGCAGGCGAAGGCGTACGCCTCGTGGGCGACGGGTATGCCGGTGCCGGTGATCTCACTCATGCCAGCTCCTCTCCACCGACCAGTGGACGCCTTTCGGGGCGCGAGCGCATCAGCGCCGGTCGAACAATGGGAGGGTCTTTGGCCTTCCCTTGCTCTCAGGCCTTCACGAGGCCCGCCGCGCGGGTTTGGCTTTGCTTTTCACGATAGCTCTTTACCGATCGCAGAGCTTCTTACGGCTTTCCGGCCCCTTGCGCGCCCGGGGATTTCCCCGCCGCGTTCTTGGCCGCGACGACGGCGTCGAACACCTCGCGCTTGGGCAGGCCCGCGTCGGCGGCGACCGCAGCGATGGCCTCCTTGCGCCGCTCCCCCGCCTCCTCGCGCACCAGCACCCTGCGCACCAGCTCCTCGGCGTCGAGCTCGGCGGGCCCGGCCTCCGGGGCGCCCTCGACGACGACGGTGATCTCGCCCCGTACGCCGTCCTTCGCCCACTGGGCCAGCTCGCCGAGGCCGCCGCGCTTGACCTCCTCGTACGTCTTGGTCAGCTCGCGGCAGACGGCGGCGCGGCGCTCGGCGCCGAAGACCTCGGCCATCGCGGCGAGGGTGTCGTCGAGCCGGTGCGGGGCCTCGAAGTAGACGAGGGTGCGGCGCTCGTCGGCGACCTCGCGGAGCCGGCCGAGCCGCTCGCCGGCCTTGCGGGGCAGGAAGCCCTCGAAGCAGAAGCGGTCCACGGGCAGCCCGGACAGGGCGAGCGCGGTCAGCACGGCGGAGGGGCCGGGGACGGCGGTGACCTTGATGTCCTGCTCGACGGCGGCGGCGACCAGGCGGTAGCCGGGGTCGGAGACGGACGGCATGCCCGCGTCGGTGACCAGGAGCACGCGGGCGCCGCCGACGAGCGCCTCGACGAGTTCGGGCGTACGGGCGGACTCGTTGCCCTCGAAGTAGGAGAGGACCCGGCCCGTGGTGTGCACACCGAGGGCCCTGGTCAGGCCGCGCAGCCGCCGGGTGTCCTCCGCCGCGACGATGTCGGCGGTCTCCAGCTCGGCCGCGAGCCGCGGCGGCGCGTCCCCGATGTCCCCGATGGGCGTCCCTGCAAGTACCAGCGTTCCTGTCACAAGGGCCATCCTCGCAGCCCGGACAGGCGACTCGCACAGAAGCGTTCCCTACGATGGCGCGGTGACCAGTACCGCACCGGAGACCCTGCAGGGTCAGCGCGCCATCGAAGACCCCCCGTCGTGGCAGCAGCGTCTGCGGCGCTTCGGCTACACGCCACCGGCGAGGAGCGTCGCAGGACCGGGACTGCGGGAGCGTCTCGTACCGCCGTACACGCGCCCCTCGGCGCGGATGTGGTCGCTGCTCGGGGTCTCCTCGGGCGCCGGGCAGCTGGTGTGGCGGCTGGCCGGCTGGGGCGGTCCGCTGTTGGTCGCGCTGGTCGCGGGCGTGCTGCGGTTCTGGAACCTGGGCAAGCCGCACGCGGTGATATTCGACGAGACGTACTACGCGAAGGACTCCTGGGCGCTGATCAACCAGGGGTACGAGGGGGCGTGGCCGAAGGACATCGACAAGTCGATCCTGAGCGACCCGGACTCGGTGCTGGTCCCGACGGATCCGGGCTATGTCGTCCATCCCCCGATGGGCAAGTGGGTCATCGGTCTGGGCGAGAAGATCATCGGCTTCGAGCCGCTGGGCTGGCGCTTCATGGTGGCGCTGCTCGGCACGCTGTCGGTGCTGATGCTCTGCCGGATCGGCCGGCGGCTCTTCCGCTCGACGTTCCTGGGGTGTCTGGCGGGTCTGCTGCTCGCGGTGGACGGCCTGCACTTCGTGATGAGCCGGACGGCACTGCTCGACCAGGTGCTGATGTTCTTCGTGCTCGCGTCGTTCGCCTGCCTGGTCGTCGACCGGGACTGGGCGAGGCGGCGGCTCGCGGCGGCGCTTCCGGTGGACGACGAGGGGGTCCTGCGTCCGGACCCGGACGTGGCGGAGACGCTGCGGCTGGGCTGGCGGCCGTGGCGGATCGCGGCGGGGGTGTCGCTGGGGCTCGCGGCGGGGACGAAGTGGAACGGCCTGTACGTGATGGTGGCCTTCGGTCTCCTGACGGTGCTGTGGGACGTGGGCGCCCGGCGCACGGCCGGCGCGGTCCGCCCGTACCTGGCGGTGATCAAGCGCGACCTGGTGCCGGCCTTCGTGTCGGTGGTGCCGGTCGCGATCGTCACGTACCTGGTCACGTGGACGGGCTGGATCGTCACGGACAAGGGGTACTTCCGGAACTGGGCGGCGGAGCAGGACAAGGTCGACGGCGGCGGCTTCTGGTCGTTCCTGCCGGACTGGCTGCGCAGCCTGTGGCACTACGAGACCGAGGTCTACACCTTCCACGTGGGCCTGAACTCGCCGCACACGTACGAGTCGAACCCGTGGAGCTGGATCGTCCTGGGCCGCCCGGTCTCGTACTTCTACGAGTCCCCCGCGCCGGGCACGGCGGGCTGCCCGTCGACCGCCACGGAGAAGTGCGCCCAGGAGGTCCTGGCCCTCGGCACCCCGCTGCTGTGGTGGGCGGCCTGCTTCGCGATCCTGTACGTCCTGTGGCGCTGGTTCTTCCGCCGCGACTGGCGCGCGGGCGCGATCGCGTGCGGCATCGCGGCGGGCTGGCTGCCGTGGTTCCTCTACCAGGAACGCACCATCTTCCTTTTCTACGCGGTGGTGTTCGTGCCGTTCCTGTGTCTCGCGGTGACGATGATGATCGGCGCGATGATCGGCCCGGCGGGCTCCTCGGAAAGGCGCCGTACTCTCGGCGCGGTGGGGGCGGGAGTTCTGGTTCTCCTGATCGTCTGGAATTTCATCTACTTCTGGCCGATCTACACGGGCACGTCGATTCCGATGGATCAGTGGCGGAATCGGATGTGGCTGGACACGTGGGTTTAGCGGGACGCACGGGCGACGGCCGGGTCGTGACAACGACGGGGGCGAGTGCTTGACTGTGTGAGCTTTTGGGGCTTCTGGGGAGGGGAAACCACAGAGATGCGCAGTGGGGCGAGAGTTGCGGTCATCGGGGGCGTCTTCGTCGTCGTGGCGGGCGGGGTGGCCTACGGGGGCTACAACCTCTGGCAGGGCATCGGCGGCAGTTCCGGGGTGGGGATCTCCGCCGGGGCCGAGGAGAAGCGGACCGGACCCGTCACCCGGGACGAGGTCACCGACGCGGCCCAGGAGTTCCTGGCCGCCTGGGCGGCGGGCGAGTCCGACAAGGCCGGGCAGCTGACCAACAACCCCGTCGACGCGGGGCCGGTGGTCGCCGACTTCGGCGTGAGCGCGAAGGTCACCAAGGCCGAGATCACCCCGGGCACGCCGGTCGGTCCGACGGTGCCGTTCACGGTGAAGGCGACCGTCACGCACGAGGGGCGGTCCACGCCCTGGACGTACGCGTCCGAACTGACCGTCGTACGCGGGCTGTCCACCGGCCGGCCGCTCGTCGACTGGAAGCCGGCCGTCATCCACCCGAAGCTCACCCAGGGCGCGACCCTGCGCACCGGCGCCGCCAAGTCCGGCGAGATCATGGCCGTGGACCGCGAGGGCGTCGAGCTGACCCCGCGGAAGTACCCCTCGCTCGGGCCGATCCTGGCCCAGCTGCGCGAGAAGTACGCGGCGAGGACGGGCGGTCTGCCCGGGGTCGAGACCTGGATCGAGTCCGGCACGGAAGGCGTTCCGAACATCACGCTCGCCACCCATGTGAAGGGCAGGCCGGGCCGCCTGGAGACGACGATCGACGCGCAGGCGCAGGCCGCGGCCGAGCGGAGCGTGAAGGAGTTCGGCGAAGGCTCGGTCGTCGCCGTCAAGCCGTCCACCGGTGAGATCCGGGCCGTCGCGAACAACCCCGCCGGCGGCTTCAACGCGGCCTTCGAGGGCAAGCAGGCCCCCGGCTCGACGCTGAAGATCGTCACGGCGGCGCTGCTCCTGGAGAAGGGGCTCGTGTCGGCGGACGAGGTCGCCCCGTGCCCGGCGGGCGCCCGTTACTACACCCGTACCTTCCACAACCTCGACCACTTCGCCCTCGGCGACGTCCCGTTCAAACAGAGCTTCGCCGAGTCCTGCAACACCGCCTTCATCAAGTGGATCGACGAGGTGGGCGACGACTCCGCGCTCGGCAAGGAGGCCCAGGACGTCTTCGGCATCGGCCTCGACTGGAAGACCGGCGTCACCTCCTTCGACGGGTCCGTCCCCGCGGAGACGCAGGGCGAGGCGGCGGCGCAGTACATCGGCCAGGGCACCGTGCAGATGAACGCGCTGAACATCGCCTCGATCACCGCCACCGCGAAGACCGGAACCTTCCAGCAGCCGTACCTGGTGCCGAGCGAGCTGGACGGGCGGACGTTCGCCAAGGCCGCGCGCTCGCTGTCGCCCTCGGTGTCGAGCCAGCTGCGCGCGATGATGCGGGCGGCGGCGACCGGCGAGGGGACCGGGGCGGAGGCGATGGCCTCGGTCGGCGGCGTGAAGGGCGCGAAGACGGGCTCGGCGGAGGTCGACGGCCAGGCCACGTCCAACAGCTGGTTCACCGGCTACTCCGACGACCTCGCGGCCGCGGCGGTCGTCCAGTCCGGCGGACACGGCGGCGACGCGGCGGGCAAGGTCGTCGCGAGCGTGCTGCGGGCGGGGTGAGCGGGGCGGAACGGGTGAGGGTGAGCGGGGCGGAACGGGTGAGGGGGCGGAACGGGTGAGGGTGAGCGGGGCGGAACGGGTGAGGGTGAGCGGGCGGAACGGGTGAGGGCGAGCGGGTTCGGCCGGCTCCGAACGCATTCGCGTGGCCCGTACACGGAACGCTAGCGTGCGGGCATGAGCTCTCCCGCATCCCACGCCCACCCCCAGTTCGCCGCCGCGCTCGCGGCACTCGGGCTCGACGTCGAGATCCGCCGGTTCCCCGACGAGACCCGCACCGCCGTCCAGGCCGCCGAGGCCATCGGCTGCGCGGTGTCCGAGATCGTCAAGTCGCTGATCTTCGCGGCGGACGGGGCGCCCGTGCTGGTGCTGATGGACGGCGCGTCGCGCGTCGACGTGGAGCGGGTACGGGTGGAGCTCGGCGCCGAGGTGGTGACGCGGGCCGACGCGCAGGTCGTCCGGGAGACGACCGGGTACGCGATCGGGGGCGTCCCGCCGTTCGGGCACCGCACCCCGACCCGGGTCCTGGCCGACCGCGGGCTGCTCGACCACGCCGTGGTCTGGGCGGCGGCGGGCACCCCGCACACCGTGTTCGCGCTGGACCCGAAGTCGCTGATCGCCCACGCGGGCGGCACGCTGGTCGACGTCCGCGAGCGGACCGCGTGACCCCCCTGGTCGTGGCGGCGGTCCTGCTGGCCGCCGTGACGCACGCCGCCTGGAACGCGATGGCCCACACCATCCGCGACCAGCTGCTCTCCTTCACGCTCATATCCGGCGGCGGCGCGCTGCTCGGTGGCGTCCTCGCCGTCTTCGTACCGCTGCCGGCGGCCGGGGCGTGGCCGTACCTCGTCGCCTCCGCCGCGCTGCACGTGGCGTACATGGTGCTGCTGATGCGGTCGTTCACGCTGGGCGACTTCGGTCAGATGTATCCGATCGCAAGGGGTACGGCCCCGCTGGCGGTGACCCTCCTCGCGGCGCTCTTCGTCGACGAGATCCCCAGCGGACGGCAGCTCCTGGGCGTCGCGGTGGCCTGCGCGGGGCTGACCGGCCTGGCGCTGTGGGGCATCCGGGGCTCGGGTCGGCGCCCGAACTGGGCGGCCCTGCTCGCGGCCGGGGCGACGGGCCTGGCCATCGCGGGCTACACGGTCGTCGACGGTGTCGGCGTGCGCGCCTCCGGGACCCCTCTCGGCTACATCGCGTGGCTGATGGTCCTGGAGGGCCTGGCCCTGCCGGCGTACGCCCTGTGGGCCCGGCGCGGCGCGCTGCTCGCCCAGCTCCGCCCGCACGCCGTGCGGGGGCTGTGCGGGGCGGCGCTGTCGGTCGCCGCGTACGGGCTCGTCCTCTGGGCCCAGACGAAGGCGCCGCTCGCGCCGATCGCGGCGCTGCGGGAGTCGTCGATCATCGTGGGGGCGGCGATCGGCGCGGTCTTCTTCAAGGAGCGGTTCGGGGCGCCGAGGTTGGCGGCGGCGGGGCTGATGGTGGTCGGCATCGGGCTGATGCTGACCACCGCGTAGCGCACGCGTCAGCCGTCCAGGTCGAGCCGCATCAGGATCCGGGGGTGGCCGGCCAGGACGGAGGTGGTGTCGGCGGCGTGGACGAAGCCGGCCCGTTCGAAGTTCTTCCGCAGTCCGGCGTAGGCCATGGTCAGGTCGACCTTCTCGGTGCCGTTGTCGAGGGGGTACGCCTCGACGGCCGGGGCGCCCTGGGCGCGGGCGTACTCGACCGCGCCCGCGATCAGGGCGTGCGAGACGCCCTGCTTCCGGTGCCCGGGGCGCACCCGGACGCACCACAGCGACCACACCGGCAGGTCGTCGACGTGCGGGATCTTCCGGCTGCGCGCGAAGGAGGTGTCCGCGCGGGGCGCCACGGCGGCCCAGCCGACGGGCTCGTCGCCGTCGTAGGCGATGACCCCCGGCGGGACCGGCCCCCGGCACAACTCGGCGACGTACGCGCCGCGCTCGGGCCCGCGCAGCTCGTTGTTGAGCTTGGACGGAACGCGGTAGCTCAGGCACCAGCAGACGTTGGCGTCGGGCGACTTCGGTCCGAGCACGCTGCGGACGTCCTCGAAGACCGAGGCCGGACGCACGTCGATGGTCATGTCTCCACGATGCCACGGAGCGCGGGGTCGCACCGGGAGACCGGCTCACCCGCTCCATCGCTCACCCCTCGACCACCTCGGCGAAGTGCCGGTTGACCGCGAGGAGCCCGCCGTCGACGCGGAGCGTGGTGCCGGTGATCCAGGCGGCGTCCGTGGAGGCGAGGAAGGCGACGGCGGCGGCGATGTCCTCGGGGGTGCCGACCCGGCCCAGCGGATAGACGCGCTCGGCGAGCGCGTCCAGCTGCTCCTGCCGGGTCTCCCACCCTCGGGTGGCGACGGTGCCGGGGTTGACCTGGTTGACCCGCACGCCACGGGGGGCGGCGTCGCCGGCCAGCGTCCGGGTGAAGGAGGCGAGGGCGGCCTTGGCGGCGCTGTAGGCGTGGCCGCCGAAGTCCGCCTCGGCGTTGACCGAACCGATGTTGACGATCGACCCGCGCCCACCGGCCGCCGCGAGCAGCGGCAACGCGGCCCGCGAGAACCGGACGGCCCCGAGCAGCGTCACGTCGAGCTGGTCCCGCCATCCGCCCTCGGGGTCGTCCTCGAAGGCGGGGGAATCGCCCTGCTCGGAGGCGAAGGCGTTGTTGACGAGCACGTCGAGCCCCCCGAAGACCTCCTGCGCGTAACGGACGGCGGCGGCGACGGAGTCGGTCTCCCCCACGTCGCACCGCACGACGCGAACGCCCTCCACCCCGACGAACGCCTCCCGGGCGGCCTCCTCGTCCACATCGGCCACGACCACCCGAGCCCCCTCGGCGACAAGCCGCCGCACCACCCCGGCCCCGATCCCCCGAGCCCCACCGGTAACGAGCGCCACGTACCCCTGAAACCTGTCCATCCCCCGATCACAACACCCGAACCGGGGACCGCACCAGGGCACGCACGCCGGTTGGAGGTTCGGAGGCATGGAGGGCCACCAGCCCGGCTGAGGCCACCGCCCCTGTCCCACCTAGGAACTGTCGATCACGATCTCGGCCCATACGACCTTGCCCGGCCCGCGTCGGTCCGAGACGCCCCACTTCGCCGCCAGTACGTCCACCAACGGAAGCCCCCACCCTCCCCCCGGGCAGCCGCTCGGCGCCGCCATCATCGGGCGCTTCTCCGAGGCGTCGTGCACCTCGATCCGCAGCAGGCCCGGCAGGTGGACGAACCGCGTCTCGATCTCACGACCGGGGACGCGTCCGTGCCGAACGGCGTTGGTGAGCAGCTCGGAGAGGACGAGCGAGGCGCTCTCGACGAGGCGTTCCAGCCCCCAGTCCTTCAAGGTGCCGGAGAGCCGACGCCGTGCCATCGGCACGCTTCTGGGCCCCTGGGCCCAGCGCAGGGTCACCGTCTCGCCGTCCTTCTGATCGAGCCGTGTCGTTTCCATCGACCACCCCTCACACGAGATGAAACTCATAGTCCTAGGACTACGCGACTTCGAGAAAGGACAATGGCGCACAGGATTGACCCTGTCAACAGTCCTGGGACTGTGGTTGACTTCCCCCGTCGAGAGGAGCAGGCGCGTGGCACCCAAATGGCGGGAACTGGCCGACAGGCTCGCCGAGCGCATCAGGAGTGGCGAGTACGCCGCCGGTCAGCAGCTTCCTCATATCCGGGAGCTGGTTGAGGCCGGGGAGGGATCGAAGTCGACGGTCCACGCGGCCTACAAGGCCCTGGAGGCAGAGGGCCTGGTCACCTCGTCACGAGGGCATGGCACCGTCGTACGCCGGCGGCAGCCGCTCAAGCGACTCGGCGTCACCCGGTACGACAAGGCGAAGTGGCGGGACGGCGACGAGGTCGCGTTCATCGCCGACCGGGTGGCCTCGGGGCGCGCGTACAAGCGGGGCGAGCAGACGCAGAGCGTCAGCCGTGTCCCCGCGACGGCCGTCGTGGCCGCCGCTCACGGACTTCCCGAGGGCGCCGAGGTGTACGCCCGTTCCCGCCTCGTGAAGGAGGGCGATCAGCCGACGCACACCCTGACCAGCTACTACCGGCCCGAACACGTCGAAGGCACCCGCCTCGTCGACCCGACACCCGGGCCCGCCGGGCGCGGCGGCGGATTCCGCGTCCTCTACGACGCGGGGTACGAGATCGACCACATGCGCGAGGAGTTGTTCGCGCGGATCGCGGTCCCCGAAGAGGCGGCGCTGCTCCAGTTGGCGCCCGGTGAGTGGGTGGTCGAACTCCACCGGACCACGTTCACGGCCGACGGAACGGTCGTGGAGTTCGCCATCGGTGTCCACGCGGCCGGCCGCTTCTCCTGGACGTACGACTTCCAGGTCCCCGACTCGGCCCGCGAGGCCGCGGAGTGATCTCGGCGCAGTCCTGGTCCGATGCCCGACTGCTCTGGGACTTCCAGCAGATGCATCACACGCCGCGCCCCTGTTCGGTGGGGGTCGGACTAGGCAGCCACGACCTCGGCGTGGCCGACGCGACCGTCGGTCTGTACCGGCGCGGCATGTTCCCGCTGATCGTGTTCACGGGTGCCACGAGCCGTACCACGCAGGAGCGCATGCCGCGAGGCGAAGCGGAGCACTACCGCGAGCGGGCGCTGGAGTTGGGCGTCCCGGAATCCGCCGTCCTCGTCGAACCGCACGCGCGGAACACGGGCGAGAACATCCGCTTCGCGCGCGATCTCCTCGCGGAGCGAGGTGCGGACGTCACCTCCGTCCTCCTCGTCAGCAAGCCGTACGAGGAGCGCCGAGCCTTCGCGACGGCCCGCAGAATCTGGCCGGAGGTCGAGATCGTCAGCGCCTCCGCGCCCATGACCCTCGCGGACTACGTGGACTCGATCAGCGACGCTCGGCTCGTCCTCGACATGCTCGTCGGGGCGCACCAGCGCTTGCTGATCTATCCCGAGCAGGGATTCATGATCGGCCAGGAGATCCCGGGGCCCGTCGCGGCGGCACACGAACGGTTGTGTGCCGCCGGGTTCACGAGTCGGCTCGTCCCCGGCCGCTCCGGGCCACGGGGCGGGGGCTAGGGAGTGTCCGGAAAGTAGAGCCAGGCCAGACTTCCGGACACGACCTAGGAGCCCGTTCGGCCGTCCAGGAGTTCGCGGAGGATGTCGAGGTGGCCGTTGTGGCGGGCGGTTTCCTCGATGAGGTGGAGGAGGATCCAGCGGAGGTCCACCTGGCGGCCGTCGCGCAGGGGGCGCTTGGCCGTGGCTTCCAGGTCGAGGTCGGCGATCAGGGTGCGGTAGCGGGCGCTCTGGGACTCGTACTCCGCGAGGAGCTGGGGCAGCGGGACGTCGACCGCCGTCCGCATCTCCGGGTCCGGGTCGTCCTCGGTCGCGTCGGCGTACGGGCTCAGGTCCTCCTCGCCCAGGAAGACGATCTGGATCCAGTAGTTCTCGACCCAGCGCAGATGGTTGATCAGCCCGCACAGCGTCATCAGCGGGGAGGTCGCGAGCGGGGCCTTGCGGGCGTCCTCCGGCGACACCCCCTCGCACTTGGCGCGTGCCGTGTCGCGGGCGTAGTCGAGGAAGGTGGTCAGCTGCGTGCGCTCGTCCCAGGAGGAAGGCGTGTCGGTTCGTCGCGTCATCGCGGGAAGTCTGACCGAGCCCCCCTCGCGGTGTCGAGGGCATTTCCAGGGCCCGCCGCCCGCACGGCGGGACCCCCTGAACGGCGGGCGATCTCGTGGTGGGTCGGGCGTCCCGGCCGCATGCTGGGTGGGAGGTGTCGCCCGGGACGGGGCAGGCGTGTCCTTCCCGGTTCGGGGCACATGGAACGGGGTCGCTCGACGGAGAGGGAACCATGACAGCGGAATCGAACTCGGCCCCCGTGCCCGCGTCCACCGGAACCGTGACCACCGCCGTCCCGGCCCGTCTGGACCGGCTCCCGTGGTCGCGCTGGCACTGGATGATCGTGATCGGCCTCGGCACCGTCTGGATCCTGGACGGCCTGGAAGTCACGATCGTGGGCAACATGGCGGGCCGGCTCGCCGAGGAAGGCAGCGGGCTCGACATCACCTCGGCCCAGGTCACCGGCATGGCCGCCGCCCTGTACGTGGCCGGTGCCTGTTCCGGAGCGCTGTTCTTCGGCTGGCTGACCGACCGTTACGGCCGCAAGAAGCTCTTCATGGTGACCCTCGTGGTCTACCTGGCGGCGACCGCCCTCACGGCGCTGTCCTTCGACACCTGGTGGTTCTTCCTCTTCCGCTTCCTCACCGGCTTCGGCATCGGCGGCGAGTACGCGGCCATCAACTCCGCGATCGACGAGCTCATCCCGTCCACGTACCGCGGCCGTGTCGACCTGATCATCAACGGCAGCTACTGGCTCGGCGCCATCGGCGGCGCCCTGCTCTCCATCGTCATGCTCGACACCGACATCTTCGCCATCAACGTCGGCTGGCGGCTCAGCTTCGCCCTCGGTGTGGTCCTCGGCCTGGTCATCCTGCTGGTCCGCAGGCACGTACCGGAGAGCCCACGGTGGCAGTTCATCCACGGCCGGGGCGAAGAGGCCGACGCGCTGGTGTCGTCCGTCGAGCAGGAGATCGAGCGGGAACACGGCCGGCCGTTGCCGCCGCCCGCCGGTGAGATCACCATCCACGAGCGCCGGAGCATCGGCTTCGGCCTGATCGCGAAGACGGTCTTCCGCAGCTACCCCCGCCGCGCCGTCCTCGGCCTGTCGCTCTTCATCGGCCAGGCGTTCCTCTACAACGCCATCACCTTCGGCTTCGGCGCGATCCTCACGACCTTCTTCGACGTGCCCACCGGCAGCACCGGCTACTACTTCGCCGTCATCGCCGCGGGCAACTTCGTCGGCCCCCTGCTGCTGGGGAAGCTGTTCGACACCGTCGGACGCCGGATCATGATCTCGTCCACGTACATCCTCTCGGGCGTGCTGCTCTTCGGCACGGCATGGCTCTTCGACCAGGGCTCCCTCACCGCCTCCACGCTCACGGCCTGTTGGTGCGTGGTGTTGTTCTTCGCCTCGGCGGGCGCTTCGAGCGCGTACCTGACCGTCTCGGAGATCTTCCCCATGGAGACCCGCGCGATGGCCATCGCCTTCTTCTACGCGATCGGTACGGCCGCCGGCGGCATCAGCGGCCCGCTGATCTTCGCCAGCCTCACCGAGTCCGGCGTGGTCGGCGACACCGTCCTCGCCTTCCAGATCGGCGCCGGGCTGATGTGCGCGGCGGGCATCGTGGCGGCGTTCCTCGCCGTGAAGGCCGAGCGCCGGTCCCTGGAGGACATCGCCGAGCCCCTCTCCGTGGCGCGCGGGACCTCCCCCGCGGACGGCGGCGGGCCGCCGGAGAAGCCGGTGCCCTCCTAGGGCCCGCCGGAGAAGCCGGTGCCCTCCTGGAGCCGCCGGAGAAGCCGGTGCCCTCCTGGAGCCGCCGGAGAAGCCGGTGCCCTCCTGGAGCGCCTACGCTCCCTCCGCCACGCTCGCCTTCACCGCGCGCACCAGCGCCTGTGCCCTGGGATCCGCCGTCACCGT
Organism: Streptomyces sp. NPDC090127; assembly: GCF_044746945.1. Taxonomy (NCBI): domain Bacteria; kingdom Bacillati; phylum Actinomycetota; class Actinomycetes; order Kitasatosporales; family Streptomycetaceae; genus Streptomyces; species Streptomyces sp. NPDC090127. Next base: position 203,054 of record NZ_JBIVDE010000009.1, on the reverse strand, counting down.
CTTACGCATGCCGTTCGTGACGTACCCGAAGGCGATCGACGACTCCGGGTCCGCGAAGCCCAGTGAGCCGCCGCGCCCCGGGTGGCCGAAGGACGTGGGGCCGAGCAGCGGGGAGGCCGGGCCGTGCAGCATGTGGCCCAGGCCGAAGCGGGTGCCGACCATCAGGACGCGATCGGGGCCCGCGGACTCCTCCGTACGGGCCAGGGTCAGGGTCGCCGGGGCGAAGAGGCGACGGCCGCCGTCGACCGGGCCCAGGGTCGAGGCGTAGAAGCGGGCGAGGGCGCGGGCCGTGGAGACGCCGGCCGAGCCGGGGAGTTCGGCGGCCCGGTAGGCCGGGTCGTTCTCGTCCGGCTTCGGGTCGATCACCCCGAACGCGCGCCGCGTGAGGGAGTCGGGGTTCCGGTACGCCTCGGTGACCGAGCGCTTGGGGCGCAGCTTCAGGGCGCCGCTGTCCGGCGGTTCGAGCTCGTCGACCGGGCCGAGGCGGCCGACGCGGTAGGCCTCGTCGGCCGGCAGGCCCACCCAGAGGTCGAGGCCCAGCGGGCGGGCGATCTCCTCGGCTATCCAGCGGCCGATCGTCCGGCCGGTGACCCGGTGGACCAGGCCGGAGAGCAGCCAGCTGAAGGTGTGCGCGTGGTAGCCGTGCGCCGTGCCCGGCTCCCAGACCGGCGCCTGCGCGGCGATCGCGGCCTGCGCGGTCGCCGGGTCGAGCGCCTCCGCGAGCGTGAGCGGCCGGTCCAGGACCGGCAACCCGGCCTGGTGCGCCAGCAGCTGCCGTACCGTCACCCGTTCCTTGCCGGCCGCCTTGAACTCCGGCCAGTACGTCCCGACCGGCCCGTCCAGGTCGAGCTGGCCGCGCTGGTGGAGCAGCAGCGGTACGGCGGCGGCGACGCCCTTGGTCGCCGAGCGGACCACCTGCGCGGTGTCCACGGCCCAGGGGACCGCGCCGTCCCCTTCCGCGCCGGGGGCGTCCTTGGTCCCCGCCCACAGGTCGACGACCTTCACGCCGTCGCGGTAGACGGCGACCGCCGCGCCCCGCTCGCCGCGGTGCTCGAAGTTGCGCAGGAACGCGTCCCTGACCGGCTCGTACCCCGCCGTCACCGTGCCCCGGACGTCCACGTGCCCACACTCCCTAAAGCTCGTCTGCCCCCATGGTGCAACGTCGGCCCCCGAGCCCCGATTCCGGGGTCGGAAAGGGCGGTCGAGGGCGGTCGGACCGCACAGGCAGCCGAGGGCGGTCCGCGGCGGCCGAGCGCGGGCCGTCCGCGCGGGCGTCGCCGTGGAGCGTCAGGCCGTCGGCCTCGGCACGAAGCCGTACGGCAGCTCCAGCCGGTTGCGCGCCATCAGCTCCTCGTCCGCGAGGACCTCCGCCGTGGGCCCGTCGCCCGCGATGACGCCGTCGCTGAGAATCAGCGAGCGGGGGCAGAGTTCCAGGGCGTACGGGAGGTCGTGGGTGACCATCAGGACGGTGACGTCCAGGGAGCGCAGGACGTCCGCGAGCTCGCGGCGCGAGGCGGGGTCCAGGTTGGAGGAGGGCTCGTCCAGGACGAGGATCTCCGGCTCCATCGCGAGGACGGTCGCGACCGCGACGCGCCGCCGCTGCCCGAACGACAGGTGGTGCGGCGGCCGGTCCGCGTACTCCGCCATGCCGACCCGGTCGAGCGCCTTGTGCACCACGGCCTCCAGCTCCGGGCCGCGCAGCCCCGCCGCCGCCGGGCCGAAGGCGACGTCCTCGCGGACGGTCGGCATGAACAGCTGGTCGTCCGGGTCCTGGAAGACGATCCCGACCCGGCGCCGGATCTCGGCCAGGTTCCGCTTCTCGACCGGCAGCCCGGCGACGGCGACCGTGCCCGCGCCGGCGGTGAGGATGCCGTTGAGGTGCAGCACGAGGGTGGTCTTGCCCGCGCCGTTGGGGCCGAGGAGCGCGACCCGCTCACCGCGGGCGACGGTCAGGTCGACGCCGAAGAGCGCCTGGTGGCCGTCGGGGTACGCGTACGCGAGGCCGCGGACTTCGAGGGAGGGGGCAGGGGTCATCGGAGCGTCCATCCCCCCAAGCAGATCACAAGTGCGGCGGCGGGCAGGGCGGCGGCCCGCGCCCACTGGCCGCGGGTCGCCGTCGCCTCGTCGATGACCGGCATGGAGCCGGCGTACCCCCGGCTGACCATCGCGAGGTGGACGCGCTCACCGCGTTCGTACGAGCGGATGAAGAGCGCGCCCGCGGTCTTGGCGAGGACGCCCCAGTGGCGGACGCCCCTCGCCTCGAAGCCGCGCGAGCGGCGGGCGATCGACATCCGGCGCAGCTCGTCCGTGATCACGTCGCCGTACCGGATCATGAAGGAGGCGATCTGGACGAGCAGCGGCGGGAGCCTGAGCCGCTGGAGGCCGAGGAGCAGCTCGCGCAGTTCGGTGGTGGAGGCGAGCAGCACGGAGGCGGCGACGCCGAGGGTGCCCTTGGCGAGGACGTTCCAGGCGCCCCAGAGGCCGGGGACCGAGACGGAGAGCCCGAGGACCTCCGTCTGCTCGCCGGGGACGACGAAGGGCATCAGGAACGCGAACGCCACGAACGGGATCTCGATCAGCAGCCGCCGCAGCAGGAACCCGGCCGGGATCCGGGCGCTCGCCGCCACCCCGCCGAGCAGGACGGCGTAGAGGGCGAACGCCCAGACCGCCTCGCGGGGCGTGGAGACCACCACCACCACGAAGGCGAGGACGGCGGCGAGTTTGGTGTGCGGGGGCAGCGCGTGGACCGGCGAGTCCCCTCGCCGGTAGAGCGTGTGCGCGTGCCCCGCCCCCATGTCAGACCCGCGCCCCGGAGGAGGTCTCCCGGCGACGGCGTACGACCCAGAAGGTGCCGGTGCCGACGGCGAGCGTGACGCCGACGCCGATCACGCCGGCCAGGCCGCCGGAGAGCCGGGCGGCCTCGATGCCCTTGACGCCGTAGTCGGCGAGCGGGGAGTCGGCGGCAGCGTGCTCCTCGACGTTCTTGTCGATGCCCTTGTCGGCGGCGACCTTCTCCAGGCCGTCGGGGCTCGCGGAGGCGTAGAAGGAGACGAAGCCGGCGAGGACGAGGGCGGCGATCACGCCGCCGATCCAGACCTTCTTCGGGGAGCGGGAGGCCCCGTCGGCGGCGGCCGGCGCGGCCGGCGCGGCGTCGACCAGCTCGCCGTCGACGCGCAGCTTGAGCGGGGCGCTCAGGCCGCGGGCGCCGTACACCAGGTCGGGGCGGACGGCGACGACCGCGCCGACGGTCAACATGGTGATCGCCGCCTCGCCGATGCCGATGAGGGTGTGCACGCCGACCATCGCGGTGAACACCTTGCCGAGGGGTACGTCGGTGGTGCCGCCGATCGCGTACACGAGGGTGAAGGCGGCGGCCGCGGCCGGTACGGAGACCAGCGCGGCCACGAAGGAGGCGGCGGTCACCGAGCGGCGGGTCCGGGGCAGCACCAGGACGAGCCCGCGGAAGAGGCCGTACGCGACGACGACCGTGACCACGCCCATGACGGTGATGTTCACGCCGAGCGCGGTGAGACCGCCGTCCGCGAAGAGGATGCCCTGCATCAGCAGGACCACCGCGATGCAGAGCACACCGGTGTACGGCCCCACGAGGATCGCGGCCAGCGCGCCACCGAGGAGATGACCGCTGGTCCCGGCCGCCACGGGGAAGTTCAGCATCTGTACGGCGAAGATGAAGGCCGCGACGAGCCCGGCCAGCGGGGCGGCCCGCTCGTCCAGCTCCCTGCGCGCTCCGCGCAGGCTGACGGCGACGGCGCCGGCGGCGACGACTCCGGCGGCGACCGACACGGGGGCGTTGATGAATCCGTCAGGTACATGCACGTCCCGAATGATGAGCGCTTCTGCAAAAGACTTGCAAGAGCGCACAGATCACAGAAAGGCGGCGCTCACTCCGCACGCGGCGCAAAATATGGGACATTAGGGGATAAGTAGGACGACTGTGAGGAGTGACTCGATGTTCTCCACCGCGGACGACCGCGAAGTCGAGGATCACGCCAAAGGGCGGATCATCAGCGACGCGCCCCTCTCCCGCCCCGTCCCGGTCGCCCTCCGCTACGACCCCGACTTCGCCCCCGCCACCGTGCGCTTCGTCTTCCCCGGCAACGTCGAGTGGTCCTTCCCCCGCGCCCTCCTCGAAACGGGCCTGCGCGCCCCGACCCGGCGCGGCGACATCAGCGTCTGGCCCTGCGGACGGGTGCAGACGATCGTCGAACTCCACACGTCGGACGGGGTCGCGGTGGTCCAGTTCGACACCACGGCCCTGCTGCGGTTCCTCAAACACACGTACGCCGTGACCGCGTCGATCACCCCCTAGAGTTCCCTCCTGGAGTGCCCTCAAGATCACGACGGGCACATCGGGAACATCAGGGGGAACCACGTGAAGAAGAGACTCTGGGGCGCGCTGGCCGGCACTCTGCTGGCCCTGTCCGGCGCCCCGGCGCAGGCGGTCCCGGCCGCCCCGGCCGCCGTGGGCGCCCCGACCGGCTCCGTCGCCGCGGCAGCCTCGGTCGCCGCCCCACCGCCGGGGACGAACCTCCAGGTCATGACCTGGAACATGTGCGGCGTCGAGCGGTGGGGGTGCACGGGCACCGGCACCGCCGACCAGAAGGCGGACGTCGTCAAGGAGTACGTGCAGAGCCACTACGTGCAGGCCGCCCTGCTCCAGGAGGTGTGCGCGAGCGGCCTCGACGCGCTGATGGCCAAGCTCGGTCCGGGCTGGAGCAGGAGCTTCGCGCCGTACCACTGGTCGCAGAAGGGCGTACGGACGCCGAGCCCCTGCGCGACCGGCGCCGGTTCCGACCCGAACGACCTCGTCGGTACGGCGATCGTCGTCAAGGCCGGCCTGGCGGAACCCCAGCAGTACCCGACGACCCAGCCGTGGACCGGGCTGAACCCGCCCTTCCACTGCGCCACGGCGACGTACTTCGACGTGCGGCTCTGCACGGTGCACGTGTCGACGAAGGACGCCAACCCGGAACACCCGGACTGGGACTACCGGGACGACCAGCTCGCCGAGATCAAGCAGGTCGTCTCGGGCTTCCCGAAGGTGGTCTTCGGCGGCGACTTCAACGCGAGCCCGCCGGACTGGCCGGGCAACAAGGACGTCTGGATCTGGCCGGCCGGGCTGTACTCCCAGGGCGCGGGCACCCCGGGATACCAGGAGTGCGACCAGCAGGGGACGGCCCGTACGGGTCGACCCACCCACAACGGCGGCTGGAAGATCGACTATCTCTTCAGCAGCGAGGCCCGGCGGTGGTGCCTGGTCGCCGACACCGAGCGTTCGGACCACCACGTGGTCGTCGAGAGCGTGACGATCACTCCTCCGGCGGTCACCGCCCGCTGAGGCACAGCCCCCGAACGCACCCGCGCCACACCCGCATCGCCCCCGAACGCACCTGCGCCGCCCCCGTGTCGCGTACGACACGAAGGCGGCGCAGGGCCGCGTCGGCTCCCCGTCCCCACAGGTTCCGGCGCGATGCCGGGCGTACTCCTCCGCTCAAGGAGCCGCCCGCGATCCGGGGTGCACCGCTCCGCTCGAGCGGTACGCCCCGGGGTTCACGAGGCTCAGGCCTTCACCGGTCATGGCTCAGGCCTTCACCGGTCATGGCTCAGGCCTTCACCGGTCAGGATTCAGACCTTCACCAGTTCGCGGTCCTGGCCACGAGGCCCGTCCGCGTCGTTCCCGGTGGCCAGGCCCTCGCCCTCGACGTCCACGTTCGGCAGCGCGCGGTCCAGCCACTTCGGCAGCCACCACGCCTTGTGGCCGAGGAGCGCGAGCACCGCCGGGACGATGGCCATCCGGACCACGAAGGCGTCGAAGAGGACGGCGACGGCGAGACCGAAGCCGATCATCTTGATCATCTGGTCGGTCATGCCGATGAAGCCGGAGAAGACCGCGATCATGATCACGGCGGCTGCCGTCACCACCCGGGCGCTGTGCCGGAAGCCGGTCACGATCGCCTCACCGGGCCGCTCACCGTGGACGTACGCCTCGCGCATCCGGGTGACGAGGAAGACCTCGTAGTCCATCGCGAGACCGAAGACGACACCCACCATGAAGATCGGCATCATCGACATGATCGGGCCGGTCTGCTCGACGCCGAACAGCGAGCCGAGCCAGCCCCACTGGAAGACCGCGACGACCGCACCGAGGGCGGCGACCACCGAGAGCAGGAAGCCGAGAGCCGCCTTCAGCGGGACCAGGACGGACCGGAACACCACCATCAGGAGCAGGAAGGCGAGTCCGACCACCAGCGCCAGGTAGGGCACGAGCGCGTCGTTCATCTTCTGCGAGAAGTCGATGTTCATCGCCGTGGCGCCGCTGACCAGGACGTTGTCGCCGGTGGCGTCCCGGATGTCGTGGACCAGTTCCTCGGTCGCGACCGAGGAGGGGCGGTCCTTCGGGATCACCGTGATCATCGCGGTGTCGCCGGCCTTGTTCGGCGTCGGCGGCATGACCGCCACGATGCCGTCCAGGCCCTTGATCGTCTCGGCGGTGGAGTCGGCGACGGCCTTGTCACCGTCGACGACCACCATCAGGGGGCCGTTGAAGCCGGGGCCGAAGCCGTCCGACAGCAGGTCGTACGCCCGGCGCTCGGTGGCGGAGACGGGCTTGGCGCCGTCGTCCGGCAGGCCCATCTCCAGCGAGGCGGCGGGCAGGGCTATGGCGCCCAGGCCGAGGACACCGGCGAGCAGGACCATGACCGGGCGGCGGATGACGAACCGGGCCCAGCGGGTGCCCATGTTGGGCTTGGCACCCACGCCCACGCCCTCGGTCTCGGTCTTCTTCGCCTCCGGCGCCTTGCGCTCCTTGCGGCCCAGGACCTTCGACCCCGCGAAGCCGAGCAGTGCGGGGATCAGCGTCAGGGCGATGAGGACCGCGATCACGACCGTGCCGGCGGCGGCGAAGCCCATCTTCGTCAGCATCGGGATGTTGACGACGGCCAGGCCCACCAGCGCGATGACGACGGTCAGACCGGCGAAGACGACGGCCGAGCCGGCCGTGCCGACCGCGCGGCCCGCGGCCTCCTCGCGCTCCCGCCCCTCGGCGAGCTCCGCGCGGTAGCGGGAGACGATGAAGAGGGCGTAGTCGATGCCGACCGCGAGGCCGATCATCATCGCCAGGGTGGAGGTGGTGGAGCCGAGGTCCAGGACGTTGGCGAGCGCCGTGATCGTCGAGACGCCGATGCCGACGCCGATGATCGCGGTCAGCAGCGGAAGTCCTGCGGCGACCAGCGAACCGAAGGTGATGACGAGCACGATGCCGGCGATGACCACGCCGACGATCTCGCCCGCGCCGGTCTCCGGCATGGTCTGGAGCGCGTCACCGCCGATCTCGACGGTCAGCCCCCGGCCCTGCGCGTCGTGACCGGTCTTCTCCAGGGCCTCGCGCGTGGCGTCGGTCAGCTCCATGCCGGAGACCTTGTAGCTGACGGAGACGTAGGCGGTGGAGCCGTCCTTGGAGACCGCCTGGGCGGTGTACGGGTCGGTGACCGAGGCGACCTGGTCCGAACCGGACTTCAGCTCACCGACGACCTCCTGGACCTGGGCCTTGTTGGCCGGGTCGGTCATCCTGCCCCCCTCGGGGGCCTTGAAGACGACGCGGGCGGTGGCCCCGTCGGCGTTGCCGCCGGGGAAGCGCTGCTCAAGGAGGTCGAAGGCCTTCTGGGCCTCCGTGCCGGGGATCGAGAAGGACGAGGAGGTCGCGGCGGGCGCGGTGGCGGCGCCGACTCCGGCGAGCGCGAGCAGCGCCACCCAGAGCAGGGCGACGAGCCGTCGGCGCCGGAAGGCGGAGCGACCCAGCTTGTAGAGGAACGTGGCCACGGGGGCGTACTCCCATTTCGTGGTGGGACAGGGCATGGGGAGCCGGCCCGACGGCGTGAGCGGTGCGCAGCGTCAGGAGGTACGGGTGAGGACGTATCGGTGGTACCGGCCGGGGAGCCGGTGCGGGTCAGGCGCCGAGTGAGGGGAGCACGACGGCGTCGACGTAGGCACGGAGGAAGTCGTTGTCGACCGGCTGATCCTCGATCAGCGGCCGGGCGATGAACGCTCCGATGAGCATGTGCGGCACGAGCTTCAGAGCCGGGTTGCCGGCGCTGACCTCACCCCGCTCGACCGCTCGTCGCAGCACCACGTCGAAGCCCCGCATCTCGGGATCGATGAACAGCTCGCGCAGCGCCTGGAGCAGATCGGGGTTGGTGTGGACGGCATGGGCCAGACCCCGCATCAGCGCGGAGTCCTTCTCCATCTGGCAGTCGTCGGTACGCTCCAGGATCGCCTGGAAGTCACCCCGCAACGTGCCGGTGTCGATCTCGTCGAGACCGGCCGGCTTGTTGTGGCGCAGCGCCTTGGCGACCAGTTCGGGCTTGCTCCCCCACTGGCGGTAGAGGGTGGCCTTGCTGGAGTGGGTGCGGGCCGCGACGGCGTCCATGGTGAGGGCGTCGTAGCCGACCTCGCCCAGAAGGTCGAGCACGGCTCCGTACAGCTCGGACTCACGCTCTGGGGTGAGCCTGCTGCGGGCCATGACCGGTCTCCCATCCGAACGAAACGGTTTCGTACAGTACGAAGATACCCCGGACCCCTGCGAAACGAAACCGTTTCGTACGTGTCCTGGGCCACACCGGCGGCCACCGGCCGACGCCCCGTCGACCACACCCGGCCCACCCCGTCGCACCCGGCCGCACCGGACCCATACACCCGTACGAGTTGCCGCACCCCCGTCGCGCGGAAAGCATGAGGAGGTGAGTGACGACGCCGCGTATCTCCGCTTCCCGCACCTCCACGACGATCTGCTGTGCTTCGCGGCCGAGGACGACCTCTGGGTCGCACCCCTCGTGCCCGACGGCCACCGCCCCGGCCGGGCCTGGCGGGTCACCGTCGACCGGACCCGGGTCGGCCACCCCCGCTTCTCGCCCGACGGCCGCCACCTCGCGTACACGACCTGGCGCAGCCTCGACCCCGAGATCCATCTCGCGCCGGTCGAGGGCGGCCCCTCGCGGCGGCTCACCTACTGGGGCTCGACCGACACCCGGGTCTGCTCCTGGTCCCCGGACGGCGACATCCTGGCCGTCTCCTCGCACGGCCAGCCGTTCTCGTACTACTCCTGGGCCTACACCGTCCCCACCGACGGCTCCCCCGGCGGGCGGATGCCCTGGGGCCCGGTCTCCGACATCGCCGTCGCGGACGTCGAGGGCCACGGCGACGACCCGTCCGGCGGCCCGGACCGGCGCACGCTCCTGCTCACCGGGAAGCCGCCGCACGAGCCGGCGGCCTGGAAGCGGTACCGGGGCGGAGCCACCGGGCGGCTCTGGCTGCACGGGGAGCGGCTGCTGCCGGACATCGGCGGCCACCTCGACGCGCCGATGTTCGTGGACGGCCGGATCGCCTTCCTCTCCGACCACGAGGGCGTCGGCAACCTCTACTCCTGCCTGCCCGACGGCACCGACCTGCGCCGCCACACCGACCACGACGCCTTCTACGCCCGGCACGCCTCCAGCGACGGCCGGCGGGTGGTCTACCAGTGCGCGGGCGACCTGTGGATCGTCGACGACCTGACCGTGCCGGACTCCGTCCCGCGCAAGCTGGAGGTACGGCTCGGGGGCCCGCGCGCCGGGCGGCGGTCCTACCAGGTCCCGGCGGCCAACCACGTGGACGCCCTCTCCGTCGACGAGACCGGCCGGGCGAGCGCGGTCTCGGTGCGCGGCAGCCTGTACTGGCTCACCCACCGCGACGGCCCGGCCCGCACGATCACCGACACCCCAGGGGTGCGGGTCCGGCTGCCGGAGATGCTCGGCAGCGGCGGCCAGGTGGCGTACGTGACGGACGCGGAGGGCGAGGACGCCATCGAGGTCGCGTACCTGCCGCGGGCCAGCGGGGAGCGGGAGCCGCGCAGGCTGGCCGTGGGCGAGCTGGGGCGGGTCGAGGAGATGATCTCCGACCCGGACGGCGAGCGGCTCGCGATCGCCTCCCACGACGGCCGGCTGCTGCTCCTCGACGCGACGGAGGAGTCCAACGGCGAGGCGACCGAGCTGATCCGCTCGATCAACGGGCCGGTGCGCGACCTCGCCTTCTCCCCCGACGGGACCTGGCTCACCTGGTCGCACCCGGGCATCGGGCGTTCGCTGCGGCAGATCAAGATGGCGCGGATCGCGGGGCCGGGCGCCCGGGCGATCGTCGACGTCACCAACGGCCGCTTCGAGGACGAGAACCCGGTCTTCACGCGGGACGGCCGCTATCTCGCCTTCCTCTCCTGGCGCGGCTTCGACCCGGTGTACGACGTGCACACCGGCGACCTCTCCTTCCCGCTGGGCTGCCGCCCGTACCTGGTCCCGCTCTCCTCCGCGACGCCCTCCCCGTTCGCGCTGCTGCCCGACGGGCGGCCCGCGGCGGGCGGGCTCGACCCGGCGGAGGTGGAGCCCGAGGGCGGGGCCGGGGGCGCCGAGGGCATGACGATCGTGGAGGTGGAGGGGCTCGCGGACCGGGTCACCCCCTTCCCGGTCTCCGCGTCCAAGTACTCGGCGCTCCACCCGGTCAACGGCGGCGGTCTGGTCTGGCTGCGCTGGCCGATCTCCGGCGCGCTCGGCGAGACCTTCGCCAACCCGGCGGACACGACCGGCCGGCCGACGCTGGAGTACTTCAACATCACCAAGGCCCGCAAGACCGAACTGGTGCAGCACCTGGACTGGTTCGCGGTCAGCGGCGACGGCTCACGGCTCGTCGTCGTGGACGAGGGCGAGCTGCGGGCGGTGCCGTCGACGGAGTCCGGGGACGGCGACTCGACGGTCTACATCGACCTGCGGCGGATCCTGCACGAGGTCGACCCGGAGGCGGAGTGGCGGGGCGCCTACGAGGAGGCGGGCCGGATCGTCCGCGACTACTTCTGGGACCCGAACATGTGCGGCGTCGACTGGCCCGCCGTCCTCGACCAGTACCGCCCGCTCGTCGAACGGGTCGCGACGCCCGACGACTTCGCCGATCTGCTGCGCGAGGTCATGGGCGAACTGGGCACCTCGCACGCGTACGTGACGCCCGCCCGGCGCAACGAGGGACCGCCGCACTACCAGCGGGCGATGGGCCTGCTCGGCGCCAACCTCGTTCCCCGGGACGGCGGTTGGATGGTCAAGCGGATCCTGCCCGGCGACTCGTCGGACTCCAAGGCGCGCTCGCCGCTCGCGGGCACCGGCATCCGGGAGGGCGCGATCCTCACCCATGTGGACGGCCGCCCGGTGGATCCGGTGACCGGCCCGTACCCGCTGCTGGCCGCCTCCGGCGGCACGACGGTCGAGCTGACCTTCCAGCCCGCGGCGGGCGAGGGGCGGGCGCGCCGGGTCGCGATCGTCCCGCTGATCGACGAGCGGCCGCTGCGCTACCAGGACTGGGTGGCCAAACGGCGTGCGGTGGTACGGGAGATCAGCGGCGGCAAGTGCGGGTACCTGCACATCCCGGACATGGGCGGCTCGGGCTGGGCGCAGTTCAACCGCGACCTGCGGATGGAGGTCTCCCGGCCGGCCCTCATCGTGGACGTGCGCGGCAACGCGGGCGGCCACATCAGCGAGCTGGTGGTGGAGAAGCTCACCCGCAAGATCCTGGGCTGGGACCTGACCCGCAACGCCCAGCCCGTCTCGTACGCCTCGAACGCCCCCCGAGGCCCGGTGGTCGCCCTCGCCGACGAGGCCACCTCCTCGGACGGCGACATGATCACGGCCGCGTTCAAACTGCTCGGCCTCGGACCGGTGGTGGGCCAGCGGACGTGGGGCGGGGTGGTCGGCATGACGGGCCGGCACCGGCTGGGCGACGGCACGCAGATCACGGTGCCGATGAACGCGGCCTGGTTCCCGGAGTACGGCTGGTCGGTCGAGAACCAGGGCGTGGACCCGGACCTGGCGATCCTGCGCACCCCGCTGGACTGGGCGGAGGGCCGGCACGCCCAGCTGGACGACGCGGTCGAGGTGGCGCTCGCCCTGCTGGCGCAGACCCCGGCGGCGGCCCCGCCCGGCTACGCCGACGTGCCGGACCGCTCCCGTCCGAAGCTCCCGCCGAGGTCGGGGTGACGGGCCGCGAGATCGAGCTCGTACGAGACACCGGGCCGCCCGTCGAGGGTCACGCTCCCGACGGCCCCGAAGCCGAGGCGGTCCAGGACGATCCGTGACGCGGTGTTGTCCACGGTGGTGACGGCGGTCAGCCGGCTCAGCCCGTACGCCTCCACGGCGAGCCGGCACACCTCCCGTACCCCACCGGAGGCCACGCCCCGCCCGGCCGCCTTCTCGGCGACCCGGTACCCGAGCTCGGCGCCGCCGTCGGCCACGTCGACCAGGTTGAACCGCCCGAGCACCTCGCCGCCGTCCGCCACGAGCACGTGCATGCGGATCGCGCCGGTCGCCTGCTCGTCCAGCAGCGCCCGGTGCCGCCCCTCGAACTCCTCGAAGTACGCGTCGCCCCGGTCGGGCACATGAGCGGCGAAGTACGCCCGGTTCTCCCGCTCGAAGGCGAGAAGCGCGGACGCGTGGTCGGCACGGAGCAGCTGCAGTTCGGACATGACCGGCACGGTACGCGGCGCGGCGCCCTCGTGGTCCGTGATTTAGGCCGCATCCGTCGGCTTGCTCGCACCGGACGCGCCGGACGCTCGCGACGCACCGGACCACCGGACGCGCCGGACGCGCCGGACGCGGACGCGCGAGAAGGCGCACCCGGCGTCCCGGGTGCGCCTTCTCAGGGGACCTTCAGGGTCCTCGTAGGACAGACGTCAGGCGTCGTAGTCCTGGTCGAAGCGGTCCTGCGCCTCCTGCTGCGACCGGCGCTGCTCCTCGTCGGAGGGGCGGCCCTTGGCCTGGGAGGCACGCTCGGACGCTTCGTCCCGCGCGTTGCCCATGCGCTGCTTCGCCTGCTCGGCGGCCTGCCTCGACTGCTCGGCCGCCTGCTTCGCCTTGTCCTTGAACTGGTCTTGCATGCCCATGAAGGTTCACTCCTAGACGGGTGTTGAGGGGGACGGGGCGGACCGCCCCGTGGACCTCGACCAGCGTGGCACGGCGGAACATTCCGCGCATTTCGATCAAATACTCTCCGTGCGCGCCCTCTCGTCGGCGGCCCCTCCCGCGCCCACGAGGCCCTTGGCGACACCGGCCAGGCGGGGTTCGAACCGCTTCATCTCGCGCTGGCCCACCGCGGCGATGATCCCCGGCAGGTACCCCCGGCTCGCCTGCATCCCGCGCAGCCACCACTGGGCGTACACGTGCGGGGAGCGCCGCTCGATCCCCGCCACGATCCGGTCCACGGCCGGGCCCAGCGGGTACGTCCGGTTGGACGGCCAGGGCAGCCGCTGCCGCAGCTCCTTCATGACGTCGTCCTGGTCCGCGCCCCGGACCATGTCGGTGTCGGTCCAGGAGAGGTAGCCGACGCCGACCTTCACGCCCTTGTAGCCGACCTCCGCGCGCAGGCTGTGCGCGAAGGCCTCGACGCCCGACTTGGACGCGCAGTACGCCGTCATCATCGGCGCCGGGGTCATGGCCGCGAGCGAGGCGATCTGCAGGAAGTAGCCGCGCGACTCCATCAGGACCGGCAGGAACGCCCGTCCCGTCACCGCCCCGCCGATCAGATTGACCTCGATGACCCGCCGCCAGGCGACCGGGTCGGAGTCCACGAACGGGCCGCCCGCCGCGACGCCCGCGTTGGCGACGACGATGTCGACCTTCCCGAACCGCGCCTTGACCTCGTCCGCGACCCGGGCCATCGCCTCGTGGTCGGTGACGTCGGCGTGCCACCAGTCCGCCTCGGTGTGCAGCCGGCCCGCGACCTGCTTCAGCTCCTCCGGCTCCAGGCCGACCAGCGCGATCCGCGCGCCGCGCGCCGAGAGCTTGCGGGCGAGGAGTTCGCCGACGCCGCGCGCCGCTCCGGTGACGACCGCGACCTGTCCCTCCAGGCTGACCCTGCTCATGCCGCCTCCTCCTTCTGCTCCGCCGACTTCTGCTCCGCCGGCTTCTGCTCCGCCGGCTTCTGCTCCGCCGGCTTCCGCTCCGCCGTGATGTATGTCCGGACCAGGTCCCTGATCCTCGCCGTCACCGCCTCCGGCGCCTCGACCGGCGTCATGTGGCCCATGCCCGCCAGCTCCTCCAGACCCACGCACTGCGGCAGCGCCGCCGCCAGACCGCGCGAGTGGACGGGGGGCGTGAGCCGGTCGGCGGTGCCCGCGAGCACGGCCACGGGCAGCGTCAGGTCCCGTACGCCCGTGCCGAGATCGAGCCCCGCGAGCACCCGCGACCAGCCGACCCGGGCGCGGCGCGGGCACGCGTGCACGATCCGGGCGCACGCGTCGACCCGCTCGGGCGCCGAAGCGGGGCCCATCGTCGCGTACTTGAGGATCCTGCGGGAGAGCGGAGTGACCGGCCCGAGCGGCGCCCGGGCGCCGAGGACCGCCCGCGTCAGCCGGGTCCGCGCCCCGCCCGCCGGCAGCGGCAGGACGAGGGACTCGGCCACCAGCCGGGACGGCCCGGTCGAGCAGAGCAGCACCGCGGCCGCGTGCTCCCGGAAGGCCGGACGCGTGGCGGCCGCCATCACGGTCATGCCGCCCATGGAGTGCCCGGCCAGGACCGCCCGCTCGCCCGGGGCCAGGGTCGCGCCGAGCACCGCCTCCAGGTCGTCGGCGAGCGCCCGCGTCGAGTAGCCGGCCACGTCCACCGGGGCGGGGGTGCGGCCGTGACCGCGCTGGTCGTAGGCGATGACCTTGTGGTCCCGGGCGAGGTCCCGTATCTGCTCGGCCCAGAAGGCGATCGAGCAGGTCCAGCCGTGGGCCAGGACGACGGCCGGGGCGTCCTCGGGGCCGTACACCTCGACATGGACACGGGCTCCGTCGGCGGAGAGGGCGATCACCTCGCGCCCGTACGGCAGCGCTCCCGGACCGGAGCGTGCGGGCGATCCGAAGAGCCGGCTCACTTCACCGCCTCCTTCTTGCGCCCCGTGCGCTGCGGCTGCTCGCCGTCGACCGCCGACGCCTGCTCCTCGGCCACCGCCGACGCCTGCTCGCCGTCGACCGCCGACACCGTCGCCTGCGACGGCCTCAGCACCTCGTACTCCGCGAGGTCCACCCGCCGTGTCTCGCGCCGGAACTCCCCCGTCGTCCCCGGCCACAGCGTGGTGTTGCGGCCGTTGGCGTCCAGGTACCAGCTGTCGCAGCCGCCCGCCTTCCACACGGTCCGCTCCATCCGGTCCTGCACCTTGCGGTTCCAGGCACCGACGGCGGACGGCCGGGCGGCGAGCGCGGCGCGGCCACCGAGGACGTCGAGCTGACGCAGATAGTCGGCCATGTAGTTCAGCTGGGACTCGATCATCAGGATCATGGAGGAGTTCCCGAGGCCCGTGTTGGGTCCGATGATCGTCATCCAGTTGGGGAAGCCGTCGACGGTCGCGCCGCGCAACGACTGCACCCCGCCCTTCCACGCCTCGGAGAGGGCGACACCGCCCGCGCCCACCACCCGGTCGGCGATCGGCATGTCGGTGACGTGGAACCCCGTACCGAAGACGATCGCGTCGACCTCGGTCTCCGTCCCGTCGGCGGCCACGACGGTCGAGCCGCGCACCTCGCGCAGCCCGGAGGCGACGACGTCCACATTGGGCTGGGCGAGCGCCGGGTAGTACGCGTTGGAGAGCAGGATCCGCTTGCAGCCGATGCGGTACGAGGGGGTCAGCTTGGCCCGTAGCGCCGGGTCCTTGATCGCCTTGGCCATGTTGGCCTTGGCGAGCGACTCGACGAGGCCGAGCTCGCCCGGGCGCTTGGTGAAGGCGCTCACCTGGAGTTCGCGGATGCCCCAGAGCAGCCCCCGGCGCGCGGTGCCGGTGAAGGGGAGCGTGCGGTGGAGCCAGCGCTCGGCGCCGGTGATCGCCCGGTCCATGCGCGGCATCACCCACGGGGGCGTGCGCTGGAAGAGGGTGAGCCTGCCGACCTGGGGCTGGATCGCGGGCACGATCTGGATCGCGGAGGCGCCGGTGCCGACCATGGCGACGCGCTTGCCGGTGAGGTCGTAGTCGTGGTCCCACTGCGCCGAGTGGAAGACCTTGCCGGGGAAGTCGGCCAGGCCCGGGATGTCGGGGACCTTCGGGTCGGAGAGCGGCCCGGTCGCGGAGACGATGACGTCGGCGGTGAAGGAGCCCTGGTTGGTCTCGATCTCCCAGCGCAGCTCGTCCTCGTCCCAGCGCATCAGGGTCACCTCGTGGTTCAGCCGCAGGTGCGGGCGGAGCCGGAAGGTGTCGGTGACGTGCTCCAGGTAGGCGCGGATGTGGCGCTGGCCGGAGAAGGTCCGGGGCCAGTCCGGGTTCGGCGCGAAGGAGAAGGAGTAGAGGTGCGACGGGACGTCGCAGGCGCAGCCGGGGTAGCTGTTGTCGCGCCAGGTGCCGCCGACGGAGTCGGCCCGTTCCAGGACGACGAAGTCGGTGATCCCTTCGCGGCGCAGCCTGACGGCGGCCCCGAGTCCGCCGAAGCCCGATCCGATCACCGCCACGCGTACGTGCTCGTGCTTCACCATGCCGCCTCCCGTGCGCCACAATCCCGCCAGCAATCACTGGCACAATCGGGACTGTAGAGCAGCGGCATACCGAGCGGTAGGGGTCGGACGAGGGAAAGTTACCGGCGGTACAACATAGGCTGGCAGGCGTGGCAGAACGATCGGAAGACGCGAAGGCGGCCGTGCGGGAGGCCGCACAGGAAGCCGTACAGGAAGCCGTGAGGGAAGCGGCGCAGGACGCGACGGACGGCACGGCGAAGAGCGCGGCCGAGGGGTCCGCCGCGGCCGACCCGCCCCAGGGCGAGCGCGGTCACCGCACGGACACCCGAGGCGCGGGCGAGCACCACACGGACACGGACACGTCCACCCGAGGCGCGGGCGAGCACCACACGGACACGGACACGGACACCCGAGGCGCGGGCGAGCACCACACGGACACGGACACGGCCACCCGAGGCGCGGGCGAGCACCACACGGACACGGACACGGCCACCCGAGGCGTACGCGAGCACCGCACGGACACCCGAGGCGTACGCGAGCACCGCACGGACACCCAGGGCGCACGCGAGTACCGCATGGACGAACTCGCGGCCGAGGCCGGCATCACCGTGCGCACCCTGCGCTTCTACCGCGAGCGCGGGCTGATCGCACCGCCCCGCCGCGAGGGCCGGATCGCCTGGTACGACGACCACCACCTGGCCAAGCTCCGTACGATCGCGGCCCTGCTCGAACGCGGCCACACCCTCAACGGCATCGCCGACCTCAACACCGCCTTCGAGAGCGGCAAGGACGTCAGCGAGGTCCTCGGCCTCGGCGAACCGACCGAGGAGGAACCGGTCCGGCTCACCCCGCAGGAACTGGCCGACTACTTCGCGGGCGAGGTCACCCCGGAGAACCTGCTGGCCGCCCTCGACCTGGGCTACCTCGCCACCGACGGCGACGCGATCGTCCACATCAGCCGCCGGCTGCTGGACGTCTCGGCCGCCCTGGTGAAGGAGGGCGTCCCGCTGGCAGCCGTCCTGGAGGCGGGCCGGGCGGTCCGCGAACACGCGGAAGCGCTGGCGGCCCTCTTCACCGAACTCCTGCGCGAGCACGCGGCGGAGAAGGACCTCCAGCGCCTGCGCCCGCTGGCGAAGAGCGTGGTGGAGGCCGAGCTGTCGATGGCTCTGGACCGCCGCCTGCGCGAACCCTGACCGACGCGGACTACATCTGGTAGACGGCGGTGACGGGCGCGTGGTCGCTCCACCGCTCCGCGTGCGTGGCGGCGCGCTCGACGTACGCCTTGAGGGCCTTCGCGGCGAGCCCCTGGGTGGCGACCTGGTAGTCGATGCGCCAGCCACTGTCGTTGTCGAAGGCGCGGCCGCGGTAGGACCACCAGGAGTAGGGGCCGTCCTGGTCGGGGTGGAGGGCGCGGACGACGTCGACGTACTCCGCCTCGTCGAAGACGCGGCTCAGCCAGGCCCGCTCCTCGGGGAGGAAGCCGGCGTTCTTCTGGTTGGCCTTCCAGTTCTTGAGGTCGGCCTCGCGGTGGGCGATGTTCCAGTCGCCGCAGACGACGACCTCGCGGCCGTCGGCGGCGGCACGCTCCCTGAGCTCCTTCAGGTACGGCAGGAACTCGCCCATGAAACGGATCTTCTCGTCCTGCCGCTCGGTGCCGACCTCGCCGGAGGGCAGGTAGAGGCTGGCGACGGTGACGCCGGGCAGGTCGGCCTCGATGTACCGGCCGCTGCCGTCGAACTCGCTCGACCCGAACCCGACGCGCACGGCGTCCGGCTCACGCCGGGTGTAGAGGGACACCCCGGCGCGCCCCTTCGCGGCGGCGGGCGCGTGCGCGGCGAACCAGCCGTCGGGCGCCCGGACGTCGGCGGGGAGCTGGGCCTCCTCGGCGCGGACCTCCTGCAGGCAGACGGCGTCGGCGGAGGTCCCGGCGAGCCACTCCACGAAGCCCTTTTTGGCGGCGGCACGGAGTCCATTGACATTGGCGGTCGTCACAGTGAGCATCCAAGGAGAGTACCGACCCCCACCCCCGCATACCCATACACTTGCCCACATGAACATACACCCCACCCCCTACGATCACCCCGACGCGGTGAAGCTCCAGGACGAAGTCATGCTGGAGTACGCCGTCCGCTACGACGGCGAGGGCGACGCCACCCCGCTCGACGCCGGGATGTTCGTACCACCGCAGGGCCTCTACCTCGTCGTGTACGACCCGGACGGCCGCCCGGTCGCGTCCGGCGCCTGGCGCACCCAGGACGCGAACGACGAGGGCTACGCGGACGGCGACGCCGAGCTCAAGCGCATGTACGTGGTCCCCGAGGCCCGCGGCCTGGGCCTGGCCCGCCGCGTCCTGGCGGCCCTGGAGGACGACGCCCGGACGGCGGGCCGCACCCGGATGGTCCTGGAGACGGGCACGGCGCAGCCGGAGGCGATCGCCCTGTACACCTCCAGCGGCTACGAGCCGTGCACCAAGTTCGGCCACTACCGCGAGTACGAGAGCAGCCGCTGCTACGCGAAGCCGCTGTAGCACCGGCTCAGGATCCGCGGGCAAACCGGCTCAACGACACACAAACAGACCGACTCAACGGCCGACAGACCCGCCCGGACCGACTGTGGCCTGCTCAACGGACCCGCCAGGCACGCCCGGACCGGCCGTGATGCGGCATTCGGGTGGAGATGCGCCCGTATCGCAACTGCCCCCGGCCTTCGCGCTGTCCTCCCCGGCAGTGGCAGGACAACTGAGGAGGCACTCATGACGGAGCTCCAGTCTTTCCCCACGGCCCCGAGCGCGCTCTCGGAGTACGACCCCTACCGGTTCCCGGCCGTGTACTTCGACGACCTCCCCGAGGAGCCGCGGCTCGCCTACGGGATGTCGGGCGTCCTCGACCACCCGCTCCCCCCGCCCGCGCCGGCCAGCCGCCTGTCCGTCCCCCTGGAGCCGGCGGACCGCCGCCGCCTGGACCTGCACGCGGCCCTCACCACGGCGGGCATCGCCCCGCTACCGGGCGACCTCGCCGCGATCGACGCCCTCTGCACCCTGGACGACCCCACCCACCGCGCCCTCCAGCGGTGGATCACCCGCGCGACGTGAGCCGCGTACTTCACGGAATGCGACCTGGCCGACACCCCTGCCCCTTCGACGTGGAAGTCGGCCAGGTAAGCGGATACTCCTCACCTGTCCGGTTCAGGAGCGACCGTTCCGGCTGCGGCGCAGAAACTCCAGAGCGGCAACCTGAGTTCCCTCTTCCGGCTCACCTGCGCGGTAGTCCCGGGACTTGATGTATGCGTAGAAATCCGCGTCCGGCCCATATCCATACTGTTCCAGGTAGTAGGCCTGTGCCCGTGCCCAGATCCAGACGCCGTCGGTCACCGTCGAGATCGGAACGACCTTGCCCTTCGACGCGTCGAGCTGATCCGGAGCAAAACCGGCCGCCCGCTCGACGGTGGTACCACCGTGTGCGAGAAATCCAAGCAAGCGTTCCCGCTCGGCCTGATCCGCGATGCGAGGCCTGGACTCGTCGAAGTACGGCCCCGACTTCGGGTCGACACCATCGAACAACCGCGCACGCTTGAATTCCACCGCTTCTCCCTCAGCTCTTGTCGTTCGGTTGGAACGTGACCCACTCGCCATCAGGCGGCCAGGTCGACTGCATGTCGCCATACTCGTCGAACGTGCCGGAAGCCACCCACGAGTTCCCCTCGGCGTCGGACCACGCCAGCTCCGTCGGGGCAGTGACGGGAACCCCCAGGTTGTCGGCGAGTTCTTGCGCGAACGGCTCCTCGCCCTGACCGGTCTCACATGACATCAATCTGATGGGCTCGCCGTCCCAGTCCGATGTGTCACTCGCGAGATAGGCAGCGAGCTCTTTCGCATCGACGCTTCGCCCGTCGACCTCGACCGAGTCCGGAGTGCCGTGCAGATCGACAGTGAACGTGCCTTCCTCGGGCTCCAGCTTGGAGGCCATGTCCCGCATCTCGGTGTCTTCCTGCCCATAGAAGGCCTCGCCCGAATCGGTCGTCAGCTTGCGCTCCTCCAAATGGGAGACCGCCTCCGACACCTGATCCGTCGCCTCCACCGACTCATCCGGCTCCACCGACTCCATGGGCTCCGCCGACTCCAGGGCGTCGGCTCCATCCACGTCATCCGGCTCTACCGGGTCCGGCTCCTCTGACGCATCCTGGGGTTCATCGAGCTCTCCGTAGGAATCGTCCGGCTCGACGGGTTCCAGCGACTGGTCGTCGTCCGCGGCCGGCGGCAGCTCATGATCGGCGACGCCCTGCGTATCGCCGGCCTCGGTGTCGCTCTCAGCGGTGTACAGCTCGCTCATACCGCACCCCCGTGGCGGTGCGCAGCGAGACGGTGTGCGGACGGACCACTCGTCCGGCCACATCCGCACATGCGTGACCTGCCCAGCACAGTCCGCCACCCCCGTGGAACGATCGCCTGGCAACACCCTAGCCCCGGCGTCTTTGTGATGATCCACCAGGTCCGGTTCACGAGCGCCCCTGACCAGGCGCTCCAGAGCCGTACGAAGATCGCCTACCAAACCGGCGCACGACCGCCCCCGAAAACGACGAAGATCCCGCTCGATCTTTCGATCGAACGGGATCTCGTCACCGTTCCCGAGAGCTACTCGCGAACTGTCGTTTGTGGACCTGTGGGGATTTGAACCCCAGACCCCCTCGATGCGAACGAGGTGCGCTACCAGACTGCGCCACAGGCCCTTGCGACGTGTGAAACATTAGCATCCCGATCGGGCTACACAAAAATCCGTTCCCTCGCAGGTCACCCGGGGCTACGGACCGCCGCCCCGAGCGAGGTCATTCGTTGGCCGCGCGGGGGCGGTCGTCGTCCGCGTACTGGTCGAAGAGCGGGGTGCGGCCGTGGTCGCGGCGGGGGCGGGGCGGTGTGGAGCGCTGCCGGGGGGCCGTCGGGTTCGGGGCGGGGGCCGCGGGCGGGGTCGCGTCGGTGGCCGCCGTGGAGGAGCGGGCCGAGCTCCAGGTCTCCGGGTCCGTGATGTCGATGCCGCTCGTGGCGCGCGGGGCGACCGGGGCGGTGACGTACGTGGGGAGCGGGACCGGGACCGGCTCCCAGCTGTCGCCCCGGGCCGGGCCGCGCTCGCGCTGCTGGTCCACCCACTCCGCGTGGTCCGTCTGCTCGACGAGCGCACGGCGGCCGGCCTCCTGCGGGGAGACCTCGGAGGACGGTTCGGGTTCGGGTCGGGCCGGCTCCTCCTCCGGCTCGGCGGGCGCGGCCGGGCGGCGCGGGCGGTTCTCCCGCAGCCGGGCCGCCGCCGCCTCGGCGCGCCGACGGTCCATCACGTACACGAAGCGTCGCCGCTCCGTGGTCCGCAGATGCACGATGTACGCGCTCAGGAGCACCGCCGGGACGGCCGGCGCCCACAGGAACGTCAGGCCGCCGACCGCCGCGACGACCGCGCCGAGCGTGAAGGCGAGGAAGAGGACGACCGTCGTCCGGCGGCGCCGGGCGAGGACCTTGCTCCGCCGGGCCCGCTCGACGGCCGCCTTGGAGGGGCGTCGGGAGGAAGCCGGCCCGGGGGCTGCCCGCGCCGGTTCGGGGATCGCCCGCGCCGGTTCCGGGGCTGCCCGGGCCGGTTCGGGCGCCGGCTCCGGGACTTCGAGGCGGGCTTCCGTCCTGGCCGCGGGCGCGGAAAAGGCCCGGACGTCGACCGAGCTCACATGCTCCGTCTCCACGTCCGGCTCGACGCCGGGCTCCCGGTCCTTCAGCTCCTTGGCGTACCGGCGCTCCATTCCCGCCCGTCCGGACAGCAGCCGGATGGCGGTGCTGAAGCGTTCCGTCGGACGGGCCTCGTTGAGCTCGTCCTGCCTGCGGAGCCACATCGGCACCAAGTAGGCGGCCCAGGCCCCGACGATGACTGCGTAGATGAGGCCGCTGCTGCTCACGCCTCACACCGTAGAGGGGTTCGCGGGAGGGCATCGGCCAATTGGCCCGGTGTGTCGCACGATCTGGCTGATATCACTGAACTTTTTTGTGATTGTTCAGATCGATTGGCGGTCATCTGCTGATTGAATTCGAACATTTATTTCATTGCGCGGGATACGACGGACGCGCCCGGTGCCAGCGCCGCACCAGCCCCTCGGGGACCTCCTCCGCGGTGAGCGCGAAGACGAGATGGTCCCGCCAGGCCCCGTCGATGTGGAGGTAGCGCGGACGCAGCCCCTCCTCCCGGAAACCCAGTTTCTCGACCACCCGCCGCGAGGGAAGGTTCTCGGGCCGAATGCAGACCTCGATCCGGTGCAGCCCCACGTTGCGGAAGCAGTGGTCGACCACGAGCGCGACCGCCGACGGCATGACGCCCCGGCCCGCCACCGCGCTGTCCACCCAGTACCCCACATGGCCCGAGCACATCGAGCCCCACGTGATCCCCGCGACCGTCAGCTGACCGACCAGCTCGCCCCGGAACTCGATCACGAACGGCAGCATCCGGCCCACGTTCGCCTCCGCCCGCAGATGGCGGACCATCTGCCGGTACGTCGGCCGCTGCGCGACCGGGGCCCCCGGCGCCGCCGGCGGGATCGTCGCCTCCCAGGGGCGCAGCCAGTCGCGGTTACGCCGGTTCACCTCGCGCCAGGCCCGCTGGTCGCGCAGTTTTATCGGCCGCAGCACGACGTCACCGTCGGCGAGGACCACGGGCCAGGACGGGATCATGACGGTCTCGGGTGGTCGCCGCCGCGGAGCTGGTCGACGGCGTGGATCAGGAGCGGCTCCAGGACGGCGAGGCCGTCGCGGACCCCGCCGGAGGAACCCGGCAGGTTCACGATCAGCGTCCCGCCCGCGACCCCGGCGAGGCCCCGCGACAGCGCCGCCGTGGGCACCTTCTCCCGGCCGTACGCGCGGATCGCCTCGGGGATGCCGGGAATCTCCTGGTCGAGCACGCGGCGGGTGACCTCGGGCGTGGCGTCGGTCGGCGAGATGCCCGTGCCACCGGTGGTGACGATGACGTCGTACCCGGCCTGGACCCCGGCCCGCAGCGCCGCCTCGACGGGCGCGCCGTCCGGCACCACCTGCGGGCCGTCGACCGTGAAGCCCATCCGTGTCAGGCCCTCGGCGATCAGCGGACCGCCCTTGTCCTCGTACACACCGGCCGCCGCCCGGTTGGAGGCGGTGACCACGAGGGCGGAGTACGGGGAGCGGAGGGCGCCGCCGCCGGGGGCGTCGGCCGCGGGCGCCGTCCCGTCGGCCGGGAGCGCGCCCCTGGCGCCGTGCGGCCCGTGCCCGTGTCGCCCGTGCCCGTGCGCCTCGTCCCCGTGCCCCTCGTGACCGTGCGTCTCCCCCACCCGCCCGGCGCGCGCCTGCACACCGAGTCCGGTGGCGTCCGTCGTCGCCGTCATGACTCGGCCCTCGTCCACGTGCCCGACTTGCCGCCCGTCTTCTCCTCCACCCGTACGTCGGAGATGACCGCGCCCTTGTCGACCGCCTTGATCATGTCGACCACCGTCAGCGCCGCCACGGAGACCGCCGTCAGGGCCTCCATCTCGACGCCCGTGCGGTCCGTCGTCTTCACGGTCGCCAGGATCTCCACGGCGTCGTCCGCGACCGTGAGGTCGAGGGTCACGCCGGAGACCGCCAGCGGGTGGCAGAGCGGGATGAGCTCCGGGGTCTTCTTGGCCCCCATGATCCCGGCGATCCGCGCGGTGGCCAGCGCGTCGCCCTTCGGGACGCCCTCGCCCCGCAGCAGCTCGATCACGCGCGGCGAGACGAGGACGCGGCCACTGGCGCGCGCGGTCCGCGCCGTGACGTCCTTCGCGGAGACGTCGACCATGCGGGCCGCCCCCGCCTCGTCGATGTGGGTGAGACCTTGCTGCGTGCTCATGGCGGTGACACTCCCGGTCGCTGTGTGGGAAGTCACGGTACCGCCACCAGGCCCTCCTCAGCCGAGGAGGACCACGTCCAGCTCCGCGCCGGGCGCCAGCTCCGTCGTCTCCTCCGGTACGACGAGCAGCGCGTTCGCGTGCGCGAGCGCGGCGATCAGGTGCGAGCCCGCGCCGCCCACCGGAGTGACGGTGCCGGACTCGGCGTCGTACGTCCCGCGCAGGAACTGGCGGCGGCCGGACGGGGACGACAGCGCCTTGTCGGCGGTCAGCACGGCACGGAACCGGGGGCGGTGCAGCTCGTCCAGACCCATCAGGGCCCGGATCGCGGGGCGTACGAACAGCTCGAAGGAGACGTAGGAGGAGACCGGGTTCCCCGGCAGGGCGAGCAGGGGGGTGTGCTCCGGGCCGATCGTCCCGAACCCCTGCGGCTTGCCCGGCTGCATGGCCAGCTTGCGGAAGTCGACCTGGCCCTCGAACTGGCCCTCGGCCGTCAGCGCCTCCTTGACGACGTCGTACGCGCCGACGCTCACCCCGCCCGTCGTGACGAGGAGGTCCGCGCGGATCAGCTGGTCCTCGATGGTGGCGCGCAGCGTGTCGGCCTCGTCGGTGACGGCGCCGACCCGGTACGCGATGGCTCCGGCGTCGCGCGCGGCGGCGGCGAGCGCGAAGCTGTTGGAGTCGTAGATCTGGCCTTCGCGCAACTCCTCGCCGGGCTGCGCCAGTTCGCTGCCGGTGGAGATCACGACGACCCGCGGGCGCGGGCGCACGCGGACGGTGGCGCGGCCGATCGCGGCGAGCAGCCCGATCTGCGGCGGCCCGAGGACCGTGCCCGCCTCGAGGGCCAGGTCACCGGCCTGGACGTCGCTGCCGCGCGCGCGGACGTGTGCCCGGGCCTCGGCGGCGCGGTGGACGCGGACCTCGCCACCCGCGCCCTCGGGGTCGGCGCTGGCGGCGCGCATCCCGCTCGCCGCTCCCCCGCCCGTACCGCCGTCGGTCCACTCGACCGGGACCACGGCCTCGGCGCCGGGCGGCAGCGGGGCGCCGGTCATGATCCGGGCGGCCTGGCCGGGACCGACGGTCGGGAGGCCGCCGGCGCCCGCCGCCACGTCACCGATGACGGTCAGGACCGCGGGGAACTCCTCGGTGGCACCGGCGACATCGGCGACCCGGACCGCGTAACCGTCCATGGAGCTGTTGTCGAAGGGGGGCAGCGCGACGGGCACCGTGACGTCCTCGACCAGGACGCAGCCCTGGGCGTCGGGGAGTTGCAGCTCGATGGGTTCGAGCGGGACGACCGCCCCCAGGATGTCGTCCAGGTGCTCGTCCACCGACCACAGCCCACGGGCGGGACCCGCGCAGGCGTCGCCGGACACGGCGGCGGACGTCTCGCCGGACACTTCGGCCGACGTCTCGCCGGACACTTCGGCGGACGCGTCGCCGGACCCCTGGGTGCTGCTGCTCACGGTGCTACATCTCCTCGCTGACGTACTTGCGGAGCCAGGTCCGGAAGTCCGGCCCCAGGTCTTCACGTTCGCACGCCAGTCTGACAATGGCACGCAGATAGTCCCCGCGGTCACCGGTGTCATAGCGCCGGCCCTTGAAGACCACACCATGGACCGGGCCGCCGATCCGCTCGTCCTTGGCGAGTTTCTGCAGGGCGTCGGTCAGTTGGATCTCGTTGCCACGGCCGGGCGCGGTCTCCCGCAGTATCCCGAAGATGGCCGGATCCAGTACATAGCGGCCGATGATCGCGTAGTTGCTCGGCGCCTCGTCCACGTCCGGCTTCTCGACGAGGTCCGTCACCTTCACCACGTCGGAGTCGATCGTCCCCTCCACCGCCGCGCAGCCGTAGAGGTGGATCTGGGAGGGCTCGACCTCCATGAGCGCGATCACGCTGCCGCCCTCCCGCTCCTGGACGTCCACCATCCGGGAGAGCAGCGGGTCGCGCGGGTCGATCAGGTCGTCGCCGAGCAGCACCGCGAAGGGCTGGTCGCCGACGTGCGGGGCCGCGCAGAGCACGGCGTGGCCGAGGCCGCGCGGGGCACCCTGGCGCACGTAGTGCATGGTCGCGAGGTCGCTCGACTCCTGCACCTTGGAGAGCCGTTCCTCGTCGCCCTTGCGGGCCAGCGCCTCCTCCAGCTCGTAATTCCGGTCGAAGTGGTCCTCCAGGGGACGCTTGTTCCGACCGGTGATCATGAGTACGTCCGAGAGTCCGGCCGCGACGGCCTCCTCGACGACGTACTGGATCGCGGGCTTGTCGACGACCGGCAGCATCTCCTTGGGGGTGGCCTTGGTGGCCGGGAGGAAGCGCGTGCCGAGACCGGCGGCCGGGATGACAGCCTTGCTGATCCTGGGGGGCGACTGAGTCATGCGGAGCACCATAGCCGTTCGGAATGAGAGGAAGATGGGGCTCCGATTAACTTCCTGTGCATAAAGACAGTTACGAGAGGTTAGTGAAGCGACGTGATGCCTCGATGACGGCCGACATGCCCGAAAAGGCGTCCTTGCGCCGCCACCTCCTGGCCGCCCGCGCCCAGCTGACCAGCCATGATGTCGAATCGGCGGCCGCCCTGCTCGCACGGGGTGCGTGGGAGCTGGCGGAGCTCGCCGAGCCGACCGGGACCGACGCCGACACCAGGGCAGGTGCCGGCGCCGCGTCCCGGACCGTCGCCGCCTATGTGTCCGTCGGCCGCGAGCCGGGCACGCGCGCGTTGCTCGACGTTCTGCGTGCGCGGGGGGTGCGCGTCCTGCTGCCGGTCCTGCTGCCCGACAACGACCTGGACTGGGCCGCGTACGAGGGCGCCGACGGTCTGGCGAAGGCCGGCCGGGGCTTGCTGGAACCGACCGGTCCGCGCCTCGGCCCCGAGGCGGTGTGCGCGGCGGACGTGGTCCTGCTGCCCGGCCTCGCGGTCGACGAGCGCGGGATGCGGCTCGGGCGGGGCGGCGGCTCGTACGACCGCGTCCTCGCCCGGCTGGCCCGGGCGGGCGCGGATCCGGCGCTCGTCGTCCTGCTGTACGCGAACGAGGTGGTCGCCCGGGTCCCGGAGGAACCGCACGACCACCCCGTGCACGCGGTGGTGACCCCGGAGGGGGTCATCCGTTTCGTCCCGTAGGAGAGCCCCGGGCCGCTACGGCTTCAGGACCAGCGTGTCCTTCGTCGCGGCGTCGACCGCCGCCTTGCCGAAGGACCAGTCGAGCAGTTCGCCCTCGACCCACTTGTCGGTCTGGTCGGTGTAGTTGGGGTGGTACGCGTGCCCTGAGGCGCCCGACAGGTTGATCCAGCGGGACCGGTCCCAGTCGCCGACGTTCACGACCATCCGCATCGACGGGACCCAGACGACGCCGTACCCGCCGGCCGCGTTCCAGCCGGTCGCGTTGACCGCCGCCTCGCCGCCGCCCAGGTTCCACGGGCCGCGGTTGAGCAGGGACTGGACGAAGCCGGGACCCGCCGTGCCGAGGGTCTGGTTCTCCAGCGTCAACTGGTGCAGCCGGCCCCAGGTCCAGGTGGAGACGTCCTTGCCGAGCTTGGCGGTCAGCTCCCAGCGGGCGTCCTCCATGGCGCGGGCCAGCAGCTGGTCACGCGTCTCGGTGGCCTGGTCCGTGCGGTTGGCCTCGGTCTTCCACCATTCGCTGTTCTCCTGCTTGAGCAGCGGACGGACCACCTCGTACCAGCGGTCGCCGCCGTCCGGCTGCGCCGTGTCCCCGTCGCGCTCGCCGCACTCCCGGACGCGCTTGTTCTGCTCGTCGACGGGGAGGCCGGTGAGGTCCGCCGGGCGGACGCTGATGCAGTCGCCCTCGGCCCGCAGCTCCTTGGGCAGCTTGTCGCCGAAGGCGAGCTTGAGGACGTTGCGCCAGACCGCGTTGAAGTACGCGGCGGCGGCCGAGTCGGGTTCCTGGGTGTAGTCCCAGCCCTCCAGGAGCTTCTGCGCCTCACGGACGTACGGATCCGAGATGTCGATCTTCAGCAGGAGCGGGTTGAGCAGGGTCGCGATCTCGCTGCGGTTGTCCATCTGCATGGTCCGCATGTCGTCGGGCGAGATCTTCCCGCCGTCCCTGGTCTTCGACTCGATGAGGTCGTTGATCCGCTGGCTTCGGGAGCCGTAGCCCCAGTCCTGCGTCAGGAGGTAGGGGTACTTCGCCTTGTCGACGACGGCCTGGTTCGCGGTGACGATGTAGCCGCGGTCGGGGTTCAGCTCGTACGGCAGCTCGTCGTACGGGATGTAGCCCTTCCACTTGTACGAGGAGTCCCAGCCCGGCGCCGGGACGGTGCCGTCGCCCTTGGCGCGCTGCGGGATCTTGCCGGGCGCCTGGTAGCCGATGTTCTCCGCGTCGGCGTAGATCAGGTTCTGGGACGGGACCTCGAAGTTCTTGGCCGCGGCCCGGAAGTCCGTGAAGTTCTTGGCGCGGTTGAGCTGGAAGATCGCGTCCATGGACCGGCCGGGCTGGAGGGCGGTCCACTGGAGCGAGACGGCGTAACCGGTGCCCC
The DNA here is from genome assembly GCF_044746945.1 of Streptomyces sp. NPDC090127. Taxonomy (NCBI): domain Bacteria; kingdom Bacillati; phylum Actinomycetota; class Actinomycetes; order Kitasatosporales; family Streptomycetaceae; genus Streptomyces; species Streptomyces sp. NPDC090127. The sequence continues at coordinate 174,206 of NZ_JBIVDE010000009.1, read as the reverse complement.
GGTCCGGGGCGGCGTTGCCGACGGGGGCCTTCTGGCCGACCTTCTCCAGCTCGGAGGAGCGGTCGGAGACCAGGGGGCCGTGCTCGGTCTGCCGGATCGTGATCTTCCGGTCCCCGCCGCCCGCGACCTTGATGGTCTCCTCGCGGGTCGTGAACGGCTTGACCTTGCCGTCCACCACGTAGCCCGCGTCCGAGACCTTCTCCAGGTACAGGTCGCTGACGTCGGCGCCCAGGTTGGTGAGGCCCCAGGCGACGGTGTCGTTGTGGCCGATGATGACGCCGGGCGTACCGGAGAAGGTGTAGCCGGCGACGTCGTAGCGGCAGGTGGCCGACACCGAGCGGCAGTGCAGCCCCATCTGGTACCAGAGGGACGGCAGCATCGGCGCGAGGTGCGGGTCGTTGGCGAGCAGCGGCTTGCCGGAGGTCGTGTACCGCCCGGAGACGACCCAGGAGTTCGAGCCGATGCCGTTGCCGTTCTGGCCGAGCAGGGCGGGGATCTCGTCGAGCGCCTCGGAGACCGCGCTGAGCTGGCTCTGCGCGCCCTCCAGCGCACTGCCGGAGCCCGAGCCGCTGCCGTCGCCGTCGTCACCGTCCTGCGACGGCTTCGCCTTCGGGTCGAACTTCCCCGTCTCCTCGTCGACCGCGCCGTTCTGCACGATCGGCTGGTGCAGGTCGTACGGGTACGCCGGGTAGAGCTGCTTGATCTGCGCCGGGCTCAGCCGGCTCGTCATCAGGGAGCGGTCGATCTCGTCCTGCATGTTGCCGCGCAGGTCCCAGGCCATCGCCTTGAGCCAGGCCACCGAGTCGACGGGCGTCCAGGGCTCGATCGCGTAGTCGCCCGTGAAGGCGAGCGCCGCGTACTCGACGGAGACGTCGGACGCGTCCTTGCCCTTGAGGTAGGCGTTGACGCCCTCGGCATAGGCCTGGAGGTTCTTCTTCGTCTCCGCCGACAGCACCTTGTCGTACTCCTGCTGCGCGACCTGGCGCCAACCCAGGGTGCGCAGGAAGGCGTCGGTGTCGATCTGGCTCTTACCGAACATCTCGGAGAGGCGGCCGGCCGTCATGTGACGGCGCACGTCCATCTCGTAGAAGCGGTCCTGTGCCTGGACGAAGCCCTGCGCGCGGAAGAGGTCCGCCTCGGTGTCGGCGTAGATCTGCGGCACCCCGTAGGCGTCCCGCTTGACCTCGACCTCGCCGGAGAGGCTGTCGAGCCGGATCTCGCCCGTCGTCTGCGGAAACGAGCCGCGGACGGTGCTGACGCCCCAGTACCCGCCGTATCCGATGCCCGCGACCAGTGCGAGCACCAGGACGAGGACGAGCAGGCGGGCACGCCGCCCCTTCTTCTTGGCGGGGGGCGCGGTCGTGTTGGAGGGCATCGCTGTCCTTCGAGGGGCAGGGTGGTCCTGGAGTACGGGAGCAACCTTAGGCGCAGCGTCCCGGCGGCTCGGACGCGGTGTCCCAAGGAGGCCGCCCAAGATCGCACTGGCGATCGAAGAGGCGCAAGGAGGGCGTCAAGGAAACGTTAAAGATTAGGTAAGGTAACGAAAGTACCGGCTGCTGGAGGAACGATCCGGCCGCACGTGAGGGGAAGGATCGGGCCACTGACTGTCCACCAGCTCAATGAACTCCTGCTCATCTGCTCGCTCGTGCTGCTCATCGCTGTCGCGGCGGTGCGGATCTCGTCCCGGAGCGGGCTTCCCAGCCTGCTCCTGTACCTGGGGATCGGGATCGCGATAGGGCAGGACGGGATCGGCAACGTCGCCTTCGACAACGCCGAACTGACCCAGGTGATCGGCTATGCCGCACTGGTGGTGATCCTGGCCGAGGGTGGCCTGGGCACCAAGTGGAAGGAGATCAAACCCGCGTTGCCCGCGGCGGTCGTGCTGTCGACCGTCGGCGTCGCGGTGAGCGTGGGCATCACGGCGGCCGCCGCCCACTACCTGGTCGGGCTCGACTGGCGGCAGGCGCTGATCATCGGCGCGGTCGTCTCCTCCACCGACGCCGCCGCCGTCTTCTCCGTCCTGCGCAAGGTCCCGCTGCCCGCCCGGGTGACCGGTGTCCTGGAAGCGGAGTCCGGCTTCAACGACGCCCCGGTCGTCATCCTCGTCGTCGCCTTCTCCACCGTCGGACCGGTCGACAGCTGGTACGTCCTGGTCGGCACGATCGCCATGGAGCTGGCCATCGGGGCCGCCGTCGGCCTCGGCGTCGGCTTCCTCGGCTCCTTCGGCCTGCGCCACGTCGCCCTGCCCGCCTCCGGCCTCTACCCGATCGCCGTCATGGCCATCGCGGTCGTCGCGTACGCGGCGGGCGCCCTGGCCCACGGCTCCGGCTTCCTCGCCGTCTATCTGGCAGCGATGGTCCTCGGCAACGCCAAGCTGCCGCACGCGCCGGCCAACCGCGGCTTCGCCGAGGGGCTCGGCTGGATCGCCCAGATCGGCATGTTCGTCCTGCTCGGCCTGCTGGTGACGCCGTCCAAGCTGGTCGACGACTTCTGGCCCGCGGTGATCATCGGCCTGGTCCTGACGATGGTCGCCCGGCCCATGGAGGTCTTCGTCAGCCTGCTGCCGTTCCGCGTCCCCTGGCAGGAACAGGCCCTGATGTCCTGGGCCGGTCTGCGCGGAGCCGTCCCCATCATCCTGGCCACGATCCCGATGGTGTCCGGGATCGAGGGCAGCGAACGCGTCTTCAACATCGTCTTCGTGCTCGTCGTCGTCTACACCCTGGTCCAGGGCCCGACCCTGCCCTGGCTGGCCAGGGCGCTGAAGCTGGGCGACTCCTCGGGCGCCGCCGACCTGGGCGTCGAGTCCGCCCCGCTGGAGCGGCTACGCGGCCACCTGCTGTCCGTCGCGATCCCGGAGGGCTCGAAGATGCACGGCGTGGAGGTCGCGGAGCTGCGCCTGCCGCCCGGAGCCGCGGTCACCCTGGTCGTACGCGAGGAGAAGAGCTTCGTGCCGGGCCCCGCGACCGTGCTGCGGCGCGGGGACGAGCTCCTCGTCGTCGCGACCGATCCGGTGCGGGACGCCACCGAGCGGCGGCTGCGGGCCGTCGGGCAGGGCGGAAAGCTGGCGGGCTGGCTGGGCACGGGCGGTTCGACGGCCGTCTCGGAGCCGAAGGGGCCCACGCACTGGCCGCATCTGCCCTTCACCAAGCGAACGTCCGGTTAATCACAGGCATAGATTCGCCAGAGTGGGCGTTTTCCCAGGCGGGAAGACGCCCTTCCCTGTAGCATGAAGGCACACTTGATCGAACCAACTCTGCCTGACGCAGAGCTGGCGCGACCGTATGGCGGCCGTGAAGCCCTCCGCATGGGCCCGGTATCTACCGCAGTTCCGCGCAAGAGGACAGCTCTCGGCAGCGCCCGCATCACCCGTGCAGGGGCGCGCTACCAGGCGGCAGAAAGGCAAGGACCGTGGTGTCCACGGTCACTTCTGACGCGCTTGAGACGCCCACCGGCGACGGCGGCGAGCAGGGCAAGACCCGCAAGCGCGCCGGATACGGACAGCTCCTTCGTACCCCCGGAGCCCTGTCCTTCCTGCTGCCCGGCTTCGCCGCCCGGCAGCCCTTCGCGATGCTGACGATCGGCATCGTGCTCCTCGTCCAGCACACCACCGGCTCGTACGGCAGCGCCGGTATGGTCGCCGCCGCCACCGGTGTCTCGATGGCGCTCTTCGCCCCGCAGAGCGGCAAGCTCGCCGACCGCTTCGGCCAGCGCGCCGTCCTGGTCCCCGGCGTGCTGATCCACTCGGCCGCCGTCTCCCTGCTCGTGGTGCTCGCGCTCGCGGACGCCCCGATGTGGGCCCTCTTCCTCGCGGCCGTACCGGCCGGTGCCTCCGTCCCGCAGGTCGGGCCGATGGTCCGCGCCCGCTGGGCCGCGAAACTGGAGAACTCCCCGCTGATGCCGACGGCCGCGGCCTTCGAGTCCGTCACCGACGAGTTCACCTTCGTCGTCGGTCCGGTCCTGGCCACCGCGCTCTGCACCGGCGTGCACCCGGCGGCCGGCCTGATCGCCGAGGCCGCGCTGACCCTCTTCGGCGGCCTGTTCTTCGCCGCACAGCGGAGCACCCAGCCCGCCCACGGGCTCGTCGCGGCGGCCTCCGCCCAGCCGCACGCCTCCGCGCTCTCCATCCCCGGCGTCCGCGTCCTGGCCGTCGCCTTCCTGGGCATCGGCTCGGTCTTCGGCGGCATGCAGGTCTCGCTGACCGCGTTCAGCGAGGAGATCGGCAACCCCGGCGCCAACGGACTGCTCTACGGGATCTTCGCCGCGGGCAACATGCTCGCGGGCATCGCGTGCGGCGCCATCGCCTGGAAGATCGGCCCGCGCAGGCGCCTGATCCTGGGGTACGCGGGACTCACCGTGGCCGCCTCGCTGCTCTGGTCCGCACACTCGGTGCTGCTGCTCGGCGGCCTCGGTCTGATCGTGGGCCTGTGCATCGCGCCGGCCCTGATCACCGGCTACACCATCGTCGAGACCCTGGTCCCGGCCTCCGCGCGGACCGAGGCGTTCACGTGGCTCACCGGCGCCGTGGCGCTGGGGCAGGCCGCGGCCGTGACGGTCGCCGGCCGACTCGCCGACGAGCACGGCGCGAGCACCGGATTCCTGGTGCCGCTGGTGGGCACGGCGCTCGCGCTGGCCACGCTCCTGGCGCTGCGCTCGCGGCTGACCCCCCGGGCTCCGGGGCGCGTCGCGGCACGTGGTATCGGTCACCGAGTGCCGGTGACGGTGGACTGATCCGGCGGAATACGTCACTATGGATCGTCGTTAGCACTCGATGAGTGTGAGTGCCAGGAGGAAGACAAGTGCCGACCTACCAGTACCAGTGCACCGAGTGCGGCGAGGGCCTCGAGGCGGTGCAGAAGTTCACCGATGACGCGCTGACCGAGTGCCCGAGCTGCAAGGGACGCCTGAAGAAGGTGTTCTCGGCGGTCGGCATCGTCTTCAAGGGTTCCGGCTTCTACCGGAACGACAGCCGCGGCTCGTCGTCCAGCAGTTCGCCCGCGTCGAAGCCCGCCACGGGCTCTTCCACGTCCTCGACCGCTTCGTCGTCCTCCTCGGACTCCAAGCCGGCCGCTTCGTCGAGCACGTCCTCGTCGTCCGGCTCGTCGTCGAGCACGTCGAGCTCCAGCTCGGCCGCCTGATCGAGGCATCGAGGCATCGAGGCACCTGATCGGCGTGCCGGGCCACGGCACCTGATCGCCTGGCCGCCTGATCGAAGTTCTTACGGAAGCCCTACCGCTGAGCGCGGTAGGGCTTCCGGCGTTTGGGGGGCCGTTAATGTGACCGCCATGGCTTCCAAGGCGACCCCCACGACTGACGAGACCCACGCGTTCGCGGACATCGGCGTGATCGGCGGATCGGGCTTCTACTCCTTCCTGGAGGACGTGACGGAGGTGGCCGTCGACACCCCGTACGGCAGCCCGAGCGACGCGCTCTTCCTCGGCGAGGTCGCCGGGCGGAGGGTCGCGTTCCTGCCCCGGCACGGCCGGGGCCACACCCTGCCGCCGCACCGGATCAACTACCGCGCCAACCTGTGGGCGCTGCGCTCGGTGGGTGTGCGGCAGGTGCTCGGGCCGTGCGCCGTGGGCGGACTGCGCGAGGAGTACGGGCCCGGCACCCTCGTCGTACCGGACCAGCTGGTCGACCGTACGAAGACGCGCGTGCAGACGTACTTCGACGGGGAGCCGCTCCCGGAGGCCTGGGGCGGGGCCGTGCCGAACGTCGTGCACACCACCTTCGCCGACCCGTACTGCCCCGACGGGCGGCGGGTGGCGGTGAAGGCGGCCCGGGGGAAGGGCTGGGATCCGGTGGACGGCGGCACCATGGTCGTCATCGAGGGACCTCGGTTCTCCACGCGCGCGGAGTCGCGCTGGCACGCCGCGGCGGGCTGGTCGGTCGTCGGCATGACCGGGCACCCGGAGGCGGTCCTCGCCCGTGAGATGGGGCTCTGCTACACCTCGCTCGCGCTCGTCACGGACCTGGATGCGGGGGCGGAGACGGGCGAGGGCGTCTCGCACACCGAGGTCCTGCGGGTGTTCGGCGAGAACGTGGGGCGGCTGCGGGAGGTGCTCTTCGACGCGGTGGGCGCGCTGCCGGACACGGCCGACCGGGACTGCCTGTGCACGCACGCGCACGACGGCTGGGACCTGGGGATCACGCTGCCGTGAATCCCCCTGGGGGGTGAGGGAGTTGTCCACAAGGGGCGGGCGGTCCACAGGCCGGAGCGGGATTCTGGCGGAGCCGGGAGGGTGGAGCGAACCACTCGGCTCGACTCCAGACAGGCGGTGTCCACGATGACGACCTCTCCCTTCCCGACCTCCTACGGTTCTCCTTCCTCTCCCTCTCCCTCCTACGGTTCTCCCTCCTCTCCCTCTCCCTCTCCCTCTCCCTCTTCCTCTTCCACTCCCTCTTTCTCCTTTTCCTCCTCTCTCGACTGCTCGCCCGTTCCCGCGACGCTCGGGGTCCCGCCGTTCGAGCCGCTGCGGGTGCGCGGCGGGCGGCAGCGGTGGCGGCGGGCGGTGCGACGCAGGGGGCGGGCTCCGGCGGCGGTCCTCGTGATGAGCGCGGCCGCGCTGGCGGTGGCGGGCGCGGGCGAGGTCTCCGCGGGTCCGCCGCCCGGCGCGGGGGTACGGGAGCAACGCCCCGCGCCTGCGGTGCGGCTGGTGTCGGCGCCCGTGCGGATCGCCGACGCGGCGACCGTACGGCTGCTGCGGCCCGGCGACCAGGTCGATGTGATCGCCGCGCCCAACTCGCCGGTGGGCGGGGCCGGTGAGGCCCGCGTGGTCGCTACGGCCGCCCGGGTGGCCGACGTTCCGCGCACGGGTGAGACTCGTCCGGACGGCGGAGCACTCGTCGTCCTGTCCGTTCCACGCTCGACGGCGACGGCTCTGGCCGGCGCGGGTGTCACCTCCCAACTGGCGGTGACGCTGTGCTGATTCGCACGGATTGGCTGTCAAGTAACCGTTCCGTGTGTACGGATTGGACGCATCTGCGTCAATCGCGGCCTAATGGCTCCGCTAACCGCACGCGCGACGAAAGGCATCCGGGTGAGCCCGAAGAAGGAAAGCGTGATGGCAGGCTTCAAGGCCTTCCTCATGCGCGGCAATGTGATCGATCTGGCGGTCGCGGTCGTCATCGGCGCCGCGTTCACCAACATCGTGAACGCCGTGGTGAAGGGCATCATCAACCCGGTGGTCGGCGCCTTCGGCACCCAGGACCTGGAGAGCTACAAGACCTGCATCAAGGACCCGTGCACGGTCGGCGCGAACGGGGAGATGGACGGCATCGAGCTCCAGTGGGGTCTGGTGCTCAGCGCGGTCCTCAGCTTCCTGATCACCGCCGCCGTCGTCTACTTCCTGATGGTGCTGCCCATGGCGAAGTACCTGGCCAGGCGGGCGGCCCACGACAAGGCGAAGGAAGGTGTCCAGGAGACGCTGGAGATCAGCGAGCTGGAGGTCCTCAAGGAGATCCGCGACGCGCTCGTCGCCCAGCGCGGCCCGGACACGGGACCGGGTTCGGGGTCGGGCACGGGGGCGGGGCCGGGCGCGGGGTCGGGTCCGGGCACGGGGGCGGGGCCGGGCGCGGGGTCGGGTCCGGGCACGGGGTCGGGTCCGGGCGCGGGGTCTGGTTTCGGACCGGGCACGGGTCCCGGTTCCGGTACGGGGACACACCCCACCCCCTAGCCGGCGACGGGCACCGGCGTCAGAGGTGGTGCGGCGGCTTCTCTTCGAGGAAGCGCGCGAGATCGGCGGCGCTGTCACCACCGCCGGGAGGCCGCTCGCCCCACCCGCGGTCCGTATCGTCCGCGGACTGCTGGTCCAGTGGATCGTCGAAGATCAGCTTCGGCTTCGTGGTGTTCTCGGGGATGGACTGGCTGCCGGGCTGCTTCGCGTCTCGCGGACCGTGGGCGGGGGCGGTGCTCATCTCTCCAGGGTACGCCGGGAAACCGGCCGTGAACCCGACCCGATCAGCGGTCCTTCGGGTCGAGCAGCCACAGGCCCAGCACCACGAGGAACGACAGGACGAGGAAGCCGGCGCCCCACCAGGCCGTACCGGTGTCGCCCCTCATCCACTCGTCGACCACGATCGTCAGCCCCCACAGCTGGCCGATGACGACCGTGAGCGCCAGGGCCAGGCGCGCGCTCAGCTTCGAGGAGCGCTCGGGCTCCTGCTCCGTACCGGCGCCGGGGCCGGGACCGGTGTGGCGGACCCGGGGGTCGCCGTAGCCGCTGGTGGGGCGGATCTGCGGGTAGCGCTCCCGCACGGGGCGGTTCAGGCGGGGCTGGGCGCTCCCGGGGGTGTAGACGGGCGACGGTGGATATCCGCCCGGGGCGGCGCCGGGGCCGCCGCTGGGACCGGCGCCAAGGTCCGGGGTGGCGGACGGGCGGTCCGGGGTGGCCGGGGAGCCGTCGGGGGCCTCCGGGTCCCGGGGGAAGGGGGCGTCGCTCATGTGCGTTCGCTCCTCGTGACGGCTCCCCGTGCCGAGGCCCCCGGGCAGCCGAGGCGCTCGGCCAGGTCGGGCCGGTCCTCGCCGAGCTGGCGGCACAGGCCTTCCTGGACGCTCTCGCCGGAGCGGGTCGTGCCGACGGCCCAGACGCTCCCGTCGGCCTCCTCCACCAGGAGAACCTTGGGCAGCGCCCGGGGCGGTGGGCCCGCGGTCACCTCTCCCGTACGGGCGTCGAAGACCCCTTCGTGGCAGGGGCAGTACAGCTCGCCCTCGGTGCCGCGGTCCTTGCGCCAGAGGACGGCGCAGGCGAGGTGGGTGCAGACGGCCGAGTAGCCGGCGAGGGTGCCGTCCTCCAGGCGGACGGCGACCGCCCGGTCCTCCTGCTCGGGGTAGCGGAAGGCCAGGGACTCGCCGGGCGGCAGCTGGTCGGCGATCCTCTTCGGCTCGGGTGTGCCGTCGGCGTCGCCGTGGCGGTGCAGGATGCCGGCGCCGACGCCGATGCCGCCGACGGCGAGGCCGCCGGAGACGGTGGCGACGATCCGCAGGTAGTCGCGCCGGGTGGTGAGCGAGTCGGCGGCGATGCGGTCGTGCAGCGCCTCCTGGGCGGCGTCGGCCCCGCCCGCGCCGTCGGCGGGAGGCTGTTCGGTGACGCTCATCGGACATCCACCCCGTTGATCTCCACGACGGGCAGCCCGCCGGGGACCGGCCACTGCACCTTGTCGGCGGGCACGACCATGGCCACCCCGGTGGAGACGGTGGTCGTGCCGAAGGTGAAGGAGTCGGCGACCTGGACGCCGGGCCGCTCGGCCTGGAGCTCTTCGAGGGTGCCGTAGAAGAGGGCGCCGGTGGGGCAGACGGTCGCGCACATCGGGGCGAGGCCGTAGGCGGTGCGGTCGTAGCAGAGGTTGCACTTCATCTGCAGCTTCGCCTGGAGGTCGATCTTCGGGACTCCGAAGGGGCAGGCGTTGACGCAGTTGGCGCAGCCGATGCAGCGGGTGGTGTCGGCCTGCTGCACCACGCCGTCGGCGGTGACGAGGATCGCGTCGGCGGGGCAGACCTCGGCGCAGGGGGCGACCGGGTCCTCGCAGTGCATGCAGACGGTCGGGAGGGAGGCGACGGAGTGGCCCTCGTCGGGGTAGTCGAGGTGGATCATCGACTTGCCGCGGTGCGAGTCGCACTCGCGGCAGGCCGAGACACACGCCTGGCAGCCGATGCAGCGCCCGGGGTCGATGAAGATCGTGCGGCCCATCATGAGCGGCGTCAGCTCCTCTCCGCGGTGCCACGGCCCTGGGGGGCCGTGGGTGGCAGGGGGTCGGTGCGGGAGACCTGGGTCTCCGGGTAGGCGTGCTGCCCGGGGGCGGTCGGGGGTTCGGGCACCTCGTCGATCCGCTCGGCGGCCTCGATGCGGGCCGCGCAGACCTTGTACTCCGGGATCTTGGAGCGGGGGTCGAGGGCGTCGATGGTGAGGGCGTTGGCGGCGGTGGGGACCGGCCAGTGGTAGGGCACGAAGACGGTGTCGGGCCGGATCGCCTCGGTGACCAGGGCGGGGAAGACCTCGCTGCCCCGGCGGGTGACGACGCGGACCGGTTCGCCGTTGCGGAAGCCGTGGGAGGGGTGGACCTCGACCCAGGGGCGGGGGGTCTGTTCGACGAGGGCGCCCAGGCGGCGGGTCTGGTTGCCGGAGAGGAAGTGGGCGACGGTGCGGCCGGTGGTGAGCGAGAGGGGGTACTCCTCGCTGTACGGGTCCATGGGCGGGTGCCATTCGACGACCTGCAGATGGATCCTGCCGTCCGGGTGGTAGGTCCTGCCGTCCTCGAAGAGGCGGGGGGTGCCCGGATGGTCGGTGCTGGGGCAGGGCCAGGCGATGCCGCCGGTCTCCTCCAGCCGCTCGTAGGTGATGCCGTAGTAGTCGTTGACCGTGCCGGCGGAGGCGACGCGGAGCTCCTCGAAGACGGAGCGGGAGTCGGGGAAGTCGAACTTGTCCCCGGCGCCGAGGCGCTTGGCCAGTTCGCAGATCACCCAGGTGTCGGTGCGGACCCCGGCGGGTGGTTCCTGGGCCTTGTTGTGCTTGACGACCCGGGCCTCCGCGTTCGCCATCACCCCCTCGTCCTCGGCCCAGACGGTGACGGGGAAGACGACGTGCGCGTTGGCCGCGGTCTCGGAGAGGAAGAAGTCGAACTGGGCGTGGAACTGGAGGGCGTCGTAGCCGTCCTTGACGGTCGCGTAGTGGGGCAGGGAGACGAAGGGGTTGTTGCAGATGCCGATCAGGCCGCGGATCTCCTCGCGCTGCATCTGCCAGACCATCTCCATCATGGAGGTTCCGGCGGGCGGGAGTTCGGACTCGTCGATGCCCCAGATCTCGCAGATCTGGCGGCGGTGCTCGGGGTTGGTGATCGAGCGGCCGCCGGGCAGCAGGTCGGACTTCTGGCCGTGCTCCCGGCCGCCCTGACCGTTGCCCTGGCCGGTGATGGTGCCGTAGCCGGCGCCGGGCTTGCCGATGTTCCCGGTGGCGGTGCACAGATTGATGATCGTCAGGCAGTTCTCGACGCCCTGGGAGTGGTGCTCGACGCCGCGCGCGTGCCAGGCCATGGCCTTGCCGGCGCCGGCGAACATCCGGGCGGTGCGCACGATCTGGTCCTCGGGCACGCCGCAGATCTCGGCCGCGCGGGAGGGCGGCCAGTGCTCCACGGTCCGCCTGACCTCGTCCCAGCCGGTGGTGTGGGCGGCGAGATAGGCCTCGTCGGTGAGGCCCTCGGCGACGACCACGTGCAGGACGGCGTTGAAGAACGCGGCGTCGGTGCCGGGCTTGAGGGCGACGTGGAGGTCGGCGGTGCGGGCGATGGCCGTCTCACGGGGGTCGACGACGATCAGGGTGGCGCCGCGGTCCCGGGCTCCCCACAGGTACTGGGTCATCACGGGGAAGCACTCGCCGACGTTGGAGCCGGCGATGAGCAGGCAGTCGGTGAGGAGGATGTCGGAGAACGGGTTGCCGGCCCGGTCGATGCCGAAGGCCAGCTTGTTGGCCCCGGCGGCGGAGACCATGCACAGCCGCCCGTTGTAGTCGACGTGCCGGGACCGCAGGGCGACGCGGGCGAACTTGCCGACGAGGTACGTCTTCTCGGAGTAGAGACTGGCTCCGCCGAGCAGGCCGAAGGAGTCGTTGCCGTACTCGTCCTGGATGCGGCGGATCTCGGCGACGGTGAAGTCGAGCGCCTCCTCCCAGCTCGCCTCGCGGAACTCCTCGTCGCGGTTGCGGCGCATGAGCGGGGCGGTGAGCCGGTCGGGATGGTTGACCTGCTGGTAGGCGTTGATGCCCTTGGGGCAGAGCCGCATCCGGTTGATGTCGTGGTTGCGGGGTTCGACACCGAAGACCTTGCCCGCGCGGTCGACCCGCAGGTACATGCCGCACTGGACGCCACAGAAGCAGCAGTGGGTGGGGACGAGCGTCTCGCCGTTCTGGTCGGCGTGCCACCGGTCGGCGGGGATGCCGCCGGCGTCACGGAAGGCGCGGGTGCCGGGCGGGGCGATCGAGGGGTCGAGCGGGAGGGGGTCGCGCCGGCCCACGTGCTGCTGGGTCACTTGAAGCCCTTCTTGACGTGGGTCAGGTAGGCGTTGCCACGCATGACGCGCTTGCAGCGGGGGCAGTACTCGGGGCCTTCGGTGAAGCCGAGGTCGAGGTCGCGCATGGTGCCCTGGAGGTTCTCGACGTAGGGGGCGGTGTCGATGGGCTCCTGGCAGCGACGGCAGGCGAGGACCTCCTCACCGTTGCCGCGGCGGGAGGTGTACTTGAAGAGCTGCATGCCGACGGCGGCGGGCCGCTGCACGATGTGGAAGAACTTCCCGAACGGGATGTAGATGAGCGTGAAGACTACCGACACCATGTGCAGGATCGCCAGGAACTCGTAACCGCCGCCGTGCAGGAAGATCGACGAGAAGGTGAGCAGGAGCCCGGTCACGGAGATCACGATGAGGGCGATCAGCGGCACCAGGTCGTAGGCGAACCGCTGGCCGGTGATGGCCCCGCGGTCCTTCATCCGCCGCCACAGGAAGTACGAGGCGCCGGGGATGACGAGGACGGCGGCGATGTCGAGGCCGTGGAACATGAGCCAGCCGACGATGTCCAGGGAGTCGAAGCCGAGGACCTTCAGGCCCCAGATCCGCATCTCGTAGCCGGGACCGGACCCGGTGGACGAGGTGAAGGTGAACCAGCCCCAGGTGAGCGGGAAGGTGATCAGCGCGGCCAGGACGCACCCCCAGAAGATCAGCTGGTGGGCCGCCCAGCGGGCGTGCGATCGGGCACCGAGGAACTTCTGGAAGCCGAGGTAGGTGGCGATCATCTTCGGCAGCGCGGTGGGCGCCTTGCGGAAGTTGGCGACCGAGAAGAAGGAGCGCCAGCCCTGCTTGAAGAGGCGGCGGGCACCGGGGGCGGAGATCCACACGGTGTAGCGGTAGGCGACGCCGAAGGCGAGGAAGACGGTGGCGACGGCGTAGGGAAGGAGCGCCGAGTCGAAGTCGCGCAGGAGCCGGCTGCCGAGGACGATCGCGACGATCAGCAGGGCGGAGACGGCGGTTCCGGCGAGCGCGGCCCGGCGGCGCACGTCGGCGGGGGTCTGGCGGCGCACGTCGGGGGAGGTCGCGGCGACGGGCGCGGAGCCGTGCGGTGGCTCGGTCACGGGTGGCTCGGTCACGCGGACACGGTAGGACGGTATGTCCGAGAGCACCCTGTTTTGCGACGCCAGGGGGTGAGCGTGTCGCTCAGATGGCGTTCAGGCCGTGGGCCTGGAAGACGGCCCGGGCCTCGGCGACCTGCTCCGGGGCCGGGGAGGGGGTGTCGTGGAGGGTGAACGGCTTGGCGAGTGCTTGCCACTTCGCTTCGCCTAGCTTGTGGAAGGGGAGGATGTCGACACGCGAGACATTGCCCAGGCCGGCGGCGAAGCCGGCGACTCCCTCGATGTTGTCGGGGGCGTCGGTGAGGCCCGGGACGAGCACGAAGCGGACGTGGACCTCCTGGCCGAGGTCGGCGAGGCGGCGGGCGAAGTCCAGGGTCGGCCGCAGCGGCCTGCCGGTGACCTTCTTGTACGTGTCCGGGTCCCAGGACTTGATGTCGAGAAGGATCAGGTCGGTGTCGCGCAGCAGGGCGTCGGTGGCGCGGGCGCCCAGGAAGCCGGAGGTGTCGAGCGCGGTGTGGAAGCCGAGCTCGTGCTTCATCCGGTGGAGCAGCTCGCCGGCGAAGACGGGCTGGAGGAGGGGTTCGCCGCCGGAGACGGTGGCCCCGCCGCCGGAAGCCTGGATGAAGCGGGTGTACTTCTCCGCTTCGGCGATGACGGCGTCGGCGGAGGTGCGGGTGCCATTGCGCATGCGCCAGGTGTCGGGGTTGTGGCAGTAGAGACAGGTCAGCGGGCAGCCGGAGAGGAAGGTGACGAAGCGGGTGCCGGGGCCGTCGACACCGGTCGACAGGTCCCACGAGTGCACCGACCCCTCGGAGGTGCGGCGGGTCGCGGCGGCGGCGGGCGTCGCGGGCCCGGACGCGGAACCGCACGCCGTGACAGGCGCCGTGGTCGGTGTCGCGGCCGGCGCCGTGGTCGGCGCCGTGGTCGGTGTCGTGGTCGTCGTGGTCGGTGTCGTGGTCGGTGTCGTGGTCATGGCAGGACCTCTCCGTTCCGAAGGGGCGTGGCACCGGGGCCGGGTGAGGGGCCGGCCCCGGGCGGTGCGTCCGGGCTGGCTCTAGGGCCACCGCCTAGAGCGAGCCGTGGAAGGTGCGGTTGAGGACGTCGAGTTGCTGGTCACGGGTGAGCCGGACGAAGTTGACCGCGTAGCCGGAGACCCGGATGGTCAGCTGCGGATAGTTCTCCGGGTGCTCCATGGCGTCCCTCAGCACGTCCCGGTTGAGGACGTTGACGTTCATGTGGAAGCCGTCGCTGGCCATGTAGCCGTCGAGGACACCGGCCAGGTTCCTGATCCGCTCCTCGGGGGTGCGGCCCAGGCCGTCGGGGGTGACCGTGTTCGTCAGTGAGATGCCGTCCTCGGCGTCCTCGTACGGGAGCTTGGCGACCGACAGGGCCGAGGCGACGTAGCCGTGGGTGTCGCGGCCGTTCATCGGGTTGGCGCCCGGGGAGAACGGCTCACCGGCGCGGCGCCCGTCGGGGGTGTTGCCGGTCTTCTTGCCGTAGACGACGTTGGAGGTGATCGTCAGGACGGACTGGGTGTGTTCGGCGTTCCGGTAGGTCGGGTGCTTGCGCACCTTCTTCATGAACTCCTCAACCAGCCAGACCGCGATCTCGTCGGCCCGCTCGTCGTTGTTGCCGAACGCCGGGTACGCGCCGTCGATCACGTAGTCGGTCGCGAGACCGGTCTCGTCCCGGACCGGGATGACCTTGGCGTACTTGACTGCGGCCAGCGAGTCGGCGGCCACAGAGAGGCCGGCGATCCCGCAGGCCATGGTGCGGCGCACGTCGCGGTCGTGGAGCGCCATCTCGATGCGCTCGTAGGCGTACCGGTCGTGCATGTAGTGGATGACGTTCAGGGCGTGGACGTAGACGCTCGCGAGCCACTCCATCTGCTCGTCGAACCGGGCCAGCACCTCGTCGTAGTCGAGGACGTCCGCGGTGATGGCGCCGGTGGCCGGGCCGACCTGGGCGCCGGACTTCTCGTCCCGGCCGCCGTTGATCGCGTAGAGGAGGGTCTTGGCGAGGTTCACGCGGGCGCCGAAGAACTGCATCTGCTTGCCGACGGGCATCGCCGAGACGCAGCAGGCGATGGCGGTGTCGTCGCCGAACCGCGGCCGCATCAGCTCGTCCGACTCGTACTGCACGGAGGAGGTGTCGATGGAGACCCGGGCGCAGAACTCCTTGAAGCCCTGCGGCAGTCGGGGCGACCAGAAGACGGTCATGTTCGGCTCCGGGGCCGGGCCGAGGTTGTAGAGGGTCTGGAGGTACCGGAAGGAGGTCCGGGTGGCCAGCGGCCGGCCGTCCTCGCCCATGCCGGCGAGGGACTCGGTGACCCACGTCGGGTCGCCGGAGAACAGCTCGTCGTACTCGGGGGTGCGCAGGAAGCGGACGATACGGAGCTTGATGATGAAGTCGTCGACCAGTTCCTGGGCCTGCTCCTCGGTGAGGAGTCCGGCCTCGATGTCGCGCTGGAGATAGACGTCCACGAAGGTGGAGGTCCTGCCCAGCGACATCGCGGCGCCGTTCTGCTCCTTCACGGCGGCGAGGTAGGCGAAGTACAGCCACTGGACGGCCTCGCGGCCGGTGGTCGCCGGGCCGGAGATGTCGTGGCCGTAGGAGGCGGCCATCGTCTTCAGCTCACCGAGGGCGCGGATCTGCTCGGCGAGCTCCTCGCGCAGCCGGATCGTCTCCTCCAGCGAACGGTTGCCGGCGGGGAGGGAGTTGAGCTCCTCCTTCTCCTCCCGCTTGACCGCGATCAGCCGGTCCACGCCGTAGAGGGCGACACGGCGGTAGTCGCCGATGATGCGGCCGCGGCCGTAGGCGTCGGGGAGACCGGTGACGATGCCGGCCTTGCGGGCGGCCCGGATCTCGGGGGTGTAGGCGTCGAAGACCCCGGCGTTGTGGGTCTTGCGGTACGCGGTGAAGACCTTCTCCAGCTCGGCCGAGACCGGGTAGCCGTAGGTCTCCAGGGCGCCCGCGACCATACGCCAGCCGCCGTACGGCATGATCGCGCGCTTGAGCGGGGCGTCGGTCTGGAGGCCGACGATCAGGTCCTTGTCCCGGTCGATCCAGCCGGGGGCGTGGGAGGTGATGGTGGAGGGGATGTCGTGGGCGACGTCGTACACGCCCTTGGCACGCTCCTCGGGGAAGCGGTCCGTGATCGCCTTCCACACGGCGGTGGTGCGCTCGGTGGGGCCGGCGAGGAAGGACGCGTCGCCTTCGTACGGCGTGTAGTTCTGCTGGATGAAGTCGCGGACGTCGACGGCGTCGCGCCACAGTCCGCCCTTGAAGCCCTTCCAGGCCGTCTCGTTCACCGTTGCCTCAGCAGGGGTCGCAGTCACTGCCCGCACCGCCTTCTTCGAATCATTCGATCGCGTCGTTGCCTCCCTCCATTGCACGCCTTCCGATCGGTCGCACGGGTCGGCGATGGTCACCGATCGACGGGCTTTGGTCCTGTCCTCGGCATGCGGAAAGACCCCGCCGCGGCGGGGTCTTTCGGGAGCGGATGACCGGGCCGGTCAGCTGGGCGCCTCCGCGCCCTTGCGGGCGTAGAACCACCAGGTCACGAGGGTGCAGCTGGCGTAGAAGGCGACGAACCCCCACATCGCGCTGGTGACGGCCACCGAGCCGAACAGGGCCGGGATGAAGAAGAAGCCGTAGGCGGCGACGGCCGAGGTGAAGCCGGTGACCGCGCCGGACTCCATCTCCGACTGCTTCAGCGCCCTGGCGTACTCCGGGGTGCCCTCCGTCAGCCCCTTCAGGTGGGTCGAGCGGAAGATCACCGGGATCTGGCGGAAGGTCGAGCCGTTGCCGATGCCGGAGAAGAAGAACGCGGCGAGGAAGCAGAAGAAGAAGCCGTGGAAGTC
Organism: Streptomyces sp. NPDC090127; assembly: GCF_044746945.1. Classification (NCBI taxonomy): domain Bacteria; kingdom Bacillati; phylum Actinomycetota; class Actinomycetes; order Kitasatosporales; family Streptomycetaceae; genus Streptomyces; species Streptomyces sp. NPDC090127. Next base: position 157,233 of record NZ_JBIVDE010000009.1, on the reverse strand, counting down.
GCCGGTGTCGGCACCGGTCGGCAGGAAGCTGATGACGCCGATGATCGAGGCCGCCATGCCCACGAAGGACAGGATCGTCACCCGCGCGCCGCCCAGCTTGTCCGCGACCCAGCCGCCCGCCCACCGGGCCAGGGCGCCGACGGCGGGGCCCATCCAGGCGTAGGTGGCGACGGAGTAGTCCGGGAACGTGGTCTTGATCAGCATCGGCAGAGCGGCGGCGAAGCCGATGAAGGAGCCGAAGGTGCCGACGTACAGCCAGGTCATCACCCAGTTGTGCTTGCGCGTGAAGATGACCTTCTGCTTGCTGAAGGGGGTGGAGGCCACCTTCAGGTCGTTCTGGCCGAACCAGGCGACGGCCGCCAGGACGAGCAGCACCGGCACCCAGACGAAGGCCGCGTTCTGCAGGTGGACGGGGGTCCCGTCGGCCTTGTGCTGGGCCGAGCCGATCGCGATGGTCGAGAAGGTGATGACGATCGGCGTCAGCAGTTGGACCACCGAGACGCCCAGGTTGCCCAGGCCGCCGTTGATGCCCGTCGCGCTGCCCTTCTTCGCCTTCGGGAAGAAGAAGCCGATGTTCGCGAGCGAGGAGGCGAAGTTGGCGCCGCCGATGCCGCACAGGGCGGCGATGGCGACCATCACGCCGTACGGCGTCGCCGGGTTCTGGATCGCGATGCCGAGCCAGATCAGCGGGACGATCAGCACGACCGTCGACAGCGCCGTGAAGCGGCGCTGGCCGATCCGCGGGCCGAGGAAGGTGTAGAAGATCCGGGCGGTGCCGCCGGTCAGACCGGGGATCGCCGTCAGCCAGAACAGCTGCGAGGTGGAGAAACCGAAGCCGACGTCCTTCAGGTTGGTGGCGGTGACGCTCCACACCTGCCAGACGACGAAGGCCACCAGGAGCGCCGGGACCGCGATCCACAGGTTGCGGTGGGCGACGCGCCTGCCGATCGACTTCCAGAAGAGCTCGTTCTCGGGCTCCCAGTCGGTGACGGGCCGGCCCGGGCGGTACTGCTCCGCGTCGTACGAGGGTGCCGGCCCGCTCGTCGCCGCTCTGTTGTCCTGGACTACGGAACTCATGGCGCTTCCCTGGGGGGTGGGGCTTCGGGATTTCCTTGCCTCTCCACCGTGCGCCGGGACATCAGGGGGAGGTCAGAGGCCATGGTCTCGACCCGGTCGGGCGGAGGTCCCGTCAGCCCCGGGCCGTACGCACCGCCCCGACCGCCGCTGCCGCCCCGGGAGACCCGACAGCCCCGCCCGCCGCTGCCGCCGGTCGCGCGCCTGGATCACCAGGCGCCGTCGCTGGGCGCGCATCGCGGCGTGGCGCGGGCGGTCCGCCCTGCGGTACGCCGAGGCCCGGGTGCCGTCCGGCGCGGGGGCGCGGCGCACAGGCTGAAACGGGCTCGGAAACGTGCGCCCTCGGTCACGGGATCCGCGTGCCTAAGCACACGCCGGGGCGTGCGTTCTGGTGGGGTGGGGCGCATGACGCAACCGTTCCAGCCGCTCATCGCGCGGTCTCGTGGCGAGGAGCACCGGGCCGCCACGCCGCTCGAACTCTTCTTCGACCTCTGCTTCGTCGTCGCCGTCTCCCAGGCCGGTGCGGAGCTCGTGCACGCAGTCGTGGAGCACCACGCCGCCGACGGGATCGCCCACTACGCGCTGGTCTTCTTCGCGATCTGGTGGGCCTGGATGAACTTCACCTGGTTCGCCTCCGCGTACGACAACGACGACGTCCTCTACCGCGTCGTCACGCTGGTCCAGATCGCCGGTGTCCTGATCCTCGCCGCCGGAATCTCCCGCGTCTTCCAGGACGACTACCTCGTCGCCGTGCTCGGCTACCTCGTCATGCGGGTGGCCCTCGCCTTCCAGTGGATGCGCGCCGCCCACCACGCGACGGACCCCGCCGAGCGCACGATGTGCCACCGGTACGCGGCCGGTGTGCTCCTCTGCCAGATCGGCTGGACCGCACTCCTCCTGGCGCCCGAGCAGGCTCGCGTCTGGATCTTCCTGGTCGGGATCGTCGCCGAGCTGACGGTCCCCGCCGTCGCGGAGCGGGCCGTCAACACGCACTGGCACCCGCACCACATCGCCGAGCGCTACGGCCTGTTCACCATCATCGTGCTCGGCGAGACGATCTTCGCGGCGACCGTCGCGGTCAAGTCGGGCGTCGCGGAGTACGACGCCCTCGACGACCTGCTCCCCATCGCGGCCGGCGGCCTGCTGCTGGTCTACGCCGCCTGGTGGATCTACTTCGCCGTACCCGCCCACCTCCGCCTCGTCGACAACCGGCGGGGCTTCCTCTGGGGGTACGGGCACTACCTGATCTTCGCCGCGGCCGCCGCCATCGGCGCGGGGATCGAGGTCGCCGTCGAGCAGGCCGTGGGCAAGGCCCACATCTCCACCCTCGCCGCCTCGTCGGCGGTGACGATCCCCGCCGCGGTCTTCCTGCTCTGCGTGTGGCTGCTGCACGCCCGCTACTTCAAGGCGGGCATCGCCCAGCAGCTCGTGCTGCCGGTCTCGGCGCTCGCGATCCTGATGTGCACGTTCGCCGGCCGCTGGGCGGTCCTGGCGGCGGGCCTCGTCGCGGCGGCGACGGTGGCGGTCGGAGTGACGCTGGCCGCGCGCAATCCGGCCTCGCACGGCATTGGCCCCGACCACTGACCGAACGCACGTGGTACGCAGGGACCATGACGCACCATGACGCAATCACGGACGTGACCGGGCTGCGGGTCGGCCACGCGCGCGTGGAGGGGCCCGGGGCGCTGAGCGGGACCACGGTCGTCCTCGCCCCGGAGGGCGGGGCGGTGGCGGCCGTGGACGTGCGCGGCGGCGGGCCCGGCACCCGGGAGACCGACGCGCTGGACCCCCGTAACGTCGTCCAGCGGATCGAGGCCGTGGTGCTGACCGGGGGCAGCGCCTACGGCCTCGACTCGGCCGGCGGGGTGATGGCCTGGCTGGAGGAGCGGGGCCGAGGGGTACGGGTCGGGCCCGAGCCCGCGCACGTGGTGCCCGTGGTCCCCGCCGCCTGTGTCTTCGACCTGGGCCGGGGCGGCGACTTCTCCGCCCGCCCCGACGCGGCCACCGGGCGGGCCGCGGTGGAGGCCGCGGCGGCGACGGAGCTCCACGCGCGCGTGGAGACGGGCGCGGTGGGCGCGGGCACGGGGGCCGTGGTCGGCGGGCTCAAGGGCGGGGTCGGCACGGCGAGCGCGGTCCTGGAGTCGGGCGTCACGGTCGCCGCGCTCGTCGTCGCCAACGCGGTCGGCTCGGCCGTCGACCCGGAGACCGGCGTCCTGTACGGGGAGCTCTTCCAGGGCCGTCGCCCCGCCTACCCGGACCCTGCCGTGCACGAGGCCGCCCAGCGGCGCCTGACCGAGGCGGGCGCCCGGAACACCCCGCCGCCCCTCAACACCACCCTCGCGGTCGTGGCGACCGACGCCGAACTGACCCGCGCGCAGGCCCAGAAGCTCGCGGGCACGGCGCACGACGGCATCGCGCGCGCCGTCCGCCCGGTGCACCTCCTGAACGACGGGGACACCGTCTTCGCCCTCGCGACCGGTGTCCGCCCGCTGCCGCCGGAGGCCGGGCCGCTCGCCCTCAACGACGTCCTCGCGGCGGGCGCGGACGTGGTGACGCGGGCGATCGCGCGGGCCGTCCGGGACGTCACCGAAGGGGTGGCGGGGCCGGGCGGTGAGTTCCCCGCGCACCGCGAGCTGTACGGCGCGGACCTTACTGTCGACTCCCCGTCCAACAAGGGGAGTTGAGGCGCACGACGGCCCGCGCGCGGGAACTTCCCGCGGGCCCCCTTCGTTTTGCCGAACCCCGGACACGATGTCAGACCCAGGGACTACGTTTAGCAAGCACCAAGTGACATGCGGCGACGGCCTGGAGACCCTCTTGAACGATCCGCAGGATCCTCACGATCCGTACGAGACGACTGAGACGCACCTCGCGCGGCTCCTCGGCCGGGCGCTCAACTCCTTCGACCTCCCCGACAGCACGTTCGAGCGCCTGGAGACGGCGTTCGCCCACTCCAGCACGCTGCACTCCTCGCACCACAGCGCGTCGCTGCACCGCACGACGTACCGCCACACCTATCTGCTCGCCGACGGCACCGCGCTCGGGCTGTGGGAGCTCGTGCACAACTCCGGCCGGGACGGCGCCGAGCAGCACGAGCTGTACACGGACGAGGCGGACGCCCGGCTCGCCGCGTCACGGCTGCCGACCCGGTTCTCCCCGGGCCGGGACGGAGGGCGCTCCCTCGGTCTCGACTTCGACGAGGACAACGACCTGGAGCTGCTGAGCACGCTGCTGTCGCGCCCGATACCCAGGCAGCCCCGGCGGTACGTCCCGGACAACACCCCGGACCACGCCCGCCGGGTGCTGCGCCGCGCGGAGAACCCGGACCGGCCCGGCGAGGAGACGGCACGCCGGCTGCGGGTGGCGTTCGCGCACCACATCACCCAGGCCTTCGGCCGTCTGTGCACGGCGGAGGGCGGCCGGGACGCCGGCTTCACGCTCTACGAGCACGCCTTCCTGCTGCTCGACGGCAGCGAGCTGAGCCTGTGGGAGGTGGAACACACGGCGACCCCGGACGGCCGTCACATGTGCGAGGTCTACGGGGACGAGCAGACCGCCCGCGAGGCGATGGAGCACCGCGCCCGGGCCCGGGTCCGCTAGGGAGTGTCCGGAAAGTGTGGTCGTCCGCCCTCAGGGCGTCGCGAGCCAGGCCAGACTTTCCGGACACGACCTGGCGGTCAGAGGCTCCGTGCCGGCGCCGCGCCCGCCGCGTGCGATGCCGGCACCAGCCTGCGTACGGCGAACTCCCGGTTCGCGCGCGTCTGTTCGCGGTACGCCTCCGGCAGGTCCGGCAGGGCGAGCAGTCGGTCGCAGGCCGCGAGGGATCCGGCGTGGTCGCCCACCCAGTACGCCGTGATCGAGTACTCGAAGAGCAGCCCCCACCGGTACACCCACGGCTGGACGAAGAGCAGATCGTCCGGCTGCTCACGGTCGACGACGGCGGAGACGATCGCGTGCGCCGCGTGGTGGCGGCCCCTCAGCCGTAGCCGCGACGCCAGTTCGTAGCAGGCTTCGAGCCGCTGCGGCCGCGCGTCCCAGGCGCGGGTCAGGGTGTCCATCGCCGCGGGCCAGTCGCCGGACTCCGCCCGCAGGACCCCGGCCTGGAGCAGCGCGTAGGAGACCTCCTCCGCCCAGCCGCCCATGGCCGCCCGGCGCTCGTAGAGCGTGATCGCCTCGGCGGTGCGGCCCAGGTCGCGCAGGGTCTGCGCGAGGTAGAAGACCGTACGGACGTTGCCGGGGTCGCGCTCCAGCTCGGCGCCGAGCAGCCGGAGGTCGCGTGCGAACTTGCCGTGGCGCGAGCCGCCGTCGGCGTGGTCCTCGACGACGAGCGCGTCGAGGTTCTGCTGGACATGGTCCTGGTCGGCGGTGAGGTACTCATGCGTGACGCCCTCGTACCGCCACGGGAGATCGCCCCTGACCAGGCGCTTGATGCGGTACTCCAGCGGGCCCTCATGGCGGATCAGATAGGCGTCGGCGGTCAGCGGGGGCAGGGGCCCGTCCTGCCGCAGGACGAGGTCGGCGTCGAGGAGCAGGAGGTAGTCGGCGCGCCCCCGGGCACGGGAGACGTTCAGGCTCCGGTTGTGCCCGAAGTTCACCCACGGCTCCTCGTGGAGCTCCCCGGGGATGCCGTCGAGCGCCGTGCGGATCAGCTCCTGGGTGCCGTCGGTCGAGCCGGTGTCGGAGATGACCCAGGTGTCCACCAGGTCGCGGACGGCGGCGAGGCACCGCTCGATGACACGGGCCTCGTTCTTGACGATCATGCACAAGCAGAAGGTCGGCCTCACGGCAACACCGCTCCCCGGGGTCGGTCGGGCAGCGACCGTACGCACGGGCCCGGGGCGCGGCGGGACGGCACGCCGACAGCCCTCCAGGAGTTCGCTGGCGCGTACGCACCCCTGGGGATCTCACCGTGACGGTGGCACAGGGCGACCGGCGCGTCCCTCAGGGCCCTCACGGCCGGTGGCCAGGTGCGGCAGACCCACGGTGACGTCAGGGGCGGTACGCCCGGCCGGCGCACCGCCCCTCGGGGCTCGTCAGGGACCGGTCAGGCCGCGGCCGCCACCTTCGTCGCGGCCTCGGGCCGTTCCGCGGCCGGCGCCGCCTCGGGGGCCGGCCCGCGCGCGCCCTTGAGGAGGATGACAAGGCCGGCGCTGACCAGCGTGCCCGCCACGATGGCGATCAGGTAGAGCAGCGGGTTGCCGATCAGCGGGACCACGAAGATGCCGCCGTGCGGGGCCCGCAGGGTGCACTCGAAGGCCATCGACAGGGCGCCGGTGACCGCGCCGCCCGCCATCGCCGCGGGGATGACCCGCAGCGGGTCGGCCGCGGCGAACGGGATCGCGCCCTCGCTGATGAACGAGGCGCCCAGGACCCAGGCCGCCTTGCCGTTCTCCCGCTCGGCCTTGGTGAAGAGCTTGCCGCGCACGGTCGTGGCCAGCGCCATCGCGAGCGGCGGCACCATGCCCGCGGCCATCACGGCGGCCATGACCTTCAGGGAGCCCTCGTTCGGGGTGGCGAGCCCGCCGACGGCGAAGGCGTACGCGACCTTGTTGACCGGGCCGCCGAGGTCGAAGCACATCATCAGGCCGAGGATCACGCCCAGGATGATCGCGTTGGCGCCGGAGAGGCTGGAGAGCCAGTCGGTGAGGGCGTTCTGGAGGCTCGCGATCGGCTTGCCGATCACCAGGAACATCAGGAAGCCGACGACGATCGACGCCAGCAGCGGGATCACCACCACCGGCATGATGCCCCGCAGAGCGGCGGGCACCTTCACCTTCTGGATGGCGAGGACCGTGCCGCCCGCGATGAGGCCGGCGGCCAGTCCGCCGAGGAAGCCCGCGTTGATGGTGAGGGCGATCGAGCCGCCGACGAAGCCGGGTACGAGGCCCGGCCGGTCGGCCATCCCGTACGCGATGTAGCCGGCGAGGACCGGGACGAGGAAGGCGAACGCGAGACCGCCGATCTGGAACAGCAGCGCGGCCCAGCTGTCGGCCTGGCCCCACATGAAGTGCTCGGCGACGGACGGGGCCTTGTCGATGTCGTAGCCGCCGATGGCGAAGCCGAGGGCGATGAGGAGACCGCCGGCGGCGACGAACGGAACCATGTAGCTCACGCCGGACATCAGCCACTTCCGGAGCTTGGTGCCGTACCCCTCCTCGGGCTCGCCCGCGCTCTCGACCGGGGTCGCCTTCCCGGCGTCCGGGGCGGTGGTCTCGCCGCGTGCGGCCTTGCCGCGGACCTCGGCGATCAGCTCGACGGGGCGGTTGATGCCCGCCTTGACGCCCACGTCGACGGTCGGCTTTCCGGCGAACCGTTCCTTCTCCCGTACCGGCACGTCGTGCGCGAAGATCACGCCGTCGGCGGCAGCGATGACCGCCGGGTCGAGCCGGGTGAACCCGGCGGACCCCTGCGTCTCGACGACGACCTCGACGCCGGCGGTCTCGGCGGCCTTCTCCAGCGACTCGGCCGCCATGTAGGTGTGGGCGATGCCGGTGGGGCAGGAGGTGACGGCGACGATCCGGAAGGGTGCTTCTCCCCCACCGGAGGCGGCCGGGGGCGCCGGTATGCCGGCATCGGAACCAGACTCCGGCACGGCTTCAGCGGCCCCAGCGGCGTCGGTGTCCCCAGCAGCCCCAGCGGCGTCGGTGTCCTCAGCGGCCCCAGCGTCGGTGCCCTCAGCGGACCCAGCGGCGTCGGTGTGCCCAGCGGATCCAGCGGCGTCGGTGCCCTCGGCAGCAGCCGCCGCCGTCTCCGCCGCCCCAGCTGTCTCCGCCTCGCCCGGTGGCGCCTCCCCCGCGATCAGCGCCGCCGCCTCCGGCGCGGATCCCGCCGATCTCAGCGCCGTCGTGAACTCCTCGTCCATCAACTGGCGGGCCAGCGACGACAGGATCGTCAGATGGGCGTCGTCCGCTCCCGCCGGGGCCGCGATCAGGAAGATCAGGTCCGCCGGGCCGTCCGCGGCGCCGAAGTCGATGCCGCCGGGTGCGCGGCCGAAGGCGAGCGTGGGGGACGTGACGTGGGCGCTGCGGCAGTGCGGGATGCCGATGCCGCCGTCGAGGCCGGTCGGCATCTGGGCCTCGCGGGCGGCCACGTCCGCCAGGAAGCCGTCGAGGTCCGTCACCCTGCCGAGCGCGACCATGCGCTCCGCGAGCGAGCGGGCCGCCGCTTCCTTCGTTCCGGCGGACAGGTCGAGATCGACCAGGTCCGCGGTGATCATCTGGCTCATCGCGGGCTCCCTTGCTCGCTGAGTACTCGGTCCAGGGGTACGTCGGCGGTCACGGTGACCGCCGCCGGGTTCAGGTCGGCCGGGGTGGGCATCTCGCTGCCCGGCAGCTGGACGGCCGCCGCGCCGTGCGCGACCGCCGCCGCCAGCGCCTCGGGCCCGTCCGTGCCGGCCGTGAGGAACCCGGCCAGGGAGGCGTCGCCCGCGCCGACGTTGGAGCGGACGGTGTCGACCGCCGCCGCGCCGAACCAGGTGCCGTCGGCGGTGACGAGGAGCTGGCCGTCGGCGCCCAGGCTGGCGAGCACCGCGCCCGCGCCGCGCCCGCGCAGCTCCTCCGCCGCCTTCGCGACGTCGCCGACGGTGGCCAGGGGCCGGCCGACCGCCTGGGCGAGTTCGTCGGCGTTCGGCTTGACGACGTCCGGCCGGGCCGCGAGCGCGGCGAGCAGGGAGGGGCCCGAGGTGTCGAGGGCGATCCGGGCGCCCGCGCCGTGGGCGCGGGTGACCAGTTCGGCGTACCACGCGGGCGCGAGGCCACGCGGCAGGCTGCCGCAGCAGGCGATCCAGTCGGCGGCCGGGGAGTAGGCACCGACGGCGGCGAGGAGGGTCTCGGCCTCGTCCGCGGTGAGCTCGGGGCCGGGTGCGTTGACCTTGGTGAGCGTGCCGTCGGCTTCCGCGAGGGCGATGTTCGAGCGGGTGTGGCCGGCCACCGGTACCGGTGCGACCTCGATCCCCTGCTCGGCGAGGAGTTGGGCGACCAGTGCGCCGGGCGCCCCGCCGAGCGGGACGACGGCCACGGTCCGCCGGCCGGCGGCGGCGACGGCCCGGGAGACGTTGACGCCCTTGCCACCGGGGTCCATGCGCTCGGCCGAGGCCCGGAGCACCTCGCCGCGCTCCAGGGCCGGGACCTCGTACGTCCGGTCGAGGGAGGGGTTGGGGGTGACGGTGAGGATCATGTGCGTACGACTTCCGTTCCCGCGGCCTCGATCGCCGCGGCGTCCTCGGGGCTGAGCCCGCTGTCGGTGATGAGCAGGTCGACGTCGGTGAGGGCGCCGAAGCGGGCGAAGTGCTCCTCGCCGTGCTTGGCGGAGTCGGCGAGGAGCACGACCCGGCGGGCGGAGGCGATCACGGCCCGTTTGACGGCGGCCTCGGCGAGGTCGGGGGTGGTGAGCCCGTGGTCGGGCGAGTAGCCGTTGGCGCCGAGGAAGGCGACGTCGGCGCGGATCTCGCCGTACGCGCGCAGCGCCCAGGCGTCGACGGCGGCGCGGGTACGGTGCCGGACCCGGCCGCCGACGAGGTGGAGGTCGATGCCGGGGTGGTCGGCGAGCCGGGCGGCGACGGGCAGGGCGTGGGTGACGACGGTCAGCCCGCAGTCGAGGGGGAACTCGGCGGCGAGCCGGGCGAGGGTGGTGCCCGCGTCGAGCACGACGCTTCCCTCGTCGGGGAGTTCGGCGAGGGCGGCCCGGACGATCCGGTCCTTCTGGTCGGCGGCGGTCGCCTCGCGCTCGGCGAGGTCGGGCTCGAAGTCGAGCCGTCCGGCCGGTATCGCGCCTCCGTGCACCCGGCGGACGAGTCCGGCCCGGTCGAGGGCCTTGAGGTCGCGCCGCACGGTCTCGGCGGTGACCTGGAACTCTTCGGCGAGGGAGAGGACGTCGACGCGTCCGCTCTCGCGGGCGAGCCGGAGGATCGCTTGCTGTCGCTCGGGTGCGTACATGTGGTTTTGTATCCGTTCCATGCCCGAACCTGTTGTTTCTCTTGCAGACTACGTCCGCGTTTACGCGAAGTAAACAGATTCGGGCACCAGAGCGGGCATCCGGGCCAACTGACGACGAAGGGCCCCGGCCCCCCGGGATGGATGTCCCGGGGGGCCGGGGCCCTTCGGCCCGCTCGTCGCCGTCCGTACGGCTCAGCTCGCTCAGGGGGCGAGCGCGGGCTCCTTGTCGACGACCGGGAACGCGTCGTCCTCGGCGCCCTCGATGTGCTGCTTCGGCTTCGCCGGCAGCGCGAACATCACCAGGAAGATCACGGCGAGCACGGCCACCGCCCAGCCGAGCGCGTTCTGGAAGGCGTCCGTGAACGCCGCACCGACCTCGGCCGGGGCCTTCGCGATCCGCTCCTCGTCGATCACGCCGAAGAAGACGACCGACACCAGCCCGAGCCCGAGCGCGTTGCCCATCTGGCCGGTCGTGTTGATGAGGCCCGAGGCCGATCCCGCGTGCTCACGCGGCACGTCCGAGAGGACCGCGTCGGTCAGCGGGGCCACGATCAGACCCATGCCCAGGCCCATGACGACCAGGGGGAGGATCATCTGCCAGGAGCTGATGGAGCCGCCGTACCGCCCCGCCTCCCACAGGTAGAGCACCATGCCCGCGGCCATCGTCAGCGCGCCCGTCTGCAGCACCTTGCGGCCGAAGCGCGGGACGAGCTTCTGCACCGACAGACCGGCCGCCGTCGAGACGGCGATCGAGAACGGCACGCCCGTCAGACCGGCCTTCAGCGGGCTCCAGCCCAGACCGATCTGCATGTACAGCGTCCAGACCAGGAAGAAGATGCCCATCACGACGCCGAAGGTCAGCTGCACCGCGATACCGGCCGCGAAGCTCTTCACCTTGAACAGGGAGAGCTCGACCAGCGGCGAGCCGTCCTTCCTCGCCTTGTACTTCTCGTACGCCACGAGGGCCGCGAAGACGACGAGGCTGCCGGCCATGCACAGGTGGCCCCAGAGCGGCCAGTCCAGCTCACGGCCGCGGGTCAGCGGGTAGATCAGCATGAGCAGCGCGAGCGTCACGAGCAGCACGCCGACGATGTCGAGGCGGAGCGCCTTCGGCGCCTTCGACTCGGTGATGAACTTGCGGCCCAGGAGCAGACCCGCGATGCCGACCGGCAGGTTGATGAGGAAGATCGGCCGCCACTCCAGGCCGGCGATGTTCCACTGGGTGAGCAGCGCGCCGAGCAGCGGCCCGGAGACCGCGCCGAGGCCGATGATCGCGCCGAACAGGCCGAAGACCTTGCCGCGCTCGTGTGCGGGGAAGGTGACGTGGATGATCGACAGGACCTGCGGCACCATCATGGCCGCGGCCGCGCCCTGGAGCAGGCGGGAGGCGACCAGCATCTCGGGGTTGGCCGCGAAGCCGCAGAGCGCGGAGGCGACGGTGAAGCCGGCGGTGCCCAGGAGGAACAGCCGCTTGCGACCGTAGATGTCGCCGAGCCGGCCACCGGTGATCAGGCCGGCGGCGAAGGCGAGGGCGTATCCGGCGGTGATCCACTGGATGGCACCGAAGGTGGCGCCGAGGTCCCGCTCGATGCTGGGGATCGCGATGTTGACGATCGTGGCGTCGACCAGGTCCATGAAGGCGGCGGTCATGACGATGGCGAGGGCTATCCAGCGCCTGCGGTCGGTGGCGGCCGCCTCCGTGACGGCGTCGTGTGAACTCATGGGAGAAACGTAGAGGCCATATAGGTCAATGCATGTCCTAGATGCGGCGCATGCTGGAACACATGACGGACACTCCGGCACGACTCCTCAACCTGCTCTCGCTGCTCCAGACGCCGCGCGAGTGGCCGGGCAGCGAGCTCGCCGAGCGGCTCTCGGTCTCCGCGCGCACGATCCGCCGGGACATCGACCGGCTGCGGGAGCTCGGCTATCCCGTGGAGGCGACGAAGGGCGCGGTGGGCGGGTACCGCCTGGTCGCCGGCACGGCCATGCCGCCGCTGCTCCTCGACGACGAGGAGGCGGTGGCGATCGCGGTGGGGCTGCGGGCGGGTGCGGGCCACGCGATCGAGGGGGTGGAGGAGGCGTCGGTGCGCGCCCTCGCCAAGCTGGAGCAGGTACTGCCGTCCCGGCTGCGGCACCGGGTCTCCACCCTGCAGAACGCGACGATCCCGCTGACGCGCGGGGACGGGGCGACGGTGGCTCCCTCGACGCTGACGGCCCTTGCGGGCGCGGTGACGGCGCAGGAGCGGCTGCGGTTCGGGTACCGGGCGGGTGACGGGACGGAGTCGCGGCGCCAGGTCGAGCCGTACCGGCTGGTGTCGACGGGGCGGCGGTGGTACCTCGTGGCGTACGACCTGGAGCGCGAGGACTGGCGGACGTTCCGGGTGGACCGGGTCTCGGATCCGTTCGCGACGGGGGCGCGGTTCGCGCCGAGGGAGTTGCCGGCGGGCGGGGCGGCCGAGTTCATGAACCGCTCGATGGCCCGTGACCAGCCGGAACTGGACCTGGACGTCACCTTCGAGGCTCCCGCCGACTTCGTGGCGGCCCGGCTGCCGTCCCATCTGGCGCCGACCGCGACGGGCCCTTCGACGTGCCGGCTGCGGACGCGGACGACGGACTCGACGGAGTGGCTCGCGGTCCGGCTCGCCCTGGTCGACGCGTCCTTCACGATCCACGCCCCGCCGTCCCTGATGACGTACACGAAGGACCTGGGGGCGCGGTTGGCGGCGTCGGTGCGGTAGGGGGTCGGTGCGGTGGCGGGGTCGGCGCGGTAGCGGGGGCGGGCTTGGCGGTGGCGTGGGCGCGCTTGGCGGGGTCGGTGGCGTGGGGGGGGGGGGGGGGCCCGCGCGCCCCCCCCCCCCCCCCCCCACGCCGGAGCGGTCGAACACTCCGTCCGCCGGAGCGGCCGGCCGCTCAGTCCGCTTCTCCGCCGGAGCGGCTGACCGCTCTGTCCGCCTGTCCGCCGTATCGGCCGACCGCTCTACGCCACCGCGTCGAAGCCCGTGTCCCGGGCCATCTTCTTCAGCTCCAGGAGCGCGTGCTTCTCGATCTGGCGGATGCGCTCGCGGGTGAGGCCGTGCTCCTTGCCGACCTCCGTGAGCGTGCGCTCGCGGCCGTCCTCGATGCCGTACCGCATGCGGATGATCGAGGCCGTCCGGTGGTCGAGCTTGTCGATCAGGTCGTCGAGCTCCTCGCTGCGCAGCAGCGTGAGCACCGACTGCTCCGGCGAGACCGCCGAGGTGTCCTCCAGGAGGTCGCCGAACTGCGTCTCGCCCTCGTCGTCCACCGACATGTTCAGCGAGACCGGGTCACGGGCCCAGTCCAGGACGTCCACGACGCGCGCCGGCGTCGAGCCCAGCTCCGTCGCGATCTCGGCCGGCTCCGGCTCCCGGCCGTTCTCCCGGTTGAACTCGCGCTGCACGCGCCGGATCCGCCCGAGCTCCTCCACCAGGTGGACGGGGAGCCGGATCGTGCGCGACTGGTCGGCTATGGAGCGCGTGATGGCCTGGCGGATCCACCACGTGGCGTACGTCGAGAACTTGAAGCCCTTGGCGTAGTCGAACTTCTCGACCGCGCGCACCAGGCCCGCGTTCCCTTCCTGGATCAGGTCGAGCAGCGGCAGGCCGCTGCGCGGATAGCGTCGCGCGACGGCGACGACGAGCCGCAGGTTCGACTTGATGAAGAGGTCCTTGGCACGCTCGCCCGCTTCGTACAACGCTTCGAGCTCCTCGCGGGACGCGCCGCCCGCCTCGCTCTCCACCTCTCCGTCCAGGATCTGCCGGGCATAGACCCCGGCCTCGATCGTCTGGGAGAGCTCGACCTCCTTGGCGGCGTCGAGCAGGGGCGTGCGGGCGATCTCGTCGAGGTACATGCCGACCAGGTCGCGGTCGGCGATCTCCCCGCCCACGACGCGAACGCTGCTTGCCCGGCTTTTGCCGCTACCGCTGGTGGCGGAGGACTGACGACGGGCGACGGCACGGGTTGCCATGCGTGCTCCCTTGCTGAGTAGGTCGCGACACCCTTTCGGGTGCCCTGCATCCGACGGAAACAACGACTGGAATCAGGACAGAATTCCCACGCGGCGCATCGATTTTCGCGATCATGCAGTACCCTGTGCCGCCACCGAGGGTGATCGATGCCCTCCGCACGCACAGAAGCGCAGGTCAGGCGAGGCCTGGAGGCCGCTCAAGCGGTCCGCCCCGCGAGACGACGATCACCTCGGGAGCGGGCGACGTCCCTAGGTCCGCTTCTCCCCAGAAGACGGCGCCTGACGCCTCCTGGTTGCCTGCGATGTCCGAAATAAGAAGTACAGCCGCATCCCCGGACGCGCCTCGGCCCCCAGGACCAGGTCCACCGACCGTTACGGACGGGATACGGCCCCGCCTACCGTCAGGCCCATGACCGACACCTCCGGCGCCCTCGACGAAGCGCTCCAGCGGCTCCACGGACACGGCCCCGAACGCCTCGGGAGGCTCACCAACCACGCCCCCATGGTCGTCGAGGCCCTCGTGCATCGCGGCCGGGCCGCGACGGTGCACCGCTGGCTTGACCACTACCGGCACAAGCTGGAGGACATGCCGACGCCCCGCACCCCCGTCACGGCGGCCACCTGGCGCGAGGCGCTCGGCGACACGGCCCGGATCGCCGACTGGCTCCGGTTCTTCGAGCGCGAGACGGCGCAGCGCCCCTGGCGCGAGGTCCTCGCCGAGTGGTGGCCGCGCCTCCTCCCCGGCATCGCGGGAGGCTCCACCCACCCCGTCATCCGCACCGGCCACGCCGTCCGCACGCTTCTGACGACGCCGGAGACGGAACCGCGCCGCACGGAGCTGGCCCAGGCGCTCGGCTACTGGGCCGCCCGCGCCCAGCCGCTGCCCGCGATCACCCCGCTCGCCCCGGCGCCCACCGCGGCCGCCGCCCTCGCGGCCGTGCCGCCCGTGCCCCGCCAGGAGGGCGGGCTGCGCGACCGGCTGCCCCAGCTGACCGCGTTCCCGCACTGGGGCGCCGCCGCCGACGCCGACACCGCGCACGCCCGGCTCACCGAGCTGGTCGCGGCCGCGACCCACCGGTACGCGACGCACGGCCACGGCGAGCCGATCATGCTCGTCCACGCGGCGACCGCGCCCAACGCCGTCCTGCGCACCCTTCCGGCGCTCCCGCGCGAGCTCTGGCCGGCGAGCCTCGCGGCCGCCTGGGCCGCCTCGGCCGCCGTGACGGCGTCCTACACCCCGCGCGAGGCGGCGCCCCAGCGGGCCACCGGCCTCACCGCCGAGGAGATCTTCGAACGGGCCGCGGCCCACGGCGACGACCACACGATCAAGTTCGCCGACACCGCGCTCGACGTCGGGGACGGACCCGCGCTGACCGCCGCCGTACGCGCCGCCGACCTCAACCCGCCGGTCTTCTGACGGGCCCGGTGTCCTCCTGAAGGCCCCGCTGGCCTTCTGCCGGCCCGGCCCTCCGATGGCCCCGCCGGCCTTCTGCCGGCCCCGCCGGTCTTCCGGCCGCCTGCTCAGCCGAACTGGACCGAGCGCTTCGCGAGCCCCATCCAGAACCCGTCGATCACCGACCGCCCGCCGTCCAGGTCACCGGCCGCGTCCGCCGCGCCGAGGGTGACGAAGAGCGGGGCGAAGTGTTCCGTACGCGGATGGGCGAGCCGGCCGGCCGGGGAGGTGTGGACGAAGTCGAGGAGGGCGTCGACGTCCCGCGCCTCCAGCGCCTCGCGGCCCCAGGCGTCGAACTCCGCCGACCAGCCGGGCACCCCGCCCCCGGTGTGCCGCAGGGCGGCCAGGTTGTGGGTGAAGAAGCCGCTGCCGACGATCAGGACGCCCTCGTCGCGCAGCGGCGCGAGCCGGCGGCCGATCTCCATCAGCTTCCGGGGGTCGAGCGTGGGCAGGGAGATCTGGAGCACCGGGATGTCGGCCTCCGGGAACATCTCCACCAGCGGCACGTACGCGCCGTGGTCGAGCCCGCGGTCGGGGATGTCCTGCACCGGTGTGCCCGGCCCGTGCAGCAGCCCGCGGACCGACGCGGCGAGCCCGGGCGCGCCGGGAGCCGGGTACCGCACCCGGTAGTAGTGCTCGGGGAAGCCCCAGAAGTCGTACACGAGCGGGACGGTCTCCGTCGCGCCGAGGGCGAGCGGGGCCTCCTCCCAGTGCGCGGAGACCATCAGGATCGCGGTGGGCCGGGGCAGTCCGGCGGACCAGGCGGCGAGTTCACCGGGCCAGACCGGGTCGTCGGCGAGCGGCGGGGCACCGTGCGAGAGATAGAGGGCGGGCATCCGTTCCAGCGTGGCGTCCATGGCGACGACCGCCTTCCGAGGGGATCCTTGAAGTTTCAAGATTGGCTGACAGTCACGAGCGTAAGCCCATATAGTTCAACTTTCAAGAACGAGTCGTACGATGGACGCATGACCACCGCACCTGAGGACGCACCGCGCTGGCTCAGCGACGAGGAACAGTGCGTCTGGCGGGCGTACCGCCACGCCACCACCCTCCTCGAGGACCATCTCGACCGCCAGCTGCAGCGCGACGCCGGGATGCCGCACATCTACTACGGGCTGCTCGTCCAGCTTTCCCAGGCGCCCCGGCGGCGACTGCGGATGACCGAGCTGGCCAAGGACGCCAAGATCACCCGTTCCCGGCTCTCGCACGCCGTCGCGCGCCTGGAGAAGAACGGCTGGGTGACCCGCCAGGACTGCCCCTCCGACAAGCGGGGCCAGTTCGCGCACCTCACCGACGAGGGGTTCGAGGTGCTGCGGCGGACTGCGCCCGGCCATGTCTCCGCCGTACGGCAGGCCATGTTCGACCGGCTCAGCCCGGAGCAGGTGGACCAGCTCGGCGAGATCATGAAGGTGATGGCGGAGGGGCTCCAGCCGTCCGGCCCGGACGCGGACCTGCCCTGGCTCCGCTGAGCGGAACCAGGGCAGGCAGGCATCACCAGGAGGTGGTCGGTCCAAGTGGACGGTCGGTCCGTGTCGACAGTCGGTCCGTGTCGACGGTCGGTGCGCGTCGACGGTCGGTACGCGGTGACGGTCAGCGCGCGATGACGGTCAGTGCGCGATGACGGGGATCTTCACCTCGTGCTCGGCACCCTCGCCGGAGCCCGAGCCCGAGCCGGAGCCCGCCACCGGGCCGGTGTCCGGCTTGCCGGTGTTGATGAAGGTGACGGCGATCGCGGAGGCGGCGACCAGGATGCCGACGGCCCACCAGATCGCCGCCGCGTAACCCTCGACCATGCCCTGGAGCTGGAGCAGCTTCTGGGCGCCCTGGCTCGTGGCGCCGGCCGCGTGGTCGGTGATGTAGGCGGTGGTGGCGGAGGCGGCGATCGTGTTCAGCAGGGCCGTACCGATCGCGCCGCCGACCTGCTGCGAGGTGTTGACCATCGCGGAGGCCACACCGGCGTCCCGCGGGTCGACGCCGTGCGTGGCGAGCGACATGGCCGGCATGAACGCCGTACCCATGCCGAGGCCGAGCAGCAGCTGCGCGGGCAGGATCAGACCGGCGTACGAGGTGTCGATCTGCAGCTGGGTGAGCAGCAGCATGCCGACGGCGGCGGTCAGGAAGCCGGGACCCATCAGCAGACGCGGTGGGACCCGCGTCATCAGCCGCGTACCGATCTGGGTGGAGCCGATGATCATGCCCACGATCATCGGGAGGAACGCGAAGCCCGTCTCGACCGGCGAGAACCCCTTCACGATCTGGAGGTAGTACGTCAGGAAGAGGAACAGGCCGAACATCGCGATGATGGCGAGGCCCAGCGAGAGGTAGACACCGCCGCGGTTGCGGTCGGTCAGGACGCGCAGCGGCAGCAGCGGCGACTTGACCTTCGCCTCGGTGAGGACGAAGGCGGCCAGGAGGACCGCGGAGGCGACGAACATGCCGATCGTCGTGGCGTCCGACCAGCCCTCGGACTCGGCGCGGGTGAAGCCGTAGACCAGGGCGACCAGGCCGAGCGTGGAGAGGACGACGCCCGGGATGTCGAGCGGCGAACGGTTGCGACCGCCGGCCGGCTCACGGATCACGAAGTACGCGCCGGCGGCGGCGACGATCGCGAACGGGATGTTGACGAAGAAGGTCCAGCGCCAGTCCAGGTACTCGGTGAGGAAGCCGCCGAGGATCAGGCCCACGGCGCCACCGCCACCGGCGATCGCACCGTAGATGCCGAACGCCTTGGCGCGCTCCTTGGCGTCGGTGAACATCACCGCGAGCAGGGAGAGCGCGGCGGGCGCGAGCAGTGCGCCGAAGGCGCCCTGGAGCGCGCGGGCGCCGAGCATCATGGCCTCGCCGGTCGCGGCCCCGCCGAGCGCGGAGGCGGCGGCGAAGCCGATGAGGCCGACGACGAAGGTGCGCTTACGGCCCCACAGGTCGGCTATGCGGCCGCCGAAGAGCAGCAGACCGCCGAAGGCGAGGGCGTAGGCCGTGATGACCCACTGGCGGTTGCCGTCCGAGATCCCCAGGTCCTGCTGGGCGGAGGGCAGCGCGATGTTCACGATCGTCGCGTCGAGCACGACCATCAGCTGGGCGAGGGCGATGAAGACCAGCGCTTTCCAGCGCCGGGGATCTGTTTCGGACATGGGGGTAGCCACCTCGTGGTACGTAAAGGAAAAATGGGACGTAAGTGAGTGGGCCCGTCAGCGGAGCAGCGGGCGTGCGTGCGGAGTCATGGGCGGGCGTGCGGAGTCACAGGCGTGCATGCGGAGTCACAGGCGTGCGTGCGGAGTCGCGGGGCGGTCGGCGCGGGGTCACGGGACGGTCGGCGCGGGGGTCACAGCGTGTCGGCGTCGCCCCTCAGATCCTCCAGAGTGGCGGCCGAGCCGGGCAGCACGGAGCGCGCGGGCGCCTCGAGACCGTCCAGGAACAGCTGCAGATGACGGTGGACGAATCGGTCCATGTTCAGGCAGGCGGTGCCCGGGAGCGGGCGGGTCAGCTGGGAGACGGCCACCATCAGGTCCCCGACGCCGACGTCGGTGCGGAGCCTGCCCGAGCCGTGCGCACGGTCGACCAGGTCCTGGACGGCCGCCTCCAGCCGGTCGCGCTCGGCGTGCAGTTCGGGGTGGTTCTTGTCGAAGGTGCCGTCGAGGATCGGGCACAGGGCCCCGATGCGCTCGTCGGCGGCGGCATGGGTGAAGCGGCGCAGCGCCTCGAAGGAGTCGGCCTCCCCGGCGTCGACGGCCGCGGCCGCCTCCTGCGCCAGGTCCGTGGTGCGGGAGGTGACGGAGAGGACGACCTCGTGGACGAGGTCGCCCCGCTCGGGGAAGTTCCGGTAGAGGGTGGCGTTGCCGACGCCCGCCCGGCGCGCGATCTCGTCGAGCGGCACCTGCGGGCCGAACTCCACGAACATCTCGCGGGCCGCGCAGACGATCCGCTCACGGTTGCGCAGGGCGTCCGCACGGGGGCGGGGCACGCGGCGAGCGGGCGCGGTGTCGGCTTCGGCGGTCACGCCACGGCCTCCTTCTGACGGTGACACCGGCCCCCGGCCGGCGATCCGGGGACTTGGTCCCCACTTCCTCGAACACAGGCGTAAACGGGGAGGGAGTCCCCGGTTATTTCCCGCCGGGAATGTGACCTGCGTCACGCCAGCAGCTGCCGTGCGGAATACCCACGATCGGGCCACCCGACGCGCGCCTCCGGAGCTCTCGACACACGCTGATCGAACAGCAGCGCTGACCGGAGAGGCGACCGCATGCAGCAGACCCCCCGCATACGCAGACCCGTCGTCCTCGCCGCGGCGGCCGCTGTCGCGCTCGCCGCCCTCGCCTCGGCCAGCACCACGCTCCCCGGCCCGGCACCGGCCTCCGCGGGCCCGGTGGCCGCCGCGGCCGGAGACGCCACGGCGCTCGGACCGTGCAGGATCGCGACGACGATGGGTGTGCAGATGTCGGAGGGGATGCCGACGGCTCCCGGGTACGCCCGCTCCACGGGCCGCGTCAGGGCCCTCAACCTGATGGTCGACTTCCCCGACGCCGAAGGGGAGGGCACGGCGCTCGACCGGTACGGCGAGTTCTTCCCGAAGACCACCGAGTGGTTCAGCACCAGCTCGTACGGGCGGCTGCACTACGCCCCGGAGGCCCCGATACCCGACTGGCTGCGGATGCCGCGGCCGTTCGCCTCGTACGGGATAGAGCGCGGCTCACCGTACGAACCGGGCTACCGCGGCCTCGTCGAGGACATCGTGAAGACCGCCGACCCGCAGATCGACTTCAGCGCCTACGACCTGGTCAACATCCTGGTCACGCCGAACGCCGGCCCCTCGGCCCTGGACACCGTGCTCTCCGTGACCTTCTCCGGGAACGACGAGGCGCCCTACGCGGACGGTGTCCCGCTCTCCAACACGTCCTTCGTCTACAGCCGCCAGGACGACGGCTCGGGGACGTACGCGCAGACCGGCTACCGCGTCCTGCCGCACGAGAACGGCCACGTCTTCGGCCTGCCCGACCTCTACACCGTGGACGGCGGCGGCACGGTCGGGCACTGGGACATCATGTCCGAGGACTGGGGGGCCAACAACGACCTGCTCGGCTGGCACAAGTGGAAGCTCGGCTGGCTGGACAACAGCCAGGTCGGCTGCGCCGCCACCCCGGGGGCGCACGACTACACGCTGACCCCGCTGGCGACCGCGGGCGGCCGGAAGCTCGCCTTCGTACCGCTCTCCGAGAAGTCCGGCTACGCCGTCGAGGTCCGCACCCGGGACGGCAACGACGAGGCGGTCTGCGAGCCGGGCGTCCTGATCTACCGGGTCGAGTCGGACGTCGACACCGGCCAGGGCCCGGTGACGGTGTCGGACAGCGACCAGGACAGCGGCGGCTGCACGCGCCGCCCGAACGTCCACGCGGAGCTGTCGGACGCGCCGTACCGGCCGGGCGAGACGTTCACCGACCGGGCCAACGGCATCCGGATCACCGTCCTCGCCGAGGAGACGAGCGGCACCTACCGGGTGCGGATCACCCGCGGCTGAGCTCCTCCCGCAGCTCCCGCTTGAGCACCTTCCCCGTGGCGTTGCGGGGCAGCTCCGTGGCGCGTACGAGGACGTGGGCGGGCACCTTGAAGGCGGCCAGCCGGCCCCCGACGTGCGCCCTGAGCTCCTCGACCGACGCGTCGGCGCCCTCGCGCACCCGCACGACGGCGGCGACCTCCTCCCCGAGGACCGGGTGCGGGACCCCGAGGACGGCGGCGTCGACGACGTCGGGGTGGTCGTGGAGGGCGGCCTCGACCTCGACGCAGTACACGTTCTCGCCGCCGCGGACCACCATGTCCGTGAGCCGGTCGACGATCGTGACCCGCCCGTCGCGGAGCCGGGCCAGGTCGCCGGTGCGGAACCAGCCGTCGTCGGTGAAGGCGGCGCGGGTGGCGGCCTCGTCCCCCCAGTACCCGCGCACGAGGGACTGCCCGCGCAGCAGCAGCTCCCCCACGCCCTCGGCGTCGGGCCGGTCGACGCGGACCTCGGTGGCGGGGGTGGGCCGGCCGACACCGTGCGGATGGGCGCGGTACTCGGCGCCGAACGTGGCGAGGACGCCGCCGCAGGTCTCGGTGAGGCCGTAGCCGTTGCGGGGCTCGACGCGGTCGCCGAAGGCGGCGGTCAGCCGGGCGACCAGCTCGGGCGGGGCGGCGGCGCCGCCGGTGTTGAGCATGGTGAGGCTCTCCATCGCGTCACCGGTCCGCTCGGCGAGGTCGAGCAGCTGGAGCGCGGTGGTGGGGACGCCGGCGTAGTGCGTCACGCGGTGGAGCCGGATCAGCTCCAGGGCCTTGCCCGCGTCCCATTTCCGCATGAGGACGAGGGTCCCGCCGGCGGCCATCACCGAGTAGAAGGAGGTGAAGGCGGCCACGTGGAAGAACGGGAAGGTGGTGAGCGAGACGGGCGCGGGCCCCTGCCCGGGGAGGGTGCCGCGGCCGAGTGCGGAGGCGGCGGCGTAGTACCGCGGGTTCATCGCCGCCCCCGCCTGCGCGAGGTGGGTGGCGACGGCGCCCTTGGGGCGGCCGGTGGTGCCGGAGGTGTAGATGATCGTGGCGTCGTGCTCCGGCAGCACGTCGACGAGCGGGGGGCCGAGAAGGCCGTCGGTGTCGCGCACGTACGCCTGGAAACCGTCCCCGGCCTCGCCGTGAAAGACGATGCCGGGCACGTGGTGACGGAGCGCCCAGCCGCGCAGGCGTTCCTTGCGCTCCCCGTCGACGAGGAGGACGCGCGGCCGGCAGTCGTCGAGGGCGTACGCGCACTCCTCCTCGGTCCACCAGGCGTTGAGGGGCACGGCGACGAGGCCGGCGAGCTGGGCGGCCCAGAAGGCGATCTGCCACTCCGGGTGGTTCCGCATGGCGACGACGGCCCGGTCGCCGGGGCGCAGCCCGTACTGGTCCACGAGGGCGCGGGCGAGCCCGCAGGCGGCGTCGAAGAACTCCCGGTAGCTCAGCACCCCGTCCTCGGAGACGAGGAACGGCCGGTCGCCGTACGCCCAGGTGGCCTCGACGAACTCGCGCAGCGTGCGCGGCCCCTCGACGTACACCCCGTCCTCGACGGCGAAGGGCGCCCCGGGCGCGGCCAGCCGGGCGGCGACTGGATCCGCCGTCTCTCCTACGCGCACGATCGACCTCTCTAAGCGCTCGCTCAGCCCCGTCGGCCGACGCTATGCCCGCCCTCCCGGGGCGTCAAGCGCGGCCGGTGGCCGCTCCCCCCGCGAGGCGCGTCCGTTCTCAGTGGGCCGGGGTAGCGGCCGGCCGGTCCTCGGCCTTGGTGAGGGGCAGCAGCACGAGGGTGACCACGAAGGCGGTCGCGGCGAAGGCGGCGCTGATCAGGAAGGCGTCGTGAAAGACCGTGGCGCCGGCCTCCTTGACGAGCTCGGGCACCCCGTGGGTCCGGGCCTCCAGCTCGGGGATCCGGCGGAAGGCGAAGGTGGCGGCGACGGCGAGGCCGAGGGCGCCGCCGACCTCCTGTGAGGTGTTGATCAGACCGGCGGCCAGGCCCGACCGGTGCTCCTCGGTACCCGCGAAGGCGGAGACCTGGAGCGGCACGAAGGAGGCGCCCAGACCGAGGCCGCAGATGACGAAGGCCGGCAGCAGGTCGACGACGTACGAGGCGTCGGACGGGGCCCGCCACAGCAACAGCATGCCGGTGGCGACCAGGGCGAGCCCGACCATCAGGACGGGCTTGGCCGCGACCTTGGTGACGACCTGGGAGGCGACGCCCGCACCGACCGCGGTGGTCAGGGCGAGCGGGACGTACGCGAGGCCGGTGGTGACGGCCGACCAGTCGAGCACCTGCTGCATGAAGAGGCTGGCGAAGAAGAAGAGGCTGACGCAGGTGCCGAGGAGCAGGATCGCGATGATGTTGGCCGCGCGCAGGGACGGCCGGCGGAAGATCGAGAGCGGCATCAACGGGGCGGCGGTGCGGCGCTCGATGAGGAGGAAGGCCACCAGCAGGACGGCCGACAGGGCGAAGCCGCCGTAGACGCGGGCCGTCGGGACGTCGGAGTCGTCGACGGTCTGCCCCAGGGTGAAGATCAGCAGGATCAGACCCGCGGTGAGGACGACGGCGCCGGCGACGTCGAAGCCGCGGGTGCGCTCGGCGGCGCGGCTCTCGCCGACGACCATGGGGGCGACCAGGGCGCCGACGAGGCCGATCGGCACGTTGACGAAGAAGATCCAGCGCCAGCCCGGGCCGTCGGTGAGCAGACCGCCGAGGGTCACACCGGCGACGGCGGCGACACCGCTGAGCGCACCCCAGGCACCGAGCGCCTTGTTCCGCGCGGGGCCCTCCTCGAAGGTGTCGGTGAGCAGGCTGAGCGCGGCGGTCGCGATGAACGCGGCGGCCAGTCCCTGCCCGCCCCGCGAGGCGATCAGCGTCGTGGCGTCCCGCGCCAGGCCGGCGGCCAGGGAGGACAGGGCGAAGAGGACCAGCCCGGCCTGGAGCATCCTGCGGCGGCCGAGGGTGTCGGCGAGGCGGCCGGCGAGGAGCAGGAAGCCGCCGAGGAGCATGCCGTAGGTGGTGACGACGTACTGCAGGGCCGTCTGGGGGATGTGCAGCTCGTCCTCGATGGTGGGCAGGGCCACGTTGACGATCGAGACGTCGAGGAAGGTCATGAAGCCGGCCACGCAGAGGAACACCAGGATCAGACCGGGCCGCCCGGCCGGGCCGGCGGCCGGATCCACCGAGCTGACGGGGGAAGACTCTTGGACAGACATGTCACTCCTCGAAACAGGGGGCGGGAGGGGTGCGGGGGGTGCGGGGACGGGCGTTACGGGGGCGGCGAGAGCCTCAACGACCGTTCCCCTTGGCGACTTTCGGGAAGCTAGCATCCTCAGTAAAGTAGGTACCTAGAGGAAAGTGGCTATCCGAAGGGTTCCCATGAAGAGCGGCAGCGCCCCCACGACCGCCCCACCGACGCCCGGCCAGATGGCGGACGCGGCCGCGCACGCGGCCCAGGTCGGCTCGCAGCAGGCCTGCCCGATCGCCCCCGTGCTCGACATCGTCTTCAGCCGCTGGACGACGCCGATCCTGTGGACGCTGCACTCCTTCGGACGCCAGCGCTTCGTGGTGCTGCACCGCAACATCGGCACGATCACCGCGAAGGTGCTGACGCAGCGGCTGCGCCAGTTGGAGCGGGACGGTCTCGTCGTGCGGACGTACTACCCGGAGGTGCCCCCCAGGGTCGAGTACGAGATCAGCGAGCTGGGGCTGAGCCTGGCACCGCTCTTCGCCCACCTCGCCGACTGGTCCGCCGACAACCTGCCGCGCGTAGAGCGGGCGCGGCAGGAGTTCGACGTGGCGGAGGAACTGGGCTCAGGCCGCTGAACTCACCACGCGGAGCCGGCCGAGCCCGGCTCGGCTCGCGCGTGGCGCCCTGGAAGAAACCAGCACCCGGCCCCCACCCGATAACGGGGGCGACCTCCCCAACCCCGATCCGCTAGGCTGTCAGCCGTCAGCCGACCTTCAGGGCACCACCCCGAGGGAAACCCTGACCAGGGCGTTAGTCCGGGGCCTCACGGCTCCACGACAAACCCCGGCCTTCGTAGCTCAGGGGATAGAGCACCGCTCTCCTAAAGCGGGTGTCGCAGGTTCGAATCCTGCCGGGGGCACAAGGGAAAAGGGCACCTAGCGACGTTGCTAGGTGCCCTTTGACATGCCCAGCTGACGTCAGGCGGAGGGACCCGCCTCAAGCAGTGGTTCCCTGGTAGCCAGGGGCGGTGGCGGGGGCAGGGGTAGTGGCCAGCCGGCGCAGGCCACCAGGGCGGTGGTGTCCTCCGTGACGAAGAGCAGGGTGACCCATGTCCGGTCGGCAGCGTGAATCATTCCTGTGCGCACCGGACGGCCCTGTTCGCTGACGAGCTGCACCGCTCGTTCCAGGCCGAGAGGTTCGAGTCCGCGCCTGCGCATGCGCTTCAGGCGGAGCTTGAAGACTTCGGCGTGCTGAGCTGCGGGTTGCGCCCCGTCTCCCACCCAGTACGTGGCGCCGCTACGGAGGGTGGACAGAGCCCTCACGGACGCCTCGTCGTCACCGGTCAACAGCGCTTCCAGCTCGTGCCGTTCCATGGTCACCCCCGTCCGGATCGTGCGGTACAGCGACCGGGTACGCAACCCCACCGACCGTCCGCCTCCCGTAGCGCTGCGCTGGATCACGTCCAGGAGGGAGACGCGGGTCACATTCGGCACCTGTCACAGGTCGTCGGGGCGCCGTGTCTTAGGGGCAACAGCGGACAACGGCAAAGGAATTCACGATGAGCGCTCGTCTGAACCTCTTCGACAGCCCGGTCGCGGTCACGGCATGGAAGCACATCATCGCGGCGAGCAAGGCGCTCGGGGAGTCGACCCTGCCGGCCGCCACGCGTGAGCTGGTGATGCTCCGCGCCAGCCAGATCAACGGCTGCGCGGGATGCGTAGACATGCACACCAAGGACGCCGCCGCCGCCGGCGAGAGCGCCGTGCGTCTCCACCTGGTCGTCGCCTGGCGTGAGGCCACGGTGTTCACCGACGCCGAACGCGCCGCCCTGGAGCTGACCGAAGAGGCCACCCGCATCGCCGACGCGGCCGGTGGTGTCAGCGACGAGGTCTGGGCGAATGCCGCGAAGCACTACGACGAGGACCAGCTCGCCGCCCTGGTGACCCAGATCGCCGTCATCAACGCCTTCAACCGCGGCAACGTCATCATCCAGCAGCCCGCCGGCGGCTACGAGCCCGGCCAGTACTGAGGGGCGGGCCTGGTCCTGCCCGGCGTACTCGACATCGCGCCCGTTCTGGTGCCGCTCGCCGCCCTCGGTCTGGTGCTGCTCATGCTGGGTGCGGCGATCACCCGCATGCGGCGTCACGAGACCACGCTCGTGGTGGTGGATTTGGTCTATGTCGTCCTGGCCGGTTTCGTGGCATGGGGCCGTCTCGGCCCCGAGTCCTTCGTCGGCTGACCCGGGGCCCCGGCGGTCAGGCGTCGGCCGGCGGTCGTACCGTCTCCACGGTGTTGTTGTGCCGGGCTCGTTCGGCGGCCAGGACCGTCAGGTGGCTGATGAGGGACTCCCGCGGGCCGGACTTCACCAGGCCCGGGTCTCCGGTGGCGACGGCGGCGACGAAGGCGTCCATCAGGCCGGCGTCCCCGCCTCCATGCCCGCCGGCCGCATCCATCGCCCCCTCCGTGCCGAGGTCGATGAGCTCTTCCGTACGGGTCAGGAAGTCGTAGACCCGCACGTGCTCACCGTCGCCCCGCAGTTCGGCGCGGGTCCCGAAGATACGGGTCTGGCGGTCCGCCTGCTCCGTGAACGCGGTCATCGTGAACGTGGCCGTCGCCCCGGAGGCGAACTCCATGGCCACCACCTGGTGGTCCACCACGTCGTTGTCGCAGGCGTACACGCACCGCCCGTAGGGGCCCTCCCGCAGCGCGATGTCCAGCGCCTGCGGGGTGAACTCGTCGGTGACCACACTGAGCGGCCAGGTGTGCTCGCCACGGGCGAGCTGATCGCCGTAGTCGCGCTTGGCGGAGTACGGGCAGGTGCTCTCCACCGCGCAGTCCAGGCAGCGGTCGGCGGCGCCCTCGGGCCTGTTCTCCGGGCGGAAGTGGGAGAGGCGCCCGAAGCTGGAGACCCGTATCGGCGGGCGGCCGAGCACGTACTGCAGCCAGTCCAGGTCGTGACAGGACTTCGCCATCAGCATGGACGTCGCCTCGTCCTCGCGGCGCCAGTTGCCCCGTACGAACGAGTGGGCCTGGTGCCAGAAGCCGACCGGTTCCAGGTGCTGGACGCTGACGATCTCGCCCAGCCTGCCGGAGTCGACGACGCGCTTGAGAACCCGCGTGTACGGCGTGTAGCGCAGGACGTGGCCCACCGCCAGGATCACCCCGGCCCGCTCCACCGCCGCCACGATCCGCCGGCACGCGTCGTCCGTCAGCGCCATCGGCTTCTCCAGCATGATGTGGTAGCCGAGCGCGGCGAACGCCAGGACCGGCTCCAGGTGGTCGCGGTCCAGCGTGCAGATCAGCACCGCGTCCGCGATCCGCCCGCGGGCGGCCAGCACCCGCCAGTCGTCCACCGCCGCCCCCGCCTCCAGGCCGTGGTCGGCCGCGAGGCGGTCCCGCCTCACCTGCCGCGGCTCGGCCACCGCGACCACCTTGGCCCGCTCCGGATGCGCCAACGCCCACCGCGCGTGACCGGTCCCCCGGTCCCCGGCACCGACGACAGCGAGAGTGACGACAGAGGGCATACGTCCCACTTTCAGAGCAGGTGGCCGGAGAGCAGGTGGCCGGCGAGCTGGTGGCCGGCGAGCAAGTGGTCGAAGAGCGAGTGGCCGAAGGGCAGGTGACCGATCACGGCAAACGCTTTCGGCGAGAAGGTAGCGACTGTCGGGCTCGCCGGACAAGGGTCCCTCCGGGCCGACGGCCAGGGGCCGATCAGGGTCGGCCAAGGGCCGATCCAGGTCAGCAAGGTCCACCGGGGGCGCCCCCGCCAGAGCCGTGTCAGGGGCGTGCCAGGGGCGTGGCAGGGGGGTGACAGGGGCGGCGGGATCGTCGAGGCGTGAAGAGTTCAGCGATCGCAGTCTCGGGGCTGCGGAAATCGGTTCGACCTGGCCGCGCCGCCGGCCCCCTCGGCCCAGCCCCCGCCCAGCCCGCCCCGGTCGCGCCCCCGGCCGCGTCCCCGACCCCGCCCCGACCCGCCCGTCAGCGCAGCTCCTTCGGGCAGGCCGTGCCCCTCGGGAAGAACTTGTACGGAGCCGACAGCCGGTAGGTGCCGGGCTTCGGGGCCAGGAGTTCGGTCCACTCGTCGCCGTCCGCGTCCGCCTCCGTCTTCAGGAGGCAGCCCGACTCGTTGAGGAAGACCTTCTCCAGCTCCTCCGGCGACTCCTCGCGGGCCTTCTTCGACACCTCCGTCTCCTCCGGAGGTTCGATCTTGCCGCCGTGCTCGTCGACCAGCGCCAGCCACGGGGAGTACGGGACGCGGATCAGGACGCGCCCCGGGGTGTCGACCTCGATCACGACCTCGTTCGCGCCCGCCCGGCGCACCTTCGCCGGCGGGTCCGCCAAGGGGGTCGGGTTGTCCACTTCGTACAGGCGCCAGTTGGCGTCCGACCAGACCTGCTTCAGGTACGGCAGCCCGTCCCCGACCAGCTCCGCCTCCAGCTCGGCGCCGGAGTCCGGGGCGCCGGTCGGCAGGACCACGTAGTGCACCGCCCAGCGGTCCAGCCAGTCCTGGTAGTTCGTGGCGTTCAGGGTGTCGTCGTAGAAGAGCGGGTTCCGCTCCATGTCCGCCTGGCGGTTCCAGCCCCGCGCCAGGTTGATGTACGGGCTCAGCGCCGAGGACTCACGGTGACTCGACGCCGGTACGACCTCCACCCGCGCCTTCTCCGCCCCTCGCACCTGCAACTGGTTGATCAGCGGCGCGACCTCGCGCGCCCACGACGCGTCCGGAGCGGTACGGATGACGTCGTCGACGCCCTTGAAGCCGATCCAGAGGTTCAGTCCGACGAAGGCCAGCACGATCGCGTACCACTTACGGGAGCGCGGGACCGTGTACGGCAGCGCGGCCAGCAGCACGACCCCGGCGAAGAGCATCACGAGCCGCGAGACGTTCGAGCCGATCTGCGAGTCGATCAGCCAGGTCAGCAGCGTCCCCGCCGCGTACACCGCCGCCCCCGTCCGTACCGTGCGCCACCCGCGCGGTACGAGGACGCAGCACAGCACCCCGAAGAGGAACGGCAGCGCCGTCGACGCCCAGGACATCGGCTGCGTGCCCGAGAAGGGGAACAGCCACGAGGAGAGGGCCACCACCACGACCGGGGCCAGACCCAGCGCGTACGCGCCCGGCCTGCGGCGGTTCAGGAACAGCGCCGCCGCCGCGACCCCGAGGAACAGGCCGGCGACCGGGCTGCACGCGGTCGCGATGCCCGCGAGCGGCGCCGCCACCGCCGCCTTCGCCCAGCGTCTGCGCCGCCAGCGGTGCGGCCAGCAGAAGACGGCCGCGACCGCGCCCAGCGCGAACATCATGCCGAGCCCGAACGTCACCCGCCCCGACAGCGCGTTGCACAGGAACGCGAAGACCCCCGCCAGCGCGCACGCCAGCGGATTGCGCACCGCCCGCACCCGCACCAGGATCAGCGCCGTGAGCCCGGCCGAGAGCGTGCCGGCGATCATCATCGTCGAACGGACGCCCAGCACCGACATCAGATACGGCGAGACGACGCTGTACGAGACCGGGTGCATCCCGCCGTACCACGCGAGGTTGTACGCCGAGTCCGGGTGCCGGCCCACGAACTCCGCCCAGGCGTCCTGCGCCGCGAGGTCCCCGCCGCTGTTCGCGAACAGGAAGAACCAGAGGACGTGCGTCAGCGCCGCCACGCCCGTCGCGATCATGACCGGGTATCGACGCCGGCGCCGGGGAGTCCTCGCGGGCGACTGCTCCACCGGTTGGCGGGGCGGTGGGAGGTCTATTCGTGAGGGGGAGGGCAGCAGGGGTGAGGAAGGGGGCGTCAGGGAGGGAGAGGGGGGCGTCGGCGCGCCTTCGGCGGCGCGTGTCGGCTCGACGGTGGTCACTCGCGTCCCTCTCCCGTGCTGCTCCCGAACTGCCTTTCGCCCATAACTCGGCCTCCGGAACGCTAACAGCAGGGCGCCCCGGGGATACCGGGACGCCCTGACACGTCAGCCCAGACGGGTCAGCTTCTTGTCGAACCCGGGCTCCACCAGGTCCGTCTGGAGCGAGACCGGGGCGCTGACCTTGCCCGTGCCGGTGCCGATCGACACCTGGCCGACCACGTCACCCGCCTTGCCGGTGTGCGGGACCGCCTTGCCGCCGTCGGTCAGCTCCAGGTCGACCTTCAGCCCCGGCCAGCCGACGGCCTTGAGCTCCTTGTCCGCGACCACGGCGGTACGGCCGCCCAAGCCGTCGTCGATGTGGCCGATGACCTGACCCTTGCGGATCACGGCGGCCGAGGTCACGTCCTTCTGGGCCTGCTGGATCAGCTGGAGGCTGTAGTCGATCGACAGCTGGAGCTTCTCGTGCAGCAGCCCGGCGTCCTTCGCACCCATGACGACGCCGAGGATCCGACGCTGCTTGCCGTCCACCACGGTGTTCGCGGACCAGAGGAGGTTGCCGCCGGCCGGGGTCGACGAGCCGGTCTTGATACCGGAGACACCGGGCTCGAGGAGGATGTTGTTGTTGTTCTCGATCTGGCCGGGGATGCCGTCGACCTTGAGGTTCGGCATGTTCACGATCTCCCGGAACACGTCGTACTGCATGACCGCCTTCGCCAGCTTCAGCTGGTCCAGAGGCGTGGAGACCGTCGTCGACTCCAGACCGGACGGGTCCGTGTACGTCGAGTCCGTCATCCCGAGGTCCTTGGCCGCGGCGTTCATCTTCTCGACGAACGCGGCCTCCGAACCGGCGTCCCAGCGGGCCAGCAGCCGCGCCACGTTGTTCGCGGACGGGATCATGAGGAGCTGGATCAGCTCCTTCTCGGTGTACGACTGGCCTTCCTTGACGGCCGCCGTCGACTCGAACTCGGCCCCGGCCTCGTCGGCCGCCTTCTTGTCGATGGCGATCTCGGGGCCGGTCTCCTTGCCCTTGATCGGGTGGTCCCGGAGGACCACGTACGCCGTCATCGTCTTCGCCACACTCGCGAGCGGGGCGGGCTTCTGGGCCCCGTACGTCCCGAGCGAGCCGACGCCCTCGACCTCGGCGGCGCCCTGGCCCTCGGTGGGCCACGGCATCTGGAGCTCGCCGCCCTGGAAGGTGAAGGTGGGCGCGGCGGTGAGGGAGAGCGTGGGCGGCGGAAGCGGCCGCACGAACTGTACGACCGCAAAGACGATCAGCAGCAGGACGACCAGTGGCGTCCAGATCCGGACGCGTCTCAGGGTGTTCCGCAGCGGTGTCGGCGCCGGCGGCGGGGTGTTGGTCAGCTCGGCGAGCAGGTCGAGCGGGGGAAGCGGCGGCATCGGCTGCTGCCTGGTCCGCTCGGCCTCGGTGAGGGACGCCGGGGGTACGGGGGCGGGCGCCGGCGCCTCGGACGCGGCCGGGGCGGCGGGGGCCGGGGCGGGCGCGGGCTTCGGAGACGGCTTGGCCGTCGGGGCCGGCGTCGGGGCCGCCCTCGGGGGCGTCGGTGTGTCAGGGCGCAGCGGTACGAAGGTGCTCGGGCGCTCGGCCTTCGGAGCGGCCGGAGCGACCGGCATCTTCAGTGCCGTCGTCGGCTGGTCCACGACCGGCGGGCGGACCGCCTTGAAGACGGTCGTCGGCTGATCGACCGGCGCGCCGGCCACGACGGGCGCCTGCGGCTCGGCGGACTGGGTCGGCTCGGCGGACTCGGCCCGCTCGGCGGACTCGGCCCGCTCGGCGGACTCGGCCCGCTCGGCGGACTCGGCCGGCTCGGCGGACTCGGCCCGCTCGGCGGGCCCGTCCTCGTCCGCCTGAGACGCGGCCGCACGCTCGGGCTCGCCCGCCGCCTCGTCACGCGTCTCGTCCTGCGCCTCGTCGTGCGCCCCGTCGTGCGTCTCGGCGGACTTCCGCGCGGCGAACCAGGAATCCCCGGAGGAAGCCCCGTCCGCGCCCTCAGGCGCCTCGTCGGAGGCCTCAGCGGCCTCCTGAGCCGCCTGCGAGCCCTCCGGGCCGCCCGACTCCACGTCCGCGTCCACGCCGTCCGTGGCCACGGCGCCGTCGGCGTCGGCGTCGGCGTCGGCACCGTCGTCGGCGGCGTCGGCCTCAGCCGTGGTCGCCGTGCCGGTGTCCGCCTCGGCGTCCTCGTCCCGCCTCGGCGCCGTCTCCTCGTCGCCGGAGGCGACCCACGCCGCCACCGCCGCCCGCAGCCGGTCGCCCTCCTCGCCGGAGTTCTCCCCGCCGGAGTTCGCCCCGGCGAAGCTCTCCCCCTCGGAGCCCTCCGCCGCGGAGGAGTCCGGGCGCTCCGACGCCTCCGTCGGGGCGTCGTCCTCCGAAGTCCTCGGCGCCAGCGTCTTGAAGACTGCCGTCGGCTGGTCGACCTGGACCGGCGACGAGGCGGGCTCGCGGAGCACCGACAGCCGGGGATCCCGGCCGCCGCCGCCCGGAGTCGACTCCTTCGAGGACTCCTGCTGCTCCGCCTTGTCGGGGGACTCGCCCGCCACCGTGCCTCCTCCATGCGCCATGCGTACGTCCGAACCATGTACCAGTGTCCTGTGTGAACCCCTTGGCCCCCGTGCTAGACGAGAACGACATACCTACTGGTTCCCGTACGAAGCACCCAGGCGCTCTCGACAGATGAATGTGAGAGGGGTCACCCTGTGACTCATCCACGCGGGGAGGCATGGATGGGCAGGAGCCGCAGAACAATTCCGGAGGAGCTTCTGCTGCTCGCTCTGGACCCGGCCACGGGTACCACAGCGCAGCCGCAGTCGCTCGACCTCGGCCTCGCCGGAGCTCAGCTAGTGGAGCTGGCTCTGGCAGGACGGATAGCCCCTGACGGGGATCGTATCGCCGTGGTGATGCCACGGCCGACCGGAGATCCGACACTGGACTCCGCGCTGGAACTGCTGCGCAGACGCGGCAGCCCGGTTCGGGCCGTCCACTGGATCGGCGGGCCCCGACTGGGGTTGCGCCAGATCTATCTCGCTCATCTGGAGCGCTGCGGCATGGTGCATGCCGTGGAGGGCCAGATGTGCGGAGTGCTGCCGACGACTCGCTACCAGGCGACGGAGACGGCCATCAGCCGGGACATCAGGGCCCGGCTGGACAGTGCGATCCGCACCGGCGTACCGCCGGACCCGCGGACCGCGGCGCTCGCCGCGCTGGCCCACGCGGTCGGTCTCGGCAAGCACCTGTACCCGGGGAACGAAGGACGGTCGTCGCGGTCCCGGCTGCGCGATCTGATCCGGCACGACCCCATGGGCGGACTCGTGGCGCACGCCGTGATGGACGTCCAGAACGGCGTGGCCGCCCAGCCGCGCCGTAGCGCACCGAGCACGGGTGGCGTTCCCCAGCAGCCGCGTCGCGGCAGCATGGCCCGCGCCGCGAGCTGAGCACCTGAGCGCGTCCGCGCGCGAGCACCACAGAACCCCTTCCGGGAGCCGCACAGTCGTGTGTGGGGCGGTCGTCGCGACCGCCCCACCCACGCGCGCCCGCACCCCGGCGCCCGCACCCGTGCGTCCGCGGCAACGCGCCCCGAGCCGTGCGCCCGCGCACGTTGTCGTCATTTCCCAGCGCACACCACACCTTTGGTGGCAGTCTGCCAAGCAGTAGATACTCACAGCTACGCAGCCGACAGCCGGAGGTGCAGTTTCCGTGGCGTCCAACGTCAATCCCACCGTCAGGCGACGCCGATTGGGCCAGGAGTTGCGCCGGCTCCGGGAGCAGAAGAACATGACCGCCGAGCAGGTGGCCGAGCGTCTTCTGGTGTCCCAGTCCAAGATCAGCCGCCTGGAGAACGGTCGCCGGTCGATCAGTCAGCGCGATGTCCGTGACCTCTGCGGGGTGTACGAGGTCGAGGACGACCGCGTCGTCGAGTCGCTGATGCAAATGGCCAAGGACTCGCGCCAGCAGGGCTGGTGGCACGCCTTCGGCGACATCCCGTACAGCGTCTACATCGGCCTGGAGACGGACGCCGAGAGCCTGCGGGTGTACGAGCCGCAGATCATCCCCGGCCTCCTGCAGACCCACGGCTACGCGGAGGCCGTGATCACCGGCGCGCTGCCCGAGTCGACGCCGACGGACATCGACAAGCGGGTCACCGTCCGCACCCGGCGCCAGGACCGGATCAAGGACGAGGAGCGTCCGCTGCGGCTGTGGGCCGTCATCGACGAGGGCGCGCTGCGCCGGGTCGTCGGCAACAAGCAGCTGATGATCCAGCAGTTGGAGCATCTGGTGGAGCAGTCGCACCTGCCGCACGTCACCGTCCAGGTGCTGCCCTTCGAGATGGGCGCGCACCCCGGCATCAGCGGTCACTACGCGATCCTGGAGTTCCCGGACACGTCCGACTCCAGCGTCGTCTACATCGAGGGCGTCACGAGCGACCTGTATCTGGAGAAGGCCCAGGACGTCGCCAAGTACAGCGTGATGTACGAACATCTGCGGGCGCAGGCGCTGAACGTCGAGCAGACCCGGGAGTTCATTTCGGACATCGCCAAGTCCTACGCGGCCGGTTGATCCCGCGTTCTCCGATTCGGGGGTGAACGTGGCCATTCGGCCGGCCCCCCGGCGAAGAGGGCGGCACCGTACACCGCTGACTCACTCCGACGGAAGCCCAGTTGGAATATGCCATCCGGTCGGGTGAACGCCGCCCCCACACCCCGGAGCCGACGAGTAGCGTCGATCACGCCAGCATGAACGTTGGCGCGACAACACCACTGGCAGAACCGGAGTGAAGAACATGGCCATTATTCAGGGCGCTACGGACACCTGGACGAAGTCCTCCTATTCCGGCGGCAACGGGGCATGCGTCGAAGTCAAGTCGCCCCTCGCCGCGGCGATCGCGGTCCGGGACTCCAAGGCCCCCGAGGGTCCGTCCATCGCTTTCGGCTCGGCGTCGTGGAACGCCTTCGTCGGCGGAGTGAGCAACGGGGCTCTCTGAGCCCGGGGATGAGCACCGCGCAGCCCCGCGGCACCGCTCGGCCCCGTACCACCGCACATCCCCGCACCACCGAGCAGGACGCACCACCGAGCAGGACGCACGTCACGAGCAGTACCCAAGGAAAGAGCCCTCTCGACCGGTCCGCCGTCCTGGCCGAGGGGGCTCGGCCTGTGTGCCGGCCCCCGCCCCGTCAGCGGAGTTCGTCCACGTACCGGTCCGTCCCCGGCACCGTCGGAACGAACGGCGCCACCAGCTCCACCCGGCCCGCCCCACCGCCCACCGACTCCAGGTCGGCGAAGTGCTCCGCCCAGCAGGCGCGCGGGTCGCTCTCCAGGAACCACAGCAGGGTCAGCCGGGTGTCGACGCCCTCGACCTGCTTCACATAGGTCATCCGGTCGCCCGGCAGCGGCGTCGGGCGGAAGACGGTGACCATCGCGGCCGGGGAGCCCGCGAGCCGCCTCGGCAGCTCGCTCGCGACCAGCGCGTCGAGCAGCCCCGCCCGCGCCCGGGGCCCCTCCGCGTCGATCACCTGGAGGACCAGGCCCCGGTAGGGGTGGTCCAGGGCGTGGACGTCGCGGGGGCCGGCCGCGCCGTCGCGGTAGACGGTCGCCTCGTGGTCCTGGAACGACGTGAAGACGTGGGTGCGGTCGCGGTAGACGCGGGCGTCGCGGTTCAGCCGCTTGTTGATGCCGACGGTCCACTTCATGTGCTCGTCGTAGCGCCCCTCGGTGACCCAGTACGTCGAGAGGTAGCAGCCGGCCGTGACGGGCTGGGCGACCGCCGACTTCTCCGGACCGCGCAGCTCCTGGAGCGCCCGGGTGGCGACCCAGCGGCGGCCCGCGAACATCCACGGCATCGCCATCGCGCCCGCGTAGTAGTGGTCGTCCTCGTACCAGCGGTTGTAGGCGTACTCGTGGCCCGGGTGCGGTTCCACCATCGTGATCAGCGCGTGGCCGGGGCGCACCCCGTACGGTCCGACCGCCGCCAGCTCCGCGTACGTGTCGACACCGGTGGCGTCGCCCGTCTCGCTGTCCATGCCCGTACCCCTTCCCTTGTCCTTCGGCGGCTCCTACTCTGACGGGTCGTCAGATCCACCGCCAGAGTCGGGAGGCACCCGGATGCTGCTCCAGGGGAAGACCGTGATCGTGTCCGGTGTCGGTGCGGGGCTCGGGCACCGGGTCGCGCAGGCCGTCGTACGGGACGGGGGCAACGCGGTCCTCGGCGCCCGCACCGAGGCCAACCTCGCCACGTCGGCGTCCGAGATCGACCCGGAGGGGCGCCACACCGCGCTGCGCGCCACCGACATCACCGACGAGGCCCAGTGCGAGGCGCTCGCCGCGCTCGCGGTCGAGCGCTTCGGCGGGGTCGACGCCGTGGTGCACGTCGCCGCCTGGGACAGCTACTTCGGCGGCATCGAGGACGCCGACTTCGCCACCTGGCAGGGCGTCCTCGACGTCAACCTGCTCGGCACACTGCGGATGACCCGGGCCTGTCTGCCGGCACTGAAGGAGCGCGGCGGGTCGGTGGTCCTCATCGGCACACAGTCGGCGGTGGCCGCGCCCTCACAGGTCCAGCAGGCGGCGTACGCGGCCTCGAAGGGGGCGCTGACCTCGGCCATGTACTCGATGGCGCGCGAACTCGGACCGCACCGGATCCGGGTCAACACCGTGCTGCCGGGCTGGATGTGGGGGCCGCCGGTCCAGGCGTACGTACGGTTCACGGCGGACACCGAGAAGGTGCCGGAGGCCGAGGTGCTGGCCCGGCTGACCGAGCGGATGGCGCTGCCCGAGCTGGCGACCGACGGGGACGTGGCGGAGGCGGCGGCCTTCCTGGCCTCGGACCGCGCACGGGCGATCACGGGACAGCAGCTGCTCGTCAACGCGGGCGAGCTGATGCGGTAGCGAGCACGGCGGGGGCCGGCGGGAGCACAGGGGCCAACGGGAGCACAGGGGGCGCCGGGAGCACAACGGCCACCCAGGGCCGCACGGTACGCGGGGGCGTACCGTGCGGCCCTTTTTGCCCCCGCCTGGATTCAAGCATGTGAACACAGGTCAGCAAGAAGAACGATTTTACGTTCTCTTGACCTTCCCGCGCGTTGTCGTGGGTCCGCAACTCCCCACACCATGAACGGCGTTCACAAGGCGGACCGGACCCCTGGAGGGGGCTCAATGAACAGTCTCGACTGGGCCGTGCTCATCGGCTATTTCGGCGTCATGGTCGCGATCGGAGTCTGGTCCCACAAGCGCGTGGACAACGTCTCCGACTTCTTCACGGCCGGCGGCAAGATGCCCTGGTGGCTCTCGGGGATCTCGCACCACATGTCCGGCTACAGCGCGGTGATGTTCACCGGGTACGCGGGCATCGCGTACACCTACGGCGTCACCTCGTACGTCACCTGGTCCTTCCCCATCGCGATCGGCATCGCGATCGGCGCGCACCTCTTCGCGCCCCGGCTCAACCGGCTCCGCTCCCGCCTCCATGTGGCCTCCCCGCTGGAGTACCTGAAGAACCGGTACAACCTGCCCACGCAGCAGGCGCTCGCCTGGTCGGGCGTGCTGCTGAAGATCGTCGACGTGGGCGCCAAGTGGGCCGCCATCGCCACCCTGCTCTCCGTCTTCACCGGGATCTCCCTCAACCAGGGCATTCTCATCACCGGTGTCATCACCGGCATCTACTGCACGGTCGGCGGGCTGTGGGCCGACGCGCTCACCGAACTGGGCCAGTTCATCATCCAGTTCTTCGCCGGTATCGCGATGCTCGTCGCCGTCCTCTCCGAGCTCGGCGGCTTCAGCGCGCTGTGGGAGGTGTGGGACCGGCCCGAGCTCCAGGGCCACACCGCGCCGACCGCCGGCCCGTACACGATGACGTTCCTGCTCGCCTATCTCTTCATCAAGACCTTCGAGTACAGCGGCGGCATGTGGAACCAGGCCCAGCGCTACATGGCCACGCCCAACGCCCGCGAGGCCACCCGCTCCGGCAGGCTCTCGGCGGTCCTGTGGTTCGTCTGGCCGCTGGTCCTCTTCTTCCCGATGTGGGTCGCGCCGCTCCTGGTGACGCCGAACAAGCCCGACGCGTCCGACAGTTACGCCCTGATGACCGAGCAGCTGCTGCCGCACGGCCTCCTCGGCCTGGTCATCGTCGGCTTCTTCTCCCACACGATGGCCATGTGCTCCTCCGACGCCAACGCCATCGCGGCCGTCTTCACCCGGGACATCGCGCCGGTCATGAGCAAGGCGGCACGGCGCTGGACGCAGCAGGCCGGGCTGATCGCGGCGCGCTGGTCGACGATCGCGTTCCTCGCCCTGTCGATGGCGGTCGCCACCCAGGTCAACTCGCCCACCTTCAAGGACATCATCACCGTCGTCATCAAGTGGGTGGCCGGTCTGATGGGCCCGATCGCGATCCCGTTCATGCTGGGTCTGCTGAAGACGTTCCGGAAGTCCGGTCCCACGGCGGCCCTGGTCTCGTGGGCGGCGGGGCTCTTCGCCTTCTGGCTGACCAACTACGGTCTGGACGGCATCGAGCTCCAGATCCAGATCGTCTCGCCCCTCGCGACCTCGCTGATCCTCTACATCGCCATCGGCTTCATCAAGCCCGAGGACACCCCGGACCGCGACGCGATCCTCGCCAAGATCAACCAGGACCCCGACGACGAGGACGGCGGAGCCGCGATCCCGCCGCAGTCCTCGGGCGAGCCCGCCGCCCGACCGCTGGCGTGAGCACCCCTCCGGTCGGTGCGGCGTCGCCCGCACGTCACCCCCTGGGGTAGCGGGCGAGCCAGCCGGGGTGGGACTCCGCCGGACTGTGCAGGGCGGCGCCCTGGGTCATCTCCATCGCGAAGTCGTCGGCGAGTTCGAGCACCGTGGAACGGCCCTCCAGTTCGGCCAGCCAGGCCGGCGGGAGGGCCGTCTCACCGTGCAGGGCGCCCAGCAGGGCGCCCGTGACGGCCCCGGTCGCCGCCGACGGGCCGTCGTGGTTGACGGCGAGACGCAGGCCGTGGCGGATGTCCTCGCCGACGAGGGCGCAGTACACGGCGGCGGCGAGCTGCCCCTCCGCACGGTCCTCGTCCGCACCGAGGTCGGTGACCCGCACCGCGTTCGGCATCCCCTGGCGTACGGCTCCCAGCGCGCGCTGGAGGGCGTCGGTGACGGGCTCGTGGCCGGGGCGCGGGGTGAGCTGGGCGAGCGCCCGCTGGACCGAGCCGTCCACGCTCTCGCCGCGCGCGAGTCCGTGGACGACGACGGCGAGGGCGCCCGCCGAGAGATAGGCGGCCGGGTCGCCGTGGGTCTGGGCCGCGCACTCCACCGCGAGCTGGCACACGAGCTGGGGCTCCCAGCCGACGAGCAGCCCGAACGGCGCCGAGCGGACGAGCGCGCCGGAGTCCGTCGCGTCCGGGTTCTTGGGCTTGTCGAGGGTGCCGAGGATCTCGTCGCCGAGGCCGGTGAGGCAGGCGCGGGCCGGGTCGCGGCGGACGTAGAGCCACTCCTCGCGGGCGAGCCAGCCGTTGTCCGTGCGGCGCTCGTCGGGGCCCCAGTCGCGCTGGGTGGCCGCCCAGCGCAGATGGGCGCGGTGCACGTCGGTCGGCGGGTGCCAGGCGCCGGTGTCGCGGCGGACCTGGGCGCGGATCAGGCCGTCGACGGTGAAGAGGGTCATCTGGGTGGCGGCGGTGACCGCGCCGCGTCTGCCGTGGGCGGGGACCGGGTCGGTGAGCCCCTCGGGACCGTGCGCGGCTCTGATCGCGTCCAGGGGGAGGGTCGCGACGCCCGCGCCGAAGGCGTCGCCGACCGCCCCGCCGAGGAGGCAGCCCCGGACCCGGGCACGGAAGTCCTGCTGTTCGGCGCGGCCCCACACGGACGCAGCGGTTGTGGTCACGACGTGCCCTTCCCCGGAAAGCCCTCTCCGCACAGATCTCGCAGCACTGTAATCGACCGGGTTCGCTCGTTCGCGAGGCAGAACGTTTTGCGATCGGACGCCTTTCTGTCCATCTTCGACCGGCGTTCACCAGTTGTTTTGTTATGGCTTGAACGATCCGGCGCGTGACACGTTTCAAGACTTCCGCCTACGCCGTCGTCGCCGCCGCTCTCGTCCTGGGCGTCACCGCCCCGGCCGCCGGCGCCCACGACAGCCACCCCTCCCACGGGGCCCACTCCTCCCACGAGGACCACTCCTCCCACGAGGACCACTCCTCCCACCGGGACAGCTCCTCCGTCCCCTTCACCTCCGCGACCGTCACCGAGAACGCCGACGGCAGCTTCACCGTCGCCTGGTCCGCCCGCGGGACCCACGGCGTCACGATCCGCACCGAGGGCCGCACGGTCGCCCGCGGCGGCGAGACCGGCAAGGTCACCGTGAGGGGTCTGCGCGCCGTCGACCGCCGCTGGTTCGACCTGGTCCCCGCGCGGGGCACCTCCCTGCACCTGGCCGACCGTCTGATCAAGCTCCAGGGCACGGTCAACTTCCGCGACGCGGGCGGCTACCGCACCGCCGACGGCCACTGGGTCAAGATGGGCGAGATCTACCGCTCCGACGCCCTCCACCTGCTGACCGCCGACGACCTGACCAAGCTGCGGCGCCTGGGCATCCGTACCGTCTTCGACCTGCGCATGCGGAGCGAGCGCGACAAGGACCCCGACCGCGTCCCGGCCGGTGCCAGCCATGTCGTCGCCGACGTCCTCGCGGGCACCCCGACCTTCTCCGGCATGCCGAAGACCCCGGCCGAGGCCGAGGCCATGATGGTCGAGGGCAACCGCTTCATGGTGAGCGGCGACACCGCCAAGGCCGCCTACACCACGGTCTTCGACGGCATCGCCGACGAGGGCAGGCACGGCGTCCTCTTCCACTGCACGGCCGGCAAGGACCGTACGGGCTGGAACAACGCGACCCTGCTCACCGCGCTCGGTGTCCCCGAGAAGACGGTGATGGACGACTACCTGGCCAGCAACACCTACCGGGCGGCCGCCAACGAGGCGGTCCTCTCCCACCTCCCGCCGGAGCAGGCCGCGGTCTACAAGCCGCTGCTCGACGTGCGCCCGGAGTACCTCGACGCCAGCTTCGCCGAGGTCCGCGAGGAGTACGGCTCGTTCCGCTCGTACCTGAAGCAGGGCCTCGGCATCGACGCCCGCGAGCTCGCCGAGCTGAAGCGCGACCTGCTGGTCGGCTGACCCCGCCCGCCATGGCGGTCAGGGCGACCGTCCCCGCCCTGACCGTCGTCGCCCTGACCAGTCTCCGCCTGACCGTCCTCGCCCTGACCGTCCCCGCCCTGACCGGCCCGCCCCGCCCCCGCGGTGCTCAGTCCCCCAGCACCGGCAGCAGCTCCGGCAGGTGTCCGTCCGATGCCGTCGCCGTCCTGCGGCGCTCCTCGTCCACCTCGCCGTAGAGGGTCGTGCGCGGGCGCGACGGGCGGCCCGCCGCCTCCGCGATGGCGACGAGGTCCCGGATCGAGCGGTACGAGCCGTAACCGGAGCCCGCCATACGGGAGATGGTCTCCTCCATGAGCGTGCCGCCGAGGTCGTTGGCGCCCGAGCGGAGCATCTCGGCGGCGCCGTCCGCACCGAGCTTGACCCAGCTGGTCTGGATGTTGGGGATGTGCGGGTGGAGCAGCAGCCGGGCCATGGCCGTGACCGCGCGGTTGTCGCGGACCGTCGGGCCGGGGCGGGAGATGCCCGCGAGGTAGACGGGCGCGTTGGTGTGGATGAAGGGCAGCGTCACGAACTCGGTGAACCCGCCGGTCCGCTGCTGGATGCCGGCCAGCGTGCGGAGGTGGCCGAGCCAGTGCCGGGGCTGGTCCACGTGTCCGTACATCATCGTGGACGAGGAGCGGATGCCCAGCTCGTGGGCGGTGGTGATCACCTCGATCCAGGTGGCCGTCGGCAGCTTGCCCTTGGTGAGGACCCAGCGGACCTCGTCGTCGAGGATCTCGGCGGCGGTGCCCGGGATCGAGTCGAGCCCGGCCTCCTTCGCCGCCGTCAGCCACTCGCGGATCGACAGCCCGGTCCGGGTCGCGCCGTTGACGACCTCCATCGGCGAGAAGGCGTGGACGTGCATGCCGGGCACGCGGTCCTTGACCGCCTTCGCGATGTCGAAGTACGCCGTGCCGGGCAGGTCCGGATGGATGCCGCCCTGCATGCACACCTCGACCGCGCCGACCTCCCAGGCCTGCTGGGCCCGGTCGGCGACCTGGTCGAGCGAGAGGGTGTAGGCGTCCGCGTCCGTCCGGCGCTGGGCGAAGGCGCAGAAGCGGCAGCCGGTGTAGCAGACGTTGGTGAAGTTGATGTTCCGCGTGACGATGTACGTGACGTCGTCGCCGTTCACCGACTTCCGCACGTCGTCGGCGATCCGGGTCAGCGCGTCGAGCGCCGGGCCGTCGGCGTGCAGCAGGGCGAGCGCCTCGTCGTCGGTGAGCTTCGTCGGGTCGTCGGCGGCTGTCGCGAGGGCGGCCCGGACGTCGGTGTCGATGCGCTGCGGGACCATGCCGGGGGCCGCCGCCTCGCGGAGCGCGCCCCAGTCGCCGTAGACCTCGTCGAAGTCCTCGCGGCGGTCGTGGGTGCGGCCGGTGGTGTCGATGGTGCGGTGCAGATCGGTGCGGCCCGCGGCGGTGAACACCTCGTCCGGCTCCTGCCAGGGCAGCCCGCGCACGGTCGCGTCCGGGTTGGCGAGGCCGGTCTCCGGGTCGGCGAGCGCGCGGACGTGCGGGAGCAGCCGGGGGTCGAGCCAGGGTTCGCCGCGGCCGACGAACTCCGGGTAGACGCAGAGCCGCTCGCGCAGTTCGAAGCCGGCCGTGCGGGACTTCTCGGCGAGGGTGTCGATCTGCGGCCAGGGCCGCTCCGGGTTGACGTGGTCGATGGTGAGCGGGGAGACCCCGCCCCAGTCGTCGATGCCGGCGCCGATGAGCCGTCCGTACTCCTCGTCGACGAGGTTCGGCGGGGCCTGGAGGCAGGCGGCGGGGCCCATGATGTGCCGGGCGACGGCGATCGTGGCGATCAGGTCGTCGAGTTCGGCGTCCGGCATGCCGCGCATCGCCGTGTCCGGCTTGGCGCGGAAGTTCTGGATGATCAGCTCCTGGACGGAGTGGTACGCGCGGGAGACCCGGCGGAGCGCGAAGAGGGACTCGGCCCGCTCCTCGTACGTCTCGCCGATCCCGATGAGCAGCCCGCTGGTGAAGGGGACCGAGGAGCGCCCGGCGTCCTCCAGGACCCGCAGCCGGACGGCCGGTTCCTTGTCGGGCGAGCCGTAGTGGGGGCCGCCGGGCTCGGACCAGAGCCGGGTGGCCGTCGTCTCCAGCATCATGCCCATGGAGGGGGCGACGGGCTTGAGCCGCTGGAAGTCGGTCCAGGACAGGACGCCCGGGTTGAGGTGCGGGAGCAGCCCGGTCTCCTCCAGGATCCGGATCGCCATGGCCCGGACGTAGGCGAGCGTGTCGTCGTACCCGTGCGCGTCGAGCCACTCGCGG
The DNA here is from genome assembly GCF_044746945.1 of Streptomyces sp. NPDC090127. Lineage (NCBI taxonomy): Bacteria > Bacillati > Actinomycetota > Actinomycetes > Kitasatosporales > Streptomycetaceae > Streptomyces > Streptomyces sp. NPDC090127. Next base: position 113,793 of record NZ_JBIVDE010000009.1, on the reverse strand, counting down.
GCCTCGGGCCAGCGGTCCTCGGGCTTGTCGCCGAGGGTGATGAGGGCTTCCTTGCAGCCGAGTTCGGCGCCGCGCCGGGCGATGTCGAGGACCTCGTCGGGGGACATGAACATCCCGTGGCCCGCGCGGCGCAGCTTGCCGGGCACGGTGACGAAGGTGCAGTAGTGGCAGGTGTCACGGCAGAGCCGCGTGAGCGGGATGAAGACGCTCTTGGAGTACGTGATGACCCCGGGCCGCCCGGCCGTCTCGAGGCCCGCGTCCCGCACGCGCGCGGCGGACGCGCAGAGGTCGTCCAGATCGGCGCCGCGCGCCTGGAGCAGCACGGCGGCCTCACCGACGTCGAGCGCGACCCCGTCCCTGGCCCGCTTGAGGGCACGGCGCATGGCGTTCTCGGTGGGCGGTCCTGCCGGCACGGGCTGCTGATCCGTCATGAACCGAGCATACGAGTGCCCTCACACGACAAGGAGGCCCAGTCAGGTCTTGAGTACGGCGACACGCGGCCCGCGGAGCCGTTGAAGATCCTCAGGGTCGGAGGTCAGCACGACGACCGGCGGATGCGCGGCGCGCGCGGTCGCAGCCACGAGTGCGTCCCGCGCGTACTTGTGGCCGCCACTGCTGTCGATCTCGGCGAGCAGGGCGACGGCCGACTTGGTGTGCGTGGGCCCCTCGCCGGGAGCGTGCGTCGATTCGCCCATACCTCGACTCTCATAGAACTTCCATGAGAACTGCCTGCCGCTCTACAGGTACCGCGCGTACTCGTCGAGCACCCGCAGCACCTCCGCCTCGTCCGCCGGTGGCAGCTGGAGCACGACCTCCTCGCAGCCCAGCTCCGCGTAGTGCGCGAGCTTGCCCGGGTTCGGCAGGACCGCGTACGGGACGACCTGGAGCGCCTTCGGGTCGCGGCCCGCCTGCTCCCAGGCCTCCCGGAGCAGCGGCATCGACTGCGTCAGGCCCCGTCCGCCGATCGGCAGCCAGCCGTCCCCGTACGCGGTGATGTGGCGGAAGAGCTTCGGGCCCGCCGCGCCGCCGAGCAGGATGCGCGGAGCCCCGCCGACCGGCTTCGGGTAGGCGTAGGACGCCCGTACCGAGACACCGAACTCCCCTTCGTACGCCGTCGGTTCGGCCGCCCACAGTGCGCGCATCAGCCCCATCCGCTCCTGGCTGAGCTCGCGCCGCGTCGCCCACTCCACGCCGTGGTCGGCGGCCTCCTCCTTGTTCCAGCCGAAGCCGACGCCGAGGGTGAAGCGCCCGCCCGAGAGGTGGTCGAGGGTGGCGATCTGCTTGGCCAGCGCGATCGGGTCGTGCTCGGTGACCAGCGTGACGCCGGTGCCGAGGAGGAGCCGCTCGGTGACGGCGGAGGCCTGGCCGAGAGCGACGAAGGGGTCGAGCGTACGGCCGTACTCCGGAGGCAGTTCGGTGCCCGCCGCCGGGTAGGGCGTGGTCCGTTCGACCGGGATATGGGTGTGCTCGGGGAGGTAGAGCCCGGCGAAGCCCCGCTGCTCCAGCTCGCGCGCGAGCCGTACGGGCGTGATGGTCTCGTCGGTCAGGAAGATCGTGGTCGAGATCCGCATAGCGGCACGGTAGGGGGTGCGGCCGGGATTTCCGAGAGGTGCGACGCGTCGGGCCTCTTGCGTTGTCCGGGAGTTCACGCCTTCCTGGGAGGGTGCCGGACATGAGCGAACCGACCCGCCGAACGCTCCTGACGACGAGCGTCGCCTCCGCACTCACCCTGGGAACCGTGAGCTTCGCGCACGCGGCCGCCACTCCGGGCGGCGACCGCACGCGGACGGTCGGCGGGACGCTGCCGCCCGGCTCGCCCGACTACGTGTACCTCCCGGTCGAGATCCCGCGCGGGGTCCGCGAGATCCATGTCGCGTACACGTACGACCGGCCGGCCGTCCCCGCCGGTACGCAGGGCAACGCCCTGGACATCGGCATCTTCGACCAGCGCGGCACCGCGCTCGGCGGGGAGGGCTTCCGGGGCTGGTCCGGCGGCGCGCGCAAGGACTTCTTCCTGCGCACCGACGACGCCACGCCCGGGTACGTCGCCGGTCCGCTGCGGGCCGGGACCTGGTCCGTGGCGCTCGCGCCGTACACGGTGGCGCCGCAGGGGCTCACGTACGAGGTGACCGTCACCCTGCGGTTCGGCGCCTCCCTGCCCGTCGCCCGGCCGGCCCACCCGCCCGAGCGGGCCGCGGGCCGGGGCCGGGCCTGGTACCGCGGCGACAGCCATCTGCACACCGTGTACTCGGACGGCCGCCGCACCCCCGCCGAGGTCGCCGCGCTCGCGCGCGCCGCCGGGCTCGACTTCCTCACCGTCACCGAGCACAACACCCACGCCGGACACGGCGCGTGGGCCGAGCTCGGCGGGGACGACCTGCTGGTCCTGCTCGGCGAGGAGGTCACCACCCGCAACGGGCACGTCCTGGCGGTCGGCACGGACCCGGGCACGTTCGTGGACTGGCGCTACCGGGCGCGGGAGAACCGCTTCGGCCACTTCGCGCGGGCGATCCGCCGGGCCGGCGGCCTGGTCGTGCCGGCGCACCCGCACGCCACCTGCATCGGCTGCAACTGGAAGTTCGGCTTCGGTGACGCGGACGCGGTCGAGGTGTGGAACGGCCCGTACACCCCGGACGACGAGGTGTCCCTGGCCGGCTGGGACGCGGCGCTCGCCCGGGGTCGCTGGACCCCGGCGATGGGCAACAGCGACGCCCACCGCGACCCGGACCGGGTGGGCACCCCGCAGACCGTGGTCCTGGCGGAGGATCTGAGCCGGGAGGCGATCCTGGAGGGCCTGCGCGCCGGCCGGTCGTACGTCGCGGAGTCCTCGGCCGTCTCCCTGGACCTGTCGGTCACCGACGGGCGGGGGCGGGCGGCCGGGATCGGCGAGCGGCTGCGGGTGGAGGCGGACGATCCGGTGACCGTACGGCTGACGGCCACCGGCGCCCCGGAGGGCTCCACGGCCCGCTTCGTCACCGACCAGGGCGTCCTGCACACGGCGCAGGCCACCGGCGGGCCGGTGGAGTGGACGACCACGGCCGCCTACGCCTCCTACGTACGGGCGGAGGTACGGCACCCGGCGACGCTGCCGCCGCTGCCGGGCGCCCTGGTGGCCTTCACCAACCCGGTGTTCCTGCAGGGGCGCTGACTCAGCCCTCGTACTCGCTGAGGTCGATCGCGTGGACCCGGAGCGGGACGCCGAACTCCGGGTGGTCCGCCTCGCGCTCCGGGACCATGCCGAGCTTGCGCATGACGTTCTCGGAGGCCTCGTTGGAGATGTGGGCGACGGCGACCACCCGGTCGAGGGCGCGGTCCTGGAGCGCGAACTCCAGGACGGCGTGGGCGGCCTCGGAGGCGTACCCCTGCCCCCAGAACTGCCGCCCGAGCCGCCAGCCGATCTCCACCTCGTGCGCCAGCTCGGGCAGGAAGGCGGGCACGGAGAGCCCGGCGAACCCGATCAGCTCGCCGGAGCCGAGCAGCTCGACGGCGAAGAGCCCGAACCCCTCGTCGTCCCACTCCTCCTCCCACCGCTCGATGTCCTCGGCGGTCTGCTCCAGATCCCGGACGGACCCGTCGCCGATCCAGCGCATCACCTCGGGGTCGGCGTTGATCTCGGCCATGGGCACGAGGTCGTCGTCGGTCCAGCGGCGGAGGAGGAGGCGGGGGGTGAGGATCTCGGTCATGGATCCATCGTCTCGCACCCCACCCACCACGGATGTCACAGGGACTTGACCTCAACCTTGGTGGAGGTACGAGGCTCCTCCCATGAACACGGACACGGACACCGCTGACATCACCCGCCTCTTCGACCGCTACCTCCGCTCCCTCGACGACCGCGGCCCCTTCGGCGACGACTGGGCCGCCGCCTTCTTCACCGAGGACGCGACCAGCTCGACCCCCGCGGGCGCCACCCGGGGGCGCGACGCCATCGCCGCGACCGTACGGACGGCGATGGGGCTCTTCGACCGGACCGTCCACTTCGGCTCCAACTACCTCGTCGAGGTGGACGGCGACCGTGCCGGCCTCCTCGGCAACCAGCTCTCCACCCACGTGCTGGCCGACGGCGGCGGGCTGTTCGTGTCCGGCGGGCGCACGGAGAACGAGTTCGTCCGCACCGCCGACGGCTGGCGCCTGTCCCGGGCCGATCTGCTCATCGCCTGGACGCGGGGAAATCCACCGGCGCTGCCCCCGGCCCGGCTGCTTGGATGACCCGCATGCTGAACCGCCTCGAGACGTACTACGACTCCGTCCCCCGATCCGCCGCCCGCGCCGAGGAGTTCGGGCCGCTGACCCTCTTCGTGCGGGAGGGGGAGGGCTGGCCGTACTACGCGCGGCCCGCGCTCGGGCACGGTGGGGAGGTGGCGCTCGCCGACGTGGAACGGGTGCGGGCGCGCCAGCGGGAGCTGGGGGTGCCCGAGGCGTTCGAGTGGGTCGCGGAGACGGCCCCGGGGCTGCGGGCGGCCGTCGAGAAGAGCGGGCTCGTGGTCGGCGAGCACCCGCTGATGGTCCTCGAAGGGGAGGGCGCGGCGGTCGTCGCCCCCGAGGGCGTGACCGTCCGGGTCATGGACTTCGACGACCCCGGGCTGCCGTCGGCCGCCGCCGTCCCGTACGCGGCCTTCGGGGTCGAGCCCTCGCCCGTGGCGGCCGCGCACCTCGCGGTCCGCGTCCGGGCGGGCCTCGCCCGGCTCGCGGCCGCGCTGGACGCGGACGGCACCGCGCTCTCCGCCGGGCAGCACCAGCCGGTCGGGGCCGTCTCGGAGGTCGTCGGCGTCGGCACCCTGCCGGCCGCGCGCCGCCGGGGCCTGGGCCTCGCGGTGACCGCCGCCCTGGTCGCGGACGCGCGGGCGGGCGGGGTGGAGACGGTCTTCCTGTCGGCGACGGACGAGAGCGTGGCCCGGCTCTACGGCCGGCTCGGCTTCCGCAGGGTCGGCACGGCCCTGATCGCCGAGGCGGGCTGATCGCGGGGGCGGGCCGATCGTGGGGGCGGGCCCTTCGCCGGGGGCGGTCTCGTCGCCGGGGACGGTCTCCGCGAAAGAAACTTCTCGGTTCGTGTCACACCCGCGTCGCGCGGTCCGTCAGTGCGGTGAAGGCAACGACAAGGACCGGCCCCACGGACCGCTGAAGGAGCGACCGCCATGCAGAAGCACGCGCACGAGATCACCCCCCGGATGACCAACCCCGCCTACGTCCTGCCCGAGGCCGGCGCCGCCATCCAGAAGCTGGTCAAGGCCGCCCGCCAGGGCGGTGTCCCGGAGTCGACGCTGGAGCTGGTCCACCTGCGCGCCAGCCAGATCAACAGCTGCGGCTTCTGCGTCGACTACGGCGTCAAGAGCGCCCGGAAGGCCGGCGTGAGCGACGAGAAGCTGTTCGCCGTCGCGGCCTGGCGCGAGGCGCCGTACTTCACCGAGGACGAGCGGGCCGCACTCGCGCTGGCCGAGCACGCGACGCGCCTCGCGGACACCTCCGACGCCGTGCCGGACCCGGTGTGGGACGCGGCGGCCGACCACTTCGACGAGCAGCAGCTCGCCTCGATCATCCTGATGGTCGGCCTCACGAACCTGTTCAACCGCATCAACGTCACCATCCGACAGCCGGCCGGCGCGGGCTTCTGACGAGGCCCGCCCCTGGGCCCAGGGGACCAGGCGCGACCCACCCGAACGGCGGGGGCCGCCCGTCGGGGCATCACCTGCCCGGGGCGGGCTCGTTGGTGCGGGCATGAAGAAGATGCTCACCGCCGCCCTGACCGGTCTTGCCCTCGCGGGCAGCCTCGGCGCCGCCGGTTCCGCCGTCGCCGACACCACCACCGACCTCGGCAACGCCCACCTGCCCTCCGTCGCCCCGCTGAACGGGCTCCTGGGCCCCGGGGCGAAGCCGGGCTCGGACGCCCGGATGCCGGCCGCCAACGCGACGGTCGAAGGACTCCTGCCCGGGCACTGACACGACCGGATCAGCCGGGACGGAGAACGCGGGGACGGAAAAACGCGAGGTGGCGGGCCCTTTCGGGTCCCGCCACCTCGCGTTGTCACGACTCAGACGGACGGCACGGGCACGATCAGTCGGCGACCACCAGCGACGGGGTCTCCTTCGTCAGCACCTCGCCCCGGAAGAACGCGGGGCTCTTGCGCTGCATGACCAACATGATCACGAAGCCGACGAGCAGCAGTCCGACACCGATCACGAAGACCGAGCCGACGCCGAGGACCGAGGAGCCGCTGCCGTAGGCCGGGTCCCACATGTCGTAGAGCGTCTTGCCGAAGACGGCGGTCAGCAGGACGCCGCCGAGGACCGGGCACAGGCCCTTGTAGAGGAAGTCCCGGCCGGAGCGGAAGAGCTCCTTGCGGAAGTACCAGGCGCAGGCGAAGGCGGTCAGCGAGTAGTAGAAGCAGATCATCAGGCCGAGCGCGTAGATCGTGTCGACCAGGACGTTCTCGCTGACCAGGGTCATCACGGTGTAGAAGACGCCGGTCGCGACGCCCGCGATGATCGTGGCCTTGCCCGGCACCTTGAAGCGCGGGTGGACCTTGGCGAAGGAGGCGGGCAGCGCCTCGTACGTCGACATCGCGAGGACCGTGCGGGCCACCGGGATGAACGTCGTCTGGAGGCTGGCCGCGGCCGACGCGAGGACGGCGACGAAGAGCAGGATGCCGAGGGCGGGGCCCATGACCGGGCCGGCGAGGGCCGCGAAGACGTTGTCGGAGGTCTCCGGGTTGGCCAGGCCGAGTCCGGTGTCGCCGGAGCCGACGGCCATCTGCGCGGCCACGCCGGTGGCGAGGTAGGAGCCGACCAGGACGAGCATCGCGATGAGCGCGGCGCGGCCGGGGGTCTTGGTCGAGCCGGTGGTCTCCTCGTTGGTCGCCATGCAGGCGTCCCAGCCCCAGTACATGAAGATCGAGAGGGACAGGCCGGCCGTGAAGGCGGCGAAGGACTGGACCGCGAACGGGTTCATCCAGGACCAGGAGAAGGAGAGCCCGGTGTCGAAGGTGCCGCTGCCGGCCTTCTGGAAGGCCATCGCGACGAAGAGCGCGAGGACGACGAGCTGGAGGCCGACGAGGGCGTACTGCACGCCCTTGGTGGCGGTCATGCCGCGGTAGCTGATCGCCGTGGCCACCGCGATGAGCGCGAGGCAGGTGAGGATGTGGACGGCCTTGTTGTCGTCCAGGGCGGCGATGGACTCGCTGCCGGTGATCTCACCGGCGAGGAGCCAGAAGTAGGAGGTCGCGACGCCGGCCAGGTTGGAGAGCACGATGATCGTCGCGATGACGAGGCCCCAGCCGCACATCCAGCCGATCCTGGGGCCGAAGGCCTTCACCGTCCAGGTGAAGGAGGTGCCGCAGTCGGGCATGACCCGGTTGAGCTCGCGGTACGCGAAGGCGACGAGCAGCATCGGGAGGAAGCCGGCGAGGAAGATCGCGGGCATCTGGAGTCCGACCTCGCCGGCCGTGGAGCCGAGCGTGGAGGTCAGACAGTAGACGGGGGCGACCGTCGAGATGCCGATGACGGCACTGCCCATCAGCCCGACGGAGTTCCCGCCGAGGCCCTTGGTGCGAACGCCGTTGTTGTCGGCCGGGGCGGTGACGCCCCTTACCGTGTCTCCGGCCTGGGGCCGTGCTTCCACCTGAGTCATGAACAGGACGTTAAATGCTGCGGTTTCCATATCCGGAGGACGCAAGTCCGGGACTTTGGTCGATCTCCACCTTGCATTGAGAGGGTGACAGAGCCTCTCGGCATTGATTGAAAGATCGACCACCCGGTCCCACCGACCGATTGGTAGGTGTCTCAGACGCTGTCCGATATACGGGAACCGCAGCTCCGCCCCAAATGTCCGTTTCCAAATTTTCCCGAGGTATTTTCCGAGCCGCGCGGGCGGAGGGTCAGCCCGGCCAGACCACCGCCTGCGTCTCGCTGTACGCGTGCAGGGCGTAGGAGCCCACGTCCCGCCCCACACCGCTCTTCTTGAACCCGCCGAACGGCGCCTCCATGTTCCGTCCGATCGTGTTCACCCCCACGCCACCCGCCCGCAGCCGGGCCGCGATACGGAATGCGCGGGCCACGTCCCCCGACCAGACGTAGTCGAGGAGCCCGTAGTCGCTGTCGTTCGCCAGCGCGATCCCCTCCTCCTCGTCGTCGAAGGGGACCACCACGACGACCGGGCCGAAGATCTCCTCCCGGACCACCCGCATCTCGTTCGTGCAGTCGGCGAGCAGTGTCGGGGCCACGTAGAAGCCCCGCTCCATGGCCGGGCGCTCACCGCCCGCGACCACCCTGGCCCCTTCCTTCCGCCCCAGCTCGATGTACGACTCCACCCGGTCGCGGTGGGCCGCCGAGATCACCGGGCCGACCACCGTGCCCTGGGCGGCCGGGTCGCCGACCTTCATGAAGCCGAGGTAGCCGGTGAGCTTCTCGATCAGCTGCTCGTAGATCCCGCGCTGGGCGAGCACCCGGGTCGGGGCCGTACAGATCTGTCCGCTGTAGAAGGAGAAGGTGGTGCCGATGCCCAGCACGGCCGCGTCGAGGTCGGCGTCGTCGAGGACGAGCGCCGCGCCCTTGCCGCCCAGCTCCATCAGCTGCCGCTTCAGCTCCCGTCCGCAGACCTCGCCGATCCGCTGTCCCACGGCCGTGGAGCCGGTGAAGGAGACCATGTCGACCGCGGGCGAGTCGACGGCCGCCTCGCCGACGGCGGTGCCCGTGCCCGTGACCACGTTGACGACACCCGCCGGGACCCCCGCCTCCGCCAGGGCCCGGGCCATCGCGAAGACGGAGAGCGGGTCCTGCGGGGCGGGCTTGACCACGACCGTGTTCCCCATCGCGAGCGCCGGGGCGATCTTGCCCGCCGCGTTGGCCCAGGGGTTGTTGTACGAGGTGATGCAGGTGACCACGCCGACCGGGCGGCGCACCGCCACCGCGCCGAACACCCCGGCCCTGCCCATCGGCCCGGCCTCGTTGATCTGCGGCGGCAGGGCCTGCTCGACGGGTTCCAGGGCGCCGCGCGCGTACCGCCGGAACCGTGCGGCGCCGACGGCGACCTGCATCCCGCGCGCGGTGCCGGTGGTCGCGCCGGTCTCGGCGCGTGCGAGCGCCACGTTCGCCTCGGCGTCGCGGGCCATCAGCTCCGCGGCCCGGTCGAGGATCGCGGCCCGTTCCTCCGGTTTCGTACGGGACCAGGTCGCGAAGGCCGCCCGGGCGGCGTCCGCCGCCTCGTACACCTGGCGCGTGCTCGCCTCGGGCGCGAGGCCGACGACCTCCTCGGTGGCCGGGTCGACCACCTCGTAGTGCCCGTCGTCGGGCTCGACCCACTCGCCGTCGATGAAGAGTCGCTGGGTCACCTGGTGGACACCGTCCTCGTGTCACGGCCCGAGCGCAGCACCCGGCCGGGGATCGCGCCGGTCACCTCGTCGTCGCGGATGGTCTCCACGCCGTTGACGCGGACGGAGACGATCCCGATCGCCCGCGAGTCGAGCCGGGGGCTGTCCCCGGGCAGGTCGTGCACCAGCGTCGCCGGGCCCGCGTCGATCCGCTCGGGGTCGAAGAGGACCAGGTCGGCGTGGAAACCCTCGGCGATCCGGCCGCGCTCGCGCAGCCCGAAGAGCCGGGCCGGGTCGTCGGTGAGCTTCTTCACCGCCTGTTCCAGCGGGAGCAGCCGCCGGCCGCGCAGACAGTCGCCGAGGAAGCGGGTGGTGTAGGGGGCGCCGCACATGCGGTCCAGGTGCGCGCCGGCGTCGGAGCCGCCCAGCATCACGTCCTCGTGCTCCCAGGTCTCGCGGCGCAGCGCCCAGGAGGCCGGGTCGTTGTCGGAGGGCATGGGCCACAGCACGGTCTTCAGGTCGTCGTTGGCGCAGATCTCGACGAGGCACTGGAAGGGGTCCTGGCCGCGCTCGGCGGCGATGTCGTTCACGACCCGCCCGGTGAGGCCCTCGTTCTCCGGGGAGTACGTGTCCCCGATGACGTACCGGCCGAAGCGCGCGAGGCGACGGAAGACACCGGCCTCCTTGGAGTCGGCGCGGCGCAGCATCTCGGCGCGTACGTCCGGGTCGCGGAGCCGGTCGATCCGCTCGGGGACCGGCAGGCCCAGGATCTCGCCCCAGCCGGGGATGAGGTTGAGGGCGCAGAACGTGCCGAGCGACATGTTCATGGGGGTCAGGATCGGCATGGTGAGCGCGACGATCCGGCCGCCGGACTTGCGGGCGCGTTCGGAGGCGAGGAGCTGGCGCGGGACGCGTTCGGGGACGGCGGCGTCGATGGTGAGGACGTTCCAGTTCAGGGGGCGTCCGGCGGCGGCCGTCATGTCGACGAAGAGGTCGATCTCGTCGTCGGAGAACTGGTCCAGGCAGCCGGCCAGGATCGCCTCGATCTGGGTGCCCTCGTGCTCGCCGACGGCCCGGGAGAGCGCGATGAGCTCCTCGGGGGTGGCGTGCCGGGAGGCGACGGGGGCGCCGTCGCCGTCGGAGTGGGTGGAGGACTGGGTGGTGGACAGACCCCAGGCGCCGGCCTCCATCGCCTCGTGCAGGAGGTCGGTCATCCGCCGGAGCTGCTCGGGCGTGGGCCGGCCGCCGACGGCGTCGGTGCCCATCACGTACCGGCGCAGGGCGCAGTGGCCGACCATGAAGCCGGCGTTGACGGCGATCCGTCCTTCGAGGGCGTCGAGGTACTCGCCGAAGGAGGACCAGCTCCAGTCGACGCCCTCCTCCAGGGCCTTCAGGGCCATGCCCTCGACCTTGGACATCATGCGGCGGGTGTAGTCGGCGTCCTCGGGCCGGTCCGGGTGGAGCGGGGCGAGGGTGAAGCCGCAGTTGCCGCCGGCGACGGTGGTGACGCCGTGGTTCATGGAGGGCGTGGCGAAGGGGTCCCAGAAGAGCTGGGCGTCGTAGTGGGTGTGGGGGTCGACGAAGCCGGGGGTGAGGACGAGGCCGGTGGCGTCCTCGGAGGTGCGGGCGGCCTCCGTGACGGTGCCGGGTTCGGCGACGAGGACGATCCGCCCGTCGCGTAGGCCGACGTCGGCGACGCGTGCGGGGGCGCCCGTCCCGTCGACGACGGTGGCGCCCTTGATCAGGTGGTCGAGCATGGGTGTCCCTTCATCACGTGGACTGCCCCGGCCGGGGGCCGTGCAGCCGGCCGCGGCTGCGGTGCCTCCGACCGGGGCCGGTAACGGGACGACGGTCCGGGAAGACACCGCCCCGCGCTTCACCGACGCCCGCGCCCACCCGGTGGGGGCGGGGGGCGTCAGGCTCCCGCAGCCCCGCGGAAGCGGGTGGTGCGGTGGACGGGGTCCGTGTCGATCTTCGGGATCACGTGCTCACCGATCAGCTTGATCGAGTTCATCGTGTCCTCGTACGAGATCCCGATCGGCAGCCCGAAGGAGAGCTGGTCGGCGCCCGCCTGTTCCCAGCGCTTGCACTGGCCGAGGACCTCCTCCGGGTCGCCGCAGATCATCAGCTCCTCGGCGATGAGGAGTTCGATGATCTCCGCGCTGTACTCCGGGAGCAGCTCCGGCCACTCCGGGATGCCCTCGGGCCGCGGGAAGGTGTCGTGGTAGCGGAAGAGCAGCGACTGGAGGTAGTTGAGCCCGCCGCTCACCGCGATCTCGACGGCCTTGTCGTGGGTCTCGGCGCAGATCGCGGTCGAGGTGACCATGACGTTGTCGTTGACGAAGTCGCCGACCGCCTTGGCCTCCTTGATCGCCGTCTTGTACGACTCGACGACCCACTCCATGTCGGAGACCTTCTGCACGCTGAAGCCGAGGACGCCGAGCCCCTTCTTGCCCGCCATCGCGTACGAGGCCGGTGAGCCGGCCGCGTACCACATGGCCGGGTGGGACTTCCCGTACGGCTTGGGCAGGACCTTGCGCGGCGGCAGGGACCAGTGCTTGCCCTGGAAGCCGACGTACTCGTCCTGGAGCCACATCTTGGGGAACTCGGCGATCGTCTCCTCCCAGATCTCCTTCGTGTGGTTCATGTCGGTGATGCCCGGCATGAACCCGAGGATCTCGTGGGAGCCCGCCCCGCGCCCCGAGCCGAACTCGAACCGTCCCTGGGAGAGGTGGTCGAGCATGGCGACCTTCTCGGCGACCTTGACCGGGTGGTTCACCGGCGCGAGGGGGTTGAAGATGCCCGAGCCGAGGTGGATCCGGTCGGTCGCGTGAGCGAGGTAGCCGAGGTAGACGTCGTTCGCCGAGAGGTGGGAGTACTCCTCCAGGAAGTGGTGCTCGGACGCCCAGGCGTACTTGAAACCGGACCTGTCCGCCTGGATGACGTACTCGGTCTCCTCCATCAGTGCCTTGTGCTCGGCCTCGGGATCGGTCTCGGCGCGCTTGCCGACGTATCCCTGTACGAAGATCCCGAATTCCAAGGGGGTTCACCGTCCTCGTTGTTTCTAACGTACCGTCAGATTCTCGATGTGCCCGACTTTCGCACCGGGTGCCCGGCCAGTCAATAGCTGACGACCCGTCAGAACAGAGCGACCCCCGCCAGCCAGCCGCCGTCGATGACGAAGGGCTGGCCGGTGATGTACGAGGAGTCGTCGGCGGTCAGGAAGAGCGCGAGCGCCGCCACCTCCTGCGGCTTCCCGATCCGCCCCATCGGCACGAGCTTCCGGTACAGCCCCGCCGTCGCCTCCGGGTCCACGCCCTCCGGATTGCTCATCGGGGTGTCGATCGCCCCCGGGCAGACCGCGTTGACCCGGATCCCCTTCGCCGCCAGCTCCAGGGCCGCGACGCGAGTGAGCCCGAGGACGGCGTGCTTGGTGGCCGCGTACGCGCCGACGCCCGCCATGCCCGTCACGCCGGTGTACGAGGCGGTGTTGACGATCGTGCCGCCGCCGGCCGCCTCGATCTCGGGCGCCACCGTCCGTATCCCCAGGAAACAGCCGACCTGGTTGACGGAGACGATCGCCTGGAACTCCTCCAGGGGGTGGCGACCAGCTCGTTGAAGCGCAGGATCCCCGCGTTGTTGACGAGCCCGTCGATCCGGCCGAACCGCTCCCTGGCGACGGCGACCGCCGCCGTCCACTCCTCCTCCTTCGTCACGTCGAGGTGGACGTAGACCGCCCGCTCCTCCCCCAGCTCCTTGGCCAGCGCCTCGCCGGGGCCGTCGAGCACGTCCGCGAGGACCACCCGCGCGCCCTCGGCGGCGAAGAGCCGCGCCTCCTGCTCGCCCTGCCCGCGCGCCGCGCCCGTGACGACGACGACCCGCCCGTCCAGCTTGCCCATGCGCTTCCAACTCCTCAGCTCAGGTGGGGGGCGACCTCGGCGGCGAACGCCGCCATCTGATCGGTGAGTTCGCCACGGCTCCGGGACCGGAACCGGACCTGGATCTGGTGCACGCCCATCGCCCCGTACGCGTTCAGGGACTCGGCGAGGGCCTCCGGCTTGCCGGTCAGCGTGCGCCGGCCGACGTCCCAGCCGGCCTCGCCGACGTACAGCGCCTCGGTGATCGCCCCGACGGTGATCGGCTCGGCGACCCCGGCCTCGGCCCGCAGCTCCGTCAGTCGCGCGATCTGCGCGGCGAGCTTGTCCCTGGGGTCGCCCTGCGGCAGCCAGCCGTCACCCTTGAGCGCGGCCCGGCGCACGGCGGCGGGCGAGGAGCCGCCGATCCAGACCGGCACCCGCGCCTGGGCGGGCCGGGGCAGCTGCCCGAGGTCCTTGAAGGCGAACAGCTCACCCGCGTGCTCCGGGTACTCCTCCGGCCCGAGGGCCGCACGCAGCGCGTCGATCGTCTCGTCGAGGACCGCCCCCCGGCGGACGAAGTCGGCCCCGACCGCCTCGAACTCCTCCTGGACGTGCCCGGCCCCGACCCCGAGGACCAGGCGGCCGCCGGAGAGATGGTCGAGGGTCGCGTACGCCTTGGCGGAGACCAGCGGGTGGCGCAGACCGACGACGGCGACGTGCGAGAGCAGCCGCACCCGCTCGGTCGCGGCGGCCAGGAAGGAGAGGGTGGCGACCGGGTCGTACCAGACGGTACTCATGGGCCCGGCGAGCCGACGCGGAATGGCGACGTGGTCGCAGCTCGCGACGTAGTCGAACCCGACCCGATCGGCGACCCGGGCGACCTCCACCAGATCCCCGGGCCCGGCCGAGGCCTCCCAGGGCTCGGCGTAGAGGGTGCTCTGCGACTGGACGGGGAGCTGCATCCCGTAGACCACCATGGTGGGACCCCCTGAGGCTGTAACTGACGGCTCGTCACATCGACTGAGGATTCTCATGCTTGTACCTGACGACCCATCAGACAAGGGCCGTGCAGCGACCAGACACAGGAACGACCGAAGCCGCGACCCAGAAGGGCCGCGGCTTCGGGTCACATACGCGGGCTAGACGCTCCGCCCGATCGCCTCGAAGACATCCGCATCCGTCTGCTGCCGCCAGTCCGGGAGGCCGGCCCAGTCAGCGACGTATCCGGGCTTCGGGTCCTCGAAGTGCTGGAACATCTGGGCGGTCCAGCAGATCGCCACGAAACGCCCCTTCTGCTCGCGGGTGAGCCGCGTGGCGTGACCTCGGCTCACAGCGATCCCCGGCGCGTACGGCCCTCAGGGGATGTACAAGGGCGGCTTCGCGGGGCCCGCGATGTTCACCTACCGCTACAGCTACCCCGTGGACGTCTGGGCCGGCCTCCTCGGCGCCGCCGGTTTCACCGACGTCGAGGTCCGCGAGATCGGCGCCCCTGTTCCGGGCCACATCGGCACGCTTCTCGCGCGAGCCGTGCGGCCCTGAACCGCCGAGGCCGACTCATGACGGCCCGGGGTGGACGCTCCGGTCAGGGGGCTCTCGTGAGGCCACGACCATCCACGTCGCGGCCTCGCCCGTCCCGGGAGGCTCCCCTAGGGCGCCCAGAGCCCCTCCGGTGTCAGTCCCAGGAGGTCGATCGCGTTGCCGCGTACGATCCGGTCCACGACGGCCGGGGCGAGGTGGCCCATCTGGTCCTCGCCCACCTCGCGGGAGTTGGGCCAGGTGGAGTCGGAGTGCGGGTAGTCCGTCTCGTAGAGGACGTTGCCGACCCCGATCGCGTCGAGGTTCTTCAGGCCGAAGGCGTCGTCGAAGAAGCAGCCGTACACGTGCTCGGCGAAGAGCTCCGACGGCGGGCGCAGCACCTTGTCGGCGACGCCGCCCCAGCCGCGGTTCTCCTCCCAGACGACGTCGGCGCGTTCGAGGATGTACGGGATCCAGCCGATCTGGCCCTCCGCGTACATGATCCGCAGGTGGGGGAAGCGCTCGAACTTGCCGCTCATCAGCCAGTCGACCATCGAGAAGCAGCAGTTGGCGAAGGTGATGGTGGAGCCGACGGCGGGCGGCGCGTCGGCCGAGGTCGACGGCATCCGGCTGGAGGAGCCGATGTGCATGGCGACGACCGTGCCCGTCTCGTCGCAGGCGCGCAGGAACGGGTCCCAGTAGTCCGTGTGGACCGACGGGAGGCCCAGGTGGGGCGGTATCTCCGAGAAGGCGACGGCCCGCACGCCCCGGGCGGCGTTCCTCCTGACCTCCTCGGCGGCGAGGTCGGCGTCCCAGAGGGGGATGAGGGTGAGCGGGATGAGGCGGCCGCGCGCCTCCGGGCCGCACCACTCCTCCACCATCCAGTCGTTGTAGGCCCGGATCCCGAGGAGCCCGAGCTCGCGGTCGCTCGCCTCGGTGAAGGTCTGCCCGCAGAAGCGGGGGAAGGTGGGGAAGCAGAGGGCGGACTGCACGTGGTTGACGTCCATGTCCGCGAGCCGGTCGGGCACGGAGTACGAGCCGGGGCGCATCTGCTCGTAGGTGATGACTTCGAGCTTGATCTCGTCCCGGTCGTAGCCGACGGCGGTGTCGAGGCGGGTGAGCGGCCGGTGCAGGTCCTCGTACACCCACCAGTCACCGATCGGGCCGTCGTCCCCCTTGGCGCCCATGACCGGAGCGAACTTGCCTCCGAGGAAGGTCATTTCCTTCAGCGGCGCGCGGACGATCCGGGGCCCGGTGTCGCGGTACCTGGACGGGAGCCGGTCCCGCCAGACGTGAGGCGGCTCCACGGTGTGGTCGTCCACCGAGATGATCTTCGGGAAGGTCTCCATGCGTTTCACGGTAGCGCTCATCTGACGACCCGTCAGCTGTCTGGTCGGGCCGAATCATGGGGCAGGACTTGTGCAGACGCCGACCCGATGCTGACGCGCCCCCTCCGGACAAGGCAGACTGTCTTGGGCGAAACCAGCGGTGGGCAGGGGGAGCTATGGACCGTGCGAACGGCCCGCGGGTTCCGGAGCAGCGGGCTCCGTCGACAGGTGCCGACGACGTCGGTCACGACCTGCGCTTCGGCGTGCTCGGCCCGGTGCGCGCCTGGCGCGACGGCGCCGCCCTCCCCTCCGGCTCCCCCCAACAGCGGGCCCTGCTCGCCGCCCTGCTGCTGCGCGACGGGCGCACGGCCACGGCCGCCGAGCTGATCGACGCCATCTGGGGCGACGAACCCCCCTCGCAGGCCCTCGCCGCCGTACGGACGTACGCCTCGCGGCTGCGCAAGACCCTCGGCGCGGGGGTCCTGGTCAGCGAGTCCGGCGGCTACGCCATCCGTACCGCCCGCTCCGGCGCCCTCGACCTGAACGTCGTCCAGGACCTCGCCGCCGAGGCCGACAAGCAGCGTGGCGCGGGCGACCGCGCCGCCGCCCGCTCACGGCTCAACAAGGCCCTCGGGCTGTGGGAGGGCGAGGCGCTGGCCTCCGTACCGGGGCCGTACGCCGAGACACAGCGCACCCGCCTGGAGGAGTGGCGGCTGCAACTCCTGGAGACCCGGCTCGACATGGACCTGGAGGCCGGCGCGCACGCGGAGGCGGTCTCCGAGCTGACCGCGCTGACGGCCGCGCACCCGCTGCGGGAGCGCCTGCGCGAGCTGCTGATGCTGGCCCTCTACCGCAGCGGCCGGCAGGCCGAGGCGCTCGCCGTGTACGCCGACACCCGCCGGCTCCTCGCCGACGAGCTGGGCGTCGACCCGAACCCGGAGCTCTCCCGCCTCCAGCAGCGCATCCTGCGGGCGGACACCGAACTGGCCCGCCCGGTCGAGGAGTCCGCGCCGACACCCACCGTCGCCCGGCCCGCACAACTCCCCGCGACGGTCCCCGACTTCACCGGCCGCGCCGCCTTCGTACGGGAGCTTGGCAACCGGCTCGCCACCGCCGAGGGCTCCGTGATGGCCGTCTCCGCGCTCGCCGGCATCGGCGGTGTCGGCAAGACCACGCTCGCCGTGCACGTCGCGCACGAGGCCCGCCCGCACTTTCCCGACGGCCAGCTCTACGTGGACCTCCAGGGCGCGGGCTCCCACTGGGCGGCGCCCGAGACGGTCCTGGGCGCCTTCCTGCGGGCCCTCGGCACGCCCGACTCCTCGATCCCGGACACGCTGGAGGAGCGCGCGGCGCTCTACCGCTCGACCCTGGACGGCCGACGGATCCTGGTCCTCCTGGACAACGCGCGGGACGCGGCCCAGATCCGCCCGCTGCTGCCGGGCACGGCGGGCTGCGCGGCGCTTGTGACCAGCCGGATCCGGATGGTGGACCTGGCGGGCGCGCACCTGGTGGACCTCGACGTGATGTCGCCGGAGGAGGCGCTCCAGCTCTTCACCCGGATCGTCGGCGCCGAGCGCGTCTCGTCGGAGCGCGAGGCGGCCCTCGACGTGGTGGCGGCCTGCGGCTTCCTGCCGCTGGCGATCCGTATCGCCGCCTCCCGCCTGGCCGCCCGCCGCACCTGGACGGTGGCCGTGCTCGCCGCGAAGCTCGCCGACGAGCGACGCCGGCTCGACGAGCTCCAGGCGGGCGACCTCGCGGTGAAGGCGACCTTCGAACTCGGCTACGGCCAGCTGGAGCCGG
Organism: Streptomyces sp. NPDC090127; assembly: GCF_044746945.1. Taxonomy (NCBI): domain Bacteria; kingdom Bacillati; phylum Actinomycetota; class Actinomycetes; order Kitasatosporales; family Streptomycetaceae; genus Streptomyces; species Streptomyces sp. NPDC090127. The sequence goes on along the minus strand of NZ_JBIVDE010000009.1, from coordinate 95,991 downwards.
CCCAGGCCCGCGCCTTCCGGCTGCTCGGCCTCGCCGACGGCCCGGACATCTCACTGGCCGCCGCCGCCGCGATCCTCGACCTCGCGCCCCACGCCGCGGAGGACCTCCTGGAGGCCCTGGTCGACACCTCGCTCCTGGAGTCCGCCGCCCCCGGCCGCTACCGCTACCACGACCTGGTCCGCCTCTACGCGCGTGCGTGCGCCGAGCGCGACGAACAGCCGCCGGTGGAACGGGAGCGCGCGCTGTCGCGCCTGCTCGACTTCTACCTGTCGACGGCCGCCCGCGTCTACGCGATCGAGCGACCGGGCGACCGGACCGTCGCGCACCTGGAGGCCACCGAGCACGCGGGGCTGGAGTTCGCGGACCACGCCGAGGCCCTCGACTGGCTGCACGCCGAGGCCGACTGCGTCCTGGCGTGCGCCCAGCAGTCCCTGACCCACGGCTCCCTGCGCCGGGCCGTCGACCTCCTGATGGCGACGAAGGACCTGGCGGAGTCGGGCGTCAACGCCCGGCGCTACGAGCGGGCGGCGGTGGCCGCCCGCAACGCGGCCCGCGCGCTCGGGGACGCCCGCTCCGAGGGGCGGGCACGCACCACGCTCACCCAGGCGTACAGCACGGCCGGCCGGTTCGACGAGGCCGACGAGGAGGCCCGCCGCGCGGTGGACCTCGGCCGCACCTCCGGCGACCCGTGGACCTGCGGGAACGCGCCGAACGAGCGCGGCATCCTCGCCCTTTACGAGAACCGGCACGCCGACGCGGAGGCCCATCTCTCCGAGGCGCGGGGCGCGTTCCGCCTCGACGCGAACAGGCCCGGCGAGGCGAGCGCGCTGTGCAACCTGTCGCGGGTCCACCTGGCCACCGGGCGCGTCGCGAGCGCGGTCGAACTCGCGACGCAGGGCATCGTCCTCTACCAGGAGGCGGACACCGGGCTCGCGCTGCGGCTCGCCAACGGCAAGTACGCCCTCGGTCTTGCGCTCACGGCGTCCGGCCAGACCCTCCAGGCCCGTGCCGTCCTCACGGAGGCGCTGAGCGTCTTCCAGGAGAGCCGGCAGCAGCTGTGGCACGGCATGACGCTGTTCCGGCTCGCCGAGGTGCACCTGGCCGACGGCCGGTACGCGGCGGCGGCCGCCCACGCCGAGCAGGCGCTGTCCGTGCTGCACGGCATCGGTGGCGAGTGGCGCAGGGCCAACGTGCTGACCGTCCTCGGCCGCGGACTCACGGCGCTGGGCCAGACCGACCGGGCCCGGGTGTGCTGGGGCGAGGCGCTCACGGTGTTCGAGGGCCTGGGTTCGCCGGAGGCCGACGGCGTCCGCCTGCTGCTGCGTCCGGCCGCGGTTGCCTGACCCGGACGGGGCGTTCATCAATCGTTTATCGCCGCACGGCACTCTCGGGGTTGTCGAAGCGTCGCGTCGGGGGGCAGGCGGTTCGGCACGAGGCCCCACCGTTAAGGTGATCGGCCCTGGACGTCCGCCCGGCGGTCCTCGGGGGAGTTGCCGGGCGGACGCCCTCAGTCCCACCCTGCCCAATCGACTACAGGAGCTGGCTCCATGGCCGACAAGATCAAGCCCACGGACTCGCACGCGACCGGCGAGGACATCACCACCATGGACTCGCACGCCACGGGCGCGCCCATCAAGCCGCTCGACTCCCACGCCACCGGCGAGGACGTCACGACGATGGACTCGCACGCCACGGGTACGCCCATCAAGCCGCTGGACTCCCACGCGACGGGCGAGCCGCTCACGTAGCACGCCGAGCCGGCCCACGGGGGAACGGGGGACGGGGCCGGCTCACACCGGGGGCGGTCGCGGCGGTACCGACGGGGGAACCGCCACGACCGTGACCGTCCGGAAGCGAACAGCGCACGCGCTCGGGGGACATCCGCAGGGCCCGGGGGGACCCGACGGACAGAGCGCCACGCGCACCGCACCCGGACACGCAGGTCCGCAGGGGCCGGGCACACGCCCGGCCCCTGCGGCATGTCCCGGGCCGCGGAGCGCGAGCACGGGTCGACGCATGTGCCGGGCCGCGGAGCGCGAGCACGGGTCCCTGTTCGACTCGCGGCCCTTGGCTATCCCCGCGCGTACGAACCGAGGCCGATCAGGCAGTAGACGTACTCGTTGATCGTCGCGCCGTTGATCGTGTAGCGGTGGGAGAAGGCGTACTGCGTCTTCGGGTTGCTGTTGCAGCGGTCCAGGTCCGAGGTGAGCGGAAACGTCTGGATCACGCGGTAGTGCGCGTCCGACGCCGAGCACGGAACCTCGGCGACGCCGCTGACGCTCTGCGCGGTCGTCGAGTCCGGGAGCCGGCCGTTGAGGCAGGTGCCCTTCGTGTACGGGTCCGGCGGCTCCTCGGTCGTCGGGGCGGCCGTCGGGGTCGCCGGCGGCGCCGGGGTGGTGGGATCGTCGAGGGAGTTCTCGTACGAGGCCGTCGGCGAGGGCAGCGGCGAGCTGCCGCCCGCGTTGTCGCCGCTGTCGTCGTTGCCGGAGACGATGAAGAACGCGACCACACCCGCGATGACCAGCGGCACCAGACAGCCCAGGAACCCCGACCTGCGGGGCGGCGAGGCCTGGCCGGGGCCCGCGACGGCGATCCGCAGGAGGACCGTGCCGCCGCCGATCCGGACCGGGACGAGGTCGCCGTGCCGACAGGGCGGGACGGTGACGTGGGTGGGGCCGGTCGGCGTCTGGATGGTCAGGACCACGCCCTGCGCGGCCTGCTGCGGGGTGAGCGACATGGGGATCTCTGGGGACGACACCGGCTGCTCCAAGGAGTGAGGCCGCGCTACGGGCGGCAGGGGGTGCGGTGCTGTGCGGTGTTCTCGCGCCGTGCTGGTGCTCACTCGTACGACGTCTGTGCGCGCCCTGCCGGTTGCGACCGCCCTACCGGCTCCGCAGCACCCCCTTCACCACCTTCCCGCTCGCGTTCCGCGGCAGCTCCCCCACGAACTCCACCGCCCTCGGCACCTTGTAGTTCGCCATCTCCCGCCGCGCCCACGCGATCAGGTCGTCCGCCGTCACCGTCGCCCCCCGGCGGCGGACCGCGAAGGCCTTGCCGACCTCGCCGAGCCGCGCGTCCGGGACGCCGATCACCGCCACGTCCGCGATGTCCGGGTGCAGGCCGAGGAGTTGCTCGATCTCCGCCGGATAGGCGTTGAAGCCGCCCACGATGAACATGTCCTTGATGCGGTCCGTGATCCGCAGGTTGCCCGCCTCGTCCAGGACCCCGACGTCGCCCGTGTGCAGCCAGCCGGCCGCGTCGATCGCGCGGGCCGTCTCCTCCTCGTCCTCGAAGTAGCCGCTCATCACGTGGTGGCCGCGCACCAGGACCTCGCCCGCCGACGAGAGGCGGACCTCGGTGTCCGGGATCGGACGCCCCGACGTGGTCGCGACGACGTCCGCCGGATCGCCCCGGCGGCACATGGTCACGATCCCGCTCGCCTCGGACAGTCCGTACGCCGTCAGGACCGTGCCCACGCCCAGCTCCCCCCGCAGCCGTTCCACCAGCCGCAGCGGCACCACCGCCGCGCCCGTCACCACGAGCCGGAGCGCCGACAGGTCGTGCGACGCGCGCGCGGGATGGTCGAGCAGCGACTGGTGCAGGGTCGGCGGTCCCGGCAGCACGGAGACGCGTTCCGCCGCGATGTTGGCGAGGACCGTGTCCACGTTGAAGACCGGCTGCGGGATCATCACCGCGCCGCGCATCAGGCACGCGATGATCCCGGCCTTGTAGCCGAAGGTGTGGAAGAACGGGTTCACGATCAGATAGCGGTCGCCCTCCCGCAGCCCCGCTAGCTCCGACCAGACGGCGTAGCAGCGCAGGGTCTGGGCGTGCGTGATCACCGCGCCCTTCGGGGCGCCCGTGGTCCCCGAGGTGTAGATGATGTCCGAAGGGGCGGTGGACGGTACCGAGTCCGCCCGCGCGCGGACCTCCGCCGCGCTCACCCCGTCACCGCCCGCCAGGAAGGACTTCCAGGTCACGTAGTCGTCCGGGGCGCTCTCGCCGAGCACCACCACCCGTTCCAGGTGCGGGAGTTCGACCTCGGAGCGGCGCAGGGACGCCACGTACGAGGTGCCGAGGAAGGTGCCCGTGATGAAGAGCAGCTTCGCCCGCGACCGGGAGAGGACGTACGCCGCCTCCGTGCCCTTGAAGCGGGTGTTCAGCGGGACGAGCACCGCCCCCGCCGTGACCGCACCGAGCGCGGAGACGATCCAGTCGAGGGTGTTCGGGGCCCAGATCGCCACCCGGTCGCCGGGTTCCACCCCCGCCGCCATGCAGGCCGCCGCCGCCCGCTCGACCCGCTCGCCGAGCTCCGCGTACGAGACGCGGATACGGCCCTCGACGACCGCCTCCGCCGGCCCGTACCGTTCGGCCGCCGCGCGCACAAGGCCCGCTATGGAACCCCATTCCAGGTCACCGCGCATTACCGCCCCTCCCGCCGCACCCGTAGCTGACTATCCGTCAGATTAGCTGTACCCTGACGCGCTGTCAGCAGCCGCAGCGGCTCGGGCTGCCGCTCACGATCGGGGAGGTTGCCCGTGCTCAAGGACGCCACGGCCATCGTCGGGATCGGTCAGACACCCTTCGCCAAACAACTCCCCGAATCGGAGAAGACCCTCGCCTGCCGGGCGATCCTCGCCGCCCTCGACGACGCCGGGATCGCCCCCTCCGAGGTCGACGGCTTCGCCTCGTACACGATGGAGGAGACCGACGAGGTCGAGGTCGCCAAGGCCATCGGCGCCGGAGACGTCACCTTCTTCTCCAAGATCGGATACGGCGGCGGCGGCTCCTGCGCCACCGTCGGCCACCTCGCCGCCGCCGTCGCCACCGGCCAGGCGAACGTCGGCGTCGCCTGGCGCTCCCGCAAGCGCGGCAGCGGCCCGCGCCCCTGGAAGAACACGGCCGTCCAGCTGCCCACCCCCGGCCAGTGGACCCGCCCCTTCGGGCTGCTGCGTCCCACCGACGAGATCGGCATGCTCGCCCGCCGCTACATGCACGAGTACGGCGCGACCCGCGACCACCTCTTCAACGTCGCCCTCGCCTGCCGCAACCGCGCCAACCAGAACCCCGCCGCGATCATGTACGAACGCCCGCTGACCCGCGAGATGTACATGACCGCCCGCTGGATCAGCGAACCCCTCTGCCTCTTCGACAACTGCCTGGAGACCGACGGCGCGCTGGCGTGCGTCATCGTGAGCTCCGAACGGGCCCGCGACTGCCGGCAGAAACCCGTGTACGTCCACGCCACCGCCCAGGGCCTGCCCGCCCAGCACCACGGCATGGTCAACTACTGGAACGACGACCCGCTCACCGGCCCCGCCTGGACCGCCGCCCGACACCTCTGGAAGCAGGCCGACTTCGGCCCCCAGGACGTCGACGTCGCCCAGATCTACGACGCGTTCACCCCGCTCATCCCGCTCTCCCTGGAGGGCTACGGCTTCTGCGAACGCGGCGAGGGCGCCGCGTTCACCGAGGGCGGCGCCCTGGAGATCGGCGGCCGGCTGCCGATCAACACCGGCGGCGGCGGACTCAGCGAGGCGTACGTCCACGGCTTCAACCTCATCAACGAAGGGGTGAAGCAGCTCCGGGGCAGCTCCACCGCCCAGGTCCCCGACGCCACCACCTGCCTGGTCACCGCAGGCGAGGGCGTCCCCACATCGGCCATCCTGCTGCGAGCCTGAGGAGTTGAGAGACCGCCATGCTGACACCTGTCGTCGACGAGGACGGCGCCCCCTTCTGGGAGTACGCCGCCCGGGGCGAACTGCGGATCCAGGACTGCGCCGACTGCGGCGAACTCCGTTTCCCGCCCCGGCCCTGCTGCCCGCACTGCCAGTCCTTCGCCTCGGAGTGGCGGCTGATGTCCGGGCGCGGCCGGATCTGGTCCTACGTCCTGCCCCACCCGCCCCTGCTCCCCGACTACGCCGCCCAGGCCCCGTACAACGCGGTGATCGTCGAACTCGCCGAGGCGCCCCGCATCCGGCTCGTCGGCAACGTCGTCGCCGCCCCGGACGCGGCCCTGGACTCCGTCGACCCGGCGCGGCTGCGGATCGGGGCGGGCGTGAAGGTGGCGTTCACCGAGGTCGACGGGGTGACCGTGCCCCGCTGGCTCCTGGAGCGCCCATGACCGTCACCGTCGAGCGCGACAAGGAGACCGGCGTCGCCGTCGTCACGCTCGACCGGGCCGAGAAGCACAACGCCCTCACGCTGGAGATGGCCCGCCAACTGGCCCACGCCTGGCGGGCGTTCCGGCACGAGGACGATGTGCGGGCCGTCGTGGTCACCGGCGCAGGCACCCGGGCCTTCTGCACCGGCATCGACCGCGCGGCCGCCACGGACATCCCGCAGCCCTCGTCCCCGTACACGATCGACGATCCGCTGATCGCCATCGGACCCAAGGCCAACGACCTGTGGAAGCCGGTCGTCGCCGCCGTGGAGGGCATGGCCTGCGGCGGTGCCTTCTACCTCCTGGGCGAGGCCGAGTTCCTCGTCGCAGGCACGGACGCCACCTTCTTCGACCCGCACACCACCTACGGCATGGTCAGCGCCTTCGAGACCATCCACATGGCGCAGAAGATGCCCTTCGGGGAGATCGCGCGGATGGCGCTGATGGGAAGCGCGGAGCGGATCTCGGCCCGCCGGGCCTACGAGACGGGGCTCGTCTCCGAGCTGACGGAGCCCGGCGGCGCGCTGGACGCCGCGCGCCGCGCCGCCGCCGTCATCGCGTCGTACCCGACCGAGGCGGTACAGGGCACGGTCCGGGCGCTCTGGTCGGCCAAGGAGACCGCCCGCGCCCAGGCCCTCGCGCACGCCCCGCACCTGGTGACGCTCGGGAACCTGCCACCGGAACGGCAGGCCGAACTGTTCACCCGGCGGGGGGACGGCTTCCGGCTGCGGTAGGGCCGGCGGGGGGCCACTTGGCGGGGGCCGGCTGCCGGCTGCGCTGGGAGCCGGCCGGGGGGCGGCTTCCGGCGGCGCTGGGAGCCGGCGGGGGGAGGGTTTTCGGCGGCGCTGGGAGCCGGCCCGGGGGGCTTCCGGTAGCGCCGCTGGGAGGCCGGTCGTCGTGCCGTGCCTCCTGGCCTGCCCTCCCCGCCCCCCTACCGCCTACCGCCCCTGCTACTGCTGGGTCACCCGGTCGACCTGGCAGGCCTTCACCTTCGCGACGGCCGCCGGGCTCTCCATGGCGACCTCGAAGGTCTTCGTCTCGCCGGGCTCGACCGTCACGAGCTTCTCCGCCTCGTCGACCGTCGTGCCGCCGGAGCCCGCGAAGTCGACCTCGACCTTGAACGTCTCCGTGAAGGCCTCGCGCGAGGTGATCCGCAGCGTGGCCGTCGTGTCCGCCTTGCGGGCCGCCCTGCCCTTGCGCTTCTTCTCCGCCGGCTTCACACAGTCGTCGACGACCACGTCCACCGTGGAGGTCGGCGACGAGGTGACCGTCGGCGTGGGGGTGTACGTCGTGGAGTCGCCGCCGCCCGAGCCGCCGAGGGCGTCGGTGTCGTCGTAGTCGTAGTCGTTGTTCTTCTTCTTGGAGCTGGAGCAGCCACCGCCGCCGCCCGAACTGCTGCTCTTGCTCTTGCTCTTCCCGCTGCCGCCCTTGCCGCCGCTGCTGCTCGTCTGGAAGCCCGTCAGCGCGAGCACCACCACCGTGAGCGTCGCCGCGAGCCTGAGCCCCCTGCGACGCGCCGTCCCCGTTGCCATCCCGCTCCTCCTGTCGTGTCCGCGCCACCCTAGCGTCGCGTGGCGGGCCCCTCGCACCGGGCGTAGCGTCAGGAGCGAGAGCCGGACCGTAAGGAGGCCGATCGATGGTCCGTAACGTGATCGGCTCGGTCCTCGCCCTCGCCGGAGCGACGGCCGCCGTCTGGAGCCCCTTCCGTGCCTGGTACGACGGCCGTCACGGCAGCGACTACCGCATCGGGGACCTGTTCGGCGGCATCACCGACGCCCAGTCGTCGGTGATCGGCTCGATCCTGCTTCCGTTCGCCTTCGCGGCCCTCGTCACCCTGATCGGCGTGGTGCTGCGCTCCCGGCTGCTCGTGGCGTTCGCCGGACTGGTCGTGCTCGGCTTCACCATCCTGTGGATGGTCCGCGTCGGACAGGCGGAGGGCAGCCTGACGGTCGGCGGCGACGGTACGGGCCTCGGCGACGGCGTCGCGAACGCCCTGGGTGGCGGGCTCCTGCTCCTCATCGGCGCCCTTGTCATGGCGGGCCGCCGCAAGCGTGCGCGCAGCGTGCCGCTGCACCCGGAGCCGACTCACCCCGCCCAGCCCACGCATCGGACCGTGGACGAGGACCCGCATCAGCATCCGTACCCGTACCCGCCCGGGCAGCCCGGGGAGCAGCAGACCCGGACGATGGACGCCCCGGCGTGGGACGGCGACCACGACCACGCCCGCGACCGGACACAGGCCGGGGGCTGGGACCAGGGGCAGGGTCAGGGCTGGGATCAAGGGCAGGGTCAGGGTCAGGGCTGGGACCAGGGGCAGGGGCAGGGGCAGGGTCAGGGCTGGGACCAGGGCCAGGAACACCCCCGAGGCCCCCGAGGAACACCCCCCGAGGGACACCCCTAGGGGCGAGGGACACCGCTGAGGGCGCACACCCGCGCGGTCACCCCAAGGCGCACTCCCGAACCGTCCCCCAAGGCCCACGCCTGGCGCGCCCTCACACCCTCACGCCCTCGGAGACACCCTCACACCCTCGGCGTCGTCACGCCCTCGGAGCCGAGCCGCGTCCGGTCGCCGTGCCCTTCACCGCGTCCAGCGCGTACACGCACCGGTCCTTGCTGCACGCGTACACGACCCCGCCCCGCGCCACCGGGGAGCCGGTGATCTCGCCGCCGGTCGCCAGCTTCCAGCGCAGCTGGCCGCCGGTCGCGTCCAGCGTGTAGAGGACGTGGTCGGCGGAGCCGAAGTGCACCCGCCCGTCGGCCACCACCGGCGCGCCGATCAGCTCGCCGCCCGCCGCGAACCGCCACTTCGGCGTGCCCGTGACCGCGTCGAGCGTGTAGAGGGCGCTGCCGCTGCCCACATGGACGTTCCCGTCGACGACGAGCACCGGTTCGATCGACTGGCGGGACTCGGTCGCGATCCGCCAGCGGTCCTGACCGGTGGTCGCGTCGAGGGCGTACACCGTGCCGAGGTAGTCGGCGAGGTAGACCCCGCCGCCGGTGACGGCCGGCCCGGGGGCGAAGGCAGGCGGGGAGAGGAAGACCGCGGGCGCCTCGAAGTGCCAGCGGACGTGCCCGGACGCGATGTCGATGGACAGCACCCGCGTACCGGCGGCGACGTAGACGTGACCGTCCTCCGCCGGGGCGACCCGTACGGGAACGCTGCCGCAGGAGGCGGCGTCGCCGACGGGGTACGACCAGCGCTCGGAACCCGTACGGGCGTCCAGGGCCTGGAGCCGGGCGTTGCGCCAGACGTACACGGTGTCGCCGTGCACGGCGGGTCCCGCCTCCGGGGTCTCGAAGTCGGTCTGGGCGCCGGTGAGCTCCCACAGCTTGGCGCCGTTGGAGGCCTCCCAGCCCTGGACCCCGCCGCCCCGGGTGCCGGTGACGACCGTGCCCCGGTCGACCTTGAGGGAGTACACCCAGGCGTCCGTCTGGAGCCGCCAGCGCTCGCTGCCGTCGGTGGCGTCGAGGGCGTAGAGGGTGGGCCCGTCGGAGGCGTGGATACGGCCCTGGGCCACGGCCATCGACCAGGCGACGTCCCGCGTCTTGAACTGGCGACGGCCACTGGCCACGTCCAGCGCGTGGACCTCGAAGGAGGTGACGTAGAGCAGGTCGCCGGCGACGACCGGGGTGCCCCAGACGTCGTTGGACATCCGGAAGCGCCAGGGGCGCCAGTGCGCGGGTTCCGGCGCGGCCTCCGGGGCCGGCGGGGGGACGGGCAGGGGGCGGGCGCCGGGCAGGGGGCCGGGCTCGGGGGCGTTCGCGCCGCCGGGCGGGCGGATCCAGCCGGTGGCGGTGCCCGCGTCGACGACCGGGCCGAGCGCGGCGCGGGTGTCGGCGACGCGGAGGCCGGGGCCGATCGGGACGGCGGCGCCGGCCAGCCGTACAGGCCCGCCGACCTCGGCGGGGGCGGCGTGCCGACCGCCGCCGCCCTGGCCGCCGGGGCGCCCGTCGGCGCTCCACTCCGGGGGCTGCCGGGGCGGGCGCGGGGGCGTGGGCGGGGCGACCGGGGGCGGTGGGGGAAGCGGGCGGCCGCCGCGGCGCAGCTCGATCATCTCGACGGCGGAGCGCGGCAGCCAGGCCGAGGCCGTACCGCTGTCGTCGCTGCCGGGGCCGAAGAGGTGCGGGGCGAGCTGGGCCTGGAGGTCGGCGGGGCTGGGGCGGCGCGAGACGTCCATCTGCATGCAGGAGTCGATGAGCGGCCGCAGCTCGTCCGGCAGACCCTCCAGGTCAGGGCCCTCGCGGAGCAGCATGAAGACGGTCTCGACGGGGTTGGCGCCGTGGTAGGGGGCGTGCCCGGTGGCGGCGAAGACCAGCATGGAGCCGAGCGAGAAGACGTCGCTGGCGCCGGTGACGCTGCGCGAGTCGCGGGCCTGCTCGGGGGACATGTACGCGGGAGTGCCGACGGCGACGTTGGTCATGGTCAGCCGGGTGTTGGAGACCCCGGACGCGATGCCGAAGTCGATCACGCGGGGGCCGTCCTCGACGACGAGGACGTTGGACGGCTTCAGGTCGCGGTGGACCAGGCCCGCGCCGTGGATGGACTGCAGGGCCTCCGCGACGCCGGCGGCCAGCCAGCGGACGGCCTGGGCCGGCAGCGGCCCGCACTCGTTCACTATTTCTTCGAGGGAGGGCGCGGGGACGTAGGCGGTGGCCAGCCAGGGCACGGCGGCGCGCGGGTCTGCGTCGACGACGGCGGCCGTGTAGAAGCCGGAGACGGCCCGGGCGGCCTCGACCTCACGGGTGAAGCGGACACGGAACAGCTGGTCCTCGGCGAGCTCGGTCCGCACGGTCTTGATCGCCACGCGCCGCCCGGACGCCGAGCGCGCGAGATAGACGAGCCCCATGCCACCTGCACCGAGCCGGCCCAGCACCTCGAAGGGCCCGATCCGTCTCGGGTCGTGCTGCGTCAGCTGCTCCACTTGCCTGCCACCTCCCCGTACGGGCCATGAGGGTACGGCCCCGTGGCCCTGATTCTTCCTGTCCGAGGCGACGGTTGCGAACCCGGGGGCGGATCGGGGTGTCTCAGGTGATATCGCCGGGCGCGGCGGAGGGCTTTTCGGGGGGTTCGGCGGGTTCGGGCACGGAGGCGTCCGGCTCGGTACCGGGCGTGGCGTCGAGTACGGCGTCGGACGCGGGGCCGGCCGTGGCGTCGGGCATGGTCTCGGACGTGGCGTCTGACGCGGGCGGGGCGTCCTTCGGTTCTGCCAGGATCGCGAAGCGGGCGCCCTGGTTGTCGTGGAGGACGGCGATGCGGCCGTGCGGGGTGTCGAAGGGCGGGTTCATGACCCGGCCACCGTGTTCGACGGCCGTCGCGCAGGACGCGTCGCAGTCGGCGACCGCGAAGTAGACCAGGACGTGGCCGGGCATCGCGGCCGGGAAGGCGTCGGTGAGGACGGCCCGGCCGCCGAAGGAGGTGTCGCCGCCGGGGCTGGAGCCGGGCGGGGACCAGACGCGGTAGTCGAAGTCGCTCTCCCTGCCCTCCTCCCCCGGTTCCACCTGGTGGCCGAGGTAGCCGAAGACGGAGGCGTAGAAGGTGTCGACCGCGTCCCGTTCCCTCGTGTAGACCTCCATCCAGCAGAAGGAGCCGGGAAGCATCGTCTTCTCGAAGCCGTCGTCGTCGCCCGACTGGCGCAGACCGAAGACGGCGCCGCCGGGGTCGGCGGCGAGCGCGAGGACGCCGAAGGGGCCCACGGGGTACGGATCCATGATCATCCGGCCGCCGGCGTCCTTGATCCGGGCGGCGAGCGTGCCCGCGTTCTCGGTGGCGAGGTAGACGGTCCAGGTGGTGGGCATCCGGCCGTCGCGCTTCGGCAGCAGTCCGGCGACGCGCTTGCCGCCGCTGAGGGCCTCGTCGCGGTCCGGGTCGAAGGTCCAGCCGAAGAGCTCGCGGTAGAACCGTTTCCCCGCCTCCAGGTCGGGGAGCTGTGCCTCCACCCAGCAGGGGGTGCCCTCTGTGAATGCCGCCATGGCTCCACGCTAGGTCGGGGGATGCGCCCGCGCACGCCCCATAATCGAACATACCGCCATATAGGGAGGCGGCGGTCCGGGGCTCCCCCGAGTTGTCCACCGAAGTTGTCCACAGGCTGTTAATAAGCTTTACGGAGTGGGACGACCCCGCCGGCCCGCCAGGACCACCCCGGGGCGACTCCGCCCGTCCGCCAGGACGACCGCGGGGCCGCCCCCCTGGCGGCGCCCTGGCACCGCCCGGACGCCGCCCTGCCGCCGCCCCAGGAGGGGCGCACCCCATTTGCAGTCGGCCGAATCGCGCGCCGATCACCCCTCGGTAAGCTGACGGCATGACAGGACAAGTACGTACCGTCGACGGCCGCGTGGCCGGACGACGCGGTCAGGCGACGCGGCAGAAGCTGCTCGACTGCCTCAGCGAGATGCTCAGCTCCTCGCCGTACCGGGACGTCAAGGTCATCGACGTGGCCCGGAAGGCGGGCACTTCACCCGCGACGTTCTACCAGTACTTCCCCGACGTCGAGGGTGCCGTCCTCGAGATCGCGGAGGAAATGGCCAAGGAGGGCGCCGCGTTGACCGAGCTGGTCTCCGGCCGCTCCTGGGTCGGCAAGGCCGGCTGGCAGACCTCCGAGGAACTGGTCGAGGGCTTCCTGGACTTCTGGCGGCGCCACGACGCGATCCTGCGGGTCGTGGACCTCGGCGCCGCCGAGGGCGACAAGCGGTTCTACAAGATCCGTATGAAGATCCTGAACTCCGTCACCAACTCCCTCACGGACTCCGTGAAGGACCTCCAGGCCAAGGGCAAGGTCGACAAGGACGTCAGCCCCGCGGCGATGGCGGGGTCCCTCGTGGCGATGCTGGCCTCGGTGGCCGGCCACCAGAAGGGGTTCCAGACCTGGGGTGTGAAGCAGGCCGAACTGAAGCCGAACCTGGCGCTGTTGGTGCACCTGGGGATCACGGGCAAGAAGCCGACGAAGTAGGCCGTCCGGCCCCCCCTCACGCCACGTCCACGCCACATCCGTCCTGTCGCGCCGACGGCGGGCTCCTCGCGAGACCGCCGTCGGCGTTCCCCTGTCCGGGACGAAACGGGACGGGGCGAAACGGGACGGGAGGGTACGGGTACGGGTACGGGTACGGGTACCGGTACCGGTACGGGTACCGGTACGGGTACCGGTACGGGAGGCGACGGGAAGGGGCGGCGCACGCGCCCCGCCCCCCTCACCGCCGAGTCAGCCGGAAGAGCCTGATCTCGCGCTCCACCCTCGCCTGGTACGTCGCGTACGGCGGCCAGAACCCGAGCGCCGCCCGCCACGCGGCGGCCCGCTCCTCCCCCGCGAGCAGCTCGGCCCGTACCGGGATCACCTGACCGCGCCAACTCACCTCCACGTCCGGGTACTTCAGCAGATTCGCGGTCCACGCCGGGTGCCCGTCCCGCCCGAAGTTGGAGCCGATCAGCACCCAGGTCCCGGCCGGCTCGGGCATGCACGCCAGCGGCGTCACGCGCGACTGCCCCGACTTCGCACCCCTCGCCGTCAGGATCAGCCCCGGCAGCATCCGGGCGCTCAGCAGCACCTTGCCGCGCGTCAGCCGGTGCACCGCCCGGTCCATCGCCGGGATGACGTGCGGGGCGACCTTCGCGAACGCTCTCGTGGACGACACCTTCTGCATCAGTCGTACGCCGACGGGCATCAGGCCGCCACCTCTCCGAAGAGCCCCGTCAGCTGGGCGGCCCGCTCGCGCAGCCGCCGCGCGGGGCCGAAGAGCAGCTCGTCCGCCGCCGCCCGTTTGAAGTACAGGTGCGCCTCGTGCTCCCAGGTGAAGCCGATGCCGCCGTGCAGCTGGATCGTCTCGCCCGCCACCGTCCGCAGCGCCTCCAGGGCGGCGGCGAGGGCCAGCGGGCCCGCCCCGGCGCCGTCGGGTTCGCGGGCCGCGCCGTAGGTCAGCGAGCGGGCCGCCTCCACCTGGACGTACAGGTCGGCGACCCGGTGCTTGATCGCCTGGAAGGAGCCGACGGGCCGCCCGAACTGTTCGCGTGAGCCGATGTGCTCGATGGTGCGGTCCAGGGCGGCCTGGGCCGCGCCGAGCGCCTCGGCGGCGAGCGCCACGGCCGCGGTCCGTCCGGTCGCGGCGAGCGCCCCGAGCACGTCGACCGGTTCCTCCCCGAGCAACTCTGCCTCTACGTCCCGTAGTTGTACCGAGGCCTGGGCGCGGGTGGCGTCCAGGGTCGACTGTCGTACGCGGACGAGTCCGGCGGCCTCCCCCCGTACGAGGAACAGCAGGGTCCGGCTCCGCGCGAAGCCCCCGGCGTGCGCGGCGACCAGGAGCAGCCCGGCGCTGTGCCCGTCGAGGACCTGGGTGGCCTCGCCGTACAGTCGCCACCCGCCGCCCTCGGCCCGCGCCTGGACGCCGCCGGCCCGGCCGCCGCCGGCGATCCAGGAGCGGTTGTCGCCGGTCAGACCGATGGCATGGGCGAGCGAACCGCCGGCGACGACGAGTGCGCAGGTCAGGGCGCCGTCGGCGATACGCGGCAGCAGGTCGGCGCGCTGCGGTGGGGTGCCGAGGGCGCGGATCACGGGGGCGGCGAGGACGGCGGTGGCGAGGAGCGGCGAGGGGGCGAGGGCCCGGCCGGTCTCCTCGCAGGCGAGGGCGAGTTCGGCGGGGCCGCAGCCGACGCCTCCGTACTCCTCGGGCAGGGCGAGTCCGGGCAGTCCGAGGGTGCCGGACATGCGGTTCCACAGGTCGGTGTCGTACCCCTCGGGGGTGGCGACGGCGGTACGGACCTCGGCGGGCCCGGAGCGTTTGGCGAGCAGTTCGCGCAGGGTGCGGCGGATCTCGTCCTGCTCCGCGGTGAAGGCGGCGTCCATGAAGCTCCCCTCCGTATCTGACGGCCCGTCATGCTAGGGCGGACGGGAGCAGAAACCCAGAGCCTGGACCCTCCGGAACGCACGGACTCGACCGACCCCGCCCGGAGCCGGGAACCTCCGAAACCCACCGACCGGAACCCACCGACCGAAAAACCCACCGACCGGAACCCACGAGCTCGGCAGCTCGGCCGGCCCCGGCCCGGCACCCCGCCCGCTCAGCCGGTCTCGCCCGGCGACGGCGACGGCGCCGGCGCCGTCGCCGTCGCCCGCAGCAGGTCCCGTACGAGGGTGAAGTCCACCCGCTCCGGCCGGCGGAAGCGCAGGCACCCCTTACCCATGTCCTGGTCGGCGAGGCGGTCCTCGAAGCCCTCCCGGACGTCCGGGCGCATCAGATAGAAGGCGAGGTACTGCTTCTGCGAGGCGAAGGCGATCTCCGGCTCGCCGCCCGGTCGCCGGTAGGCGGGCATCCCGTAGGCCATGACCTCCTCGAAGCCGTGGAGTTCGGTGCGGCAGAGCTCGCGCAGTCGGACGAGGGCCGTCAGGCGGTCCGGCTCCACGACCTCCGCGAGGTAGCCGTCGACGTCTTCGGCGCTGCTTCTCGCCATCCGATTCTCCCTATCTGATGTACCGTCAGATTCATGCCCACCACTCCACGGAACCGCGACCGCGCCGGGCGACGCGTCGCCGTCGTCGGCATATCCCTCTCCGACTGCGGCCGGGTCGACGAGGCCACCCCCTACACTCTGCACGCCCAGGCCGCCCGCCGCGCCCTCGCGGACAGCGGCCTCGACCGCTCGGTGATCGACGGTCTCGCCTCGGCGGGACTCGGCACCCTGGCCCCGGTGGAGGTGGCCGAGTATCTGGGCCTCCGACCCCGCTGGGTGGACTCGACCGCCGTCGGCGGCGCCACCTGGGAGGTGATGGCCGCGCACGCGGCCGACGCCATCGCCGCGGGCCACGCCAACGCCGTGCTGCTGGTCTACGGCTCGACCGCTCGCGCCGACATCAAGGCCGGGCGGCGCACCTCGAACCTCTCCTTCGGGGCGCGCGGCCCGCTCCAGTTCGAGGTCCCCTACGGACACACCCTGATCGCCAAGTACGCGATGGCCGCCCGCCGCCATATGCACGAGTACGGGACGACCCTGGAACAGCTCGCCGAGGTCGCCGTCCAGGCGCGGGCGAACGCGGCGCTCAACCCGGAGGCGATGTTCCGGGAGCCGATCACGGTGGACGAGGTGCTCGGCGGCCCGATGATCGCCGATCCGTTCACCAAGCTGCACTGCTGCGTCCGCAGCGACGGCGGCTGCGCGGTGCTGCTGGCCGCCGAGGAGTACGTACCGGACACGGCGAAGGCCCCGGTCTGGGTCCTCGGCACGGGCGAGCACGTCTCGCACACCACGATGTCGGAGTGGGAGGACTTCACGGTCTCCCCGGCGGCGGTCAGCGGCCGGCTCGCCTTCGAGCGCGCGGGTGTCACCCCCGCCGACATCGACCTCGCCGAGGTCTATGACGCCTTCACGTACATGACGCTGGTGACGCTGGAGGACCTGGGCTTCTGCGCGAAGGGGGAGGGCGGCCCGTTCGTCGAGGCGAAGGACCGGTTGCCGGTGAACACGGACGGCGGCGGACTCTCGGCCTGCCACCCGGGGATGCGGGGACTGTTCCTGCTGGTGGAGGCGGTGCGGCAGCTGCGCGGGGAGGCGCCGGGGCTTCAGGTGCGGCGGGCGGACGGGAGCCTGCCGGAGCTGGCGGTGGCATCGGGCACGGGGGGATGGTTCTGCTCGTCGGGAACGGTGGTGCTGGGCCGGTCCTGAGACGCCTCCCGATCCCCTCCGCACCGTGGTCGAGCGCGCCCCGAACTCCACAACGACCGCAACCGCAACCGCTACGGCTGACGGGCCTCGATGAGGAACCGGGTGGAGTGGGCGACGAACGAGCCCTCGCGCTGGATCCGCTCGTGCAGCGCGCGCAGCCGGTCCTGGTGTCCCTCCACCGTGAAGCCCGGGACCATCCAGATCACCTTCCGCAGGAAGTACACGACCGCGCCGATGTCGAAGAACTCCGTCCGCAGCGACGCGAAGCGCAGGTCGACGACGTCCAGGCCGGCGGCGCGGGCGTCCGCGCTCTCGTCGTCCGGGTGACGCAGCCGCCGGACCTCCTCGGGCTGCGGACCCAGGAAGAACTCGACGAGCTCGAAGACCGAGGAGTGCCCCACGTGCTGGGCCAGGTAGGTGCCGCCCGGGGACAGCACCCGGGCGATCTCGCTCCACCACACGGTCGCCGGATGGCGGCTGGAGACCAGGTCGAAGGCCCCGTCCGCGAACGGCAGCGGCGGCTCGTCCGGGTCGGCGACGACCACCGCGCCGAGCGGATGCAGCAGCCGGGCGGCCTTGGCGACGTTCGGCGGCCAGGACTCGGTGGCGGCCACCAGCGGCGGCTTCCCACCGGCCCGCAGGGCACCGGCCAGCACCTCGCCCCCGCCGGTCTGCACGTCCAGCGCGGCGGCGGCCCCGACGAGCCGCTCACCGAGAATCCGCTGATACCCCCAGGGCGGACGCTCCTCCGTCGCACGCCCGTCGAGCCAGGAGAAGTCCCACCCGGCGACGGGCGCCTCGGCGGCCTCACGGACCAGATCGTCGAAGGAAGATGCCATGGGCCCATCATGCGGGACGCCCTGACCGACCGCCCCGGCCCAGGGGGGCGCCTTGTGGATCATGCCAGGCGGCGCGAGCCCGGCATGATCCACAAGACGCCCCGGGCTTGATCCACAGGACACCCCGGCTTGATCCACAAGAGACCCCCTAGGGTCTTCGCATGAACGACTTCGAGCGCGCCCTCCGCTCCCTGCGGGTCTGGGACACCGACCTGCCGTCCTTCGACCCGGAGTCCGCGCCCGCCGCGCCCCTGCCGCTCTTCCACGACTGGTTCGTCGCGGCGGCCGGGGCGGGGCAGGTGGAGCCGCACACCATGTCCCTGGCGACCGTGGACCAGGACGGGCGGCCCGACGTACGGACCGTGATGCTGCACGGGGCCGACGCGCGCGGCTGGCACTTCGCCTCGCACGCCACCAGCGCCAAGGGCCGCCAGCTGGCCGCCCACCCCGAGGCCGCGCTCGGCTTCTACTGGCCGGCCCAGGGCCGCCAGGTACGGGTCAGGGGCGGCGTCTCGACCTCACCGCGCGACGAGGCGTACGCCGATCTGCACGCCCGCACGACCGGGGCCCTGGCCTCCGCGCTCGTGGGCCGGCAGAGCGAGGTGCTGGAGTCGGCGGAGGAGCTGCGCCGGGTGAGCGAGGCGGCCTGGGAGCGGGCCGAGGCGGAGCCGGGAGCGCACGCCGAGAGCTGGACCCTGTACGTCCTGGACCCGGCCGAGGTCGAGTTCTTCCAGGGCGACGCCCGGCGGCGGCACGTACGCCTCCGCTACCGCCGCGACGAGACGGGCGCCTGGTCCCGCGAGCTGCTCTGGCCGTGACCGGTGGTCGGGGCGCACCATGAGAGGAGGAGGTGAGAGAACCATGGGTACGTACATGGATGTCCACCGCAACATGGTGGGGATCACCGCCGATCAGCTGAGAGAGGCGCACGCGGCCGACCTCGCGATCGAGAAGGACGAGGGCGTCCACTTCGAGAGGGCGTGGGCGGATCCCGAGTCCGGCACGGTCTACTGCCTGTCCCACGGCCCCTCGGCCGACGCGGTGAAGCGCGTGCACGACCGTACGGGCCACTCCGCCGACGAGATCCACGAAGTGAGCCTCATGGTGTGAGTCCACTGCCGTCCGCCGGGGCGTGCGGACGAGGGGCTCTACGGCGCGCCCTCCCCGCTCCCGTACATCTCCTCCACCTCGCGGCCGAAGTCGCGCAGGACCGCTGCCCGGCGCAGCTTCAGCGAGGGCGTCAGGTGGCCGCTCGACTCGGACCACTCCGTGGTCAGGACGCGGAACGCGCGGATCGACTCCGCCCGGGAGACCAGCCGGTTGGCGTCGTCGACGGCGCGCTGGAGGGTGTCGAGGAGCTCCTCGTCCCGGGCGAGCTGCCAGAGCGCGATGTGGTCCTTCTTCCGCATCCGCCGCCAGTGGACGAGCCCCTCGTGGTCCAGGGTGAGGAGCGCGGCGATGTACGGGCGGTTGTCGCCGAGGACCAGGCACTGGCCGATCAGCGGGTGGGCGCGGAGCCAGTCCTCCAGTGGGGCCGGGGTGACGTTCTTGCCGGCCGAGGTGATGAGGATGTCCTTCTTCCGGCCGGTGATCCGCAGATAGCCGTCCTCGTCCAGCGCGCCCAGGTCGCCGGTGGGGAACCAGCCCTCGTCGGTGTAGGGCAGGGCCACACCGCGCTGGGAGTCCCAGTAGCCCGCGAAGACGTGACCGCCCCTGAGCCAGATCTCGCCGTCGTCCGCGATCCGTACCGCCGTCCCCGGCAGCGGCCGTCCCACCGTCCCGGTGCGGGGGTGCCGGGGCGGGGTGACCGTCGAGGCGGCGCAGGTCTCCGTCAGGCCGTACCCCTCGTAGACGTCGACGCCCGCCCCTGCGTAGAACTCCGAGAGCCGCTCGCCCAGCGGTGATCCGCCGCAGATCACGTGCCGGACGCGGCCGCCGAGGGCGTCCCTGATGCGCCGGTAGACCAGTGGGTCGTAGAGCGCTCGGGCCGCGCGCAGCCCGAGCGAGGGCGCGTCCTCGTGCCCGTACCGCTGGGCGACCCGGGCCGCGCGGTCGAAGGAGGCGGCCCGGCCGCTCCGCTCCGCCGTGGCCCGGGCGGAGTTGTAGACCTTCTCCAGGACGTACGGGATGGCCAGCAGGAAGGTGGGCCGGAAGCCGGCCAGGTCGGCGAGCAGGTCGTCGTTCTCGATGGACGGCGCGTGCCCGAGCCGGACCCGCGCCCGGACGCAGCCGATCGCCACCATCCGTCCGAAGACGTGCGCGAGGGGCAGGAAGAGCAGCGTCGCCGGGGCCTCCTTGCTGATCTCGCGGAAGACGGGATGCAGGAAGGCGATGGCGTTGTCGACCTCGGCGAAGAAGTTGCCGTGGGTCAGGGCGCACCCCTTGGGGCGGCCGGTGGTGCCCGAGGTGTACACGAGGGTGGCGACGGTCTCCGGGGTGAGCAGGCCGCGGCGGGCGGTCACCGCCTCGTCGGGCACGTGCGCCCCCGCGCTGCGTAGGTGGGCGACGGCGCCCGCGTCGAGGACCCAGAGGTGGGCGAGGCCGGGAAGCCCCCGGCGCTCGGTGGAGACGAGCCTGCCCTGCGCCGGGTCCTCGACGACGCAGGCGGTGGCGCCGGAGTCCTGGAGGATCCACCGCGTCTGGAAGGCGGAGGAGGTGGGGTAGACGGGAACGGTGATCAGCCCGGCGGCCCAGGCGGCGAAGTCGATCAGCGTCCACTCGTAGGTGGTACGGGCCATCAGCGCCAGCCGGTCCCCCGGCCGCAGCCCGGAGGCGATCAACCCCTTGGCGACGGCGTGGACTTCGGCGGCGAAGGCGCGGGTGGTGACGTCCTCCCAGCCGCCGTCGGCACGCTTGCGGGAGAAGGCGACGGCGTCCGGCTCGGCGCGCGCGTTGTCGTAGGGGATGTCGGCGAGCGAACCTCTCCGGACCGGCGGGACGAGGGGCGGTACGGAGGCCTCCCGTACCGCTCCGGCGACGACGGTCAGCCGCGGCTGCGGCTCGGTGACGGACATGTGCGGCTCCTCGGTCGAAGGGCCGGCCAACTGCTGACCGTTGAGTAACCTTACTTTTCGGTAAATCTAAGACCGGGCAGGGAGTTGGGACAATGGGCACGCTCGACGGGATGACGGACCTGCTCGCCCTGGCCGGGGCGGTGACCCGCGCCCCCTTCACCCGCGCCCGCCCGCGGGGCCCGCTGCCGGAGCGGCGGATCACCCGCGGCCCGCTCGCCGTCGACAGGAGGCACCTGGCGTCCTACGCCCGGATCTGCGGCTACGCGCCGACCCTCGACGGCACCCCGGAGCCGGGCCTCCCCCTCACCTATCCGCACGTCCTCGGCTTCCCGGCGGCGATGCGGCTGATGTCCCGACGGGACTTCCCCCTGCCCCTGCTCGGCCTGGTCCACACCTGGATCTCGATCACCCGGCACGCCCCGCTGACGGCGGCCGATCGCCCCGAAATCACCGTCTACGCAGGGGAGTTGACACCGCACCGACGGGGCACGGAGGTCACCGTGGTGACGGAGGCCCGGCTCGCGGGCGCCCTGGTGTGGGAGTCGTCGAGCGGCTACCTGGCACGGCACGCCGATGCGAAGCGGCCCCCGGCGGGTCACACGCACCCACGCCCCACCTCGGCGTGTGCCCCCGAACCGCACCCGACCGAGGCCGCGGGTGGCGGCCCCACGGACCCCACCCCCGAGGCCAGGGGTGGCGGCCCCACGGACCCCACCCCCGAGGCCAGAGGTGCCGGCCCCACGGACCCCACCCCCGAGGCCAGAGGTGCCGGCCCCACGGACCCCACCCCCCGCCCCACCCTCCACCCCGACCCTCTCCCCCCGACAGCCGACTGGCACCTGCCCGCGGACCTGGGCCGTCGCTACGCAGCCGCGTCCGGCGACCGCAACCCGATCCACCTCCACCCGCTCACCGCACGGGCCTTCGGCTTCCCGAGGACGGTCGCGCACGGCATGTGGACGCTGGCCCGCTGCCTGGCGGAACAACAGGCGGGCGCGCGACACGACTTCGTGGAAGCGGAGTTCAAGTCCCCGGTCCTCCTGCCGGGAACGGTCTCCTACGCCACGGACGGCGCCGGCCGCTTCGAGCTGAGGACGGCCGGCCGACTCCACCTCAGCGGCGTCACCGGGGAGACCAGCGCTCGCTCCTCATGAGGTTGCCGAGCCCCGCCCAGGAGAAGTTCATCAGCGTCGCCGCCGCCTCCCAGGCCGTCATCCCGGGCGTCTCGTTGGCCCAGCTCGCCAGCGACTCCGCCGCCCCGACGAGCGCCCGCGAGAGCCCTGCGACATCCCGCTCGGCCAGCTCCGGGTCACGGTTGGTCTCCCGGTGGGTCTCCTGGGCGGCGGCCCCGATCAGCGTCCCGACGTAGGCGACGATCTCGTCCCGCATCCGCCCCGCCTCACCGGCGAACGGTTCCCCGTGCGTCCGCGCCTGGCGGCTCAGCACCGCCCACCCGTCGGGGTGTTCGGCGGTGTGCGTGAAGAAGGCGAGCAGCCCAGCCCACAGCTGCTCCTCGGCAGGCCGCCCGGGATCGACCCCGCCCGCGACGGCGGCGAGCAACGCCTGCGCCTCGCGCTGGATGCAGGCGGTGAAGAGCTCTTCCTTGGAGTGCAGATACAGATAGACGAGCGGCTTCGACACCCCCGCCAGCTCGGCGATCTCGTCCATGGACGCGGCCTGATATCCCCGCTGCCCGAAGGTCTGCACGGCAGCGTCCATCATCTGCCGCTCACGCACCTCCCGCGGCATCCGCTTGACCTTCGCGCCAGCCACCTCGGCCACCCTTCCCACCCCACTCGCCTGCACCGGGGAAGAGCCTACGTGCGGCCGCCTCAGGCCACGGCGCGGCAGTCTCCGCACCGACCCTCCGGATCGCGGCTGCGGAAGGCTCGTTCGCAGCCGTCACAGGTGATGAGAGGCGGCGGACCGGGTGGAGTCGCGGGCGCGGCCGGGAGGGACGGCGGCAACAGGGTCGTCAGGCGGTACTCCAGGAAACGCGCCGGGTGATGGATGGGGATGGGCTCCGGCGGAAGGTTGGCGGTGAGAGTGCGGACGATCTGAGCGTGGGTCGTGGAGCGGGCCAGCCACGTCTCGACGGCAGGAGCGAGCCGCTCGACGTCCCTGGCGGACAGCAGCAGCCGGGTGTCCGCGAGCCGGAGCCGTACGAGGAGTTCGGCGGCGGGGCCGGTGGGAACGGACCGGGGCGGCCGGGACGCCGACGGCCTCGACGGCCTCGACGGAGGACTCTTCGGAGACGGGCTGTGGATCGGGCCGGGACCACCGTCCGGCTCGGCGCCGTCGCCAGGACCGGGGCGGTCGGCATCGGGGGCCGTGCGGTGGCCCGCCTCGGCTGCGAGACCACCGTCCGGCTCGGCGCCCCCGCCGAGGCCGGGGCGGTCGGCATCGGGGGCGGTGCGGTGGCCCGCCTCGGCCGCGCCGCCAGGCTTGTCGTACGAGAGCGTGCGGGTGGCGAACCTGCCGCCGCCGACGGGCACTCGGGGACGCGCCAGGTACCCGGCGCCCTCCAGCTCGTTGAGCGCCCGACGGACGGTCTTCTCGCCCTCCCGGAAGCGCAGCGCGAGCGCCTTGGCGGTCACGGAGACCCCGTCCGGCAGCGACTGGATGTACACGGCGAGCCCGATCGCGACGGCGGAGAGCTCTTCGTGCTGAGCGAGGTGGTTGCCGACGACCGTGAAGCGTTCGGTGTGGCGGTGCCGGATGTGGATCACACCGGACCGGGGCGCGCCCTCGGGGATCACGTGGGACACGGGATGCGCGGACAGGGCCGCGTTAGACTGCGGATCAGCCATTGGGAAGGGTCTGACTTCCTGATCGGTAGGCCCTCGGTCAGGATTGCCGTCCTGCCGGGGGCCGAGTTGCATATGCCGTTGTTGCGGCAGACGGTACCGCACCCACCCACGTTTCCGACACCGCGTCACTCGTACGTGTCACGCGGGCAGTTGGCACGGGGGAGGGTGGTTGGGAGGGTTCTCTCCCGTTCCTTTTCTTGGTGAACCGCGCACGACCGGAGCGCGTGACGACGCGCCCCGGCGGGAGGACCACAGCGGCGATCTTCTGGTGCGGTGACCTCGCGTCCTTGAACTCTCTCGCCATCACGCCCCCTGCTTTCCGAGCCGGTACGTGAGGTGTCGGTCGGCCGGCATGGTCATCAGGGAGGCCTCCATCGGTGTCCCGTCAGCGGTTCGCGTCAGGCGGAGTAGATGCAGGACGGCGCTCCCCGCAGGCAGGCCCAGGTGCTCGCACTCATCGGCGGTCGCGAGGGCGGCACTGACGTCCTCCACGACCTCGGCGCCGGTGTACCCCAGATCCCTGAGCAGGCTGACGGCGCCGCCGGGTACCTTCCGCTCTTCCGCGAGTGGCGTGCCCCCGGCGATGGAGAGGGGGTAGTACGAGTCGGCCAGCTCCACGGGCTGGTCATCGAGCAGGATCAGTCGGCGCCTGACGATCACACGCTTACCGGCGGTCAGCTCCAGGGCTGCGCTGACAGCGGCGGGCGCACCTACTTCACCTGCCTGCAGAAGCCGCTGACCGCCACGGCGCCCCCGGCGATCGGCCTCATCGGTCCAAGCATCACTCTGGCCAGGTTCACGCGGGGCCAGATACGGCGCGGTCTCACTGATCCACGCATCGCCAGACATGCTCCTACCTCCCACTCACTTGTGTGAGCGACCCTACTTCCGCCCGAGCCGAGGCCGAACGGCAGAAGTTCCTCGACCGGTGGTTGGACGGCGACGAGGAGCCGGGGCGATGAATCCGGTCGCCGCAGACACCATCGGACCCGCCCCGCAGGACGAGGGCGAGCCAGCGGGGGCCGCGCGGGAAGACCGTGCGGGCAGGCCTGCAGACGCGTGATGCCCACGCCCCCGGAGGGACATGGGCATCACGTGAGGGACGTTCAGGTCAGGCCGTGGCCGGGACCGCGGCCCGCGTGCCGCACGGGGCCGGGACCGCGGCCGCACCGGGCCGCGGCCGCATCGGGCCGGGGCCGGGGCCCCTGTCGCGTCAGGCCGTCGCCGGGATCGCGACCTTCGGCTCGGGCTCGGGGGCGATGTCGCCGTCGACCGGGGAGGACGACGCGCTGTTGTACGCGTCGTGGTCCAGGATCTTCTCGCGGGCGGCGACGACCACCGGGACCAGCGCCTGGCCGGCGACGTTCGTGGCCGTGCGCATCATGTCCAGGATCGGGTCGATCGCCATCAGCAGGCCCACGCCCTCCAGCGGGAGGCCCAGGGTGGAGAGGGTCAGGGTCAGCATGACCGTGGCGCCCGTCAGACCCGCCGTGGCGGCCGAGCCGACGACCGACACGAAGGCGATCAGGAGGTAGTCCTGGATGCCCAGCTGCACGTCGAAGATCTGCGCGATGAAGATCGCGGCGAGCGCCGGGTAGATCGCGGCGCAGCCGTCCATCTTGGTGGTCGCGCCGAACGGGACGGCGAAGGAGGCGTACTCCTTCGGGACGCCGAGGCGCTCGGTGACCTTCTGGGTGACCGGCATCGTGCCGACCGAGGAGCGGGAGACGAACGCCAGCTGGATGGCCGGCCAGGCGCCCTTGAAGAACTGGAGCGGGTTGACCTTGGCGACCGTCGCGAGCAGCAGCGGGTAGACGCCGAAGAGGACCAGGGCGCAGCCGATGTAGACGTCGGCGGTGAAGGTCGCGTACTTGCCGATCAGCTCCCAGCCGTAGTCGGCGATGGCGAAGCCGATGAGGCCGACGGTGCCGATGGGGGCGAGCCGGATGACCCACCACAGGGCCTTCTGGAGCAGCTCCAGGACCGACTCGGAGAGGGCCAGGATCGGTTTGGCGCGGTCACCGAGCTTGAGGGCGGCGATGCCGGCGACGGCGGCCATGAAGACGATCTGCAGGACGTTCAGCTCGGTGAACGGGGTGATGACGTCCGACGGGATGATCCCGGTCAGGAAGTCGATCCAGGTGCCCTCGCGCTTCGGCAGCTTGCCGTCCTGCGGGGTGAGGCCGGTGCCGGCGCCCGGGTTGGTGAGCAGGCCGATCGCGAGGCCGATGGCGACCGCGATCAGCGAGGTGATCATGAACCAGACGAGGGTCTGGGCGGCCAGCCGGGCGGCGTTGTTGACCTTGCGGAGGTTGGTGATCGACACCAGGATCGCGAAGAAGACGAGCGGGGCGACGGCCAGCTTCAGGAGCTGGACGAAGATGTCGCCGACCTGGCCGAGAGTCTCCTTGAGCCAGCTGACGTCCTGGCTGCGGGCGAGCCAGCCGAGCAGGACGCCGAGCACGAGACCGGCGACGATCTGGGCCCAGAAGGGGACCCTGGGTATGCGCGAGGACGTCGGGGACTTCGTCTCGGGCGTGGACGCGGACGCGGACACAGACACACTCCACAGGTGCGTATCGGGACATACGGGGACGGGGGTGCGGTACTCACGCGCTGGGGCGGTACCGCTGCATGATGCCGGGGTCAGAGCTCGCGGCAACAGACCGCGGACATACAGCGGCACAGATCGACGTGCAGGCGCGCCACGAGCGGGGTGCTCGCGGCATCGTGGGGGCGCACTGCTGTCGTCATGGCAGGTACGTTAACACTTGAACTTTGAGAACCTCAAAGCCCTTCTTTGAGGTAGCCGGAGCCCGCCCGGACCTCCGAAACGCAGAACACCCCGGTCAGGAGCCTTCGAAGCTCCCGACCGGGGTGTTTGTGCTGTGACGAAACTTACTCGGCGCTTATACGGGTCCGCCCAGCGCCTCCACGGGTCCGCCCAGCGCCTCCACGGTTCCGCGCAGCGCCCACACGGCCCCGCGCAGCGCCTACGCGTCCTCGCTGGCGCGGTTGGCCTCCAGGCGGCCCTTCGCCTGGTCCACCTTGGCCACGATCTGCTCGGACATCGCGTCCCGCTGGCCCCGCAGCAGGACGAAGCTGAGCGGCGCGGAGATCACGATGGAGAGGATCAGCACCCAGAGCAGGTTGGAGTCGCCGAGGCCGCGCGGCAGCACACCGAGGCGGACGAGCCCGACCAGTACGAGGAAGCACCCGGCGAAGATGCCGAGGCGCATGAGGGTGTAGCGGAGGGTCGCAGCGCCCGTCCCGTTAGCGGCCACGACGGCCCCTTTCTCTCGTTGGCGTCACCAGTGAACCACGGTACAAAAGTGATCAATGCAGCGGGAGCAGCATGAAGATGTCGTCCCGGTCGTCGCCCTCGGCCACCCGGATCGCGCCGGGCACCCGCCCGACCTCCTTGTAGCCGCAGGAGGCGTAGAAGCGGTCGACGCCCGTGCCGCCCCGGCAGGTGAGCCGGATCGCCTCGATGCCGTCGAAGCCGCGCACCGCGTCCTCGACGGCGGCCATGAGGTCGCGGCCGTACCCCTTGCCCTGGTGGGAGGGGTGGACCATGACCGTGTAGAGCCAGACCCAGTGCCTCATCAGCCGGTGCGTGTTGTACGCGACGAAGGTGGTGGCGGCGACGGTGCCGTCCTCCTCGTACCCGACGACGAGCCGCATCCGGCCCTCGGCCATCGCGGCGAGGTGCTTGACGAGGTCGGGCCGGATCTCGTCCACGCCGACCGGCGGGACGAAGCCGACGGCGCCGCCCGCGTTGGAGACGTCCGCCCACAGGCGCAGGACGCCGTCGCGCAGCGCGGGCGTGACCGCGGGGTCCAGTGCGAAACGGAGAGCCACCGCGTCAGACCCGCATCGGCTGGGGCGACTCGCGGCGGTCCGCCTCCGGGCCCGGGTACTCGCGGATGATCTCGTACCGCGTGTTGCGCTCCACCGGGCGGAAGCCGGCGTCCCGGATGAGTTCGAGCAGGTCCTCGCGGCCCAGCTTGTTCGGCGTGCCGTAGTTGTCGGCGTCGTGCGTGATCTTGTACTCGACGACCGAGCCGTCCATGTCGTCGGCGCCGTGCTGGAGCGCGAGCTGCGCGGTCTGGACGCCGTGCATGACCCAGAAGACCTTGACGTGCGGCACGTTGTCGAAGAGGAGGCGGGAGACCGCGAAGGTCTTCAGGGCCTCCGCGCCGGTCGCCATCGTGGTGCGCGCCTGGAGCTTGTTGCGGACCTTGCCGTCCTGCATGTCGACGAAGTCGTGCTGGTAGCGCAGCGGGATGAAGACCTGGAAGCCGCCGGTCTCGTCCTGGAGCTCACGCAGTCGCAGCACGTGGTCGACGCGGTGCCGGGGCTCCTCGATGTGCCCGTACAGCATCGTGCTCGGGGTCTTGAGCCCCTTCTCGTGCGCGAGGCGGTGGATCCGGGACCAGTCCTCCCAGTGGGTGCGGTGGTCCACGATGTGCTGGCGGACCTCCCAGTCGAAGATCTCCGCGCCACCGCCGGTGAGGGACTCCAGGCCGGCCTCGATGAGCTCGTCGAGGATGTCGGACGCCGACATGCCCGAGATGGTCTCGAAGTGGTGGATCTCGGTGGCGGTGAAGGCCTTCAGGGAGACGTTCGGGAGCGCCTTCTTCAGCTCGGAGAGCGAGCGCGGGTAGTAGCGCCAGGGCAGGTTGGGGTGGAGCCCGTTGACGATGTGCAGCTCGGTGAGGTTCTCGTTCTCCATCGCCTTGGCGAGGCGGACGGCCTCCTCGATGCGCATCGTGTACGCGTCCTTCTCGCCCGGCTTGCGCTGGAACGAGCAGTACGCGCAGGACGCGGTGCACACGTTCGTCATGTTGAGGTGGCGGTTGACGTTGAAGTGGACGACGTCACCGTTCTTGCGGGTCCTGACCTCGTGGGCCAGGCCGCCGAGCCAGGCCAGGTCGTCGGACGCGTACAGAGCGATGCCGTCCTCGCGGCTCAGCCGCTCTCCGGAACGAACCTTCTGCTCCAGCTCGCGCTTGAGTCCCGCGTCCATCTAGGGCCGCCTCCCATGTCTGACGATTTCAGGCTCCACCCACCGTACTCTCAGCCCTCCTCGGGCAGATCTCCGACCCGGTTCTCCCACTTGGTGGAGAGCACGATCGTCGTACGGGTGCGGGAGACGCCCTTGGTGCCGGAGAGCCGGCGGATCGTCTTCTCCAGACCGTCGACGTCGCCGACCCGGACCTTGAGCATGTACGAGTCGTCGCCGGCGATGAACCAGCAGTCCTCGATCTCGGCGAGGTCCTTCAGCCGCCGGGCCACGTCCTCGTGGTCGGCGGCGTCGGAGAGGGAGATGCCGATGAGGGCGGTGACACCGAGGCCGAGCGAGGCGGCGTCGACCGTCGCGCGGTAGCCGGTGATGACGCCGGCCGCCTCCAAGCGGTTGATGCGGTCGGTGACGGAGGGGCCGGAGAGCCCGACGAGCCGGCCGAGTTCGGCGTACGAAGCCCTGCCGTTCTCGCGCAGAGCCTGGATGAGCTGCCTGTCCACGGCGTCCATAGGTATGAAGCCTTCCATTGTCCAGCGATACCGCGAGTTTAGGTATAGAATCTAAGGTACACAGGGGTCGACACCCTGTGAATCTTTCAATTGAACAAAGACGATCTTTCAGGAGTGGTGCTCACCGTGTACACGATCGAGATGGCCTACGCCCGTATGCGCGAGCTGCAGGACCTGGCCAACCGCTCGCGTGCCCACCAGCCGTCCGCCTCCGCCCGGCGCGCCGCCAAGAAGCGCGCCGCCAAGAAGCCCTAATCCCCCCGGGAGGAGGCTCCACCGAGCTCCCCCTCCCAACGGCGGTACAGCCCGTGCGGCACCCCTGCCGCGTCGAGCACCCGCCCGGCGACGAAGTCCACCAGATCCTGGATGTGCGTCGCCCCCGCGTAGAACGCCGGAGAGGCGGGCAGCACCACGGCGCCCGCCTCGTCCAGCGCCACCAGGTGCTTCAGCGTCTGACCGTTCAGCGGGGTCTCCCGCACGGCGACGACCAGCGGCCGGCGTTCCTTGAGCGTCACGCTCGCCACCCGCTGCAGCAGGTCCTTCGACAGTCCCAGCGCGACACCGGCCACCGAGGCGGTCGACGCCGGCACGATCAGCATCCCCTTGACCGGGTACGACCCACTGCTCGGCCCGGCGGCCAGGTCACCGGCCGCCCAGTACCGCACGTCGTCGAGGTCCGGCGCGAACGTCCCCGGCTTCCCGTCGGCGCCCCGCGCCAGCCAGGTCGCCAGGTCCTCGCGCCAGTGCGCGTCCCGGAAGGCGATCCCCGTCTCGTCGAGCAGCGTCAGCCGCGACGCCCGCGAGACGACCAGGTCGACGCTCTCCCCCGCTGCGAGCAGCCCCCTCAGCACGGCGGCGGCGTACGGGGTCCCTGACGCCCCGGACACCCCGACCACCCAGGGACGACGCTGCTGTTCTTCTACCGGCTCCACGCCGACGAGCCTATCCGGCGGCTCGGGAGGAGAACTCCGCACGGGGTCCCGTACGTTCTCCCCTACACAGCACCCGGGAGCCAGGGGGATGGCCATGACAGACATCGAAGCGACACGTCGGCGTGCGCCCGACCGGGCGAAGACGGCGATCGGGCTCATGGTCGGCTGGGTCGCCCTGCTCTGGGCCCTCGAAGTCGTCGACCTCGCGACGGGCCACGCCCTCGACGAGTACGGCATCGTGGCCCGCAAGCCGGAGAGCCTCGGCGGGATCCTCGCGGCGCCGTTCCTGCACTTCGGCTTCGGGCACGTCGCCGCCAACAGCGTCCCGCTGCTGGTCCTCGGATTCCTCGCCGCCCTCGGCTCCCTCCGCCGGTTCGTCGCGGTCTGCGCGCTGATCATCGTCGCCGACGGCGTCGGCGTCTGGCTGATCTCCCCGTCGGACTCGATCACCGCGGGCGCGTCCGGCCTGGTCTTCGGCCTCTTCGGCTACCTCGTGGTCCGCGGCTTCGTGGAGCGCAGGCCGCTCGGCATCGCCGTGGGCGTGACGATCGCCGCGTTCTGGGGCGGCTCCATCCTCATGGGCATCTCCCCCACGAACACCACGGTCAGCTGGCAGGGCCACCTCGTGGGCCTGCTGGCGGGCGCGGGCGCGGCCTTCCTCTTCCGCCCGGAACACCACCGAGCCGCCGTCACGCGGTGACGGCTCACTCGGTGAGAACGGTTCACTCGGTGAGAACGGTTCACTCGGTGAGGGCGGCTCACGCCGCGGCCGCGCATGCGCTCGGCCCCGCACACGCCCTCCCACCCCTCACACCGTGAGGCCCCGCACCACCAGGTCGATCAGCGCGCACAGGAACAGCGAGATGCCGATGAAGCCGTTCGTCGTGAAGAACGCGCGGTTCAGGCGGGACAGGTCGTGCGGCTTCACGATCGTGTGCTCGTAGCAGAACGCGGCGACGACGATCACGAGCCCGACCCAGAAGAACAGCCCCGCGCCGGTCGCCAGGGCGTACCAGACCAGCAGCCCCGTCGTGACGGCCGCCGAGGCCCGCGCGCCCCAGAGCGCCGCCGGGACGCCGAAGCGGGCGGGGACCGACATGACGCCCTGGGCCCGGTCGGCCTGGACGTCCTGGCAGGCGAAGATCAGGTCGAAGCCGCCGATCCAGATGCCGACCGCGAGGCCGAGGATGACCGCGTCCCAGGACCACTCCCCGGTCACCGCTAGCCAGGCCCCGATCGGCCCTATGGCCTGCGCGAGGCCGAGGATCGCGTGCGGGAAGTTCGTGAACCTCTTGCCGTACGGATAGACCACCATCGGCACCACGGCGAGCGGCGCGAGCGCCAGGCAGAGCGGGTTGAGCAGCGCCGCCGCCCCGAGGAAGACGACGACGGCGACCCCCGCCCCGGTCCACGCCGAGCGCACCGACACCGCGCCGGTCACCAGCTCGCGGCCGGCCGTGCGCGGGTTACGGGCGTCGATCTCCCGGTCGATGATCCGGTTGCAGGCCATCGCGAAGGTCCGCAGCCCCACCATGCAGACGGTGACGAGCAGCAGCGTGACCCAGTGGACGCGCCGGTCCAGCTGGAACATCGCGGTCAACGAGGCGATGTACGCGAACGGCAGCGCGAAGACCGAGTGCTCGATCATCACCAACCGCAGGAAGGCCTTGGTGCGCCCGGGCCGGGCGCCGGGCACGGCCGCCGTGGTCACAGGCCGTACTCCTTCCAGCGTCGGTCCACCAGGGCCGACGTCGCCGGGTCGGACTCCACCATGTCCGGCCAGCCGCCGTCCCGGGTGTAGCCCTCCTCGGGCCGCTTCTTCGTCGCGTCGATGCCCGCCTTGCCGCCCCAGAACTGCTGGTACGAGGAGTGGTCCAGGTGGTCCACCGGGCCCTCGACGACCGTCAGGTCGCGGGAGTAGTCGGTGTTGCCGAGCGCCCGCCAGGACACCTCGTGCAGGTCGTGGACGTCGCAGTCCTTGTCCACCACGATGATCAGCTTCGTCAGCGACATCATGTGCGCGCCCCAGATGGCGTGCATGACCTTCTGCGCGTGCTTCGGGTACTTCTTGTCGATCGAGACGATCGCGCAGTTGTGGAAGCCGCCCGACTCCGGCAGGTGGTAGTCCACGATGTCCGGCACGATGATCTTCAGCAGCGGCAGGAAGAAGCGCTCCGTCGCCCGCCCCAGCGGCCCGTCCTCGGTCGGCGGCCGGCCGACCACGATCGACTGGAGCAGCGGACGCTTCCGCATCGTGACGCAGTCGATCTTCAGCGCGGGGAACGGTTCCTGCGGCGTGTAGAACCCGGTGTGGTCGCCGAACGGCCCCTCCGGGAGCATCTCGCCCGGCTCCAGCCAGCCCTCGATGACGACCTCGGCGTTGGCCGGCACCTGGAGCGGCACCGTCTTGCAGTCGACCATCTCGATCCGCTTGCCCTGTACGAAGCCCGCGAAGAGGTACTCGTCGATGTCACCGGGCAGCGGCGCCGTCGAGGCGTACGTCACGGCCGGCGGGCACCCGAAGGCGATCGCGACCGGCAGCCGCTCGCCCCGCGCCGCCGCCACCGCGTAGTGGTTGCGGCTGTCCTTGTGGATCTGCCAGTGCATGCCGATGGTGCGCTTGTCGTGCCGCTGGAGGCGGTAGAGCCCGAGGTTGCGGACCCCGGTCTCGGGGTGCTTGGTGTGCGTCAGGCCCAGGTTGAAGAAGGAGCCGCCGTCCTTGGGCCAGGTGAAGAGGGCGGGCAGCAGATCGAGGTCGACGTCGTCACCGGTGAGCACGACCTCCTGGACCGGAGCGTTCTCGGACTTCACCTTCTTCGGCGGCACGTGGACCATCGAGCCCAGCTTGCCGAAGGCCTCCCGTACGCCGATGAAGCCCTGCGGCAGCTCGGGCTTGAGCAGCCCGCCGATCTTGTCGCTGATGTCCTCGTAGGACTTCAGGCCCAGCGCCTTGAGCAGCCGCCGGTCGGTCCCGAAGACGTTCATCGCGAGCGGCATGGCGGAGCCCTTGACGTTCTCGAAGAGCAGCGCGGGACCTCCCGCCTTGTTCACCCGGTCGACGATCTCCCCGACCTCCAGGTACGGATCGACTTCGGCCTTGATGCGCTTGAGGTCGCCTTCGCGCTCCAGCGCCCTGAGCAGCGAGCGGAGATCGTCGTAAGCCATGGGGCCCAGTATCGGCCACGGGCTAGGCTTGACCTGTCACCGGGGCCGACGAATCGAACCCCGCCACCGTTTCCAGGGGGCTGTCCCACATGCTCAGGGCGCTGATGTTCATCCTGCCGCTGGCGCTGACGATCTACGCCTGCATCGACTGCGTGACCACCCCCGACGAAGAGACCAAGCACCTGCCCAAGCTCGCCTGGGTCGTCCTGATCCTGCTCTTCCCGATCGCCGCCGCGCTCGTCTGGTTCTTCGCGGGCAAGCAGCGGCGCGGCGCGTTCGGCACGGGCGGCGCGGGTGGGACCGGTGGCGTGTTCGGCGCGGGCGGTCGCGGCCGCGCGTCGAACCGCTGGGTCGCCCCGGACGACAACCCCGAGTTCCTGCGCTCCCTCCGCGAGGAGGACGAGAAGGACGAGAAGGGCGACGAACCGAGCAACGAGCAGGACGGGGACAAGGACGGGGACAAGGGCAAGGACAAGTGATGGAGCTCCGGCTCCTGGTCACCTTCGAGAAGGTGGCCACGGTCCTCTCCTTCACCCGGGCCGCCGCCGACCTCCAGTACGCCCAGTCCAGCGTCACGGCCCAGGTCCGCGCCCTGGAGTCCGCGCTCGACGTGGAGCTCTTCGAGCGGCTGGGCAGCCGCATCCGGCTCACGGACGCCGGCGAGCGCCTCGTCCCGTACGCCCGCCGGATCATCGAGCTGACGGAGGAGGCGCGGGCCGCGGTCGTGGAGACCGGGGAACCGGCGGGACCCCTCGCCATCGGCACGATGGAGTCGCTGACGTCGTACCGCCTGCCGCCGCTCCTGGAGCTCTTCCACCACCGCTACCCGAAGGTCCGGCTGTCGCTGCGCACGACGCTGGGCGACGAGACCAGGAAGGCGCTGCGGCAGGGGACGTACGACATCGGTTTCCTGATGGAGCCGGAGACGGAGCACCCGGGCCTGGACGCGGAGGTCCTGGCTGAGGAGCCGCTGGCGCTGGTGGCCTCCCCGCGCCACCCGCTGGCGGGCCGTACGGGCCTGACTCCGCGGGACCTGGCGGCGGCCCAGCTCGTGGGGACGGAGCCGGGCTGCCCGTACCGCGACCTGTTCGAGCGCGAACTCCGCGAGTGGGCGCCGCCGTTCATGGAGTTCGGCACCATCGAGGCGACGAAGCGGGGTGTGGCCGGTGGCCTGGGCATCGCGCTCGTGCCCCGGATCACCGTCGCGCGGGAGCTGGCGTCCGGGGCACTGGTGGAGCTGGACTGGAAGGCGCCGTTCACGCTCTTCACGCAGATCGCGTGGCGGCGGGGGAAGCGGCTTCCGGCTCATGTGCGGCTGTTCGTGGAGCAGGCGCGGCGGCTGGTGTCCGAGCAGGTCCCGCAAGCGTCACCCTGAGGCTGGCGAAGACGATCAGCGGGACACCGAGGGCCTGGACGAGCCCGATGTGATGCCCGTACACGGCCCAGTCGGCGACCATGGCGACGGCGGGGTAGGTGAAGGCGAGCACGGCGATCTTCGCGGTGGGCAGCTTCTGGTAGGCGGCGTACATGAGCACGTACATCAGCCCCGTGTGCACGAGCCCAAGCCCGACCAGCCACGCCCAGCCGGCGCCGAGGCCGCCCATGGCGCCGAGGTCGGCGAGCGGGAGCAGCAGCGGGAGCCCGACGAGGACCTGTACGAGGGCGATGAGATGGGGCCGGACGCCCGTGATCCGCTTGGTCACGATCGTCGACAGGGCGTAGAGCACGGCGGCGGCGAGGGCGAGCCCGAGGCCCTTGAGGGAGGCGGTGTCCCCGGGCCGTATCCCGGACACGAGCACGAGCCCGACGAAGGCGAGTGCGAGCCACCCGAACCTGGCGGCGGTGATCCGCTCCCGGAAGAGCACGGCGCCGAACACCACCAGGAAGAACGGCTGCGTGTGGTAGACGACGGTGGCGAGGGAGATCGAGGTGGCCTCGTACGCCTCGAAGAGGAACACCCAGTTGAACACGATGAACACCCCACCGAGCGCGGCCAGCCCCACCTTCCTGAGGGTGAACCCGTGCGCGCGGAAGTACCCCCGGACGAGGCTGTAGGCCCCGAGGGCGATGGCCCCGAAGAGGCACCGGAAGAACACGACGTTGAGCGCGGACGCCCCGGACT
The DNA here is from genome assembly GCF_044746945.1 of Streptomyces sp. NPDC090127. Taxonomy (NCBI): domain Bacteria; kingdom Bacillati; phylum Actinomycetota; class Actinomycetes; order Kitasatosporales; family Streptomycetaceae; genus Streptomyces; species Streptomyces sp. NPDC090127. Next base: position 60,766 of record NZ_JBIVDE010000009.1, on the reverse strand, counting down.
CGACGACGAAGATGCCGAGCGTGCCGGAAAGCACCATGGCCAGGGTCAGTTCGAGGGTCCCTCGGGTCTCGTTTCTCATGCCCCCGACGCTACGGAGCGGGCCCGTGACCGGTCCACGAGCCAGTGGGGCGTCCTGCTGATGGGGGCATCGGCGGGGCCGATGGGAGCATGCTCCGTCAGAAGCGGCTTGTTTCGGCCAACCCAACGGTCGATCATAGGATTTGCCACATTGTCCTGTTAGCTTCGGCCGCAGTCTGGCGGAGTCGGGGGACTCATGGGGCAGGAACGGGGTACGGGTGCGTACGCGCACTCCCGCGCGGCGAGCACGGCGTGCGGAATGGACGGCACGGGCGGGACCCGCCGGTGAGCACGCCCACGCCGAGCCCAAGCCCGACCGGCACCGCGTCGCCGAGTCCCGGCCCGAGTTCGAGTCCGAGCCCGCAGCCCACGACGACACCGACACCCGGGACCACGCATCTGCCGTCGCCCGCACCGTCCTCGGGCACGCCCAGCCCTGATCCGACGCCGTCGCCAAGCCCGAACGCGCCGCCGACCCCGCCGACCTCCGGCCCGCCGCCCCAGCTGCCTCCGGCGACCCCGCCCGCCGTGACCAGCCCGTTCACGGGTCCCGGCGGCTTCGACGTGCAGCCGCTCCATCTCTACCAAGTGTCGAATGCCCTCGCCGTCGAGCAGCAGTCGTTCCACAAGGCGCTCGCGCAGTTCCTCGACGTCCACGCCGGCTACTCCAAGGTCGGCGGATCCGGCACCATCACGGCCGAGTTCGCCACCCAGTACGCCGCGGTCGTCGCCCTGCTCCTGGACGTGCACGCCAAGGCCGTGGTCGCCATCGGCGGCGCGGCAGTGGGCTTCACCACCACGGCCAACAACTTCCGGCAGGCGGACGCGGCCACCCACCCGCTCAATCCGCCCTTCACGCCGCAGCCGCCGCCGCAGGTCATCTCCGCGCGGGCGTACGCGGCCCCGCCGCCGTTCGGCGTCCGCGACGGCAACGCCGTCGACGAATTCGCCGACATCTTCGACGGCGGCGACATTCCCGGCTCCCTGATGCGAACCGTGATCGAGGAAGCGCTGCGCACTGGCCGCGCGCTGGAGATCCTGCCGCTCCCGAACTACCTGAAGGTCAACGAGCTCTCGCAGGCGTGGCTGCCGTACCAGACAAGCATCGGCACCATCCAGGGACAGCTCACCGGCACCATCAACGCCATCACGGACCACGCCAACGGGGACTGGCACGGGGCGATGCTGCAGTTCGTGTCGTCGGTGTGGGGCACGAAGGCCTGGGGCCAGAACACGGCCGGCTACGAATGGGGGCACAAGCCGCCGACCGGCGCGGGCTCGAGCCTCCCGGTCTTCGCCGTCCTCAGCACCACGGCCCAGATGCTGGCCCAGGCCATCCGCTCGTACGCGGAGGCCGCCGAGAAGGTCCGCACCGAGCTGCGCGAGATCCTGTACAAGGCCATCAAGGACGCCTTGGCTCTCCTCGACCTCACCGACCTCAAGGATTTCTTCGGGAACTTCTTCGAGCGCCTCAAGAAGCTGTGGAAGGGCCTGGGCGCAGCGGTGATGGCCAGCATCGACACGGACGCCGTCAACAACGCCGTCGACACCTACGAGGCCTCGCTGCGGACGCAGATCGACGTGGTGAAGAAGCTTCTCGATCCGCTGCGGGAGGCCTCGCGCGCGGTGCCGACCTTCCAGTCGCAGTCGGCGAGGGCCGAGGCGTTCGGAGCGCGCTCGCTCTTCGAGTTCGACCGGTCGATCGTCCCGCTCAACGAGCAGTCGCGGGACCCGAACAACAGGTTCGGCATCGACCTCGCCTCGATGGAGTGGGAGCGCAACGACTTCCAGCCCCCGCCCCCCGAGGCGTTGAGGCCAGGGAAGGAGGCCCACACGATCGACAAGCACATCGGACTCACCCCGGAGCAACTGATGCAGCGTCTGCGAGACCAGGGCGGCGCCGACGCGTCGACGTTCCGTGACCTTCCGTCCGCGGAGCAGTACGTGCAGACCGCGGTGAACGACCCGGCGAGGAAGACCGAACTGGAAACCTGGATGCGCAACCAGGAGCGCAAGGTCGCCGACGGCACCTTCAAGCCCGGATCCGTCAAGGCCTGGGACTTCCCAGTCACGGACGCGAATGGGCAGCCGGTGGCCGTCGGGACCTCCGTGAGCCAGGCGGACTTCGCCGCGTCAGGCTACTCGGCCCAGGCCAGGAACGTGCACACGGTGCACGTGGTCCTCGCCTACTCGCCCGAGTCGAAGTCCTTCTACGTGCTGACCGCCTATCCGAAGGCCCCTTAGCATGAGTCGGGTGACCGAACCGACTGACGCCGTCCTCACCAGCGGGGTGCTCGCCCGCCTCGTGGACCTCGCCGTGGCCTCGCGGAACCCGGGGGCCGCCCCGCTGGAGTACGAACTCCAGCGCTTCTCCCGGCTGATGCAGGACTCGCACACGATCGCCTGGGTCATACCCTTCGACGCGGTGGCCTCGCTCCTCGACGGACTGGCGAACGAGTACGGCACGGAGCGGTTCAGCACCAGACCGGCCGTTTTCCGTGACCGGCTCGCCCGGGCGGCCGGCGACGAACCAGTCGATGTCTTCCTGCGTTCCCTGGCGGAACTCGTCCGCGACCCCTGGTTCGGCGTCTGCCCGGGCTACGACGAACTGCCCCTCTCGCAGTGGGAGGCACTCGCCCGTTTCGACATCGTCAACGAGTTCGCATCACAGCTGCCCACCGGTGAGTACGGCAGCGACCCGGAGGCGGAGGCACGTGACCTGGTCGCCATGGACCACCCCGACTGCCACGGCAGAATCGCCGATCTCGCCGGCCAGCTCCAGCGCGTCCTTTACATGTTCCGTTCGCCCGCCGAGCTCGACGAGGCCTTCGCGCCCGTCATGCCGTCGGTGACGAGCGCACGGCTGCGGCTGCTCCTCAACGCCGTCCACGCCCACTTCGCCGAGCAGCACTGACCTGGGAGCCGCCCGCCATGCCCATCGAGCCGAATCTCGCCGTGTCGGACGAGGACCTGAAGCGTCTCGCGGACGACCTGGACGCCATGCGGACGCACATCGACGGGCAGGTGCGCCGGATGGACGCGCTCGTCGACCGGGCCGAGGCGCGGTGGCGCAGCGAGGCGGCGACGGCGTACCGGAAGCTGCACCGCGAGGCCGGCGCGGACGCCGTGCGGGTCCGGGAGATCCTGGGGGTCCTGGCGCAGGCGGTGCGGATGAGCCGGGACGGGTTCACGCGCCAGGAGCTGGACATCCTGCGGGAGTTCCGGGCCGGGATGAGGAAGGTCGACATCGACGCCGAGGTACGCGAACTGTCCGGCGAGGGACCGGGCGGCGGCGCGGGCTCCGGCGGCGCGGCGGCGCCGACCAGCAAGATCAATGACATCTGAACGCACATCCGCACGTCCGTAAGACAGGGGGAATCGTGAACGACGATGGCTCGATCACCGTCGATCTGGTCGCGCTGCGCGAGATAGCCGGCGACCTCGAGGACATCGTGAAGAAGCTCAACGAGAAGCTGGGTGCGCTGTACGACCGCACGGTGCCGGTCGTCCTCGCCTGGCAGGGCGAGGCCCGCGAGGCCTTCGTGGACGAACTCGACCGCTGGGACCGGCAGATGGAGGACCTGCAGGCCGCGCAGAAGTGGCTGCACGCCGTCGTCACCACCGGGCACGCCAACTACTCCGCCGCCCAGCGGGCCACCCTGCGCGGCTGGGGCGGTGCCTGACGTGACGACACCTCCCGCACCTTCCGCAGCCCCCGTCCCCGCGCGTGCCGACCGCGCCGCGACCTTTCCGGACCGGGTGACCGCCCAGTGGGCCACCCAGCAGGTGATCTCGCTGAACGAGCAGGTCATCCACCGCTGGCTCGCCCAGTCGACCCGGCAGCGGCTCGTGATCGAGGCCGCCTGGCCCTCGCGGCCCGATCCGGTGGGCACGCTGCTCACCACTGGAATGGAGCTGGCCGGCCAGGAGCCGATCCCGGTGCGCGCCGCCCGGGTCGTGCTCCGCCGGAACGGCCCCGGCGAGCCCGGCGCGTACCCCTTCACCGTGCACTCGTCCCTGCCCGTCGACCTGTAGAGGCCCCGTGTCCCTGAACCCCGCCGAGCACGACCGCAAGTACGGCGAGCTCGACCAGGTCGTCCGCGCCCACCTGGGCCTCGGTCCGCACGCGCCCGAGGCGGTGACCAGCTATCTGCGGCAGACCTGGCGCACCCGCCCCTGGGCCATCGCCGTCGCCGCCGAGCAGCTGCGCGTCTACGCCGCCAATCCGCCGGGGCGGCTGCGGCTGCGGCTCGGCGAGTACTACCGGCTGCCCGACGTGGGGCTGCCGTCCGAGGAGATCCGGGACTGGCTCACGGACCTCGCCGACCGGCTCGACGAGAGCCTGGCGACCGGCCAGGCACCGCCGCCGGGCCCGCCCGCGACGCCCTGGGAATGGCGGGCCCGTTTCCCCGAGCTGGCGCAACTGCTCGGCGGCTGGTTCACACAGGACATGCCGGAGGAGTTCGGCGACCACGAGGCGGCGCTCGCCGACTATCTGGAGGGCACCGACGCGGGGCTCGTCGCCCAGCTGACCGGGGAGCTGCACGACCTCCTCGCCCTCGGCCTCGACGAGGACGACCTGGCCCTGGCTCTGGTGACGCTCGGCGCGGAGGTCGAGCCCCCGGTGCCCTACACCCCGGGCGCCTGGCTCGCCACCCTCGCCGTACAGCTGCGCGGCTGACCGGCCGCTTGCGCTCCGGTCAGGCAGGCGGCTGCGGCAGAGCGGCGCTACTGAGGCGGCACCGGATGGCAGAGGCAGCCGCAGACGAGGTGGCGGACTTCCCGCACGCCCGTCTCGCGGGGGACCCCGTCCCGGCAGCGGTCGTGGCGGCCGACGATGCAGCGCGGTGACCGGAACTCCGGCTCGGGCCCGGCCGTGAGGGCGCGGGCCACCAGGGACACGCTCACCGCGTCGGCGATCTCCGGCGTTACCCACCAGGCGTCCCCCGCACGATCTCGGTGCGGGCCGTCGTGCCCCACGACAAGCACGCAGACCGAGCCCGCGCACACCGGGCGCATCACCTCCACGACGGCGATCACGGGCCGTCGCGCCCCGCAGCGGCTCATCGAGCACCCCCCGCGTGGATGTTCCGGTGGTCGACGTCCACCCCGACCGTCGCCAGCCACAACGCCCGCCGGCGCCTCCGCTGCGCACGAGCGGCCGCCCTATAAGGCATGTATAGCTCTGCATAGCTCACCACTGGTTCGCACAGGTCTTCGATGCTTACGTTGGTCGGGTGACCGACCGCAGCCCGATCCCCGAGTTCGACCCGCAGGGCCCCCAGCTGGTGTACGTCGCGGTGGCCGACCACATCGCCGCCCGTATCGCGGCCGGGGAGCTGACCCCAGGCGCTCGCCTGCCCGCCGAGCGGGACCTCGCCGAGGAGTACGGAGTCGCCTACCTGACAGTCCGTCGCGCGGCGCGAGTCCTGCGCGAGCGAGGCCTGATCCTGACCGTCCACGGGAAGGGCACATTCGTCGTCGATCCGCTGCCGACGGACGAGGGTCAACAACAGGTGTGACGGCACGGCCCCGGCGGGGAAGAGTCCCCCCCGTGGACCTGGAACGCGCACGGCAGTGGCTCGGCACCGCCCTCGGTGAGGCGCGGGCCGGACGGGACGAAGGTGGGATCCCCGTCGGCGCCGCCCTCTACGGCGCCGACGGCGCCCTCCTCGGACGCGGGCACAACCGGCGCGTGCAGGACGGGGACCCGGCGGCTCATGCCGAGACCGAGGCCTTCCGGGCCGCCGGGCGGCAGCGGTCGTACGCGGGGACGACCATGGTCACGACCCTCTCGCCCTGCTGGTACTGCTCCGGGCTCGTGCGGCAGTTCGGGATCCCGCGGGTCGTCGTCGGGGAGGCGGAGACCTTCCGGGGCGGGCAGGACTGGCTGGCCGAGCACGGGGTCGAGGTCCTCGTGCTCGACGACCCCGCGTGCGTCGCGCTCATGCGGGAGTTCGTCGCCACCCACCCTTCCCTCTGGAACGAGGACATCGGTCATGACTGAAGCCGGCCTTCCCACCATCGATCTCGGCCGCGACCCCGCCCCCCAGCTCCCGGCCGTCGACCTCGCCCTGCGCGACGCCGGGTTCCTGCTCGTCACCGGGCACGGGGTCGACCCGGGGCTCCGGAAGGAGATCCGGGACGTCGCCCGGCGGTTCTTCCACCTGCCCGCCGCCGTCAAGGAGCCGTACGCCGTGCGGGTCGGCGGGCGCGGGTGGCTCGGGCCCGGCGCGGAGGCGAATGCGTACGCGGAGGGGACCGTCACCCCGCCCGACCTGAAGGAGTCGCTCTCCTTCGCCGCCGACGAGCCGACCGGCGACCCCGTCGTGGACGCCGAGTGGTTCCTGCCCAACACCTGGCCCGCCGAGGTGCCCGAGCTGAAGCCGCTCCTCCAGACCTACCTCGCGCAGATGCGGGCCCTCTCCGACCGCGTCCTGGACCTCCTCGGCGAGGCCCTCGGCGAGGAGCGGGACTTCTTCACGCGGCACACCGGCCACCCGACCTTCGGGTTCAACGTCAACTGGTACCCGGGGCGCGAGCGGACCGGCGAGCCCGAGCCCGGTCAGTTCCGGATCGGGCCGCACACCGACTTCGGTACCGTCACGATCCTGGACCGGCAGGCCGGCAGGGGCGGGTTGCAGGTCTTCACCGACGCCCACGGCTGGCAGGACGCGCCGTACGATCCACACGCCTTCACCGTCAACATCGGTGATGTGATGGCCGGTTGGACCGGAGGGCGGTGGCGCTCCGGCCGGCATCGCGTCCTTCCGCCGCCCGCCGACGCGCCCGCCGAGGAGCTGATCTCGCTCGTGTACTTCTACGAGTGCGATCCCGGCACCACGATCCACGGCATCGACTCCCACGCCTATCTCCGGGGCCAGCTCGACGCCATCGCCGCCGACTAGCAACTTCCCCCGCACCAGACTCGAAAAGCCTGCCGCTTTCCCAACACCCCGTCGATATCCTTGAGTTGACTGTGACGGGGGTGGCAGCACGTGGACAGGGAGCTGTACGGGCGGGAGGCGGTCTTCCAGGACGCCGGGCTCGCCGCGCGACTGATCGGGCTGACGCCGTACCGCTATGCCCGCACCCCGTACGAACACGACGACGACCCGCCCGTCACCGTCTTCACCGGCGGCCGGGGCATGGGCAAGACCGCCCTGCTCAAGCAGATCCGTAACGCCTACCGGGCCGCCACCCCGCTCGCCCTGCTCGACTGCGCGCACATCGAACCGCCCGCCGACCACGGCCCCGGCTGGAACGAGCTCACCGGCGCGCTCGGCGAACTCGCCGTCCAGCTGTCGCCCCGCGTCCTCGCCGCCAAACCGGTGCAGTTCCCCCGGCTCTCGCTCGGACTCGTCGCCGTCGCGTCCATCAGCTGGTCCCAGGAGGACGACGAGCGGGCCCGGCGTGACCTGCAACGGCTCGGGCCGGTCCTCTCCACCGTCGACGCGACCAAGGGCGCCGCCGCCAACTGGGTCACCAAGGTCCTCACCAAACTCGCCGCCAACTTCGCCGAGGCCACCGCCCCCATGGCCGGACTCCTCGCCGAGGCGACCGTCGAGACGGTCCTGGAGGAGGTGTTCGGACGCTTCCAGCAGAAGGCGGAGAGCTGGTACGGGAGTTACCGCAACGCGGGCGGGCGCGGCAAGGCCGGGCTCCAGCAGCTCGCGCGGGACTTCGAACAGGGCGGCGGCCGCCGTCGCGAGGCCGAGGACTTCCTCGTCGGCGCCCTGATCGAGGACCTGGTCCGCGCCTTCACCGGCCTCGCCAACCGCGGCGCCCGCCGGGGCCGCCCCGTGCTGCTCCTCGACAACGCCCACGAGCCGCTCGGCCGGCGCCTGGTCGAACCGATCCTGCGGGCCCGCGCCGACGGCCGCCGGGACCGGGTCGTCGTCATCGCCACCTCCCGCGTCCGCGACCACGACGGCATCCGGCACGCGACCCGGCTGCGGCTGCCCGAGACCGCGCACCGCGCGCCCTGCCCGCGCGGCCAGGACGTCACCTCCGGCATCCTCGCCGTCGAACTGACCCCGCTCTCGCCCGCCCAGACCCGCAGCGCCTTCGACCGCTTCGACCCGGCGGGCCGCACCCCCGCCGAACTGGCCCGGGCCGTCCACCGGCTGACCGACGGCCGCCCGCTCGGCGTGGTCCTGCTCGGCCGCGCGGCCGCCGAGTCACCGGCCGACCGGACGGCCTTCCTCACCCCCGGCGCGCTCCTCGACCTCACCGTGGAGCTGCGCGAGGACAGCGCACCCGTGCCGGTCGCCCCCGCCCTCCTCGAAGAACTCCTGCCGGGCCTGCGCCACGGCCCGTTCGCCGTCCTCGCCGCGGCCCACGACGAGGAGTCCGCCCGGCTGCTCGCCCGGACCCGGCTGCGCGGCGAGTCCCTCGACGGGGACATGGCGCTGCGCGTGCGGGACCTGCTGCGCGCCGAGGACTGGCCCGAGGGGCCGGAACGCTTCGTCGCCGACCCGCTGCTGCGCGCCCTGCTCCTGCACCGGCTGCGCTTCGAGGACGGCGAGGAGTACGCGACCTGGCGCGCCGTCCACGAGACCCTGCACCGGCACTACGCCACCGGGCCCGTCCCGTACCGGCTGCACCAGGAGCTGGCGCTCGGCCGCACCGACGAGGCGGTGACCCATCTGCGGGTCACGTTCCCCGAGGCGGACGTCCTCGGCTGGCTCGGCCGGCTCCGGTTCATCGCCTCGGCGCCGTACCCGCGCGACCGCGACGGCGACCGCGACCGGCGCCGGTCCTGGCTGCCCGACCCCCGCCGGGCGACCGCGCTCGGCCAGGCCACGGGCGACCCGCTGCCCGCCACCTTCGACGACGACACCGTCGAACTCCACCTCTGTCTGCGGCGGCTGCTGCACGCCGTATGGCTGCTCACCGATCCGCTCGCGCTGCCCGACGAGGAGGTGACCGACAAGCTGGCGCACGAGCTGCGCCAGCTCTCCGGACGCCACCGGACGGGCAACAGTCCGCTGTGGGACGCGGCCACCCACTGGCCGAGGGACATCCGCGCCTGGCGGGGGCTCTCGCTCCCGCCCGGCACCGAGAACGGAGTCTGAGGCCATGGTCAGCCCGCTGCGCGCCCGCCTCTGGTACACCACCCGGCAGAAGATCGTCACGAGCGTGGTCGCCGTGGCCGTCCTCGGCTCCCTCGCCGGGTACGCCATCGACCGCGCCACCACCCCGGAGGACCGTTCCTGCGCCCCGGGCGTGGAGCGCCCGGCCGGCAGCTCCGAGTGCGTCGGCGTCAACGGCGACGGGTACGACTTCGGCGTCCCGTCGCTGACCGGGATCGCCGCACTGATCCGCGACGAGAACCGCGCCCTGAAGCCGGGCGAGTACGCGACGGTCGCGCTGCTGCTGCCGCTGACCTCACCGGACGGCGGGATGCGGGTCAAGGTCCTGCATGAGATCCAGGGCGCGTACGCCCGCCAGTACCGGGCCAACCACGAGTCGAACAGCGAGACCCCGAAGATCCGGCTCGTCCTCGCCAACACCGGCAAGGGCAACGCCCATTGGCGCGCGACCGTGGACCGGCTGAAGACGATGACCGACGGCGAGGACCGGCTGCGGGCGGTCTCCGGGGTGGCCACGTCCTCCACCGAGATACGGCAGGCGGTCACCGAGCTGACCGGCGCCGGCATCGCCGTCGTCGGCACGACCATCACCGCCGACGACATCGCCAACGGCCCCGGCGCCGGGAAGAACCGCTACCCCGGTCTCGCCCGGGTCTCCCCCACCAACGGCGACGAGGCGAAGGCGCTCGCCCACTTCGGCGAGGTGGAGGCGGCGAAGGCGCTGCTCGTCCAGGACACCCGTACGGGCGACCACTACACCGACACCCTGAAGGCCGCGTTCTCCGCCTCCCTCAAGGGCGCGCCGTACGAACCGCAGCTCTTCACCTCGCCCGCCGACCCCACGGAGGAGGGCACGACCGCGAACACCTTCCGCCAGATCACGCACCTGATCTGCGACACCCGGGCGGAGACGGTCTTCTTCGCGGGCCGCCACACCCAGCTGCGCCAGTTCATCAACGCACTGGGCGCACGCGGCTGCGCCGAGCGGCCGTTCACGATCCTGACCGGCGACGAGGGCTCGTACCTGGGCGCGGACGGCAAGCTCAACCGCGCGGCCCTGAAGGCGAAGCTGACCGTCCGCTACGCCGCGCTCGCCCACCCCGACGCCTGGACGGCCGGCCCCGGCCGCGAGGTTCCGGCGACGGGCGGCTCGACGGCCGCGTACGAGACGTTCCTGACCGACATCGCACGCGCCTCGAAGGAGCCGGTGCCGCTGGCGGACGGCCAGGCGATCGTGGCGTACGACGCGATGGCGACGGCCGTCCACGCGATCCGCCAGGCGACCCCGCAGGGCGCCCAGTACCCGGGCCTGGCGGACGTGGCCACCCAGTGGCCGCAGGTGAAGGGCTCGTTGCGGGTCGAGGGCGCGAGCGGCTGGATCTGCCTGGACAACTTCGGCAACCCCTTCAACAAGGCGGTCCCGATCGTGGAGCTGTCCCAGGACGGCACGCAGAAGTTCGTCCAGATCGCCTGGCCGGAGGGCCGCCCGCCGGCCGCGAACTGCCTGCCGCCGAGGCGAGGCTGAGCGGTTACTCGGCGATCAGGCGTGAGCCCGGCCTGATCCCCGAGTAACCCCCTAGGGCTCACGATCGAGGTCGGCGAGGGTGACCGGGTCGGCGGGCAGCGGCTGGGCGTCGTCGCGATGGCGCAGGCTCTCCAGGAGGAGCGCCATGCCGCGGTCCACCGTGCGCCGGGCGAGCTCCTCGGGCAGGCCGGGGATCGGCCGGAGCACCACGGCGATCATCAGCGCGAGGTCACCGGCGTCCACGTCGCGGCGCATGTCGCCGTCGGACTGGGCGCCACGTACGAGCCGGTCGAGGATCTTCAGCAGGATCCGGCGCAGGCGCAGGTTCTCGGGGTCCTGCCGGAGTTCGGCCCACGCGCTGGCGAACCAGACCGACAACCATGTCGCCTGGCGCAGCTCCGCGGTGGCCTGGCGCACGAACCTCGCCAGTGCCCGCCAGGCGTCGGGCTCCTCGTCCTCCGCCGTACGGGCGAGGGCGACGACCCGGTGGAAGCCGTCCAGCGCCACCGCGGCCAACAGGGCCTGCCGGTCGGGGAATCGGCGGTAGAGCGTGCCGGTCCCGACCCCGGCGCGGCGGGCCACCTCCTCCGCCGGCACGTCGGGCCCGCGCTCGGCGATGAGGGCGCGGGCCGCCTCGATGATCTGTTCACGATTGAGCAGGGCGTCGGCCCGCAGGGCGCGGCCGGGAATCGAAGCTGACACCTCGCCACTCTATACGAGAGAGACCATCTCCTTATAATGCTTCTAAGTGGCGGATCTTCCATCACTTAGAGGGAGGCAGGATGACTCTCGACGCGACGCTGCGACGGATCGGACACCCCGGCCGCGTGGCCCCCGACCTGGACACCCTGATCAGCCTGCACCGGGCCTGGCGGCAGACGGTGCCGTACGAGAACCTCGACATCCAGCTCGGCCGGCCGGTCGACCTGGACCCCGACGCGCTGTACGACAAGCTCGTGCGCCGACGGCGCGGCGGCTTCTGCTTCGAACAGAACGCGAGCCTCGCCGCGCTGCTGCGCCTCGCCGGGTTCCAGGTGACGACGGTCGAGGCCGGAGTCATGCGCGAGGCGCGCGGAGACGCGATGTGGGGCAACCACACCGCGCTGCTCGTCGACCTCGACGACCGCCGGTGGCTGGCGGACGCCGGCATCGGGGACGGCTTCGTGGAGCCGCTGCGCCTGCGCGAAGGGCCGCAGTCCCAGGGCCCTTTCACCTTCCGGCTGGAACCCCTCACCTCGGACGTCTGGCGTTTCCACCACCGGCCCGGTGGCACGATCGCCTCCTACGACCTCCGCCTGCGGCCGTGCGAGCCGTCCGGCGTCGCCGCCCGCTCCCGGGAGCTGTCGACCTCCCCGGACTCGCCGTACACGACCACACTGATCGCCGCCCGTCCCGTCGGTGGCGTCACCTCGTTGCTGCGCTCACGTACGGTGCGGGAGCTCGGCGCCGACGGCGCGCGGTCCCGCACCATCGACGACAGGGACGCATTCGCCGCGACGCTCTCCGAGCGGTTCCTCGTCCCGCTCGACGACCTCGGACCGGACGGGGTCGACCGGCTCTGGGAGAAGGCCTGCGCCCAGGACGACCTCTGGCGGGCCCGCGCCCAGGAGAACGCCTAGTGGTCACGGCTCCCACTTCGGCCAGCGCGCCTCGTCCCGCTCGTACAGGTCCCGCAGGTGCTGCCACCGCTCGGGCGTCCAGGTCCGCCACTCCGTGGGGTCGCCGTCCAGCGCGCGGGCGAGCCGCTCGAAGTGGTCGTGCCACCCCGCCATGACGTCCAGCTTCTCGCCGGGCGCGCCGTGGAACTCGTTGGTGAAACGCAGCACGGTCGAGTCGCCGCCTCCGGAGGGTTCCAGGTGGAACCGGATCCGGCCGTGCGTCGGCTCGACCGTGTACTCGGCCACGTACTCCGGGTCCCAGGCGGTCACCGTCCCCGATACCACCGTGTCCCCGTTCAGCCAGCGCAGCGTCACCGCTCCGCCGAGCCTCGGCTCCAGCGGATCCGCCGCGCAGAGCCACCCCGGCAGACCCTCCGGCGTGGCGACCGCCGCCCACACGTCCACCAGCGGGTGCGGCAGATCGATCACGTACCGCAGGTGACGCAGGTCGCCGTCGTGGGTCTCGCACCTGCCCCGAGGTATCTCGCTCATACCTCCAGCGTGGCGCCGGGCCAGGCACCGTGCCAGCCGTGCCGGCCGTGCCGGGCTCAGACGCCGGAGTACGAGTGCTTGCTGCTCACGAAGATGTTCACGCCGTAGTAGTTGAAGAGGAAGCAACCGAAGGCGATGAGCGCGATGTACGCGGCCTTGCGGCCCTTCCAGCCGGCCGTGGCGCGGGCGTGCAGGTACGCCGCGTAGCCGACCCAGGTGATGAAGGACCAGACCTCCTTGGCGTCCCAGCCCCAGTAGCGGCCCCACGCGTCGCCGGCCCAGATCGCGCCCGCGATGATCGTGAAGGTCCACAGCGGGAAGATCGCCGCGTTGACCCGGTACGAGAACTTGTCCAGCGAGGCCGCCGACGGCAGTCGCTCCAGGACCGAGCGGGCGAAGGAGCCCGGGTTGCCGCCGGTGGCGAGCTTGTTCTCGTAGGAGTCGCGGAAGAGGTACAGCAGCGTGGCGACGGCACCCAGGTAGAAGACCGCGCCGCAGAAGATCGCGGTGGAGACGTGGATCCACAGCCAGTACGAGTCGAGCGCGGGGACCAGCTGGTCGCTCGGGGTCTTCAGCCAGGTGATGGCCATGCCCAGGTCGAGCAGCACGGTCGTGACCAGCGGCAGACCGAGCCAGCGGACGTTCTTCTTCGCGACGAGGAAGCCCAGGTACGCGCCGACCGCCACGGTCGAGAACGTGGTGGAGAACTCGTACATGTTGCCCCAGGGCGCCCGCTGCACCGAGAACGCGCGGGCGATCACGCCCGACGCCTCGACCAGGAAGGCGAGCGCGGTGAGCGACACGGCGATACGGCCGTACAGATCGCCCTTGACCGTGCCGCCGGCCGCGCCGGGGCCGTCGGGCACGTCGCGCGCGCCGGCGCCGGACCGGGTGACGACCTGCGGCTTGTCCAGGACGGTCGTCCCGCCGGCCGTCCTGACCTGCACGGACACGCCCTGAGCCGGGGTGGCGGCGGGGGCGGTCAGCGCGGCGGCGGTACGGCCGACCTTGCTGCGGCCGCCGAGCACCCACTCGGCGATGTGCGCGAAGAAGGCCAGGGTGTAGACGGCCATGGAGGAGTAGATGAGCATGTCGCTCATCCGCGCCAGGCTCTCGTTGGTCTCGGCGGCGAGACTCACGACGGCGAGATTCACTTCTCAGCCCCTTCGGCTTCGACTTCGGCAGGTTCTGCGGGATCGCCTGATGCGGCGCGCTCGGCGTCGGCCGGTCCGGCCTTCGCGGGCTCGGTGCCGGCCGGTCCGGCCTTCGCGGGCTCGGTGCCGGCCGGTCCGGCTTCCGCCGGCTCGGTGCCGGCCGGTCCGGCTTCCGCCGGCTCGGTGCCGGCCGGTCCGGCTTCCGCGGGTCGCGGCGCGTCCGGTCCGGGTTCCGCGGGGTGGCCCGGCGCGGTCGGCGCCTGGTCGTGGAGGACGGTGGCGAGCGCGGCCAGCTCCTCCGGGAGCTTGGCGGACTCGCTCCGGCCGAGACCCGCCATCTCGACGACGGTGACGCCGTCACTCCCCCGTACGGCCCGCACCCAGACCCGGCGGCGCTGGATGAAGAGCGAGCCGGTGAGGCCCGCGATCGCCGCGATCGCGCCGGCCAGGGCGAGACCGTTCCCCGGCTGCTGGGAGATCTGGAAGCTCGCCCACTCCTTGATGTCCTTCTCGAAGGTGATCGAGCCGGCGCCGTCGGGCAGGGTCATCGTCTCGCCGGGCAGCATCCGCTGCGCGACGCCGGTACCCCCCTCGACCTTGAACTGCTTCATCTTGGAGGTGTCGAGCTGGTACACGTTCTGCGGCAGCCCCGAGTTCACACGCAGGTCGCCGTGGAAGCCGGTGAGCGCCATGACGGGGAAGTCCAGGGCCGGGAACTGGGAGAACATGCTCCCCTTCCCCGCGCCCGCGAACGTCGGCACGAAGAAGGCCTGGAAGCCCAGCTGCTCCTTCTTGCCGTTCTTGTCGCGGTAGCCGTCCATCACCTTGATCGCGCCGGTGGAGGTGATGTTGTTGTCGAACGGCAGCAGCGGGACCGCGCCGTGGAAGACGACCTTGCCCCTACCGTCCTTGACGGTGACGACGGGCGCGTACCCGTGGGCGATCAGATAGACCTTGGAGTCGCGGACCTTCAGCGGCTCGTTGACCCGGACGACCGCCTTCCGGTCCTTCCCGCCCCCCTCGGAGTACGTGACGGCGGCCTCGAAGGTGCGCGGGGTGCCGCGCTGCGGGCCGCTCTTCTCGTACGTACCGGTGAAGCTGTCCAGCGTGAAGCCGAACGGCGCGAGGTCGTCGGTGCTGTAGAGGGAGCCGGACTTGAAGTCGTCGTACTGCGTGAGGGTGTTGGAGAAGCCGTCGCCCTCGACGATCAGCTTGCCGCCCTCGGACTTGAAGAGCTGGCCCCAGGCGAAGGCCACGAGCATCACGATCAGGGCGATGTGGAAGAGCAGGTTCCCCGTCTCGCGGAGGTAGCCCTTCTCGGCGGCGACGGCGTCCTTGACGACGTGCGCGCGGAACCGGCGGCCCTTGAGCAGAGCGAGCGCGGCCTCGCGGACCTGCTCGGGCTCGGCCTCGGTCCGCCAGGTCGTGTACGCGGGCAGCCGGGTGAGGCGGCCGGGGGCGCCGGGCGGGCGGCCGCGGAGCTGGCCGATGAACTGCCAGGTGCGCGGAACGATGCAGCCGATGAGGGAGACGAAGAGCAGTATGTAGATCGCGGAGAACCACACGGAGCTGTAGACGTCGAACAGCTGGAGCTTCTCGTAGATCGGCGTGAGCGTCGGGTGGGCCTCCTGGAAGGTCCGTACCTTCAGCTCGTCCGCGCTGGTCTGCGGGATGAGCGAGCCGGGGATCGCGCCGAGGGAGAGCAGGAAGAGCAGGATCAGCGCGACCCGCATCGAGGTGAGCTGGCGCCAGAACCAGCGGATCCAGCCGACGACCCCGAGGGTCGGGCCGGCGACGATCGCCTCGGCGGCGGTCTCCTCGCGGGGCGCGGTGGAGAGCTGCGAGCCTGCGGCGCCCAGGTCCTCGCGCTCTTCCCGCGCGGCGCGCTCTTCGCGTTCGCCGCGCTCTTCCCGCGCGGCGCGCTCTTCGCGTTCGCCGCGCGCGGCGCGCTCGTCGGTCTCGGTCTCGTTCGGGCCGGTGTGGCTCGGGCTGGTGTGGGTCATGGGTCAGATCCCCGGGGTGAAGCCGGCAGTCCAGACCTGCATCTCGGACACGATGCGATCCCAGGCTCCGGTGACGAGCAGCAGGCCGGTCGCGATCAGCATGATGCCGCCGATGCGCATGACCCAGACATAATGCCGCTTCACCCAGCCGAAGGCGCCGAGCGCCCGTCGGAAGGCGATCGCGGTGAGGATGAACGGCAGGCCGAGGCCCAGACAGTAGGCGACGGTGAGGACGGCCCCGCGCCCGGCGCTGGCCTCGTTGGAGGCGAGCGCGAGGACGGCGGCGAGGGTCGGACCGATGCAGGGGACCCAGCCGACGCCGAACAGCACGCCCAGCATGGGCGCCCCGACGAGTCCGGTCACGGGCCGCTTGTGGAAGCGGAACTCGCGGCGGGTGATCGAGGGCATCGCGCCCATGAAGAAGGCGCCGAGCACGATGGTCAGGGCGCCGAGCACCTTGGAGATGACCTCGCGGTGTTCCTGCAGGGTGTTGCCGAAGCCACCGAAGAGGGCGCCGCCGGAGACGAACACGGCGGTGAAGCCCAGGACGAAGAGCGCGGCCCCGCCCGCCATCCGGCCGCGCCGGGCCTCGGCCAGGTCGGTGCCGGTGACGCCGGTCACGTAACTGAGGTAGCCGGGGACGAGCGGCAGGACGCACGGGGAGAAGAAGGAGACCAGGCCGCCGAGCACGGCGATGGGCAGGGCCAGCAGGAGGGCCCCGCTGAAGACCGTCTCGTTCACCGGATCACTTCTCCGCGAGAAGCGGCTCGATCATCGAGCGGAGCTTCTTCTCGTCGAGAGCCATGAGGGCGCGGGCGGCGATCTTCCCGTCCTTGTCGAGGACGACGGTGGACGGGATGGCCTGGAGGTTGAGCGTGCCCTTGGGGAAGCCGTTGAGGATCACCTTGCCGGCCGGGTCGTACAGGCTCGGGTAGGAGACCTCGTACTCCTCTTCGAAGTTGAGCGCCTGCTGCTTGTTGGGGTCGCGGGTGTTGAGGCCGACGAACGCGACGTCCTTGTCCTTGAACGCGTCCGCGACCTTGGCGAAGTGCGGGGCCTCGGCACGGCAGGGGCCGCACCACGATCCCCAGGCGTTCAGGACGACGACCTTGCCCTTGAGGTCGGCGACGTCGAGCTTCTCGCCCTCCAGGGTCTCGCCCGCGATCGTGCGGGGTGCCGTGCGCTCGCCCTTGGCGACGGTGGAGATACCGCCCGTGTTGGTCACGAAGTTGGTTCCGCCGCCGCCGCCCGACTTGCCGTTGGAGTCCGAGCCGCAGGCCGACAGAGCGACGGCGGCCGACAGGATCCCGGCGGCGAGCAGGGTGCGTCGAGGGGCACGGCTAAGGCTCATGTGAAAAGTTTCGCATGGGCGTTTGGGGGATCTTGGGCGCCCCCCTGGCTGCCCGTAAAGCCCCTTGTCAAGGGGGCGTAAGGGACCTTGGGGGACGTACGCGGCTTTACGCCGTCGGCTTGAGGAAGGCGCTCCAGCCACCGGCGGGCGACTGGCCGACCTCGAGCGTACGGAGCTTGGCGAGGATCTTGGGGTCCTGCACGTCCAGCCAGTCCACGAACTGACGGAAGGAGACGAGCCGGACGTCCTTCTTGCCCGCCATGCCCTTCAGCGACTCCTCGACGGCGTCCATGTAGATCCCGCCGTTCCACTGCTCGAAGTGGTTGCCGATGAAGAAGGGCGCGCGGTTGGACTCGTAGGCCCGGTGGAAGCCGGCGAGGTACGCCTCGGTGGCCTGCTTGCGCCAGCCCGGGTAGCGCGAGGGCATGCCCTTGGTGCTGTTCTTCGACTGGTTGGCGAGCATGTTGTAGTCCATCGAGAGGACCTCGAAGGAGTGGCCGGGGAAGGGCACGGCCTGGAGCGGGAGGTCCCAGATGCCCTTGCGCCGGTCCGGCCACGTCTGGCGGCCGCCGGGCGAGCTGGCGTCGTAGCGCCAGCCGAGGCGCTTGGCGGTGGGCAGCAGGTTGTCCTGGCCGAGGAGGCAGGGGGTGCGGCCGCCGACCAGTTCCTTGCTGTAGTCGAAGGGCAGCGGGTCGAGGTCGGTCCAGCCGCTGTTGGTCTTCCACTCGGTGACGAACTTCGTCGCCTGGTCGATCTCGCTCTGCCACTGGGCCGGGGTCCAGTTGCCGACGGAGCCGGAGCCGCCGCAGAAGTGACCGTTGAAGTGCGTGCCGATCTCGTGCCCGTCGAGCCAGGCCTGACGGACGTTCTTGAGGGTGTCCTTGATGTGGTCGTCGGTGAGATAGCCGATGTCGGAGGCGCCGACGCGGTTGTTCGGCGGACGGTAGAGGCTCTTCTTGGACTCCGGCAGGAGATAGATCCCGGAGAGGAAGAAGGTCATCGCGGCGTCGTGGTTCTTGGCGAGTTCCAGGAAACGGGGGAAGAGGCCGTTGCCGACCTCTCCGGCACCGTCCCAGGAGAAGATCACGAACTGCGGCGGAGTCTGGCCGGGTTCGAGGGGAACGGGGGCGTCGGGCTGGTTCGGCTGCTTTCCGGTGTCGGCGGTGGAACCGTCACCGATGAGCTTGACCTCTTGTTCGGTGGGCTTGGGAGCCGTCGGGGTTCCGGAGGCGCCACCCCCTTTACCAGGTCCGGAAGTTCCCGATTTGTCCGAATCGCTGGTGCTGCAACCTGCGATCCCCATCGCGGCGGCGGCGCCAACGCCCGCCCCGAGCAGTCCCCTTCGAGTGATCCCGCGCATGACGTCCCCATTCGCGCTTACGTATGACCGGATGGTCTTCCAAACCGACAATGAGTGAGATGCCGGGAGGAACACGTAGGTTCCGGGAATTAGCACAAAAATTTCAGGGCGACCAGATGACTTCACGTCATCCGATCGCCCTGACCTGCCTACCCGGAGGAAGGGGACTCGAACAAATTCGCTCGCTCTACGCGCCGAAGGCCTTCGACGTGCGGGGCGCAGGCCGTCGACCTACGCGCCGTGGGCCGTCGACCTAGGTGCCGTCGACCTACGCGCCGAAGGCCTTCGACTTCCCCTTCACCGGCTTCGCGCCGGCCAGGAGGTGCGCGGGGACGAGGTCGCGCGCCGGCTCGCTGTAGCCGACCGAGACGATCTTGTCGCCCCGGTACGTGAACGAGGTCAGCGAGGCCAGCGTGCACTGCCGCCGCCGCGGGTCGTGCCAGAGCCGCCGCCGCTCGACGAAGCTCCGCACGATCCAGATCGGCAGCTGGTGGCTGACGCAGACCGCCTCGTGCCCGCGCGCCGCGTCCTTCGCCGCGTCCAGGGCGCCCATCATCCGGACGACCTGGTCGACGTACGGCTCGCCCCAGGACGGCTTGAACGGGTTGGTGAGGTGGCGCCAGTTGCCCGGCTTGCGCAGGGCGCCGTCCCCGACGCCGAAGGTCTTGCCCTCGAAGACGTTCCCGGCCTCGATCAGCCGCCCGTCCGTGGCCAGGTCCAGGCCGTGGCTCTTGGCGACCGGCTGCGCCGTCTCCTGCGCCCGCTCCAGCGGGGAGGCGACGACATGCCGGATGTCCCGGTCGGCCAGGTGCTCGGCGACCCGGTCGGCCATCCGGCGGCCGAGGTCGGAGAGGTGGTAGCCGGAGCGGCGGCCGTAGAGCACGCCGTCGGGGTTGTGGACCTCGCCGTGGCGCACGAGGTGGACGACGGTGATGTCGCCGGTGTCCTCGTCGTCGCTGACGGCGTCGGCGACGGGATCACCGATGACGTCGCCGCCACCGATGACGTCGCCGCCGAGGTTCGTGCCGGCCTCGTCCCCGAGGCCGTGGGCGGCGTCGTTCGCGGCCGGGCTCATGCGGTGGCCTCCGCGGCGGCGCGGGCGGCGGCGGGCAGCGCGGCGGCGATCCGCTCGATCGCGCGCTCGTCGTGGGCCGTCGAGACGAACCAGGACTCGAAGGCGGACGGCGGCAGGTAGACCCCGTCGGCCAGCATCGAGTGGAAGAAGGCGTTGAAGCGGAACGCCTCCTGCTTCTTCGCGTCCTCGTAGTTCCGGACCTCGGTGGGCGTGAAGAAGACGGAGAACATGGTGGAGGCGGTCTGCAGCCGGTGCGCCACGCCCTCCTTGGCGAGCGCGTCGGTGACGAGCCCCTGGATCTCCTTCGAGACCGCGTCGACCGTGGCGTAAGCGGCGTCGTCGAGCAGCCGCAGCTGCGCCAGGCCGGCGGCGGTGGCGATCGGGTTACCGGAGAGGGTGCCCGCCTGGTAGACGGGGCCGGCCGGGGCGAGGTGCCCCATGACGTCGGCGCGGCCGCCGAAGGCCGCGGCCGGGAAGCCACCGCCCATGACCTTGCCGAACGTCATCAGGTCGGGCTTCACCCCGTCGACGCCGTACCAGCCGGCGCGGGAGGTCCTGAAGCCGGTCATGACCTCGTCGGAGATGAACAGCGCGCCGTTCTTCGCGCACGCGTCCTTCAGGCCCTGGTTGAAGCCGGGCAGCGGCGGGACGACGCCCATGTTGCCCGGCGAGGCCTCGGTGATCACACAGGCGATCTCACCCGGGTACCGGTGGAAGGCCTCCTGCACGGCCTCCAGGTCGTTGTACGGCAGGACGATCGTGTCGCCGGCCTGCGCACCGGTCACGCCGGGCGTGTCGGGCAGGCCGAAGGTGGCCACACCGGAGCCCGCGGCGGCGAGCAGCGCGTCCACGTGCCCGTGGTAGCAACCGGCGAACTTCACGACCTTCGCCCGGCCGGTGAAGCCGCGGGCGAGCCGGATCGCGGACATCGTGGCCTCCGTACCGGAGGAGACGAGCCGGACCTGCTCGACGGGCTCGATCCGGGCAACGATCTCCTCGGCGAGGGCGACCTCACCCTCTCCCGGCGTACCGAAGGAGGTGCCGCGCGAGACCGCGGCCTGCACGGCGGCGATCACCTCGGGGTGGGAGTGGCCGAGAATCATCGGCCCCCACGAGCAGACGAGGTCGACATACTCCCGACCGTCCGCGTCGGTGAGGTACGGGCCGGTACCGGACACCATGAACCGGGGCGTTCCGCCCACGGCCCGGAAGGCGCGCACCGGTGAGTTCACGCCGCCGGGCGTCACGAGGGACGCGCGGTCGAAAAGCGTCTGTGAGACTGGGGCTTCGTATGAATACGGCACTGTGGTCCTGACCTGCGAGTACGGCTGCGAGTACGGAGGGAGGGAGTGAGCATCCCCTGAATTACGCCGGGGCGTCGATCCTCCGCGTCTGCGAAACTGGGGCGTCATAGGGATGGCTCACGGAATCCATGGTGTCAGAGGGCCGGACGTTCTTGCGGACGGGTGTTTCACCGCGAGAGCGTGGGGGAGGTCACTGTCACGATGATCGGGTTGCGCGGCGGGGGTCGTGTTGCCTAAAAAGCAGTCGGGTGGAGATATGCATCGCGGTGGCGGACTGGGCGAGGGGACGGACGGCCTGGGTCCGGAGCCTGCCCGGCGGGGACGGCACCGGCGACGGCGCGCGGAGGAGCCCGCGCAGTCCACAGGGTCCACGGGACCGACGGAACCCACGACGGAGGGCGGGAGTGGCCGGTTGGGGGTGACGTACAAGTACTTCGGCGCACCCGACGGCGCCACGGCGGCCCGCGTCCCGATCTCGATGCGCCCGGAGGAACTGGGCGGCGACGAGCTCGGCATGGGTGGCATGTTCACCAAGATCAAGCCCGAGACGATAGCCGCGATGGTCCTCACGGGCATCCAGGGCATGCCCCTGCACAAGGTGCCCCCGCTGGAACTGGTGGTCCTCCACCCCGACTACGCCGTGGTGAAGCTGCCCATGACCGTGGTCGACCCGCTGCGCGGCATCGGCGAGGAGTCGGTCGGCGCGGCGGCCTTCATCTGGTCCACGGTCCCGGACCGCGGCGGCCCGCGCGACGCGTTCAACGTCTACCAGCTGCTCCACGAGTGGCAGGACTTCTCCCACCGGCTGCACGAGGCGGGCCACCAGCCGTACTGCCTGGTCTGGCCGTAGGGGTCAGCTCTCCGGCATCAGCTTTCCGGCTCGCGGGAGGCCTGGCCGTCAGGGTCAGCTCTCCGGCATCAGCTCTCCGGCATCAGCTCTCCGGGTCGCGGGCCGCGGCCGCCTTCGCCCGCTCCGCGGCCAGCTCACGGGCGGAGGCGAGCCGGTACGGGACGTCGATGACGACGACGTTCTTCATGAACAGCAGCCGGGCCTTGAGCCGCAGGGCGCTCTGGTTGTGCAGCGGCTGCTCCCACCAGTGCCCGACGACGTACTCGGGGATGACGACCGACACCACCGAGTCCCCGGTCCGCTCGGGCGCGTCGCGGATGTGCCGCAGGACGGGCTGGACGACGGAGCGGTACGGAGAGTCGAGAACCCGCAGCGGTACGTCGATGGAGTGGGCCTCCCAGGCGGCGCGGAGCACCTCCGCCTCACCGGGGTCCTCGGCGACGGTGACCGCCGTCAGGGAGACGGGTCGCAGGGTCTTCGCGTAGGACAGGGCCCGCAGGCTCGGCGCGTTGATGGACGACACCAGGACGATGACGTGGTTCTCCGCGAGCGGGCGGGGGCGGGCGTCGGGCGCGACGGCGACCTCGACGGCGACGGTCTCGTAGTGCCGTCTGACCCCCTTCATGCCGGCGAACAGGACGGGCATGGCGATGACGACGATCCAGGCGCCGTGCGTGAACTTCGTGATCAGCACGATGACGAGGACGACGGCCGTGAGGCAGGCGCCGAAGGCGTTGATGGCGAGCCGGCGCAGGATGTGGATCCGGTTGGCGGCACCGGCCGGGGTGGCGAGTTCTCGCCGCCAGTGCTTGACCATGCCCGCCTGGGACAGGGTGAAGGAGACGAAGACGCCGATGATGTAGAGCTGGATCAGGCGGGTCAGGTTGGCGTCGAAGGCGACGATCAGGGCGATGGCGGCGAGGGAGAGCAGCACGATGCCGTTGGAGTACACGAGCCGGTCGCCGCGGTGGAAGAGCTGGCGGGGGGCGTAGCGGTCGCGGCCGAGGACGGAGGCGAGCATGGGGAAGCCGTTGAAGGCGGTGTTGGCCGCCATGATCAGGACGGCGGCGGTGACGGCCTGGAGCAGATAGAAGAGGAAGTGCCAGCTGCCGAAGGTGGCGCGGCCGATCTGGGCGAGCGCGGTGGGCATGGCGGTGCCGGGGGCGAGCCCGAGCTCGGTCGGGTCCTCGGCGACGTGCACCTCGTAGACCATGGCGAGGGTGGTGATCCCGAAGAACATGGTCACGGCGAAGGCGCCCATGACGGCCAAGGTGGTGGCCGCGTTGCGGCTCTTGGGCTTCTCGAAGGCGGGTACGCCGTTGCTGATGGCCTCGACACCGGTCAGGGCCGTACAGCCGGAGGCGAAGGCGCGCATGGCGAGGAGCACGAGCGCGAGGCCGGTGTAGCTGGAGACCTCCTGGAGGGGCAGGTCGGCGGATTCGGCGCGGATCGTCGTCCCGGTCGCCATCCGGACGGCGGCGACGGCGAACATCAGGTAGATGGTGACGATGAAGGCGTAGGTCGGGATGGCGAAGTAGCGCCCTGATTCCCGGACACCGCGCAGATTGAGCCAGGCCAGGATCGCCACGCAGGCGACGGAGAGGCCGACGGCGTACCCGTCGAGCGCGGGTGCGGCCGAGGTGATGGCGGCGACGCCCGAGACGATCGAGACGGCGACGGTCATCACGTAGTCGATGAGCAGGGCGCTGGCGGCGGTGAGCGCGGCGGTCTGGCCGAGGTTCTCGGCGGAGACGACGTAGGCGCCGCCGCCGCCCGGGTAGGCGTAGCAGGTCTGCCGGTAGGAGGCGACGACGACCACCAGCAGGATGACGATCCCGACCGCCGCGTACCAGGCCAGATGGAGCACGGCGAGCCCGCCGAGCGCGAGGATCAGCAGGATCTCCTCGGTGGCGTAGGCGACGGAGGAGAGCGGGTCGCTGCAGAAGATCGGCAGGGCGAGTCGCTTGGGCAGCAGGGTGTCGCCGAGGCGGCCGCTGTCCAATGGCCGTCCTACCAGCAGGCGTTTCGCCGCACTTCCAGCTCTCATAAGTGCTGAAGTTAGGACAAATGACTTCTGTGTGCGCGGATGCCGCGCGGGAAGGACGGGCGCCGTGAGCAGAGTGCGCATGGCCGGCGAACCCATGCAGATCGGCGAGGTCGCCGCACGGACGGAGCTGTCCCTGCGGACCATCCGCCAGTACGAGGACAGCGGCCTCGTCGTCCCGTCGGCCTCGTCCGAGGGCGGGTTCCCGCTCTACACGGACGCGGACGTGGACCGGCTGATGGTGATCGGCCGGATGAAACCCCTGGGCTTCACGATCGACGAGACCCGCGACCTCCTCGCGGCGGTGGACCGCCTGGCCGACCCACGTCTCACGCCCGCCGACCGCTCCACCCTCCGCACCCGAGTCCGCCACTACGAACAAGCCGCCACAGCCCGCGTGGCCGAACTCCGCGCCCAACTGACGAGAGCAGAAGACTTCGCGAACTCCCTGAGGGAACGACTGGGGTAGGGGGCGGCTGGGGTAGGGGGCGGGGGCGAGACCCTGGTTGTGGGCAACCGTCCCGCAGGGCATGCGCCCCAGGGCCGGGCGCCGCACGGAGCCCCCGGTTGTGGGCAACCGTCCCGCAGGGCACGCGCCCCAGGGCCGGGCGCCGCAGGGAGCCCCCGGTTGTGGGCAACCGTCCCGCAGGGCACGCGCCCCAGGGCCGGGCGCCGCACGGAGCCCCCGGTTGTGGGCAACCGTCCCGCAGGGCACGCGCCCCAGGGCCGGGCGCCGCAGGGAGCCCCCG
>NZ_JBIVDE010000009.1:0-35929 GCF_044746945.1 Streptomyces sp. NPDC090127 | reverse complement strand
GGTTGTGGGCAACCGTCCCGCAGGGCACGCGCCCCAGGGCCGGGCGCCGCACGGAGCCCCCGGTTGTGGGCAATCGTCCCGCAGGGCGGGACGGGTGGGCACAACCCACGAGACCGGCCCCCGCCCAGGGCCCGCCCAGCCCAGGCCCCGCCCCGGGAGGCACGGTCAGCCGAGGCCCCGCCCCCGGGGGGCACGGTCAGCTCAGGCCCCGCACCGCTCCGCCCCGCCCCGCCCCGAGGGCCCCGCCCCGCCCCGCAACGCCCCCGCAAGCTCCAGGAAGAACGCGGCGTGCGCCACCCCACTCGGCGGCGTCTCCGGATTCCACGGCGCCACCCGCGCACCCCCCACCGACGGCAACGCCTCCGCCCCCACCGCGTTCGCCCGGCTGTCGTACAGCACAAGGTCCGGCTCCAGCGCCACCGCCCGCTCCCACTCCCCCGTCAGCCAGTTCGCGCCGGGCCCCGGCCCGGGGTCGACCAACCGCACCCCGAGCTCCTGGAGCCGCGCAAGCTCCGGCCAGGCGTGCGGCCGGGCGAGGTGAACCTGGTCGGGACCGGCCCCGGAGAGCGCGAGCACCCGGACGTCCGCCCCCGCGGCCGCGCCCCGCACCACCTCCTCGGCAGCGGCCACCGGATCGGCACCCGAACCAGCGGACCCACCCGCGCCCCCACCCGTACCACCGCCCCCACCAACCGCGCCGCCCCCACCCAACCCCTCCGCCAACTCCCCGAACCGCCCGATGATCGCGCCCAGCGTCAGTTCGTTGCCCACCGAGAGCGCCACCACCGGAGCACCCACCCGCTCCGCGACCCCCTCGTCCAGCGCGTACACGCTCTTGCCGTCGTACGTCACGTCGACGATCAGCTCGGGCCGCAGCGCCCGCAGCCGCGCCTCGTCCAGGCTCCGCCCCGGCCCCAGGTACGGAACCCCGGCCGATTCCAGCCGCCCGGCCTTGACCGGGTCGAGGGCGTCGCCGTCGTGCCCGGAGCCGTACACCGCGACCGGCGTCACCCCCAGGTCGAGCAGGGCCGCCCCGGCCCGTACATAGGCCGCCACCCTCGCCGGCGCGCGTACGGCCTCCAGCGCCGTACCCCTGTCGTCGGTGAACCCCCACGCCCTCGTCTCCGACATGCGGCTGCTCCCTCCCCGGCCGAAACCCGCCTGCTTGTCCCGACACCTTGCGGCGCTTCACCGGCCCGCACAAGAGGGCCTCCGACCCACCGACGCCTGCCGATACACCAGCCACGACCCGCCCCCACCCGCCCGGGACGTAGGACCCGGACCCTCTGCCGAAAGCCCCCCACAGTGGTGTTAACTGAACAGGTCGGGAGGAAGCAGTAGGAATCGTCAGCGCCGTGCGCGCGCGCCGCCTGCCAGGGCGCGCCCCCGCATCGGCCCTCGCTCCCCGGAGTCAGCCATGTCCACCTTGCCCGGCCAGTTCTCCGACCCCCGTGTGGTCACCCTCTTCGGGCTGCTCGCCGTATCCACCGCCGTGTGGGTGGCGCTCGGCCTCCGCTCCCGCGCGCGCGGCGCACGCCACGCACGGCCGGCGGTGCCGTTGGAACGGGTCTGGCACCCCCAGGAGACCGTGCCCCTGACCCCGGCCGAGGAGGACGCCTTCGGCAGGGTCGTCTCCAGCCTCTCGGTGGGCTCCGCGGGCCGCCTGCCGTGAGCGGCGAACGCCGCGTCGCACCCCGCTGTCCGAGGCTCCGCCTAGGCTCCCGACATGACTGCCGCCGGTCCACGTCGTGACACCCGGGGAATCGTCGACGCAGCCGAACTCCTCGCCCGGGTCCGGTTCCGCCGTCACGACCCGGCACCGGACCTGCGCCCGTACCTGGAGCACTACTGGCTCATCGACTGGGACCTCTCCGTGCCCTACGCGAGCCATGTCGTCCCGCACCCGTCGGTGAACATCGTCTTCCAGCGATACGACGAAGTCGCAGGCAACGGCGGCGGCGACGGCGACGGCGACGGACCGGCGAACCACGACGGCCCCAGCGGACTCAGCCGGCACACCGGACACGAAGGGCACGCAGGACCCGAAAGGCGCGAAAGGCGCCCGGCCGCCCCCGAAAGGACAACCACCCTCGCGGAGCTCTCCGGCATCGGCCTCGACCTCTTCACGAAGAAGCTCACGGGCGTGGGCCGGGTCTGCGGCATCCAGTTCCGCCCGGGCGGCTTCCGGCCCTTCGCCCCCGCCTGGCCGGTGTCGGAGTGGACGGGCCGACGCGTCCCGCTCGACGAGGTCTTCACGGACGCCGGTGCCGCCTCCCTGGAGGCCGTACTCGGCCCGGAGTCCGACCACGCGCGCGTGGCGGCGCTCGACGCCTTCCTCCTCGCCCACGGCCCCGCACCCGATCCGCAGGCGACGCAGGCCATGGAGCTGGTGCAGCTGGCCCGCACGGACCGGTCGATCCGCCGCGTCTCCGAACTGGCCCGCGCGGCAGGGCTGTCGAGCCGCTCCCTCCAGCGGCTGTTCGCCCACCACGTGGGCGTCGGGCCGAAGTGGGTCATCCTCCGCTACCGCATCCACGAGGCCCTGGAGCGCGCCGAGGCCACCGGACCCCAGGGCTCCCCGGACTGGGCGGGCCTCGCGGCCGAGCTGGGCTACAGCGATCAGGCCCACCTCGTACGGGACTTCACGGCGACGGTCGGGGTGCCGCCCACCGCGTACACCCGAAGGGTGTCGGACCCCTGACCTACAGTGCGCCCATGGACCCCGCCTCCTCGAACCCCGACCCGTCGAACCCCGCCCCTTCAAACGTCTCGCGTCCGAACGCCGCGCCTCCGAACGCCGCGCCTCCGAACGCCTCCCCGATACGTCTCGAACCGTGGTCCGAGGACGACTTCGGGCTGCTGCGCGCCATGAACGCCCCGGAGCTCATGGCACACCTGGGCGGCCCGGAGACCGAGGAAGCGCTGCGGAAGCGCCACCGGCGCTACGTGAATCTGAGCGCCGAACGGACCAGTACGGGCCGGATGTTCCGGATCGTGTTGGTCCCCGAGGAGGTCGCGGCCGGCAGCATCGGCTTCTGGGAACAGACCTGGGACGGGGAGCTGGTGTACGAGACGGGCTGGACGGTGCTGCCCGGTTCCCAGGGGCGGGGTGTGGCGACGGCCGCCACGCGCGCGGTGGCCGCGCTGGCCCGCGCCGAGCACACCCACCGCCACCTGCACGCCTTCCCGTCGACGGCCGACGGGCCGTCGAACGCGGTCTGCCGCAAGGCCGGATTCGAGCTTCGCGGCGAGTGCGAGCTGGAGTACCCGCCGGGCCATCCCCTGCACTGCAACGACTGGCGCCTGGACCTGAACGCCGAGGTCCTGCCCTCTGCCTAGTCGTCCGGGGAGGTGAGTTCCTTGGCGAAGTTGAAGGCGACGATGTCGAGGCGCTCGCGCAGGTAGAAGCGGTGGGCGGCGGTGCGGTGGGTGCCGGAGTCCAGGTTGAGCTCGTGACAGCCGGTGGCGCGCGCGTGCCGCTCCAGGTAGGTCAGCAGTGCGTGACCGACGCCGGTCGAGCGGACGGTCGACGCGGTGACGAGGTCGTCGACGTAGAGCTTGCGGATCGCGCCGGTGTTGGCGACGATCCGCCACCCGGCGACACCCGCGCAGACGCCGTCCTCGGTGTACGCGGCGCTGAAGCGCAGGCCTTGGGCGTGGCCTTCGCGGTAGACGTCGCGGAAGAGTTCCGGCGTGAGGTGCGGGCGCAGTTCGCGCAGGACGGGAAGCAGCTCGGATTCCAGGCGCGGGTCGCCGGGTTCGAGGTCGACGATCTTCATGCGGGGACGGTACCGCAGGGCCTCAGGGATGTTTCAGGGTTGGCGGGCGGCGGCCACTCGCGGACATGTCGCCCCGCCGCCCCGACACCACCCGGGCCACCTCGGCACCACCCGGCACCACCCGGCACCACCGGCACCACCGGCACCACCCGGCAGCACCCGGCAGCACCGTGGCCGGACGGCTCGGACCGAAATGCCTGGCCGCGCGGCGGACCGCGGTGAGATCCTGTCCCCGTGAACGGACCGGAGATCCAGATCAGCTTCGCGCCCCGCCTGCGGCTCTTCGTCTCGACGGATCGCCGCGCGGGACGCACCGCCGTGACCACCGACGGCGTCTCGACGCTCGGCCATGTCGTGGAGTCGCTGGGTGTGCCGCTGACGGAAGCCGGCCGGCTCCTGGTCGACGGGCACCCGGTGGACGCCTCCCACGTGCCGGCCGTCGGCGAGGCGGTCGAGGTCGAGGAGGTCGAGCGCCCCCAGTCGGTGCCCGGCGCCCCGCTCCGGTTCCTCCTCGACGTACATCTGGGCACGCTCGCGCGGCGGTTGCGACTCCTCGGGGTGGACGCTGCGTACGAGAGCGCGGACATCGGGGACCCGGCGCTGGCGACGCTCTCCGCTCAGGAGCAGCGCGTGATGCTCTCAAGGGACCGGGGGCTGCTGCGCCGCCGGGAGCTGTGGGCGGGCGCCTATGTGTACAGCGACCAGCCCGACGACCAACTCCGTGACGTACTGGAGCGGTTCGCACCGCACCTGGCGCCCTGGACCCGGTGCACCGCCTGCAACGGGCCGCTGACCGACGCCGACAAGGACGCGGTGCGCGAGCGCCTGGAGCAGGGCACGGAGAAGACGTACGACGTCTTCGCCAGCTGTACGCGGTGCGAGCGGGTGTACTGGCGAGGCGCCCACCACGCCCGCCTGGAGGCGATCGTCTCCGACGCGCTGCGCGAGTTCGGCGGCGCGGCGACCCACTGACCGAGTGCACAGCCCCGGACCCCCGAGCGCACAGCCCGGGCCCCCGAGCGCACAACCCCCGGCCCTCGGCCCCGATTCCGGCCACCAGGGTCGACGGACTACGGCTCCGGGGCCGTCAGGTAGCGCTGGATCGTCGGCGCCAGCCAGGCGACGATCTCGTCCGTGGACATCTCGGCCGCGGGCGGGAACCGCAGCACGTAGCGGGTGAGCGCCATGCCGAGGATCTGCGAGGCGACCAGCGCGGCGCGGCGCGGCGCCTCGGCCGGGTCCGGGCAGACACCGCGGGTGATCGGCCCGAGCTGCTCCGCGAAGATCGTCTGCATCCGCTCGACGCCCGCGGGGTTGGTGACCCCGACGCGCAGGAGCGCGGTCAGCACGTCGTCCCGTTCCCAGCGTTCGAGGAAGTGCCGGACCAGGACCGCGCCGATGTGCTGGGAGGGCAGCGCGGCGAGTTCGGGAAGGGCCAGCTCGAAGTCGGACGCCGCGGTGAACAGCCCTTCCTTGCTGCCGTAGTAGCGCATCACCATCGACGGATCGATTCCGGCGTCACGGGCGATGGCGCGGATGGTGGCGCGCTCGTAGCCGTCGGACGCGAAGTGGTCGCGGGCGGCTTCGAGGATCGCGGCGCGGGTGGCGTCGGAGCGGCGGGCGGTCGTCATGCCAACAACTGTAGGCCAACGGGTGTTGACGCGCCAGGGTGGACGGTTCTACCGTTGCCAACAAGCGTTGACCAACACACGTTGGCCAACAACCGTTGATGGCACACGCAGCCAGCAGGAGGCAGCCATGAACCACCAGGACACCGACGTCCTCGTCGTCGGCGCGGGCCCCACCGGCATGCTCCTCGCCGGCGACCTCGCCGCCGCGGGCCTCCACGTCACACTCCTCGAACGGCGCCCCCAGGGCATCAGCAACATCACCCGGGCCTTCGCCGTGCACGCCCGCACCCTGGAGCAGCTCGACGCCCGGGGCCTCGCCGACCCGCTCGTCGCGACCGGCACCCCCATCACCCGGCTACGACTCTTCGGCCACCCCTCCCTCGACATGAGCCGCCTGCCGTCCCGCTTCGCCTACCTCCTGGTCACCCCCCAGTACGAAGTCGAGCGCGCCCTCGAAGACCGCGCCCGGTCCACAGGTGTGGACATCCGGTACGGCACGGAACTGCGCGGACTCCACCAGGACACCGACCGGGTCACCGCCGACGTCACCGACGCCGACGGCACCCCCACCACCCTCCGCGCCCGCTATCTCGTCGGCACCGACGGCGTCCGCAGCGCCGTCCGGACAGCACTCGGCCTGCCCTTCCCCGGCACGGCGGTGATCCGCTCCCTCGTCCTCGCCGACGTCCGCCTCGCCGAAGAACCCGAGGAGCTGCTCCGCGTCAACGGCGTGGACGACGCCTTCGCCTTCATCGCCCCCTTCGGCGACGGCTGGTACCGCGTCATGGGCTGGAACCGCACCCGCCAGGTCCCCGACAGCGAGCCCGTCGAACTCGACGAACTCCGCACCATCACCCGCCTCGCCTTCGGCACCGACTACGGCATGCACGACGCCCGCTGGATCTCCCGCTTCCACAGCGACGAACGCCAGGCCCCCTCCTACCGCGTCGGCCGCGTCTTCCTCGCCGGCGACGCGGCCCACGTCCACTCCCCCGCCGGCGGCCAGGGCATGAACACCGGCCTCCAGGACGCCGCCAACCTCTCCTGGAAGCTCGCCGCGGTCCTGCACGGCGACGCCCCCGACCCCGAGGCCCTCCTCGACAGCTACCAGACCGAACGCCACCCCGTCGGCGCGGCGGTGCTCCGCAGCAGCGGCGCCATCGTCCGCCTCGCCATGGCCCGCGGCCCTCTCCTGCGCACCCTCCGCACCGTCGCCGCCCACCTGCTCGACAAGGTGCCCGCCGCCTCCCGCAAGGCCATGGGCATGATCAGCGGCGTCGGCATCGACTACGGCCGGGACCACCGACGCGTCCCGGACCTGAGACTGCGCGAAGGCAGGCTCTACGAACTGCTGCGCGCGGGCGAGTTCGTCCTCATCACACCGGAAGGCGCGCCCGCGCACCTCCCCGCCGCCCCGACCACACCGACCCGCGTCGTACGGGCCACCTGGCCCGACCCGACCCGCCGCACGACACTGCTGGTCCGCCCCGACGGCTACGCCTACTGACCCGGGGCTCAGAAGACGTACGGATCACCCGTGGCCAGCACGAGAACCCGATGCCGGTCGTTCCTCGGGTTCCCGTCGACGGTCCCGTCGGTCCAGACCGTGGAGATGTCGACGACCACCTCGTCCGGAGACCCCGCCGTCCGCAGGTCCAGCGCCAACTCCTCCACCGCCCCCGCGGCCCGCAGCTCACCCGTACGGCAGACGACCATCCGATCGCTCCCCCAGAGGCAGGACGGCGGCAGCTCCTGCCCGCCCGCCATCGGCTCGGAGAACGCCAGGCGCACCGTCGCCTGGGACACGTCCGAGGGCCCGTGGTTCTCACTCACCAGCCAGACCCCGATCCGCCCCTCCCACAAGGAGAGCCGGCCATGGTGGGCCAGATCGGCCTCAGCCCCCACGGCACGGGCGCCCGCGCCCGTCCCGACCACCACCACCGCCGCGAGAACCGCGCCGAGCACAGCCTTGCGCATCGCACTCATACCGAGAAGATACCGACGAATCACCACATGGTGTGACTAACCCTCAGCCAGCGTGTCCCGGACCGCCCCAGCCGCCGGGACCTCACCGGAGCCCTGATCGGGCCACAGAGCGCCCGGATCTATCCTGACCGGGCGATCGACACAATCGACCACATGCGCGAGGAGCACGTCATGACCGCCGCCGGTACCCCCATCGCCGTCGTCACGGGAGCGAGCAGCGGCATCGGCGCCGCCACCGCCAAGCAGCTCGCCGCCGCCGGCTACCGCGTCGTCCTCACCGCCCGCCGCAAGGACCGCATCGAGGCCCTCGCCGCCGAGCTCAACGAGGCCGGCCACCAGGCCACGTCGTACGCCCTCGACGTCACCGACCGCGAGGCCGTCCAGACCTTCGCCACGGCCTTCCGGACGATCTCCGTCCTCGTCAACAACGCCGGCGGCGCCCTCGGCGCCGACCCCGTCGCCACCGGCGACCCCGACGACTGGCGCCAGATGTACGAGGTCAACGTCCTCGGCACCCTCAACGTCACCCAGGCCCTGCTCCCCGCCCTCACCGCGAGCGGAGACGGCACGGTCGTCGTCCTCTCCTCCACCGCCGGCCACGCCACCTACGAAGGCGGCGCCGGCTACGTCGCCGCCAAGAACGGCGCCCGCGTCATCGCGGAGACCCTCCGCCTGGAGATCGTCGGCACCCCGGTCCGCGTCATCGAGATCGCCCCGGGCATGGTCAAGACCGACGAGTTCGCCTCCACCCGCTTCCGCGGCGACACCGACAAGGCCGCCAAGGTCTACGCGGGCGTAGCCGCCCCCCTCACCGCGGACGACGTCGCCGACACCATCACCTGGGCCTGCACCCGCCCCCCACACGTCAACATCGACCTCCTGGTGGTCCGCCCCCGAGCCCAGGCCTCCAACACCAAGGTCCACCGCGAGCTCTGAGCGGGCGCTCGCACGCGAGGGAGGGGCCGGTGCTCGGCACCGGCCCCTCCCTCCCGCGAAGACCGCGGGCGTCAACCCTTCACGCAGATGACCTGCTTCAGCTTCGCGACGACCTCGACCAGGTCCCGCTGCTGCTCCATCACCTTCTCGATCGGCTTGTACGCGCCGGGGATCTCGTCCACGACACCGGAGTCCTTCCGGCACTCCACTCCCCGCGTCTGCTCCTCCAGGTCCCGCGTGGAGAAGCGCCTCTTCGCCGCACTCCGGCTCATCTTCCGACCGGCGCCGTGCGAGGCCGAGTTGAACGCGGCCTCGTTGCCGAGCCCCTTCACGATGTACGAACCGGTGCCCATCGAGCCCGGGATGATCCCGAACTCGCCGGAGCCGGCCCGGATCGCGCCCTTACGGGTGACCAGCAGGTCCATCCCCTCGTACCGCTCCTCCGCCACGTAGTTGTGGTGGCAGGAGATCACCGGCTCGAAGGCCACCTTCGCCTTGCGGAACTCCCGGCGGAGAACCTCCTGGAAGAGCGCCATCATCACCGCGCGGTTGTACTTCGCGTACTCCTGCGCCCAGAAGAGGTCGTTGCGGTACGCGGCCATCTGCGGGGTGTCCGCGACGAAGACCGCGAGGTCACGGTCGACGAGCCCCTGGTTGTGGGGCAGCTTCTGCGCCTCACCGATGTGGTGTTCGGCGAGCTCCTTGCCGATGTTGCGCGACCCCGAGTGCAGCATGAGCCACACCGAACCGGACATATCTAGACAAACTTCAGCAAAATGATTGCCACTGCCTAGCGTTCCCATCTGCTTCTCGGCGCGTTCGTGACGGAATTTGACCGACTCCGCGATCCCGTCGAACCGCGACCACAGATCGCCCCACCCCGCCGTGGGGAACTGATAGAGCCGCGTCGGGTCCACCATCTCCCGGTGCATCCCCCGCCCCACCGGAATCGCCTGCTCGATCTTCGACCGCAGCCGCGACAGATCCCCCGGCAGGTCGTTCGCCGTCAGCGACGTCTTCACCGCCGACATCCCGCAGCCGATGTCCACACCCACAGCCGCCGGGCACACCGCCCCGCCCATCGCGATCACCGAGCCGACCGTCGCACCCTTGCCGTAGTGCACGTCCGGCATCACGGCCAGGCCCTTGATCCACGGGAGCGTGGCCACGTTGTGGAGCTGGCGCATCGCGCCGTCGTCGATCATGGAAGGATCGGTCCACATCCGGATGGGCACCTTCGCACCCGGTACCTCTACATACGACATACTTCCTCAATTCCCCCAGTAAGCCTGATAACGCAAAAACCGGTTCCAAGGCCCGTACAGGTGACGACGGACCGGCATCGACGGCAGCGCGTGCGATAGACATTGTGTCCACCGACCGGTCTCCGGCGGCAAAGGGTTTTCGGGGAAGTCTTCGGGAGAAGGGAGCCTGAGAGCGTGCAACGACAGGCGTACGTACCCGGTCTGGCAGCGCTCGGCGCGGCGCTCGTCCTGGGGCTCACCGGATGCTCCTCGGGCAGCGGATCCGACACCGGTGCCGTCGACTCCAAGGCAGGTCCGGCCGCTCCCGCCGCGCCCCCCGGCCGCTACCGCACCCTCTTCGAGCCCTGCGGCGCGATCCCGCAGAACACCCTCCGCGACCTGCTCCCGGGCGCCACCCTGCTCCCGGACGACGAGCGGGAAGCGGTGTACCGCGGCGCGGCCGCCGTCACGTACGACACCGACCGTCGTGTCGGCTGCAGCTGGAAGGCCGATACGCCCGACGCGATGCACCGGCTGCGGCTCGACATCGAGCGGGTGGTGTCGTACGACCCGACGGTCAGCGACGACGACAGCGCGCAGGAGGTGTTCTCGCGCAAGCAGGTGGCGGCGGACCTTCCGCAGCCGCCCCCGAGCCCCACCGGGACGACCCCGAGCGGCACGCCGTCGAGCCCGTCGACGGGCACGGAGAGCGGCAACCCGGGTGCCCCGGGCGACCCGAGCGCCGCGACCACCTCCAGCACCACGGACGCCGCGACCACCCCGACCAATCCGGACGCCCCGGCGGGCGGCAGCCCGAGCGGCGCCACGACCCCCACCGGGCCGCCGCCGGAAACGCCCACCGACTCCAGCGGCACCCCCTCCGGCACGCCCACCACCGGTCTCGAGCCCCGCGTCCTGGAGGGTCTCGGGCAGGTCGCCTTCCTCGACGACGCGCTCAGCGCGGGCGGCGCGAACGGCCGGCACCGCACCGTGAGCGTGGTGTTCCGCACATCCAACGTGATCGTGACGGTCGAGTACGTCGAGCAGACGACGGGTTCCGCGGAGGCCCCGGACAGCCAGGAACTGCAGGAAAAGGCCCGGAACCTGGCCCGGCTGCTCGCCGAGCGGCTGGAGGAGTAGCCGTCCCGGAGGCGTTCGGCGGGCGTACGGACTCACTCCGTGACCGCTCCCGGACCACGTAACGTGTCGGCGTACCTCCCTCCCGACCGCACCCGCGCCGGACCCGGAACCCGGACCGTACGACAAGCGACTGAAGGAACCATGCACCGATCAGCCCCGCGACTCACCCGCATACTCGCCTGCGCAGCCGTCCCGGTGATGCTCGTCGTCGCCGGCTGCTCCTCGGACTCCGACGGCGGTGCGGACACGCCGGACAAGGGCAAGGGTTCGGCGTCGTCGACTCCGAGCCCCACGCCGACGAAGACGGTCGAGCCCGCGAAGTTCGCGAAGCTGCCCGAGGTCTGCAAGGCGATCTCCGCGAAGACGACGGCGAGCCTGGTGCCGAAGGCGAAGGCGAAGAACGGTACGGCGACGGCGACGAGCGACGCCACGAGTCGCGGCGGCTGCTCGTGGAACGGCCTGGACGACAAGGGCGTGAAGGGCTCGCAGTACCGCTGGCTCGACGTCTCCTTCTACCGTTACGCGTCGGACGCCTCCCTCGGCAGCGGCGAGAAGCGCGCCCAGGACAACTTCGCCAAGGAGCTCGCCAAGCTGCAGGCGACCGAGGGCGCGAAGAAGCTGCGGACGGCGGACGGGTCGGGCATCGGTGACCAGTCGACGACGGTGGCGTACGACCTGAAGAAGACGGACGAAGACTTCAAGTACGCCTCGGTCGTGGCGCGTACGGGCAATGTGCTGGTGCTGCTGACGTACAACGGCGCCGGTTACGCGGGCGCCGACACCCCCTCGGACAAGACGGTCCTGGACGGCGCGGTGAAGGCGTCGAAGGAGGCCGTGGCGGCGGTCGCGGCGGCCAACAAGTAGGTCGAGAAGCCGCCGGGCGTCGCGTACACCCGTATTTGCACGTGTTTTCGAGGAGCCTGTCCCTCCCCCGAGGGCCGGGCTCCTCACGCGTGTGCCACGCTGTGCCCGCGAGATGTGGATTGACGGGAGGGGATCGCGGGTGGCCGCGGTGCAGCTGACACGCACGCACAAGGTGCTGATCGGTGTGGTGATCGCCGGTGCGGTGATCATCGCCGGTATCGGTTTCGCGGGTTCGTACGCAGCTGTGCGCGAGCTCGCCGTGGAGAAGGGCTTCGGCGACTTCTCGTACTTCTTCCCGATCGGCATCGACGCGGGTATCTGTGTGCTGTTGGCACTGGATCTGCTGCTGACCTGGATCCGGATCCCGTTCCCGCTGCTGCGGCAGACGGCGTGGGTGCTGACGGCATCGACGATCGCGTTCAACGGCGCCGCGGCGTGGCCCGACCCGCTGGGTGTGGGGATGCACGCGGTGATCCCCGTGCTGTTCGTGGTGGCGGTGGAGGCGGCCCGTCACGCGGTGGGTCGCATAGCCGACATCACCGCCGACAAGCACATGGAGGGTGTGCGGCTGACGCGTTGGCTGCTGTCGCCGGTGCCGACGTTCCGCCTGTGGCGGCGGATGAAGCTGTGGGAGCTGCGGTCGTACGAGCAGGTGATCAAGCTGGAGCAGGACCGGCTGATCTACCAGGCACGGTTGCAGGCACGGTTCGGCCGTGCGTGGCGCCGGAAGGCGCCGGTGGAGGCGCTGATGCCGCTGCGGCTGGCGAAGTACGGTGTGCCGCTGGCGGAGACGGCCGCGGCGGGGCTCGCGGCGGCGGGTGTGGAGCCGGTGCTGCTGCCGCCGCAACCGGTGGTCGCGCAGCCCGAGGCGATCCCGGCGCCGGCGCAGATGACGCCGATGACGCCGATGGCTCCGCAGCTGCCGCAGGGGGCGACCCAGCAACAGCCGCCGCACCAGCAGCAGCCGCAGACGCAGGGGCCGCAGGGGCCGCAGGGAGCGGAGTCCGGCGGACCGGAGCAGGAGCCGAACCACGACAGCCCGTGGTTCCAGGCGCAGCAGCTGCCGCCGGAGGCGTACGAGGGGGCTTACGCGCCGCAGATCGTGGAGGGCCTGGAGCCGACGCCGGTGGCGGTGCCGTACGGCCCGGAGGAGCTTTCGATCCCCGGTCCCCGGCAGGAGCAGGGGCCGGAGCACTTCGAGGAGTACCCGGAGTACGTCGAGCCGGAGCCGCCCGCGGACGAGTTCGCGGAGGCGGCCTACAAGGCGATGTGGGACTACGTCGAGGAGCGGCAGGATTTCCCTAACGCCGAGCAGCTCGACATACGGCTCAGCGACATGTACGGCGTGCGGCATCCGCGGAGCGCGTCGATCCTGAGGGAGTTGACTCCGCAACTCCGTCACCGTCTTGAGCAGGAGATGGCGGAGAACCACATTCCGTGACCGGTGGCGGGTCAGGGCTCAGACCGCCCGCCGGGCGATCGGCCCGCTGACCTACCGGCCCACCGGCCACCGGCCACCAAAGGCTTGGCACCGAACGCTTGGCACCGAAAAGGGCCGCCCCCGGTATCCCGGCGGCGGCCCTTGCCGTGCCGACGGTTACGCGCCGAGCAGCTTGCGCACGCGTCCGGCGCCGACCGCGAGGAGCAGCGTGGGCAGGCGGGGCCCGGTCTCGCGGCTGACGAGGAGCTTGTAGAGCAGGGCGAAGAAGGAGCGCTGGGCGACCTTCAGCTCGGGGGTCGGCTTGGCCTCGGGGTCGAGCCCGGCCATGACCTTCGGCACGCCGTAGACGAGGGTGGTGAGGCCGTCGAGGGACCAGTGGGTGTCCAGGCCCTCCAGGAGGAGGCGCAGGGATTCGCGGCCCTCGTCGTCGAGGGAGCCGAGGAGCTCGGTGTCGGGCTCGTCGCGGACGATGGTGCGCTGGTCGGCCGGGACCTGGGTGGTGATCCAGTTCTCGGCGCGGTCCAGGCGGGGCCGGACCTCGTCGAGGGAGGTGACGGGCTGCTCCGGGTCCAGTTCGGTGAGGATCCGGAGGGTCTGCTCGTCGTGGCCGGCGGTGATGTCCATGACCGAGGCGAGCGTGCGGTAGGGCAGCGGCCGAGGCGTGCGGGGCAGCTCGCCGGCGGCGGTGCGGGCGGCGCGGGTGTGCGCGGCGGCGTCCGCCGGCAGCACGGTGCCGTCGGCGACCTTGGCCTCCAGCTTGTCCCACTCGTCGTACAGCCGCTGGATCTCCTGGTCGAAGGCGATCTTGAAGGACTGGTTGGGCCTGCGGCGGGCGTAGAGCCAGCGCAGCAGCGGCGCCTCCATGATCTTCAGCGCGTCGGCCGGGGTGGGTACGCCGCCGCGCGAGGAGGACATCTTGGCCATGCCGCTGATGCCGACGAAGGCGTACATGGGTCCGATGGGCTGGACGCCGTCGAAGATCTCGCGGACGATCTGGCCGCCGACGACGAAGGACGAGCCGGGCGAGGAGTGGTCGACGCCGGACGGCTCGAAGATGACGCCTTCGTACGCCCAGCGCATGGGCCAGTCGACCTTCCAGACCAGCTTGCCGCGGTTGAACTCGCTCAGCTTGACGGTCTCGGCGAAGCCGCATGCCGTGCAGGTGTAGGCGAGCTCGGTGGTCTCGTCGTCGTACGACGTGACGGCGGTCAGGTCCTTCTCGCAGCGGCCGCAGTACGGCTTGTACGGGTAGTAGCCGCCGGTGCCGCCGGAGCCGTCGTCCTCGTCGGCCGCGCCGGAGCCTGCCTCGGCCTCCAGCTCGGCGGCGTCGACGGGCTTCTGCGACTGCTTCTTCGGCGTCTTCTTCGTCCGGTACTGGTCGAGGATGGCGTCGATGTCGCCGCGGTGCTTCATGGCGTGCAGGATCTGCTCGCGGTAGGTGCCCGCGGTGTACTGCTCCGTCTGGCTGATCGAGTCGTACTCCACGCCCAGTTCGGCGAGCGCCTCGACCATGGCGGCCTTGAAGTGCTCGGCCCAGTTCGCGTGCGGCGAGCCGGCGGGGGCGGGCACGGACGTCAGCGGCTTGCCGATGTGCTCGCCCCAGGAGTCGTCGATGCCCGCGACGCCGTTCGGCACCTTGCGGTACCGGTCGTAGTCGTCCCAGGAGATCAGGTGCCGGACCTCGTGCCCGCGCCGCCGGACCTCGTCGGCGACCAGGTGCGGGGTCATGACCTCGCGGAGGTTGCCCAGGTGGATGGGGCCGGAGGGGGAGAGTCCGGAGGCGACGACGACCGGTTTGCCAGGCGCACGTCGCTCCGACTCGGCGATGACCTCGTCCGCGAAACGGGAGACCCAGTCGGTCTCGGTGCTGCTCTGAGCCACGGTCGGTACGTCCTTCTTCCTTGGTCCCTCGAAAGCCTTGCAGCCTTACGTCAGTCATTCTCCCAGACGGAAGGGCCCGCTCCGAGGTTGTCCACAGCCCGGGGTTGTCCACAGGGGGAGAAAACACGTTGCCCGCCCATGGGACACTTGACAAGCGATATAGCCCACCACTGAACCACCGACAGGAACGGAAGCTCATGGCCTCGGTCCCTTCCCTCGCTTCGACCGTGCAGCAGCGTCTCGCGGAAGGTCTCACGGCAGCTCTGCCGGAGGCCGGTTCCGCCGACCCGCTGCTGCGACGAAGCGACCGGGCCGACTTCCAGGCCAACGGCATCCTGGCGCTCGCCAAGAAGCTCAAGGGCAATCCGCGTGAGCTGGCGACGCAGGTCGTGGCCGGTATCCCGGCGAACGACGTGCTGAAGGAGATCGAGGTCTCGGGCCCCGGCTTCCTGAACATCACGGTCACCGACGAGGCGATCGTCCGGACGCTGGCCGCGCGCGCCGCCGACGCCCGGCTCGGTGTGCCGTTCGCGGAGAACGCGGGCACGACGGTGATCGACTACGCCCAGCCGAACGTGGCCAAGGAGATGCACGTCGGCCACCTGCGGTCGGCCGTGATCGGTGCCGCGATGGTCGAGATCCTGGAGTTCACGGGCGAGACGGTGGTCCGCCGCCACCACATCGGCGACTGGGGCACCCAGTTCGGCATGCTCATCCAGTATCTGGAGGAGCACCCGCACGAGCTGGACCACAAGGACGCCGAGGTGTCCGGCGAAGAGGCCATGTCGAACCTCGACCGGCTCTACAAGGCCGCGCGCAAGTTCTTCGACTCCGACGAGGAGTTCAAGACGCGGGCGCGCCGCCGGGTGGTCGACCTCCAGGCCGGGGACCCGCGGACGCTGGCCATGTGGCAGAAGTTCGTGGACGAGTCGAAGATCTACTTCTTCTCGGTCTTCGAGAAGCTGGACATGGACATCCGGGACGCGGACATCGTCGGCGAGTCCGGGTACAACGACATGCTGGCGGAGACCTGCCGCATCCTGGAGGAGTCGGGCGTCGCGGTCCGTTCCGAGGGCGCCCTGTGTGTCTTCTTCGACGACGTCAAGGGCCCGGACGGGAACCCGACGCCGCTGATCGTCCAGAAGTCCGACGGCGGCTACGGCTACGCGGCGACGGACCTGTCGGCGATCCGCGACCGGGTGCGGAACCTGAAGGCGTCGACCCTGCTGTACGTGGTGGATGCCCGGCAGTCCCTGCACTTCAAGATGGTCTTCGAGACCGCCCGCCGGGCCGGCTGGCTGAACGAGGACGTGCAGGCGGTCCAGCTGGCCTTCGGCACGGTCCTCGGCAAGGACGGCAAGCCG
Source organism: Streptomyces sp. NPDC090127 (assembly GCF_044746945.1). Lineage (NCBI taxonomy): Bacteria > Bacillati > Actinomycetota > Actinomycetes > Kitasatosporales > Streptomycetaceae > Streptomyces > Streptomyces sp. NPDC090127. The sequence goes on along the minus strand of NZ_JBIVDE010000009.1, from coordinate 19,663 downwards.
TTCAAGACCCGTGAGGGCGAGACGGTCCGGCTGGTGGACCTGCTGGACGAGGCGATCGACCGGGCCGCGTCCGTGGTGCGGGAGAAGGCGCGCGACCTGACCGAGGACGAGATCGCCGAGCGGGGTGCCCAGGTCGGCATCGGCGCGGTGAAGTACGCGGACCTGTCGACGTCGGCGGCGCGGGACTACAAGTTCGACCTGGACCAGATGGTGTCGCTGAACGGCGACACGTCGGTGTACCTCCAGTACGCGTACGCGCGTATCAAGTCGATCTTCGGCAAGGCGGGCGACCGTGTGCCGCTCGCCCACCCGGAGCTGGAGCTGGCCCCGGCGGAGCGCGCGCTCGGCCTGCACCTGGACCAGTTCGGCGAGACGGTGACCGAGGCGGCCGCCGAGTTCGCCCCGCACAAGCTGGCGGCCTACCTGTACCAACTGGCGTCGCTGTACACGACGTTCTACGACCAGTGCCCGGTGATCAAGCCGGAGCCGGCGCAGGAGGTCGCGGAGAACCGCCTGCTCATCTGCGACCTGACGGCCCGCACGCTCCACCAGGGCATGGCTCTCCTGGGCATCCGGACGCCCGAGCGCCTCTGATCGCCCGAGCGCCTCTGATCGGCTGAGCGCCTCTGATCGGCTGAACGGGAAGGCCCCGGCGCGGTTTCCGCCGTGCCGGGGCCTTCGCGTCGCGTGGCGCCGGTCAGTGGACCGGGCGGGACGTCCGACCCGACACCTCGTCGATCTCGACGTGGGCCTTCTGGAGCAGCTGAGACGCGAGATCCATGAGCGCGCGAGCGCCCGCGATCTCCTCCCCGACCCGCAGTTGCTCCGGGTCGGACGGGTGCCGGTGGGCGTTGCCCTGGGCGCGGAACTCGGTGCCGTCGCCCAGCCGCACCATGGCGGCCGCCCTCGTCCGGTCACCGTCCTCCTCGAACTCCATCTCGACGTGCCATCCGACGAGCGTGTGCATCATGAGGACCACCTCCTGAGGTACTTCCAGGGTGCGCCGCCCCGCTCTTGCTTACCAATCGGTGCGTAGCTGACGAATAAGTCGGTACTTGTGGGACGAACGGTCCCGGAGAAGGATCGAAAACGAGCCGGGCACCGGCTCGAACCTCCGATTCCTCTCCCCCCGGGAGCACACCCATGTCCACATCCAGGCCCACACCCATGTCCACGCCCAGGCCCACACCCCTCTCCACGCCCGGGCCCACGCCCGGGTCCACCGCCTCCTCCGCCCCCGTCTCCGTCCTCGGCCTGGGCATGATGGGCTCGGCCCTCGCCGCCGCCTTCCTGCGGGTGGGCCACCCGGTCACCGTCTGGAACCGTTCCCCGGCCAAGACCGGCCCCCTCGTCGCCCAGGGCGCGCGGCCGGCCGCCACGGCCCGGGAGGCGGTGGCGGAGAGCCCGCTGGTGGTTCTGTGTCTGATGACGAACGACAACGTCGACGAGCTCCTCACCACCCTCGGCCCCGAGGTCGCCGGGAAGACCCTGGTCAACCTCACCAACGGGACGCCGGAGCAGGCCCGCGCGCTCTCCGCCCGCGTCACGGGGCTCGGCGCCCGGTACGTCGACGGCGGCATCATGGCCGTCCCGCAGATGATCGCGACCCCGGCGGCGTACGTCTTCTACAGCGGTGACGAGGAGGCGTACGAGATCCACCGCCCGACCCTGGCCGTGCTCGGGGGCACCAGATGGACGGGCCCGGACGCGGGCCTGGCGGCGCTGTACGACATCGGCCTGCTCACCGGCATGTACGGGATGTTCTCCGGCGTGATGCAGGCGCTGGCCCTGGTCCGTACGGAGAACATCGGCGCGGAGGAGTACGCCGAGCTGCTGGTCCCCTGGATCTCGGCGATGCTCGGCGGCGTCCCCGCGATCGCCCGGGACATCGACTCGGGCAGGCACCTGACCGATGTCTCCAGCCTCGCCGTCAGCCAGGCGGCGTTCCCGAACTTCATCGAGACGTTCAAGGCTCAGGGGGTCAGCACGGAGCTGTTCGAGCCGCTCCTGACCCTCGTGGACCGTGCGATCGACGAGGGGCACGCGGAGGACGGCATGTCGCGCATGGTGGAGATGCTGATCAAGCGCTGAACGGACGCCCGAGCTTCTGGGCGACCTCGGTGGCCCAGTAGGTCAGGATCATCTGGGCGCCGGCGCGCCTGATCCCGGTCAGCGTCTCCAGGATGGCCCGGTCGCGGTCGATCCAGCCCTTCTCGGCGGCGGCCTCGACCATCGCGTACTCGCCACTGATCTGGTACGCGGCGACGGGCACGTCCACGGCGTCGGCGACCTTCGCGAGCACGTCGAGGTAGAGGCCGGCGGGCTTCACCATGACCATGTCGGCGCCCTCCTCCAGGTCCAGCGCGAGTTCGCGCAGCGACTCGCGGAGGTTGGCGGGGTCCTGCTGGTAGGTCTTGCGGTCGCCCTGCAGGGAGGAGCCGACGGCCTCGCGGAAGGGGCCGTAGAAGGCGGAGGAGTACTTCGCGGTGTACGCGAGGATCGACACGTCCTCCTTGCCGATGGTGTCCAGCGCGTCCCGGACGACGCCGACCTGGCCGTCCATCATCCCGGACGGCCCGACGACGTGGACGCCGGCGTCGGCCTGCACCTGGGCCATCTCGGCGTAACGTTCCAGCGTCGCGTCGTTGTCGACCCGCCCTTCGCCGTCCAGGACGCCGCAGTGCCCGTGGTCGGTGTACTCGTCCAGGCACAGGTCGGACATGATGACGAGGTCGTCGCCGACCTCCGCCCTCACGTCCCTGATCGCGACCTGCAGGATCCCGTCCGGGTCGGTCCCCGCCGTGCCGGCCGCGTCCTTCTTCTCGTCCTCCGGCACGCCGAAGAGCATGATCCCGGAGACTCCGGCCTCCAGCGCCTCCACCGCGGCCTTCCGCAGGGTGTCGCGCGTGTGCTGCACCACCCCGGGCATCGCGACGATCGGCCGGGGCTCCGCGATCCCCTCGCGCACGAAGGCGGGCAGGATCAGGTCGGCCGGGCTCAGCCGCGTCTCGGCCACCATCCGCCGCATGGCAGGCGTCGTCCGCAGCCGCCGCGGCCGCGCCCCGGGAAAGGTTCCGTACGAGTTCATGGTCCCGAGGCTACGCCCGCCCGCCCCATGCCCTTGCCGACGCCCTGTGGGCATACGCCACCGCCCCCACCCCGTGGTGGGCAATCGTTCCGCGGGGCGGAACAGGTGGGCACAACGGAACGGCGCCCCGGCGGGCACCTCCCCCCGTCCCTCCTGCAACGCACGGGGGGTGCGGGACCGGCCAAGGCCCCGGTGCGGGACCCGCCAAGCCCCCGCAACGCACAGGGGTGCGGGACCCGCCAAGGCCCCGCACCCCATGTCACATGCCCCGCGCCGTCACGTCGTCCGCCGGCGCCGTGCCCCCGGCCGTCGCTCGCTGGGCCGCGTCACCGGGTCGCCCGCCTCCAGCGCCGCCGCCCGACGCCGCAGCCCGAAGTCGGCCAGCGCCTCCGCGAGCTTGTGCACCGACGGCTCGGGCGACAGGACGTCGACCCGCAGCCCGTGCTCCTCCGCCGTCTTGGCCGTCGCCGGCCCGATACAGGCGATGACGGTCACGTTGTGCGGCTTCCCGGCGATCCCGACCAGGTTCCGCACGGTCGAGGACGAGGTGAACAGCACGGCGTCGAAGCCACCGCCCTTGATCGCCTCACGCGTGTCCGCCGGCGGCGGCGACGCGCGCACGGTCCGGTACGCGGTGACGTCGTCGACCTCCCAGCCGAGCTCGATGAGCCCCGCGACGAGCGTCTCCGTGGCGATGTCGGCCCGCGGCAGGAAGACCCGGTCGATCGGGTCGAAGACGGGGTCGTACGGCGGCCAGTCCTCCAGGAGCCCGGCCGCGCTCTGCTCGCCGCTCGGCACCAGGTCCGGCTTCACACCGAAGTCGACCAGCGCCGCGGCCGTCTGCTCGCCCACCGCCGCGACCTTGATCCCGGCGAAGGCCCGCGCGTCGAGCCCGTACTCCTCGAACTTCTCCCGCACGGCCTTCACGGCGTTGACCGACGTGAAGGCGATCCACTCGTACCGCCCGGTCACCAGACCCTTGACGGCCCGCTCCATCTGCTGCGGCGTCCGCGGCGGCTCGACCGCGATCGTCGGCACCTCGTGCGGCACCGCGCCGTACGAACGCAACTGGTCGGAGAGCGACGCGGCCTGCTCCTTCGTGCGCGGCACGAGCACCCGCCAGCCGAAGAGCGGCTTGGACTCGAACCACGCCAGCTGGTCCCGCTGCGCCGGGGCGCTGCGCTCGCCGACCACGGCTATGACCGGCCGGTGGCCCTCGGGCGAGGGGAGCACCTTGCCCTGCTTGAAGACCTGGGCGATGGTGCCGAGCGTCGCGGTCCAGGTCCGCTGCCGGGTCGTCGTGCCGCCGATGGTCACGGTGAGAGGGGTGTCCGGCTTACGGCCAGCCGCCACCAGTTCACCGGCCGCCGCCGCCACCGCGTCCAGGGAGGTGGACACGACGACGGTGCCGTCCGAGGCGCCGACCTCGGTCCAGCAGCGGTCGTCGGCGGTACGGGCGTCCACGAACCGCACGTCGGTGCCCTGCGCGTCACGCAGCGGGACACCGGCGTACGCGGGGACGCCGACCGCCGTCGCGACGCCGGGCACGACCTCGAAGGGGATGCCCTCGGCGGCGCAGGCGAGCATCTCCTGACCTGCGTTTCCGTCGAGGCCGGGGTCGCCGGTCACCGCACGGACGACCCGCTTGCCGCCCCGTGCGGCCTCCATGACAAGATTGGTCGCATCCCTCAACACGGGGACAACGGCGGTTGTTGACGCCTCGTCAACAATCGTCAGCTCAGGCGTGCTCACCCCCGCGCGCGCATGACAGCGGACTACGTCGAGCACCTCGGGCTCGGCGATCAGGACGTCCGCGCCGGCGAGGGCTTCGACGGCCCGGAGTGTCAGCAGTCCGGGGTCGCCGGGTCCGGCGCCGAGGAAGGTGACGCTCCCGTGTCCGAAGACGGCCGCGGGTGCGGGGCTGGTGGTCGGACTGGTGGGGCTCAAAGTGCTCGCTCCCCCATAAGACCGGCCGCACCCTTGGCGAGCATCTCGTCCGCGAGTTCGCGTCCGAGCGCCATCGCCTCGTCGTGCGACGCGGGTACGGGACCGGTGGTGGACAGCTGCACCAGCGTCGAGCCGTCGGTGGTGCCGACGACGCCGCGCAGGCGCATCTCGGTGACAATCTGCCCGCGGCCGGAATCCTCGGCCAGCAGGTCGGCCAGCGCACCCACGGGTGCGGAGCAGCCGGCCTCAAGGGCGGCGAGCAGGGAACGCTCGGCGGTCACGGCGGCCCGGGTGAGCGGGGCGTCGAGCACGGCGAGCGCGGCGACGAGGTCGGCGTCGGACGCCAGACACTCGATCGCCAGTGCCCCCTGGCCGGGGGCGGGCAGGACGGAGTCGACCGACAGGTGGTCGAGCGACAGGGAGCCGGTGAGCTCCGCCGTCCCGCCGATGCGGTTGAGACCGGCCGCGGCGAGAACCACCGCGTCCAGCTCCCCGCTTCGTACGTATCCGACGCGGGTGTCGATGTTCCCGCGGATCGGCACGGTCTCGATGGTCAGCCCGTGGCTGCGCGCGTACGCGTTGAGCTGGGCCGTGCGGCGCGGCGAACCGGTGCCGATCCGGGCGCCCTGGGGCAGCCGGTCGAGCGTCACCCCGGCGCGGGCGACCAGGACGTCGCGCGAGTCCTCGCGCTCGGGGATCGCGGCCAGCACCAGGTCGGGGTGCTGCGCGGTCGGCAGGTCCTTCAGGGAGTGGACGGCGAAGTCCACCTCGCCGGCCAGGAGCGCGTCGCGCAGGGCGGCGACGAAGACGCCGGTGCCGCCGATCTGCGCGAGGTGCTCACGGGAGACGTCCCCGTACGTCGTGATCTCCACGAGCTCCACGGACCGGCCGGTCGCCCGCCGGACGGCGTCGGCCACCTGGCCGGACTGGGCCATGGCGAGCTTGCTGCGCCTGGTCCCGAGCCTCAGTGCCCTCTCGGTCATACTCGCCCTCGGTTCTTGACGTCGGCGTCATTCAGGTCGGCCCGGGAGACGGAGGCGACCGTCTCCGGGTCGAGGTCGAAGAGTGTCCGCAGCGCGTCGGCGTACCCGGCGCCGCCGGGCTCGCTGGCCAGCTGCTTGACCCGCACGGTCGGCGCGTGCAGGAGCTTGTCGACCACCCGGCGCACGGTCTGGGTGATCTCGGCGCGCTGCTTGTCGTCGAGGTCGGGCAGGCGCCCTTCCAGACGGGCGACCTCGACGGCGACGACGTCGGCGGCCATGGTCCGCAGCGCGACGACGGTCGGGGTGATGTGCGCGGCGCGCTGGGCGGCGCCGAAGGCGGCCACCTCGTCGGAGACGATGGAGCGGACCTGGTCGACGTCGGCGGCCATGGGCGCGTCGGCGGAGGCCTCGGCGAGCGACTCGATGTCGACGAGCCGGACGCCCGGGACGCGGTGCGCGGCGGCGTCGATGTCGCGCGGCATGGCGAGGTCGAGCAGGGCGAGCGGGGCCGTACGGCCCGCCATCGCGGTCTCGACGGCGTCGCCGGTCAGGACGAGCCCGGTGGCTCCGGTGCAGGAGACGACGATGTCGGCACGTGTCAGTTCGTCGCCGACGGCAACCATCTCGACCGCCCGGGCGGTCACGCCCGTTCCGCCGGGCTCGGTGAGGATCTGGACCAGCCGATCGGCGCGGGCGGCCGTACGGTTGGCGATCACGATCTCGCGGACGCCGGAGCGCGCGAGCGTGGCGGCGGCCAGCGAGGACATCGAACCGGCACCTATGACCAGGGCGCGCTTGCCCTTCGCCCAGGCGTTGACGTCCACGACGTCGGCGAGCTGCTCCAGGCCGAAGGTGACGAGCGACTGCCCGGCCCGGTCGATCCCGGTCTCGCTGTGGGCGCGCTTGCCGACCCGCAGCGCCTGCTGGAACAGGTCGTTGAGGAGCCGGCCCGCGGTGTGCAGTTCCTGGCCGAGGGCGAGGGCGTCCTTGATCTGGCCGAGGATCTGGCCCTCGCCGACGACCATGGAGTCCAGACCGCAGGCCACCGAGAAGAGGTGGTGGACGGCCCGGTCCTCGTAGTGCACGTAGAGGTAGGGGGTGAGCTCCTCGAGCCCGACGCCGCTGTGCTGGGCGAGGAGCGTGGACAGCTCGGCGACACCGGCGTGGAACTTGTCCACGTCGGCGTAGAGCTCGATGCGGTTGCAGGTGGCGAGGACGGCGCCCTCGGCGGCCGGTTCGGCGGCGAGGGTGTCCTGCAACAGCTTGGCCTGGGTGTCCGCGGCGAGCGAGGCCCGCTCCAGGACGCTGACCGGGGCGCTGCGGTGGCTGAGGCCGACGACGAGGAGGCTCATGCCGGCATCACGGCGGGGACGTCCCCGTCGGGTCCCTTGCGACCGGGGGCCTTGGGCTGCGTCTCACCCGCGTCGGCGAGCGGCACGGGCGGTGCCGGAACGGCGGCCGCCGCGGCCTCGTTCTCGGCCTCCTCGCCGGCCTTGCGCTGCTCGTGGAAGGCGAGGATCTGCAGCTCGATGGAGAGGTCGACCTTGCGCACGTCCACGCCGTCGGGCACGGAGAGCACGGTCGGGGCGAAGTTCAGGATGGAGGTGATCCCGGCGGCCACGAGCCGGTCGCAGACCTGCTGGGCGGCGCCGGCCGGAGTGGAGATGACGCCGATGGAGACGCCCTGGTCCGAGATGATCTTCTCGAGTTCGTCGGTGTGCTGGACGGGGATCCCGGCGACCGGCGTACCGGCCATGGCGGGGTCGGCGTCGATCAGCGCGGCGACCCGGAAGCCTCGGGAGGCGAATCCGCCGTAGTTGGCGAGGGCCGCACCGAGGTTACCGATACCGACGATGACGACGGGCCAGTCCTGCGTCAGGCCGAGCTCACGGGAGATCTGGTAGACGAGGTACTCGACGTCGTAGCCGACGCCGCGCGTCCCGTACGAGCCGAGGTAGCTGAAGTCCTTGCGCAGCTTCGCGGAGTTGACGCCCGCCGCCGCGGCGAGCTCCTCGGAGGAGACCGTGGGTACGGAGCGCTCCGACAGTGCGGTGAGCGCACGCAGATACAGCGGAAGCCGGGCGACGGTGGCCTCGGGAATTCCTCGGCTACGAGTCGCCGGTCGGTGAGTTCGGCCAGTTGCCACGGTGCTCCTGCGGGATGAGCGGGGCTGCAGGCGGCCGTGTGTCCCAAGACCGCCCCGTCGAATGCAGGCTATGTCTTTGTGAACGCGTGCACAAAGATGGTGTCCGTTTTGTCCGGCCAAAGTGACCGGGGTCACGCGACCGGTTCCCGCCGGAGCGGAACCTCGGGGCACGTCGAGCCGTTGAGTACGCGAAGGGGGCAAAACCGTACACTCTCCTCACGATCATGCCCCCGAAACCCAGCAAAACGTCCTTGATGGTAGCCGTCTTCGCGTCAGCCACCCAGTTCACGCCGGAGCCGCCCGGCGTCCACACGCCAGAAGGTGTGCTGTTCGCCGTCGACCAGGACCACCGGAATCTGCTCCCAGTACGCACGGTGCAGCTCCTCGTCCTGGGTGATGTCCTTCTCCTCCCAGCGCGCCCCGGTCTCCGCGCAGACCGCTTCGATCACGGCCCGGGCGTCGCCACAGAGATGACAGCCCGGCTTCCCGATCAGCGTCACCGTCCGCGCGGCGGCGTCACCGGCGGCGGGAGGGGCGGGAGTGTTCTTCTTCGCTCGTCCAAACATGCCGTCCATTCTGCGCCGCGCCGAGCGCCGCCCCCGGTCCGCGAGGCCGAACCCCTGGTATCCAGCTTGCCCCCAATGTCCGCTTAACAGGAGAGTCGCGGAGTGTTCATGCCTCGGCATCCCGGCAGGTCGGGAAGTACCGAACAGACTGGCTATGCTCACGACATGGCCGCAATGGGATGGCTCACCCCCCGTAGGCGCTCCGCCACCGCGCGCAGCGTTCTGGCAGGCGAGGCCGCCGCCGAGGCGGCCCGCAAGACCTCGCAACAGCTCGAAGCGGAACGGCGGACGGCGGCCCGCACCGGCGCCACGATCCCCGCAAGGCCCGCCGAGCCCGAGTTCCCCGTGGTGGGCGACGCCGAGGCGGCCGCGTTCTTCGACCTCGACAACACCGTGATGCAGGGCGCCGCGATCTTCCACTTCGGCCGGGGCCTGTACAAGCGGAAGTTCTTCCAGCGCCGCGAACTGGCCCGGTTCGCCTGGCAGCAGGCCTGGTTCCGGCTCGCCGGCGTCGAGGACCCGGAGCACATGCAGGACGCCCGCGACAGCGCGCTGTCCATCGTCAAGGGCCACCGCGTCGCCGAGCTGATGTCCATCGGCGAGGAGATCTACGACGAGTACATGGCCGACCGCATCTGGCCCGGCACCCGCGCGCTCGCCCAGGCCCACCTCGACGCCGGCCAGAAGGTCTGGCTCGTCACCGCCGCGCCCGTCGAGACGGCCACGATCATCGCCCGCCGCCTCGGCCTGACCGGAGCGCTCGGCACGGTCGCCGAGTCCGTGGACGGCGTCTACACCGGCAAGCTGGTCGGCGAGCCCCTGCACGGCCCCGCCAAGGCGGAGGCGGTGCGCGCGCTGGCCGCGGCCGAGGGCCTGGACCTCAACCGCTGCGCGGCCTACAGCGACTCGCACAACGACATCCCGATGCTCTCGCTGGTCGGCCACCCCTACGCCATCAACCCGGACGCCAAGCTGCGCAAGCACGCCAAGGCCCGGGACTGGCGGCTGCGCGACTACCGGACGGGCCGCAAGGCCGCCAAGGTCGGCATCCCGGCCGCCGCCGGGGTCGGCGCGCTCGCGGGCGGCACGGCCGCCGCCGTGGCCCTGCACCGCCGCCGGCGCTGACCCGGCCCCCGCCCGCCGCGGCGGGGCGCTGCCGATACGTTTCGGCTGCGATCATCTGCGACAACCCGGGACCAACAGCCCTCACCCGTCCGTGGTCGAACACCACCGCACAGGTCGACTCGGGCGCATTCTCGGCTCCTTACCCCGCAGCGGGGCGGATCACTCCACGCCCTAGCACTTGAGCACAACAGAGCGTGCACGCAGTCACACTCGGAAGCGATTCGATCAACAACCGATCACGAAGCGCGATCGATCCCGCCCACAAGCAGTAACCAATGCGACGGAATCGATGATTTGAGCAACTGGGTGTAGCGCTGCCTGTACGAAGCGTTATTCTCCTCAGACGCATAACGGAACCCACACGTCGCCACGACGAGTGAACGGTTTCGCACTGCACGTGATGGAAGCTCTGCCTCTGGGAGTCCCGTGTACCCACACGTCGGGGTTGACGCCTCGGGCCTGGCTACGCTGCGCGCAACGGTCCTCGACCAGTTGCGCGGCTTCGTCCCCACCGCGTACGCCGGCCCTGTCCCCGCCTTTGCCTTCGCCGCACCGGCACCCGCCGGTCCCTGCTATGCCCTCGCCGAGAGCGGAGCCGCTGTCGGCAGAAGGGGCAGCCGCGGCGGCACCGGAACCTCGACCGCCGCCCGCCGCCCCACCGCCGACAGCGACAGCGCCCGCATGATGGACCTCGTCGAGCGGGCCCAGGCCGGTGAGGCCGAGGCCTTCGGCCGGCTGTACGACCAGTACAGCGACACCGTCTACCGCTACATCTACTACCGCGTCGGCGGGAAGGCGACAGCGGAGGACCTCACCAGCGAGACCTTCCTGCGCGCCCTGCGCCGGATCTCCACCTTCACCTGGCAGGGCCGCGACTTCGGCGCCTGGCTGGTGACCATCGCCCGCAACCTGGTCGCCGACCACTTCAAGTCCAGCCGCTTCCGGCTGGAGGTCACGACCGGGGAGATGCTCGACGCCAACGAGGTCGAACGCAGCCCCGAGGACTCGGTCCTGGAGTCCCTCTCCAACGCCGCGCTCCTCGACGCCGTACGCCGGCTCAACCCCCAGCAGCAGGAGTGCGTGACCCTGCGCTTCCTGCAGGGCCTCTCCGTCGCCGAGACGGCCCGGGTCATGGGCAAGAACGAGGGTGCCATCAAGACCCTCCAGTACCGGGCCGTGCGCACCCTGGCACGCCTGCTCCCGGACGACGCCCGCTGACCGCGACGCGCCCCCCACACGCACCCCCACCCACCGCGTCGCGCCCCCTCGCCCACCTCTCCCCCCACGTCCCCCGACCCCCGTCCAACTCACAGTCGGTGACGCCTCGATGACGCACTGGTCCGATCATCTTTCGCGCGTAACCCAAGTGCCGCGCCGCTCGTTGTGCGGGATGCAGGCTCCCTGTGGTCACGCCATGCCCACAGCCACTCACTCGTTCGTGTGGATGTGCTCAAGGCGTGCAACCTCCCGGACACCCCGGGGAGTCGACCGTCATGACGAGAGGAGGTGCCGCCAGTGATCGCGAACGTATCGGCACACCGGCGGGCGAACGCCTTCGCCCAGGACCTGGATGACCGGACGCCCGAGGACGCGACGGCCGAACAGCCCGAGGCGTCGGCCGAACCGGCCGAACAGGGGCGGCTGTTGGCCCTGGCGAACGGCCTCGGCGAACTGCCGAAGCCGACCATGGACCCCGAGGTCAAGGTGGTGCAACGAGCGCAGCTCGTCGCCGCCATGGAAGCGATGCTCGCGGAGGGGACCGCAGCCGCGGGCCCCACGGTGCCGGAGCAACGGACGTCGAGCGGGCGGGGTGCCCACCGGGCCTCCCCGCTCAGGAAACTGCGTCCCCGCTCCCGCTGGTCGAAGGGCATCGCCGCGGGTGGCCTCACGGTCGGTGTGGCCGCGGGCGCTTTCAGCGGTGTGGCCGCCGCGAGTTCCGACGCCCTGCCGGGGGACTCGCTCTACGGGCTGAAGCGCGGCATGGAAGACATCAAGCTCGGGATGGCCGACGACGACGCGGACCGGGGCGGGATCTACCTCGACCAGGCGTCGACCCGGCTCAGCGAGGCCCGCAGACTCATGGAACGCGGTCGCGCGGGCGCCCTCGACCACGAGTCGCTCAGCGAGATCCGACGCGTCCTCGGCGGCATGAAGCACGACGCCTCCGAGGGCCACCGGCTGCTGCGCCAGGCCTACGAGAAGGACGGCGAGATCGGCCCGATGGCCCGGCTCAACTCCTTCGCCCAGGCCCACCGCTCCACCTGGATCGGCCTGCGCGACCGCCTGCCGGTCCAGCTCAGCGACGTGGGCAACGAGGTGAACGACGTCTTCGTCGCCATAGACGAAGAGGTCGAGCCGCTCCAGGGCATGCTCCCCCGCATCCCCGAGAAGGGCGGCGTCGACAGCAGCGGCGCCGTCACCCCGTCCCAGGACCCGCCGCGTACGCACACCCAGCGCCCGCCGTCCTCCCCCGCCGCCCCCTCCACGGGCGGCGAAGGCTCCACCCGGCCCCAGCCCTCGGGCAGCGGCCCGGGCACGAGCTCCCCGGAAGACGACGGCCTGCTCGGCGGGAACACCGGCGGGCTGCTCGACAACGCACCGACGGGCACACTCCCCTCGCCCACCGGCAGCCAGTCGACGCCCCCGATGCCGGACGTCACCCTCCCGCCGCTGCTCCCGGGCCTGCTCCCCGGTCTCGGCATCGACAGCGAGGACGTCGGCTAGCACGGTGACACACCGCGGGGCCGCTCCTCTCCGGAGGAGCGGCCCCGCGGTGCGCCGTGGACCAGCGGCACAGATGCGATCAGAAGAAGACGGACCGCCGCTGCACCAGCAGCTTGTAGAGGGTGTGCTGGATCTGCTCGCGGACCTGGTCCGTCAGGTTGAACATCAGCATCGGGTCCTCCGCCGCCTCCGGCGGATAGCCGTCCGTCGGGATCGGCTCACCGAACTGGATCGTCCACTTCGTCGGCAGCGGCACCGCGCCCAGCGGCCCCAGCCACGGGAACGTCGGCGTCAGCGGGAAGTACGGAAAACCCAGCAGCCGCGCCAGCGTCTTGGCGTTGCCGAGCATCGGGTAGATCTCCTCGGCACCCACGATCGAGCACGGCACGATCGGCACCCCGGCCTGCAGCGCCGTCGACACGAACCCGCCCCGGCCGAAGCGCTGGAGCTTGTACCGCTCGCTGAACGGCTTCCCGATGCCCTTGAACCCCTCCGGCATCACGCCCACGATCTCCCCGGCCCGCAGCAGCCGCTCCGCGTCCTCCGCGCACGCCAGCGTGTGGCCGGCCTTGCGGGCCAGCTCGTTGACGACCGGCAGCATGAAGACGAGGTCCGCCGCGAGCAGCCGCAGATGACGGCCCGCCGGATGGTTGTCGTGCACGGCGACCTGCATCATCAGGCCGTCCAGCGGCAGCGTCCCGGAGTGGTTCGCCACCACCAGGGCGCCGCCCTCGGCCGGGATGTTCTCCACACCCTTCACATCCACCCGGAAGTACTTCTCCGCGAGCGGCCGCACCATCGACATCAGGACCTGGTCGGTGAGCTCCTTGTCATAGCCGAACTCGTCGACCTCGTACTCGCCCGTCACCCGCCGCCGCAGGAACGCGAGCCCGCCCGCGAGCCGCCGCTCCCAGCCGTCCCGGCGCCCGGAGAGCGGCTCCTGCCCCGCTCCAGCGGCATCCGGACCGGCCACGGCCTCCAGGGGCTCCACCGGCTCCGCGGCCCGGGGACCGCCGTCCCGGCCGTCCCTGCCCTCCTCCGGGCCGTGCTGCCCCGGCAGAGCCCGTACGGCGGCGTCCCTGGCCGCCCTCCCGGACCGCCGGCGCGTCCGGGAACGGTCGTCGTCGAACGGAATGACCTTGGCGTCCGCCATCGTTACCTGGGCTCCTTCTGATCCAGCCGGGCCGCGACCCGGTCCACGGCCCCCGCGAGCTTCGCCGGCGGCAGCAGCCCCGGACCACGGCTGCGGACGAAGTCCGCGAACGTCTCGGCCGTCGTGTACCGAGGGGTGAAGCCGAGCGTCTCGCGCATCTGGACCGTGGAGACCACCCGGCCATGGGTGAGGAGCCGGATCTGCTCGGGCGAGAAGTCGGTCATCCCGACCGTCCGCAGCGCCGAACCCACCCAGGTGACCGCCGGCAGCAGCACCGGCACCGTCGGCCGCCCCAGCCGTCGCGCGCACTGCGAGAGCAGCAACACACCGTCCCCGGCCACGTTGAACGTGCCGCTGTTCAGCGTCGCCCGGCGCGGCTCCCCCGACGCCAGCTCCAGGACGTCGAGGACATCGTCCTCGTGCACGAACTGCAGCCTCGGGTCGTAGCCGAAGACCGTCGGCATCACCGGCAGCGACAGATACTCGGCGAGCGGGGAGTCCACCCGCGGCCCGAGGATGTTCGCGAACCGCAGCACGCACACGGCCACGTCCGGCCGGCGCCGCGCGAAGCCGCGTACGTACCCCTCGACCTCCACGGCGTCCTTCGCGAACCCACTGCTCGGCAGCGACTTCGGCGGAGTCGTCTCCGTGAACACGGCCGGGTCGCGGGGCGCGGAGCCGTAGACACCCGTACTGGACTTGATCACCAGGCGGCCGATCCGCGGCGACTTCTGGCAGGCACCCAGCAGCTGCATGGTGCCGATGACGTTGGTCTCCTTCAGGGACGACCGGCCGCCCGCGCCCAGCGCGATCCCGGTCACGTCCATGTGGACCACCGTGTCCACCTCGTGCTCCGCGAGCACCCGGGCGATCGCGGGCTGGCGGATGTCCGCCCGCACGAAGGCGGCCTCGCCGAGATCGTGCGTCGGCGCCACCGCGTCGACGGCCACCACCCGCTCCACCTCGGGATCCCGCTGGAGCCGGCGTACGAGACGGCCGCCGAGGTGCCGGGCCGCACCGGTGACGAGCACGACCTTGCCCAAGATCAGCGCCTTCCGTCGGTTCTCCGTCGGTACGGGCCCCGCGGATCGTCCCGCGCGGGCCCTGTGCGCCACCGTAGCGCCTCGGTGTTGCGCCGTGATGACCGCCGTGGGCAACGGGGCGGAACCCGACCGGAAAAGGCGCACCAAAAGAGCGTGGCCCCCACCGATGCCGGTGGGGGCCACGCTCGACGCACAAACAGCCGTCGTACAGCCGTCGCTTACTTCTTGTTGCGACGCTGAACGCGGGTGCGCTTGAGCAGCTTGCGGTGCTTCTTCTTGGCCATCCGCTTGCGCCGCTTCTTGATAACAGAGCCCACGACTACCCTCGCTCACTTCTTCTCACTCGGTGCGGGGCGTCTGGGCCCACACGACCTACGTCGGCCTAGCCTACCGGCCCGAGCGCCGAGCTTGTAATCCGAGGGGTTGATGGACTCCCGGCTAGGCCGTCTCCACCCCCACGAAGGACTCCCTGAGGTACTCGTGAACCGCCTGTTCGGGGACCCGGAAGGACCTGCCCACCCGAATCGCCGGCAGATGACCGCTGTGCACCAAGCGGTACACGGTCATCTTCGACACACGCATCACCGAGGCGACTTCCGCCACGGTAAGAAACTTGACCTCGTTGAGAGGCCTATCGCCAGCAGCCATGACCCACCTGTACCTTCCGCACACGACGCCCACCGGCTTCCCCTCCGGTGACCCTGCGTCGCTGTGCGCTCACGCTCCAGACTAGGGGC
Organism: Streptomyces sp. NPDC090127; assembly: GCF_044746945.1. Classification (NCBI taxonomy): domain Bacteria; kingdom Bacillati; phylum Actinomycetota; class Actinomycetes; order Kitasatosporales; family Streptomycetaceae; genus Streptomyces; species Streptomyces sp. NPDC090127. Next base: position 4,151 of record NZ_JBIVDE010000009.1, on the reverse strand, counting down.
GTGTGGTACGAGTGGGGAAGAGGAGCAGCCATCGGCCGTTTACCGTGACAGACACGCTCGATTGAGTACATAGCGAGTGAGCGGACGGTAGTGGTCGGAGCGGACCCCGTCGTCAAGCGGAACGACCACGGAGACCTGCCCCTCGGCCTCTCCGACGAACAGCGCGGGATCGTCCGTATCGGCCAGCCCGATGGCCTCGATACCCAGCTGACCTGCCCCGCAGACCCATCCGTGGTCCCCCACGACAAGTTCCGGAAGCGGCCAGCCGCCCTCCACCACCCCCTCCAGAGCCGCCCTGACCGGCAGCGGCGAGTGGGTGTGCGCCCCCGTCTCACGCCCCGTTCCCGACAGACCGGGTTCTCGCACCAACGCCACACCGCGCGCGTAGTCGAGGATGTACGTGCGTAGACCGAACCGGGTCGTTATGTCGACACATCTCCCCTGCGCGGGGGTGAGGACAAGACATCCCGCCGCCGACAAAGCGTCTGCGAGTTCTGCGTAGAAGCCCAGCAGACGGTGTGGATGACCCGTCCCGAACAGCACCGGAGCCCGCCGCCCAGCCGCCTCGCCCAGCCGCTCCGCGAACGCGTCGAGCGCGCTCAACGTCCGTTCCGGATCGATGACATCGCGCCCCGAGCGGTGCGTCGGATCCCCCGACACCCCGCACTTGTCCGCCATCAGACGCAGCAGGTCCCCCTCGCACCACCCCCACGCGGGGTCGAGCCCCAGCATCACCCGCGGATCCCGCGCGGCGAAGAGCCGATAGCTGCGCAGACTCTCCTCCCGCGAGGTCGCCACGGTCCCGGCCAACCCCGCCGCCAACAGATGCGCCCGCAGCGCCCCGGTACTCAACACCTCTCGATGCTGCCGCAGCGCACCTGACACCGGACCAGAACCGGGACCAGACCGCACAGTCGGCGTAACCTCACTCCGACGCGACCTCACACCGACCTGACCTCACACCGACCTGACCCCACACCGGCGGCCGAGCGTCCTACGGGAGCAGCCCCCGCAGCGGGAACGCCGCCCGCCGCGTCGCCAGCACCGCCTGGTCGAGCCGGTCGGCGGGGTCGTACCCCTCCTCCCACTCCCGCCGGGCCACCGGCCACCGCCCGTCCGTCATCCGCATCGGCCCCGGCTGCCGCGTCCGCGCGTACACCAAATCCCGCCACGACGACGGGATCGTCGACTCCGGATCGATCTCGGCGTGCGCGGCGATCCCCACCAGATGCGTCCACGACCGCGGTACGACATCCACCACCGCGTACCCGCCGCCACCGAGGGCGACCCACTTCCCGCCGTCCACGTGCGCGTGCGCCAGCTCGTGACAGGCGACCTGCACCGCCCGCTGCGCGTCCAGCGAGACCGCCAGATGCGCCAGCGGGTCCTCGAAGTGCGTGTCCGCCCCGTGCTGGGTCACCAGGACCTGCGGCCGGAAGTCGGCGATCAACTCCGGTACGACCGCGTGGAAGGCCCGCAGCCACCCCGCGTCCCCGGTGCCCGCCGGCAGCGCCACGTTCACCGCGGACCCCTCGGCGGCACCGGCCGCGCCCGTCTCCTCCGGCCACCCGGTCTGCGGGAACAGCGTCCGGGGGTGCTCGTGCAGCGAGATCGTCAGAACGCGCGGGTCCTCCCAGAACGCCGCCTGCACCCCGTCCCCGTGGTGCACGTCCACATCCACGTACGCCACCCGCTCGGCCCCCAGCTCGAGGAGCCGGGCGATCGCCAGGGACGCGTCGTTGTAGACGCAGAACCCGGACGCGGCGCCCGGCATCGCGTGGTGCAGCCCGCCCGCGAAGTTCACCGCGTGCGCGGCCTCCCCGCGCCACACCGCCTCCGCCGCCCCGACCGACTGCCCCGCGATCAGCGCGGACGCCTCGTGCATCCCGGCGAACGCCGGATCGTCGACCGTGCCCAGCCCGTACGCCTGGTCGGCGGCCCTCGGGTTCGCCGAGGCGGCCCGCACGGCCGCCACATAGTCCTCGCGGTGCACGAGCCGCAGGGTCGAGTCCCCGGCCGGCTTCGCCGCCACCACGTCCACCGCGCGGTCGAGCTCGTACGCCCGCACCAGCCCCATGGTCAGCGCGAGCCGAACCGGATCCATCGGATGCTCGGACCCGAAGTCGTACTGCGTGACACCTTCATCCCACATCAACAGTGCGCGGCCGCTCATGCCCGCCACCGTATCGGGCCTCCCGCGCACCGAACGACGTGGCGTACACCACCGTCACCAGGACAAGCACCATCGGCACGAGCATCGCCCCCCGATACGACCAGGCGTCCCCGAGCGCCCCCACCAGCGGGGAGCCGATCAGGAACCCCACGTAGTTGAAGACGTTCAACCGCGCGACCGCCGCGTCGCTCGCCCCGGGGAAGAGCCGCCCCGCCGCCGCGAACGTCTGCGGCACGATCACGCTCAGCCCGAGCCCCAGGACCGTGAATCCGGCCATCCCCACCCAGGCCCCGGGTGCCACCGCGACCAGAGCGAACCCGATCGCCGCGAGCACCGCACCACACCGCACGACGGTGGCCGCCCCCAGCCGCCGCACCCCGAAGTCCCCCACGGACCGCCCCAGCAGAGTGGTCACCATGTACGCGTTGTACGGCACGGTCGCCATCTCCTCCGAGCTGCCGAGCACGTCCTGCAGGTACTTGGCACTCCAATTCGAGACGGTGGAGTCCCCGATGTACGCGAACGTCATGACGAGACAGAGCGGAAGCAGCAGCGTGAAGGCGACGCCACCACCCGCACCGCCCTTGCCCACGTCCACGGAAGCCGGCGCCGACTCCCCACCGGCGTACCACCGGCTCCCCACGAACGCCGCCGGCAACAGCACGGCCACGACCGGAAGGTAGGAGACGAAGAGCGGCAGATCCCAGTGCGCCCCGACCCAGGCGAGCGAGGCCCCAACGATCCCGCCCAGGCTGTACGCGGCGTGGAAGCCGAGCATGATGGACCGCCCGTACGCCCGCTGAAGGCTCACCCCGAGCATGTTCATCGACGCGTCCAGCGCACCGACCGCCAGCCCGAAGACCCCGAGGGCGACGGCGGCCTGCCACAGCTCCGACCCCGCACCGACGGCCAGCAGACCGAGGAGCACGAGAGGCTGGGCCCACCGCAACACCACCCCCGGACCCACCCTCGCCACGACCTTCTCGGTGGCCACACTGGACACCCCGGCGAGGATCGGCACGGCGGCCAGGAAGACGGGCAGCAGCGCGTCGGAGATGCCGTACCGGTCCTGGATCGCCGGTATTCGGGTCACAAGGAGCGCGAAGGTCACTCCCTGCACGAAGAAACTGACCGCAAGGGATCCCCGCCCACGCCGCAACCGCGCATCCGTCATGGCGGCACAGCGTAGGTCCCGGGTCTACCCATGGGTAGATGGATCACAGACCCAAAATCGCCGGCAGCTCGTCCATCCCGCCGAAGTACCCGGTGGCACCGGCGAGCTTCGCCTCGGGCGTCATCGCGGTGTACCCGTACACGTCCATCCCCGCGGCCAGCGCCGCCTGGACGCCGAGCCGGCTGTCCTCGACGACCACACACCGCTCGGGCGCGACCCCCATCCGGGCGGCGGCATGAAGGAAGAGGTCAGGCGCCGGCTTCCCCCGTCCGACGTCCTCGGCGCTGAAGATGTTCCCGTCCCGGAACCAGGCGTCGAGCCCGGTCTTCCGGTGCCCGACCCGGATCCGCTCGTGGGACCCGGAGGAGGCGAGACAGTACGGGACGCCTTCGGCGACGAGACGCTTCATCACCTCGGTCACCCCGACGACGGCCTCCAACTCCCGCTCGAAGGCGGCGAACGTACGCGCGTGCAGCGTCGCGTCGAAGTCGTCCGGCAGTCGCTGCCCGGTCCGCTCCCCGATCAGGTCGTGGACGCGATGGACTGCGGCGCCCATGTAGTCGCGCAGGGAGTCCTCGTAGGAGGTGGGGTGCCCGAGCTCGGTCAGATAGCCGGCCAGGATGGTGTTGGCGACGGGCTCACTGTCGACGAGCACACCGTCGTTGTCGAAGACGACCAGTTCGTAGCGCATGTTCATACGATAGGTGCCCGTGAACGCAGAAAAGCCCCGCACCATAAGGTGCGGGGCTTTCCCACAATGATTGTTCGGCGGCGTCCTACTCTCCCACAGGGTCCCCCCTGCAG
>NZ_JBIVDE010000008.1:0-395648 GCF_044746945.1 Streptomyces sp. NPDC090127 | reverse complement strand
GGGGACCCTGTGGGAGAGTAGGACGCCGCCGAACAATCATTGTGGGAAAGCCCCGCACCTTATGGTGCGGGGCTTTTCTGCGTTCACGACCCTTTCTCTTCTCCTGCTCCGGTCTCTCCTACTGCTCGGGCGTGACCAGGCGGGTGTCGTAGGCCAGGATCACGGCCTGGACGCGGTCGCGGGCGCCGGTTTTGGCGAGGATGCGACTGATGTGGGTCTTCACCGTCGACTCGGCGAGGTGGAGGCGCTGGGCGATCTCCGTGTTCGACCATCCCTGGCCTATGACCGTGAGGATCTCGCGCTCCCGGTCGGTGAGGGCCGCGAGACGGGAGTCCTCCCGGGGCGGGCCGGGGGTGGCCGTCGCCGGCAGGTGGTGGATGTACGCGTCCAGGAGACGGCGGGTCAGGCTCGGGGCCACCACCGCGTCGCCGCTCACCACCGCGCGGATGCCGGCGAGCAGCTCCTCCGGCTGGGCGTCCTTCACCAGGAAGCCGCTGGCGCCGGCGCGCAGGCCGTCGTACGCGTACGCGTCGAGGTCGAAGGTCGTGACGATCAGGACGCGGGTGCGGGCGCCGGTCGCGACGATGCGGCGGGTGGCCTCGATGCCGTCGAGGCCCGGCATCCGGATGTCCATCAGGACGACGTCCGGGCGGTGCCGGTCCACCAGACGGATCGCCTCGGCGCCGTTCGGCGCCTCGCCGACGACCGCCATGTCGTCCTGGCTCTCCAAGAGCATGCGGAACCCGAAGCGTTGCATCGCCTGGTCGTCCGCGATCAGCACCGTCGTCACGAGGGGGAGCCCTCCAGGGGGAGTCGGAGTCGTACGCGCCAACCGCCTCCGGGCAGCGGGCCGGCTTCGAGTGTGCCCTCGTACAGCTTCGCGCGCTCGCGCATTCCCGTGATGCCCTGGCCGTCCATGGCCACCAGCCCGCCCCTGTCGGTGGGTTCCGGCGCGCGGCCCGTGTTCGTCACCTCCGCCGTCACCTCGTCGGCGGCGTACACGAGGAGGACCGTCGCCTGTGCGCCCTCGCCCGCGTGCTTGAGGGTGTTCGTCAGAGCTTCCTGGACGACCCGGTAGACCGTCAGCTGGGCTCCCGCGGGGAGCTCTTGGGCATCGCCCGTGGCCTTCAGGCGTACCGCCAGGCCCGCGTTGCGGACGCCTGTCAGCAGGGTGTCCAGGTCGGCCAGGGTGGGCTGGGGGGCGCGTACCGCCGCTCCCTGGAGCAGGCGGCGCAGCTCGGTCAGGGCCTGGCGGCTCGTCGTGCCGATGGCGTCGAGGGCCTCGGCGGCGCGCTCGGGGTTCTTCGCGGCCGCGTACCTGCCGCCGTCGGCGAGGCCGGTGATGACGGAGAGGTTGTGGCCGATGATGTCGTGCATCTCGCGGGCGATCCGGTGGCGTTCGGCCGCGGCGGCGAGTTGGGCCTGCTGGTCGCGCTCGATCTCGAGGCGACGGGCGCGGTCGACGAGGGCGGCGGTGTGGTCCTTGCGGGAGCGGACGGCGATACCGAGGAGGGCGACCATCGCGTACGCCCACAGGGTGGGGACGATGTGCTGGTCCCAACTGCCCTGCGGAAAACGGACCGTCCCCACGACGAGGGGCGGTGCGAGCAGAGCGAGCGTCCACAGGAGCGTGCGCGGTGGGCGACGGAGCGCGAGGTGGAAGACCACGATCATCTGGAGAAGAGCGGCCTGGAGGAACGCTCCGGTCCAGTTGCTCACGAGCGCCGCGCCGGCCATCACCGCGAGAGCGGTCATGGGCCGGCGGCGGCGCCACAGCAGCGGGAGGGTGAAGGCCAGGCTCATGGCCAGGATCAGCCCGCCCGGTACGGACGGGTCCCGGGCGGTGTTGCGCCAGCCGCCCGTGGCGTCGACCAGGGCGGCGAACGTCCAGAAGGCGGTGAGTAACCCGTCCCAGATCCCCGGGCGGCGGGTGTCGAAGGCCTGCGCGCGCTGGGTCTGCCGCTGGAGCCACCGACTGAGCGGCGCCGAAGGGGAGTCGGGGACGGGAGGCGGTTGCTCGTCGGTGTCCGTGGTCACCTGCTCATCCTCATACGTCGCGCCGCTTCAGCAACAGCGCCGGGACGATCACGGCCGCGGCCGCCCACAGGCACAGGGCGAGCAGCGCGGCGCCCGGTGCGGCCGCGTTCGGCATCGGGTCGGCGGAGCCGAGGGCGCCGGCCGCCTGGGTGGGGAAGTAGCGGATCGCGGTGTCCACGGCGTCGTACGGGAGCATCCCGAGGACCTCCGGCAGGATCATCACGCCGCCGATGAACGCGCCGATGCCGCCGGCCACCGAGCGGAGTGTGGCGCCGAGGCCCAGCGCGATGAGGCCGAGGAGCGTGACGCCTGCGGCGTTGCCCGCGATGGCGGCGAGGACGCCGTCGTCGGCGAGGGAGGCGGCCTGGTCGGTCTCGGAGAGGAAGATCTGCGCCGTGAGGAAGGTGACCAGGGCGGTCACGAAGGAGACGGTGAAGACGGTGGCGGTGAAGACGGCGGCCTTCGCCCACAGGACGGGGGTCCGGCGCGGTACGGCGGTGAGGGAGGCTCTGATCAGACCGGTCGAGTACTCGCCCGCGGTGACCAGGATGCCGAGGACGGCGAGGCAGATGGCGCCGAGTTGGGAGCCGTAGAGGGTGAGGATGACGGTGTCGACGTCGGAGTCGCCGCCGTCGGAGGTGTAGGTGGCGCCCATGAGGATGCCGACGCCGAGGAGGAACGCGGCCGAGGTGAGGAGGGTGATCCAGGTGGAGCGGACCGTCCACAGCTTGTGCCACTCGGAGCGCAGGACGCGGGTGGTGGTGAGGGCGGGGGCGGGGGCGGAAGTGCTCATGCGGTCGCTGCTCCTTGGTATTCGACGGAGTCGTGGGTGAGGTCCATGAACGCCTGCTCCAGGGAGGCGGTCCGCGGGGTGAGTTCGTAGAGCGGTACGCCGTGGGTGGCGGCCGTGCGGCCGATCGCCGCCGCGTCGAGGCCGGTGATGTGGAGGGTGTCGGGGGCGTGGCCGGGCCCGGTGGGCTCCGTGGTGATGCCCGCCTGGGGGAGCAGCTCGCGCAGCCGGTCCGGTTCCGGGGTGACGACCTTGACCGAGGCGCCGCCCGACTCCCGTACGAGCGCGTCGACGGTCGTGTCGGCGAGAAGGCGGCCCTTGCCGATGACGATCAGGTGGTCGGCGGTGAGGGCCATCTCGCTCATCAGGTGGGAGGAGACGAGGACGGTGCGGCCCTCGGCGGCGAGGGATCTGAGGAGGGTACGGATCCACAGCACGCCCTCCGGGTCGAGGCCGTTCACGGGCTCGTCGAGGACGATCGTGCGCGGGTCGCCGAGGAGCGCGGCGGCGATGCCGAGCCGTTGGCCCATGCCGAGGGAGAACCCCTTGACGCGGCGGTGGGCGACCTCGGTCAGGCCGGTGAGGCCGAGGACGTGCTCGACGCGGGAGCGGGGGATGCCGTGGGTGTGGGCGAGCGCCATGAGGTGGTGGTACGCCGAGCGGCCGGGGTGGACGGAGCGGGCTTCCAGGAGCGCGCCGACCTGGGTGAGGGGTGCGGGGTGGGCGGCGTAGGCGTGGCCGTTGATCGTCGCGCGGCCGCGGGTGGGGGCGTCGAGGCCGAGGAGCATGCGCAGGGTGGTGGACTTTCCGGCGCCGTTGGGGCCGAGGAAACCGGTGACGGCGCCGGGGTGGACGGTGAAGCTGAGGTCCTGGACGACGGTCCTGTCCCCGTACCGCTTGGTGAGTTCGTCTGCTCGGATCATGTCCACGACGTTATGGAGCGGGGGGTGGCGGATCGTCAGACCGGGGGTGGGGCGCGGGCGAGGGGCGTAGTACCGGGGTACGACGGGGTGGGGGTGGGGTGTCGGGGTGGGGGTGGGGGTGCGGCGGTGCGGGGTGAGGGGAGGGGTACGGGGCGCGGGGTGTGGGCAGGGGCTGGTGCGCGGGGAGAAAGCAGTTGTCGGGGGTGGGCGGTCGCGCCGAGGATCGGGCCATGAGCTTTCTGATACGTACGATCCGCGCCGAGGAGTGGGAGCAGTGCCGTGAGATACGGCTCGCCTCGCTCCAGGACCCGGTGGCGGAGATCGCCTTCCTCGACACCTACGAAGCCGCCGTGGTCCAGCCCGAGTCGTTCTGGCGGGAGCGGGCGGAGGGCGCTTCGGAGAGGGGGACGAGGGTCCGGCAGTTCGTGGCCGAGACGGTGGACGGGCGCTGGGTGGGCACGATCACGCTGCTGGTGGAGCGGCCGTCCGACGAGATGCGGTTCGGGGACCCGGCGACGACCGACCAGACGCACATCGTGGGCGTCTACGTGCGCCCCGAGGCGCGTGGGACGGGTGTGATCGACGCGCTGTTCCGGGCGGGTGTGGACTGGTCCTGGTCGCTGCCGGAGCCGGTGATCCGGCGGGTACGGCTGTACGTCCACGAGGACAACGCGCGGGCCGCCGCGTTCTACCGGCGGTTCGGGTTCGTCGCGTCGGGCGTGGTCGTGGCGATGCCGGGGGAGGCGGTGGGGCGCGAGGTGGAGTACGAGGTGCTGCGGCCGCCCGCTTCCGAAGGCGGGACAGGTTTGGGCTGAGGCTTTCGCTCCCCCGTCGCGTGGAGCAGCGGAGCAGCGGAGCAACGGACCAGTGGGTCAGTGGATCCGTGGATCAGCGGATCAGTGGATCCGTGGATCAGGCCTGGGGTACCAGGGGTTCCTGCCAGCGGGCGCGGGCCTGTTCCTGGGAGCGCAGGAGGGCCAGCGTCGGCAGGCCGATGTCTTGGCCGGAGGCGAGCAGGTCCGGCAGCTGGGGGAGGGGGGCCACCGCCGCGGCGTCGTCGAGGACGAGGGTCAGTGGTGGGTCGAGCCGACCGTCGGATGACCGTGCGGCCATGCGGCGGCCGTGCTCGACCACGCTTGCGGCGAGGCCGGTGAGCAGAGGCATCGCGCCGGGGCGGCTGCGCGGGTCCTCGATCGGTTCACCGACCACATAGAGCGTGCCCCCTTCGGCGACGAAAGATTCCAGTGTCAGCGAATCAGTTCGATTCGGGGTGCAGGCGTCCCGGATGTGGATCGAGGAGAGCGCGGAGAGCGCCCGTGCGGTCAGCTCCTGGGCGATCTCGCGCCGTTCCGGGTGCGCGGTGAGCGCCGACTCCAGGAGGCCGGCGTGGCCGGAGGCCGCCTTGGGGTGCGTGCGGAGGATCCGTACCGGTTCGTGGGCGCCGGTGCCCTGCGCCCAGCGGTGGACCTGCTTGAACGGCCGGTCGTCCAGGGCGGCGGCGTGCAGCCAGCAGCGCAGGAGCGTTTCCGCGGTGTCGGCGACCGCCGCGTCCAGGCGGGACGGCGGGCGTACGGGGGCGAGGAGGGCGACGGCCCGTTCCTGGGCCCTGGCCGGGTCCGCGCAGCCGGCGGACGGGGACCAGTGGAGGCGGGCGGGGGTGTCGCAGAGGTGACCGGGGTCGTAGACGAGGACCGGGCCCAGCTTGCCGCGGGCGTCCTTGGTGTCGGCCCAGACGGTCGGGTCGGAGGTGACGACGAGGACGGGGCCCTCGGCGTCCTGGAGGGCCTGTAGGGCGGCGGGACGGCGGGTCGCGGGGGCGCCGTACACGAGGGAGCCGGTGGCCGCCGGGGCGATCGGGGGGAGCGGAGCCGTCGCGGCGGCCGTCACCGTCACCATCTGGTCCATGGGCCTGCGCGGCGCCGGTGGGTGTTCCGAGGGCGCGGTGGCGGAGGCGGGCGCGGGTGTTGGGGCGGAGGCGGAGGAGAGTGCGGTGGTGGGCTCCGGCTGCATGGCGGGCGCGGCCTCGGTGGCCGTCGCGACCCCCGGAGCCGTCGCGACCCCCGGAGCCGTCGCGACCCCCGGAGCCGTCGCGCCCCCCGCGACCGGGCCGGCCCCCGCGACCGGGCCGGCCCCCGCGACCGGGCCGGCCGTGGCGCTCGCGGCCTCCGGCGCGTCGACGGTCCCCGTACGCGCGGAGTTCCGTGCCCCCGCCCCGTACGCGCCCTCGCGCCGTCCCGCCCGTACCGATCGCCAGCGTGCCAGCGTCCCCACCGCGAAGACCGTGAGGACCACCAGCACCATCAGCTCACTGATGAGCAGGCCCCAGAACAGCCCGTACCCCGACAGCGCGTCCGCCGGGGTGTCCGGCCAGGCGCCCGCCAGGTCCTGCGGGCTGCCGATCAGGGCGCGGACGGCCATGGGGGTCCGGTTGAAGGTGACCCCGGCCGGCCAGGCGCCCTTCGAGAACAGGGCCGCCAGGCCGGTCGCCGTCCACACGAGCACCGTCAGGCCGAGGACGAAGCCGACGAGGGCGACCACGAGCCCGTCGGGGATGCCGCCCTGCTGCCGCTCCTGCGCGTCCTTCCGCATCTCACGCCACCGTCGACCGGGAGGGGTCGTTCAGCTGCTGCTCGATCAGGGAGGCCCGTTGCTCCGCCTCCCACTCCGCGGCCTGGAGATCGTCCGGGAGGGAGGACTCCGTCATGGCGCGGTCGGTGTAGACGAGCGGCCGCTCCCTCTCGGTGATGAGGTGTTTGACCACCTGCACATTGCCGTTGACGTCCCAGACGGCGATGCCGGGCGTGAGCGTCGGGATGATCTCGACCGCCCACCGTGGCAGGCCGAGCACCCGTCCCGTCGCCCTCGCCTCGTCGGCTTTCTGGGCATAGATGGTCCGGGTGGACGCCATCTTGAGGATGGCGGCGGCCTCCCGCGCCGCCGCACCGTCGACGACGTCCGAGAGGTGGTGGACGACGGCGACGAAGGACAGGCCGAGGCGGCGGCCGAACTTGAGCAGCCGCTGGAACAGCTGCGCCACGAACGGACTGTTGATGATGTGCCAGGCCTCCTCGACCAGGAAGATGCGCTTCTTCCGGTCGGGGCGGATCCAGGTGTGCTCCAGCCACACGCCGACGATCGCCATGAGGATCGGCATGGCGATGGAGTTGCGGTCGATGTGGGAGAGGTCGAAGACGATCAGCGGCGCGTCCAGGTCGATGCCGACCGTCGTCGGCCCGTCGAACATGCCCCGCAGGTCGCCGTCGACCAGCCGGTCCAGGACGAGCGCGACGTCCAGGCCCCAGGCGCGTACGTCGTCTATGTCGACGTTCATCGCCTCCGCCGACTCCGCCTTCGGGTGGCGCAGCTGTTCGACGATGTCGGTGAGGATGGGCTGGCGGTCGGTGATGTGCTCGTTGACGTACGCGTGGGCGACCTTGAGCGCGAAGCCGGAGCGCTCGTCGAGGCCGTGGCCCATCGCGACCTCGATGATCGTACGGAGCAGGGCCAGCTGCCCGGTCGTGGTGATCGAGGGGTCGAGCGGGTTGAGCCGGATGCCGGCGTCGACGGCGACCATCGGGTCGAGGCGGATGGGGGTTATCCCCAGCTCCTGCGCGATGAGGTTCCATTCGCCGACGCCGTCCTCGCCCTGGGCGTCGAGGACGACGACCTGCCGGTCGCGGAAGCGCAGTTGGCGCAGGACGTACGTCTTCTCCAGCGCGGACTTGCCGTTGCCGGACTCGCCGAGGACGAGCCAGTGGGGGGCCGGGAGCTGCTGGCCGTACAGCTGGAAGGGGTCGTAGATGTAGCCCTTGCCGCTGTAGACCTCGCGGCCGATGATCACGCCGGAGTCGCCGAGGCCGGGGGCGGCCGTCGGCAGGTAGACGGCCTGGGCCTGACCCGTGGACGTGCGGACGGGCAGGCGGGTCGTCTCCACCTTCCCGAAGAGGAAGGAGGTGAACGCCTCGGTGAGGGCGGAGAGTGGATCTCGCATGTGCACGGGCCCCTTAGCGGCTGGCGTGGCGTGGCTGGCGGCTAGTGGCGGTGGCTAGCGGCGGATGCCGGTCGCGAACGGCAGGGTGTTCACAAAGGCCCGGTGGTGCTCGCGGTCGCACCACTCCAGCTTCAGGTACGACTTGCCCGCGGAGGCCCTGATCGTGCGCTTGTCCCTGGCCAGGGCTTCGGGCGAGCGCGACGACACAGTGATGTACCCGACGAGGTTGACTCCTGCCGCGCCGCTGGCGAGATCTTCACCCCGCTGGTCGAGCCGGCCGTGCGCGGCGATGTCGCGCGGGTCGACCGTGCGGTTCATCTTTGCCTGGCGGGAGGCCTCGGCCTCGTCGTTGGTCTTCTCGGTGAGCATGCGCTCGATGGCGACCTCGGTGGGTTCGAGGTCCATCGTCACCGCGACCGTACGGATCACGTCGGGGGTGTGGACGAGGAGCGGGGCGAGGAAGTTGACGCCGACGGGGGTCATCGGCCACTCCTTCACCCAGGCGGTGGCGTGGCACCAGGGGGCGCGGGTGGAGGACTCGCGGGTCTTGGCCTGGAGGTAGGTGGGCTCCATGGCGTCGAGTTCGGCGGGCCAAGCGTTTCGTTTCGTCATGGCCTGGATGTGGTCGATGGGGTGGTCCGGGTCGTACATGGAGTGCACGAGGGACGCGAGTCGGGACTGGCCGAGGGGCTGGCGTACGCGGATGTCGGCCTCGGCGAGGCGGGCGCAGATGTCGGTGAGCTCGCGGGCCATGACGACGGCGAGGCCGGCGTCGCGGTCGAGCTTGCGGGCGCCGGAGGTGTGGCGGGCGGCGCGGGCCATGGCGTTGGCCTCGGCGGCGAGCTCGCGGGTGAAGTGCATGCAGGCCACGAGGTAGGCGCGGTGCTGCTCGCTGGAGGTGGAGACCATCGACTGGAGTTGCTCGTACGAGTCCTGGAGCCAGCCGGGGGCCTGCGGGTCGCCGCGCTGGGCGACGTCCTTGGCGTGGGCGTCGGGGTCGGCGGGCAGGGTACGGGCGAGCATCTGGAGGCGGGTGACGAAGCCGTCTCCGTTGGCGACGTGCTTGAGGAGCGTGCCGAAACGGTCCACCAGGGCTTCCTGGTCCTCGCTGTCGCGCAGGCCGACGCCGGGACCCTCGATCTCGATGGCGGCGGTGACGGTGCGGCGGTCGGCGTGCAGGAGGACGGCGATCTCGTCGGGGCCGAAGGGCGCGGCGAGCCAGTTGATGCGGCCGATGCCGGGCGGCGGGCCGACCTCGACCTCGCGGCCGTCGAGGCGGACGCCGGCCTCGGCGGCGGCGGAGCGGTAGGCGGTGCCGCGCTTGAGGGACCGCTTGTAGCTGCGGTTGATCTCGAACCACTTGTAGAAGGTGCGGTGCTTGTACGGGACGTACACGGCGGCGAGCGCGAGGACGGGGAAGCCGACGAGCAGCACGATCCGCAGGGTCAGGGCGGGGACGAGGAGTCCGCTCATCATGCCGAGGAACGCGCCGGCGATGATGAGGGCGATCTCGCCGGTCTCGCGGTTCTTGCCGACGATCGCGTTCGGCCGGGCGCGGCCGATGAGATACGTACGGCGGGGCGCGACCGGCTGGGACTGGGTCGTCAACGCCCTCCACCTCCTGAGTTCTTGCGGTTGCTGTGCGGGGTGCCTGCGGTGGGGCTGCTGCTACGCGGCGGGGGTGCGGCGGAGGGGACAGATCCGCCGCCGCCCCCGGCGCTACCGGCGCTGCCGCGACTGCTGTGCGCGGCGACTCCGCCGGAGAGCGGGTTGGCGGGGCGCGGGGCGCCTCCGCTGTTCTGGGTTCCGCCGCCACCGCCGTCGCGGGTGCTGTGGGTCTTGATGCCCTGGGAGACCAGGGAGGCGGGGGAGGAGAGAACGGCCGCGGCGGCGTTCTCGCCGGCGCGGTGGACGCGGTTGTTGCGGGAGGCGACGATCTCGTCGCCGAAGCCGGGGACGAAGCGGTAGATCATCGCGGAGGCGAAGATGGCGAGCAGGATGATCGCGAGCCCGGAGACGACGGCGGAGAACGAGTCGGGGCCGGTCCCGGAGGAGAGTGCGCCGGCGAGGCCGAGGACGATGACGATGACCGGCTTGACGAGGATGATCGCGATCATGATCCCGGCCCAGCGGCGGACGTGGCCCCACATGTTCTTGTCGACGAGGCCGGAGTAGACGACGACGCCGAGGAGGGCGCCGACGTAGAGCATCACGGCGCGCAGGAAGAGCTCGAGGTAGAGGACGCCGGCGGCGAGGATGCTGACCAGGGAGACGATGATCAGCATGATCGGCCCGCCGCCGATCTGGTCGCCCTTCTGCAGGGCCTCCTTGAAGCTGCCGAAGAAGACGTCGGTCTGCTGACCGGTGCCGGCGGCGATGACCTCGGTGACGGCGTCGGTGGCGTTGACGACGGTGTAGAGGATGAGCGGGGTGAAGGCGGAGGCGAGGACGGTCAGCCAGAGGAAGCCGATGGCCTCGGAGATGGCGGTGGTGAGGGGGACGCCGCGGATGGCCCGCTTGGCGACGGCGAGGAGCCAGAGGAGGAGGGTGAGGAAGGTGGCGGCGGCGAAGACGATGGCGTAGCGGCCGAGGAAGGCCATGTTGGTGAAGTCGACGTCGGCGGTCTCTTTGACGGCGCCGGCGAGGTAGTCGATGGTGGCGACGGCGGCGTCGGCGCATCCGCGCGCGAGGGAGGACAGCGGGTCCAGGGCGGCGGTGGGATCGGGAGCCCGGGTGCCGGCGGAGCCGGGGGTGTCGCCGTTCTCGCAGTAGTCGCGGGCGGGCCCGCGGATCAGGTCGCACGGGTTGTTGCTGCTGGTGGGCGTGGGCGTGGGCGTGGGTGTGGGGGTGGGAGCCGCGAAGGCGCGGCTGGACCACACGATCGCGAACGCTTGGACGGTGCCTGCTGCAGTGGCCAGTGTGAGCGCTCGGCGGGGACGCTTAGCGGGCATAGGTGAACCCTCCGAACTGGTCGACGGCGTCCGCCATCTCCTCGGCACTGGAGGCCGCTTGGTCGCGACCGACCGGCACGGGGCCGTCCTTCTGTTCGAAGTCCGTCACCTTCCAGTCGCCGCCGACCCAACGGAGCTGGTACGTCGTCGTGTACCAGCTTTCGGAGACGGGATTCTGGGACCCCTCTCCAGCCAGGCCGAACAGCGAGGAGAACCAGACGGCGACGGTCGCCCGGTCACCGGTAAATCCCTCGATCTTCGAGCCGACCGGGATGACACGCGAGATGAATGTCAGCCCGTTCGGGGCCTGCCCGCCGTCCGTGAGGCCGATACGCGTCAGGAAGCCCTTGTCCGAGTACACCTTGTCGAGGTCGCCCTGCCGTGCTGCGGCGATGTCCGGGGCGTACACAGCATTGACGATCTCGTGGCGACGAGCTGCGTCGAACATGTCGGCGGACCCGAGGGGAACCGCATAGTTCGACGCCGCACTCTGCGCCCCCTGCTCGTCCCTCGCGAAGCCCGTCGGGATCGTGCCGTTCTTGCCTGTTACCGGGCGGACGCCTGTCGCTGCCGTCGGGGCCTTCTGGCCCGAGGGGGTCGTGGTGTCCGAGCTGTTGTCCGTCGCCGGGTCGCCGCCGCCCCTGTTCGCGAAGGCGATCGCGGCGATCAGGAGCACCACCACGCCGACCGCCGTGATCAGCGAGCGCGAGCCGCGTGGGCGGCGGGCGGGGGCGTACGGGTCGCCCGTGCCGCCTTCGGGGAGGCGGGTGCGGGTCTGCCCCGAGCCGCCCATGTCGTCGTCGCCGAGGCTCATGACGGGTACGCCCCCTCAACCGTTCGCGGGTACGACAGAAGCCGTGCTGGTTTCCGCGCGGGCGCGGTGTGGTGACTGGACATCAGGGAACGTGACCTCGGTGGTTAGACGGCCATCCCGTACACGATCGTGAACAGCGTCCCCAGCGAGCCGATGATGAAGACGCCGGTCAGGCCGGCCACGATCAGGCCCTTGCCCTGTTCGGCGCTGAACGTGTCCCGGAGGGCGGTCGCGCCGATGCGCTGCTTGGCCGCCCCCCAGATGGCGATGCCGAGGCAGAGCAGGATGGCCACGGCCATCACGACCTCGATCATCACCTTGGCTTCATTGCCCAGGCTCCCGAAAGGCCCCCAGTTCGGGGCGATTCCACCGATGATGGTGGTGATGTCGCCCTCTTCGGCCGCCAGGTACATGTAACTCACCGCCCCTGTTGGGTAGTTCGTCGCCCTTGCCCGATGGCATGGGTCATCGCCCTATCTTCGCTGATGAAACCGCCCGCGTGTGACGGCTTGGCGGCTCTCTTTACCCGATCCCCGCACATGTGACCGATCCGACCGCCTTGACCTGCGGCGGTGTGGCCGGTTTCTATGCGAGGAAGCGTATGGTCACTCTGTGTATCACGGAGGGTGACTCCGGGCAATGACTGTCGTTGTTGCACTCTTGGGGTGGTGGCCTGGTGGTCGCCCGGCGGTCGCCCGGTGGTCGCCAGACGGGCGCCCGCCCGTTCCCCGTCCCGCTTCCGAGCGGCTGACTTTGTCCGAATCGGGTGTCCGGTGGCCCCTCCTCCGCACGGGTCCCGCCCCTAGACTTGTCGCTCGATGGACTGCCAAGACCCCAGGGGTGGTTGACGGTGCGTAAGGCGCGCAGGGCCTGGCTGGTGGCCGGTGGGCTCGTCGGCGTGTGCGTCAGCTTCGTCGCGCTGCTCGTGGTCGGTACGTACTCCGCCGCCGCCGGCCTCATCGGGGGCGCCGGGAACGCCAAGAACGGCACCGTGGGGCTGGCCAAGGGGGCCGTGCCCGCCGCGTACCAGGGGCTCGTGCAGCAGTGGGGGAACCTCTGCCCCGCCATCAACCCGGCCCTGCTCGCCGCCCAGCTCTACCAGGAGAGCGGCTGGAACCCGCGGGTCGTCTCGCCCGCCAACGCCATGGGCATCGCCCAGTTCATCCCCGGCACCTGGGCCGGGCACGGCATCGACGGGGACGGCGACGGCGACCGGGACGTGTGGGACCCCAAGGACGCGATCCCCTCCGCCGCCACCTACGACTGCGAGCTCGCCGGCTATGTGAAGAAGGTGCCCGGCGACCCGACGGACAACATGCTCGCCGCGTACAACGCCGGCGCCTACCGGGTCATCAAGTCCGGTGGCGTGCCCCGCATCACCGAGACCCAGAACTACGTACGCATCATCCGGACGCTGGAGAAGAGCTTCGCCCGGCCCGTCGGTCGCGTCGAGCCCTCGCGGCAGGCGGCGGGTGCGATCTACTACGCGCAGCAGAAGCTCGGAACCCCCTATCTCTGGGGCGGCACCGGGACGGCGGCTCAAAATGGCCGATTCGACTGCTCCGGGCTGACCCAGGCCGCGTACCACTCCGTCGGGATCGAGCTGCCGCGTGTCGCCAACGACCAGTACAACGCGGGCCCCCATCCCTCCCGCGACGAACTGCTCCCCGGCGATCTGGTCTTCTTCTCCGACGACCTGACGAACTCCCGTGCCATCAGGCATGTCGGCATCTACGTCGGCGGCGGTTACATGATCGACGCGCCGCGCACCGGGGCCGTGATCCGCTTCGACAAGATCGACACGCCTGACTACTTCGGTGCGACACGGGTCACCAAGGATGGTGCCGCGGCCCTGCCGACGCACCTTCCGCAGGCCTGACGTACCGTCGGAACGGTCGGGCTTCGTTGGCCGGAACTCTCTGTTGAGCACGGGCCCTGAGCTGCGACGACGTGTCACTCTTCGGTAACGTCAGGGTGATCGTCGAGGAAGAGCGGAACGCACGCCTCAGGCGGATCGTTCCCTGAACCGACCGCCCATGGTCGACTCACGTGACAAGGCAAGGGGCCGCGACAGATGGCTGGACTCGCATCGGATGGTTCGAACCCCGATGTCAGCCTGCTCTACGACATCAACGGGCTGGCGCGGGAAGCCCCGCCCTGGTTCGACCGTGTCATGGGCTTCGTCGGCGAGTACGGGATCATGCTCGCCCTCGTCCTCGTCGCGCTCTGGTGCTGGTGGAGCGTCCGCCGCCGGGACACCCTCGCCGACGCCGTCTCCGGCGCCGTCTCGCTCGTCTGGGCGCCGCTGGCCGCCGGTGTGGCGGTCCTCGTCAACATCCCCATCCGCGGCTTCGTGGAGCGCCCACGGCCGTTCAACGACCACCAGGGCCTCGACGTCCTCGTCGACGGCAAGACGGACTTCTCCTTCGTCAGCGACCACGCCACGCTGGCGATGGCCATCGCCGTCGGGGTCTTCATCGCCCACCGCAGGCTCGGCCTTATCGCCATCGCCCTCGCCTTCGCCGAGGGCTTCTGCCGCGTGTACATGGGGGTCCACTACCCGACCGACGTCGTCGGCGGCTTCGCCCTCGGTACGGCGGTGGCGCTGCTCCTCGCCCCCGTCGCCCACGCGCTGCTGACGCCGCTCGTCGCCGCGATCGCCCGTTCCCGCCGGGGGGCCCGCCTGGTCCGCTCCCGGCGCGCCGCCGAACGCTCCGCCGTGGCCGGGACGCTCGGCATCCCCGAGCCCCGGATCGGCTCCGGGGCGGGGGCCGGGGAGAACGACCTCGCCGCCTAGGGAGGGCGTCGAGCCCGGGGGTTTCGTCCGGAGGGTGTCCGGGCGGAATCTTTCCGTCCGGAGGTGCGACGGCCGTAGGCCTACGCCGACGTCCGGAGGTTTGACGCCGTAGGCCTACGCCGTCGTCCGGAGCGCGTCCGTGTGGGACGCCGCGTCCGTCCGTGCCTTGTCCCGTGACCTTCGCGCGGGTCCCGTCCAGCCGCAGCTGCACCGGGCGACCGCGAAGGAGCCGCGTTCCGTGGTGGTCGTGTGATGCGGGGCTCGCTCGTGCACGCATCAACCGTACTGCGCGTGACGGGTCGCCCGAGCCGTCGTTATGCGGATCGGGCGGGTCCCGGACAGGCAGCGGTACGGCGTTGGGGGTTGGCAGGCGATGGTGGTGCAGCGGTACGGGCGCAGAGGCGGGGCCTTGGCCGTCGCCGCGGCACTGATGGCCGGTGGATGCGCCGGCCCCGAGGACGACCCCCGTCCCGGCGGCGATCCCACCCGGACCGTGCGGGACGCGGCCGCGGTGCTGACCCGGGCCGGCAGCGCCAAGGCGAGTACCAGCATGGAGATGGCGACCGGTGGGACGCGCGTGACCATCCGCGGCGAGGGCGGCTACGACTTCCGGCGCCGTACCGGCCGGCTCCAGGTCGTCCTGCCCAAGGACGCCGCCGGGACCGACGAGCACCGGCCCATCACCGAACTCCTCGCGCCCGGCGCGCTCTACATGAAGAACCGCGGCGCGGGCGTCCCGGCGGACAAATGGGTCAGGGTGGACACCACCACGCTGGACGACGGCAACCTCGTCACGGGCGGGGCCACCGACCCGGCGGTCGCCGCCGAGCTGCTGCGCGGCGCGCAGCAGGTGACGTACGTCGGCCAGGTCGATCTGGCAGGGGTGAAAGTCGGCCACTACCGGGGTGTCGCGGACCTCGCGGCGGCCGCCCGGGTCGCCTCGCCGCAGGTGCGCGGCGCGCTCGCCGCGGCGGCGAAAGGGTTCGCCAAGGACGCCGTGCCCTTCGACGCGTACTTCGACGCGGAGGGGCGGCTGCGCAAGGTCCGGCACCAGTTCAGCTTCGCCAACCAGGGGCGTACCACCGCCGTCGCGTCGACCACCCTGCTGTACGCCTTCGGCACCCCCGTCGACGTGCGGCTGCCGGGCCGTGCGGACCTCTACGCCGGAAAGATCAAGGTGTAGCCGGGGCCTCGCGGGCGCCGAGACCACCCGCAGGCCATCGCCAAATGGTCCGGACGAGTCATGCGCGGTGCGTGGCGCGCTCCCTACGCTGGGAGACCGACGCCGGCAGGAAGAGGTGAACGCGCGTGGCTCCGCCCAGTACCGCGACAGTGCCCACTGACCAGGACTGCGTCGCTCTCGCCGAGATCGAGCTGTGCGGTGAGTTGATCATCGCCGCGTCGGCGGCCGATGGGGAGCGGCTCAGTGCGGACCGCATCGACGAGGTGTTACGGGTCGCGGAGCGGGCAACTCCCTGCTGACCGGCCGGGGCCGTCGTCCGGCGGCCCCGGGCTCTCAGGTGCGGAGCATCCGGGCGATGGCCTTCGTGGCCTCCTCGACCTTGGCGTCGATCTCGTCGCCGCCCTTGGTCGCGGCGTCGGCGACGCAGTGCCGCAGGTGCTCCTCCAGGAGCTGGAGCGCGAAGGACTGGAGGGCCTTCGTGGAGGCCGAGACCTGCGTGAGTATGTCGATGCAGTACGTGTCCTCGTCGACCATCCGCTGCAGCCCGCGGATCTGGCCCTCGATCCGGCGCAGCCGCTTGAGGTGCTCGTCCTTCTGCTTGTGGTAGCCGTGCACACCGTGATCGTGGTCGGTCGTGGGTGTGGTGGCGGGTGCCGGGCTGGGTGCGGAGGTGTCGGGGGTGACCTCGGCCGCCTCGGTGGTCGTCATCGCGTCCTCCCGTTGTCCAGAAAGGGTATGTATACCCCTCGTGGGTATATGGTACCGATCCCCGCCGGTCCGGGCGGGGGCCCGTGCAGATCACTGTGCCTGATGGGCGACACTGAAGGGACGCCGGTTAGCCGTGGCCGGATGATGCGCCTAGCATCAGCCTGACCGAAACCCAGCACCCCGAGGACCCCACGTGCGATTTCGTCTGACCCCCAGGGAGACGAGCTTCTACGACATGTTCGCCGCGTCCGCGGACAACATCGTCACGGGCTCGAAGCTCCTGATGGAACTGCTCGGAGCGGAGCCTTCCGCCCGGGCCGAGATCGCGGAACGGATGCGGGCGGCGGAGCACGCGGGTGACGATGCTACCCACGCGATCTTCCACCAGCTGAACTCCTCGTTCATCACACCCTTCGACCGCGAGGACATCTACAACCTCGCGTCGTCCCTCGACGACATCATGGACTTCATGGAGGAGGCCGTCGACCTGGTCGTCCTCTACAACGTCGAAGAGCTCCCCAAGGGCGTCGAGCAGCAGATCGAGGTGCTGGCGCGGGCGGCGGAGCTGACCGCCGAGGCGATGCCGCACCTGCGGACGATGGACAACCTCACCGAGTACTGGATCGAGATCAACCGGCTGGAGAACCAGGCCGACCAGATCCACCGCAAGCTGCTCGCCCACCTCTTCAACGGCAAGTACGACGCCATCGAGGTGCTCAAGCTCAAGCAGATCGTGGACGTCCTGGAAGAGGCGGCCGACGCCTTCGAGCACGTGGCGAACACCGTGGAGACCATCGCGGTCAAGGAGTCCTGAGGCTTCGTGGACACCTTTGCGCTGATCGTGACCATCGGAGTCGCGCTCGGCTTCACCTATACCAACGGGTTCCACGACTCGGCCAACGCCATCGCCACGTCGGTCTCGACCCGGGCGCTGACCCCGCGGGCCGCGCTCGCGATGGCCGCCGTCATGAACCTCGCCGGTGCCTTCCTCGGCAGCGGGGTCGCCAAGACCGTCAGCGAGGGGCTGATCGAGACGCCGCACGGCGACAAGGGGATGGGCATCCTCTTCGCCGCGCTGGTCGGCGCGATCATCTGGAACCTCGTCACCTGGTACTTCGGCCTGCCGTCCTCCTCCTCGCACGCGCTGTTCGGCGGCATGGTGGGCGCGGCGCTGGCCGGTGGCACGGAGGTCATCTGGGAGGGCGTGCTCGACAAGATCGTCATCCCGATGTTCATCTCGCCGGTCGTCGGCCTGGTGGCCGGTTACCTGGTCATGTGCGCGATCATGTGGATGTTCCGCAAGTCCAACCCGCACAAGGCGAAGCGCGGTTTCCGTATCGCCCAGACGGTGTCGGCGGCGGGCATGGCGCTCGGCCACGGCCTGCAGGACGCCCAGAAGACGATGGGCATCGTGGTGATGGCCCTGGTCATCGCCGACGTGCAGCAGGCGGGCGACGACATCCCGGTGTGGGTGAAGATCGCGTGCGCCGTGATGCTCTCGCTGGGTACGTACGCGGGTGGCTGGCGGATCATGCGGACGCTCGGCCGGAAGATCATCGAGCTGGACCCGCCGCAGGGGTTCGCGGCGGAGACGACGGGCGCGACGATCATGTTCGGCTCGGCGTTCCTCTTCCACGCGCCGATCTCGACGACGCACGTCATCACCTCCGCGATCATGGGCGTGGGGGCGACGAAGCGGGTGAACGCGGTCCGGTGGGGCGTGGCGAAGAACATCATCCTCGGATGGTTCATCACGATGCCGGCGGCGGGATTGGTCGCGGCGCTCAGCTATTACGTGGTGCAGCTGTTCTTCGGCTGACGGGCTGATGGCCGGTCGGCCGGCGGGTGGCGCTCGCGCCGTGAGTTGCTGGGGGTCCGGGGGTTATCCCCCGGGGGATGCAGTATCACGATGCCGGCGGCGGGATTGGTCGCGGCGCTCAGCTATTACGTGGTGCAGCTGTTCTTCGGCTGACGGGCTGAGGGGCCGGTCGGCCCGGGGGACGGTAAATGGTTGGGCCCGGCTCTCCTGTGGGAGAGCCGGGCCCTTCGTCATGCGGTGGCACCGCCATGCAGCACCGCAGACGTGTTTATCCGAAGCGGCCCGAGATGTAGTCCTCGGTCGCCTGGACGGTCGGGTTGGAGAAGATGCGCTCCGTGTCGTCCAGCTCGATCAGCTTGCCCGGCTGGCCCACGGCCGCCAGGTTGAAGAACGCCGTACGGTCCGAGACGCGGGCGGCCTGCTGCATGTTGTGCGTCACGATGACGATCGTGAAGCGCTCCTTCAGCTCGCCGATCAGGTCCTCGATCGCGAGCGTCGAGATCGGGTCGAGGGCCGAGCAGGGCTCGTCCATCAGCAGGACGTCGGGCTCGACCGCGATGGCGCGGGCGATGCACAGACGCTGCTGCTGACCGCCGGAGAGGCCGGAGCCCGGCTTGTTCAGGCGGTCCTTGACCTCGTTCCAGAGGTTCGCGCCCTTGAGGGAGCGCTCGACGATCTCGTTGAGCTCGGCCTTCTTGTAGCTGCCGTTCAGTCGCAGACCCGCCGCCACGTTGTCGAAGATCGACATGGTGGGGAACGGGTTCGGGCGCTGGAACACCATGCCGACGGTGCGGCGCACGGCGACCGGGTCGACCCCGGCCCCGTACAGGTCCTGGTCGTCCAGGAGGACCTTGCCCTCGACGCGGCCACCGGGGGTGACCTCGTGCATGCGGTTGAGGGTGCGCAGGAACGTGGACTTGCCGCAGCCGGAGGGGCCGATGAAGGCCGTCACCGAGCGGGGCTCGACCGTCATGGAGATGTCGTCGATCGCCTTGTGGGCGCCGTAGTACGCGGAGAGGCCGCTGACGTCGATTCGCTTGGCCATATCAATTCACTTCCAGGGTGGCCGCGGTCAGCGGCTGGTCTTGGGGGCCTTCCAGCGGGCGATGCCGCGAGCCACCAGGTTGAGGATCATGACGAAGGCGATCAGGACGAGCGCCGCTGCCCAGGCACGGGACACGGCGGCGTCGGTGCCGACCGCGTACTGCTCGTACACGTAGAGCGGCAGCGAGGACTGGGCGCCTTCGAAGGGGTTCGGGTTGATCAGCTTCGTACCGAACACGAGGAGCAGGACGGGGGCCGTCTCACCGGTGATGCGGGCGACCGCGAGCATGACGCCCGTGGTGATGCCGCCGATCGCGGTGGGCAGGACCACCTTCAGGATCGTGCGCCACTTCGGGATGCCGAGCGCGAGGGAGGCCTCGCGCAGCTCGTTCGGGACGAGCTTGAGCATCTCCTCGGTGGAGCGGACCACGACCGGCATCATCAGGATCGCGAGGGCCATCGCGCCGGCGAATCCGGAGGGCCCGAAGCCCAGCATCAGATTCCAGGTGGCGAGGATGAACAGACCCGCGACGATCGACGGGATGCCCGTCATGACGTCGACGAAGAAGGTGACCGCCTTGGCGAGCTTCCCACGCCCGTACTCGACGAGGTAGACCGCGGTCAGCAGGCCGATCGGCGCGGCGATGAGCGTCGCGATGCCGACCTGCTCGATCGTGCCGAGCAGCGCGTGGTAGACACCGCCGCCGGCCTCGGCGTCGAGGACGCCGTTCATCGAGTGGGAGAGGAAGTACGGGTCGAGGACCGCCAGGCCCTTGCTGATCGTGACCCAGGCCAGCGAGAGCAGCGGGATCACGGCCAGGATGAAGCAGACCCAGACGAGGCTGGTGGCCACGCGGTCCTTGGCCTGACGGCGGCCCTCGACCTTGGTGGTGATCGCGTACGTCCCGAGGACGAAGAAGAGCGCGGCGATCAGGCCCCACTGGATGCGGCTGTGCCATCCGGCCGCGAGGCTGAGGCCGACAGCGGCGGCGATCGAGCCTATGGCGGTGGCGAGCGGGGTCCAGCCGGGGAGCCGGGAGTGCTTGAGCGGGTCGTGCTTCACGGCGACGGTCACGCGCGGACGGTCCTGTATGGCGTTGTGGCTCATGCGTTGGCCCCCGAGTACTCCTTGCGGCGACCGATGATCCACCGGGCCGCGCCGTTGACCAGCAGGGTGATGACGAAGAGGACCAGACCGGAGGCGATCAGGGCGTCGCGGCCGAAGGAGTCGGCCTCGTTGAACTTCGCCGCGATGTTCTGGGCGAAGGTGCCGCCGCCCGGGTCGAGGAGGTGGCCCGAGAGGACGAAGCTGGGCGACAGGACGACGGCGACGGCCATCGTCTCGCCGAGCGCGCGGCCGAGGCCCAGCATCGAGGCGGAGATGATGCCCGAGCGGCCGAAGGGCAGCACCGACATCCGGATGACCTCCCAGCGCGTGGCGCCGAGGGCGATGGCGGCCTCTTCCTGCATCTGCGGGACCTGGAGGAAGACCTCACGGGTCACGTTGGTGATGATCGGCAGGATCATGATCGCCAGCAGGATGCCCACGGTGAAGAGGTTGCGGGCGACGCCGTCGCTGGCCTTGTCGAAGATGTACGTCCAGCCGAAGTACTCGTCGAGCCACTTGTTGAGGCCGTCGAGGTACGGGACGAGGAAGATCGCGCCCCACAGGCCGTAGATGATGCTGGGGACGGCGGCGAGCAGGTCGACCACGTACGCGAGCGGCTTGGCCAGCTTGCGCGGGGCGTAGTGCGAGATGAAGAGCGCGATACCGATCGCGACCGGCACGGCGATGAGCATCGCGATGATCGACGAGACGACCGTGCCGAAGGCGAGGACCGCGATGCCGAACACCGGCGGGGCGCCGGCCGGGTTCCACTCGAAGGTGGTGAAGAAGTTCGTGGAGTCCTTGGAGATCGCGAGGACGGCGCGATAGGTGAGGAAGCCCGCGATCGCGGCCATGATCACCAGGAGGGTGATGCCGGAACCACGGGACAGCCCGAGGAAGATCTTGTCCCCCGGGCGCGTCGCGTTCTTGGCGCGGCGGCTGTTGCGTATGGGCGGTGGCGTGGTTGTCGTAACCATCGGTCTCTCCGGTCTGCGGAGCCGGCACGTGCGTACGGCTCCTGGCGGCGGTGCACCGGATGCCGGGACCGGTCCGTCACCTGTGGGTGGTGGACCGGCCCCGGCCGGGGATCAGGACAGGGTGGGGACGATCTCGCGGACCTTGGCCGCGATGTCGGCCGGGAGCGGGGCGTAACCGGCCTCGGAGAGGATCTTCTGACCCTCCTCGGAGACGGTGTAGTTGAGGAACGCCTTCAGGGTCGGCAGGGTCTCCGCCTTGTTGCCCTTGTCGCAGGCGATCTCGTAGGTGACGAGGATCAGCGGGTAGGCACCCTCGGCCTTGGTGGCGTAGTCGAGGGAGAGCGCCATGTCGGAGCCGGTGCCCTTGACCTTGGCCGCGGCGATCGCCTTGGAGGCGTTCTCCGAGGTGGCCTCGACCGGAGCGGAGGCGCCGGTGTTCAGCTTGACCGTGGAGATCTTGTTCGCGGTGGCGTAGGAGAGCTCGAAGTAGCCGATGGAGCCCTCGGCGTCCTTGACCGCGGTGGCGACACCGGAGGAACCGTTGGCGGCCTGGCCACCCTGGGCCGGCCACGACTTGGCCTTCGGGTCGTGCTTCCAGTCGGCCGGGGCGGCCGTCGAGAGGTACTTGCCCAGGTTCTGGGTGGTGCCCGACTCGTCGGAGCGGTGGAACGCCTGGATGTTGCTGTCGGGCAGCTTGGCACCCGGGTTCAGCTTGGCGATCGCCGGGTCGTTCCACTTGGTGATCTTGTTGTCGAAGATCTTCGCGAGGGTGGAGGCGTCCAGGACCAGGTTGTCCACGCCGTCCAGCTTGTAACCGATGGCGATCGGGCCACCGACCATCGGCAGGTTGACGCCCTTGCCGGTCTTGCAGATCTTCGCGGACTCGGCGACCTCCTCCTCCTTCAGCGCGGAGTCGGAGCCGGCGAACGCGACCTGGCCCTGGTTGAACTTGGTGATGCCACCACCGGAACCGATGGCCTGGTAGTTGACCTCGACGCCCTCACAGGCCGCCTGGAAGTTCTTGACCCAGAGGTCCATCGCGCCCTTCTGCGCGGAGGAGCCCGCGGCGAGGAGCTGGCCCTTGGCGCCGTCGCACTTGATGTTCGACGCGGCAGCCGAGGTCTTCTCGCCGTTCGGCGTGGCGCCGCTGTTGTTGTCCGAACCACACGCCGAGAGGACGAGGGCGCCGGAGACGACGAGGGCACCGATCGCGGAGGCGCGAAGCCCGTTCATGCGCGAAAGCTTCACTTTCGGGTGTTCCTTCCAGAAGCCGCCAGCCGCGGACGGGTGTCCTGAACGTTGTACGGCGGCGTGTGTCGGGGTGTGAGGTGCAGCGCTGTGCTTGTGCACCTTGTACAGCCGAAATTAGGCAGAACAGGTGAAGCGGTCTGCGGGGGAGGGTGAACGGAAAGTGAACCGTGCCGGAAGGCCGGGTGCGGGGCCCTGGGGCGGGCGGCAGCCGTGGGGGCGCCCACACGGGGGGCGGGGCGGGGTCAGCGCGGGGCGGGGCGGGGTCAGTCCCGGGTGGACAGGTGGGCGGTCAGGAGGTCTCTGTCCCTGGGTTGGGTCAGGGTCGTGCGGGCCTGTTCCGGGGGGAGCCAGAGCATGCGGTCGACCTCCTTCGAGGGGACGAACGACCCGCCGAGGGCCCGGGCCGACCAGTACGTGACCTCCTTCGGGCGGCCGTTCGCCAGGTAGCGGGCCGTCGGGAGGCGGGGGCCCAGGGTGCAGGACTGGCCCGTCTCCTCCCGTACCTCCCGCAGCGCGCACTCCTCCAGTGTCTCGCCGCGCTTCAGCTTCCCCTTCGGGTGCGACCAGTCGTCGTATTTCGGCCGGTGGACCAGCGCTATCTCGATGCCCGCGCCCGAGGGGGCGGGGCGCCACAGGACGCAGCCCGCCGCCAGGACCGGCTGGTTCACGGGACCGGCGCCGTGGCGTGCTGCCAGGCGCGTTGGAAGGCGAAACGGGCGGCTTCGACCTCGTGGCGTTGGTCCGCGTGCAGGACGCCCAGCGCGTACGCGGTCGCCGGGGCGATCCGGGGCGTACGGGCGGCTCCCGCCGCCGCTGCGGCGGCCTCGGAGGCGTCGCGGTGCCGGTTCAGGGCCCGGCCGGCCTCGTCGAGGACCGGGTCCGGCGGGGCGTCGCCCTGGAGCACCTCGCAGGCGTACCGGTGCAGCCGCAGCAGCAGCCGGGTCTGGTGCCAGGGCGCGTCCTGGGACTCACCGGCCGCGAGGGCGAGGGCGTCGGCGTTGTACGGGTGCGCCGCGCGGGCCAGCGGCAGGATGCCCACCGCGTCGAGAAGGCGCCGTTCGACGACCGCGGCCGGCGCGTCGAGGACCTCGACCGCCTGGGCCGCCCCCGCGGGGCCCAGCGGAACCTCGGAGGCCAACAGTGCGACCGCGTCCGCGACGGCGTGGAAGCGGGAGGAGCCCAGCGCCTGGAGGGCCGCCGAGTGGGCCCGCGTACGGGCCAGGGTGAGCTGGCGTTCCAGCAGGGCGCCGGCCCTGGCGGCGCCGACCGTCAGGCCGGAGCTCTCCGCGCCGCGCGCCGCCGGCACGGCCCCGCCGCTCCCGCCGCCGCTCGACAGGCGGGACAGCGCGTCCACCAGCCGGACGAGCCGTGCCGTGCAGGCGTGCTCCAGGGCGAGCGTCCCGGAGAGCCAGGCCAGCTCCGTGCGCAGCTGGTCGGCCCAGGGGGACTCCAGGAGCGGCCGGAAGGTGTGCAACGTTCCGCCAATGCGCCGGGCGGCCGCTCGCAGCGCGCGGGCGGCCTCCTCCGCACCGGTGGTGTCCGCCCCGGCCTCCGTGTGCAGGCGCAGGGCGCGCAGGAAGTCCCCGGCCCGCGCCTGGAGGTAGGGGGAGAGGACCTCTCCCGCCGTGACGCCCGTGGTGACGTCCGCGGTGGCCGCGTAGTGGTCAGGGTTGTGCACGCCGGCGCCTCCGCGCGTCGATGAGCATCTCCTGGACGTGCCGCAGCGGCTGGCCGTCGGGGTCGGTCGCGTGCCGCGTCCAGTTCCCGTCGGGACCGAGGTGCCAGGAGGAGGTGGTGTCGGACATCCCGGTCTCCAGGAGCCGGGAGAGGGCCGCCCGGTGGGCCGGGTCGGCGACCCGGACCAGGGCCTCGATGCGCCGGTCGAGGTTCCGGTGCATCATGTCGGCGCTGCCGAGCCAGACCTCGGGCTCGCCGCCGTTGCCGAAGGCGAAGATCCGGGAGTGCTCCAGGAAGCGGCCGAGGATCGAGCGGACCCGGATGTTCTCCGAGAGGCCGGCGACGCCCGGGCGGATCGCGCAGATGCCGCGGACCCAGATGTCGACCGGGACGCCCGCCTGCGAGGCCCGGTAGCAGGCGTCGATGATCGCCTCGTCGACCATCGAGTTGACCTTGATCCGGACGTACGCCGGGCGGCCCGCGCGGTGGTGGGCGATCTCCTTGTGGATCCGGGAGACGAGGCCGTCGCGCAGCGACTTCGGCGCGGTGAGCAGCCGGCGGTAGGTCTCGCGGCGGGAGTAGCCGGAGAGCCGGTTGAACAGGTCGGAGAGGTCGGCGCCCACCTGCGGGTCGGCGGTGAGCAGGCCGAGGTCCTCGTAGAGCCGGGCCGTCTTCGGGTGGTAGTTGCCGGTGCCGACGTGCGAGTACCGGCGCAGGACGTCGCCCTCCTGCCGGACGACGAGCGACAGCTTGCAGTGCGTCTTCAGACCGACGAGGCCGTAGACGACGTGGCAGCCCGCCTCCTCCAGCTTGCGCGCCCACTTGATGTTGGCCTGCTCGTCGAAGCGGGCCTTGATCTCGACGAGGACGAGGACCTGCTTGCCGCTCTCGGCGGCGTCGATCAGGGCGTCCACTATCGGGGACTTGCCGGAGGTGCGGTACAGCGTCTGCTTGATCGCGAGGACGTCCGGGTCGGCGGCCGCCTGCTCCAGGAAGGCCTGGACGGAGGTGGAGAAGGAGTCGTACGGGTGGTGCAGCAGCACGTCCCGCTCGCGCAGCGCCATGAAGATGTCGGGCGCGGAGGCCGACTCGACCTCGGCGAGGTCCCGGTGGGTGCCGGCGACGAACTTCGGGTACTTCAACTCGGGCCGGTCGAGGGAGGCGATGCCGAAGAGGCCGGTGAGGTCGAGCGGGCCGGGCAGCGGGTAGACCTCGGCGTCGGAGACCTTCAGCTCGCGGACGAGCAGGTCGAGGACGTACGGGTCGATGGACTCCTCGACCTCCAGGCGGACCGGCGGGCCGAAGCGGCGGCGCAGCAGCTCCTTCTCCAGGGCCTGGAGCAGGTTCTCGGCGTCGTCCTCCTCGACCTCCAGGTCCTCGTTCCGGGTCACCCGGAACATGTGGTGGGCCAGCACCTCCATGCCGGGGAAGAGCTCCTCCAGGTGCGCCGCGATGACGTCCTCCAGCGGGACGTACCGCTCCGGGGAGGCCTCCAGGAAGCGGGAGAGCAGCGGGGGCACCTTGACGCGGGCGAAGTGGCGGTGGCCGCTGACCGGGTTGCGGACGACGACGGCCAGGTTCAGCGAGAGGCCGGAGATGTACGGGAAGGGGTGCGCGGGGTCCACGGCCAGCGGGGTGAGGACCGGGAAGATCTGCTGGCGGAACAGGGTGAAGAGGCGCGCCTGCTCCTTCTCGGTCAGCTCCGGCCAGCGGATGAGGTGGATGTTCTCGTCGGCGAGGGCGGGGGCGACGTCCTGCTGGTAGCAGGCGGCGTGCCGGGCCATGAGCTCGCGCGAGCGGGTCCAGATCAGCTCCAGGACCTCGCGGGGCTGGAGACCGGAGGCGGAGCGGGTCGCGACGCCGGTGGCGATGCGGCGCTTGAGGCCGGCCACCCGGACCATGAAGAACTCGTCGAGGTTCGACGCGAAGATGGCGAGGAAGTTAGCCCGTTCGAGGAGGGGGGTGTGGGGGTCCTCGGCGAGTTCGAGGACGCGCTCGTTGAACGCGAGCCAGCTGCGCTCGCGGTCGAGGAAGCGGCCCTGGGGGAGTTCGCCGGAGGAGCCGTCGTCCTCGTAGCCGTCGAGGTCGGCGTCCAGGTCGCGGTCGAGGTCGGAGCCCTGGCCGCCCGGGTTGATGGTGTGGGGGCGGTGTGCGGCTATGGATCCGACGGTCGGCTGCGCGGCCGGTTCGCCGTTCCCCGCACTGTTCGCGGGCTTCTTCCCGGGCGTCCTGGCGCTCTTCGCGGACGGGGTCGCGGGGGGTGTCGCGGGCGACGTGGCGGAAGAAGCGGCGGACGGCTGGACCGGGACCTCGGCGGGCTGCTTGCTCATGGGCCCATTCTTCCGCGCGAACGGCTGGTCGGGCGCGTCGGAGCGGGCCGTGGACGCGGGCAGCCTCCCTCTCGGGAGCGCCTGGGCGGGAGGAGGCACGGCGGGCTTCATTGCGTGAGCGTCGCAAGCGCATCTGAATGGCCGATGACGACGACATGACGTACAGGAATCGGGGGCGGGGCCCCTGGAGGGCCCCACCGGCCGATTCTCCATGGCCGAATTCGTACGGTACGACTCCGGGGGCCGCCTTGGCTACGGGGGCCGCTCCGGTGACGAGGGCGGGCGGTCTGCCCGTGCCGGAGGCGGCGGCCGTGGTGGGTCACCCGTGCCGGGTGCGCAGGAGCCGGAAGGCGGCGAGGAGGGCGAGGGCGGTGACGGCGAGGCAGACGCCCGTCTCGACCAGCTGGAGCGGCCAGAAGTGGCTGGAGGGGTGGAAGTCGGCGTAGTCGGCGACGCCGCCGCGCCCGGTCATGCACGCCAGGCTCTCCCCCGCGTAGGTGTGGCAGGCGTCCCACCCGATCCGCTCGCCGGACGCGGTGACCATGCCGTTCTCCAGCACCCAGGCGTCGGACACGCGGAGTGACAGTTCGCGGCCGGTGAGGGTCTCGACGGGCCACAGGCCCGGGCGTGCCCAGGCGAGGGCCGCCAGTGCCAGCCCGGTGACCAGCGCCGCGACCCCCATCGCGACGACCGTGCGCCGGACCAGCAGTCCGACGGCGGTGCCGAGGCCGAGCCCCAGCAGCGCGTGCGCCAGGGGCACGACACCGTGCGAGGCGTAGACGTTCGGGTCGTACCAGTAGGTGGGGTAGTCGTTGGCGGGTCCCGTCCGCCAGGCCCAGGAGAAGAGCAGGCTCAGCAGCGGGACGAGCACGACGACGAGCGCGGCGGGCACGGCCAGCTTCGCCGCGAGCCAGCGCGCCGGGGAGACGGACTGCGTCCACGCCAGCTTGTACGTCCCGGACTCCAGCTCCCGGGCCAGCATCGGGCCCGCGACGAAGGCCCCGACCAGGCCCGGCAGGACGAGCATGCCGAGCGCGGTGTACTCGACGAGGTGCCGGGCCGTCCACAGGCCGTCCCAGTACTCGCGCTCGGCCTGGAAACAGGCGCGGTCCGTGCTGCCGACCGCACACCCGGCCGCACGCAACGCCTCCACCGTGCCGTCCGCCCACAGGCGGGAGGTGACCAGCGCCGCCGCCGCCGGCACCGCGAGGGCGATCACCACCCACAACGCCTTCCGGTGCTGGCGGGTGGTCGTCCAGTACGGGCCCTTGAGGGCGATCGTGCTCACGCGGTGGCTCCTTCGGGGGTCTTCGCGGCGCGGAGGTGGGCGAGGAGGAGGTCCTCCAGGGTGGGCTGCGTGGTTTCCCACGGGCCCTCGACGCGGCCCTCGCGGCGGACCAGGGCCGTCAGTTGGCGGCCCGTCGTGCGGGAGTCGACGACCGTGTGCGGGGCGAGGTCGGCGACCGGGCCGCGCAGGAGTACGTGCGCGGCGAGGAGGTCCTCGATCGTGCCGTCGAGGCGGACGCGGCCGTCGTCGACGAGGAGCAGGTGGTCGCAGGCGCCCTCCAGCTCGGTGAGGATGTGCGAGGACATGACGACGGTCGTGCCGCGCTCGGCCGCGTCGGCCATCAGGGCGCCCATCAGTTCGTGGCGGGCCAGCGGGTCGAGGTCGGCCATCGGCTCGTCCAGGAGCAGGAGTTCCGGGCGCTTGCCGAGCGCCAGGGCGAGGGCGACGCGGGTGCGCTGGCCGCCCGAGAGGGAGCGGATCCGGGCCGCGCGGTCCAGGGGGCCCGCCTCGACGACCCGCTCGGCGACGGCGTCGTCCCAGCGGCCGGGGTTGAGCTCCCGGCCCATGCGCAGGGTCTCGGCGACGGTGAACTGCGGGTAGAGCGGCTTGTCCTGGGCGACGTAGGCGAGGTTCTCCCGGGCGGGGGCGTGGACCGTGCCCTCGGTGGGCCTCAGCAGGCCCGCCGCGAGGGCCAGGAGGGTGGACTTGCCGGAGCCGTTGGGGCCGACGAGCGCGCAGATCCGGCCGGCCGGGAGGGCGAAGGAGCACTCCCGCAGCGCCCAGCCGCCGGCTCCTCCCCGCAGCAGTCGGCTGCCGGCCGCTCCCCGGGGCGCCGAGCCGCCGGCCCCTCCCCGCACCCCGCCGCCGTACCGCTTGCCGAGGCCCTCGGTGCTCAGGGCCGTCCCTCTGGTCATGCGTCCCCCTCGAAGAATTCCTTCAGTACGGAAGTGAACAGCGCGGCCACGTCCTCGCGCTCCAGGCCGTCCGCGCGGGCCCGCCGGGCCCAGTCGGCGAGTTCGCCGCGCAGGGGCGACTCGGCGGGGGCGGCTCCGAGCGTCGCGCGGACGAACGTGCCCAGGCCCCGGCGGGCCTCGACGAGGCCGGCGCGCTCCAGCTCCCGGTAGGCCTTGAGGACCGTGTTCGGGTTGATGGCCGTCGACTCGACGACCTCGCGCGCGGTGGGAAGCTGGTCGCCGGGCTCCAAGAGGCCCATGCGGAGGGCCTGTTCGGTCTGCTGGACGATCTGGAGGTAGGTGGCGACCCCGCTGCGCCGGTCGATCCGGTACTCGAGCACGTTCCCCTTCACCACCCTTTCACTAATCAAGTAGTGAAAGGGTGGTGCAAGGGAGGGGGCGGTGTCAACCGCCCCCTCCCGCAGGCCCGTCAGGACTCCGTGCGGTACATCAGGTCCACCTCGTGCGTGACGAACCCCAACCGCTCGTAGACCTTCAGCGCCGCCGTGTTGTCCGCGTCCACGTACAGCATCGCCGTCGGCAGCCCCTGCGCCGCCAGATACCGCAGCCCCGTCGCGGTGAGCGCCTTGCCGAGGCCGCCGCCCTGCGCCTCCGGCAGGATGCCGACCACGTACACCTCGCCGAGCTGGTCCTCCGCGTGGGTCTTCGTCCAGTGGAAGCCGACCAGTCGGCCCTCCTTCTCCGCGAGGAAGAAGCCCTTCGGGTCGAACCACGGCTCCGCCGTCCGGTCGTCGAGGTCCCGCTGGGTGAGCGAGCCCTGTTCCGGATGGTGGGCGAAGGCCGCCGCGTTGACGGCCAGCCAGGCCGCGTCGTCCTGGCCGGGCACGAAGGTGCGGATCGTGACGCCCTCGGGCAGCACCGGCTCGGCGATGTCGAGCGGGACCAAGGGGCGGCGCAGCTGTCGCAGTTCGCGGAAGAGGGTCAGGCCGAGCACCTGCGCCAGGTGCCGGGCCGCCGACTTCCCGCCGTGCGCCCACACCCGCAGCCGCTTGCCCGAGGCGGCGAGCAGCGCGGTGCCGAGCGCCCTGCCGTGGCCGCGGCCGCGGTGCGAGGGGTGGACGACGAGCTCGGCTGCCGGGGCCTCGACGGGGTCGGTGTCCTCCAGTTGGGCGTAGCCGTAGAGGTGCGGGCCGACGGTGAGCAGGAAGTGCCGTACGCCCTCGCGTCGGCCGTGCCGCAGATAGAGCCGCCCCTGCTCGGACACGGCGTGCACGCCGTCCCCGCGATCGGCCGCCTCCAGCAGGTCGAGGACGTCGCTCACCTGGTCGGGCGAGAGCTCGTCGAGGGTGTGGATCTGCCGGCCGGGTTCGAGGGCCGGTGCCGCGTCAGGAGTCATGGCTCCGAGCCTACGGAATCAACCTAGTTGTAACCCGGTACCCCCTGTTGCGCTACGCGCGTTGACTCTAGGCTGCGCTGGCTGGTCAGCAGTCGAGAGGGCGCGCTCGCAAGGGGCGCGGGGACAAGGGGAGCGATGTCAGCGACACCGAAGAAGAAGAGGACAGCGGGGCGGATACTCGCCGTCGGCGCGGGGCTCGCCACCATCGGCGCGCTCGTGGCCGCGCTGCCCGCGGGCGCCTCGGGGACCAAGGGAGACGGGTACGGCCACGGCCACGGGCGCTACGTCGACGTGCAGCTCCTCTCCTTCAACGACCTGCACGGGAACCTGGAGCCGCCGACGGGCTCGGCCGGTCGGGTCACGCACACCAACGAGGACGGCACGACCAGGACCATCGACGCCGGTGGCGTCGAGTACCTCGCCACGCACCTGCGCGAGGCCCGCAAGGGCAACCCGTACTCCGTCACCGCCGCCGCCGGCGACATGATCGGCGCCTCCCCGCTGGTCTCGGGCCTCTTCCACGACGAGCCGACCGTCGAGGCGCTCAACCGCCTGAAGCTCGACGTGAGCTCGGTCGGCAACCACGAGTTCGACGAGGGCGCGCGCGAGCTGGCCCGGATACAGAACGGCGGCTGCCACCCGACCGAGGGCTGCTTCGAGGAGGGCAAGCGGTTCAAGGGGGCCGACTTCCCGTACCTCGCGGCCAACGTGACGGACGAGAAGACCGGCCGCCCGATGCTCGACCCGTACTTCGTCTGGGAGCGCGACGGGGTCAAGGTCGGCTTCATCGGCGTCACCCTGGAGGGCACCGCCGACATCGTCTCCGCCGAGGGCATCAAGGGCCTGACGTTCGGCGACGAGATCGAGACGATCAACAAGTACACCAAGGTCCTGGAGCGCAAGGGCGTCAAGTCGATCGTCGCGCTGCTCCACGAGGGCGGCGTGCCGGTCTCGGGCTCGTACAACTACGACTGCGACAGCCCCGGCCCCGGTGACGGCATCTCGGGCCCGATCGTCGACATCGCGAAGAAGGTCAGCCCGCAGGTCGACGCGCTGGTGACCGGCCACACGCACCAGGCGTACGCGTGCACCGTCCCGGACCCGGCGGGCAAGCCGCGCACGGTGACCTCGGCGGCCTCCTTCGGCAAGCTGTACACGGACACGACGCTCACCTACGACCGGCGCTCGAAGGACATCGTCCGTACGGCCGTCTCCTCCGCCAACCACGTCGTCACCCGTGACGTGCCGAAGGCGCAGGACATGACCCGGCTGATCGATCGCTGGAAGACGCTGGCGGCCCCGATCGCGAGCCGGCCCGTCGGTTACATCTCCGGCGATGTCGACAACCCCTTCGACGCGCCCGAGAAGCCGCTGGGCAACCTGATCGCCGACGCGCAGCTGGAGGGCATGGCCCCGGCCGACAAGGGCGGCGCCCAGCTGGCGCTGATGAACCCGGGTGGTGTGCGCGCCCCGCTGGTCCACAAGGCGTCCGCGGGTGAGGGCGACGGTGTGGTGACCTACGGCGAGGCGTACACGGTCCAGCCGTTCACCAACATGATGACGGCGGTCGACCTGACCGGCGCCCAGCTCCTCACCGCGCTCCAGCAGCAGGTCAGCGGCCCGAACCAGGCGGCTCCGAAGATCCTCCAGGTGTCGAACGGCTTCACGTACACCCTGGACATGACGAAGACCGGCGCCGACCGGATCGTCACCTCCTCGGTGCGGCTGAACGGTGCGGCGATCGACCCGTCGAAGACCTACCGGGTCGCGATGAACGAGTTCCTGGCCGGTGGCGGCGACGGCTTCGCCGTCCTGAAGGAGCACAAGAACAAGCTGGTCGGCGCGTCCGACCTGGACCTGTTCACCGCCTACCTGGGCGCGCACTCCTCCGCGAGCGCCCCGCTGGCTCCGCCGGCGACGGGCCGCATCACGGTCGTGAAGTAGCTCCGCACGCGGTCCCGAGGGGGCGGCGGATCGTTTCGACGGTCCGCCGCCCCTTCCGCGTGACCCGTTCCGCATGACCCCTTCCGCGTGGACCCCCGGCGCGTGACCCCTTCCGCGTGACCTGTTCCGCGCCCTGGTGCCGACTGACCCACGCCCCGCCCCTGGTGCTGTTTGACGCGTACCCGTCATACTCCCGGCCATGGACCGACGACGCTTTCTCGCGGGTGCCGCGGCGACCACCGCCACCGTCCTCATCGGAGCCGCGCCCGCCCGGGCGCGCACCCGGGGAGCCCTCGGGCTCCAGGACTGGATGGCCGGCCACGGCGACCCCACCCCGCTCCAGCGGCTCACCATCCCCGGCACCCACGACTCCGGCGCCCGCTTCGGCGGCCCCTGGTCCGAGTGCCAGAACACCACCGTCGCGCAGCAGCTCGCCGCCGGGATCCGCTTCCTCGACATCCGCTGCCGGGTCACCGGCGGCTCCTTCGCCATCCACCACGGCGCCTCGTACCAGAACATGATGTTCGGCGACGTCCTCGTCGCCTGCCGCGACTTCCTGGCCGCCCACCCCTCCGAGACCGTCCTCATGCGGGTCAAGCAGGAGTACTCGTCGGACTCCGACGCCACCTTCGCCGCGATCTTCGCCGACTACCTCGACAACCGGGGCTGGCGCTCCCTCCTGCGCATCGGCGACACGGTCCCCACCCTCGGCGAGGCCCGCGGCAAGGTCGTCCTCATCGCCGACAACGGCGGCCTGCCCGGACTCAAGTGGTGGGACGGCGGGGCGATCGCGATCCAGGACGACTGGAACGCGCTGCCGAACGCCAAGTACCCGCAGATCGAGGCCCACTTCCGCCGGGCCGTCGAGCAGCCGGGCAAGCTGTACATCAACTTCGTCAGCACGTCCGCCTCGCTGCCGCCGCGCTGGAACTCCGACAACCTCAACCCGCGCGTCCACGGCTTCCTCGACGGTACGGCGAACGGCTGGAAGGGCCTCGGGATCGTCGTGATGGACTACCCCAACACCCGCTCAGGCCTGGTCGACTCCCTCATCCGCCACAACTGACGGCGGGGGCGTCGGCGCGCCCGGCAGTCGCAGGACCGCCGCCGTGCCGCCGCCCTCGGCCGCCGCCAGCGTCACCGTGCCGCCGGCCTGCTGGACCGTACGGGCCACGATCGACAGACCGAGTCCCGAACCGGGCAGGCTGCGGGCGGACGGGGAGCGCCAGAAGCGGTCGAAGACGTGCGGGAGTTCGTCCGGCGCGACGCCCGGGCCGTGGTCGCGGACCGTCAGCTCGCCGCGCATCAGGGTGACCTCGATCGTGTCCCGGGGCGGCGAGAACTTCACCGCGTTGTCCAGGACGTTCACCAGCGCACGCTCCAGGGCGGCCGGCTCCGCCCGGACGTACCAGGGCGCCAGATCCGTGACGAAGGTCAGCTCTGGCCCGCGCAGCCGCGCCCGGTCCAGGGCCGAGCGCAGGAGCGTGTGCAGCGGCACGACCTCCAGGGGCCCGGGCTGCGCCGCGTCCGGGCGCGCCAGCTCCTGGAGGTCGCCGATGAGCGCGGCCAGCTCCGTCATCTGCGCCTTCACCGACGCCATCAGGGCCCGCCGGTCCTCGGGCGGCAGGGCGCGTCCCGTCTGCTCGCTGCGGGCGAGCAGCTCGATGTTGGTACGCAGCGAGGTGAGCGGGGTCCGCAGCTCGTGGCCGGCGTCGGCGATCAGCTGCGACTGCCGGTCACGGGAGACCGCGAGCGCGGCCGTCATCGCGTTGAAGGAGCGCGAGAGCCGGGCGATCTCGTCCTCGCCCTCGGCCGGGATGCGGACGGTCAGGTCCTCGGTGGCCGCGACGTGCTCCACGGCGCCGGTCAGGCGGTTCACCGGTTCGAGCCCGGTCCGCGCCACCCACAGACCGGCCGCCCCGGCGCCGACGACACCGATCCCGGAGACCAGGAGCAGGACCCAGCGCAGGGTGGACATCGAGTTGTCGATCTCGGACAGCGGCCGGGCGACGGAGGCGCCGATGCCGAGCGGCCCCTGCTGCACGGGATACGTGTAGACCCGCATCTCGCTGCCGTCCTCGGCCGTCGTCGTGTGCAGCGCGTCCGGCACCTGCGCGCGCGCCACCGCGAGGTCGTCCGGCTGGGCCGGGATCGCCGCCGGGCCGTACGTACAGACCTTGCCGTTGCTCAGCACGAGCTGGACCGTCGCGGTGTACGAGCCGGTGAGCTGGACCGGCGAGTCGTCGCCGCGCGCGCAGGCGAGGGCCAGCGTGTTCGCCACCCGGTCGTCCAGCTTGAGGCTGCGCAGGGACGAGTCGAGCTCCGCCTCCAGCTGCGCCCGCGTCACGAACCAGCACGCCAGCGAGACCGCGGCGACCGCCATCGCGACGGCCGTCGCCGTCAGCAGCGCCAGCCGTGACCGCAGCGGCCGCGACCGGAACCACGTCACAGGACCTCTCACTCCGGACCTCCGCCGCGCAGGACGTATCCCACGCCCCGCACCGTGTGGACGAGGCGCGGTTCGCCGCCCGCCTCGGTCTTCCGCCGCAGGTACATCACGTACACGTCGAGCGAGTTCGAGCTCGGCTCGAAGTCGAAGCCCCAGACGGCCTTCAGGATCTGCTCACGGGTCAGCACCTGGCGGGGATGCGCGAGGAACATCTCCAGGAGCGTGAACTCCGTGCGGGTCAGCTCCACCGCCCGCCCGGCCCGCGTCACCTCGCGCGTCGCCAGGTCCATCCGCAGGTCCCCGAAGCTCAGCACGTCGCCGTCCTCGAAGGGGGCGCCGGCGGCGCTCGCGTACGAGCTGCGCCGCAGCAGCGCCCTGATCCGGGCGAAGAGCTCGTCCAGCTCGAAGGGCTTCACCAGATAGTCGTCGGCGCCCGCGTCGAGCCCCGTCACCCGGTCGCCGACGGTGTCCCGGGCGGTCAGCATCAGGATCGGCACCGTCGAGCCGGACGCCCGGATCCGGCGCGCCGCCGTCAGCCCGTCCATCCGGGGCATCTGCACGTCGAGCACGACGAGGTCCGGGGCGTACGACTCCATGCGGGCGAGCGCGTCGACCCCGTCGACGGCCTCCTGCGTCCCGTACCCCTCGAAGGCGAGGCTGCGGCGCAGCGCCTCGCGCACGGCGGGCTCGTCGTCGACGATGAGGATGCGGTCGCCTGCGTTCTCCGGGCCAGTCATGGGCCCAGCCTCGCACGCGTTCAGTTCGAACCGCCGTCGCGGAGACCGTCCAGGTCGGCCTTGAGGGTGTTCACCGGAATCGCGAATCCGAGACCGACACTGCCGGCCGAAGAACCGTTCGAAGAACTCGGCGCGTACATCGCCGAATTGATCCCGATGATCTCGCCGTCCATATTGATCAGCGCGCCGCCGGAATTCCCCGGGTTGAGCGAGGCGTCGGTCTGGAGCGCCTTGTACGTCGTCTTCGACGAGCCGGTGTCCCCGTTGAACTCCTGCCCGCCGAACTCGAAGGGCCAGCCCTGGCGCGGGTCGTACTGCGGCTGTTGCTGGTCCTGGCCGTCGTCCTTGGCGACCGTCACATCGCGGTCGAGCGCGGAGACGATGCCGCTGGTGACCGTGCCGGTCAGGCCCTCGGGGGAGCCGATCGCGACGACCTCGTCGCCGACCTTCACCTGGTCGGAGTCGCCGAGCGTGGCCGCCTTCAGGCCGGACGCGCCCTCCAGCTTGATCAGGGCGAGGTCCTTGTCGGGGTCCGTGCCGACGACCTTCGCCTGGTACGTCCTGCCGTCGGAGAGCTGGACGCCGATCGAGGAGGCGCCGGAGATCACGTGGTTGTTGGTGACGATCTCGCCGTCGCCCGTGATGATCACGCCGGAGCCGGTGGACTTGCCGGAGGAGCCGGTGGCGGAGATCTCCACGATCGAGGGCGAGACGGCCTGGGCCACCCCGGAGACGGTGCCCTTGCTGCTCGCGGAGACGTTCGTGCCGCTGACGCCGTTCGCGGCGGGTGCGGTGTCCGCGGTCAGCTGCTGGACGAGGGTGGCGGTGCCGCCGCCGATCACGGCCGCCGCGATCGCGACGGCGGCGAGCAGACCGACGCCCCGCCTGGCCCGCCGGTGCGGGAGGGGGGCGGCCGCGGCGGGCGCGGGCGGGGGAGTGACGGTGGGCGGAGGCACCTGACCGCCGGACGGCCAGATCGTCGTACCCGGCTCGGTCGAGACCGGCTGCGTGGGGTCGTACGGGGGGCGCGGCGGGTAGTACGGCTGCGGCTGCTGCTGGAAGTCCGTCATGGCTATGACTCTCGGAGCCGTAGATGAGAGCACGCTGAGGACGACCTGAGAAGCCCGACAGAACCCTGTATGCCCTAAATAAGGGCGCGGGGAGTCACGCCCTGGAGGGGAGGGCGGGGAGTCACGCCCTGGAGGAGGGCGCGGGGGGTCACGTCCTCATCGGGCGGGTGGAGTCCCGCAGCCGCAGGAGCGGCGGACCACCAGCGCGGAGGGGAACTGCTTCACCCGCTCGCGCTTCGAACCGGCCACCCGCAGCGAGTCGTCGAGGACGAGGTCCACCGCCGCCCGGGCCATCGCCGGGCGGTCCGAGGAGATCGTCGTCAGCGGCGGGTCCGTCAGCGCCGCCTCCTTCACGTCGTCGAAGCCCGCCACCGCGAGCTCCGTCGGCACGTCGATCCGCAGCTCGCGGGCCGCCCGCAGCACGCCGAAGGCCTGGTCGTCCGTCGAGCAGAAGATCGCCGGCGGCCGGTCCGGGCCGGAGAGCAGCTTCAGCGCGACCTGGTACGCGTCGTAGCGGTTGTACGGGGCCTCGAAGAGCCGCCCCTCGACCGACCGGCCGGACTCCAGCATCGCGCGCCGCCAGCCCTCCACGTGGTCCGCGACCGGGTCGCCGACCGCCGGGGTGTTCGGGACGCCGCCCAGGCAGGCCACGTACGGGTGGCCGTGCTCCAGGAGGTGACGGGTGGCGAGCTGTGCGCCGCCGACGTCGTCCGTGACGACGGCGACGTCGTCCAGGGCCTCGGGCCGCTCGTGCAGCAGCACCACGCGCGCGTCCCAGGCCTCGATCTCGCTCGCGGCCCGTTCGCTCATGCCCTGGCTGACCAGGATCAGCCCGGAGACCCGCATCCCGAGGAAGGCGCGGAGGTAGTGGACCTCGCGCTCGTCGCGGTAGTCCGAGTTGCCGACGAGGACCATCTTTCCGCGCTCGGCGGCGGCCTGCTCCACGGCGTGCGCCATCTCGCCGAAGAACGGCTGGCGCGCGTCCGGCACGATCATGCCTATGAGGTCCGTGCGCCGGGACGCCATGGCCTGGGCCACCCGGTCCGGGCGGTACCCCAGCTCCTTGATGGCGGCGAGGACACGCTCGCGCGTGGCCGGGGCGACCGGCCGGGGTCCGTTGTTGATGACGTAACTCACGACCGCGGTCGAAGTACCCGCAAGTCTCGCTACGTCATCCCGCGTCACCTTGGCCACGCGCGGCAGTCTACGCGGGGTGACCTACCTACCGGCAGGTCGCACTGTGGCCTGCGCCACGTTCCTGTCCTCCGAAGGGGTGACCTCCCGCGCGGTGGCCTTGACCCGGGCCTGTTCCTTGGCCCGCGCCTCCTCCTTCGCCCTGGCCTCCTCGGCCGCCCGCTCCACCTTCTCCGGGGTGACGAAGCGGTAGCCGACGTTACGGACGGTGCCGATCAGCGACTCGTGCTCGGGGCCGAGCTTGGCGCGAAGTCGCCGTACGTGGACATCGACCGTACGGGTGCCACCGAAGTAGTCGTACCCCCAGACCTCCTGCAGGAGCTGGGCGCGGGTGAAGACCCGGCCCGGGTGCTGCGCGAGGTACTTCAGGAGCTCGAACTCCTTGAACGTCAGGTCCAGGACCCGGCCCTTGAGCTTGGCGCTGTACGTCG
Source organism: Streptomyces sp. NPDC090127 (assembly GCF_044746945.1). Taxonomy (NCBI): domain Bacteria; kingdom Bacillati; phylum Actinomycetota; class Actinomycetes; order Kitasatosporales; family Streptomycetaceae; genus Streptomyces; species Streptomyces sp. NPDC090127. Next base: position 357,825 of record NZ_JBIVDE010000008.1, on the reverse strand, counting down.
CCTCGTCCACGGAGAGATCGCCGTTGCGGATCTCCATCGGGGAGTCGTCCGAGACGATCTGCTGCCGCCCCATCGCGAGCCGCAGCCGCGCCTCGACCTCGGCCGGACCCGCGGTGTCGAGCAGCACGTCGTCGATGCCCCAGTCGGCGGTGACGGCCGCGAGACCGCCCTCCGTGACGACGAGGATCAGCGGGCAGCCGGGCCCGGTCGAGCGGAGCAGCTGGCAGAGGCTGCGGACCTGCGGGAGATCGCGCCGCCCGTCGATCAGGATGACGTCCGCCCCGGGGGTGTCCACGAGCGCGGGGCCCTCGGCGGGGGCCACCCGCACGTTGTGCAGCAGCAGGCCGAGTGCGGGAAGCACCTCGGTCGACGGCTGGAGGGCGTTGGTGAGGAGCAGCAGAGAACTCATCGCGCCCCTCCCGCAAGCTCTCGGCTGCGCTCGAGCAGGGGAGGCCCCCACCCCCACGGGGTCGACTGCGTCGGTCGGTCGTGCTCGGTTCGCTCGTCCATGACGTCGGTTCCTCCTCGGTCCCTGCGAGGACTGCTGCGGCACTTGCTCACTGCTGCATGACTTGCATCACTGCGGCTCTCGCGCCCTGAGAGCTTTTGTTCATCCGTCCGTAACAACGGACGGAAAACGCAAAAGGACCCGGGGGCTGCGTCGCCCGGATCCTCTGGCAAGCAGAATAGCCCACATGAGTTCCGAGGCAGAGGGCCGATTTCACATCGTGGATGTCTCCTCGACCACATCCGGCTTCCAGCGTGCCACTCTGCTCACCGCCGACGGGGTTCGCATCGAGGCTGTTTACGAACCCTGTACACAGGGCGTCACCGATACGGCCGTCGTCCTGGCCCACGGCTTCACCGGGTCGGCCGACCGGCCCGCCGTCCGCCGCGCCGCCCGGACACTCTCCGCGTACGCCGCCGTCGTCACCTTCTCCTTCCGGGGACACGGCCGATCGGGTGGCCGCTCCACCGTCGGCGACCGGGAGGTCCTCGACCTCGCGGCGGTCGTCCGCTGGGCCCGTGAGCGCGGCCACGCGCGCGTGGTGACCCTCGGCTTCTCCATGGGCGGCTCGATCGTCCTGCGCCACGCCGCCATGGAGCGGGGAACCGGCGCCCACACGGACGCCGTGGCGGCCGTCAGCGCCCCCGCGCGCTGGTACTACCGGGGCACGCCCCCGATGCGCCGCGTCCACTGGGTGATCACCCGCCCCTTCGGGCGCCTGATCGGCCGTTACGGCCTGCGGACCCGGATCGACAACCGCGACTGGGACCCCGTACCGCTCTCGCCCGTCGACGCGGTCCCGATGATCGCGCCGACCCCGCTGCTGATCGTGCACGGCGACCGCGACCCGTACTTCCCCGTCGACCACCCCCGGATGCTGGCCGAGGCCGCCGGGTGCGAGCTGTGGCTGGAGCGCGGCATGGGGCACGCCGAGAACGCGGCGGGCGAGGAGCTGCTGCGCCGTCTGGGGGACTGGCTCACGCGCGGATAGCCCATGATGGACAGCGGCGCGCACACGAACGAAGGGAGCGCCGCTATGGCAGCGGGAACCATCCGCTACTGGGCCGCGGCCAAGGCCGCCGCCGGTGTCGCCGAGGAGCCGTACACCGCCGAGAACCTGGCCGAGGCGCTGGAGGCCGCCCGCGCGAAGCACCCGGGCGAGCTGGTCGGCGTACTCCGGCGGTGTTCGTTCCTCATCGACGGTGACCCCGTCGGGACCCGCGCGCATGAGACCGTACGCCTTGCCGAGGGCGGCACGGTCGAGGTGCTCCCGCCGTTCGCAGGAGGGTGAACCGCACAGCATGAGCAGCGATCAGCAGCAGCCGCACGAGCCGTACGAGCAGCCGTACGACCCGTACGCCGGGCACCAGCAGCAGCCGCCGCAGCAGTACGCGCAGGGGCAGTACGCGCAGGAGTACGGGCAGCCGCAGGAGTACGGGCAGCAGCAGCCGTACGGTGAGCCGCAGTCGTACGGGCAGCAGCAGTCGTACCAGGACCCTCAGGTCACGCAGACCTGGCAGGGCCAGACCTGGGACACGCAGTACCAGCCGGTGGTCCAGCCGGTCGCCGCCGACCTGGCGTACACGCAGCCGCAGCAGCCCGCCACGGCCGGCTACCTGCCGCCGGAGGCCTACGAGGCGCCTGGGGGGCCCGGGACGTCTGCGGGCCCTTCCGCGCCCGCAGCAGCGCCCACAGCGCCCGCGGCCGCCCCCGCCGCCCCCGCCGCCCCTGAGGGCGCCGCCGAGCCGGACGCCGGGCCCGGGTGGTCCTCGCCGACCGTCTCGGGTCACACCCGCCTCACCGACGCCCAGCGCGCGCGGGCCGAGGGCCGGTCGCCGATCATCCCGCCCGGGATCCAGCCGGCCCTGCTGACGGCCGGCCTCGGCGTGCTGCTCGCCGTCGGCGCCGCCCTCGGCTCGTACGGGCTGCTCGTCCCGCTCGTGCTGCTCCAGGCCGTCACCGCCGCAGGCTGGTTCCGGCTCAACGGCATGTGGCCGGCCCGGCAGGGCATCGCCCTCGCCTTCGCCGGCGGCCTGGCCGCCGACGTCGTGCTGCTCGCCGCCGGCCGGGAGAACGCGCCCGCCGCGATCATGGGCACGCTCGGCGTCTGGGTGCTGCTCACCCTCGTCCTCCAGCTGCGCAGCCACGCGGACCCGGACGAGCGGATGTACGGGCTGATGGCGACGGTCGCCTCGGCCGCGCTGACGATCGTCGCCGCCGGGCACCTCGGCGCCGCGCCCGACGCCGTGGTCGTCGGCGGCCTGGCGGTCGCCGCCGCCGCCGTCGCCCGGGCCCTGCCGCTGCCGGGCGCGGTCTCCGTCGTCGTGGCGCTGCTCGCCGCGGCGGGCGCCGGGGTCGCCGCCGGCGCCCTCACCGACCTGGGCGCCTCCGGTGCCCTGCTCGGCCTCGGAGCCGGGGTGGGCGCGCTGGTCGGCCTGCGGGCCGCGAGCTACGACTACCCGTCGCGCTTCGTGCACATGACGGCCGGTGTCGCCCTCCCGCTGACCCTGGCCGCCCCCGCCGTCTACCTCCTCGGACGCGCGCTCGGCTGAGCCCCGGACCGCGTCTTTGGTTCACGCGTTCGGGAACCATCCGGCCCCACGACACGTCGATCTTTCGTGTCGGGGGCCGGATTCTTTTCATGGTGGGGGGCGAGCAGACCGTGCGAGCACTGCGCATCTTGCTGATCGTGGCCGTCGTGCTCGGCGGGATCTTCGTGGGCGTCGACCGTCTGGCGGTCTCGTACGCCGAGACGGAGGCGGCCGACCGGATCCGCCTGGGCGCCGCGCGGGCCGGCTCGACCGAGGTCGACATCAAGGGCTTCCCCTTCCTGACCCAGGTCATGAGCAAGCGGCTCGACGAGGTCGACGTGCGGGTGACCGGCGTCGAGGCCACGGCCGGCGACCGGAAGATCCGGATCAGCGAGATGACCGCCGCCCTGCGCGACGTGACGGTGAACGACGCCTTCACGAGCGCCCGCGCGCGCAGCGCGAGCGGTACGGCCCTCGTCTCGTACGCCGACCTGATGGCGGCCGCCGACCGTGACGTGCAGATCGCCTACGGCGGCGAGGGCAAGGTGAAGGTCACCGGCGGTGTCGAGATCCTCGGCCGTACGGTCACGCGCAGCGTCCTCTCCTCGGTGACCCTGGTCGACGGCGACACGATCCGGGTGCGTGCCGACGCGGTGCCGGGCGAGGGCATACCGGGCGTGGAGTCCCTGATCCGCAAGCGGACGGACTTCGACCGCGAGATCGGCGGCCTGCCGGCCGGCCTGAAGCTGGACAAGGTCGAGGCCCGCCCGGACGGCGTGGCGATCGGTGTGACGGGCACGGACGTGACGCTGGCGGGGTGACGTCGGCCGGTCGGTGCTTCTGACGGGGAGGTCTCGGCCGGGTGGCCGGTCCGGGAGGTCCTGGCCTTCTCCCGACCCGCCCGTGTCCCGACAGGGCTTCTCGCGTCGCTCCGCCACATGCTGAGACGGCCCCGTCCGGACCGTAGAAAAACCAGCCGTCGCCCCCGCTCGCAGGCGGGTCGCGCGGCTCTTCCCCGTGATCGCGTCCCACATCTCGGACGATCGCGTCTCAAAATACGACACACCGGTGACACGGCCGCCTGTCCGTCCCTACGATCGAGGGCATGAAGCGACAGGCGGATCTCACGAAGCGGCGGGCAGTAGACCTGTGCCGCATCGCCGCCATGCTCTGTCGTTCTCTCTGAGCGGGACCCCCGAGTCCCGTATTCCTCGGGCCCTTCGACCTCCGGTCGGGGCCACCCCGTGTAGCCCGTGCGCGGCCCTGACGCGTACCCGCACCACCCCTGCGTGACACCCGCAGCACCGCACCACACCGCCGAACACTGCCCCGGAGGAGAAACAGATGAGCCGCAGCGACGTCCTGGTAGACGCCGACTGGGTCGAGGCGAACCTCGACAACCCGCAGGTTGCCGTCGTCGAGGTCGACGAGGACACCTCGGCGTACGAGAAGAACCACATCCGCAACGCGATCCGGATCGACTGGACCAAGGACCTGCAGGACCCGGTCCGCCGCGACTTCATCGACCAGGAGGGCTTCGAGAAGCTCCTCTCGGCCAAGGGCATCGGGAACGACACCACGGTCGTCCTCTACGGCGGCAACAACAACTGGTTCGCCTCCTACGCGTACTGGTACTTCAAGCTCTACGGCCACCAGGACGTGAAGCTCCTCGACGGCGGCCGCAAGAAGTGGGAGCTCGACTCCCGCGACCTCGTCGCCGAGGTCCCGTCCCGCCCGGCCACCGAGTACAAGGCCAAGGCCCAGGACACCTCCATCCGCGCCTTCCGCGACGACGTCGTCTCCGCGATCGGCGCCCAGAACCTCGTCGACGTACGGTCGCCCGACGAGTTCTCCGGCAAGCTGCTGGCCCCGGCCCACCTCCCGCAGGAGCAGTCGCAGCGCCCCGGCCACGTGCCGAGCGCCCGCAACATCCCGTGGTCGAAGAACGCCAACGACGACGGCACCTTCAAGTCGGACGACGAGCTCAAGGCCCTCTACGAGGACGAGCAGGTCGACCTGGCGAAGGACACCATCGCCTACTGCCGCATCGGTGAGCGCTCCGCGCTGACCTGGTTCGTGCTGCACGAGCTGCTCGGTGTCGAGAACGTCAAGAACTACGACGGCTCGTGGACCGAGTACGGCTCCCTCGTGGGCGTGCCGATCGAGCTCGGCGCCAACAAGTAAGACCCTCCGGACTCTTCGACCGTAAGGACAGCAACATGTGTGGAGCGCAGCCCGGCGGGCCCGACGCCTCGACGATCAAGCCCGGTGAGACCACCATCCAGGGCTTCGTGACCAAGGACGGCGAGCCCGTCACCGGCTACGTCCGTCTCCTGGACTCGACCGGCGAGTTCACGGCCGAGGTCCCGACCTCCGCCACCGGCCAGTTCCGCTTCTACGCGGCCGAGGGCACCTGGACCGTCCGCGCCCTGGTCCCCGGCGGCACCGCCGACCGTCAGGTCGTGGCGCAGCACGGTGGCCTCGCGGAGGTCGCCATCGCGGTCTGATCCACCGCACGTACGCCGGCCGAAGGGCCGCACCTCTCTGGGGGTTGGACGCTTCCTGGAACCCGAGGTGCGGTCCTTCGGTCTTTTTCCCGGCAGACGGCTCAGCCGAAGAGCACCGAGCGCACCTTCAGCCGCTCGGAGGCCTGGCCCCCGGGACGGAGGGTGAAGCTGTCACCCGTGCAGTCGGACTCGGTGAAGACCACGGCCGGCGCGTCCGTGCCGTTGCGCGGGGAGTGCGCCGGCGCCGACGTGTCGGGGTCGGCGACCTCCGGCAGGGCGACGCACACGCCGCCGCTCTCCGGGTCGGACGTTGGTCCGGGAGTTCCGGCCGAGCCGGTCGAGCCGGTCGAGCCGGTCGATCCCGATGTTCCGGCCGACCCGGCGGACCCGGACGTCGGTCACGGGTCGAGCCTGCCTCGCCGACCGGCGTCTCGTCCCTGGTCAGGGTGGGGGAGTCAGCCGAACGGCAGCCGCCGAAACGACCCTCCACGGCAAACGGGTGACGCGCTCCTGCCGGTGTTCCGGCGCCGCGGGCCCGGTGTCCCGCGTCCGGAGCCACGCTCCCGTGGGCACGCGCGCGTCCGCGACTTACGCTGGAGCCATGTTCGCGCGTCGACGGCACGCCTACTTCTGGATGATGGGCATCTGCGTGGTGCTCTTCGTACTGGCCTGGGCCGTCGTGCGCCTGTTCTCGATGCCGGTGGCGATCGGGATGTGCGTCGTCGCCATGGTCATTCCGCCGGTCGCCGCGATGGTCGCGAACCGGCGAGGGCCGGAGGACCGCTGGTGGGACGATCCGTCCGGCGACCCGCAGTCCGACGAGTGGTGGGACGAACTGGACGGCAAGAAGCGCCGCCGCGAGGACCAGTAGCCGCCGGGGTCAGTACACGAGCGCCTGGGTGTCGTCCGTCATGGCCTCCTGGACGAAGACCTGGGCGCCCGCGATGCGGACCCCCTCCAGGACGTCCTTCTCGGTGATCTCGCGGCGGGCCGCGCACTGGGTGCAGAGGGTGATCCGGCCGGCCGCCAGGATCGAGTCGATGAGGTCCGGAAGCGGCGCGGCGTGCGGGAGGTCGAACTCGGCCGCCCGGCCCGGGAGCGCGAACCAGGAGGACTCTCCGGTCAGCCAGAGCGAGACCTCGACCCCGCTGGCGACGGCGACCGCCGCCACGGTGAAGGCCTGGGAGCAGCGTTCGGGGGCGTCGGCCCCGGCGGTCACCTTGATCACGAGCTTCTTCGCCATATACCGAACTGTAATGCGGACCTCTGCAACCTCATGCATCCCTCACGTGTCAGGGGTGTGCGCGGGTAACGGAACCCGTGCTTCAGGTCTCGTGGGGGGACCCTTTGGAAGCCATCGAAGTACCCGTCGACGCGCCGCCGCCGCGGCGCCGTCGCATCGGGCGGGCGGTCGGGCTGATCGCCGTCGCCGCCGTCCTCGGCCTGGTCGGCGGCACCGCCGTCGGCTACGGCATACAGGCGGAGCGCGAGCCGACACCGCTGCCGGCCCTGAACCAGCCCGGCCTCGCCTACCCGAAGCCGCTGCCCGCGGGGCAGAAGCCCGCACCGCTCCCGGTCTCCGAGGACCGCAAGATCAAGACGGACGGCGACCTGCGCAAGCTGCTGGTGCCGAAGCCGGCGGGCGCGAAGAAGCTGGAGGTCGGTGGCTCGGACGGCTGGCTGACCGTGCCGGAGTACGCCGGCGACTTCAACAGCCCCGGTGGCGCGCTCAGCGACCAGCTGGGCTGGGGCGTTCGCCGCATCGCCGGTACGTCGTGGGGGACGGGCCCGTACCGCACCACCACGATCAACCTCGTGCAGTACCGGTCCAACGACCAGCTGGGCGCGCAGGAACACGCCGAGGAGCAGCGGGACTACATGCCCGATGAGGACTACGCCCGCTCCGAGGGCGAGCCGATCAAGGGTTCCGCCAGCGGTCGGTACTACGTCTTCCCGGTTCATCGGGTGGCGGGATACATGGACTTCTATGAGGCCAGGGCGTACTTCCACCGCGGTGACGTCATGGTCGCGATCTTCATCCACGACACCAAGAAGATCTCAGCGGCCGACATCCGTTCGCTGGCCGAGAAGCAGCTGGGGCGCCTGTGAGCGAGGAACTGAGCAACGTGACCGCACCGGAGCCCGAGCCTGTGACCGCACCGGAGCCGGAGCCTGCGACCGTACCGGAGCCCGAGCCTGTGACCGCACCGGAGCCGGAGCCTGCGACCGCACCGGAGCCCGAGACCGTGACCGCGCCCGAGTCGGCGCCCGCGGCCGAGAAGCAGGCGCCTCGCCGCAGGAGCAAGGTGCTGACCGTCGTGCTGCCGGCCGTCCTCGTGCTCGGGGCGATCGGCGGCGGTGTGACGTACACCGGCGTCACCGTCCGCTCCGCCGACCGTAGCGCCGAGACGATCGTCTGGGCGGACGACGAGACGCCGCCCCAGGACGACCCCGCCTCCCGCGAGGCGAACTACGGCAAGGCGTCGACCCCGCTCAGCAAGCTGCTGCTGCCCACGCCCCAGGGATACGTCCTCGGCCCCGACACCGAGTCGTACGGCAACGACGACGAGGTGGGGCCCGCGGAGGCCGCCGCCCTGATGAAGCGGGAGGGCCAAGGGCTCTCCGGCAAGAAGCGCCGGGAGTACGAGAAGCGGGTCGACAAGCTCGGCCTCAAGGGCATCGCGGTCCGCACGTTCGTCTCGGACGACTCCGAGACCGTGGTGTACCTCCGGGTCACGCAGATGAAGGACAAGAAGCAGATCCGGGCGGCCTTCGAGCTGAAGAACGACTTCTTCGAGTTCCTCGAGTTCCCCAAGGGGCCGAAGATCAGCGGCCACAAGAACTCCGCCTGCTTCAAGGCCCCGGAGGTCAGGGGCCTGGACAAGAAGGAGAAGAGCAGGCAGCTCGACCAGGTGGTCTGCTCGGCCTACGACTCCGAGGTCGAGGTCACGATCACGGTCTCGGGCCGCAAGGGCCATCTCGACGAGGAGTCCGAGGTCGCGCAACTGATGAAGAAGCAGTTGGACCACATCACGTCTCCGGGGGAGTACGTATGACGACCGAGCAGCAGACGGAGACCGAGACGGTGCCGCAACAGGCTCCCGCGCCGGTCGCGGAGCAGACGCCCGAACGGCCGGAGCCCACGCCGGAGCCCGTCGCCGCCGAGCCCGTCGCCGAGCCCGCTCCCGAGCCCGTCGCCGAGCCCGCTCCCGAGCCCTTCACGGAGCCCGTCGCCGCGCTCGTCCCGGTGCCCACCGCCGTCCCCACCGCCGAGCTCGTCGCCGGACCGGCGCCGAAGCGGTCCCGTAAGCCGATCCTCTGGGCCGTCGCCCGGTGGACCGCCGCCGTGCTCGTCTGCGGTGGCGTCGGTGCGGGAGCCACGGCCGGGATCACCGCCCTGGAGCGGACCGACGTGCCGGGCCTCGCCACCGAGAGCGACGGGCGGTGGGAGTACCCGAAGATCAGCCTGCCGGCCCTCCCGGCGGGCGTGCCGCAGCCGTACACCCCCGCCAACCCGGGTGAGGTCCACCACGCCGACCTGCGCAAACTCCTGCTGCCCGCGCCGGCGGGCGCCACGGTCGACCCGAAGCTGAACGGTGGCTGGGTCGGCGTCGCCCAGTTCGCGTCCCAGTACCGTGCGGACGACCGGACCGAGCTGACCGAGCCGCTCGCCGAGTCCGCGCTGCGGCACATCGCCGCCCGGGGCTGGACCATGCCGGACGGCACCACGACCCGGATCCACCTGCTCCGGTTCAACTCGGTGGCCTTCGCGGAGGCGTTCCGGGACGACGCGCTGAAGGGGAGCGCGGTCGACGGCCCGCTCCTCGACGGGGTCGAAGGGGTGGAGATCGACGGCGACCTGCCCCTGGAGGTGGAGGTGCCCAACACCGACCTGTACGCCTACGTGGAGCTCCCCCAGAACGCCGACCAGACCCGCTGGGCGTACATCCAGGCCGGCGACACCCTCGCGGTGATCACCCAGACCCGTAAGGGCGAGGCGCTCGCCGTGCCGTTCCAGCAGACCGTCGCGCTGCAGAACCAGCTCCTGGGCTGATCCGAGGGCGGTAGCAGAGCCTCGCAGAGAGGGCCGGGTCCCCGCAGACTAAGCTGGGGTCCGGCCCGTTCTGCCTTCACGCTCATCCGAGGAGCACCCGTGATCATCTTCTTCGAAGTCCTCCTGGCCCTGGTCTGTGTTGCCGTGCTCGCGTTCACCGGTCTGGCCGTGAAGAAGCTGTACCAGGGCCAGCGCTGACCACCCCACGTCTACGGAACGACAGAGCTGCTCATGATCGAGATCCCGTCCGACCTCAATCCGGACCTCGTCCCCCTCGCGTTCCTCCTCGGAACGTGGGAAGGCGCGGGCGTGGCCGACTTCCCCGGTGCGGAGAAGTGCAACTTCGGTCAGTCCGTGACCTTCAGCCACGACGGCCGTGACTTCCTCGAGTACCACTCGCACTCCTGGGTCCTCGACGGCGACGGCAACCAGGTCCGTCCGCTGGAGAGCGAGAGCGGCTACTGGCGGATCGACAAGGACCGCAAGGTCGAGACCGTCATGGTCCGCGACCAGGGCATCGTCGAGATCTGGTACGGCGAGCTCGCCGACAAGAAGCCGCAGATCGACCTGGTCACCGACGCCGTCGCCCGCACCGCGGCCTCCGGGCCCTACAGCGGTGGCAAGCGGCTCTACGGCTACGTCAAGGGCGACCTGATGTGGGTCGGCGAGAAGGCGACCCCCGAGGTCCCGCTGCGCCCGTACATGTCGGCGCATCTGAAGAAGGTCGTCACGCCCGAGGAGGTCGCGGAGATGGCCCGTGGCCTGGGCGATCTGCCGGACGACGGCATCGCCTTCTTCAAGTAGAGCCTCCGGGCCACAGCCGGGTGCGGCCACGCCCTTCTACACTGGGGGCGTGGTGAGCACCGACTGGAAGAGCGACCTGCGGCAGCGCGGCTACCGGCTGACGCCTCAGCGCCAGCTTGTCCTGGAGGCCGTGGACACCCTGGAACACGCGACGCCCGACGACATCCTGGGCGAGGTCCGCAGGACGGCCTCCGGTGTGAACATCTCCACCGTGTACCGGACCCTGGAGCTCCTGGAGGAGCTCGGTCTCGTCTCCCACGCCCACCTCGGGCACGGGGCGCCGACGTACCACCTCGCCGACCGGCACCACCACCTGCACCTGGTCTGCCGGGACTGTACGGACGTCATCGAGGCGGACGTGGAGGTGGCGGCGGAGTTCACCGGGAAGCTGCGGGAGACCTTCGGCTTCGAGACGGACATGAAGCACTTCGCGATCTTCGGCCGCTGCAAGGACTGCTCCTCCAAGGACACCGGCACGCAGTCGTAGGCTTGCCCCTATGCAGCGACATTCAACGACCAGCCCTCTGCTGTCCCTGCCCGGCGCGGTCCCCGCGGAAGGCCGTGACGAAGGCGTCGCCGCGCACTACGGCGACCTGTTCCGCGAGCAGCGCGCCCTCGCCGCCGGTGACGGCTTCGTCGACCTCTCGCACCGCGGTGTCGTCGCCGTCTCCGGTGACGACCGGCTGAGCTGGCTGCACCTGCTGCTCACCCAGCACGTCAGCGATCTGCCGACCGGCGCGGCGACCGAGGCGCTGATCCTCTCGGCGAACGGCCACATCGAGCACGCGCTCTACCTCGTCGACGACGGCGAGACGGTCTGGGCGCACGTCGAGCCCGGCACGCGGGAGGAGCTCATCGCGTATCTGGAGTCGATGAAGTTCTTCTACCGGGTCGAGGTCGCCGACCGTACGGACGACGTCGCCGTCGTCCATCTGCCGGCCGGCTCCATCGCCGAGGTGCCGGAGGGCGTCGTCGTACGGGAGACCCCGCACGGCCGCGACCTGTTCCTGCCCCGCGCGGACCTGGAGTCCTTCGCGGGTACGCACGGGCCGGCCGCCGGGATCCTCGCGTACGAGGCGCTGCGCGTCGAGACGCACCGGCCGCGGCTCGGCTTCGAGACCGACCACCGGACCATCCCGCACGAGCTGGGCTGGATCGGCAGCGCGGTGCATCTGCAGAAGGGCTGCTACCGCGGTCAGGAGACCGTCGCGCGCGTCCACAACCTGGGGAAGCCGCCGCGCCGCCTCGTCTTCCTGCACCTGGACGGCAGCGAGGTGCACCTGCCGGGCCACGGCACCCCGATCCGGCTCGCTGCGGACGGTGCCGAGGGGCGCCAGCTCGGCTTCATCACCACCTCGGCCCGCCACCACGAGCTGGGGCCGATCGCGCTGGCGGTGGTGAAGCGGAACGTGCCGGTGGACGCGGAGCTGATGGCGGGGGACACCGCCGCCGCGCAGGAGACGGTGGTCGAGCCGTAGGGGGCTGTAGGAGCTGTAGGAGCTGTAGGAGCCGTGGGAGCCGGGGAGGCCGTGGGAGCCGTAGGAGGACTACTGTTCCATAGGACGGACACTGCTCCAGCGGACTGCTTCACCGGGCCGCTACACCTCCACGAGCACCGTGAACGGGCCGTGATTCGTGAGCGAGACGCGCATGTCCGCTCCGAACCGGCCCGCCTCCACGTGCGCGCCCAGCTCCCGCAACCGCGCCACCACCTCGTCGACGAGCGGCTCGGCGACCGGGCCGGGCGCGGCGGCGTTCCAGGTGGGCCTGCGGCCCTTGCGGGCGTCCCCGTAGAGGGTGAACTGCGAAATCACCAACAAGGGCGCATTGGTGTCCGAACAGGATTTCTCACCCTCCAGAATCCGGACGGACCACAGCTTTCGGGCAAGCTGCGCCGCCTTCTCCGGGGTGTCGTCGTGGGTGACTCCCACCAGCACACACAGCCCTTCACCGACGATCTCGCCGACGGTCTCGCCTGCGACGACGACGCTCGCGCCGTCCACTCTCTGCACCACTGCACGCATACAGACCAACCTACCGACCGGCGCATAGGGGCTGAACGGGTGCAGAGCGCCTGCACACGCACGTGCGGGAGTGGCACCATGCCTGTCAGGCGGTGCGCTTCCGCACCGGTCGAGGGGACGATTCACATGAGTGCACCTGGCGCCGGGCAGACGCCGGCCCGATTCGGTTCCGGAGTGGGCGTACGTCCGCCCGTGCAGCGGACGGCCGAGCCCGCGCTGTCGGCGCGGGCCCGCCCGGACCTGGCCGCGCTGCGGCTGCCGGAGCTGCGCGCGCTGCGCCGTGACGCGCAGGGCGACGAGGCGGACCTCAGCTACGTACGGCGGATGCTGCAGGGCCGTATCGACATTCTGCGGGCGGAGCTGGCCCGGCGGACCGACCCGGAGTCGCCGGTCCTGGACCGGGAGTCGCCCGTCCTCGACCGGCTGTCGGAGATCCTCGCGGACGCGCCCTCGCGGCGCGGTTCGTCGGCGCGGCACGTGACGCTGTCGACGCCCCGGAGCGAGGAGTTCCGGCGGCTCGCGGCGGAGATGCTCTCGGAGGTCGAGCTGTCCGACCTCGGGGCGCGCACGGACGAGGAGTTGCACACGGCGATGGGCCGGCTGGCGGGGTACGAGCAGCAGGTCTCGCGCCGCCGCCAGGAGCTCCAGCGGACGGCCGACGACTGCAGCGCGGAGATCGCCCGCCGCTACCGCGAGGGCGAGGCCCAGGTCGACGACCTGCTGGCGTGAGCGGGTCCGTCCGGCCCCCCCCCGGAAAACTGGGGTGCGGGCGGTCGGGTGGCCGTCCTAGCCTCGTCGGCATGAGTCTTGAGGTGCGCCCCGTGGACGAGGCCGAGTTGGGCGAGTGGCTGCGTGCGGTCAGGACCGGTTTCCTCCGGCCGCCCGTCGTCACCGACGAGGAGATCGAGCAGCGGCGCTCGCACCTCGACCTCTCCCGGACCCTCGGTGTCTTCGACCGGGGCCGGGTCGTCGCCACCTTCCGTACGTTCACGCAGGAGCTGTCCACCGTCGGCGGCGGCTCGCTCGTCGCCGACGCCGTCACCCAGGTGACCGTCTCGCCGTCCCATCGCAGGCGCGGGGTGCTCAGCCGTGTGATGGCGGGCGACCTCGCCGCCGCGAAGGAGCGGGGCGACGCCGTCGCGTCGCTGATCGCCGCCGAGTACCCGATCTACGGGCGGTACGGCTTCGGCCCCGCCGCCTGGACCACCGAATGGTCCGTCGACGTCACCCGCGCCGGGCTCGACCCGCGCCGCACCGGGCAGCCCGAGGACGGCGGCTCGATCGAGCTCTCCGACGGCGCCGAGATCCGCAAGATCGGCCCGGAGGTGCACCGCCGCATGGCCCGCGTGCGGGCCGGCGTGCCGAACCGCGCCGCCCGGGAGTGGGAGCGCGGCACCGGCCTCGGTCACCAGACCGACCCCTGGATCGAGCCGTTCTACGCGGTGTACCGCTCCGCGTCCGGTGACGTCCAGGGCTTCGTCGCGTACCGCAGCGACGACAAGTGGGACGACGCCAAGCGGCCGGTCAACACCGCCACCGTCGGGGATCTGATCGCCTGCACCCCGGCCGCCGAACGCGCGCTCTGGCGGTACCTGTGCTCCCTCGACTGGGTGACCACGGTCCGCTCCGGACTGCGCGCCCCCGACGACGTCCTCCCGCTGCTGCTCCCCGACCCGCGCGCCGCCCGGGTGGTCAGCAACGCCGACATGCTGTGGGTCCGGGTCCTGGACGTCGCCAAGGTCCTGACCGGGCGTACGTACGCGAGTTCCGGCCGCCTCGTCCTGGAGGTGCGGGACACCGCCGGGCTGGTCGGTGGGCGCTACCGGCTGGACGCCTCGCCGGAGGGGGCGAAGTGCTCCCGTACCACAGCGTCCGCCGATCTCGCCCTGGACGTCGCCGAGTTGGGCACGCTCTCGCTCGGCGACGAGTCGGTCGTGCGGCTCGTGGAGCTGGGCCGGGTCGAGGAGCTCACAGCGGGCGCGGCCGTCCGCGCGGACGTGCTGCTGCGGGCCGCGCGCCGGCCGTGGTGCCCGGACGTCTTCTGACGCCCGCCTCGCCTCGCCCCGCCTCGCCCCGCCTCGCCTCACCTCGCCTCACCGTGTCCGGAGCCGGAAGAGGGCTCCGGACGCGGCGACCGCCACCGCCAGGATGCCCGCGCACCAGGCGAGTGCGATCCAGGGCGTGTCGCCGACGGGCTGGTCGAGCAGCAGGCCGCGCATCGACTCGATGAGCGGGGTGACGGGCTGGTGTTCGGCGAAGCCGTGGAGCCAGCTCGGCATGGTCTCGATGGGGACGAACGCGCTGCTCGGGTAGGGCAGGAACATCATGAAGAAGGTGATCCCGCCCGCCGCCTCGGGCGTGCGGGTGAGCAGTCCGAGCGCCGCCGCGAACCAGGAGATGGCGGTGATGAAGGCGATGAGCAGCCCGAGCGCGGCGAGCCAGCCGAGCGGGGTCGCGGTGGGCCGGAAGCCGATGGCGAAGGCCACGCAGAGGACGAGCGTGGTGGCGACCAGGTTGCGGGCGACGCTGGCGCCGACGTGGCCGGCCAGGATCGGCGTACCGCCGATGTCGAGCGAGCGGAACCGGTCGACGATCCCGCCCTTCATGTCCTCGCTGACCCCGACGGCGGTCCCGGCGGAGCCGAAGCCGGAGCAGAGGATGAGGACGCCGGGGACGACGTACGTCACGTAGGCCGTGCCGGTGTCGATCGCCCCGCCGAAGAAGTAGACGAAGACCAGCATCAGGATGATCGGCAGCATCATCGAGGTGATGACGGCGTCGATGTTGCGGCGGCCGAGGCGGAGTCCGCGGCCGGTCATCGTGAGGGCGTCAGACACGGGCGTCGACATGGACGGGCTCCTTCTCCGTGAGGGCGAGGAAGACGTCGTCGAGCGTCGCCGTGCGCAGCGCGAAGCGGACGATGTCGGTGCGGTGGGGGTCGAGTTCGTCGAGGAGCGCCCGGACCTGGGCGGCGGTGCCGTCGGTGGCGACGCCGAGGGTGAGCGTCTCGGGCTCGTGGTGGACGGCCCGGCCGGAGAGCCGGAGGTAGGCGTCCCGGTCGCGCAGGGCGAGGTCGAGGCGGTGGTCGGCGAAGCGGGCCTTGAGCGTCTGCGCGGTGCCCTCGGCGACGACCCGCCCGGCGTCCATGACGGCGATGCGGTCGGCGAGCCGGTCGGCCTCCTCCAGGTACTGGGTGGTGAGGAAGACCGTCGTTCCGCCGTCGCGGAGGGCGCGGACGATCTCCCAGAGCTCCTTGCGGCTGCGCGGGTCGAGGCCCGTGGTGGGCTCGTCGAGGAAGATCACCTCGGTGTCGCCGGGGTCGCGGACGAGTCCGGCGGCGAGGTCGAGGCGGCGCCGCATGCCGCCGGAGTACGTCCGGGCGAGGCGCCAGCCGGCGTCGGAGAGGCCGAAGCGCTCCAGGAGCTCGGCGGCGCGCCGGTCGGCGGCCGGGCGGGAGAGTCCGGAGAGCCGGGCCATCATGCGCAGGTTCTCGGCTCCGGTCTGCATCTCGTCGACGGCGGCGAACTGGCCGGTGAGGCTGATGGCGCGGCGCACCCGGGACCGCTCGGCGGCGATGTCGTACCCGGCCACGCACGCGTGCCCGGCGTCCGGCTCGGTGAGGGTGGCCAGGATGCGGACGGTGGTGGTCTTGCCGGCGCCGTTGGGGCCGAGCAGGGCGAAGACGGTGCCCTGGTCGACCCGGAGGTCGAGGGAGTCGAGGACGGGGACGGGGCCGTAGGCCTTGCGCAGGCCGGTGGCTTCGATGGCCGGAGACATGGCTGTGCTCCTCGGGAGAAGAGACGGGAGACGTGTGCACGCGTACTGCGTATGCCTTACGCGTTACTGTGTAAGGGTTACGCATTACTAGGATGGCCGTCAAGCGAGCGGAGAAGGGCGGTTGCGGTGGCGGACCGGAAGAGTGGCGACGGCGGCGAGGGCTCCGGAGGCAAGGACGGTGCGGGCGCCGCCGGGGGCGGTGGGGGTTTTCTGCCGCCCGGCATCGAGGCCGCCTGGGGGCTGCGGGAGCGCCCCTCGAAGGGCCCCAAGCCCGGGCTCACCCTCGACCGGATCGTGACGACGGCCATCGGCGTCGCCTCGGCGGAGGGCCTCGACGCGCTCTCCATGGGGCGGATCGCCAAGGAGCTCGGCGTCTCGACCATGTCCCTCTACCGCTACGTCGGAGCCAAGAGCGAGCTGTACGTCCTCATGCAGGACGCGGCCACCGGCCCGCCGCCCGCCCCGCTGCGCGCCGGCACGGACTGGCGCGAGGCGATCGAGCACTGGGCCGCGTCGATCCGCGAGGTCTACCACCGCAACCTCTGGATCCTCCGTGCCCCGCTCTCCGGCCCTCCCTCCACGCCGAACGCCGTCGCGTGGTGGGAGCGCGCCATGGCCGCACTGGAGGGCACCGGCCTCGACGAGGGGACCAAGGTCTCCGTGGTCATGCTGGTCGGCGGCTTCGTTCGCAACGAGGCGCTGATGATGGCCGACATCAGCGCCGTCGTCGGCGCCACCGGGCAGAGCCCCGAGGAGGTGCTCTCCCGCTACGGCCACACCCTCCGCCGGCTGGCCGACCCGGACCGCTTCCCGGCGGTGGCGCGCATGCTGGACGCGGGTGTGATGGACGAGGCCGACGAACCGGACTACGAGTTCCGGTTCGGCCTCGCGCGGATCCTCGACGGCGTCGCGCTGCTCGTGGAGGGGCGGGGGTCACGGTGAGCGGGTCTGCGTGAGAGGGCGGAGGGGCGGACGGAGGGGCGGACGGAGGCGCGGGCGGGGTAACGGGCCCGGTGGGCGGTGGTCGGCGGTGGTGGACCTCGCCCCGGGCGTCAAGATCATCAAGGGGCAGGCTTCTGCATGCCGCCGGAGGCGGCCTCGGGGCAGCGTCCTACGGAAAGGGCTGCGTGACGGCCCTGGGGGCGGGTTGCGGCGCGGGCTACGGGGCGGCCTTTGCGGTGGGCCGTGGCGCGGGCCTGGTCGCCGAGGTTGCGGACCAGGCCTCCTGAAGCGCCGTCAGGAGGCCCCGTACGGGGGGCAGGGCGAGCGAGGACTCCCGTACCGCCGCGTGGATCGAACGGACCGGCTCCGGGCCCCGGAGCCGGCGGACGACCACGTTCGGGTGGCGACTGCCCAAGCCCATCAGCGGGACCAGGCTGATGCCGAGCCCCGCCGCGACGAAACCCTGGGCGGTCGCGTACTCCTCGCACTCCACCGCGATGTCCGGCGAGAACCCGGCCGCCGCACACGCCTCCAGGACGGCGTCGAGGCAGGGGCCGGGCCGCTCGCTCCCCACCCACGGCTCGTCGGCCAGTTCGGTCAGGTCGACGAGCCTGCGGTCGGCGAGCCGATGACCCTTGGGGAGCACCGCGCGGTACGGGTCGTCGGCGAGGTGGACCAGCCGTAGACCCTCCCCGACCCGCGCGCCCCGCCCCCGTACGACCAGCGTGACATCGGCCTCCGGGTCGGGCCGCGCCCCTTCGGCGATCCTCAGGTCCACCCGTACGCCCGGGTGCTCGGAGCGGAAGCGGGCCAGGGCGGGGGCGACGAGGTCGGCGCCTGCCGTGGCGAAGTACCGCACGGCCACCTGGCCGGTGCGTCCGGCCCGCAGGTCGGCGAGGGCGGTCTCGGCCTCGGCGACCTGGCGGCCGATCAGGGCCGCGTGCTCGGTGAGCAGCAGCCCGGCGGCGGTGGGCCGCACGCCCCGGCCGAACCGTTCGAGCAGCGCGATGCCGGCCTCCTTCTCCAGGGCGGCGATCTGCTGGCTCACGGCGGAGGGCGTGTAGCCGAGGTTCGCGGCGGCGGCGGTGACGGAGCCACTGGTGACGACGGCCCGGAGCACCTGCATACGTCTCACATCCAGCATGTAGCACAGCTTAACGCTGAATGCATGATCCTTCGCTTGTCCTGTCAGGTCGGGCGGTGGACCGTGGAGTCCATGACAAAGGCACCGGCTTCGGCTTCGGTCTCCACGGCTTCCAAGGCTCCGGCTTCCAAGGCTTCGGCCTCCGCGCGCTCGGCGGTACGACTGGGAGTGCTGGCCATGCTCTGGGGCTCGGGCTTCCTCTGGATCAAGCTGGCCCTCGACCACGGCCTCTCGCCGGGGTGGATCACCTTCTTCCGGTGCCTGCTCGGCGCGGGCGTGCTGCTGGCGCTCGCGTACGCGGCCGGACAGCGGCTGCCTCGGGACCGGCACACGTGGGGGCGGCTGCTCGTCGCCGCCTTCTTCTGCAACGCCCTGCCGTTCCTGCTCTTCAGCATCGGCGAGCAGACCGTGGACAGCGGCGTCGCGGGCGTCCTCAACGCCACCACCCCGCTCTGGTCCCTGCTCATCGGCATGGCCCTGGGCGCGGAGCGGCCGCTCTCCGCCGCCCGGCTCGGCGGTCTGGTCCTCGGCTTCGCCGGGGTGTTGCTGATCTTCGCCCCCTGGAGCGGGGGCATGAGCCTGCTGAGCGGGGGTGCGCTGGCGCTGCTCGGTGCGTCGGCGAGTTACGCGGTGGCCTTCGCGTACATGGCCCGGCGGCTGGCCGGCCGGGGCACCGCGCCGCTGGCGCTGTCGGCGGCCCAGCTGCTGGCGGCGACCGCGTTGAGCGCCCCGGCGCCGGTGGCGGTGGGCGGAGGGGTGGGGGCGGTCGACGCGGTCGGGGTGGGGGCGGTCGTGGTCCTGGGGATCTTCGCGACCGGGCTGACCTTCCACCTCAACTACCGCATGATCGCCGACGAGGGCCCGACGAGCGCCGCGACGGTCGGCTATCTGCTGCCGGTGGTGTCGGTGGCGCTCGGGGCCCTCGTGCTCGACGAGCCGTTGACGGTACGGGTGGTGGCGGGGATGGCGGTCGTCCTGGCGGGGGTGGGGCTTACGCGACGGGCGCGGGGCGGTGACGGGGCTGTCCCTGCGCCTGGCCCTGGTTCGGTTCCGGATCCTGGTTCTGTTCCGGGCGCGGGCCCTGGTTCTGGTTCGGTTCCGGATCCTGGTCCTGTTCCGGGCGCGGGCCCTGGTCCTGGTCCTGGTCCTGGTCCTGGCCCGGACCCTGCCGAAGGCCCTCGTTCGCAGACCCCTCCCGGCCGGGCTTCGGCTGTCGCAGGACCGTGAGGGCGACCGCGAAGGCGGCGACGAGGAGGCCGGCGCCGACGCCGAAGGCGAGGTGGTGACCGCTGGTCAGAGCCTCGGCGGCGGGGCGCCCGGCCTCGGTCAGGGACGTGGTGCGGGCGGCGGCCAGGGTGGAGAGGACCGCGATGCCGAGGGCCATGCCGATCTGCTGGGTGGTGTTGAACAGCCCCGAGGCGAGGCCGGCGTCCGACTCCTTCGCGCCGGACATGCCCAGCGAGGTGAGGGCGGGCAGCGCGAGGCCGAAACCGGCCGCGAGCAGCATCACGGGCAGCAGATCGGTGACGTACGAGGCGTGCACGGGGACCCGGGTGAGCAGGCCGAGCATGACCACGAGCAGCGCGAGCCCGGTGAGGAGTACGGCGCGCTCGCCGAAGCGGGCGTTGAGGCGGGCCGAGACGCCCAGGGACACCGCGCCGATGACCAGGGCGGCCGGCAGCATCGCGAGACCGGTCTCGGCGGCACCGTAGCCGAGGACCTTCTGGAGGTGGAGCGCGACGAGGATCTGGAAGGAGAAGAGGGCGGCCACCATCAGCATCTGGACGAGGTTGGCTCCCGAGACGCTGCGCGAGCGGAAGATCCGCAGCGGCATGAGCGGGTGGGCAGCCCGCGCCTGGCGGAGGACGAAGCCGGCGAGGAGGGCGAGGGAGAGCGCGCCGAGGCCGAGCGTGTGGGCCGAACTCGCCCCGTACTCCTCGATCTTGACGACCGCGTAGATGCCGGTCATCAGTCCCGCCGTGACGAGCGGCGCGCCGAGCAGGTCGACACTGCCGCCGCCGGCGCGTCCGGCACGGTCGGCGGGCAGGGCGCGCAGGGCGACCAGGAGCGTGGCGGCGCCGATGGGGAGGTTGATGAAGAAGATCCAGTTCCAGGTGAGCGCGTCGGTCAGGACCCCGCCGAGGACCTGACCGATGGAGGCGCCGGCGGCCCCGGTGAAGCTGAACACGGCGATGGCCCTGGCGCGTTCGCGGGGTTCGGTGAAGAGCGTGACGAGGATGCCGAGGCTCACGGCGGAGGCCATCGCGCTGCCGACGCCCTGGAGGAAGCGGGCGGCGATCAGGATTCCGGGCGAGGTGGCGACGCCGGCGAGGAGGGAGGCGGCGGTGAAGACCGCCGTGCCCGCGAGGAACATCCGTCGGCGGCCGATCAGGTCGCCGAGGCGGCCGGCGAGCAGCAGCAGCGAGCCGAACGCGATCAGGTAGGCGTTGACGACCCAGCTGAGGCCGACCGGGGTGAAGCCGAGGTCGCTCTGGATGGCGGGCATGGCGACGGTGACGATGCTGCCGTCGAGGATCGTCATCAGCATGCCGGTGGCGAGGACGCCGAGGGCGAGGGAGCGGGAACGGGAGCCGGAGGGCGATCCGGAAGGGGCGGCGGGCGATGCGGTGGCAGGCATGGCGGGTCTCTCCTGTGCGTGGGAGGCAACAAGAAAGACCGTAGCAGATAGTTCTGTTGCAGACTATCTTTTACGGATCGAGAGGGCGGGGGTCCTGTTCCGGGGCTCCTGTTCCGGTCAGCCCTTCTGGCGGGCCCGCCGGGCCGGCCGCGCGCTCTCCGCGGGGGTCTCCAGATGGCCGGTGACCAGGCGGTTCAGTGCGCGCAGCAGTACTTCGCGCTCCTCGTCGGGCAGGGCCGCAAGGGCGCTCTCGTGCACCCCGTCGACGATCGTCTGGCTCTTCGCGGCGACCTTCGCCCCTTCCTCGGTCACCGCGATGATCCGGGCCCGCCGGTCGGTGCTGGACGGCCGGCGCTCGGCGAGCCCGGCCTTCTCGAGGGCGTCGACGGTGACCACCATCGTCGTCTTGTCCATGTCGCCGATCTCGGCGAGCTGCGCCTGTGTGCGCTCCTGCTCCAGGGCGTGCACGAGGACGCAGTGCATCCGGGGGGTGAGTCCGATCGCCCCCAGCTCGGCGCTCATCTGCGTCCGCAGGACGTGACTGGTGTGATCCAGGAGGAAGGAGAGGTCGGGCTCGGTGCGGGTGGGTGCCATGGCCGTCATGGTGACCAGGGTACGGCCAGTGAGTCCGTAGCGGATTATCAGGAAGCGGACGACAGGGTGGCCGCGTGGGCGGTGGCCGTGTCGGCGTGCGCCGCGGCTGCGTCGATGACCTCGTCCAGGACGTCGCGGGAGCGCACCAGGTCGGCGATGAGCCGGTCGATACGGTCCCGCTCCTCCGAGAGCTCGGTGACGAGCTTGGAGGTGGCGATCCGCGAGGGTCCCCCGTCGGCGTCGCGCATGCAGGGGAGCAGGCGGGCGATCTTCTTGCTGTGCAGACCGGCCGCGTACAGCGCCTGGATGCGGATGACGCGGTCGACCGCCCAGTCGCCGTAGCTGCGGTGGCCGCCGGGGGTGCGCTCGGCGGTGAGCAGGCCCTGCATCTCGTAATAGCGCAGCGAACGCTCGCTGACGCCGGTGCGCTCCGCCAGCTCGCCGATCCGCATTCCCCGCCCCATCTTCCCGCTCCGTCTCCCCGTCCCGCTTCCCGCGCCGTGCGCGCCGTACCTGCCGCGCGGGGGACTTGAACCTGACACCGATGACAACTTCTACGGTACGCGCATGACGACCACGGACGCAGTACGCGAATCCCGCCTCTTCGAGCCCACCCGCCTCGGCGAACTGGCCCTCCCCAACCGTCTGGTGATGGCGCCCATGACCCGCAATCGCGCCGGTGCCGACGGCGTGCCCCGGGAGATCATGGCCACGTACTACGCGCAGCGCGCCTCTGCCGGCCTGATCGTCGCCGAGGCCGCCACGCCCAACGAGGTGGGCCTCACCTACCCGAACATCCCGGCCATCCACCGGCCCGCGCACGTGGCCGGCTGGCGGCGCGTCACCGAGGCGGTCCGGGACGCGGGCGGCCGGATGTTCCTCCAGCTCCAGCACGGCGGCCGGATCGGGCACCCGGACAACAGCGGACTGACCCCGATCGCCCCCTCGCCGCTCGCGCTCCCGGAGCCCGTCCACACGCCGAGCGGCTTCCAGGACTCCGTCGTACCCCGGGAGATGACACTCGACGAGATCGGCTCCACGGTCGCCGACTTCGCCGCCGCCGCGCGCAACGCCATCGAGGCCGGGTTCGCGGGCGTCGAGGTCCACTCGGCCAACGGCTACCTCCTCCATCAGTTCCTGGCGAAGGGCACCAACCACCGCACGGACGCGTACGGGGGCGCCGTCGCCGGACGGATCCGCTTCACCCTGGAGGTGGTCCGAGCGGTCGCCGAGGCGATCGGCCCGGAGCGGGTGGGGGTACGGATCTCGCCGGGACTGACCGTCAACGGCATCGAGGAGGGCGACACCGAGGCGATCTATCCGCCGCTCGTCGCCGCGTTGGCGGAGCTGGGCCTCGCGTACCTGCACGTCGTGTACGCCGACCCCGGCAACGTGCTCTTCCGTGAGATCCGCGCGGCCTGGCCCGGCACGCTCGTCGCCAACCCGATCCTGTCGCGTGAGGCGGTCGCCGAGGGTGGAGGGCGGCGGGAGGGGGAGGCTCTGCTCGCGGCCGGCGCCGACCTGATCGCCCTGGGTCGCCCCTTCCTGGCCAACCCCGACCTGGTGACCCGCCTCCGCACGGGCGCGGCCCTGAACCCCGTACGGGACCGACACCTCATGTACGCGGGTGGCGAGACGGGTTACACGGACTACCCCGCCCTGACGGACCTCCCGGCGCCCGCCGACGACCCCGAGGCCCCCGCCTTGACGGACCTCCCGGCGCCCGCCGACGACCCCGAGGCCCCCGCACCGACCGCCGGCCTCCCCGCCCTCCCCGCCGCTCCCGCTCCCGCATCCGCTCCAGCTCCGGCCCCCGCTCCCGCTCCCGCTCCCGCTCCCGCTCCCGCTTTCGCGTGAGCGCGTCAGGTCAGCGGTGCTTCCTGCGCCGGTCCAGGATGTCGGTGATCCGGAGGAACCCGTCGCCGCCGTGGCCCTCCTCGATGGCGCGGCGGGCGAGCCCCTCCGCCGCGCGCAACACGCCGGCGTCGATGCCGTGTTCCTCCGACGCGTGGACGATGTGGGCCATGGAAGAGGCCGCCGAGGTGAGCGGGTTGTTCGCGCCGGAGAAGACGCCGTTGTCCACCTCCTCCGCGGCACCCTCGAAGATCGGCGGCAGGATCGCGCCGATGCCCTGGGCGAACGGCGCCAGCTCCCGCGCGCTGATTCCCTCCGCCCGCGCGACCGCCAGGGCGTGGGCGTACCCCGACATGGCGGTCCAGAAGATGTCGAGCAGAGCGATGTCGTACGCCGCCGCCCGGCCGAGATCCTCGCCGAGGTGGGTGTGGGTGCCACCGAGGGTGTCCAGTACGGGACGGTGTTCGCGGTACAGCTCCGCCGGGCCGCTGTGCAGGAACACCGCGGCCGGCGTGCCGATGGTCGGGGTCGGGGTCATGATGGCGCCGTCCAGGTAGCGGACGCCGTGCTCGGCCGCCCAGGCGGCGGTGGAGCGGGCGCGGGCGGGGGTGTCGGCGGTCAGGTTGACCACGGTCCGCCCCTTGAGCGCGGTGGTGACCGCCTCGCGCCGCAGGATGGTGTCCGAGGCGTCGTAGTTCACGACGCAGACCACGGTCAGCGGGCTCGCCGCGACCGCCTCCTCGGCGGACGCGGCGCCGAGCGCACCGCGCGCGACCAACTCCCGCTCACGGCCCGGTGTCCGGTTCCAGACGGTGGTACGCACCCCGGCGTCCAGAAACGCGCCTGCCAGGGCCCGGCCCATCGGCCCGAGGCCGAGTACGGTGACGGAGCGCTGCTCGGTGGGTGTAGACATGGTTCGACTCCCGTAGACATGGTGACGATCAGTGAGAAAAGGGGCGGGAATGACGCGCGGCAGGGCCCAGGACGTCGAGGTCTGCGGAGTGACCGCGGCGATCGCGGTCATCGACGGCAAGTGGAAGACGACCCTGCTCTGGCTGCTGGAGCCGGGTCCGCGCCGCCCGGGCGAACTGCGCCGCCAGCTCGCCGGTCTCAGCGAGAAGGTGCTGACTCAGTCGCTGCGCGAGATGGAGACCGACGGCCTTGTGCACCGGCGGGTGTACGACACGCTGCCGCTGAAGACCGAGTACTCGCTGACGGAGTTCGGCCAGGAGCTCGCGACGGCACTCGCGCCGCTCTCCGACTGGGGCCACCGCCGCCTGGAGAGGCTCACCGACACACGCTCGGCTGCCTCCTGACGTATCCGCACCGTCATCCTCCCTCCGCTTCTCCACCAGGTTCGCTGCCGTGTGGTCCGCAGCCAAGTACCCACTAAAAAGTGGCTAGGTGGGAGGGGAGGGGGAGGTCGAGGAGTGCCGGGGGTCCGGACCGGCGTGCCTCCCCGCGAAGGCCCCTGACATGACGAAAGGCAAGGAGCGTGAGCCCCTTGCCATGATCAAGATATAGCGCACGGGGGGCCTTGCGGCAAGGCCCCAGGTGTGATGCAGAATCAGCGGCCTGAGCCGGCGCCTCCCGTTTCATTGCTGTATGCGCTGTCCACGCTGTACGCGCGGTATGCGGCATATACGGGGGCCTGGCTGTTGTCGACCACTGCTTCTGGGGGATCTCTTGATGGACGTCATCGTCGTCGGCGGCGGACCGACCGGTCTGATGCTGGCCGCCGAACTGCGGCTGCAGGGCGTGCAGGCGGTCGTGCTGGAGCGGGACGCGGAGCCGACCGAGGTGGTCCGGGCGCTCGGCCTGCACGCGCGCAGCGTCGAGGTCATGGACCAGCGCGGCCTGCTGGAACGATTCCTCCCGCTCGGCCGGCAGTACCCGCTCGGCGGCGGCTTCTTCGCCGGCATCGACAAGCCCGCGCCGCGCCTTGACACCACGCACCCGTACGTCCTCGGCATCCCGCAGCCCCTCGTCGACCGCCTGCTGGCCGAGCGCGCCGTCGAACTCGGCGCGGACATCCGGCGCGGTTGCCGACTGGTCGGGCTGGACCAGGACGAGGACGGCGTGACCGCCGAACTCGCCGACGGCACCCGGCTGCGCTCGCGCTACCTCGTCGCGTGCGACGGTGGCCGCAGCACCGTACGCAAGCTGCTCGGCGTCGGCTTCCCCGGCGAGCCCAGCAAGGTCGAGACGCTGCTGGGCCAGATGGAGCTGACCGCGTCGCCGGAGGAGCTGGCGGCCGTGATGGCCGAGGTCCGCAGGACGCAGAAGCGGTTCGGTGTGGTGCCCTTCGGCGAGGGCGTGTACCGCGTCGTCGTGCCGGCCGAGGGGGTGTCGGAGGACCGTACGACGCCGCCGACCTTCGAGGAGTTCAAGGAGCGGCTGCGGGCGGTCGCCGGTACGGACTTCGGCGTGCACTCGCCGCGCTGGCTCTCCCGCTTCGGCGACGCCACCCGGCAGGCCGAGCGCTACCGGGTCGGCCGGGTGCTGCTGGCGGGCGACGCGGCGCACGTCCACCCGCCGGCCGGCGGGCAGGGCCTCAACCTCGGCGTCCAGGACGCGTTCAACCTGGGCTGGAAGCTGGCGGCCGAGGTCAACGGCTGGGCGCCGGAGGGCCTTCTCGACACGTACGAGGCCGAACGCCACCCGGTGGCCGCCGACGTGCTGGACAACACCCGGGCGCAGATGGAGCTGATGTCCCTGGGGGCGGGCTCCCAGGCGGTGCGCCGACTGCTCGCGGAGCTGATGGACTTCGAGGAGGTGAACCGGTACCTGATCGAGAAGGTCACCGCGCTCGGCGTCCGTTACGACTTCGGCGAGGGCCACGCGCTGCTCGGCCGACGCCTGCGGGACGTACAGCTGAAGCAGGGCCGCCTGTACGAACTCACCCGCACCGGCCGCGGCCTGCTGATCGACCGGACCGGCACCTTCGCGGCGACGGGCTGGGCGGACCGCGTCGACCACGTCGTCGACGCCACCGAGGAACTGGACGCCCCCGCCGTCCTCCTCCGCCCGGACGGCCACGTGGCCTGGGCCGGCGAGTCCCAGGAGGAGCTGCTCGCGGCCCTGCGACGCTGGTTCGGGGCGCCTACCGGCTGACCGGATCGCGGCCGGCTGTGGCCGTTCGGGTGAAGCGCGACACTATTGCAAGCGGGTGCTTGCAATAGTTAGCGCTAGCTGGCATGGTCGCAGCATGGCATCGCTCAACGTCGGCAATCTTGGCGAGTATCTCCGTGAGCAGCGGCGCACCGCGCAGCTGTCGTTGCGGCAGCTCGCCGACGCCGCCGGGGTGTCCAATCCCTATCTGAGCCAGATCGAGCGCGGCCTGCGCAAGCCGAGCGCCGAGGTGTTGCAGCAGGTCGCCAAGGCCCTGCGGATCTCCGCCGAGACGCTGTACGTGCGGGCCGGGATCCTCGACGAGAAGGAGCGGGACGAGCTGGAGACGCGCGCCGTCATCCTGGCCGATCCCTCGATCAACGAGCGGCAGAAGCAGGTGCTGCTCCAGATCTACGACTCCTTCCGCAAGGAGAACGCCGCCGAGGCGGCCGTGGACGCGGCGGCAGCCGCTGCCGCTGCCGCGGACGCAGCAGCGCACGCCGCCGCCGACGCCGACGCCGCAGTCCAGGCGGAAGCCGCCGCCGAGGCGGATACCGCCGGGGGCGACGCCGGTCCCGATGCCGAACCCACCGCGAGCTAGTACGTACACATCCGGGAGGACCACCACCATGGCCATCATCGAAGAACTGCGTACCCCCCTCTACTTCGCCGCCGGTACCGCCGACCTCGCCGTCCAGCAGGCCAAGAAGGTCCCCGGCCTGATCGAGCAGATCGCCGCCGAGGCCCCCGCGCGGATCGACGCCGTGCGCAACACCGACCCCAAGGTCGTGCAGGACAAGGTGACCGACCGGGCCAAGGAGGCCCAGGCCACCGTCCAGTCGAAGCTCGCCGAGGTCGTCGGCAGCCTCGACACCGACCTGAAGAAGCTCGGCGAGACCGCCCAGGACCTGGCCCTGCGTGGCGTCGGCGTCGCCGCCGAGTACGCGGTCAAGGCGCGCGAGAAGTACGAGGAGGTCGCCGCCCACGGCGAGGAGGCCGTCCGGGCGTGGCGCGGTGAGATGGCCGAGGAGATGACCGAGATCGCCGTGGTCGTCGAGCCCGAGCCGGCGCGCACCCAGGAGACGAAGGCCGAGGTGCCCGCCCAGGACGCCGCCGCCCAGGAGCAGGCCGAGAAGAAGGCCGCCGCCCGCCGCACCGCCGCCCGCAAGAGCCCCGTGAAGAAGCCGGTCACCGCGACGGAGAAGTAACCCGGGGGCACCAATCAGGGTGACCGGTGCGTTGTACCGGGTACCTTGGCCGCGAGGCGCTCCATCCACTCACGAGGCGGTTCAGACATGTTGCGCGCGGGATTCGACTCCATCATCTGGCTGGTGATCGGCCTCGTCTTCATCGGCATGGCCGTCACCGCGCTCGTCTTCGCGGCCATGGCGCGCGAGGACGCGTACCGGGCCGCCGACAAGCAGACCAAGAAGTTCTGGCTGATCCTCCTGGGCATCAACCTGGTGCTGAACCTGCTGCTGCCCATGCTCTTCCTGCAGATCGCCGGGCTCATCGCCGCGATCGTCTTCATGGTCGACGTCCGGCCCGCCATCAAGCAGGTGTCCGGCGGCGGCGGAGGCGGCCGACGCGGCGGATCCAGCAGCGACGGGCCGTACGGTCCGTACAACGGCGGTCGGTAGTCGGTGGTCGGCGGCCCGTAGCCGGCGGCCGGTAGTCGGCGTCCGGCAGCCGGCGGACCCTAGCCGTAGTCGGCGGCCCGTAGCCGTGGCCCTAGGGGCCCGGGGTTATCCCCGGGCCCTTTCCAATGCCAGGACCGCCACGTCGTCCGTCAGCTCGCCGCCGTTC
The DNA here is from genome assembly GCF_044746945.1 of Streptomyces sp. NPDC090127. Classification (NCBI taxonomy): domain Bacteria; kingdom Bacillati; phylum Actinomycetota; class Actinomycetes; order Kitasatosporales; family Streptomycetaceae; genus Streptomyces; species Streptomyces sp. NPDC090127. The sequence continues at coordinate 329,531 of NZ_JBIVDE010000008.1, read as the reverse complement.
AGCGACCGCACCTCGGCCACCGCCGCCTCCAGGAGCTCCTCGCCCCGCAGGCCCTCCGCCAGCTGCCGGTTGATCATCTCGACCATCCCGTCCTGGCCGAGTCGCGGCGAGCCCGGTCCCGCCGAGCGCCCCTCGATCAGGCCGTCCGTGTACATCAGCAGGCTCCACGACCCGCCCAGCTCCACCTGGCGGCGCGGCCAGCGGGCGCGCGGCAGCAGGCCGAGGGCCGGGCCGCCGTCCTCGTACGGCAGCAGCAGCGCGGGCCGGCCCTTGCGGGCGATCAGCGGCGCGGGGTGGCCCGCCAGGCAGAGGCCCGCCCGGCGGCCGTCCGGCGCGATGTCGACCGTGCAGAGCGTCGCGAAGATCTCCTCGCTCTCCCGCTCGTGCTCCAGGACCTGCTGGAGCGTGGAGAGCAGCTCGTCCCCGCACAGTCCGGCGAAGGTCAGCGCCCGCCACGCGATGCGCAGCTCCACGCCGAGCGCCGCCTCGTCCGGGCCGTGCCCGCAGACGTCGCCGATCATGGCGTGGACGGTGCCGTCGGGCGTACGGACGGTGTCGTAGAAGTCCCCGCCGAGCAGGGCGCGCGAGCGCCCGGGCCGGTAGCGGGCGGCGAACCGCAGGTCGGAGCCCTCCAGGAGCGGCGTGGGCAGCAGCCCGCGCTCCAGCCTGGCGTTCTCCTGGGCCCGCAGCCGTGACTCGGTCAGCTTCACCTGCACCGCGTCGGCCCGCTTGCGCTCGACCGCGTACCGGATCGCCCGGCTCAGCAGCCGGCCGTCGAGCTCCTCGCGGAAGAGGTGGTCCTGGGCCCCCACCCGTACCGCCTCCGCCGCCAGCTCCGCGTCGGTCGAGGCCGCGAGGGCCAGGACGGCGTGGCGCGGGGCGAGCCGCAGGATGTGGCGCAGGGGCGCGAGCGGGTCGTCGGCGGCCGCGCGGGGGCCGGGCAGGGCCAGGTCGACGAGGATGCAGTGCACGTCGTCGGTGAGCAGCCGCTCGGCCTCGGTGAGATTGCGCGCGGTACGGATCCGGACGCGGGTCCCGTCACCCGCGTCGAGCATCTCGGGTACGGCGAAGGCACCCGCCGGGTCGTCCTCGACGACCAGAAGGGTGAGATCGGTGCCGGTGCCTGTCGCAGCGGCGACAGCGCCGGGCGCCGCAGCAGAGACGATTCTCTGGCGCGGTACGGGTACGGGCATCGGTCGCGGTTTCCTTCCCTCCCCCCGAGGGCGCGGCGGGGCGACGAACGACGTCCCGCCAGACGGGGACCATAGCGGTACCGCACCGGCGAACGGAATGGCGATCACGGTACGGGCACCGATGAGCCCTTGGCATATGCCGCGCATGCGGAGGTTGTTGCCCCTGGGGCCATGACGAACATCACGCCGGAGCGGGCGGCGGAGGCCGCCGCTCCGGGCGCGCGACGTGAACGGCGTCACGTGGGGCCCGGAAGGTGGTCACTCCGGGCGGACCACGCCCAGGATCTCCATCGAGCCCGCGCCCGCGAGCGTGACGTCCCGGCCCGGGCGCGGCGCGTGGACGATCGCGCCGTTGCCGACGTACATGCCGATGTGGCTGGCGTCCTTGTAGTAGACGATCAGGTCGCCCGGCCGCATGTCCTTGATGTCCACCTTGGGCAGCAGCCGCCACTGCTCCTGCGAGGTGCGCGGGATGGGCCGGCCCGCCGAACCCCAGGCCCGCTGGGTCAGCCCCGAGCAGTCGTACGAGTCCGGGCCCTCGGCGCCCCAGATGTACGGCTTGCCGATCTGCGCCGTCGCGAACTCCACCGCCCGCTTTCCCTGCGGCGTCGCCGTGGTGTCCAGGCCCTTGAGGACGCCGGTGTTCACCCAGGCGGTCTGCTGGCGGTACTGCTCCTGCTGCTCGAGGCGCCGCAGCCGCTCCAGCTCCTCGGCCGCCAGGTCGGACTCCAGCTTCTTCGCCGCCGCTATCTTGCCGTCGATGTCCTTCTTCGCCGCCGCCTGCTTGACCCGGTTGGCCTCCAGCTTGGTCCAGTTGGTGCCCGCGTCCTTGGCGTAGACGGTCAGCTGGGCCTGGGTCCTGGTCATTTCGGCGATCAGGTCCTTGGTGGCCTTCTGGCTCTCCTTGAACCGGCCGGCGTTGTCCAGGAAGAGCTGCGGGTCGTCGGTGAGGACGAACTGCGCGCCCTCGGGGAGGCCGCCGTTGCGGTACTGGGCGCGGGCCGCGGCGCCCGCCTGGGCCTTGAGCGCGTCGATCTTCTCGCGGCCGGCCACGATCATCTTCGCCAGCCGCACGATCTCGGCGGACTGCTCCTTGGTCTGCTCCTCGGCGAGGTTGTACGCGTCGGTGGCGGCGGCGGCCTGCCGGTAGAGGCCGTCGATCTCCTTGCGTACCTCTTCGAGGGTCTTCTTCGGCGCGGCGGGCGGCGCGGGCGGCGCGGGCGGCAGCGGCGCGGCGGGGGCCTGCGGGGCGAGCGGCGCCTGCGGCGCCAGCGGTGCCCGGGGGGCGGCCGAGGCCTGGAGCGTCAGCGCGGGTGAGGTCAGGACCGTCACGGCGCAGACCACGGTGATCGCGGCGTTGACACAGCGGCGTCGGTTCACAAGCTCCCCCTCGTACGGCCCGCACCGGTATCTGATTTACCGTCAGTAACTTAGCGGTGACCTTGGCGATAGTGCCATGCGGCACGTCAAAGCAACAGGGGATACCGGGCCCTGTCGGGTCACTGTCCCTCAGACGGGACGGATGGGGAGGGAGTTGCGTTCCCTTCGTACCGTGAATTCATCGCCCGTTGGCCGCGGCGGCGGCGTCGGCGCGACCCGTCGCCGGCTACCTTCGCGGCGCCAGCGCCTCCCAGTGGACCGTCACCTCGCCCTGGCGCCGCCGCCGGAGTCCGTCCGCGAGGGGCCAGTCCGCCGCCAGATCGCGTACGGCACGGATCCAGCGCTGCCGCGCGCCCAGCGAGGCGTACGGGGCGGCCGCCGCCCACGCGCGGTCGAAGTCCCGCAGGAACGCGTGGACCGGCTCGCCCGGCACGTTGCGGTGGATGAGCGCCTTCGGCAGCCGCTCCGCGAGGTCGGAGGGCCGCTCGAGCGAGCCGAGCCGGGTCGCGAAGGTGACCGTCCTCGGCCCGGACCGGTCGAGCGCCACCCACACATGGCGCCGCCCGATCTCGTCACAGGTCCCCTCGACGAGCAGCCCGCCGGGCGCGAGCCGCGCGCACAGCCGCGCCCACACGGCGGCGACCTGGTCCTCGTCGTACTGCCGCAGGACGTTCGCGGCCCGGATCAGCGCGACCTCGCCCGGTACCGGGACCTCGAAGCCGCCGTGCAGGAAGGTGAGGCCGGCGCGCTCGTACGGCTGGGCGGCGGCGACCCGGGCCGGTTCGATCTCGATCCCGACGACCTCGGTGCGCGGATCGGCCGTCCGCAGCCGGGCCAGCAGCTCCACGGCGGTCCAGGGGGCGGCCCCGTACCCCAGGTCGACGGCGACGGGCGGCTCGGCGGAGCGCCGCAGGGCGGCCCCGTGCGCGGCGGCGATCCAGCGGTCCATGCGGCGGAGCCGGTTGGGGTTGGTCGTCCCGCGAGTGGCCGTACCGACCGGACGGGTCACGGCGGGGCGGTGGGTGGAGCGCGGGGCCATGGAACGAGGGTACGGGCCGGGGCGGGGGCGGGGTCCCACGTCGAGGGGCGGGGGACGGCGGCCCACGTCGAGGGGCGGGGGACGGCGGCCCACGTCGAGGGGCGGCGCCCCCGGCAATGAATTGGCAAAGAGGAAATGGATGGCGCGATTCCGGTGTTGTGCGGGCTGGAAGGTGCCTCGCGCGCCCCCGTCGCCGTGCCCGCTCCACCCGTGCCGTATCCGCTCCACCTCCGCCGTATCCGCTCCACCCCCGCCGTACCCGCCCCACCCGCTTCACCCACCCGCCGTACCCGCTACGCCCCCACTCAGCGGAAGGACCGTCGACGTGAGCCAGTACGTGTCCCGGCTCGCCGGCTCTCTGGCGACGCCGCCCCGGCTCCGGCTTCCCGGACGTCATCGAGGTCCGCGCCGGGTGGCCATGCTGAGCGTCCACACCTCGCCCCTCCACCAGCCGGGCACCGGCGACGCGGGCGGCATGAACGTGTACATCGTCGAGCTCGCCAAGCGGCTGGCCGCGATCAACATCGAGGTCGAGATCTTCACCCGGGCCACCACCGGCGGCCTCGCCCCGGTCGTCGAGCTCGCGCCGGGCGTTCTCGTACGGCATGTGGACGCCGGCCCCTACGAGGGTCTCGCCAAGGAGGAGCTGCCGGCCCAGCTCTGCGCCTTCACGCACGGCGTGATGCAGGCCTGGGCGGGCCACCGGCCCGGCCACTACGACCTGGTCCACTCCCACTACTGGCTCTCCGGGCACGTCGGCTGGCTCGCCGCCGAGCGCTGGGGCGTCCCGCTCGTCCACGCCATGCACACCATGGCCAAGGTCAAGAACGCGGCGCTCGCGGAGGGCGACACACCCGAGCCCGCGGCCCGGGTGATCGGCGAGACGCAGATCGTCGACGCCGCCGACCGGCTGATCGCCAACACCGCCGAGGAGGCCGACGAACTCGTCCGCTTCTACGAGGCGGACCCCGGCAAGGTCGCCGTCGTCCACCCCGGCGTGAACCTGGACCACTTCCGCCCGGCGGACGGCCGCGCCGCCGCCCGGGCCCGCCTCGGGCTGCCCGCCGACGCCTTCATCCCGGTCTTCGCGGGCCGCATCCAGCCGCTGAAGGCCCCTGACATCCTGCTGCGCGCCGCCGCCCGCCTCCTGGACGAGGATCCGTCGCTGCGCACGCGCATGGTCGTGCCGATCGTCGGCGGGCCGAGCGGCAGCGGGCTCGCCAAGCCCGAGAAGCTCCAGAAGCTCGCCGCGCGCCTCGGCATCGCGGACATCGTCCGCTTCCACCCGCCGGTCGGCCAGGACCGCCTCGCGGACTGGTTCCGGGCGGCATCGGTGCTGGTCATGCCCTCGTACAGCGAGTCCTTCGGCCTGGTCGCCATAGAGGCGCAGGCGGCCGGGACCCCGGTCGTGGCGGCGGCGGTCGGCGGCCTCCCGGTCGCCGTACGGGACGACGTGACCGGCTTCCTGGTCCAGGGCCACAACCCGGCCGACTACGCCCGCGCGCTCGGACGGTTCGTCGCCGACCCGGCGCTGACCGCCCGGATGGGCGCGGCGGCGGCCCGGCACGCGGAATCGTTCGGCTGGGACACGGCGGCCTCGGGCACGGCGGACGTGTACACGGCAGCGATGCACGATCACCGCCGTCGCGTACGCTCGCATCATGGCTGAGCAGGATGTGCGGCGGGTCGTCGAGGACACCTTCAAGGACGCCGAGCTGGAGTGGGAGTCACCCGAGCCCGGCTCGTACGTGGTGAAACTCCCCGGCACGCGCAAGCTCTTCACCACCCTCTCCCTGCGCGTCGGCCGCCACTCCCTCTCCCTCAACGCCTTCGTCATCCGCCACCCCGACGAGAACGAACCGGGCGTCCACCGCTGGCTCCTGGAGCGCAACCTCAAGCTGTACGGCGTGAGTTACGCGGTCGACAGCCTCGGCGACATCTACCTGACCGGCAAGCTGCCGCTGGCCGCCGTCACCCCGGAGGAGCTGGACCGGCTGCTCGGCTCGGTCCTCGAAGCGGCGGACAGCTCCTTCAACACGCTGCTGGAGCTGGGTTTCGCGAGCGCGATCCGGCGTGAGTACGAGTGGCGGGTCTCGCGCGGCGAGTCGACCCGGAACCTCGACGCGTTCACGCATCTGACCCAGAAGCGGTAGCGCGCCACCGCCCTCGCCTGATTCCGTACGACCCCTTCCGTACCCTGCGGGGCCGTGCCATGCTCTCCGCCAACGCAGACCTGAACGTCGTTCAGATACATGAATGACGTGGCTGCTGTGACAGGCCGGGCCGGGAGAGGGCGGGCGGGGCTCATGGGAATCAGCAGGAGACAGTTCGTGGGTGGCGCCATCGCCGTCGGGGCGGCGGCCACGACGACGGGCTTCACCACCCCTTACGGGACGGACCCCCCGCGCACCGCCCGCCTCTGGCGCGAGTTCGTCGACGCCCCCTACACGCACCCCCAGATCCCTTACGTCGGCCGCGCCGGCGCCCGCCGCGGCGCCGCGCGGCTCGACCGGCCGCCGGTCGTCGCGAACGTCCTCTCCCACGGCGCCCGCCCCGACGGCTCCGCCGACTCGGCCGCCGCCATCAACCGGGCCCTCGCCGCGGCGGGGGAGCGCGGCGGCGGCACGGTGCTCGTCCCGCCGGGGACGTACCGCATCGACGACTTCCTCCGCATCGGCCACAGCGACGTCGTGCTGCGCGGCGCGGGGTCGGGGCGCACGAAGCTGTTCGCGACGAAGAACCTCACCGAGCTGGTCGGCGCGTACGGTTCGCGCTACGGCGGTGACAAGTCCTCCTGGTCCTGGGCCGGTGGCCTGATCTGGCTCGCCCCGCAGGCCCGGCTCGACTCCCTCCTCGCAGCGATCCGCGCCAGGGCCTGGCCCTTCGAGGGCTGGACCGGCAACCGGCGCGACGCGTGGGAGACCCTGACCACCGTCCGCCCGGGCCGGCGCGGCGACTGGTCGATCACGGTCGACGACCCGTCAGCCGTGCGCCGGGGCGCGGTGGTTCTGCTCCGCCTGGTCGACGACGCCGACCACACGCTCCTGGAGCACATGGCGGGCGGCGGCGCCGGACCGGAGTCGTACCACTGGGACGACAAGACCAAGCTGACGTCGTACGTACCCCACGAGTGGCCGGTCCGCGTGGTCTCCGTGCGGGGCCGCACCGTGACGCTGGAGCGCCCGCTCCCACTCGACGTACGCCCGGAATGGGACCCGCGCCTGACCACGCTCGCGGCGCCGCTCACGGGCGCGGGCGTGGAGGGCCTCACGCTCGAAGCGGTCGAGACACCCCAGTCCGCGCACCTCCTGGACAAGGGCTACAACGGCGTCACCTTCCAGTGCGCGTACGACTGCTGGGCCGACGACGTCGTCGTACGGCACGTGGACAACGGCTTCGGTCTGGTCGCCGCCTCCGCCTGCACGCTGCGCCGCACCCGGGTCGAGGGCCGGGGCGCCCACCACCCGTACTTCTGCCGCGAGGGCGCGCACGACAACCTGATCGAGGACTTCCGGATCGCGGCTCGTACGGTCCCCGCCCCGGCGGGCACCCAGCTCCACGGCATCAACGTGGAGGGCCTGTCCAGCCACAACGTCTGGTCGCGCGGGGTGATGGAGATGGGCACCTTCGACACGCACCGGGGCATGCCGTTCGCCAACGTACGGACGGAGATCACGGTCGAGAACAACGGCCGGCACGGCGGCGACGCGTCGGCGGGCCCGCTCTACGGAGCGCGGTTCACGCACTGGAACGTGACGGTGACGAACGGCCGGGCGGGCCTGGTCAAGATCGACACGATCGCTCCGTACAGCGCGACGGTCGGGATCAGCGAGGTGCGGGAGTTCGACCAGATCGACGTACCGGACTTCACGGGGGAGCTGCACGCGCGCGTGGAGGCGTACGGGGATCCGGGGTCGGTACGCCCCCGGAACCTGTACGAGGCGCAGCGACTGCTCAGGCCTTGAGGGAGGCGGAGGGCGCTGTCCCTCCGGAGGACGCTGTCCCTCCGGAGGGCGCTGTCCCTCCGGAAGGCTCCGGGGCGACGGCGGTGGGCCCCACGGCGGCGGGTGCCACGGCGGCCGGCGTCTCGTCGACGGGTGCTCCCGGGCGAGGCGTCTCGACCACGGCGGCGGCCGAGGGGTCGTGGTCGTCGTGGTCGTCGTCCTCGGCCAGCGCCTTGCGGAGCCGCGTCGTGTAACCGAGGGCGGCCACGGCGCCGATGACCGCGGTGCCCATCCACAGGAAGTCCGGCCCCGGTCCGTCGACGACCCATCCGGCGAGGATCGGAGCGAGGAAACCGGACAGCGCCCAGGACATGCCCATGACGCCCTGGTAGCGGCCGCGGGCGTGCTCGGGGGCGAGCTTGGCGGTGGCGGCGGCGTTCGTCGGGACGTGGACCATCTCGCCGATGGTCCACACGATAACGGTGACGGCGAACAGCAGGGGCGTACCGGCCAGCGCGGTGGCTCCCGTACCGAGGGCGAAGAGCAGCGAGGAGACGGTGAGCAGCATCGCCGGCGAGCGCTTCTCGGTCACCTTGTTGACCAGTAGCTGGAACGCGACGATCACGACGCCGTTGACGGCGATGACCGCGCCGTACGCGGAGGGTTCGAGCCCTTCGGCCGCCATGGAGAGGGGCAGGCCGACCCAGGGCGTGGTGAAGACGAGGCAGACGAGGAGGTTGAGGAGGACGAGCGTACGGAAGGGGGCGTCGCGCAGGACGTCGAGGACGCTGACGCGGTCCTTCTCGACGATCTTGCCGGCCGTGTCGCGACGGGCCTCGGGGCGGGTCTCGGGGAGGCGCAGGAAGACGATCAGGGCACAGAGGGCGACCGCGACGGCCTCGACGACGAAGAGGGTGCGATAGCCGAGGAAGATCGCGGCGCCGCCACCGAAGGCGGCGACGGCGAAGCCGAGGTTGAGGGCCCAGTAGTTGAGGGCGAAGGCCCGGCGGCGGTCGTGCTCGGGGACCATGTCGGTGATGGTCGCCTGGATGGAGGGTCGGACGGCCTGCATGGAGACGCCCATGAGCAGGACGACGGCGGCGACGCCCCAGGCGGTGGTGGTCAGGGCGAGGGCGACCGCGCAGGAGGCCGTCACCAGATGCATGGTGACCATCGTGGGCCGGCGGCCCCACTTGTCGGTGAGGGTGCCGCCGAGCGGCGAACCGGCGACGCCGCCGAGGCCGTGCAGGGCGACGACGAGGCCGGCGAACCAGGCGGAGTGGCCGAGCTCCTGGGTCAGGTACAGCGACAGGAACGTCAGGACGAAGGCGCCGGTCCGGTTGACGAGTGTGGAGAGCCAGAGCCACCAGAATCCGCGGGGGAGACCGGAGACCGTGGCACGGGCTGATCGTCTGAGCGAGTCGATGGACATGTGTGGCGGACTCCCCGTGCCTGTAAGCGTCGCTGTACGGACACGTAACTTACGAGTTGGGGGTTCCCGGACGCCACTGAATTGACGCCGACCGTCAACCGTCCACGGTGCGCACGGCGCCCCGGGCGTCGATTAGGCTCGGGCGCATGGCCGACGCACCGTACAAGCTGATCCTCCTCCGCCACGGCGAGAGCGAGTGGAACGCGAAGAACCTGTTCACCGGCTGGGTGGACGTGAACCTCACCGAGAAGGGCGAGAAGGAGGCGGTCCGCGGCGGTGAGCTGCTCAAGGACGCCGGCCTGCTGCCCGACGTACTGCACACCTCCCTCCAGAAGCGCGCGATCCGCACGGCGCAGCTGGCGCTGGAGTCCGCCGACCGCCACTGGATCCCGGTCCACCGCTCCTGGCGCCTGAACGAGCGCCACTACGGTGCGCTCCAGGGCAAGGACAAGGCGCAGACGCTCGCGGAGTTCGGCGAGGAGCAGTTCATGCTCTGGCGCCGCTCGTACGACACCCCGCCGCCGGCGCTCGAGGACGGCACGGAGTTCTCCCAGTCGGACGACGCGCGCTACGCGACGATCCCGCCGGAGCTCCGCCCGCGCACGGAGTGCCTGAAGGACGTCGTCGAGCGGATGCTGCCGTACTGGTACGACGGCATCGTCCCGGACCTCCTGGACGGCCACACGGTCCTGGTCGCGGCCCACGGCAACAGCCTTCGCGCCCTGGTCAAGCACCTGGACGGCATCTCGGACGAGGCCATCGCGGGCCTGAACATCCCGACGGGCATCCCGCTGGTCTACGAACTGGACGAGAACTTCAAGCCCCTGAACCCGGGCGGCACGTACCTCGACCCGGAGGCGGCGGCCGCGGCGATCGAGGCCGTGAAGAACCAGGGCAAGAAGTAACCCTGACGCACGGAAGCCCCCTGCTGCCGGATTCCCGGCGGGAGGGGGCTTCTTCGTGCCCGGCTTCCACGCTCCGGCCGTCCGTACGGACATCCGGTCCGGGTGAATCCTTTCGGTGGGGTGTCGCCTCCTATACATGTGCCGACGGACGTCGGCGCCGGAACAGGAGGTCGTCGTGATCATCGGAATCGCCGTCGCCGTCGGAGCCGTGCTGCTGTGCACGTGCGGCTATGTCGTCCTGCGCAAGCGGAAGCAAGCCCGTGGCTGACCGGTCCTGGCCCGGTGAGCGGCTGGTCGTCGCCGCTCAGTGCGGTGACGTCGACGCGATCACCGCGCTGGTCTCGGGCTCGCACCCGAACGTGCGGCGGTTCGCCCACTCGCTGTGCGCCACCCCCGAGGACGCCGAGGACGCGGCGCAGGAAGCGCTGATCATCCTCTATCGCAAGATCGGGATGCTGCGGGCCTCCGGTGCGCTCGCGTCGTGGATGTTCCGCATCGTCCGCAACGAGTGCCTGCGCCGCGCGCGGTCGACGCGGCCTCACGTACCCCTGCCGGACACGGCCGTGAGCTCCGCCGAGGACGTGGTGCTGGACCGCATCGAGGCGAGCGCGGTGGCCGCCGCGGTCGCCGCCCTGCCGGCCGAGCAGCGCCGCGTGCTGATCATGCGGGACATCCAGGGCCACAGCGGCCGCGTGGTCGCAGAGACGCTCGGCCTCAGCGTCGCCGCGATGAAGTCGCGGCTGCACCGCGCCCGTACCGCCGTTCAGCACTCCCTCCGTGCCACATCCGAACCGGCGTCCGGAGACACCACATGACGACGACCAGGGCCGACGGCCCTGACTTCGCGAGTGCGTCCCTCACCCGTCATCTGGTCCGGGGCGCGGTCGGCTTCGGCGGGCTGATCGGCGCGGTCGCGCTCCTCCCCGCCGTCGGCCCGATCAGCCTGCTGCTCCTGCCCGTCGGTGTCCTCGCCCTGCGCGGCTGCCCGATGTGCTGGACCGTCGGCCTGATCCAGACCGTCTCCCGGGGCCGGCTGCGGCGGCGCGCCTGTGAGAGTGGGCGCTGCACGCTGACGGTCGCGGACCGGGCCGGGCCGCGCCGGGCCGCGCCGGGCCACGAGAAGTCCCCTAAGGAACGAGAAGTCCCTTAGGGAGAGGAAGTCCCCTACGGAATCGAACGGTTCACCGAAGTCCGCGGAAATCGCGTACAACCAACCGCGTCGATCATGAGTCTGATCAGGCGCCAAAGATGCCGCGTCCGCTCTTTCCGTAGGGGTCACCTTGCAGTTCCGTTCCACCGGTTCCCGTTCCCGTTCCCGTCTCGCCGCTGCCGTCACGGCCGTCCTCGCCGTCACGGCCCTCGGCGCCGGCACGCTGGCCACCGCCCCGGCCGCGTTCGCCGCCACCCCGTTCGCCGTCTCGGCCGCGGACGACCAGGCCGCCGACCTTCCTGTCTTTCCGAAGGACGCCGCGCTCGGCGGTTCGGGCGGGAGCGGATTCCTCACGTACTCCTTCACCAGCGATGGGACCCGAGAACTGCGCTGGACGGCGTACGCGAGCGGAGCGGTGACACTGCTCCAGGTTCCCGACGGCGGCGGCTGGGCCAGGTCGGGCACGGACGTGGTCGCCATCGGAGACGACGGGTGGACGTCCCAGATGCGCTCCCTCACCCTGCGGAACATGGCCGACCCGAGCGCGCCGGGCGTGGACATCGACCTCCGCGCCCTCGACGCCAACTACGTGGCCGTACTGAGCCCGACGAGCGTGCTCGCACAGGTGCGTGAGGGCGATGGCCCGGCGGAACTTCACGTCGTGAGCAAGGACGACACCACGACGTCCACGCGCAAGATCGCGGGGCTGCCTGCGGACGCCACGGACTTCTTCACCAGCGCACCGGTCAAGGACGGCATCGCCCTCGTCGGGTACGAGACGGGTCCGGCGAACGCGCGGACCGGCGGCCGTGCCGTGATCGACGTGACAACCGGGACGGTGACCGAGACGTACGCCTCCACCGAGTCCGGGTTCGGCTTCAGCGGTCTGATGCTCTCGGATTCGCATGTGGCCTGGCTTGACTACAAGGCCGGCGCCGGACTGTTCGTCACCTCCATCGACCGTGCGACCCGCGAGCAGAAGCAGATCGACCTGGGCGCCCGCGACGACGAGTGGAACTACGAACTCGTGGGTGGCTGGTTGGTGTACGGAAATGCCTGGAGGCCGGTCCGCGCCGTCTCCCTGGCCACCGGCGAGATCCGCGAACTCGCCGACAAGGTCTCCGCCTCCTCCGCCGACGCCGACGGTACGGCGGTGATCCAGGCCACGAGGGCCGCCGATGGCGAAGGGCTGTTCCGGATCTCTCCTGCGGCGGACGGCACCCCCACGGTCACCAAGATCGCGGAAGCGGGCGCACCGGTCAGTGTGAAGATCGAGCAGGTCCACATCCCCGAGGTGGCAAACATCGACCGGACCGGCGGCACGGTGACGTTGGGCTGGACGTTGTCGCGGCCCAACGCGCGGTTGGGAGTCGCGCTCGTACACAGCGCCACGGGGAAGGAGTTCCGGACGCACGTGAACGCCCCGACCTCCGGTTCCCGCTTCGACTTCAGCTGGAACGGCACCATCGGTGGGGTGGATGCACCGAACGGCACGTACGTGGTGACGGCGGATGCGACACCGCTGGATGGCATCGGTGAGCCCGGCTACCAGACCTCCCTCATGACCCTCACCCGCACCCCCAACGCGCACGACTACACCGACAACGGCTCCACCGACGTCCTCGCCCGGGACGCCGCCGGCGTGCTGTGGCGCGACGACCTGCGGGACCGGCCGGTGAACGGCCAGACCACGACCGCCCAGCGGGTCAAGGTCGGCGCGGGCTGGCAGACGTACAAGCAGATCGAGGCCGTCGGCGACCTCGCGGGCAGCCAGAACGGCGACCTCGTCGGCCTCGACACCACCGGCGTGCTCTGGCACTACCTCGGCAAGGGCGACGGCACCTTCGAGCCCCGCGTGAAGGTCGGCGCCGGCTGGGGCATCTACAACCAGCTCGCCGGCGGCTCGGACCTCGACGGCGACGGCCGCGCCGACCTCGTCGCCTCGGACACGGCCGGTGTGCTGTGGTTCTACAAGGGCACGGGCTCCACGACCGCGCCCTTCGCCGCCCGCGTGAAGGTCGGCGCCGGCTGGGGCGTGTACAACCAGGTCACCGCCGTCGGGAACATCGCCGGTACGGCCGCCGGGGACCTGGTCGCCCGCGACAAGGACGGCGTCCTCTGGCTCTACCAGGGCAACGGCCGCGGCGCCTTCGACGCCCGCGTGAAGATCGGCGCCGGCTGGGGCGCCTTCAGCCAGCTCGTGGGCGCCGGTGACGTCGACAGCGACGGACGCCCGGACCTGATCGCGTACGGGACGGGCGGTACGTACGTCTACCGCTCGACCGGGTCCGCCACCGCCCCCTTCACCCGTACGTCGACGTCGCTGTACGCGGGCGAGGGCGCCAAGTTCAACAGCGTGGCGTAAGGCCCCTTTCCCTGCGGGACCGGGTCGTCGAGGTCATGCCCGAGGCCCGGGTCCCGCAGGGCCCGGGCCCTCGGTAGCCTTGATCCTCATGATGCGCGCCTGGATCCTGCCCGGACTGCTGGTGCTCGTCGGCTCCGCCATCGCGACCGCCGAGATTCTCGGCGGATCGCCTGTCGCGGCCGCAGCACTCCTGCTGCTGTTCGTGCTGATCGCGGCCACGAACTCGCCCCTGGTCTTCCCGAGGTCGGTCAGCGCGCAGGAGGCACAGCGTCGCAGCGCGCTCGACGGTCGGCCGATCGTCTACTGGCGTCCTGGCTGTCAGTACTGCCTGCGCCTGCGCACCCGGCTGGGCCGCGACGCCGGCCAGGTGCACTGGGTCGACATCTGGCGTGACCCGGCGGGAGCGGCGGAGGTCAGGGCGGCCAACGACGGCGACGAGACCGTGCCGACCGTCGTCGTGGCCGGCGAGGCGCACACCAACCCCGACCCCGCCTGGGTGCGCGAACAGCTCTCCCGCCTCACCTGATCCCGGGCTCTGGATCCCCGGCTCTGGATCCCGGGCTCAAGGGTCCGCCGTCTGTCGCAACGCCCTTCCCGCCCGCCAACTCCGCCCCCTGTCAGCCCGGTTGGCGATTCTCGCGGCGCGTCGATGGTCGGCGCAATCCCGTTGTCCGCGGGCAGGTCATCGCGTAAGGTCCCCGATGTGATCACCGGATCGGCGACTCTTCGCCACGCACGGATGGGTCAGCCGGTGGAAGGCTGATCCCGCAGTGGGGGTGTGTACGACACCCCCGCCGTTCGGCACGTGGACCTCCCTGTGCTCTCCGCACCCCGAGTCCACCCTTCACTCCGTGCCGAACACACAGCGAGGTCACACCACATGGCAGTCAGCTTCAACCACACCATCATCGCCGCCAAGGACCGCAACGCGTCCGCGCTCTTCTTCCGGGAGCTGCTGGAGCTCCCCGAAGCGCCGTCCTGGGGCCCTTTCGTCAACATCCAGCTCTCCGACGGCGTCCTGCTCCAGTTCGCCGAGCCGCCGGTGGACATCCAGATGCAGCATTACGCCTTCCTCGTCGACGACGAGCTCTTCGACCGTGCGTACCAGCGGCTCTGCGACGGCTCCGTCGAGCACTGGGCCGATCCGCAGATGCGGCGCCCGGGCGAGGTCAACAACGAGCACGGCGGCCGGGGCGTCTACTTCATGGACCCCGCCGGCCACGCGATCGAGCTGATCACCCGCCCCTACCTGTAGCGGTAGCGGTAGCGACAGCGGGATGGGTACGGGTACGGGTATGCGGTAGTCCTCGCCTCTGAGCCGGTCGCCGAGCCCTCGCGCCCGGCCCCGAGCGCGGCGAAGGCGCCCGGCCCCCGAGCCGCGGCGAAAGCGCGTGGGCCCCGCCCGGTTCGTCCGGGCGGGGCCCACGCGGCCCTCAGGAACAGCCCCCGCACTGGCACGGCCCGCCGGACTGGCAGCCGCAGCCGCAGCCCGGACCGCACGAGCAGCCGCTGAGCCGGAGAACGGGCAGGAACTCCGCGTCGAGCGGGATCACCTGCTGGGGGTCGGTGGTGGCGGAATCGGCCATGGGTCCCCTCCTCGGAGGCGTACGTCGCCTCTCCCCATTGCATGCCCACCCACCCGGGCGCATCAACGGCGCACAGGAGTGCGAACGCCCCGCCCAGGCCCGGCGGCCTCCTCCGACCTACGCGCCCGACCTACGGCCCCGGTCTACGCGCCCGACCCACGGCCCCGGTCTACGCGCCCGACCCACGGCCCCGACCCACGCCCCCGACCCACGCCCCCGACCTACGCCCCCTCGACCGGCGCGTCCGTCGGCTGGAGTTCGTCCGCGTGCTCACCCGTCACCAGGTACACGACACGCTTCGCGACCGACACCGCGTGGTCGGCGAACCGCTCGTAGTACCGGCCCAGCAGCGTCACGTCGACGGCCGTCTCGATGCCGTGCTTCCAGCGGTCGTCCATCAGGTGCTGGAAGAGCGCCCGGTGCAGCAGGTCCATCTCGTCGTCGTCCTGCTCCAGCTGGAGCGCCAGGTCGACGTCCTTGGTGATGATGACCTCCGCCGCCTTCGCCATCAGGCGCTGCGCCAGCTGCCCCATCTCCAGGATCGTCGCGTGCAGGTCGCGCGGCACGGCCGTCGCCGGGAACCGCAGCCGCGCCAGCTTCGCCACGTGCTGCGCCAGGTCGCCGGAGCGCTCCAGGTCGGCGCTCATGCGCAGCGACGTCACCACGATCCGCAGGTCCGTCGCCACCGGCTGCTGGCGGGCCAGCAGTGCTATCGCCCGGGCCTCCAGGTCGTGCTGCAGGTCGTCGACCTTCTGGTCCGCGGCGATCACGCTCTCCGCGAGCTTCAGGTCCGCGTCGAGCATGGCCGTCGTGGCGCGCCCGATCGCGGACCCGACCAGGCGGGCCATCTCGACCAGGCCCTCGCCGATCGAGTCAAGTTCCTCGTGGTACGCGTCCCGCATCGATGTCCCTCTCTCACAGATGTCCGGGGTTCCCCGTGGTGCTCGGAACTCCCACGCTCCCACGTTCGGGGCCGTACGAGTCCGGAGCCTCCACCCCAAGTGAATGAGCTCTTTCACCCCGGTGAACTCTGGGCGACGTACGCCGTCGTTCCGCTCGGCCCAAATGAACCGGCACAGTCCCCACGGTGAACTCTGGGCGACGACTGTTCGAGCAGCCACTCGGACGGCTGGGAGAGTGTCTGTCGGGCCGCATAACCTTGAGGGCATGGACGTGAACGCGGCAGTCGCCGCATTGGCAGCGATCGCCGGGGTGTGCACCGGCGTGATCGCCATGCTGGCGTTCCGCTGGAGCGAGCGCGACCAGGCGCGACCCACCCGGACCTCCCTGCACACCGATGCCGTGCTCCCGCCCGGTGTCGACACGGTGCTCTCCGTGCTGCGCTCCTCCGCGGTCGTGCTCGACGAGAGCGACTCCGTGGTCAAGGCCAGCTCGGCGGCGTACGCGCTCGGCCTGGTCCGCGGCGGAAAGCTGGCCGTCGAGCCCATGCTCAACATGGCCCGTGACACCCGGCGCGACGGGGAGATACGCCAGGTCGAGCTCGACCTGCCCCGGCGCGGCACCGGACGCGGCGAGGCCCTCGCGGTCTCCGCCCGGGTGGCTCCGCTCGGCTCCCGCCTGGTGCTGCTTCTGGTCGAGGACCTGACCGAGGCCCGCCGTATCGAAGCGGTGCGGCGCGACTTCGTCGCCAACGTGAGTCATGAGCTCAAGACTCCGACAGGTGCGCTCTCCCTGCTCTCCGAGGCCGTCATGGACGCCTCGGACGACCCCGAGGCGGTCACCCGCTTCGCCGGCCGGATGCAGATCGAGGCGACCCGCCTGACCAATCTCGTACAGGAGCTCATCGACCTCTCCCGGGTGCAGAACGACGACCCGCTGGAGGACTCCGAGCCGGTCCGGGTGGACGAACTGGTCGCCGAGGCCATCGACCGCTCCCGGCACACGGCCTCCACCAAGCAGATCACCATGGCCTCCGGAGGCACCGCCGACCTGCACGTCTGGGGCAGCCGCGGCCAGCTCGCCGCCGCCCTCGGCAACCTCGTCGAGAACGCCGTCAACTACTCCCCGGCCCGTACGCGGGTGGGCATCGCCGCCCGCCGCGTGGCGGCCCCCGGCGGCGACCTGATCGAGATAGCGGTGACCGACCAGGGCATCGGCATCTCCGAGAAGGACCGCGAGCGGGTCTTCGAGCGCTTCTACCGCGTCGACCCGGCCCGCTCCCGCGCCACGGGAGGTACGGGACTCGGCCTGGCCATCGTCAAGCACGTGGCCGCCTCGCACGGCGGGGAGGTCACGGTCTGGAGCACCGAAGGCCAGGGCTCCACCTTCACCCTGCGGCTGCCCGAGGCGGCCGCCGTACGGGAGCGTCGCCAGCCCGCCTCTCCCACCCCTGATCTCATGACCGAACCGCTCCCTGCCCCGGAGGTCCTTCCGTGACCCGAGTGCTTGTCGTCGAGGATGAGGAATCCTTCAGCGACGCCCTGTCGTACATGCTCCGCAAGGAAGGCTTCGAGGTCGCGGTCGCCGCGACCGGGCCCGACGGCCTCGACGAGTTCGAGCGCAACGGGGCGGACCTCGTCCTCCTCGACCTGATGCTGCCGGGCCTGCCCGGCACCGAGGTATGTCGCCAGCTGCGCGGCCGATCGAACGTCCCGGTCATCATGGTGACCGCCAAGGACAGCGAGATCGACAAGGTCGTCGGGCTGGAAATAGGAGCCGACGACTACGTGACGAAGCCCTTCTCCTCGCGGGAGCTCGTGGCCCGCATCCGCGCGGTCCTGCGCCGCCGGGGCGAGCCGGAGGAGGTCACCCCCGCCGCCCTGGAGGCCGGTCCGGTCCGGATGGACGTGGACCGCCACGTCGTCACGGTCTCCGGCGGCAAGGTCGACCTCCCGCTGAAGGAGTTCGACCTCCTGGAGATGCTGCTGCGCAACGCGGGCCGTGTGCTGACCCGTATGCAGCTGATCGACCGCGTCTGGGGGGCGGACTACGTGGGTGACACCAAGACCCTCGACGTCCACGTGAAGCGCCTGCGCGCCAAGATCGAGCCGGACCCGGGCGCCCCGCGCTATCTGGTGACGGTCCGCGGCCTGGGCTACAAGTTTGAGCCGTAGACGGCCGGGCGGTAGCCCTACGGGGCCTACGGGGCCTACGGGGCCTGCCCACGGGGGCTGTGACGGGAGCCGCGGGCGGCCATGGCCGGACGTGAAGGGGCGCCCCGCCGGAGTGATCCGGCGGGGCGCCCCTCGCGCGTGTACGGGCCGGTGACCGACCCCTGCGCGTGCGGGTCAGTCACCGGGCGCTGTACGGACCGGTCAGGACCGGCCGCCGTGCGTACGGGTCAGGACCGGCCGCCGTGCGTACGGGTCAGGACCGGCCGCCGTGCGTACGGGTCAGTGACCGGCCGCGTGGCTCGCGTCGCCCGAGGGGGTGGCGGTGCCTGTCGGGGTGGCCGTGCCCGACGGGGTGGCGGTGGAGCCGCCCTCCGTGCCGTGGTCGCCCTCCGCGCCGTGGCCGGCCTCGCCGGTCGGCGTCGCGCCCTCGGTCGGCTTCGCGGCCGGGGGCTGCGGGATCTCGGTCGGGCCGAAGTCCTTGAAGTAGCTGCTCGCCGGGACGACGAAGGCCTGCAGGGAGACGTCGCCCGTCCTGCTCAGCTTGAAGACGACCTGCTGCGCGCCGCCGTCCTTCACGGCCTCGTGGCCGTTCTCGATCGTGGCGGTGGCGTTGCCCTTGCCGCCGATGACGACGGAACCGCCCGCGGGAATGGTGATCGGGCCGGTCCCCTCGGCCGCCTTGAGCTTCACCGGCGCGGCGGAGCCGCCCAGCGTGATCGAGTCGAGGGTCTGCGGCGTGCTGCCGTTGTTGAACACCGTCGCGGAGACGACGGCGGGACCCGGCGCGCCGGCGGTCGGCTGGGTGATCACCAGCGCGTTCTGGATCTTGACGTCTTCCACGGTGACGGCGGCGTTGTCCGGCCGCACGCCGAGTGTCTGCGCGTCGTTGCCGGCGCCACAGGCGGACAGCGAGGCGATCGAGATGACGATGGCGGTGGCGGCGAGGGCGCCGCGTCGAAGGCTGCGGCTCACGGCGGCGGCATCTCCTAGGACGTACGGACGGGCATGGACGGCCGGCTGGAGTCGTGCACGGGACCAACCGGCTGAGGGCGAGCTAAAGGTGCGTCAGCGCGCTTAGGTTACCGAGCCACCCTCTCCCGCCCGTACCCGACCCGCCCCTTCACGCACCCACCACGCGGCACACCGGCCCCTTCGCGCGGCACACCCGGCCGCCGTCACGCGCCCACCCAGCCCCTTCACCCGGCACGCCCGACCCCGGTCACGCGACACACCCGGCCCCGGCCCCTTCACGCCGCGCACCCAGCCCCTTCACCCGGCACGCCCGACCCCGGTCACGCGACACACCCGGCCCCGGCCCCGCCCCTTCACGCCGCGCACCCCGCCCCTTCACGCGACACACCCGGCCCCGGCCGCCGCCCCGCCGCACTTCCGGAAGCCCTCCCCATCCGTCCCCGCCATGGCCGGATCACGTCTCATTGAGACTCCGTTCACATAACCGACTTGATCAATTCGACGACCGCCCCCGCATTCCACCGCCCGCCCCAGGGAAAAACGCGTCTCACACCGATGGGTGATCAATTCGGGATTCGGTCCGGGATGCATCCGCACGGGTGACCGATCCTCGAACGGAGTACAGGAAGTTGTACACTCCGAAACCGGCAAAACGGGGCATCCCGGCCTCTCTGGGACGCCCCGGAGGGGTGTGACACCGGCGTTTCTCTCCGTCCGCGCAGCCGCTCCGACCTGCGAATACCGCCTTCCGGAAGTCCTTCGCAGCACGATCGCGTCGCTGTTGTCAAGCCCTGAGATATGCCCTGACCTGCGAAAACGCCATTCAGAAGAAGCAGTTTCCGTGTTACCCTGGATAGCCACGGAAGGGGTACCTGTCACATGACGTTCAAGGTTGGCGACACCGTGGTCTATCCCCATCACGGGGCCGCGCTGATCGAGGCCATCGAAACTCGCCAGATCAAAGGCGTGGACAAGACCTACTTGGTGCTCAAGGTCGCCCAGGGCGACCTGACGGTTCGTGTGCCGGCGGACAATGCGGAGTTCGTCGGTGTTCGCGATGTAGTCGGTCAGGACGGGCTGGACCGGGTCTTCGAGGTGCTGCGCGCGCCGTACGCCGAGGAGCCCACGAACTGGTCCCGACGCTACAAGGCGAACCTGGAGAAGCTCGCCTCCGGCGATGTCATCAAGGTCGCCGAAGTGGTCCGCGACCTCTGGCGCCGGGAGCGCGAGCGCGGACTCTCCGCAGGTGAGAAGCGGATGCTCGCCAAGGCTCGGCAGATCCTGGTGAGCGAGCTTGCTCTCGCGGAGAACACCAACGAGGACAAGGCCGAGGCTCTCCTCGACGAGGTCCTCGCGTCCTGAATGAAGCGATGCCGCGGTGCCCGTTGGCGTGCTGTGCCCCACACAGCGCTGCCGCCGGGCGCTGCGGCATGTTTCGTTCCTCCCGCCCCCTCGCACATCGCGCCGCGAGTCGCTCCCGCACGTCGCGAGTCGCTCCACGCGCGGCTTCACGCGCCGCGAGTTCGTCCTGTCATGAGCCCGGTGACGTCCGAGGGTGACGTCTCAGCTCCGGGGGAGGTGACGTACGTCTCGTGACGCGTCCGTCCACGAAACTCCCGTATTCCCGCCCCCTCGCGTCCCACGTCCCCTGTGCCGCGTGCCACGCCCCGACCGTCGTCACGGAAGGGGCCCGGTCAAGGCGTCGCGCCCAGCACGCTCAGGCCATACCCACGTGGGCCGAGGAAACAAACCTGCCGGAGTGCAACCGATGACAGACGAAACGCGTCCCTCACGGACCGCCGTGGTGATCCCCGCGGCGGGCAGGGGCGTACGCCTCGGCCCGGGCGCCCCCAAGGCGCTCCGCGCGCTGAACGGCACCCCCATGCTCATCCACGCCGTCCGGGCGATGGCGGCCTCCCGCGCCGTCTCCCTCGTCGTCGTGGTCGCTCCCTCCGACGGCGCCGCCGAGGTCAAGAACCTCCTCGACGACCACGCCCTGCCCGAGCGCACCGACTACCTCGTCGTCCCCGGCGGCGACACCCGCCAGGAGTCCGTACGCCTCGGACTCGCGGCGCTCCCCGAGGACGTCACCACCGTCCTCGTCCACGACGCGGCCCGCCCGCTCGTCCCCGTCGACACCGTCGACGCGGTCATCGAGGCCGTCCGCGACGGCGCCGTCGCCGTCGTCCCCGCCCTGCCGGTGTCCGACACCGTCAAGGAGGTCGAGCCCGCGGCCACCAAGGGCGACCCGGAGAGCGTCGTCGCCACCCCCGAGCGCTCCCGGCTGCGCGCCGTCCAGACACCGCAGGGCTTCGCGTACGACACCCTCGTCAACGCCCACGCGACCGTCGCCCTCACCGGTGACGGCGCCACGGACGACGCGGGCATGGTCGAGCGGCTCGGCGCGCCCGTCGTGGTCGTACCCGGCCACGAAGAGGCGTTCAAGGTGACCCGCCCGCTGGACCTCGTCCTCGCCGAGGCCGTACTCGCCCGCCGGAGGGCCAACGATGGCTTCTGAGCTCCCCCTGATCCCCCGTACGGGCATCGGCACCGACGTGCACGCCTTCGAGCAGGGCCGCGAACTCTGGTGCGCGGGCCTCCTCTGGGACGGCCCGGAGAACGAGGGCTACGGGCTCGCCGGGCACTCCGACGGTGACGTCGCCGCCCACGCCGCCTGCGACGCCCTCTTCTCCGCCGCCGGCGTCGGCGACCTCGGCGCCCACTTCGGCACCTCCCGCCCCGAGTGGTCCGGCGCCTCCGGCGTCACCCTGCTGGCGGAGGCGGCCCGGATCGTGCGCGCCGAGGGGTACGAGATCGGCAACGTCGCCGTCCAGGTCATCGGCGTCCGCCCCAAGGTCGGCAAGCGTCGCGACGAGGCGCAGAAGGCCCTGAGCGCGGCGGTCGGCGCCCCCGTCTCCGTCTCGGGCACGACGACGGACGGCCTCGGCCTGACCGGCCGCGCGGAAGGCCTGGCCGCCATCGCGACGGCCCTCGTCTACCGCACCGCCTGACGGAACGGGCGCGCACCGCACCGCCCGACGGGACCGGCGCGCGCTCCGACCCGTACGGGTACCGGCCGCCCCCGGTACGGATACCGGCCGCCCCCCCGTACGGGTAGCGGCCCCCTCCCCGTACGGGTAGCGGCCCCGCCCCCGTACGGAAAATTCGTGCCCCGCTACCCGCGATCGGTCGCGGGGCACTACCACACGCCCACTACCCTGGAGTGGTGACTATTCGCCTGTACGACACCAGCGCCCGGCAGATCCGTGACTTCTCCCCGCTCACACCGGGCCACGTCTCGATCTACCTCTGTGGCGCCACCGTCCAGGCCGCCCCGCACATCGGCCACATCCGGTCGGGGCTGAACTTCGACATCATGCGCCGCTGGTTCGAGTACCGCGGTTACGACGTCACGTTCGTGCGCAACGTCACCGACATCGATGACAAGATCATCGCCAAGGCGGCCGACCAGGGCCGCCCCTGGTGGTCCATCGGCTACGAGAACGAACGCGCCTTCAACTCCGGCTACGACGCCCTCGGTTGCCTGCCGCCCACCTACGAGCCCCGTGCCACCGGCCATGTCACCGAGATGGTCGAGATGATGCGCGGACTCATCGAGCGCGGGCACGCCTACGAGGCGGACGGCAGCGTCTACTTCGACGTCCGCTCGTTCCCCGGCTACCTCGCGCTCTCCAACCAGGACGTCGACGACCTGCGCCAGCCCGACGAGGGCGTCTCCGGCAAGCGCGACCCGCGCGACTTCGCCATGTGGAAGGCGACCAAGCCCGGCGAGCCCGACTGGGAGACGCCGTGGGGCCGCGGCAGGCCCGGCTGGCACCTGGAGTGCTCGGCGATGGCCCACAAGTACCTGGGCTCCGCCTTCGACATCCACGGCGGCGGCCTCGACCTGATCTTCCCGCACCACGAGAACGAGATCGCCCAGGCCAAGGCGTACGGCGACGACTTCGCCTCGTACTGGGTGCACAACGCCTGGGTCACCATGAGCGGCGAGAAGATGTCGAAGTCGCTCGGCAACTCGGTGCTCGTCTCCGAGATGGTCAAGAACTGGCGCCCCATCGTCCTGCGCTACTACCTGGGCACCCCGCACTACCGCTCGATGATCGAGTACAGCGAGGAGTCGCTGCGCGAGGCCGAGGCCGCGTTCGGACGCATCGAGGGCTTCGTCCAGCGCGTCACCGAGAAGGCGGGCAAGACCGTGCCGCCCGCCCCCGACGTGCCGCCCGCCTTCGCCGAGGCGATGGACGACGACCTGGGCGTGCCGCAGGCGCTCGCGATCATCCACACCACCGTCCGCCAGGGCAACAGCGCGCTCGCCGCCGACGACAAGGACGAGGCCATCGCCCGCCTGGCCGAGGTCCGTGCCATGCTCGGCGTCCTCGGCCTCGACCCCCTCGACCCGCACTGGGCCGAGGAGAGCGACCGGGGCGAGGAGCTCCACGGCGTCGTCGACACGCTCGTCCGCATGGTGCTCCAGCAGCGCGAGTCGGCCCGCGAGCGCAAGGACTGGGCCACCGCGGACGCGATCCGCGACCAGCTGGGCCAGTCCGGCCTCGCCATCGAGGACAGCCCCGACGGCCCCCGCTGGACGCTGGGCAACCGCTGATGATGTGCCGCTCGGGGAGCCGGGCGGCACACTTCACTTACAGACCTATGTACGCAACACCGAGGATTAGGTAGTCATGGCCGGGAACAGCCAGCGCAGGAACCGCCGCACGTCCAACAAGAAGGGCGCGACGGTCGGCAGCGGTGGCCAGCGGCGCAAGGGCCTCGAGGGCAAGGGCCCCACGCCGCCCGCCTCCGCCCGCAAGGGTCACAAGAAGAACCGCATCGCCAGCGCCCAGGCGAGGCAGGCCGTCGCCCGGCGGCCCGCCCCGCGCCGAGGCGGCCCCAAGGGCACCTCGGAGATGGTCGTCGGCCGTAACCCGGTCTTCGAGGCGCTGCGCGACGGCGTTCCCGCGACCACGCTCTACGTCCAGCAGTTCATCGACAACGACGAGCGCGTCCGCGACGTGCTCAAGCTCGCCGGTGACCGGGGCAACATCAACCTGATGGAGGCCCCGCGCCAGGAGCTGGACCGGATGACGAACGGCCTGAACCACCAGGGCCTCGTCCTCCAGGTCCCGCCGTACGAGTACGCGCACCCCGAGGACCTCACGGCGGCCGCCTACGACGCCCACGAGGACCCGCTGATCGTCGCCCTCGACGGCGTCACCGACCCCCGCAACCTCGGCGCGATCGTCCGCTCCGTCTCCGCCTTCGGCGGTCACGGCGTGGTCGTCCCCGAGCG
Source organism: Streptomyces sp. NPDC090127 (assembly GCF_044746945.1). NCBI lineage: Bacteria > Bacillati > Actinomycetota > Actinomycetes > Kitasatosporales > Streptomycetaceae > Streptomyces > Streptomyces sp. NPDC090127. Next base: position 305,183 of record NZ_JBIVDE010000008.1, on the reverse strand, counting down.
CCGCGCGGCCGGGATGACCGCGGGTGCCTGGAAGTCCTCGGCCGGCACCGCCGCCCGTACACCGGTCTCCCGCGTCACCAACCTGACCCGCGCGCTCGAGGGCTTCCAGAAGGAGGGCCTGACGGTCGTCGGCCTCGCCGCCGACGGCGAGCACACGGTCGAGGACCTGGAGGCGCTGGACGGCCCGGTCGTCATCGTCATCGGCAGCGAGGGCAAGGGCCTGGGCCGCCTGGTCGGCGAGACCTGCGACTACCGCGTCCGCATCTCGATGCCCGGTGGCGCCGAGTCGCTGAACGCCGGTGTCGCCGCGGGCATCGTTCTCTACGAGGTCGCCCGCCGCCGCGCGAACTGACCTCGGCGCACGACGCGACGGACGGGCCCGGCTCCCTGAGCTGGGCCCTTTCGCGTACGCGGGCACGGGCCGGGCCGGACTCGGCAGGGCCCCGCCATGGCTCCCGCACGGGTTCCGGCCTGGGCTCCCGTACGGGTTCCGGCCTGGGCTCCCGTACGGGTTCCGCGCCGGGCTCCGCCATGGCTCCCGTACGGGTTCCGCTCCGGGCTCCGCCATGGCTCCCGTACGGGTTCCGGTACGGGCTCCGGCCCCGGTGGCGCGATCTTGACGGGTCTCGGACATTCCCAGCCCGTCAAGGCAGTGTCCAAACCCCGCGTCACTCGGTTAGATGAGTGTGGACACCAGAACGCCCCGGCCGGGGTTCGACGATCAGCCCGCGCTGAGCATGCTCAAGGTGGATTCCGATCCCGCGCAGGTCATCGTGAACCACGCCAGCTTCCGTGTGCGGCTCGCGCCGGCCCAGCAGCCGAAGTTCGCCGCCTCTCGCGGCCCGGCCCTCGCCGGAGCGGCAGCCGCCGCGGCGGGCGGAGCCGCCGGACGCCGCCGCCCCGTCGTGTGGAGCGGCAAGTCCGCCCCCGGAGCCACCGGCCTGCTCCAGGCCGTGCGGGAGTCCTCCGTCTCCACCCTGGAGCCCCCCGGCCACCTCGACGCGGGCGCCACGCAGGCCATCCCGCGCATCGACGACACCATGGAGACCCCGGTCGTCCCCGTGGAGCCGGGACCGCTGCTGCCCCCGATGCGGCGCGCCGAGGGTGCCTTCGACCCCCCCTACGACGGCGGCCCGTACGAGCTGTCGCGCGACGGGTCGTACGGCGACGGGTACGGCGACCGGGACGGCGACGGATACGGCCCGGACGGCGAGCAGCTCCGCGACCGCCCGCACCGCCACGGCGCCGACCCGGTCCGGCACGCCTACTACCCCGGGCGCCGGATGAACCTCGGCGTCGTGCTCCTCCCGCTCCGCGTCTTCCTCGGCTTCATCTCCATCTACGCGGGCATGGGCAAGCTCTGCGACCCCGTCTACTTCGACGGCGGCGAGCGCGGCTCCATGGTCAAGTGGCTCAACTCGCTGAACCCCTGGGCCCTCGCCGAACCGCTGCGCGACTTCGCCCTCCAGCACCCGGTCGGCGCCGGACTGACCGTCGCCTTCCTCCAGGTCGTCGTCGGCGTCCTCACCGTCTTCGGCCTCTGGCAGCGTGTCGCCGGAGTCATCGGCGCGGCGCTGTCCGCGGCCCTGCTCCTGACCGTCAGCTGGAAGACCGTCCCGGTCTACGACTCCGCCGACATCATCTTCCTCGCCGCCTGGTCCCCGCTGATCATCGCGGGCGCCCCCGTCTACTCCATCGACGGCCGCCTCGCCGGCGAGGCCTGGCGCACCCTCGGCCCCCGCTCCGAGCTGTGGGAGCTGCGCCGCCGGGTGCTGCGCCGCGGTGCGCTCGTCGCCTCGGTCGTCGTCGGCCTGACGCTGCTCATCGGCTCGGTGCTCGGCGGGGCCGTACGGTCGGCGGAGATGGTCACCGTGCCCGGCCCGAACGACGACCCGATCAACCACCTGCCCGGCCGGACCCTCCCGCAGGAGCCCGGCGAGCGCGCCCCGTCCCAGTCGGCCTCCTCGCGGCCCAAGCCGTCGGCGACGGAGGGCGCGAGCGGGGAGAGCGAGAAGGGCAGGACGGCCGAGCCGAGCGAGACCGCGCGGGAGACCGGCCGGACCGCGGAGAGCCGTCCGACCGCGACGCAGGGCACGGGCGGCACCCGTACGCCGACCCAGTCGAGGCCGGTGGCCCCGCCGTCGACCAGCTCGGGGCCGACGAGCTCGGGCGGCTCCACCGGCTCCACCGGCACCGGCAGCGGCGGCGGAACGGGCACGAGCGAACCGACGAGCGGCGGCTCGACGTCGAGCGGCGGCAGCGGCGGGAACAGGAACCCGATCGGCGGCCTGCTGGGCTGAGCCCCAGGCCCGTCGGCCGCACGGAAGCCAGAAGGGCGGCACCGCGAGACGGCGGTGCCGCCCTTTGGCGTACGGAGGTGGGGGGCGGGGGCTTGCCGACCGAACCCGTCAGCCGGGCGACTTCACCAGCCGGAGCTGCCGGCCGGACCGCAGGCCGGACCAGCGGGATGGTCAGCCGGGCCTGTGGCCTGTCGGCTGTCGCCGGAGCCGTCAGCCGGGCCTGTGCCCGTCGGCTGTCGCCGGAGCCGTCGGCCGGAGCCGTCGGCCGGGTCAGCCGGGACTGTCGGCACTCCGGAGGCGTCGGCCGGGGCGGCCATGGGAGCCGTCAGGCTCACCCCCGGGGCGGCCATAGGAACCGTCAGGCGGACCCCTGGCCGGCCGTAGGAGCCGTCAGGCGGAGCCCTGGGCGGCCAGTTCCTTCGCGGCCTCGGTGAGGTCCTTCGCGGTGTCGATCGCCCGCCAGTAGGCCCCCTGGGGCAGCGGGAAGCCCGCGAGGCTGCGCTCGCGGGCGAGCCGGGGGAAGGTGGTGCGCTCGTGGTCGCCCCGGTCGGGGAGGAGTTCGGTGAACGCGGCGGAGAAGACGTACACGCCCGCGTTGATGAGGTACGGCGACGGCGGCGACTCGATGAAGTCGGTGATGTGCCCGAAGGCGTCGGTCTCGACGGCGCCCCACGGGATGCGGGGGCGGGCGAGGGCGAGGGTGGCGGTGGCGTCGCGTTCGGCGTGGAAGGCGGCCATCTCACGCAGGGAGAAGCGGGTCCAGATGTCGCCGTTGGTGGCGTACCAGGGCTGCGCGGGCTCGGGCAGGTGCGCGGCGGCGTACTTGAGGCCACCGCCGCGGCCGAGCGGCTCGGGTTCGACGACGGTCTTCACGCGCAGCGGAAGATCGGCGGAGGCGAGCCAGTCCTGGAGCACCTCGGCGAGGTGGCCGCAGGACACGACGGCGTCGGTCACGCCCTCGGCGGCGAGCCAGGACAGCTGATGGCCGATGATCGGGGTCCCGGTGCCGGGGATCTCGACCATCGGCTTGGGGCGGTCGTCGGTGTACGGGCGCAGGCGCGAGCCCTGGCCGCCTGCCAGGATCACGGCCTGCGTCGGGGAGGTTTCCATACCGCGAACGATATGCGCACCTCATGAGGCAGCCGTTCAGCGTCGCGAACGCGATCGCGGGTGGGCTCGCGACTCAGCTCGCGTACATGACGCCGGTCGCGAACGAGGTGTCGCAGACCGGGCGCGAGTAGGACTGGGCGCGGGTGGGGCCGTAATGGCGTACGGCGGCCTTGCCGAGGGCGCGGGCGATGGACATGCAGTGCTTGGCGAGCGAGGGGCTGTTCTCGATCTCGCGCTGGAGGTGCGTCAACGCCGTGCCGGGGTCCTTCTCCTGAAGTTCGGCGAGGAGGCGGTCGCGCAGAATATCCTGCGGGGCACGGGACTTGGCGGGGACGGAGACGTCCTCGGAGGATGCGGTGAGCATCTGGGCGTCGGAGCCCTGGCCGGCCCACGGGACGGCGGACACCGCGAGCGTCCCGGAGAGCACCAGGACGACGGGCAGGACGAGGGCGAGAGAGCGGCCGATTCGGCGGGCAGTGTGCGTCACGCAGGCGAGCGTAGCGGCCAGTGAAGATATGGCGACATTTAGTCACTCTCGCGGGGGATGGTTCGAGGCGGCTTTTCGAATCCCGCGTTGACGAAGGTGTCTGAATTGGCTGTTGTGCCGGGGTATTTGTCGACATAGGCGAACGGCCCCACATCTGCAAGAGATGCGGGGCCGTTCGGCAGGGCGGCTCAGCCGGAGAGGCGCTCGCCGGTGGAGGTGGAGAAGACGTGCAGCTCGTCCGGGCGGGGCACGACGTGGAGCGTGGAGCCCTTCTCCGGGACGGCGCGGCCGCCGACGCGGACGACCAGGTCCTTGTCCTCGCTGCCGACGCGGGCGGAGCCGTAGACGTAACCGTCGGCGCCGAGCTCCTCGACGACGTTCACGGAGACGGCCAGGCCCTCCTTGCTGGTGGCGCCCGAGACGTCGAAGTGCTCGGGGCGGATGCCGACCGTGACGGTCGTGTCGCCCTTGGCGGAGGCGGCGGAGAGCGCGTCACGGGAGACCGGGACGATGCTGTTGCCGAACTTCACGCCGCCGTCGGTGATCGGCACCTCGATCAGGTTCATCGCGGGGGAGCCGATGAAGCCGGCGACGAAGAGGTTGGCGGGGCGGTCGTACATGTTGCGCGGCGAGTCGACCTGCTGGAGGAGACCGTCCTTGAGGACGGCGACGCGGTCGCCCATGGTGAGGGCCTCGACCTGGTCGTGGGTGACGTACACCGTGGTGATGCCGAGGCGACGCTGGAGCGAGGCGATCTGCGTACGGGTGGAGACACGGAGCTTGGCGTCGAGGTTCGACAGCGGCTCGTCCATGAGGAAGACCTGCGGCTCACGCACGATGGCGCGCCCCATCGCGACGCGCTGGCGCTGACCGCCGGAGAGCGCCTTGGGCTTGCGGTCGAGGTACGGGGTGAGGTCGAGGATCTTCGCGGCCTCTTCGACCTTGGCGCGGATCTCGCTCTTGTTGACGCCGGCGATCTTGAGCGCGAAGCCCATGTTGTCGGCGACGGTCATGTGCGGGTAGAGCGCGTAGTTCTGGAACACCATGGCGATGTCCCGGTCCTTGGGCGGCAGGTGCGTGACGTCGCGGTCACCGATGCGGATGGAGCCGCCGTTGACGTCCTCGAGACCGGCGAGCATGCGCAGGGAGGTCGACTTGCCGCAGCCGGAGGGCCCGACGAGGACGAGGAACTCGCCGTCCTCGATCTCGATCTCGAGCTGGTCGACGGCGGGCTTGTCGGAACCCGGGTAGAGCCGGGTCGCCTTGTCGAACGTGACAGAAGCCATGGTGGCGTGTCCCTTCACCGGCAGGAACGTGCCGGACGATCCGTAGTGGAAGGAAGTGGTGGGTCTAGTCCACCTGAGTGAACTGGGGGCGACGCTACCCGGCCGGAGGGGATCTGTCAGTACTCCCGGACCGGTGAGATTCCCGACCGGCCAGGGGCGCTCGTTGGTTACACTGCACTCGCTGCCTCCTTAGCTCAGCTGGCCAGAGCACCGCTCTTGTAAAGCGGGGGTCGTCGGTTCGAACCCGACAGGGGGCTCAAGGGCGAAGGCCCCCGACCGTCGTGGTGGGGGCCTTCGGTGTGCGAGGGGTGGGTTCCGGGGGTTAGCGGCCCGAGACGTGGTCGGCGAGGGTCGCTATGCGGGAGGTGGTCGTCGTGTGGGTGGTGGATTCCGTGCGGTCGGCCGTGCGGTAGGCCGCGTACATGGCCTGGACGCCCAGCCAGCGCAGGGGTTCCGGCTCCCATTTGCGGACCTTGTGGTTGACCCAGGGCAGGGCCGTCAGGTCCGTGGGGCCCGACTGGCCCGAGTCCTGCTGGATCAGGTCGCGCAGAGTACGGGCCGCCAGGTTCGTGGTGGCGACCCCCGAGCCGACGTAACCGCCCGCCCAGCCCAGGCCCGTGGAGCGGTCCAGGGTGACCGTCGCGCACCAGTCGCGCGGGACGCCGAGGACGCCCGACCAGGCGTGGTCGATGCCGATGCCCGCGAGGGACGGGAAGAAGCGGACCAGGATCTCCCGCAGCGCCTCGATCGTCTGCGGCTGGGTGCGGCCGTCGTTGTCGGTCTTCGAGCCGTAGCGGTACGGGACGCCCCGGCCGCCCAGCGCGATACGGCCGTCCGCGGTCCGCTGGGCGTACATGTACGCGTGGGCCATGTCGCCCAGGGTCTCGCCGCCCTGCCAGCCGATCCCTTCCCACTGGGCGTCCGTGAGGGGTTCCGTCGCGATCATCGAGGAGTTCATCGGGAGCCAGGTGCGGCGCTGGCCCGTCAGGGAGGCCGTGAAGCCCTCTGTGCAGCGCAGGACGTACGGCGCGCGGACCGTTCCGTACGGCGTGATCGCGTGCTTCGGCTTGATCTCCGTGACCGGCGTCGACTCGTGGATCGTGACGCCCAGCGCCTCGACCGCCGCCGCCAGGCCCGTGACCAGCTTCACCGGGTGCAGGCGGGCGCCGTGCGGGGTCCAGGAGGAGCCGACCGCGCCGGCCACCCGGATGCGCTCGGCGGTCTCGCGGGCGCCGTACAGCTCGCGCTCCTTCTCGCCGAACGCGATCTCCACGGCGTGGGAGGCCTTCAGGCGCGCCAGTTGGGCGGGGGAGTTCGCGATCTCCAGCACACCGCCCCGGTGGATGTCGGCCTCGATGCCCTCGGCGGCGCAGACCTCGATGACCTCGGTGACCGTGTCGTTCATGGCCTGCTGGAGCCGGACCGCCGCCTCGTGGCCGTGCAGCTTCGCGTAGCGGCCGCGGCCCGCGATGCCGTTGTAGAGCCAGCCGCCGTTGCGGCCCGACGCGCCGTAGCCGCAGAACTTCGCCTCCAGCACCGTGATGTTGAGGAAGGGAACGGCCTTCTTCAGGTAGTACGCCGTCCACAGGCCGGTGTACCCGCCGCCGACGATGCAGACGTCGGCCGTGGCGTCCCCGGGCAGCGGCTCGCGCGGGGCGGGGGCGCCCTCCTGCGCGTACCAGAACGAGATGCCGCCGTTGACCGTGCTGCTCCTGCTGACCATGGGCCGGAGGGTACTGGATGGTCGGGGGCCTTGGGCCCTTGGATCGGGGTCTTTCGGCGGCGCGGGTGGGGTGGGGGCGGCGCCTAGGTTCGGAGGTGCGGATTTCGTTGCCGTACCGCTGTTCCGAAAGGACCTTTTCATGCCCGTACGCAGGACTGTTCACGTGGTCGTGGCGCTGGCCGCGGCCGGGGTCGTCGGGCTGGCGGGGGCGGGGTGCTCGTCGCCCTCGGTGGCGTCCGCGTCCCCGTCCACACCCGTTGCCGGTACTGGCCTGACGACCGTCGTGGAGGGGCCGAAGATCGTCGTCGGCGAGGCCGACGCACCCCACACGGCGACCGTGTACCTGGACCCGCGCTGCAGCTACTGCGCCAAGTTCGAGGAGAGCGGTGGCGTGGCGCTGGCGGAGGCGGCCGGAGACGGGAAGGTACGGATCGAGTACGTCGTCGCCTCCTTCCTCGACGCCCGCTCGGGCGGTACGGCGTCGGCCCGGGCCGCGAACGCGCTGCGCGCGGCGGCGGAGGCCGGGAAGTTCGCGGAGTTCCAGTCCGCGCTGTTCGCGGGCGGCGGCGCGGAGGACCCGCTGCGGGTCGCCGATCGGGTGGAGGGGCTGCGGGGCGCCGACTTCGACCGGGCGGTACGGGAGGACTCGTACCGTGGCTGGGTCGCGTCGGCGGAGAAGACCTTCGAGGACTCGGGCGTCGGCGGCACCCCGACCGTGCTCGTCGACGGGCAGCAGGTGGGGGTCGGCGGCGCCTTGTACGACCAGGGCGCGTTCGCGCGGGTGTTGCGGGATGCGGGGGTGTAGCGGGACGCGGGGGTGTGAGGGTTCGGTCGGTCGCTGTCGGTCGCTGTCGGTCGCTGGTGCGGTCGCTGGTGTCGGTCGCTGGTGTTGGCCGGTGGTGTCGGCCGCCGGCTGAGAGTGCCGCCGTGTCGCGCGCGTGGCGTGTTCTCGTGCCTGTGCGACGCCACGCGCGCGTGGCGTCCCCCGCCGTGTGTAGCGTCGTCGCGTGATCGAGATTCCGGCCGAACTGGCCGCGTCGCAGGCGAAGTACAACGGCGAGGCCGGTCGGGCGTTCGTCGCCGCGCTGCCCGCACGGGCACGGGAGTTCCTCGACCGGTGGGGGCTGCGGGTGACCGGGCCCTCGATGTACGGGGTCGCGTCGCTGGTGCTCCCTGTGACCCGGAGCGCGGACGGTACGCACGCGGCGCTCAAGATGCAGCTCCTCGACGAGGAGAGCGCGGGGGAGGCCGAAGCGCTGCGGATCTGGGACGGCGCCGGGGCCGTACGGCTGCTCGCCGAGGACGCGGAGACCGGCACGATGCTGCTGGAGCGGCTGGACGAGGGCCGGCATCTGTCGACGCTGGGTGACGCGCGGGAAGCGGTACGGATCCTCGGGGATCTGCTCGCCCGCCTGGTCGCCGTACCCGCTCCTGCGGGGCTCCGCGGGCTCGGGGACATCGCGGCGCGGATGGTGGCGGACGCCCCGGACGCGGCGGCCCGGCTCGGCGCCGAGGACGCCGCGCTGCTGCGGGACTGCGCGGCGGCGGTACGGGAGGTCATGGGCGAGCCCGGCGACCGGCTGCTCCACTGGGACCTGCACTACGACAACATCCTGGCGGCCGAGCGCGAGCCGTGGCTGGCGATCGACCCGAAGCCGCTCGCCGGCGACCCGGGTTTCGACCTGCTCCCGGCGCTCACGGACCTGTGGGACGTGGATCCGTCGGCCGGGACGCTCTGGCGCTTCGACCTGCTGACGGAGCGGCTCGGACTCGACCGGCAGCGGGCGCTGGCGTGGACCCTGGGCCGCGTGCTGCAGAACGGCCTGTGGGACGTGGAGGACGGCGAGCCGGCCCTCGACCGTGACCAGGTCGCCATCGTCCGGACGTTGCGGGGCGGGTGAGAGGGAGTGGGCGAGGGGGAGAGTGGGCGAGGGGGGAGTGGGTCAGGGGGGAGTGGGCGAGGGGGAGCGGGTCAGGGGCGAGTGGGCGAGGGGGAGCGGGTGAGGGGAGCGCCTTTGGGGGTGGGCAGCGCGCTGTAAAGAGTTGGTGCGGCCGTGGCGGCGCGGTGCAGGCTGGGCCCATGATTCGTACCGCCACGCCCGCCGACGTGCCCGTGATCCACACGATGATCCGCGAACTCGCCGCGTACGAGAAGTCCCTCCACGAGGCCCGCGCGACTCCCGGGCAGCTGCACGAGGCGCTCTTCGGTCCCCACCCCGCGGCCTACGCCCACCTCGCGGAGACCCCCGAGGGCGAACCGGTCGGCTTCGCCGTCTGGTTCCTGAACTTCTCGACCTGGCGCGGTGTCCACGGCATCTACCTGGAGGACCTGTACGTCCGTCCCACCAGCCGCGGCGGCGGCCACGGAAAGGCCCTGCTGGCCGAGTTGGCGCGGCTCTGCGTGGAGCGCGGGTACGAGCGCCTGGAGTGGTCCGTCCTGAACTGGAACACGCCGTCGATCGACTTCTACGAGTACCTGGGCGCCCGGCCGCAGGACGAGTGGTCCGTGTACCGGCTGACGGACGACGCCCTCCACAGGCTGGGGACGGGCGAGTAGGGCGTCGCGGGGCCGCATCGCGCCCCGATGAACGCGCGCCCCGGGCATCCCAGAGCGGGCGTGGCGGTGGCCCCGACCACCCGCCACGGGGGAAGCGGACGACCGAGGCCGGTCAGGGTGCGGTCAGCCGGTGGTCGGGAGCGGCCGGTCCGGCGTGTCCAGCCAGACCCACTCACGGGTACCTGGGGCGGTGCTCAGTCCGAACTGTTCCGGCCCGGGCCGGCCGGCGTGGGTCCACCACATGTGTGCCGCCTCCACCTCGTTCCAGAGACGACGGGGGCCGTACTGCCACACGGTGAACTGGTCGTCCGACTTCCCGTCCCAGTCCATGGCCGCCCAGGACGTGGCGTCGGTCGTCGCGACCCACAACCTGGACTCCACCCCGTCCACGTCGGGGTTGTCCTGCCAGGTCCACCACACGTCACGGAGCTGGAGGCCCATGGCGGACTGGGCGGCCCAGTCGTCTCCGGTGACGGCCCAGGGGGAGAGCTTGGTCCGATACTCGTTCGGCTGGTGGTCGGCGCGGACCACGTCCCGGGAGATCCGCAAGTCCCTGCGCTGGTTCCACATGAGCATGAACGCCGCGTGGGGGGAGAACCGGCCCGCCGCGTCGCCCTGGACGCCTACCTCCAGGCGCAACAGGCCGTAGCACAGCCAGGGCGTCTCCCACGGCGTGAGCACGATCCCGCCGGGCCGGGTCTGTTCGACCCACGCCCGGGGCACCGACCGCACGGAGCACGTGGCCTCCACCCGGTCGTACGGTTCGGAGGACGTGTGACCCCGGGCGCCGTCCCCGGAGACGACCGCCGGCGCCAGGCCCGTCTTCCGCAGACGCACGTCCGCGTCCGTCGCCAGGACCGGGTCCACCTCCACCGTGGTCACGTTCTCCGGGCCCAGGCGGTGAGCGAGGAGACCCGCGTTCCACCCGGTCCCGGTCCCGATCTCCAGAATCCTGTGACCTTCGGCCAGGTCCAGCATGCTGAGCATGCGGAACACGATGCTGGGTGCCGACGCGGACGACGATGCCCACCGCTCCCCGTCGCCAGGGTCCTTGCCGTCGTTGATCTGGGTCACCACGGAGCCGTTGGCGTAGGCGGCCCGCAACCACGTCTCCGGGGCCTCTGCCCGGGTGCACGGTTCCAGCTCCTCCCCCAGAAAGATGCGCTCTGGCAGGAACCGGTGACGGGGGACCGCCCAGGCCGCGCGCTCCCACTCAGGCCCCAGCGGGGCGTCCAGGTCGTTGTTCACCGCGCCGAACAGATCGCGCATGGCGACACGGCGGTGTCCCACGCGAACCGCGATCAAGTCACCGGGCGGTGATCGCCACGGCCAAGGCCACGACGCTGACCGCGCCAGCGAGGGTGACCGCCAGGGCCGGGAGCCGCCTCACGCGGAGCCCTCCAGCCGCTCCACCAGGGCCACGTCCTCGAATCTCCTGGCGAAGGTCGTGTGGCCCCTGTGGCGGCCCGCGTGCTCCATGCACTGGTCATCCACCTTGTTCACGTCAGTGTCCGGTCGGGCCTCCCAACCACACGCGCCGTACAGGCAGTGGGCCGACGCCGTTGCCTCCGACTCCGGATGACGCTTGATGCGGTGCGTCACGAACCGGAGAACCGTCCGGACCGTCACTGCTCCACCGCCGTCACCGGCGTGGCGAACAAGCGGGCCTGGACCAGCTCCTCCGGGGTCGGCTCCCGCAGTTCCTCCGGCGGGACCGCCCACTCTCGGCCCCCGCCCGGCGGACGCAGATACACGCTCCCCTCGTACCGCCGGTCCACCCGACCCAGCGTCCCGTTACGGTCCACCGCGTACCGACTGGTGGCCGGTCTCCACTCCTCGTTCATGCCTCACCGTCCCTCCAGCGCTCCGAATGCCTCGGACCACACCGGGACGGTATGAGCCCCGGGTGCTGCTTGGCGGCCCTGATTCACCTTGATTCGAGCGCCGCCGGGGCTTCTTCGGGATGATTCTCAGCTGAGGTCGAGTGCCCGCCGGGCGCGTGCGATCACGCGATGGGCTTCCGCCCCGTAGACGGCGGAGTCGGCGAGTGTCTGCCAGACCCGCTGGTACACGCCGACGGTCGCGGAGTCGTCCAGCCACAGCTCCGCGTGCCAGTCCTCGGCGATGGCCAAGCGGTCGTCGTACAGCCAGAACGCGTTGGCCGGCGGGAGCTTGAGAGGGGCTCCCAACGGGACGATTCCCAGGGTGACGGTGTCGAGCCCCAGCACACCCATGAGCCGGTCGAGTTGGGCAGCCAGGACCGGCGGCGGGCAGACCAGGGCGTGGAGGGCGGCCTCCCACATGATGACGTGGAAGGTCTTCCCCGGCTCGTAGAGCAGTTCCTGGCGCCGCACGCGTGCCCGTACAGCCTCCTCCACATCCCGGACGGACTGGTGAAGGTCGACGTACTGGCTGAAAACGTGGCGGGCGTAGTCGGGTGTCTGGAGCATCCCGACGACCATGGAGCCCTGCCAGGCCCGGAATGTTCGGGACCGCTCGTACTCAGCGGTGAGAGCGTCCTGGACGGGCTTGTGTCCGGCGGCAAGCTGGCGCCGCCAGGAGCGGGATCGGGACTCCAGCGTCCGCAGGCGGGTGATCAGTTCATCGGCGGCCTCCGGATGCCCTGTTGCCTGTGCCCACGCCTGGAGGTCGTCTGCTGTGGCGGTCTGCCGCCCTGTCTCCAGCTTGCTGACCTTGGACTGGGGCCAGAGCAATACCGCCGCCAGTTCGCGCCCTGTGAAGCCCCGTGCGGCGCGCAGCTCACGGAGCCGCGCGCCGAGGGCCACTCGGGCCTGCTGAAAGTCGTTGCTCACTCGGCGGAAGGTACCTGGCCCGTGAACTCGTCGTACCGGACGGCGTGGTGCCATGCGGCGTCGCGGATCTGGCAGGCGCGCAGGACTTCCACGGGGTCCGTGACGAGTTCGACGCCGGTCATCCGGTCGTCGTCATCGAAGTGGAGCCGCGCGATGACGCGTGAATCGAACAGCCAGAAGTCCTCTTCAGGGAGTTTCAGCCGCTCTGCGTCGCTCCGCCACAGGTTCCGGATGTCTTCTCCCACGGCGCTGTTGCGACGGGCGTTGTCGAGGAGGTACCGCTGCCCCAGGGTCGGCGGGTTGTCCATGACGCGTACGCGCTCGAACCGCTTGCCGAGGGCGGACTGTTCGCGCCGGGAGACGCACCACGGGTCGTCCAGGTCCCACCCGGCATCCTCGCCCCGAGCGAACCGACCGTAGGTCTCGGTCTCCTCGTCCGACTGGTATCGGCGGCGGGTCTCAAGCCGCCAGGCGGTGTGCTCGAAGGTGCGGAACATCCCGCCGAACTCTTCGAAGCTGATCACCGTCGGCACCCGGTCCACGTCCCTCGGCGCGAAGTCGGCCAGGAGCACGCGCGGCACCACCACGAACCCCTCCCCGGGCTTGACGTTGCGGAGTTGGGTTACGTCGTCCGGGTCGGTCACAGCGTCTCCCTGGAGTATTCGCAGGTCAGCACCCATTGGAAGTGGCTAGGTGGGCGCTGGTGGACCTTGCCCGCCGTGGCCGCCGCGACGGTCTGGTCGGCCGGGCCGGGCAAGCCCGGGCTGCTGGAGCCGGTGGGCGTGCACGCCGACCATCGCGGTCGCGGCTACGGGACGGCGATCAGCGTCGCCGCCGCGGCGGCGCTGCGTGAACTGGGTGCATCAAGCGCACTCGTCAGCACCCCGACCTCGAACGCTGCCGCCGTCGCCGCCTACAGGGCAGCTGGATACGAGCCGTCGTCCGAACGGCTGGACGTGAGCCGAGCCGACTGAAAATGATCAGGCGGCGGTATCGGACAGGCCCGCGTCGCTGATCCTGGCTGGGCCCGAACGCCCTGTAAGGACAGGGTCGGCGCTCCGCGACGACGCCTGGGCCGAGCTGTCCGGCTGCCCCCGGAACCCCTCGCCGTGGGGCAGCCGTCCCCTGGCGCTACGGGACCAGTACCACCTTGCCGATCGTGGCCCGGGTCTCCAGGGCGCGGTGGGCCGCCGCCGCGTCCGTGAGGGGGAAGGTGTGGACCGCCGGGCGCAGGGTGCCGGCGGAGGCGGCGGCCAGGGAGGCGGTCTCCAGGTTGCGGATGTCGCCTCCCGCCAGCTGGATCATCTTCGGGCCGAGGACGGACTCCGAGGTGATGCCCCGGGCCGTGAGCTCCTCCTCCGTGAAGGTGAGGGGCTCGCCGTCCTCGATGCCCGTGCTGGACCAGCCGAAGACCAGGTGCAGACCGCCCTTGCCCAGCAGGTCGACCGCCGCGCGGCCCGTGTCGCCGCCGACCGAGTCGAAGACGACCGTCGCCGTCCGGGAGCCGAGGAAGGCGCGGACGCGCTCCGGCCAGTCCGGGAGCTTGTAGTCGACGGCCAGGTCGGCGCCGTTCTCCGCCACCCGGGCCACCTTCTCCGGGCCGCCCGCCAGGCCGATGACCGTGGCGCCCGCGTTCTTCGCGTACTGGACGAGGAGGGTGCCGATGCCGCCCGCGGCGGCCGGGACGATCGCGACCGACTTCGGGCCCAGGTCGGTGAACTGGAGGATGCCGAGCGTGGTGCGGCCCGTGCCGATCATCGCGACGGCCTCCGCCTCGCCGAGGTGGTCCGGCAGGGCGTGCAGCTTCGCGGCGTCCACCACGGCCAGCTCCGCGTAGCCGCCCGGTGCCATGCCCAGGTGGGCGACGACGCGCCGCCCGAGCCAGGTCGGGTCCGTGCCCTCGCCGAGTGCCTCCACCGTGCCGGCGACCTCGCGGCCCGGGATCGTCGGCAGCTCGGCGGGGGCGGGGTACGGGCCGGTCTGCCCCATGCGCAGGGCGGTGTCGAGGAGGTGGACCCCGGCCGCGGCGACCGCGATCCGTACCTGCCCGGGGCCCGGGGTCGGGTCCTCTGCCTTCTCGTACGTGAGGTTCTCGGCCGGGCCGAAGGCGTGCAGACGGATCGCGTGCATGGTGAACTCCCCGAAAGGCGGTCGGTGTCGGCTGGTTCTTCGTGACGCGTACAGCTTCCGACCTCAAGTGGACTTGAGGTCAAGCCTCTTCGTCCGGAGCGCCAGCGAGACCGCCTCCACCGCGCTCGTGAACGACACCTCCGACAGCACCCCGGGCGCCGCCACCTCGTCCCCCACCAGGTACACCCCGTCGCCCCGGTCGATCGCCGGCCGGTCCCGCCAGGTCGTACCCGGGCGGTCCAGCGCCCCCGTACGGCCGGCGGAGACCGCCTCCCGGCGCCAGACCTCCCGCTCGCGCCAGCCGGGGAAGGCGAGGTCGAGGAGGCGTTCGGCGTGGGCCAGGCCGTCCGCCTTGGACGCGTCCGGGGCGATCGGGAGCTGCGCCTGGAGCAGCTGTTCGCCGACGGGCGCGAGGGAGGGGTCCTGGGCGGTGAAGCGCTCGATCCAGCCGGGCGCGTCCAGGTCCGACACCACGAACGGGTCGTTCCGGCGCCCCGGTCGGCGGCTCAGCGCCAGGTCGAGGAGGACCGTACGGCCGCCCTCGTGACTCCCCGTACTCCCCGTACCCCCCGTACTCCCCGTACCCCCCGTACTCCCCGTACTCCCCGTCCTGAGGCCCGGCTCGGCCAGCAGTCGGGCCGCCGCCGCCAGCGAGGTCGCGACGACGACCGGGCCGTCGGAGACCGGTAGCGCGTCGAGCCGGGACGACGTCTCGATCCGTACGCCCAGCTCCCGGGCGCGCGCCGCCATCCGCTCCACGAGCCGCCCCCAGCCGCCCCGGACGTACCGCGCCTCGGGCGGCAGCGCGGCGGCCCGGTGCAGTCGTTCCTGTACGAAACGGGCCGAGAGCGCGCCGGGGTCGTGGTGGAAGAGGGCGACCCCGCTGTACGCGGCGGCCTGCGCGGCCGCCTCGGCGCCGGCGACCCGCGTGGCCCAGCTGCGGAAGTCGACGTCGACGGGGGCCTGTTCGGCGGTACGGAGCGTGTGGCGCAGGAACCGGAGCGGAGGGGTGCGGCGCAGCGCGCCCGCCCGGTGGAAGCGGAAGCGGGCCGCCTCGCGGGGCGGCAGGGGCGCGAGCGGGCCGAGGAGGTCGCGCTGGGCGAGCCAGGTCCAGTGGGGGCCTCGGCGGTAGAGCGCGTGCGGGCCCTCGTTGGTGCGGTAGGGGCCCTCGGCGGTCCGGGCCCGTCCGCCGAGGGTGTGGTGGGCCTCGTGGAGGGTGACCCGGGCGCCGGCCTCCGCGGCGATGACGGCGGCCGTGAGGCCGGCGAATCCGCCGCCGATGACGGTGATGGCCTGTCGGTTCATCTGGTGCTCCCTCGTGTCGTCGGTGGTGCCGCCGGTGGTCACGTCGGTCGTGACGCCGGTGGTGAAGTCGGTGGTGAAGTCGGTGGTGAGGCCGGTGGTCACGTCTGGCGTGACGCCGGTGGTGACGTCTGGCGTGACGCCGGTGGTGACGTGTCGGCGGTACGGAGGGGACGTGGGCGGGGGTGCCGGATGTGACATCGGGCCGTTGTCAGTGGCGCACGTCACCATGGGGACATGACGACGGGCAGGAAGAAGATCGCGGCCGCACGGCGGGCGGAGGTGCGGCTGCCGCCCCTGGTGGCGTACGAGGGGAGGGGGCTCGAGCCGGACGGGGACTACGACGGGCTGGAGTTCCAGGGGCTGGACCTGGCGGGGCAGAGCGGGGCGGGGGCCCGGTTCCTGGACTGCGCCGTGCGGGACTGCGCGGTGGACGAGACGCGGCTGAGCAGAGCCCGCGTCCTGGACTCCGTCCTGAGCGGGATCCGGGGCGTCGGTACGGATCTGGCGGAGGCGTCGCTGCGGGACGTGGAGGTCGTGGACGCGCGGCTCGGCGGGACGCAGTTGCACGGGGCGGTGCTGGAGCGGGTCCTGGTGAGGGGAGGGAAGATCGACTATCTGAACCTGCGTACGGCGAAGCTGAAGGACGTCGTCTTCGAGGAGTGCGTGCTCGACGAGCCGGACTTCGCGGGCGCGGTGCTGGAGCGGGTCGAGTTCCGGGGGTGCGTGCTGAAGGGGGCGGACTTCAGCGGCGCCCGGATGAAGGACGTCGACCTGCGGGCGGTGGCTCGGCTGGAGATCGCACGGGGTGTGGACGCCCTGTCGGGCGCGGTGATCAGCACGGCACAGCTCCTGGACCTGGCACCGGTGTTCGCCGCCCAGTTGGGGGTGCGGGTGGAGGACTGAGGGGTGGGGCGGGGCGCGTGCCGCGTGCGGCCTGGGGCGGGGCGCGTGCCGCGTGCGGCCTGGGGCGTGGGACGTGCGGCCTGAGGCGGGCGGCGTGGGGGCGGGCGGCGTGGGGCGGGTGCGCCGGGTGGGGGTGCCGGGTGTCGGGGGGGGGCAGGCTCGCCAGGTCGGGTGCTGCGCGCGGTCGACGGTGCCGGGCGCCGGGTGCCGGCGGGCAGGCTCGCCGGGTCGGGTGCTGCGCGCGGTCGACGGGTGACGGGTGCCGGCCGACAGGCTCGCCGGGGTGCTGGGCGCTCTTGCGGTCGCCGGGTGCCCGGTGCGGGGGCTTACGGGCGCAGGCGGGTGCGGGTCACGGGAGGCGGGGGAAGCGGGCCTGGAGGTCCCAGATCACCGGGTTGTCACCGAGGCCCTCGTGCATGTCGGTGAGGTCGGCGATCAGGTCGTGCAGGAAGTCGCGGCCCTCGCGGCGCAGTTCGCGGTGGCTGAAGGTGAGCGGGGGCTCGTCGCCCGGCATCCAGTCGGCCTCGACGTCCACCCAGCCGAAGCGGCGCTCGAAGAGCATGAGGTCCGAGGACTCGGTGAAGTCGAGCTCGGCGTACTGGCGCTTCGCCGACCGGCTGCCGCGCGGGTCGCGGTCCAGCTGCTCGACGATGTCGCACAGCGCCCACGCGAAGTCGAGCACCGGAACCCACCCCCAGGCTGTGGACACCTCGCGGTCGGACTTGGGGTCGGCGAGGTACACGTCTCCGCAGAACAGGTCGTGGCGGAGCGCGCGGACGTCCGCGCGCCGGTAGTCGGTCTGCGGGGGGTCGGGGAAGCGACGGGAGAGGGAGTAGCCGATGTCGAGCACGGAGACGATGGTCCCACGCGCCGGGCGGCGCGCCCGCCGCCGCCTGCGGCCGTAGCCGTAGGACCGCGCCTGCCGGTCTCCGGCCCGTGAGCCCCGCCCGGCCGATGCGCCCTGGCCGGTCCCTGAGCCCCGCCCGGTCCGGTCCATGGGGCCCGGCCCGCGTGCCCGGCCCGCGTGCCCGGTCCGTGGGCCCGGTCCGTGGGCCCGGTCCGTGGGCCCGGGTCGGTCCCTGCGTTCGCTTCGGCCGTGCCCGGTGCGGTCCGTGCGTTCGCTTCGGCCCGGGTGCCCCGCCCCGGGTGCCCCGCCCGGGCGGCCCGCCCGTGCGGCCCACGCGGCCGTGCGGCCTGCGCCCCTGCCCTGCGGTCATACGGCCTGGCCGGTCCGTGCGTCCCGGCCCCCGGCTTCAGTTCCGCGTGCGGGCGTGGAGGGTGCGGGCCAGGCGGGGGCCCAGCCAGCGCTTGAGGCGGCGGAGGGGTTCCAGGCCGTCCGCCGCGCGGTCGATCCGGTAGTAGAGCTGCGGCGGGATGTGCGGAAGCAGGGGCGAGTGGCGTTGGCCCAGGAGCGCGAACATCTGACCCGGGGGCAGCCGCATGTAGCGGGGCAGGTTCTCGTACCACCGGGCGCTGTAGCGGGCCGCGCTCTGCGCCGAGAGCAGCTCGGCGCGCCGCCGCCTGCCGTAGTGCGTGAGCGCCGCGTCGAGCCCTTCGCCTGCCCCGCCGCCCTCGCCGACCCTGCTGGCCCCGCCGGAGTCGCCGCCGGGCCTGACGCCGGCGCTGACGGAACCCCCGGTGGAGGCGCCGGCGGAGCCGCCCGCCCCGCCCACCCCGCCCACCCCGCCCGTGCCGCTCACGTCACCCACGCCGCGCAGGGTCTCCGCCAGGGCGAGGGCGTCCTCCAGGGCCAGGGTGGTGCCGGCGCCGATCGAGTAGTGGGTGGTGTGGGCCGCGTCGCCGAGGAGGACCAGGTTGCCGTGGTGCCAGGTGCGGGTGGTCAGGGTGCGGAAGTGCAGCCACTGCGCCGCGTCGTCCTCCTGCGCGCGGCCGATCAGCGGCTGACCGTCCAGGAGGTCGTGGAACAGCTTCTCCAGGAGGTTCAGGCTGTCGGCCTCGCCCAGCCGGTCGAGTCCGAGGCCCGTCCACGTCTCCGGGGCGCACTCGACCACGCAGGTCGACCGCTCGCCGCTGAACCCGTACGCGTAGCACCAGATCCAGCCGTGCTCCGTCTCCTTGAAGGCGAAGCTGAAGGAGTCGAAGACCTTCGTCGTGCCGAGCCAGATGTAGGGGTTCCGGCCCACGGCGACCTCGGCGCCGAAGTGCCCGGCGTACGCCTCGCGCAGTGCGCTGTTGACCCCGTCGGCCGCGACGACCAGGTCCGCGTCCGCGAGTTCCTGGGCGTCCGGGCCCGGGATCCCGTGCTCGAACTCGACCCGTACGCCCAGGGCCTCCGCCCGCTCCGCCAGCAGCGCGAGCATCCGGCGCCGGCCGATGCCGAAGCCCTCGTCGCCCCGGTGGACGGTCCGCTCGTCGCGGACGATGGCGACGCCGTCCGTCCAGGTGACCGAGGCCGCGCCGATCGCGTCGGCCGACTCCGGGTCGCCCGCGCGCAGCTTGTCGAGGAGACCGGCCCAGTAGGTCACGCCCCAGCCGTACGTCGACCCGGCCGGGTTCCGTTCGTAGACGGTGATCTCGTGGGACGGGTCCTGCCGCTTCATCAGGATGGAGAAGTACAGGCCGGCGGGCCCACCGCCGACGCAGGCGATCTTCACGTGCGCTCCCACGCTCCCACTCAACGACGCTCGGCGGCGCGCGACAGCGCTCGACGGCGTCCGACGACGCGCTCGACGACGCCCGGGGCGGCGGCGAGACGGATGGACTGACTCCCTGCGGTGGAACGGCTACGCACGGTAGCAGTTCAGGGCAGCAGTCGTTGTTCCTTCGCCACGGCGACGGCGCCCGCACGTGTGTCCACGCCGAGCTTCGCGTAGATCCGCCCCAGGTGGGTCTTCACGGTCGCCTCGCTGATGAAGAGCGCGCGGGCGATCTCGCGGTTGCCGAGGCCGTGCGCGAGCTGGCCGAGGATGTCCCGCTCGCGGTCCGTGAGGGTCGGCCCCGCCGCGCCGCGCATCCGGTCCATCACCCGGCTGGCGACCGGCGGCGACAGCGTCGTACGGCCCTGGGCGGCGGAGTGGATCGCGGCGAACAGCTCCTCGGGCCGCTCCGCCTTCAGCAGGTATCCGGTCGCGCCGGCCTCGATGGCGCGGGTGATGTCGGCGTCCGTGTCGTACGTCGTCAGGACCAGGACGTGCACGCCGGAGGCGGCCCCCGCGATCCGGCGCGTCGCCTCGACGCCGTCGATCCCGGGGCCGAGCTGGAGGTCCATCAGGACGACGTCCGGACGCAGCTTGGCGGCCATGGCGACCGCCTCCTCGCCGTTGCCCGCCTCGCCGACGACCTCGATGCCGTCGGCGCTGCCGAGCAGCGCGAGCAGGCCCGCGCGGACGACGGCGTGGTCGTCGCAGAGCAGGATCCGTACGGCCGTCGGTGTCGTCGATGCCGTCGGTGTCGTCGGGACCGTCACGGGCGAACCTCCAGGGGGATGGCGACCGAGAGCACCGTGCCCTCGCCGGGAGTGGACTCCACCGTGAGCGTGCCGCCGAGCTGCCGCGCGCGCACCCGCATGGCGGGCAGGCCGTGGCCGCGTACGCCCCCGCCCTCCCGTGCGCTCGACGGTTCGAAGCCGCGGCCGTCGTCGGCGACGTCGAGGACGACCTGGTCGTCGAGGTAGGTCAGGGTGACGGCGGCGGAGGTGGCGGCGGCGTGCTCACGGACGTTGGCGAGGGCGCCCTGCGCGATGCGCAGCAGCGCGGACTGCACGCGCTCGGGGAGCGGGACCGGCGCGCCGTCGACCCGGAAGGCGGCCGACTCGCGCCCGGCGACCGTGCGCAGCGCCTCCTGGAGACCGCCGCCCTCGGCGAGGTCGGCGGGGGCGAGGTCGTGGACGAAGCGGCGGGCCTCGGCGAGGTTGCGTTCGGCGATGGACTCGGCGGTACGGACGTGGCGGCGGGCGGTCGACGGGTCGCTGTCCCAGGTGCGCTCGGCCGCCTGGAGCAGCATCTGCTGGCTGGACAGGCCCTGCGCGAGGCTGTCGTGGATCTCCATCGACAGCCGCTGGCGCTCCGCGAGGGTGCCCTCACGGCGCTCGGTGGCGGCGAGCTCGCGCCGGGTGCGGATCAGGTCGTCGATCAGCGCGCGCTGGCGGTCGGCCAGGCGTTGCGCGTGGACGAAGACGGCGGTGGCGATCGCGGCGACGGCCGGCGGGGCGACGACGAGATCGGGGTCGAAGCCGTTCTTCGAGAGCTGGACCTGGGCGAAGACCACGAAGGCGGTCAGGAGCGCGACGAGGACGAGGGCGGCCCGGGGCGGGAGGGTGCGCAGGCCGGTGTAGAAGAGCGGCACCGCGCACCAGGCGAAGCTCGGCGCGAGGAGCACCAGCACCATCCAGACCGCGACGACCGTGAAGAGCCAGGCGAGCCGGCGCGGGGTGGCGCGGGTGCCGAGGACGGGACCGAGGACGTAGAGGGCGGCGAGGGCGCCGCAGAGCAGGACGATCCAGGGGCTGCGGTCCTCCCACGGGTGGCGCAGCAGGAACCGGGCCAGGGCCGCGCCGAGGAGCAGGAAGAAGGCGACGTGCATGACCCGCGTGAGCCAGTACGAGTCCGGGTCGGCGTCGGCGTCGGCGGCGGCGGCGTCGGGATCGGGGCCGGGGCCGGGGCCGGGGCTCGTGTCGGGGTTGGTGTCGGCTCCGGCGGTGGTGTCGGCTCCGGCGTCGGGGTTGGTGTCGGCTCCGGCGTCGGGGTCGGCGTGGCGGTGCGGGGAGGGGGCCGGGGGCGCGTCCGGGGCGGGGGCGGCCGAGTTCCGGGGGCCGTCCGCTTCCGGCGGGTGCGCTGTCACTCGTACTCCTCTGACCTGGGGATACGTGTCCATCCTGGCCCAGGAGGACCAGAGGGGCATCAACCGTTCGGCTGACACCCCCGTCGTCCATCATGCGCGACGGCGGCAGCCGGTCCGTGGACCGTACGGGCCCGGGGGCGACCGGAGGATTGAGGGCAGAGCGAAGGAACCGCCCGCTGCGGACGGCGCCGAACGGCTCGCCAGGCGGACAGTTCGACAGCCGAACGGTTCGCCAGGCGGACAGTTCGACAGCCGAACGGTTCGCCAGGCGGACAGTTCGACAGCCGAACGGTTCGCCAGGCGGACAGCTCGACAGCCGAACGGCTCGCCAGGCGGACAGTTCGACAGCCGAACGGTTCGCCAGGCGGACAGTTCGACAGCCGAACGGTTCGCCAGGCGGACAGTTCGACAGCCGAACGGTTCGCCAGGCGGACAGCTCGACAGCCGAACGGCTAGCCCGCTCCTGCTCGACCACTGCCCCCGCCCGAATACGCCCCGCCCCCACCACGCCCCGCTTCAAGGAGCCCGCCATGAACAAGAAGATCGTCTTCGGTGCCGCCACCGCCGCCGTCCTCGCCGCCGGTACCTTCGGCGCCGTCTCCGCGAACGCCTCCGCCCCGGCCGCCGCGCCCGCCGCCGCCGTCAAGGCCGACGCGTCGAACAAGAACCTCCAGCAGACCACGCACCTCACCGTCGAGGCCGCCACCAAGGCCGCCAGGGCCACCCTGGACGCCGCCGAGGACGAGAACCAGCGGGTCTCGGTCGCCGTCGTCGACCGCAACGGCAACACCATCGTCACCCTCCGCGGCGACGGCGCCGGCCCGCAGTCCTACGAGTCGGCCGAGCGCAAGGCGTACACCGCCGTCTCCTGGAACGCCCCGACCTCCGAGCTGGCCAAGCGCCTCGCCCAGGCCCCGAACCTGAAGGACATCCCCGGCACGCTCTTCCTCGCCGGTGGCGCCCCGGTGACCGTCAAGGGCGCCCCGGTCGCCGGTATCGGTGTCGCCGGTGCCCCGAGCGGCGACCTGGACGAGAAGTTCGCGCAGGCGGGCGTGGCGGCGCTCAACAAGTAGGCCCGCCGCCGCCGCACCAGCTCCCGCAGCCACCAGAGGTGCCGCCCGGACCCCGTCGGGCGGCACCTTTGCCGTACCCCCGCCTAAGATCGAACGGTGGACGTACGCAGCCGAAGCGCCCTGGCGGCAGCCCTCGCGACGCTGCTCGTGCTCGCCGGGTGCGCCGGTGCCGGCACGGACGGCGGGAGCGGGAGCGGCGGCCTGGACATCGGCGGGGTGCACGGCACGCCCGGCGCGGCCGGGCTGCGCGACCCGTACTTCCCCAAGCTCGGCAACGGCGGCTACGACGTCAGTGCCTACGCGCTCGACCTCCGCTACGACCCGAAGCGCGGCCGGCTCGACGCCACCGCCATGATCACGGCCCGCGCGACCCAGGACCTCAGCGCCTTCAACCTCGACCTCGCCGGTCTCACCGTCGACTCCGCCTCCGTCGACGACACCCCGGCCGCCGTCAACCGCGCCGGGAACGAGCTGACGCTCCGGCCCCGCGAGGACATCGACAAGGGCGAGGTCTTCCGTACGAAGATCACGTACTCCGGGGTGCCGAAGGCCATCACCGACGCGGACGGTTCGCGGGAGGGCTGGCTGCGGACGGCGGACGGCGCGCTCGCGCTGGGCCAGCCGGCCGGCTCGATGACCTGGTTCCCCGGCAACCACCACCCCGCCGACAAGGCGACGTACGACATCACGCTCACCGTCCCGGCCGGGACGCAGGGCGTCTCCAACGGTGTCCGGACCTCCGAGCGGACCGCGAACGGCCGGACCACGACCGTCTGGCACGTCGCCGAGCCGATGGCGAGCTACCTCGCGACCGTGGGGATCGGCCGCTACGAGACGAAGGTGTCGGCGACGCCGTCCGGTCTGCCCGTCCTGACGGCCGCCGACTCGACCGTCGCCGCGAAGAGCGCGCGACTGCTGGAACGTGTCCCCGAGCTCGTCGCCTGGCAGGAGAAGAACTTCGGCCCCTATCCCTTCTCCGCCACCGGCGCGGTCGTGGAGCGGGCCGGCGACGCGGGCTACGCGCTGGAGACCCAGACCCGGCCGGTCCTCCCGCTGGACGCGTTCACGCCGGAGATCCTCGCGCACGAGCTGGCCCACCAGTGGTTCGGCAACTCGGTCACGCCCGAGACCTGGCAGGACATCTGGCTGAGCGAGGGCTTCGCGGTCTACGCGGAGTGGCTGTACGCGGAGGACTTCGAGGACTTCCCCGCGCGCCGCAGCTTCGAGGCGGCGTTCGCCGTCGACGCCAACTGGGCCTTCCCGCCCGCCGAACCGCCCTCGGCGGAGAACCTCTTTGACCCGCCCGTGTACCAGCGGGGCGCGATGGTGGTCCACAAGATCCGGGAGCGGGTCGGCGACGAGACGTTCTCCGAGATCCTGGCCGGCTGGCCGGCTGCCCACCGCCACGGCAACGCCTCCACCGCCGACTTCACCGCCTATGTCGAGGACGTGGCGGGTGAGGACCTGGACGACGTGTGGGACGTGTGGTTGTACGGGGACGAGCGGCCGACGCGGCCGGACTAGCGTCCGCTGCCGACGGCCCGGGCCGGCCGTGCCGGGTGACCGGTCGTCAGGAACGGGAGAGCCCCGGCACGACGAACGTGCCGGGGCCCACCTGATGGTCCGTACGGCCGTTGATCGTCCGCACGTCCGCACGTCCGCACGTCCGCACGTCCGCACGTCCGCACGTCCGCACGTCCGCACGTCCGCACGTCCGCACGTCCGCACGTCCGCACTTCCGCACGTCCGCACTTCCGTACATCCGCACTTCCGTACGTCCGCACGTCCGCACGTCCGTTGATCGTCCGAACGCCGTGCGTCCGTCGGTCAGGCCGTCAGAGGTTGACGCCGAAGTCGCGGGCGATGCCCTCCAGGCCGGAGGCGTAGCCCTGGCCGACCGCGCGGAACTTCCACTCCGCGCCGTTGCGGTACAGCTCGCCGAAGACCATCGCGGTCTCGACGGCGGCGTCCTCGGAGAGGTCGTAGCGGGCGATCTCGGCGCCGCCGGCCTGGTTGATGATGCGGATGTAGGCGTTCCGCACCTGGCCGAAGTTCTGCGAGCGGTTGACCGCGTCGTAGATGGAGACCGGGAAGACGATCTTGTCGACGTTCGGCGGGAGCGCCGCGAGGTTGACGTTGATCTGCTCGTCGTCGCCACCGCCCTCGCCGGTGCGGTTGTCGCCGGTGTGGACGATGGTCTGGTCCGGGGTCGCCTTGTTGTTGAAGAAGACGAAGTGCGCGTCGGAAGCGACCTTGCCCGCGCCGTCGACGCCGATGGCGGACGCGTCGAGGTCGAAGTCGGTGCCGGTGGTGGTACGGACGTCCCAGCCGAGGCCCACGGTGACGGCGGTCAGGCCCGGTGCCTCCTTGGTCAGGGAGACGTTGCCGCCCTTGGACAGGCTTACAGCCATGGGAAGTCCCTTTCTTCGTGCCTTCGTGATGTCGCGATGTCGTGCGTCGTCACCCGGGATAACGCGGACGGTGCCCCGCCGGTTCCAGGGGGCCGATCCATGGTGCGAAACCCGTGCGAAAACAGGATGACGCGCGGGAGCCCGTCCGGGGAACATGGACGTATGTCCGGTCCCTATCTCATCCGTGGCTCCGTCTCGCTTCCCGAGGCCGAGCTCCTGTGGCGTTTCTCGCGGTCGTCGGGGCCGGGCGGGCAGCACGTCAACACCAGCGACTCGCAGGTGGAACTCCGCTTCGACCTGGCGTCGACGGACGCGCTGCCCGAGGTCTGGAAGGCGCGCGCGCTCGAACGGCTGGCCTCGCGGCTGGTGGGCGGGGTGGTGACGGTCCGCGCGTCGGAGCACCGCTCGCAGTGGCGCAACCGCGAGACGGCGGCGGTGCGGCTGGCCGCACTGCTCGCGGAGGCGACGGCTCCACCGCCGAAGGCGCGACGGGCGACGAAGATCCCCCGGGGGATCAACGAGCGGCGGCTGCGGGTGAAGAAGCAGCGCTCGGAGACCAAGCGGGGCAGGCAGGGCCGCGGCTGGTCCTGACGGCCGGCTCCGCGGGTGCGGCTGGACCCGGACCGGGCCCCTCGCTCCCCGTCGGTCCGGGCGTCACGACAAGCGGCGGTACTTGCCCCGGAAGTACGTCAGAGGGGTGTCCTCCGTCGCCGACGGGACCGTGGCCGTCAGGACGCGGGCCACCACCAGGGTGTGGTCGCCCGCCACCACCCGGTTCTCCGTGCGGCATTCGAGCGTCGCCAGCGCGCCCGTCAGCAGCGGTGCGCCGCTCTCGCCGCCCCGGGTGTACGGGACGTCCGCGAAGAGCAGGCGGTCGCTCACCCGGCCCTTCATCGCGAAGCGGCCCGCGATGTGGCGCTGCTGCTCGGAGAGGACCGAGACCGCCCACACCGGGACCTCCGCGAGCAGGTCGTCCATCCGGGAGCCGTTGCGCAGGCTCACCAGGACCAGCGGCGGGTCCAGGGAGACCGACATGAACGCGGTCGCCGTCATCCCGACGTCCTCGCCGCGCGGGCCGTCGTCCGGGTCGTGTGCCGTCACCAGGACCACGCCCGCCGCGAGGCGGGACATCGCCGCCCGGAACTCGTCGTTGCTCACCCCCTCAGCATGAGGGATCGCCAGATCCGAGGTGGGGGGCGGGGAAGGCGTCGTCGTCAGCACGTTCCGCACGCTAGTCCCGGGCCCCACCCCGTCACATCGGGCCCCGGGACCAGGTCGAGCACCCCCGCCGGTCCTAGGACCACCGGCCCCCGGGGCCTTGACGAGGTGTTCACTTCGCGTTCAGGGGGACGACAGGAGGCCGTCACCGGCACCTGTGCACCCTTTCTCCCCCTTGTGACTTGAGTCACAGAGCGCAGTATTTGTTGACCCTGTGTACCGGGTGCACAGCTCGCTGTGATTCAGTGGCGGAGACAATGCAGCACGAGAGCCGATGAGAACCCCTGGAGTTGCTGTCGAGGTCTCGGGGAGAGCGAGCGATGGAGACCGAGTCGGAGCCGTACGTCCGTCTTGCGACCCTGCGGCAGCTGCATCAGGTCGTGGCCGACCTCAATACAGCCCGCAGTCTGGCGGACACCCTGCAGACCGTGGCCGACGGCATCGTCGCCGGTCTCAACTACGAGCTGGCCTGCGTCAACCTCGTCCGCCCCGACGGTGACCTCGTCGTCGCCGCCTTCGCCGGCAGCTCCGCCGCCGAAGCCCTGATCACCGGCCGCGTCGGCTCCCGCGCCTCCTGGGAACGCCGGCTGTCCATGGGCGTCGCCTGGGGCGAGCTGCGGTTCATCCCGCACACCGAGGGCTGGGTCCTCATCGAGGACGACGTCCCGCAGTGGCACACCGACGGCCCCGCCCCCCGCTTCGAGGACGAGTGGCACCCCCACGACCGCCTCTACGCCCCGATGTACGCCTCCGGCTCCGCCCGCGAGCTGCTCGGCGTGATCTCCGTCGACCGGCCGCGCAACGGCCGGCACCCCGGCCCCTGGGGTCAGGAAGCGCTCCAGATGTACGCCTCCCAGTCGGCGATCGCCATCAGCAACGCCCGACTCCGTGCGAACATGCAGCGCGCCCTCGTCCGCCTGGAACGCGAGCAGCAGGCCCTGCGCGCCAGCGAAGAGTCGTTCCGGCAGGCCTTCGAGTACGCCCCCTCCGGCATGGCCATCGCCGAGATGGGCGGCGACCAGCACGGCCGGCTGCTGCGCACCAACGACGCCCTCTGCCGCCTCCTCGGCCGACCCGCCTCCGTGATGCGCCGCTACTCCTTCGCCGACCTGGTCCACCCCGAGGACATAGGGACCCTGCTGCGCACCTCCGCCGAGGGCGGCCGCGCCGAACTGCGCCTCGGCCGCCGCGACGGCACGTACCTCTGGGTCTCCCTCCGTAACTCCGTCGTCGCCGACACCGCCGACGGGCCCCGCTTCCTCCTCACCCACGTCGAGGACATCGAGGAGCGCAAGCGCCACGAGCTGCAGCTCGCCCACCGCGCCTCGCACGACGCACTCACCGGCCTGCCCAACAGCGCCGAGCTCCGCTCCCGGCTCAGCGCCCGGATCTGCGAGCGGCCGCACGCCACGCCGGAAGCCGACTACGACACCCCGTACGGCCACGAGCACGGCTTCGGTTTCGACGCCGGGCCCGGCGCCGGCGGGCCGTACGACCACCACGTCCACAGCGTGGCCCCGGCCGGCGGTGACGTCGACGACGGTACGAAGGGGCTCGCGGTCCTCTTCTGCGACCTGGACGGCTTCAAGTCCATCAACGACCGCTTCGGGCACCACACCGGTGACGCCGTCCTCATCGAGGTCGCCCGGCGGCTCACCACCGGCGTGCGCGACGGGGACACCGTCGCCCGGCTCGGTGGTGACGAATTCGTCGTCCTCGCCGACGGCCTCGGCGCCGCCGACGCCGCCGACCTGGCCGTACGGCTGCGCAACGCGATCATTCCGCCGATCAGGGTCGACGGGCGGGCGGTCCGGGTCGGGGCCAGTTTCGGCATCGGCTGGGCCGAGTGCGGGATGAGCGTCGAAGAGGTCCTGAACTCCGCCGACCAGCGGATGTACATCGAGAAGCGGTCCCGGGCCAAGGTCCACCGCCGCGCCGGATAGAGGCGCGCGGGCCGCTCGTCTGTCAAGGTCCGGACCGCCGGGTTCCCCGTTCGGGGTAGGCTCGGCCGGTCGGCGACGGCTGGCGAGCATGGATAGGAGTGACCAGGGATGGCTGCCGGTAACGACGGCGCGAACACGCCCGAGGACGACGATCCGTTCGGCTACCTGTACGCGGACGGCCAGGCGGCAGGCGCCCAGCCGCCGGGTCAGGCCGGTGGCTACGGCTACCCCGGACCGGCCGCGCAGCCGGGTGTGCCCCGGACCTCGTACAACCAGGTCAGAACGGTCGGCGAGCGCCAGTACGGCGGTCAGCAGAGTTACGGCCAGGGTGCGCAGGGCGCCCCCGGTGGCTACCCGCCGCCCGGGCAGGTCCCGCACCAGCCCGCGTACGGCCAGCCGCACCCGCAGTACGCCGCGCCTGAGACGTACCCCGGTGGTTCGCAGACCCGGCAGTCGCCGATCCCGCACCAGCGCGGAGGCGGCGGCGGTCGCGGACCGAACACCAAGGGGCTGCTGATCGGCGCGATCGCGGTCGTCGTGGTCGTCGTGATCGGAATCACGGCCGCCGTGATCACCAACACGGGCGACGACAGCGACGGCGGCCAGGCCGGCGGCAAGCCGACCGGCGGCGTCAGCCAGTCCCAGGAGACCCCGTCCGACGCGCCCAGCGACCAGCCCTCCCAGGCCCCGCTGCCGCAGCAGGACGCGGCGACCCTCAAGCTGGGCGGCTCGGCCGCGCTCGCCAAGGACATCAAGGGCGCGGAGGGTGCCGACGGCGCGTACGTCACCAACTTCAACGCGATCGGTTCGTCCGTCACCTGGGAGACCGAGGTGCCGTCGGCCGGCGCGTACAAGATGTCGGTGCGCTACGCGATCCCGGCCAAGGACGCCAACGCGACGGTGACCGTCAACGGCAAGGCCAACACCAACCCGATGAACCTGAAGAACTTCATCGGCTCGTCGGACCCGAACCTGGAGAAGAACTGGCAGACCACCTGGTCACAGGTGACGCTCCAGGAGGGAAAGAACACGATCATGCTCTCCTGCGGGCAGGGGAACCAGTGTGACGTGATCTTCGACTGGGTGAAGATCAGCAACCTCTGAGGTCGTGACGCGCGCGGATCGGGCGCCGGGGTGGACGAGCTGTACGTCCACCCCGGCGCCCTTTCACATGCCGACCCCGTCCTTGCCGCGGGGAGTCGGCGGCTGCGGAGGCTGCGGCGGCTGCTGCTCGGGCCCGGACCGTCCCGGCCCGCCGCTTGCGGCACCGGGCCCCGGTGCCGGGGTGGCGCGCCGACCTGCGGCACCGGGCTGGTTGTGGGTGAAGCCCGCCTGCCAGGAGGGCGCCGGGCTCTCCGGCGCGGCGGGCCGAGGACCACCGCCGGGGGCGGGCTGGGCCTGCCCGTGCGTGAAGCCTGCCTGCCAGGCCGGGCGAGGCTTCTCGGGGGCCGGGGCGGCGGGGGCGGGGGCCTCCTGCGTGGGCGCCTGGGTGGCGGGGGCCGGGCTGGCGGGGGCCTCTTGCGTGGGCGCCGGGGTCGCGGGGGCCTCCCGCGCGGGGGACTGCGGCGCCGGGGGCTGCGGTGTCGGGGACTGCGGTGCCGGCGTCTCTGGCGCGGCGACCTGTGGTGCCGGGTTCTCCTGCCCCGGCCCCTGCCGCTGTTGTCCGATCACCGCCTGTGCCTGCGCCTGTAGGCCCTGGACCGGCGCCTCGGGCCTGAGGACCTGCCCGTTCGGCCCCTGGACCGTGCGGGCGGCGTCACGCTCCTGGGCGGTGACCATCATCTCGGGGCCGCGCTGGGGCAGGGGCGTCTGTTCCATGGTCGCCTGGACCAGGGCCTGCATGGCGTGGTCCCAGGAGTACTGCTGCAGCACTTCCCGCAGATAGAGGGCATCGGCCTGGCGCTGCGGGAGCTCCTGATGCAGCCGGTTGATCGCCTCCATCCACGCCGTGACTCGGTTTTTGCCGTCGGTCGGCTCGGGCACCACGCACCGCTGGCCGATCTCCGACGGCACTCGGTCGGTGTCCTGGAAGAACAGCGCGGCGCCGCTCTCTTCGTTGACCAGTACGGGGACACCATGGGCCAGTCCCTCCGCCGCCACCATGCCGAAACCCTCGTGTTTCGAGGGCATGATCACCGCGTGTGAGTTCCTGATCTCCTCGTTGAGCTCTTCGACGCTGCTCGTGCGGCCCTTGACCGTCGCGTTCCCACCACTGAGGCCTGCGAGTCTGGCCGTCGCATCAGCCATTTCCTCATCCTTGACACCGCGGATGGTGAGATTGACGGAAACGCCGGCCTGGTTCAGCAGGGCCACCGCCATCGCGGCGTCGTCCACGCCCTTGAGGGGGTCAGCGACCCGCCCCATGAGCAAGAGGTTCAGTCGTTCCGGTGCGGGTTCGTGCTGCACCGGATCGTAGATCCGGGTGCCTGGGATGACCTCATGGGAGTGTGGAACATGTGCACCTTCCGCGGAAAGCTGTCTGCTTGCTTCCGACAGAAGAGGTCCGACTCCGGCCACGACGTCCGCGCGCGCCATGGTTTCACGTTCGATCGCAGAGTCTTTGGCTGCCTTCTCCCTCGCCTCTTCGAGAGTTTTTCCCTTGAAGAACGGCAGCCTTTCGGGGCTCGTGTGCAGGAAGTGCACCATGCGCGCGTCCTGGTACCAGTTCGCCCGCAGTTCTGCGGCGGCCGGTCCCGAGAAGCGCGAGTGCCCGATGATGATGTCGTAGGGGCGGCTCGCCGGGTCTTCCAGGCCGTGTGCCGTGGGGTCCTGTCCGGCGAGATGTTCGATCCAGTCCCGCCCCTCCACGCCCGCCGGGGGCCGCGTCTTCACCTCCCTCTGTATGCCCTCGTGGTGGGGCATTTCAGGGTTTGCCGTGAACAAGGTGACGTTGTGCCGGCGGGCGAGAGCCTCGGCCATCTCCTGGTTGAAGACCTCGACGCCCCCCGCGCCTCTGCCGCTGTTGTCCGACACGACGAGAATGTTGTATCGACGATCAGTCATCGCTTCCCCCGTATTCCTCCATCACCGCTCGCCCTGCTCTAGAAGCCGAAGGTTTCCCGCAGTTCGCGGCCGATTCCCTCGTCGATGAATTCCGTCAGGTCGTAGGCGGAGAAGTGCATGATGCCGGATTCCGCACCCGGTTGGATCCTTGCGGCGTACTCGTCCAGGATCTCCGCCAGAATTCCCGCGCGAACGGCAGAGATAGCGACGTGATCCGGGTCCCCCTTCTCCCGGAAGATGCGGACCTCTCCGGGGTGCGGCGGCCTTGGCTTCCGTCCGAGTTCCGCACTGCGGGCGAAGAATTCAGCCCTGGCTCCGATCGGACTGGGAGTCGGTTGGCCCTCAGGCCATTGCACTCCTGCCGTCGTGTGCACGCTTGGGTCGATCAGCTCGTGCTGCTCCCGCCAGAACACCCTCGACCTCCCGGCCAGCAGCTCTCGAACGTCCTGCGCCGCCTTCACCGTGAGCGGGTTTACCGAGAAATCCGAGTTCTCCCGCATGTATTGCAGGGTGGGCATGTTCTCCGACGCGCGCGAGGCCGCCCGGAACAGTGCGTCGTACCGAGGCCGCAGGTCGTCCACGTCGGACGGGCGGTGGGACACCGACGCCACGGGGACCGTCCCGACCGGGTGCGGGGTCGGGGCGTGCGCGCCCATCGCGGCGCGCAGCTCGTCGGCCGCGACATGCGCCAGCCTGCTCAGTTCCGCCGTGTCCCCGGCGATCTTCAGCGCGGGCCGGCCCGGTGCCAGCCGGTTGACCATGTCGCCGAACGGGCCGGTCAGCGTCATCATGTGGCCCTCAGGGACGACCACCGCCCGCCCCGGCACCAGGTAGTCGTTCAGAAACGGCTCACGCCGGGTCTCCCACGGCCCCGGGTCCGCAGCCATCCGGGCTTCCCACTCCGCCACCGCCTCCGCGAAGGTGATCGGCCGGTCGACAGGTCCGGCCGCACGCCGGGAGATCAGATGACGCGTCGGATCCGAGGGCTCCCCCTCCTGCGGCGCGGGACCCTCGGAGGCGGACAGCGCCGCCTCCAACTCCCGCCAGGCAGCGCGGCGCTCCTCCGACCACCCGCCGCCCAGGCTGTCCAGTCGCCATACGCGGGTCCGCTGTACCCACATCATCCGCGACGCCGCCGAATAGATCATCTCGTACGCGTCGGCAAGTTCCAGTTGGCCGCTCATCCGGCTCTCCTTCACGATCGATCAGCTCGTCCACATCCTCCCATCGGGCATGTGGTCCGATCATCTGTGTAAAGAAGCCGCACCCCGCGGGAGTTCGCGTCGTCGCACCAGGGGGTGTGTCGGCGATCAGGCCGCTTCCGCCTGCTCCGTCACCGTCACCCGGGGGAGCAGTTCCTCGTACGTCGGGCGTTCGAACTCGCCCGCCACCGGGGAGAGGACCGTCGCCGCCGACAGGGCGACCGCTCGGGTCAGGCGGTCCGGCCAGGGGAGCTTTTCGACCAGGCCCGACAGGAGGCCCGCGACGGCCGAGTCGCCGGCGCCGGTCGGGTTGCCCTTGACCGCGGCCGGTGGGGTCGCGCGCCACAGGCCGTCCGGGGTGGCGGCCAGGATGCCGTCGGGGCCCAGCGAGGAGACGACCGCGTGCGCGCCCCGGCGGCGGGCGTCGCGGGTGGCGCGGTGCGGTTCGCGGGAGCCGGTGAGCTGGGCGAGTTCGTCGGCGTTGGGCTTGACGATGTCGGGGCGGGCCGCGATGCCGCGCCGCAGGGGTTCGCCGCTGGTGTCGAGGAGGACGGGGACGCCGGCGGAGCGGGCGAGCCGGATCAGCTCCGCGTAGGCGCCGACGTGGATGCCGGGCGGGAGGCTGCCGCAGAGCGCAACCGCCTCGGCGTCGGCGAGCAGCTCGGTACAGCGGTCGGTGAGGGCGGACCACTCGGCGGGGGTGATGACCGGGCCGCGCTCGTTGAGCTGGGTGGTGTCGCCGGTCGTGGAGTCGACGATCGCGACCGTACGGCGGGTGGTGCCGGCCGTCGGGACCAGCGCGTCGACGACGGCGCCGGGCGCCAGCTGGGCGCGGAGGATCTCGCCCGTCGACCCGCCCGCGAAGCCGGTGGCGACCGTCTCGTGGCCGAGGGCGGCGAGGACGCGGGCGACGTTGAGGCCCTTGCCGCCGGGGCGTTCGATGACCTGGGTGACGCGGTGGGAGGTGTGCGGGACGAGGGCGGGGACGCGGTAGGTGAGGTCGAGCGCCGTGTTGAGGGTGACCGTGAGAATCACCTGCCGTACCCCCGTACCTCGTGGAACGTTCGTGGAACAGCCGTAGTGCAACAGCCGTGGGTTGTGCGTGGAACGCGCCCCGATCATGCCAAACAGAAGGCGGTTGGCCCAGTCCCCGGGCCAACCGCCTCGCGTCGAAGAGGGCGATGTCACGCCAGGTGGGGTTCGACCACCCAGGTGCCCTTGCGCATCACGCCCTTGACGTCGAAGTCGGCGTCGAGCACGACCAGGTCGGCGTCTTTGCCGGGCTCCAGGGAGCCGACGCGGTCGTCGACGCCGAGCAGCCGGGCCGGGTTGGCGGAGATGGCCTGGACGATGTCCTCGACGGGCAGCTTGTCGATGGTCGCGGCCCGCTTGAACGCGCGGTCCAGGGTGAGGGTCGAGCCCGCGATGGAGCCGCCCTCGACGAGCCGCGCGACGCCCTCCTTGACCTCGACGGCCAGCGGTCCGAGCGCGTAGAGGCCGTCGCCGAAGCCGGCCGCGTCCATGGCGTCGGTGATGAAAGCGACGCGCCGGGGCCCCGCGTGATGGAACGCCAGCTCCAGTGCGGCCGGGTGCAGATGGGTGCCGTCGTTGATGAGCTCGACGGTGATCCGCTCGTCCTCCAGGAGCGCGGCGATCGGGCCGGGGGCGCGGTGGCCGATGGCGGGCATCGCGTTGTAGAGGTGGGTCGCCACGGTGGCGCCCGCGTCGATGGCCTCGACGGTCTGCTCGTACGTCGCGTCGGTGTGGCCGATCGCGGCGATCACGCCGTGCTCGGCGAGCAGGCGTACGGAGTCGATGCCGCCGGGGAGTTCGGTGGCGAGGGTGACCATCTTGGCCTGGCCTCTGGCCGCGTCGATCAGCTTGCGGACGTCGGCCGGGTCGGGGTCGCGCAGCAGCGTCTCGTCGTGCGCTCCCTTGCGGCAGGGGGCGATGAAGGGGCCCTCGAAGTGGATGCCCGCGATGTCGCCGTGCTCGGCGAGTTCGGAGAGCAGCCCGGCGCGGGTGCTGAGGAAGTCCATCTCGCCGGTGACGAAGGAGGCGACGACGGTGGTGGTGCCGTGCACCCGGTGGGTGTGGACGCCGGTGAGGATCTCCTCGACGGTGCCGGAGGTGAAGGAGGCCCCGCCGCCGCCGTGGTTGTGCATGTCGACGAAGCCGGGGACGACCCAGTGGCCCGTGAGGTCGAGCGTCGGCGCCTCCGCGGGCGCCGAGCCCGCGATCCGACCGCCGTCGACGATCACCCGTCCGTTCTCGACGACCCCGGTCGGCAGCACCACGCGGGCCCCGGCGAGAACTGTGGAAACGGCCATCAGGCGGATACCTCCGAGTCGAGGGCGAGAAGATCCCAGGCGAGGAGGCCCGCGCCCAGGCATCCGGCGGTGTCCCCGAGGGCCGCCGGTACGACGGCGGGCAGCTTCTGGAACGTGACGCGTTCCTCCACCGCGGCCCTCAGTGGTGTGAACAAGGTTTCCCCGGCCTCGGCGAGACCGCCACCGATGATGAGCGTGCGGGGGTCCAGCAGGGTGAGCGCGGTGACCAGGCCGTCGGCGAGCGCGTCGATGGCCGCCTGCCACACCCGCACGGCCCGTGGGTCGCCGGACTCGACCGCCTTGGCGCAGTCGGCGGCGTCCGCCTTCGGGTCGCCGGAGGCGGCGGCCCAGGCCTCGGAGACGGCGGCGGCGCCCGCGTACCGCTCCAGGCAGCCGCGCTGGCCGCAGCCGCACTCGGTGCCGCCGGGGCGGACGACGATGTGGCCGATCTCGCCGGCGTAGCCGTGGGCGCCGGCCTCGATGGTGCCGCCGATGCCGATGGCGCCGGCGATCCCGGTGCCCAGCGGCACGAAGAGGAAGCGGTCGGCGCCGTTGCCCGCGCCGATCCGGCCCTCGGCGAGGCCGCCGGTGCGGACGTCGTGGCCGAGGGCGACGGGGATGGCGCCGAGGCGCTCGCTGAGCAGGGTGCGCATGGGGACGTCGCGCCAGCCGAGGTTGGCGGAGTAGACGGCGATGCCGCGGTCGGCGTCGACGATGCCGGGCACGGCCACGCCGGCGGCCGCGGCGGGCTCTCCGTACCGTTCGAGGCCGTAGGCGCGCAGCTCGGCGGCGAAGTCGAGGATCGTGTCGACCACGGCGTCCGGGCCGCGCTCGCGCCCGGTGGCCCGCCGTGCCTCGTGGAGCAGGGTGCCGTCCGCCGCGACGAGGGCAGCCTTCATGCCGGTGCCGCCCACATCGAGGGCGATGACGTGTCTCACGGGAACAGTCTCGCCCGCGCATGGCCGACAGGTCTAGTCCACTGGCCGATATTGTTGCGCTGGGATACAAATTCGAAGGGTGAGCGGCGGGGCGCGCGGCGAGGGGATTCACAAGGTCTTCACCACGGATCGGGGATCTACCCAAGTGGTGTAGACCTTATGCTTCCTCTCCTGTGAAAATCACAGCTCAACGACGAGCAGAGGGTGGGGCGACGCTGTGCAGCGGCGATTCATTGGACTGACCGCGACGATCGCCGCGCTCGGACTGACCGCGGGTCTCTCAGGCTGCGGCCTCGGCGAGGCGGCCGCCGGCGACGTGACGCTCAGGCTCGTCGCGGCCGACTACGACCTGACCGGCGGCGACACCACCAAGACGTACTGGAACGACCTCACCGCCGCCTACGAGGCCGAGCACCCCGGCATCCAGGTCGAGGTCCAGGTCGAGTCCTGGAACGACGTCGACCGCAAGGTCGCCGAGATGGTCAAGGCCGGCCAGGCACCCGACATCGCCCAGATCGGCGCCTACGCCGACTACGCGGCGGCCGGGGCCCTCTACTCCGCGGACGAGCTGCTCTCCATCCCCGTGCAGGCCAACTTCCTCGCCCCGCTCGTCGAGGCCGGCGAGCACAAGCGCGCCCAGTACGGCCTGCCCTTCGCCGCCTCCACCCGGCTGCTCTTCTTCAACCAGGACCTCTTCGACCAGGCGGGCATAGCCAAGCCGCCGGCCACCTGGGACGAGCTGGCCGCGGCCGCGGAGAAGCTCAAGGACAACGACGTGAAGTACCCCTTCGCGCTGCCCCTGGGCCCCGAGGAGGCCCAGGCCGAGACCATGATGTGGCTGCTCAGCGGCGGCGACGGCTACACCGACGGCTCCGACCGCTACCGGATCGACTCCGAGCAGAACGTCAGGACCTTCGACTGGCTGAAGAAGAACCTGGTCCAGAAGGAGCTCACCGGACCGGTCGCCCCCGGCAAGCT
This sequence comes from Streptomyces sp. NPDC090127, assembly GCF_044746945.1. Taxonomy (NCBI): domain Bacteria; kingdom Bacillati; phylum Actinomycetota; class Actinomycetes; order Kitasatosporales; family Streptomycetaceae; genus Streptomyces; species Streptomyces sp. NPDC090127. Next base: position 268,673 of record NZ_JBIVDE010000008.1, on the reverse strand, counting down.
CAACCGCAAGGACGCCTTCGCCGCCTTCTCGCGCGGCGAGGTCGGCATGCTCAACGGCCACCCCTCGCTGATGCAGGAGGCCCAGAAGAAGGGCGTCACGGTCGGCAAGGTCGCGCTGCCCGGCGCGGACGGCCAGTCCAAGGCCTCCATGGGCGTCGCCGACTGGATCATGGGCTTCAAGCAGAACGGCCACCGCAAGGAGATCGGCGACTTCCTCGACTTCGTCTTCAGCGACGAGAACGTGCTGAAGTTCGCCGGCGGCAACGACCTGCTGCCGCCGACGGTCTCCGCGTACACCCGGATGGAGAACGACGAGGAGCACAAGGACCTCCGCGAGTTCCTCACGGAGCTGCCGAACTCGCAGCTCCCGCCGGTCGGGAAGACGTCCTGGGCCCAGGTCAGCGACACCATCAAGCAGAACATCGGCAAGGCCGTCACCCCGGGCGCCAAGCCGTCCGACGTGCTGGGCGAGATCGCGCGCAAGGCGACGGCGGCCGAGAGCGCGGAGTAATAGGTTGTTCGTATGACCGACACGCGCGACTTCGAGCTCGGCGAACGGGAGCGGGCCGTCCTCGCTCTCGAACGCCGCTCCTGGCCCGGCCCCGGCGCCAAGGAGCGGGCCGTCCGCGAGCAGCTCGGCCTCTCCGCGACCCGCTACTACCAGCTCCTCAACGCCCTCCTCGACGACCCGCGCGCGCTGGCGCACGACCCGGTGACGGTGAACCGGCTGCGCAGGGTCCGTGCGGAGAAGGAGCAGCGCCGCTGAGGCCACGTCGGTAGGGTCGTCGTATGGTCAGCAGCCTTCCGCACCCGACCACGTCCGCAGGCCGCGACGGCCTGGCCGCGTTTCTCGCGCGGCCGGAGCAGGCCGTCGTCGCCCTCGACTTCGACGGGACGCTCGCCGAGATCGTCCCCGACCCCGAACAGGCCCGCGCGCACCCGGGGGCCGTTCCCGCGCTCTCCGCCCTCGCGCCCCGGATCGCATCGGTCGCGGTGGTGACCGGCCGCCCCGCGGGCGTGGCGGTCCGCTACGGCGGCTTCGCGGGCGTCCCCGGCCTGGAACACCTCGTCGTCCTCGGCCACTACGGCGCGGAGCGCTGGGACGCGGTGACCGGCACCGTGCGGGCCTCCGCCGTCCACCCGGGCGTGGCCACCGCCCGGGCCGAGCTGCCCGGCTTCCTCGACGCCGTCGGGGCCTGGCCGGGGACCTGGATCGAGGAGAAGGGCCGCGCCGTCGCGGTCCACACCCGCCGCTCGTCCGACCCCCAGGCGGCCTTCGAGGCCCTCAGGGACCCGCTCGCCGACCTCGCCGCCCGGCACGGCCTGGTCCTCGAACCCGGCCGCATGGTCCTCGAACTGCGCCCGCCCGGCATGGACAAGGGCGTGGCGCTCGCGGAGTACGTACGGGAGGTGGGCGCCGGGTCCGTCCTGTACGCGGGCGACGACCTGGGCGACCTGCCCGCCTTCGCGGCCGTGGAGAAACTCCGCTCGGACGGCACCCCGGGCCTGCTGGTGTGCAGCGGCTCGACGGAGGTCCAGGAGCTGACGGACCGCGCCGACCTGTCGGTACCCGGCCCGACGGGCGTGGTCCGCTTCCTGACGGACCTGGCGACGGCGGTGGGGGAACGGGCGTGAGCGGGGCCCGCGCGGTCTCGCCGCGCGGGGTTTCGCTACTCGGGCGCCGCGCGGTCTCGCCGCGCGGGGTCGCTACTCGGGCGCCGTCTCGCCGCGCACCGCGTTCAGCTGGTCCAGGAACCAGCGCTGCGGCGGCAGCGCCGTCGCGGCGGTGGCCAGGCGCTTCGAGCGGTCCGCGCGCTCGGCGGGGGGCATCGTCAGGGCGCGGTGGAGGGCGCGGGCGGTCTCCGAGACGTCGTACGCGTTGACCGTCAGGGCGTCCTCGCGCAGCTCCTCGTAGGCCCCCGCCCCCGTCGAGAGGACCAGGGCGCAGCCGGCCTCCGAGACCACCGGGATCTCCTTCGCCACCAGGTTCATCCCGTCACGGACCGGGTTGATCAGCGCCACGTCCGCCAGCCGGTACGCGGCGAGGGAGCGCGGGAAGTCGTCCTTCACGGAGAGGAGGACCGGCCGCCAGTCGTCCGTGCCGAACTCCCTGTTGATCTCCTCCGCCAGCTCCGCCACCGACGCCGTGTACGCGCGGTAGACCTCCAGGTCCTGGCGGGAGGGGTACGCCGAGGCCAGGTGGACGACCCGGCCCCGCCACTCCGGGCGCTCCTGGAGCAGCTCGCGGTAGGCCAGCAGGCCCCGCACGATGTTCTTCGACAGCTCCGTGCGGTCCACCCGCACGATCGTCATCCGGTCGCCGACCTCGGCCCGCAGCGCCGCCAGCCGGTCGTCGACCTCGGGGGTGTGGGCGAGCGAACGCAGATCGTCGCCGTCCACGCCCAGCGGATACACCTGGACGCGGGTGCGCCGCCGCTCGCCGCCCGCCCTGCGGTGGAGCACCCCGTGCCAGGGGTCACCGCTCGGCATGGAGCCGTCGGCCGTCCCGCCCGCGCTGTCGAGGTGCGCGCCGGCGATGAACGACGACCCCCACGCCCAGGTGTGGAAGCCCAGCTCGTCCGCGCCGAGCATCCCCCACAGCAGCTCCTCGCGGATGTCCTCCGGGAGCATCCGCATGGTCTCGGGTGACGCCCACGGCGTGTGCGTGAAGTGGCCGATCCGCAGGTCCGGGCGGAGCTCGCGCAGCATGCCCGGGACCAGCGCCAGGTGGTAGTCCTGCACGAGGACCGCCGCGCCCTCGTCCGCCCCGGCGGCCAGGGCCTCGGCGAAGGCCCGGTTGTAGCCGCGGTACGACTCCCAGCGGCGGCGGAAGTCGGCGTCGAAGACCGGCTCCCGCGGCACGTCCCACAGGTGGTGGTGGAGGAACCACAGCACCGAGTTCGCGATCCCGTTGTACGCGTCGGCGTACACCTCGGGGTCGATGTCCAGCATGCGCACGCCGGGCTCGGACACCCCGCGCCGGACCGCCTCGCGGTCACCGTCCCCGAGGGCCGCGCACACCCACACGCTGTCCTCGGAGGAGACAGCGCTCAGCCCCGAGACGAGACCGCCCCCGCCGCGCCGGGCACCGAGGGTGCCGTCGGCGGCGAGGGCGTACGAGACCGGACCCCGGTTGGACGCCACGAGCACAGAAGCCATGTGGCGAACCTAGCCCGAGACGTAAACGCTCAAACGTACGTATACGACTCTGGCGAATCCTCGCCTCAGGGCTCGCGACGTCCGCGCAGGGCCGCCTTCGCCACGAGACCGGTCGCGGCCAGCGCCAGGGCCAGTCCGCCGAGCAGCCAGAGCCGCTCACCGCTGGAGCCGGTCTCGGCCATCTCACCGCCGGGGCCGTGCGGGTTCGGGCGCGGCTGGTGGGTGAGGGCGGCGGGCGCGGGTACGAGCTCCGTCCCGGCCGGGGGATCGGCCGGGGGATCGGCCGGGGAGTCGGTCGGGGAGTCCGCCGGGGCAGGGGCCGGCTCCGGAGAGGACGGCGTGGCATCCACCGGGTCGCCGGGGTTCACCGGGCTCGCCGGATTCACCGCGCCCGTCGGCGTCGGCGTCGGTGTCGGCGTCGGGGTGGGTGTGGGTGTGGGTGTCGGCGTGGGCTTCGGGGGCGGTGGGGGCTTCGGACGGTCGACGGCCGCCGTCGCCGCGCAGGCCGGGTCGCCGCCGGACCTGCCGCAGTTCGAGCGGGGCGACTCGACCTCGACCCTGTTGACGAGCCTGCCGTCGCCGCGCGCCGCGTCGTGGGCCTTCACCGAGTACGTGACCGTCGCCGTCCGACCGGCCGGGATGTCACCGGTCCAGCCGATCCTCCCCCTGTCGTACGTCACCTTCCCCAGCGTCGCCTTCGCGTCGCCCCGGTAGTCGGCGTCGTCCAGGGCGCCGGCCAGGTCGTCGCCGAACCTGGCGTTCGGGTGGTCCAGCCGGCTGAGGTTCTTCGCCGTGATCGTGTACGTGACGGTGTCGCCCGGCTTCACCTTCCGGGGGTGCGCCGTCGCGGTGACCTCCAGGTCCGGCACCGGCACGGAGAAGGTGAGCCCGGAGGGCACGTACGTGTCCCCGCTCGTCGCGAACGTCAGCTCCGCCGACCGGGCGCCCACCGGAACGGCGCCGTCCGGGAGGTCGAAGGCCTTCGTGTCGATGGACAGGTTGTTGGTCAGCCGCGGCGCGAGGGCGCCGTCGTCCCCGCCGACGAAGAAGTTGTCGGCGTTGCCCGTGTGGGCCTCGGTGACGTTCCTGCCGTCGACCAGGAACCGGTCGCCGGGCGTGTTCCGGTCGCCCTCGTACGCCGTCACGCCCGCCCGCGCCCTGCCCGACGTCCGGTGGAAGCCGTCCACGGTGAGGGTGGTCGCGGGGGAGGTGGACCGCTGCAGGACGTGCCCGCCGTAGACGTACACGTGCCGGCGGTCCGGCGCGAACACCGGGTCGGGGCCGGGGAACTCGTGGACGACCGTCAGGGACCAGCCGGCCACACAGCCCTTGCCCTCGGGCGCCCAGATGTCGCCGACGGCGACCCGCGCGTCCGTGCCGGTCACCCCGGCGAAGGCGGCCGTGACGTCCGACTCGCCCGTGTAGTAGTGCGGGCCGTCGGTCTCCGGCGGGTCGGTCACCATGCTGTCGATCGAGACCGGCGTCGCGGCGCCCGCCCCCACCCTGATCCGCGGTGTGGTCGTGGCGTGGTCGCCCGGGGAGGGCGCGGCGTCGGCACCGGAGACGTCGCAGCGCTTCAGCTGCGCCCCGCCCGGCCCCTTGTACGTGCCGTCGCTGCCGCCCCAGTAGAGCCGGGCGTACGCGACCCTGGCGCCGACCGGGATCACGACGTGGCCGGTGCTGGAGCCGCGACCGCCGCCCATGGAGGCGGTGTCGAGGCGTCGCATGACGAAGGTGTTGTTGTCGTCCCTGCCCTGGCCTGCGGTCGCGGTGGCGCAGCGCACGGCCAGGTCGGCGGGGGCGGTCGGGCAGCCCATGACCGTGTTGCCGACGGTCGTGAAGTCGCCGTACAGCGACGCGTCGTAGCGCGCGCCGAAGGGCTCCACCACGTCCGCCGCGGCCGGCCCGGCAGCGGCGGCGGAGAGCGAGCCGAGGGAGCCGAGCGAGCCGACGGCAAGGCCGAGCGCCGCCAGCGACATGATCATTCGATTGGTGAACGGCATAAAAAGGGAATCTATGCAAAAAGTACAATCATTCGTCGTTACGCCACGCGGCGGTGCGTGTACTCCGCGATCTCGACCATCGGCGGCCGCTCCTCCGTGTCTACCGCGAACGTCCGCGGCGTGAAGCCCGCCTCGCTCCGCTCGAACTGGGTGAGCCGGGGCCGCACCAGATGCCCCCGCGAGAGCCGCAGCTGCGCCGTCCGGTAGATCGCCGCCGCCATCCGGCCGAGCGCCTGCCCGTCCTGGTGCCGGTGCTTGCGCACTCCGACGTCCACCTGCGCGAGGGCGTCCAGGCCGACCGTGTGCAGCGCGTCCACGAGGAGGCCCAGCTCCACTCCGTAACCGACCGGGAACGGCAGCCGTTCGAGCAGCGAGCGCCGCGCCGCGTACTCGCCGCCCAGCGGCTGCACGAAGCCGGCCAGCTGCGGCCAGTGCAGATTCAGCAGCGGCCGCGCCACCAGCTCCGTCACCCGACCGCCCTGGCCAGGGGTGTCGCCCAACGGGCGGTCGTACATCGCCTTGACCAGGTCCACGCCCGGGTCCGTGAGCAGCGGGCCGACGATCCCCGAGACGAAGTCCGCGGAGAAGTCCCGCAGGTCCGCGTCGACGAAGCACACGACGTCCCCCTCGGTCACCATCAGTGACCGCCACAGCACCTCGCCCTTGCCGGGCACGGCCGGTATCCGGGGCAGGATCGCGTCCCGCGCCACCACCCGCGCCCCGGCCGCCGCCGCCACCTCCGCCGTACGATCGGTGGAACCGGAGTCGATCACCACCAGGTCGTCGACCAGCGGGACGGCCTCGGTCATCAGCTCGCGCCGGATCACGCGGACGATCTCGCCGACCGTCGCCTCCTCGTTCAGCGCGGGCAGCACGACGCTGACCGACGTCCCGTGCTTCGCCGCCAGGATCCGGTCGAGCGGACGGTCTGCCACGGACCACGACCGCCGTCCGAGCCAGCGCTCCACTTCTTCCAGCAACGTGATCTCCATCTCGCGGTTCGGACGACCATCTCAACCGTCCATGCCTTCGGTTACAGTCTTGAACAACGCGAACGCCCGATGCATGTCGGGGTGCCGTCCGCGTTCCACAATCGAATACCGCTCATCCAGAGGGGCAGAGGGAAACGGCCCGTTGAAGCCCCGGCAACCCTCCAGTCGGTCTCGTCCGCGCCACGCGCGTCAGCGAGGCTCCCGGCTAGGGAAGGTGCCAAATCCGTCTCATGGCGACGTTCGTCATGGGAAAGATGAGGAGAAAGGGCCTCGCCTCCATGGCTGTACAGACTGTTTCCACCACCGAAGCCACCCAGACCGTCGACCTCGGTCCCGCTTCCGGCCTTTCCTGCCGGGAATGCGGTGAAGTCTTCGCACTCGGTCCGATCTTCGCCTGTGAGCTGTGTTTCGGCCCCCTCGAAGTCGCGTACGACCTGCCCACCGGTGACCCCGAGGCGCTGCGCAAGCAGATCGAGGCCGGCCCCGCCAACATCTGGCGCTACGCCCCGCTGCTGCCCGTCCCCGCCGACGTCGCCGAGAAGCCGAACCTGAACCCGGGCTGGACCAAGCTCGTCCAGGCCGACAACCTCGCCCGCGAGCTGGGCGTCGAGCCCGGCAAGCTCTTCGTCAAGGACGACTCCGGCAACCCGACGCACTCCTTCAAGGACCGCGTCGTCGCCCAGGCCCTGGAAGCCGCCCGCGCCTTCGGCTTCACCACGCTCTCCTGCTCCTCCACCGGCAACCTGGCCGGCGCCGTCGGCGCCGCGGCCGCCCGGGCCGGCTTCCGCTCCTGCGTGTTCATCCCGCACGACCTGGAGCAGGGCAAGGTCGTCATGGCCGCCGTCTACGGCGGCGAGCTCGTCGGCATCGAGGGCAACTACGACGACGTCAACCGCTTCTGCTCCGAGCTCATCGGCGACCCGCTGGGCGAGGGCTGGGGCTTCGTCAACGTCAACCTGCGGCCGTACTACGGCGAGGGTTCCAAGACGCTCGCGTACGAGATCTGCGAGCAGCTCGGCTGGGTCCTGCCCGACCAGCTGGTGATCCCGATCGCCTCCGGATCGCAGCTCACCAAGATCGACAAGGGCCTTCAGGAGCTCATCAAGCTGGGCCTCGTCGAGGACAAGCCGTACAAGATCTTCGGCGCCCAGGCCGAGGGCTGCTCGCCGGTGTCGGCGGCCTTCAAGGCCGGTCACGACGTCGTACGGCCCCAGAAGCCGAACACCATCGCCAAGTCGCTCGCCATCGGCAACCCGGCCGACGGCCCGTACGTCCTGGACATCGCGCGCCGCACGGGCGGCGCGGTGGAGGACGTGAACGACGAGCAGGTCGTCGAGGCGATCAAGGTCCTGGCCCGGACCGAGGGCATCTTCGCCGAGACGGCGGGCGGCGTGACGGTCGGCGTGACGAAGAAGCTGGTCGAGGCCGGCCTCATCGACCCGTCCCTCACCACGGTCGTGCTCAACACGGGCGACGGCCTCAAGACCCTGGACGCGGTGGCCGACACCTCGCAGGCGACCGCCACCATCCGCCCGAGCCTGGACGCGTTCCGCGACGCCGGCCTGGCCCACTGACCCACCTCGTCACGGAAGGCAGCACCACATGAGCGTCAAGGTCCGCATCCCCACCATCCTCCGCACCTACACGCGCGGCCAGGCCGAGGTTCCGGCGGAGGGCGCGACCCTCTCCGAGGTCATCGCCGACCTGGAGAAGAACCACGCCGGCATCGCCGCCCGCGTCCTGGACGACCAGGGCAAGCTGCGCCGCTTCGTGAACGTCTACGTCAACGACGACGACGTCCGGTTCGAGCAGGGCCTGGAGACGGCGACGCCGGACGGCGCGGGCGTCTCGATCATCCCCGCGGTCGCCGGCGGCTGCTGAGCACCTGCCGAGCGCTCCGCGGAGAGCGCTCGACCGCTCTCAGCGGAGAGCGGTCGAGCGCTGCCGAGTGCGGACGGCCGCGGCCGAGCGCCCGCCCGCGCGCTCGCTTGACGCGGAGTAACCGAATTACCCGGAGTAACCGAATTGCCCCCTCCCGCGAGGAAAGCGGAGGGGGCAATTCTGCATGGTTGAGCGGGGTAGAGTTGGGGAAGTCCCCCCGGCCTCACTCGCCGCTCCGTGCCAGGCGCATATGAGAATGCGTCCGCATGCGACAAGAAGCAGCCAAAGTGTGCGAACGATGTGTACCTTCTGCGCCCTTTGCCGGGCCCGACTTGCCCCGGAATTCAATCAATTCTCCGGAATTCTCCTTTACGCCGTGCCCAGAATTCTCGTCCGATTGACCTGTTGCAGAGGGCAGTTGGGCAGATACATTCAGCCGCGGTCGACGCGTTCCGGCGCAGGGTCTGACCCGGGTCCGCGAAGTGCGGTCCCGCGCAAGGGCCAGTAATAGGGGAGTTAGGCATGGCTCAGGGCACCGTCAAGTGGTTCAACGCGGAGAAGGGCTACGGCTTCATCGCGGTCGACGGTGGTGCGGATGTATTCGTCCACTACAGCGCGATCCAGATGGACGGTTACCGCACCCTCGAAGAGGGTCAGCGGGTCGAGTTCGAGATCTCGCAGGGCCAGAAGGGTCCGCAGGCGGACATGGTCAAGCTCGCCGTCTGAGCACGGCGCGATCGGCCACCACGTACGCACTCACGCGTTCTCACGCCGAGGGGTCCGCATCCTGACCAGGATGCGGACCCCTCGTGCGTGCGCGGGCGGGCGTGGGAGCGCGCGGGCGGGCGTGGGAGCGCGCGGGCGGGCGCGGGTGGGTGTGAGCGACAGGCTTCCGATCACCGAGAGGCGCTTGCACTCTCCTATGCCGAGTGCTAATCATTGGCGTTAGCACTCTGAAGGTGAGAGTGCTTACGAGGATCGGGCAGATGAGGCCCGCGGCCAGGTGGGGCAAGGAACCATCGGGCTCGCAGGCCGTCCGTCGCGGGCATCGGCGCGGTCCTGGAGCGTTATCCACCCCATGTCCGGGAGGACCACTTCACATGGCCAAGATCATCGCGTTCGACGAGGAGGCACGGCGCGGTCTCGAGCGCGGGATGAACCAGCTCGCCGACGCCGTCAAGGTCACCCTTGGCCCCAAGGGCCGGAACGTCGTCCTCGAGAAGAAGTGGGGCGCCCCCACGATCACCAACGATGGTGTGTCCATCGCCAAGGAGATCGAGCTCGAGGACCCGTACGAGAAGATCGGCGCCGAGCTGGTCAAGGAAGTCGCCAAGAAGACGGACGACGTCGCCGGTGACGGTACGACCACCGCGACCGTCCTCGCCCAGGCGCTCGTCCGCGAGGGCCTGCGCAACGTGGCGGCCGGCGCCAACCCGATGGCCCTCAAGCGCGGCATCGAGAAGGCCGTCGAGGCCGTCTCCGGCGCCCTGCTGGAGCAGGCGAAGGATGTCGAGACCAAGGAGCAGATCGCTTCCACGGCCTCCATCTCCGCCGCCGACACCCAGATCGGCGAGCTCATCGCCGAGGCGATGGACAAGGTCGGCAAGGAAGGCGTCATCACCGTCGAGGAGTCCCAGACCTTCGGTCTGGAGCTGGAGCTCACCGAGGGTATGCGCTTCGACAAGGGCTACATCTCGGCGTACTTCGCCACCGACATGGAGCGTATGGAGGCGTCCCTGGACGACCCGTACCTCCTGATCGTCAACTCCAAGATCTCCTCCGTGAAGGACCTGCTCCCGCTCCTGGAGAAGGTCATGCAGTCGGGCAAGCCCCTGCTGATCATCGCCGAGGACGTCGAGGGCGAGGCCCTGTCGACCCTGGTCGTCAACAAGATCCGCGGCACCTTCAAGTCCGTCGCGGTCAAGGCTCCGGGCTTCGGCGACCGCCGCAAGGCCATGCTGAACGACATCGCCATCCTCACGGGCGGCACGGTCATCTCCGAGGAGGTCGGCCTCAAGCTCGAGAACGCCGGCCTGGACCTGCTGGGCCGCGCCCGCAAGGTCGTCATCACCAAGGACGAGACCACGATCGTCGACGGTGCCGGTGACAGCGACCAGGTCGCCGGTCGCGTCAACCAGATCCGTGCCGAGATCGAGAACTCGGACAGCGACTACGACCGCGAGAAGCTGCAGGAGCGCCTGGCGAAGCTCGCCGGCGGTGTTGCGGTCATCAAGGCCGGTGCCGCGACCGAGGTCGAGCTCAAGGAGCGCAAGCACCGCATCGAGGACGCCGTTCGCAACGCGAAGGCGGCCGTCGAGGAGGGCATCGTCGCCGGTGGTGGCGTGGCCCTGCTCCAGGCCTCCAGCGTCTTCGAGAAGCTCGAGGCCGACCTGACCGGCGACGAGGCCACCGGTGCCGCGATCGTCAAGCTGGCCCTCGAGGCCCCGCTGAAGCAGATCGCCGTCAACGCCGGCCTCGAGGGTGGCGTCGTGGCGGAGAAGGTCCGCAACCTGCCCGTCGGCCACGGCCTGAACGCCGCGACCAACGAGTACGTCGACCTCATCGCCGAGGGCATCATCGACCCGGCGAAGGTGACGCGTTCCGCGCTGCAGAACGCGGCCTCCATCGCCGCGCTGTTCCTCACCACCGAGGCCGTCATCGCCGACAAGCCGGAGAAGGCCTCCGCGGCCGCTCCGGGCGGCATGCCGGGCGGTGACATGGACTTCTGATCCTCCGGGATCGGTAGTTCCCCGCAGTACGCGAAGCAGTACGCGGCGCGATACGCGACCGAGGGCGGCACCCCTGCTGGGGGTGCCGCCCTCGGGCGTTCGGGGTGATGCTGGTGGGGTGGGGGCCGCGAGGCGGCCCAGGGCCGTGCGGCCCACGGACGGCGGGAGCGATCCATGACCACGCTCCGGCCCATGGAAGGCGGGAGCGATCCATGGTCACGCTGCTGACGACACCGACCGACCGCGAACTGGTCATCACCCGCACCTTCGACGCGCCACCCGCCCGTCTCTGGGAGGCGTGGACCCGCCCCGAGCACGTGCGCCAGTGGTACGGCGTGGCCGCGATGCCCACGTCCGTCTGCGCCATCGACCTCAGGGTCGGCGGGGCGTGGCGCTGGGGCCAGACCGCGCCCGACGGCCGGGAGATCGTCTTCTCCGGCACGTACGAGGAGATCCTCGCCCATGAGCGCCTCGTCTACACCGAGGTCTTCGAGCTCATGCCCGGCCCGCCGGTCCACGTCACCCTCACCTTCGACGACACGCCGGACGGCGGCACGGCGCTCACGAGCACGTCGGTCTGGCCGTCGTCGGAGATCCGGGACCAGGCGCTGGCGACGGGCATGGAGGCCGGGGTCAAGGAGGAGTACGACCGCCTCGCGGCGTACCTGGAGCTGATGTGAGCCTGGTCGTGCCGCGGCTCGCCGCGGGATCGGGATCGGGATCGTACGAGCTGCGCGGGTGGGAGCGGGCGGATCTGCCGCTCGTGGAGGAGGCGTCGACCGACCCGTACATCCCGCTGGCCACCACGGTCCCGCCGGTGTACTCGGAGAGTGAGGGCGAGGCGTTCGTCCGGCGCCAGCAGGGCCGCGCGGAGACCGGCGCGGGCTACTCCTTCGTGGTCGTCCGCCGCCGCGACGCCCGTCCGGCGGGCATGATCGGCCTCTGGCTGCGCGACCTCCCGGAGGGCCGGGCGACGCTCGGCTACTGGATCGCCCCCTCCTGCCGGGGCGAGGGCGCGGCGGCGGCCGCGCTGACGGCGGTCAGCACCTGGGCCCTCGGCGAACTGGGCATCCCGCGCCTCCAGTTGCTCGTCGAACCCTGGAACGAGGCCTCGGCCAGGACGGCGGAGCGGGCCGGTTTCGTACGGGAGGGGCTGCTGGCGTCCTGGCAGGAAGTGGGCGGCGAACGCCGGGACATGGTGATGTACGGGCGGGTGCGGGCGGGGGGCGAGGGCGGGCCCGGGTAGGGGCGGGGCGGGACCCCGCAGGGGGCCGGGCGAGGGGACACGCGCGGGGTGGTGGGGCGGTGTCGCGGGGGCCATTGCGCGGGGCGAGGGGCGCGGGCACTCTGGGGGGAGCCTGAGCCGCAGGGGTGGAGCCGATGCGCCGCACCGATGTGCCGTACCTCATCAACCACACGAGACTGTCGGGCCATCAGGACGCCCCTGACCAGGTCGAGCGGATCGACGGGATGGTCCGCGTCCACGAGAACTTCCCCGTCTACCTCCTGACCAGGAGACACGAGGGGCCCTTCTTCTCCGTCAGCACCCCGCGGGCCCACGCCGCGACGGGCGCGCTCGTCCCGTGCACCCCGGAGGAGTGCCGCCGCTGGATCGACGCGGCCGTCTCGCACGTCGGGATCGTGGACGCCATCAGCGCCGAACTCCGCGCCGCGCACGCCCGGGTCGTCGCCGTCCCGTGGTGGCGGCCGCTGGCCGCGCGACGCGCGCTCGACGCCTGGGAGAAGACCCGTGAGCGGTACGAGCGGAAGCTCCGGGAGTCGATCGAGGCGTACGCGCCGGTCGGCGAGGAGATCCGCGCCCTGGTCAGGGCCGAGCAGGAGAAGGCGGCCGAGCGGGCGCGCGAGCAGGCCCGCCGGGAGGCGGAGGCGCGGGTACGGCGGGCGCGGCTCGCCGAGCGGCCGGTCTGGGGCTGCTACGTGGCGACGGAGGGCGGGGGCGAGGCCGACGGCGCCGCCGGCGGTGGCGGCAGCGACGGGGGCGGGGGCGGGCGGCAGGTGGTGCACGTCTTCCGGTACGACGTCGCCGGCGCCGAGGTGCCGCCGGGGGGAGCGGGGGACGGCCGCCGCTTCGATCTCGCGGGGCTGCGGCAGGCGATCCTGGAGCTGAACGTACGCACCGTCGTGTGGGACCGCGCCGCCCTGCGGAAGGCCCGGCGGGAGGCGGGCGTCGGCTTCCGGGAGTGGTGGCAGGAGCTGTTCCACGAGAGCTACCGCACCTTCACGGCGCCCCCGCCTCCGCCGCGCTCCCCGTCACGGTGGGGTGGCGGCGGTACGGGGACGAGCGGCTCGGGCGGCTACAGCGGCGGGCACGGCGGCTTCAGCTGTGCGGGTGGGTTCTGAGGGGGGCGGGGGCGTCAGCTGTGCGGGTGGGTTCTGAGGGGGGCGGCGGCGTCAGCTGTGCGGTGGGTTCTGAGGGGTCGGCGGCGTCAGCTGTGCGGGTGGGTTCTGAGGGGGCGACGGGCGTAGTGGCCGGGGGTGGTGCCCATGTGGCGCCGGAAGTGACGGGTCAGGTGCGACTGGTCGTAGAAGCCCGTCGCCGTGGCCACCTCGGCGAGGGGGCGGCCGTCGAGGAGGAGGCGGCGGGCCTCGCTGATGCGGCGGGACGTCACGTACTGGTGCGGCGCGATGCCGAAGGCCGTGGTGAAGGCGCGCACCAGGTGGGTGGGGTGGGCGTGGATGTGACCTGAAGCCTCGGCGAGGGTGACGCCGTCGCGCAGCCGGGCGTCGAGGAGCTCGCGCAGGGTGTGGGCGACACCGCCCGGCGCCGCCTTCGCGGGGGCCGGGTGGGTGGTGCCGAGGCGGGGGCGCAGGTGGGTGCGGAGGCGTTCGGCGATCAGCGCGAGGCGGCTCTCGGCCTCCAGCTCGTCGCCCGGGTGCGCCAGCGCCGCGTGCAGCTGGGCGACCCGCCCGCGCAGGAGGGGGTCGGCGAGGTCGGGCCCGTCCACGGCCGGTCCGATGAAGGTCTCGTCCAGTTGGCTCAGGTCCAGGTAGAGCACCCGCTTGCGGAAGCCGTGCGCGGTGGCGGGCGAGCCGTTGTGCGGGACCTGCGGCGGGAGCAGCGACACCGTGTCGTGCGGGGTGCCGTGCTCGCGACGGTCCAGGTCGTAGCGGACCGCGCCGTCGTCGACGATCAGCAGCGTCCAGGCGTCGTGGACGTGCATCGGGTACGCGTGCTCGGTGAAGTGGGCGTGGAAGACCTCGACGACCCCCGGGACGCCGGGGCGCCACGCGGACACCGACGGACGCGACACCATGCCAAGAACGTACAAGAAGGGGCGCGGGGGCGACGGGCAGTCTCAGAGCATGAACACCGAGACCCTCACCACCGGACCCGCCGAGGAGAACCCGGCCGCCGGGGCTCCGGCCGCCGAGAATCCGCCCGTACGCTTCGACACCAAGATCGCCGTGCTGCTGCGCGAGGACCTGGAGACCTGGCAGCGGCTGAACGTCACCGCGTTCCTGGTCAGCGGCCTCGGCAGCACGCTCCCCGAGGTGATCGGGGAGCCGTACGCCGACGCCGACGGCGTCCCGTACCTGCCGATGTTCCGGCAGCCGGTCCTCGTCTTCGAGGGGACGAAGGAGACGCTGACCGCCGCGCACGGCCGCGCCCTGTCCCGCTCGCTGCCGCGCGCCGTCTTCACCGCCGACCTGTTCGCCACCGGCAACGACCGCGACAACCGCGCGGCGGTACGGGCGGTCCCGACGGACGGGTTGGACGTGGTGGGCCTCGCCGTGTACGGACCGCGCAACGCGGTCGACAAGGTGCTCAAGGGGGCGCGGATGCACCCCTAGGGGGTGTCGGTACGGAAACGGCGGCGGTAGTCGGTGGGGGTGGTGTCGAGGCGGCGGCGGAAGGCTCGGATCAGGGTGTCGATCGTGCCGAAGCCGCAGGTCGACGCGATGCGTTCGAGCGTGTCGTCGGTCGTTTCGAGGGCCGCGCGGGCTCGTTCGACGCGGGCCGACTCGATGTAGACGCCCGGGGTGACGCCGAGTTCCTCCTTGAGGATCCGGGTGAGCTGACGGCTGCTGACGTGCGCGTACGCGGCGAGGTCGTCGACGGTGAGGGGTTCCGCGAGGTGGCGGGTGATGTGGTGGCGCAGGTCCTCGACGCGGCGGGTCGTGGAGACCGGTTCGAGGGGGACGCTGAACTGGCTCTGGCCGCTGGGACGCTTGAGGTACATGACGAGCTGGCGGGCGACGCGCAGCGCCACCGTCTCGCCGAAGTCCTCGGCGACGAGGGCCAGGGAGAGGTCCAGGCACGCGCTGATTCCGGCGCCGGTCCACACGTCGCCCTCGCGGATGAAGATCGGGTCGGCGTCGACCTCGACCAGCGGGTGCTCGGCGGCGAGTTGGCGCGCCGTCGACCAGTGGGTGGTGGCGCGCTTGCCGTCGAGCAGCCCGGCGGCGGCGAGGATGTGCGCCCCGACGCAGACGGAGGTGACGCGGCGGGTCCGCGCGGCGAGGGTACGGACCCGGTCGACGACCGCCGGGTCGGCGAGGGCGTGCACGCGGCGCTGCCCGTCCGCGTCGGTCTGGACCTCGACGGAGCCGGGGACGAGGAGGGTGCCGATGCGCCGGCCGGCGGCCTCGTCGAACGTGAGGTCCGGGAGGATCCGTACCCCGGCGGAGGTCGTGACGGGATCCATCGTCTCGGCGGCGAGCACGACGCGGTAGCCGGCGGCGTCCTCGGTCTCCCGGCGCAGGAGCGCGAAGACCTCGGGGGGACCGGTGACGTCGAGGAGGTCGACGCCGTCGAAGAGGACGATGACGACGAGGTGGTCCATCGGGCTGCTCGCTGACGCTGCCATGGGCTGATGTCCGTATCTGCAAGTTGGGTGACATTGCCGACGTGGAGTGGGCGGCCATAGCGTTTCAGACGTAGCGAGAAACGCCGAACGAGGGGTTACTTCCATGGGTACGACCGCGACCGCGTCCACGACACTGCGGGAGCTGAACGGCTTCGACGAGACGCCCGCGTCGCTCGCCGAGGCGACGCTGATCCTCGTCGACTACCAGAACACGTACACGCGCGGTGTGATGGAGCTGGACGGCTGGCAGCCCGCGCTCGACGCGGCCGCCGCGCTGCTCGCACGGGCCCGCGAGGCGGGGGTGACCGTGATCCACGTCGTCAACGACGGCGGTGAGGGCACGGCGTACGACATCCGGGTCGACATCGGCGCGATCCACCCGAGCGTCGCGCCGGTCGAGGGCGAGGCGGTGGTGGTGAAGGGGGTCCCGAACGCCTTCGTCGGCACCGACCTGGGCGAACTCGTCGACGCGGCCGGGCACAAGGACGTCGTCGTCGCCGGGTTCATGACCCACATGTGCGTGACGTTCACCGCCGAGGGCGCCTTCCTGCGCGGGAACCGCCCGACCGTGGTCGCCGACGCCTGCGCGACGCGCCCGTTGCGGACGGCGGTCGCCGAGGTCACCGCCGAACAGCTGCACCAGGGCGCGCTGGCGACGATCGGCGACCTGTACGGGGTGGTGGTCGCGTCGGGGGCGGAGTTGGAGTGAGGTGGGCCGAGCCCGGCCGTCATGTGTGCGTGCCTTCGCGGGCGGCCTCGCGGGCGCGGATCGCCGCCGCGTGGGCGCGGACTCGGGCGGCGGGGAGTACGGGGTGACGGCGGGCGGGTGCGGGTGCGGGGTCGTCGCCGTGGCACGGGCCGCACGCGCCCTCCCGGAGGTGGTCCGTGTAGGCCGGGGCGCCGCACTTGGCGCACTCCAGGAGGCGCAGGGGCGGTCGCTCGCGGCGGATCGGCTCCGGCGGGAGCTTCGTCGTCAGGCGCCTGCGGGCGAGGGCCGCGGGGTGGTGGACGGGGGTCGGGAGGCCGCTGGTGAGGGCGCGCGTGACGTGGTCCTCGGTGGCGTCCCGGGCGAACCACTCCTCGACCAGGGGCGCCAGGGCGTGGCATTCGGTGTGGGACAGGGACATCGCGGCGTCGGTTCGGCCGAGGGCGGCGAGCAGGATGTAGGCGCGGGAGCGGGTGGGTCGCTGCTTGGGGACGTCTCCGCGCTGGAAGGCGGACCACCAGGCGTCGTCACGGGCCGTACGGGTCCACCACGTACGGGTGATCCAGCGGCCGTCGAGGCACTCGCGGCCCCGGCGGAGATGGCCGGCCCGTGTGATGCGGGTGAGCGCAGTGCGCATCGCGCACTGGCCGTAGGGGAGGTGCTTGGCCAGCGTCTTCACGGAGATGTCGCTGCCGTCGGCGAGCCGGTCGATGTACGCGGCGATGGCGGCTTCGCGGGGCCTGAGATGCGCGAAGTCCGATCCCCCACGAGCCTGCTCGTACGGCGCGGAACGCTTCCCGTATCCGGGGTTGGCGAGGGGGTGGGGGGCAGCACTAAACTCGGCGTCAGCCATGGATCGAACTCTTCTCGATCGGGTTGGTGAGGCCCTCGCAGGTGTTGGTAGCACCTTGCGGGGGCCGTTCTATGTATGCGTTCACTCACCGTAGAGGCATATGACACTGCGTGGCAAGTCGCTCGCGGAGCGTCAACTGCGGGGGTGGGCGGGTGGGTTGAACCAGACCCGTACCCCTTCCGTAGAACAGCGCTCGAAGCTCGGAACTTGAGCTTCGGGCCTCTGAGGTGGCTGGCATGGGGTTCTCGCGGGCTTCTGGTGCGGCCGCCCTCGTTTCGAGTGTGGCGGCCTCCGGCGGTGCGTCAAGGGCGCCGCCGGCCGCCAGAGTGGGATCACAGGGTGAGCAGGGCGCGGCCGGCGTGCGTCGGGTCGGCGAGGGGTCTGAGGGCGAGGCGGAGCAGGGCGAGCGGGTTGTCGTCGCCGGCGATGCGGTTGGCGCTGAGTTCGTCGCACGAGACGCACTGGTGGATGATCATCCACTCGCCGTCCGGGCGGACGGACGTGCCCAGCGCCTCCATCCGCCCCCGGCAGTCCGCGTCGCGGTCACCGGGGATCTTCCGGTCGACGTGCAGGCTGGCCAGGCAGTTGGGGCAGTGGTTGCGATGTGCGGTGCCGGGTGCGTCCAGGGACACGTCGAGCCGACAGGACGTGCACCGGAAGTCGTTCGCCCGGTGTCCTCCTTGGGTGTGGAGGACGTCCTTGTGTCGCTGCGGACGGAGCCGCCGACGACTGCTCGTGTTGCGTGGCATGGTGGTGCTCCTTTCCTGTCGGGCGGTCAGAGGGTTCCGAACGCTTCGAGCGGGAAAGGTGGTTGGGCCAGCGGGCGGACGGCCATGCGCATCAAGATGAGCTGGTTGTCGTCCGCGCACACGGGGTTCGAGGTGAGCTCGTCGCAGCGTACGCAGCGGTGGATCACCCTCCAGTCGCCGGTGCGGAGCACGGCGACGGCGATCGGGGACATCCGGCCCTCGCAGTCGCTGGCGCCGCCCTCGATGTGGTCGAGGACGTGCCGGGAGTGCAGGCAGGACGGGCAGTGGTTGCGCGGCGCCCCGTCGGAGGCGTACGCGGACACGGTCAGCCCGCACCAGGCGCAGGTGAAGGTGTTGAGGCTGAAGGTATTGGTGGTGTTGCTGGACACCCGGGTGCTCCTTGCTGGAAGTCGATCAGGACAGCAAGAGCAGGCCGAGTGGCCTCGTCAGAAGGCAGCCCGAGAATGCCGCAGAACGGCAAACGGGCAGGTCATAGCACCGGAGGACACGTCCGGCAGCCACCCGGAGAAGCGGGCAGCGAAAGGCGGCGGACGGTTACGCGGTACGGCGAGGCGCACTCGGCGCGGGCCGGGGCATCAAACACTCTTTTCTAGGGCACACAGGCCCAGAACGAATCAGAACGACCTGTTGAGGCTAACAGGGCACCTCCTGGGAGCGTCAACGCATTATTCGCCGCCCGTGGACGGCGTGCGGTTCCCGGAATGGTGTGTGTCGCAGTAAGTGCAGCGGACTCGCGGTAACGCTCTGGATATTCCGGGCACGGAGTGCTGATTCGGCACCTGGGGGCGGAGTTGGGGGCAGTTGGGGACGTCTGGCGGCTAGCCCATCGTCAGGGTGCGCAGAGGCTTGCCGGTCTCGGGGTCGACGTCGATGAGATGGACCTGAGACTCGGTCGAGTCCCCGGTGACCAGGCGTATCTGGTTGGGGCCCGTCCAAGAGGCTTCGTGCAGGCCGTCGGTGAAGGCGTCGCCGTTGAAGTAACCCACCTTCCAGCGGCGCTGGGCCGGGCCCCAGCCCTCGTCGACGTAGACCCACCAGAGCGGGTCGATCATCGCCGACCCCTCCTCGATCACGAGGTGCCGGTCGGGTCGGCCGGGGGCCGTTCTGTCCGATGTCTCCGAAGGGATGGAAGCGAAGAGGAAGAAGGGGAACGCCGCGACAAGCGCGAGCCCGGCCGCGATGCCGGTGAGGATGCGGACGACCAGGCTGCGCACCCCGACGAACACGGCCGCCGTCAGCAGTCCCACGACCAGCACGCCGAACAGCAACGGGTGATGGAACAGCTTCGCCACCAGCACCAGACCGCCGTCCTGGCTGCACCACCAGCCGGCCAACTCGGCGAGCGAGACGAGTGCCGCCGCCAGCACGAGGCCGCGTGCGCGCTTCCGGGGATGCTGTGCCGTCGTCTCCACGGTGATCCTTGCTGATGGGCGGTCGGTTCACGTGAGTGTGGCGCACCCCCACCGGGCGGCTAACGGCGGGGCATGAATCCCGGCTCGACACCGACCGTCGGCCGCTGAGCCGGTGCCGTCACCGCCCCATTCCACTGCCGCGCACCCCGAGCCGGCCGGCACCGACTCTCCCGCCTCGGCTGCGAACCGAGCCCCCACCCACCGGGCGCGAGGGGCCCGTCCCACCGGAGCGATACCCGGCCCCCACCCCACCCGGCCCCCACCCCACCCGGCCCCCACCCCACCCGGGCCGCAGCCCGCCCTGCCGCCGGAGCGATGCCCGGCCTGCCCGCGTGGCCCCGCCAGAGGCTCGCGGGGGTGGTCAGCACCAGGGTCGGCGGAGACCAACCGGGGGCGCGCGCTCAGTATGCGCGTGCCGGTTGGCCCCCGACGCGCGTGCTTCGTTCAGTGCCGTTCTGCGACGCCCTCGATGAACCTGGCCCAGGCAGCCGTCCGAAACACGAGCTTCGGGCCGCCGGGGTTCTTGGAGTCACGGACGGGGACGACGCCGGGGTGGTCGTCGGAGACCTCCAGACAGTCGCCGCCGTCGCCACCGCTGTACGAGGACTTGCGCCAGGTGGCGACCTCGACGCAGTTTCCGCCGCTGCCGTCGCTGAAGCTGGATTTGAACCAGACCGCTGCACTCAGGTCGAACTCAGGACTGTTGATCTTCATGGGCGTAATCCTCCGCCACGGATTCGATCAGGGCCAGGGATTCACGAGGTGGTAGCGCGGCGGCCCCGAGCAGATCGTAGGTGAGTGTGTGGCGTGTGACCGTGGCCGGGTCGTCCTCCAGTTGACCTGTTCCATGGCCCTCCAGGTAGACCAGTGGCGGGGCGTCCTCGAAGGACATCAGCTTCAGCCCACCGCCCATCGACCCATACGCCCCCGCACCGAACGGCAGCACCTGCACGATCACCCGGTGCTTCCTCGCCAGGCCCACCACGTGCCGTAACGCCTCCGCCATCACCGCCGGGCCGCCCACCTCCTGTCTCAGTACCGCCTCGCCCAACACCACCCACAACAACGGCTTTGTTGGGTCGTCCAGCAGGCGGCCACGGTCCAGCCTTGCCGCGACCAATTCGTCGATCGTCTCGTCCAGGGCCGTCGGCTGGTACGCGCGGAAGACCTCCCTCGCGTACCCCGGTGTCTGCATCAGTCCCGGGATCAGCAGCGGAGCGAACTCCTTGATGGCCTCCGCCACCGCTTCCGCCTCCGCCGCCTCCGCGAAGTGGTCCGGATACTTCGACTTGTTCGCCGCGCGGCAGTTCCGGGCGAAGAACCCACCCGTCCCCAACACCTCGTCCAGTTGCGACGCGATCTCCGGTCGGATCCGTCTCGTACCCGCCTCCATCTGGCCGACGTACGAGCCGCTCGTTCCCCAGTCTTCTCCGTCCGGGCACTCGGTGTAGTCGAAACCGACACCGCCTTGCGGCTCGCGGCCGTCCTGAATGAGGTCCGCCGGTGAACGTCGGGGCGTACGTCGGGACGTACGTCGTGGACGCCCGTGACGGACGGATCGGGCTGGTCATGGGCTGCGTGGGGCCCTGGGTGCAGCTGAGGCCGCCCGGTGGCGGGCGGGAGTGGGACTGTCCGGCCGAGCTGCTCAGCCCCGCACCGCCCGGGGACGTGCTCCGGGCACGGGTGCGGGCGATCAACCGTGACGGGCGACTGCCCTGAAGTCCCCAGCTGACAGGTGGGGTTGACCCCACCTCCGGTCCGCCTGCCGGCCGGATGGGGCATGCGCGCCTGATCGAAGAGGCTGCACCCATGACGACTTACGGACGTACCAGCCTGGTTCTCGCCCTCTCGGCCGCCGCCGTCGCGGCCACCCTCACCGTGGCCCCCGGCGCCACCGCCTCGGCATCCGCGCTGCCCGGCGGCCTCTCCTGGAAGCCGTGCGGGCCCGCCGGCCTCGGCCAGGAGTGCGCCACGCTCTCCGTACCGCAGGACTACGCCAAGCCGGCCGGGCCGCAGCTCTCCCTGGCCGTCTCTCGGATCCGCAGCGAGCGGCCCGAAGCGCGGCGCGGGACGCTGGTCGTGATCCCGGGAGGGCCCGGAAGTTCCGGGGTGCAGCGGCTGTCGCAGAAGGGTGCGGCGCTGGGGGCGGAGCTGGGCGGGGCGTACGACCTCGTTGCCTTCGACCCGCGTGGGGTCGGCGGGAGTTCGACGGCGAACTGCGGGCTGGACCCGGAGGACCGGCGGATGGTGACCCTGCGGTCGTGGCCGGCCGCGGACGGGTCGATCGACGAGAACGTCGCGCGGTCCCGGCGAACCGCCGAAGCCTGCCTGGCCAACGGCGGTGAGCGGCTGCGCAGCTTCACCACGGCGAACCAGGCGCGGGACCTGGACCGGTTCCGGCAGGCGCTCGGGGAGGAGAAGCTCTCGGCGTGGGGGGTGTCGTACGGGACGTACGTAGGAGCGGTGTACGCGACGAAGTACCCGCACCGCACGGACCGTTGGGTCCTGGACAGCAGCGCCGACCCGAACCCGGAGCGGGTCGCGCGGGGCTGGCTGGCGGACATGGCGAAGGGTGCGGAGGACCGCTTCCCGGACTTCGCTAAGTGGGCGGCCGACCCGGCGCGAGCGGAGCTGCGCCTGGCCGAGCACCCCTCGGACGTACGCCCGTTGATACTCGACCTCGCGACCCGCCTGGACCACGAGCCGAAGGAGTCGACGACGCCGGGCGTCCCGCTGACGGGGAACATTCTCCGGCAGGCCCTGCAGAACGCCCTCTACTCCGACACCGCGTTCGCGTCCTTCGCGGAACTGGTCAGGTCGGCCCAGGACCCGAAGAGCATCCCCGTTCTCCCCGCACAGTCCTCCGCCGCGATGCCGGACTCGGACGCGGCGCTCAGCGTCGCCGTGATCTGCAACGACGTGAAGTGGCCCCGATCGGTCCGCGCGCACGAGCGCGCCGTCGCCGTCGACCGCGCCCGCCACCCGCTGACGGCGGGCATGCCGGTCAACATGACCCCCTGCTCCTTCTGGAAGTCCCCGGCCGAGAAGCCGACCCGGATCACCGACCGGGGCCCCTCCAACATCCTCATGATCCAGAGCCTCCGCGACCCGTCCACCCCGTACACGAGCGGCCTGAAGATGCGCGAGGCCCTGGGCGCCCGAGTCCGCCTGGTCACCGTCGGCCAGGGCGGCCACGGGATGTACCTGGGCAACGGCAACGCGTGCGGGAACGCGGCCGTGACGACGTTCCTGACGGCGGGGGAGCGGCCGGCGGGGGATGTGTACTGCGGCTAGGACGGTTCTCGGCAAACGGCGAGGCGCGCCCACCGGGATGGTGGGCGCGCCTCGCCGTCTGCCTGCGTCTCCAGCCGAACGCGTCTCTAGCCGAACGCCTTGACGTTCCGCCAGTCGACCCCGAGGACCGTCTCGACCGCGGCGTTGGTGTTCGTCGTGGACGGGTGGTAAATGTTCACGTTTCCGCTCGCCCCGACCCGGGTCCAGATGTCCGGGACCTGGTCGTTGTTGACATCGGGGATGCCCAGGGCGATCGAGACGTTGGTCCCCGTCCAGGCTACGCCGTACTGGACGTCACCCTGGCGGGACTTCGCCGAGGTCATCAGCGAGTTGAGGTCCACGCTGCCCGCGACGGCACCGGGCTTGCCGTGGCGGATGTACATGACGCCGGTGCTCACGTCGCGCCACAGCAGGTCGGGGGTCGAGTCCTTGTCGATGTCGGCGAGGTTGACGATGTCCCGGCTGGTCCAGCTTTCGCCGCTCATTCGAGTGGCCGTCTGGAACGTGGCCCCCGTGTAGCCGGACAGGGTCCAGAAGTCGGCGCCGGCACGCACGATCACGTCGGGCAGCTTGTCGCCGGTGATGTCGCCAACGGCCTTGAACTGGGTCCACGTCGACGGTGCGGGGGTGCCCGACGGTAGCCGGATGTCGATCCTGTCCTCGACATTGAAGGTGCCGTAGCCGTCGCCGGGGTAGAGCCAGAAGGTCCCGTTCGGGGCTACGGAGAAGAGGTCGGTGCTCCCGTCGCCGGGGTAGGAGTCCTGGTAGTGGGAGATCAGCGCTGCCTTGCCGGTGGCGGGGTCGTACCAGTAGCCGAGCGGTGGGTCCTCCGCCTTGAGCTTCTCCGGGTCGTCCGGGTCCTCCTTGAGCAGGTACGAACCGGGCATGCCCTGGTACAGCTCCCCGTCCGGGCCGCCGGAAAGAGACTCCAGCTGTCCGGCCGCGTTGATGATCAGGAGGTCGACGATGCCGTCGCCGCCGACGTCACCGGGGCCGTCGCCCGTGTCGCGGGGCCGGACGTAGAAGGAGTAGTCCGCTCGCGCGCTGAGATTGCCCGCAGGGTCCATGGCCCAGACCTGCAGCCCGTTCGGACCGGCGTGAGGAGGGGCCAGAGTGGGAACGGTGGCCTTGCCGCTGGTCGCGACGACGTCGGTGGAACCAACCCCCTCGAAGCTGTACCGGAACTTCGCGGCTCCTGTGGACTCGAAGGTGATGGCGCCCGTGCCACCGAACTTGACCTTGGCCCAGGTCTGGCCGTCCGGGGTGGCCTCCGGGAAGTCGGTGCTCGTCACGTCGGGGGCCGGGGGCCCGGTGGTGTCGATGGTGACTTGGCAGGACTTGTCGCCGAGGGGGAACCAGCTGGACCGGCCGGTCGGAGTTGCGGTGTCCTCCGCCTGGACGACCCAGGTGTACGTGGCTCCGTGTACCAGGTTGGGGACGATCACGGAGGCGGTGCCGTTGGAGTTGGTGGTCTGGACATAGTCCTTGTAGGGCTCCCCGACCTTCGTGACACGGAAGCGGAGCTGTTTGAGGTCCTTGTCGAGGTCTTTCGCGTTCGCCGTCAGGGTCATGCTCGACTTCGCGATGGTCCGGGAGGCTGGTGACTGCACGCACGCTCCACCGGGTGTACTGGTGCCGCCCGTCGGTTCCGACGGATTGCGGTTGTACTCAGCCTCGAACGCGGCGGAGGTCGCGCGGAACTTGCGCCAGGAGTGGGTGCTGCCCTCGTTGGTGGCGCGCAGGCCGAAGGTGAGGTTCGTCCATCCCGCGGTGGCGGCCTTCTGCGCGGCGGCCTTGACGTTGGTGTTGTTGAACGCCTCCCACCCATCCGCGCAGCCGTAGGTGTAGTTGCCGTGGGCGAAGGACTTCCCTTGCAGGTAGTCGGCCCAGGCCGGTTGGGCGTTCCATGTCGTGCCGGTGGAGATGGAGCCCGTGAGATAGAACTTGTACTCCATGGGATCGCACGACCAGGCGTGGTTGTTCAAAACCTTGAACGAGGCGGAATAGACCGTTGCGCCCGTGATCTTGGTGAATTCCATGCGCCAGAAGGAGCGGCCCAGGCCGCCGGTCAGGCTCTCGTACCCCACGCGGGCGTCCGAGGTGCCGGAGCTGAAGTTGGTGCCGTTGTGGAAGCTGGTGTTGGGGTAGGGACGGTAGGCGGTCGTCCAAGCCTGCCAGGCGGTGTTCATCGGCGGGTCGACGAACACGGGGAAGCGGGTCTTCTCGTCCGTGAACAGGCCTGTGGAGGCGGCCTGAAGTTGCAGGCGGGCGTCGCCTGTGCCTTCGCCGTCCAGCCTGACGGGCACCGGAGCCTGCTTGGCTCCGGGTTCGATGCCGCTCAGACCCGACAGCTTCAGCACGTCCGCGGAGGTGGCGACCGAGGTGCGGAGCGCGAAATCGGGGTTGCCGGGTTCGCGTCCGTTGGAGTCCCACGCGAACGGGGTGGGGAGATTCCCGATCTCCTTGCCCGACTTGTCCAGGATCTGCACGCGTGTGCCGGCCTCGACGTACTTGAACACGGCCGTGTCCGAACGCAGTCCGTACGTCACGTCCTTGAGCGCCGCCTGCTGTGCGGCCTCACGTGTCTTGACGATGAGCAGCTGGGCGAAGCCGCCCTCCTCGCGCGCGACCAGGAGCAGGTCGACGCCCGGGAGGACTTCGGGGTAGAGCGCGCGGGCTCCGTCGAGGACGGGCTCGGGCAGGGCGCCGGGCCAGGTGTACGCGACGGTGTGGCCGTCGATGTCCATCTCGGCGAGCACGGTGTCACCGGGCTGCGGCGCCCGGGCGTACGAGCGGTCGGCGCGGGAGGTCTCGGCGTCGCCGCTGGAGAACCGCACCGGAAGAGGCACGTTCACGGGCCGGACGCCGAGCCCGCGCGGAGCCTTCCCGGTCCGCTTGAGCGTGTTGTCGATGGGTGCCCAGTGGCCCTGGGCGTTCTTCGCCCGCTGCGGGAGGGCGTGGATCTGTGAGCGGAGCCGGCCGTTCGGCAGGGCCCAGGTCAGCTCGGTCGCGGTGGTCGCCGTCTCGACGAGCACCTGCTTCCCCGTGCGTCGCGCCTGGGCCATGGCGGCCTGCTCGTCGCGCAGGGGAGTCGAGGCGGGCTTCGCCTCGGTCCCTTGGTTCCGCTGGGCCGTTGGGGGCGCTTCGGGTTGCCACCAGGGCAACAGGGCAGCGGTGAGTGCGGCCAGAACGAGGCCGAGGGTGCAGGCCAGCCTGGTGCGCGTGCGCACGAAGGGGCTGAGCAGGCGGGGCGCGGTCACGGCGGTCTACTCCCGTAGGGACCAAGCGGAATGGGGACAGCACAGACAGCCCCGGACGGCGGACCGCGGGGCACAGGCGCGCAAACGATCACATGGCTTTCACGGTCTGTCCACAGATAAGGAAGTTGTGAAGTTGTGATGTTGTGACGGAGGTTGCGCGTTGAGTGACCATTTCTGCTTGCTGTGAGGCTTTTTGGTGACCCGGGAGGAGCAATATTTGGCAAATAGGGCAATCCGTCTAAAGGATCACCGGTGGTGGAATTCGCGCGGTTATAGGTGGTGGCGCAGCTCACGCGCCTTACGTTCCGTGGCTTTGCCTGATCTTGAATCGCGCGGCGTTCATGACAGAGGGTGCACACGCGTGCGCCTGGAGCAGGCGTGCGCCCTTTGGTGTTTCCGCACCTCATCGGTTTTTGTCTGGGTTGCCTCAGTGGGAGTCGGCGCGTATGCGTGCTTCAGGTCCGCTGTCATGGCTGGGGCGGGGACGCCCAGCCATGACAGAGTCACAACGACGACGTCGGCGGCTCGGCCGCACGGCGATCGTCCTTCTGTTGTCCTCGACCTTGTCGGTGACGAGCCTGAGCGCGCAGGCGTGGGCGGCACCGGGTCCCGGCATGAGCCGCGAGGAGGACGCGGCGCAGGTCAAGCTGCCCGAACTGCCCCCGGACGCGCCGCTCGACGGGGATGTCACGGCGCCGAAGGAACTGTCCACGGCCAAGGTCGATCCGGTCGAACCCTATGTTCCGACCGCCCTCACTCCCTGGCAGTCGGGCGCCGGTACGGCCGACCCGGCGACCGCACCTGCCGGAGAGTCGGTACCGGTCAGCAACGGCCTGCCCGTCGGGATCGGAGTCGCCGAAGGCACGCTGCCGACGGACGTGGACGGTCAGTGGAAGGTCGATCTGGCGCCCCAGTCGACGTCCCAGGAGGCCGGGCTGGCAGGTCTGGTCATGCAGATCACGCCGCCGGCGGACGCCGATCCGAACGGTGAGATCACGCTCAGCGTGGACACCGCCGGCTTCGAGGACCTCTACGGGCCCCGGGCATCCGAGCGCTTCGGCATCATGGTCGTGCCCGACTGCGTCTTCTCGGCGCCCACGACCGGCGACTGCGCGGACGGTGGCGGCGGTACGGAGCCGATGTCGGGCGGCGACGGCTCGGACTCGTTCGAGCAGCTGTCCAGTTCGGTGGAGACGGTGCCCGCGTCGGAGGCTCCGACCGGCAGCAGGGTCGCGAAGAACGCTCCGCAGCGTCAGATCGTCACCGGCACCGTGTCCGTGGGCAAGCTGATGGGCGGCGAGGCCGCCCCCGCACCCACCGGCGCCTCCGCCCCCACCGGTGCCTCCGTCCGCACCGCCGCGCTTCCCGTGGTCAGCGCCTCGGGCAGCTCCACCGTCGCCGTCGGTGACACCGGCGCCTCCCGGTCCGGCGACTTCACGGCCTCGCCGCTGCTGTCCTCCGGCTCCTGGTCGGCGGGCGCCTCGTCGGGCGCCTTCACGTACGCGTACCAGGTGCAGACCCCGGAGACGGCCGGCGGCCTGATGCCGAAGGTCGCCCTCTCGTACTCCTCGCAGTCCGTCGACGGCCGCACCTCGGGAACGAACAACCAGGCCTCGTGGATCGGTGACGGCTGGGACTACAACCCCGGCTCCATCACCCGTACGTACGCCGGATGCCGCCAGGACTCGAAGAAGCCCGGGTCCAACAACCCCACGCACCGCACCGCGGACCTCTGCTACGGCTCGGAGAACGCCACCCTCTCGCTCGGTGGCACGACCACCGAGCTGGTGTGGGACGCCACGAAGGAGAAGTGGTTCACCGCCAACGGTGACGGTTCCACGATCGAGCTGAAGAAGGACACCTCCCGGGACCCGCGCACCGGCGACGGGAACATCAAGGACCAGGACGGTGAGTACTGGGTCGTCACCACCAAGGACGGCACCAAGTACCACTTCGGCATGAACAAGCTGCCGGGCTGGACCGACGGCAAGGACTACACGAACTCCGTCCTCGCGGTTCCTGTGTACGGCAACCACCCGGGTGAGCCCTGCTACAAGGCCGGCGACTGGCCGAAGTCCGTCTGCGACCAGGCCTGGCGCTGGAACCTGGACTACGTCGAGGACGTCCACGGCAACGTCATGTCCCTGTGGTGGCAGCGCGACACGAACTACTACGCGCGCAACTTCCAGTGGAACACCCCGGTCCAGTACCACCGTGACGGCTACCTGTCGCACATCGACTACGGCCAGCGCAAGGACGGCATCTTCACCGCCGAGGCCCCGGCCAGGGTCACGTTCGCCGTCGACGAGCGGTGCAAGACCGAGGGATCCCTCACCTGCTCCGAGGCCAACTTCACCTCGAAGGACCCGGGTGCCTACCGGATCTGGTACGACACTCCGGCCGACCTGAACTGCCGTAAGGCCAAGCCCTGCTGGAACGCGGGCCCGACCTTCTGGTCCCGGAAGCGCCTGGCATCGATCACGACGGAGTCCCAGCGCCAGCAGGGCACGACCGCCCGCCAGGAAGTCGACGCCTACACGCTTCACCAGAACTTCCCCATCCACAGGACGGGTACCAACACCGCCCTGTGGCTGGAGTCGATCCAGCGCACCGGCTTCGGGCCGCAGGGAGACACCGGCGAGAAGACGCCGCTCAACGCGGTGCGTTTCGAGCACAACCCGGAGGACATGCCCAACCGCGTCAAGGACGACGCGGCCCCCGGCTTCTCCCGGCTCCGGATCTCGCGTGTCATCAACGAGTACGGCGGCGAGACCGTCGTCACCTACAAGAAGCCGGCCGGCGACTGCGCCACCGGCACCGGACTGCCCGGCAAGAACGACACGGCCGCGCTCAAGGCCAACAACCGGCTCTGCTACCCGGCGTTCTGGCACCCGGACCCCGAGGTCGAGGACATCGACTGGTTCCACAAGTACGTCGTCGACACCATCGAGGAACTTCCCAACGTCACCGACTCGTACGCGACCACGACGCAGTACGCGTACAAGAACCCCGGCTGGCGGCTCGCCGAGGCGGAGTTCACCAAGAAGTCGACGCGGACGTACTCCCAGTTCGCAGGGGTCGAGCAGACCACCACGATCACCGGCGTGGACCGGAACGTCACCGACAACGGTGAGGGTTCGGGGGACTCCCCGGCCACGAACAACCCCAAGACCAAGTCCGTGGTCCGCTACTTCCGCGGCATGGGCAGCACCATCCCGGTCAAGGACATCCACGGCCAGGAGATAGCCAAGGACGAGGAGCCCTTCGCCGGCCGTATCGCCGAGGAGCTCACCTACTCCGGCAGCGGCGACGCGGACACGGACTGGCTGACCCGCTCCATCACCGTTCCCGACGCCACCGAACTCGCCAAGCGAGACCGTGACGACGGCCTGAGCGACCTCAAGGCCTGGCGTGTCACCGAGCCCCGGACCCTGTCGTACACCAAGTCCTCCGGTACGGGTGACGACAAGCGCACCGAGCGGATCGTCGAGACGAAGACGATGTACGAGCCGACCTACGGCCTGCCCGCTCTGGTCGAGTTCCTGGGTGACACCGGCAAGACCGGTGACGAGAGCTGCTCGAAGCTCGAGTACGTGCACGAGATCGACAAGAACATCATCGGTCTCACCAAGCAGGCTCTGACCTCGCCCACTCTGTGCGGGAACGCCGACTTCGGCGATCTGAAGTCCCTGAGCGGCGGCACGCGCACGGCGTACGACGGTGCCGCCTACGGTGCGGCGCTCGCCGGCACCACGCGCGGCCTGGCCACCGAGTCCTGGTCGCTGAACGGCGAGGGCACCGGGTTCCAGACCAACGGCACGACCGGCTTCGACGGCATCGGCCGCGTCATCCGGAAGACCGACCCGGACCAGAAGTCCTCCACGATCACCTACGACCCGCCCACCGGCCAGGTCTTCAAGGTGACCGAGCGCAACTCCCTCGGTCACGAGCAGATCCAGGAGCTGGAGCCGGGCCGGTCCGTGGGCGTCAAGACCACGGACGTCAACGGCCGCGTCAGTCAGGCGGAGTACGACCCGCTGGGCCGGCTCTCCAAGGCGTGGGGGCCGGGCCGTACGCCGACGGCTGTGCCGGACTTCAGGGCCGTTTACACCATCCCCAAGGAGGAGCCCCACCCGGACGACCCGGATCACATGATCCGTAAGCCTCCGTACGTCACCACGTACGCACGCGGTCAGAAGGACCGGATCGAGACGTCCGTCACCATCTACGACGGCCTCGGCCGGGAGCGGCAGACGCAGGAGGAGGCGACCGGTGGTCGCGGTCACCTGATCACCGACACGCTGTACAACAGCGCGGGTGAGGTCTACCAGACCAACAACGCCTACCTCACGCACAAGGCCAAGCCGGGCGAGCTGTTCACCCCGGACGCCGACACGGCCGTCCCCAACACCACGAAGTACACGTACGACGGCCTGGGCCGTGTGGTGCAGGAGACCCCCTGGCTCAAGTACGAGGCGCCGGGGTCCGAGGGAGCCACGTCGAAGGCGTTCCCGGAGCGGGCGACCCGCTACGAGTACGGCCAGGACTGGTCGAAGGTCATCAACCCGCAGGGTGCGGCCTCGTACAGGATCTTCACCGACGCGCTGGGCCGCACGTCCCGCGTGGACACCTTCAACCCGGCGGCTCCCGGCGGGTTCACGTCGATGAAGTACGAGTACGACAGCCGCGGCCAGCTGGTGAAGGCGGTGAACGCCGCCGACGAGCGGCACACGTACTCCTGGACCTATGACCACCGCGGCCGGATGGACTCGTCCACCGACCCGAACTCGGGCACCAGCAGCACGAAGTACGACCACCGCGACCGGCCGGTGACCGTCACCAACGCACGCGGCAAGACCGTCTGGAACGGCTACGACGAGCTGTCCCGGCCGGTCCAGCAGAAGCTGGGCGGCTCCGACGGCACGCTCCTGTCGGAGTTCACGTACGACACGGTCGCGGGCGCCAAGGGCCTGCCGGCCACCGTCACCCGCTACACCGACGGACTGCCGTACAAGCAGCAGGTCAACGGCTACAACCAGGAGTACCAGCCGACCTCGACGACGCTGAGCCTGCCTCAGTCGATCGCCGACACCTGGGGTCTGCAGAGCTCGTACACGTACGGCTACCAGTACTCCGACACCGGACAGCTGGAAGAGGCCTCGCTCCCCGCGGTCGGCTCTCTCGCCGCCGAGAAGCTCGTCGTCCGCTACAACAAGGACGGCCTGCCGCTCTCGATCTCCGGCAAGGACTGGTACGGCTCGGAGACGGTCTACTCGCCGTACGGCCAGGTCATGC
Organism: Streptomyces sp. NPDC090127; assembly: GCF_044746945.1. NCBI lineage: Bacteria > Bacillati > Actinomycetota > Actinomycetes > Kitasatosporales > Streptomycetaceae > Streptomyces > Streptomyces sp. NPDC090127. The sequence goes on along the minus strand of NZ_JBIVDE010000008.1, from coordinate 237,490 downwards.
GCTCGACCCTGGGCGCGCAGCCGTACCGGGTGTGGACGCAGAACACCTTCGACGAGGCCAGCGGTGAGCTGAAGGACCAGTACGCCTACCGCGAGAACACCGGGGACACGTCCCTGGTCGGCGGCAACCTGGTCTCGCACCGCTCGTACACCTACGACCCGGCGGGCAACGTCACCGGGATCAAGGAGCACTCCACCGGGATCGACGAGCGCCAGTGCTTCTCGTACGACCCGCTGGGCCAGCTGAAGCAGGCGTGGACCGACAAGGGTGCGACTTCGTGTTCCGCCGGCCCGAAGAACACCGACGGCACGATCAACGCCGTCGCGGGCACGGACGGTTCCGGGTACTGGCAGGAGTACGAGTACGACCTGCTCGGCAACCGCACCAAGCTGACCGAGAAGGACCTCGGCGGCGTCACGGCCAAGGACGCCGAGACGACGTACACCTACGGCAAGGCGGACGGCAGCCAGCCGAGCACGCTGACCAAGGTGTCGAAGACGTACACGACGCCGGCCGGTGCCGCCGTGAAGGCGGAGGCCACGCGTCTGTACGAGGTGACCGGCGAGACCAAGACGGTCACCTCGATCGAGAACGGCGACAAGCAGGAGCTGTCCTGGACGCATGACGGTCAGATCGACCGGATCACGGGCCAGGGCAGCGGCGGCAAGACGCCGTACGTCGGGCTCGCGGACAAGTGCCTGGACCTCAGGTCCGGGCGCGCCGCGGCCGGGCAGGCCATCCAGCTGTACGTCTGCAACGCCTCGGGGGCGCAGAACTTCCGGTTCACCCCCAAGCCCGCTCCGAGGGAGGGGGCTCAGCCCGACCCGAACGTGGGCACCCTGTCGGTGCAGGAAACCTGGTGTGTCCGGCCGGTGGCGAACACGGCCGGCTCGGAGGTGCAGGTCCAGAAGTGTGACGGTCTGCCCGCGCAGGAGCTGCGCCGTAACGCGTCCGGACAGCTGACGCACGTCGCGTCCGGTCTGTGCCTGGCCGTCAAGGACGGGCTCAGCGCCAACAGCACGCCGGTCGTGCTCGCGACCTGCAGCGGCACCGCCGCGGCCCAGCTGTGGGCGGCGCAGAACGACACCCGTCACATCTACGGCCCCGATGGCGGTCGACTGCTGACCATCACGGGCAAGCAGGCCACGCTCCACCTGGGCGAGGCCGAGGTGATCGCCCAGCGCGGCGGGGTCCTCGTCAGCACTCAGCGCACCTACGCCGCCCCGGGTGGTGCGGTGGTGCGCGTCGCGTACGGCACCGGCGGGTCAAGGCTCCGCGCCGTGACGATGGACCACCAGGGAACTCCGTACGCGGAGGTCGGGCTCTTCGACAAGCAGCCGGTACTGATCCGCAAGCAGGACCCGTTCGGCAACAGCCGGGGCATCGACAAGGCGTCGGCCAGCATTGAGACGCACAAGGGTTTCCTGGGCAAGACCGAGGAATCGGCGTCCGGCTACACGCCGCTCGGCGCCCGTCTGTACGACCCGGTGGTCGGCCGCTTCCTGTCCGTCGACCCGGTGCTCGACCTGAACGACCCGCTGCAGTCCAACGGGTACGCGTACGCGCACAACAACCCGGTGACGCACTCTGATCCGACGGGGCTGGCGATCAGCCTGACGGCGTCGGAGCGGGCGGCGGCGTTGGCGGGCGCGGGCCTTTCGGCTGCTGAGGTCGCACAGGCCCAGGCGACGATGGGCAAGTCGCTGAGTTCGGTGATCCTGGCCGCTGCCTGGGCTGTCCTGAGCGAGTTCATCCCCTCGCTGGATGACGCCGTGGCCTGCTTCGGTGGTGACCTTTGGGGCTGTGGAAGCTTCATCTTCGACCTGATCCCGTGGTCGAAGGCTTTCAAGATTCCGGGCGTCATCAGGGCCATCGACCGCACGATCGGAGCGATCCAGGCCTTCAGGGCAGCGAAGAAGGCGGCTGAGATCGTCCTCAAGACCGCGAGGGCGGCCGAGGCGGCGGCGCTCAACGCCAAGAAGGCGGCGATCGAGAAGGCCAAGAAGGCCGCGCAAGCGGCCAAGAAGAAGCCGCCGGAGAAGGTCAACACCACAAGTAACAAGGCGGTCAACGAATCCAAGAAGACCGGTAACCCGGTCCAGAAGCAGGCCCAGGCCAAGGCGGCCCCGAAGTCCTCGTCCGCGGCCGGTTCCGGCAAGGGCAAGGGCGGCGGCGGAGGCGGCGGCAAGGTCAGCACGTCGAAGGCCGGCGGCAACTCGGGCGGCTCGTCCCGCAGCAACGGCGGCTCGTCCGGTGGCTCCTGCAAGACCGCGAGCAACAGCTTCGTGCCCGGCACGAACGTCCTGATGGCCGACGGCTCCACCAAGCCGATCGAGCAGGTCAAGACCGGCGACAAGGTCGTCGCGACCGACCCGAAGACGGGCGAGACCCGCATCGAGACAGTCACGGCGGAGATCAAGGGCCAGGGCCTCAAGCACCTGGTCAAGGTCACGATCGACGTCGACGGCGCGGCCGGCACCAAGACGGCCGACATCACCGCGACCGACGGCCACCCCTTCTGGGTCCCGGAACTGGGCAAGTGGCTCGACGCGACGGACCTGCAGCCGGGCCAGTGGCTCCAGACGAGCGCGGGCACGTGGGTCCAGATCGGCGCGGTCGAACGCTGGACGTCGCAGGACGCGACGGTCCATAACCTGACCGTTTCCGATGTCCACACGTACTATGTGCTGGCTGGGGCTACGCCGGTACTCGTTCACAACTGCGGAGACGTAGGACAACAAGTCGAGCACGGTTCGACTGAACTGAGTCGCGCTACGGTGTTTCAGCGACTGCTTGACAATAACCGAGGAAATTTGTACGGAGCGGCGAGACTCCGAAATGGAGACATCATCACGGCTCATTCTGATGATGCGGGTCACGCTGAAGAGTACCTTGTGCAAAAAGCAGGAGGCGGAAGCAACATTGCCGAAATGTATACCGAGTACGGAATGTGCCCAAGGTGTCAAGGGCCCGGCGGGAAGCGCGCTGTTCTTCCTTCGCTCCCTGCCGACGTGCAGTTGACCTATTCAATCCCGTTCGCGGATCCGGCTAGTAGGCCAGCGGCAAGGACTGCCCTGCGCGGGGTAATTAAATCGATCTTCGGATAAGAAAGGCCGTGATGTTTGTGGCACCGCACCTTGAGTTCTCTAAGTATCCTGACGGCGTGCCGTCAGTGGTGGCGCCTGAGGTGCGGCGCTTTTTGGAAGATCATGGGGTTCCGCGGGCTGTTCTCACTATCTTTCGCGCAGTTGACGGGCTGCTTGTTCCGTCATGTGCGGATCTCGGGTATAGCGTCAACGGCGTCACCATCGGCTATTCTCGTGAAGACGATGAAATCTGCATCGATTCAGACACCGGGCAGGTGCTTCTCTTGGCCTCATGGAGCCCGGCGGCACCTCTGGTTATAAATCGAGACATCGCCGCCTTTGTTGATTCCTTGGTCATGCTGAATGGAATGCTCCCGCTGTATGGGATCGATAGGGATCTGGATGTATCTGAAGCGGCAGCAGATCGGCTCCGCTTCGAACTCCAACGCCTTGATTCGACCTCCACGGAGGATCCGAACGGTTTCTGGAGTGCTTTCCTCGATGATGTGGCAGTCGGTGACTATCCGGGCAAGTGACCGTGTCCCTTCCCGTGGCGCAGGCTGGCGGCCAGTGGAGATATCGATAATCTTCCGGATGACTGGCCCGATGGAAGTTGAGAGGGTAAATAGTATCCGCAGTCGAAATATCTCGGCTTGATTCCCAAATCGCCATCGCGCCATGTGAAGAGGCCCCGCCGGATACATTCCGGTGGGGCCTCTCGGGCGTTTGACGGCAACGCTGACGGCAACGTCAGCGGACGACGGCTGCGTCGGGTGGGTCGTCGGGGTCGTTGTCCGTCGGGCTGAGTGCGTTGCCGAGGGCGTCGATCGCTTGCCGTTGGAGACGCAGGCGTACGTGGGCGTAGACGCCAGCGGTGACGCCGATGTGCGCGTGGCCCAGCAGTTCCTTGATCACGACAAGGTCGACGCCTTGTTCCAGGAGCAGGGTGGCGGTGGAGTGGCGGAGGTCGTGGAAGCGGATCCGTCGGAGTCCGGCCCGGTCGAGGAAGGTGCGGAAGCGGCGGGTGAGGTTGGCAGGGTCGAGAGGTCTGCCGGCCGGGGTGGTGAAGACGTGGCCGCCGTCGCTCCAGGCCGACCCAGCCGTTTCGCGCTCCCTGTCCTGCCGCTCCTTGCGCTTCTTGAGAGAGTGGATGCACTCGGTCGGGAGCGCGATACGGCGCTCGGACGCCCGGGTCTTGGTGGGCAGATGGGTGAGGCCGCCGGTGCGGGTGCGCTGGAGCGAGTGGCGGATGCTGGCTGTTCCGGCGTTGAGGTCGAGGTCTTCCCAGTGGAGGCCGAGGAGTTCCCCCTTGCGGAGTCCGGTGCGCAGCGCGAGTTCGTACAGCGAGTGGAGCCGGTCGGCGCGGGCCGCGTCGAGGAACCGGCGGGCTTCGGTCGCGGTGAGGGGCTGGAAGCGCCTGGGCCGGTTCGTAGTGGTCTTGACGTTCCGGGCGACGTTGCGGGGCAGCTCGTCCTCTCGGACGGCGTGTTCCAGTGCCGACTTGAGCACCGAGTGCACGTAGATCAGGGTCGATGGAGACAACTGCTTCTGGCAGCACTCGCCGATGGCGCAGCACGCCTGCCGTTCGGTGTCCAGGCCCTGGGTGCAGCACCGGCAGGTGGTGCGGAGCCGGTCGAGGAAGGTGCGGACGTCCTTGGCGGTGAGGCGCGCGATCTTCTTGGTGCCGAGGCCGGGGATGAGGTGCAGGCGGACGCATGCGGTGTAGCGGGTGTGGGTGTTCTCGCGGAGCCGGTGGACGGCGACGCTGCCGAGCCAGTAGGTCAGGTAGTCGCCGACGGTGCTGTCGGCGGTGGCGACGGGGAGACCGCGGTTGCTGTCGGCGATCTTCTCGGCGAGTTTGTCGGCGGCTTCTCTTCGTGTGCTGCCGTAGACGCGGACGCGTTTGCGGGTGCCGTCGGAGGCGAGGACGTAGCCTGCGGCTTCCCAACGGCCGTCTTTTCGCTGGTAGATGGTGCCCTCGCCGTTGGCGCGGGCCGTCTTGCGCTTGGGCGCGGTCATCAGGCGGCCTCTTCCAGGTGGCGCTGGACGTAGTCGTCCAGAGCGTGGGCGGGGATGCGGCGGGCCCGGCCGATCGTCAAGGAGGCCAGGCGGCGGGTGCGCAGGAGGTCGTAGAGGGCGGAGCGTCCGATCTTGAGGCGGGCCATGGCCTCCGGAACGGTGAGGAGTTCGTCATCACGCACCGGCCGTCACCGCCTTCTTGTGGGCCGGGCCACCGTTGATGAGTGCGGCGAGGCGTTCAAGATCGGGAGTGAGGCCGGTGCCGTCATAGGCCCAGTCGGCGATGACGAGGGTGGTCGGGGAGGGCGGAGGGGTGTGGCGGCGGTGCCAGGCGGCTCGGGCGGCCCGGAGGGCGCCGAGGGTGGTGGAGTAGGCGCGGGTTTTGGTGGAGAAGTGGCCGCGGAAGCCGAGCATGTGGGCCCACTTGCGCAGGTTCAGGTGCTTGAGGTCGTCGCGGGCGCCGAGGGTCCAGGCGGTGCGGATCATGCGGGCGGCGTGCTCGGGTACGGACTCGAACCAGAGGTCGGTGATCCTCTTCAGCCGGTGGTCGAGGGTGCCGGTGGCGGCTTCGGTGCCCTTGGTGGCGTACTTGGCGACGTATCCGGCGACCTTGCCCTCGGTGATGGTGGTCCCGCCCTGGAAGGCGGAGGACCGGATGATCCTGGTGTCGATCTGCTCGCCGAAGGCGAAGGAGCGGGCGCGGCCGTTGATTTCGGGCCCGTCGATGTGGGCACGGGTGGACGCGATCCGGATGGCGTCGGCGAGGAGTTCGGGGGTGGCCCAGGCGGGCGGCGGGGTGTAGGGGCCCGCGCGGCCGTCGAGACGGATCACGGCGTGAAAGTGGATCAACCCGCGCTGCTGGTACTCGGCGACCTTCGCGTACGAGACCCGAACGACCTTGTGCAGCAGGCGTTGCGGGACACCAGCTGCGGCGGCGATGGTGCGGCGCAGGTGGAGCATGAAGCGGGCCCACAGGGCCGGGGCGTGGGCGTTCCACAGCACCGCGCCGGTGTAGTCGTACCGCTCGGCGTCGAGCGGTGTGCCGAGGAGCGGGTCACCCTTGGCGTGAGTGCGTCCGCAACGGCAGCGGGCGGAGCCGCCCACGCGTCGCCCGTGCACGGGTCCGTACGACGGTGCGGTGAGAGTGGCGAAGACGCGGGGATGGGTGGCGACCTGTTCGAGGATGGTCTTGCCGCCGCGCAGGCCGGCGGCGATGAGGTGGTAGGTGTCCTGGCGGTAGAGCTCGGCGCAGGAGGGGCAGCGGGTGGTGCGGCGGTTGCCGCAGCGGACCAGGAGCTGTCCGGCGGGCAGTTCCTTGGACTTCAGTTCGCGCAGGATCTCGCCGGTGAAGGCGTCGATCTCGGTGCGCTGGCCTTCGAGCCGGATCGGCTGGGCGCACCCGCCGAGTGAGGACAGCTGCCGGACCAGGCCGAGCAGGTTCCGGTACCCGGTGAACGTGGGCAGCGCGGCCGTGGCGGTTTCGGGGCGGGGGATTGTGGTGGTGGGGTCGTGCGGTGGCATGCTGGCGGGACCTCTCTGCACTGCGGCACACACGTATGCCGTGGATGGATGGGAGGGAGGCCCCGGCAGGGGCGAGGGTTTGGCGACTACACGCCCTTGCCGGGGGTCACTGCGAAGCGGGACCAGGAGGCGGCGTTCACGCGGCCTTGTCCAGGTCGACGCGGTCGGGCAGTTCGCGGACCTTGAGCCCTTCGGCGCACATGAGGTCGTTGATCTGCCAGCAGGCTTCGGTGGGCAGGTAGACCGAGCGCAGCCGGACGGGGGTGCGCATGTCGCCGACGGAGGCGATGGAGACGCCCTGGGGCATGGTGCGGTCGGCGGCGGTGATGTCGAGTTCCCGGCCGTCGGGGAAGAGGTGCAGGAAGTCCTCGACGGTGTCGACGCGGTGGCAGATACGGGCGGACAGGTTGGTGCGTACGGCGGTGGTGAGCACGTCGGCGGAGGGCTTCTGGGTGAGCAGCCACAGCCGGATGCCGAACTTGGCGCCCTGGCTGGCGATGGCCAGCAGCTCGGCCTCGAAGCGTTCGCGGGCCTTGCGGTCAGGGTGGCGGGTGTAGTTCGCGACCTCGTCGATCACCACGAGCAGTAGCGGCAGCTCGGGGCTGAAGTCGGTGATGCGGTCGGTGCGGCCGGACCAGAACAGCCGCTCGCGGCGCTGCATCTCCTCACGCACCCAGCGCAGGATCTCGGTCGGCTCGTCGGGGTGGATGGCGTCGGAGACCTTGTAGGCGGTACGCCACCAGGACGCGACGGCGCCGAGGTTGGGGTCGATCACGATCAGCCGCACGTCCCGCATGAGCGAGGCGTAGGCGAGCATGGTGTTGACGGTGATCGACTTGCCGGAGCGGGTGACGCCGGCGACGAGGGCGTGCGCGGAGTACGCGAGGTTGAGCACGATGGGGGTGCCGTCCTCGTCCCAGCCGAGCAGTACGTCATCGGTGGAGACGAACTGCCCCGGTCGGCAGACCGGGGAGCCGTCCGGACCGAGGAGCGGCGAGCGGATCACCGCCTTCAACGGCTCACGCCGGAAGCCGCGCGCGACGATCACTCCGGGCTTGGGCTGACTGATGCGGATGCGCCGCATGCCCCAGGCGTCGCACAAGCCCTCGCTGGCGTCCTGCCAGGCGCTGAGCCCCACCTGCGGCAGGGCATCGGCAGTGACGGTGACGCCGAAGGCATCGGCGCGGGTGTGCAGGCGCGGCACCAGCGCGCGCGGCTTCGGTGATTGCTCCTGCGGGCCGTACTGCTGGAGCACGGTCGGGGTGGCGTCCTTGACGGCCAGGCCCAGCATCGGGGCGAGCCGCTTCCAACCCCAACGCATCAGCCGCGCCTGCCGCAGGCTGACCCGGGTCTCGGCATCGGCCCGGTACCAGCGGGCGAAGCAGTACCCGGCCCAGCCCGGCAGCCCGAGCGCGCCGAGGCCGGAGACGACCAGAAGCGCGAGCCCAAGGGAGTTCTCGGGCATCAGGCGCCTGCCTTGACGGTGATGGCGTCGGCGCGGACGGAGACGCCGTGCCGGTCCTTGCCGTTGATCTCGTTCTCCCAGGCCGAGGCGACAAGTCCGGTGAAAGCCACCGGCAGGCCGACCTTCAGACCCTTGCCGAGACCCGGCTCGGGGATCTTCACGGCGATCACTTCGGCGCGGCCGTTGAAGGCGAACATCACGTCCACCAGGTGCACGTGGGCGCCGGTGCCCCGGTCGATCGCGGGCTGCCGGCCCTCGCGGTCCTTGAACTGCGGGCGGGGCTCGGAGGCCAGGATCATCAGTGCCTGGGACTGGTCGATGGGCATGGTCTTCACGGCAGACCTCCAGGTAGAGGGGTGTGAGTCACCCGTGTGGGTGATCGTGTGCCGCAACCATACATTCATTCCATCCGAAGTCCATCCCTATTGAGTTCCATTCGTTTCCTGCGGTGGTCCATCCATCAGGCGGCTACCCTGAGCCCGTGAGGCGGCTGAGCTGGTGAAACACGACAGTCAGCGGGCGGCCTGCGGCGGATGGACTCGGACTCGGATCAGGGATGGACATGGCTGCTGCTGACGAAGCGCGTTTGACGTTCGAGCGCATCGCGGACGACCTGCGGCAGCAGATCCGGGACGGCGAACTGCGTCCAGGTCAGCTCCTGCCGACGCAGAGCCAGCTCATGCAGACCTACAAGGCGTCGAGCCTGACCGTGCAGAAGGCGATCCGGCTCTTGCGGAACGAGGGCTGGGTCATCGCCCGCCAGGGGCGCGGCACGTTCGTCACGCGCTCGGCCGACTTCGAGGACGCCTTCGAGAAGGTCGCCGGCGACCTCCAACAGCAGATCTACTCCGGGAGCCTGGCACCCGGCGCCAGGCTCCCGGCCCGCGAGGTCCTGGCGGAGCACTACGCGGTGCCACTCAACGTCGTCACCAACGCCATCGCCCTGCTGGCTGGCAACTTCCTCCTGCGCTACCCCGGCGAACTGCCCGGCGACGAGGTCTACGTACGCGACTGGGACGACCACGGCTTCGCCACCCAGCTCATCCACGGCCGCCTGGTCCGCAAGATCAGAGATGGATCACTGGCCAGAGGGGCCAGGGTCACCGTGGACGACGTGGTCGACACGATCGGCGGCGACCCGGAATCCGCAGACCAGGCACTGACCTTCCTCACTCTGGAGGGCAGGATGAAGAAGGCCCACCAGCGGAACGGGTCGATGGCGTACGTCGTCGTGGGAGGCGAGTTCGGCACAGAGGTGCCGGTCACGGTGCAGCCGCTGGACGAGCCGGACGAAGCGCCGACTGCCCCACGGAATGAGTTCCCGGCGGTGGCCGGAGTGGCGGATCTGACCTACAAGCTGGAACGCGCCCTGGAGCGGATCGAGGAGCTGGAGGAGCGCGTCGAACGTCTCGAAGGCCGCGCCGCCGACTGAGAGGGGCATGTGAACGACGGCGTCCCCGAAGGCCGCAGGTTGGCCTTAGGGGACGCTTCGCGTTGACCGGTCAGGGCTGGTACTCGTAGCCGATGGTGAACTGGGGCGGCAGACACCACTCCCCGTACTCGATGATTCCTTCCGCGTCCGACCAGCGGTGGGCGCCGGCCAGGATCGGGGAGCCGACCGGCAGCCCCAGTGCGCTCGCCTCTCGGGCGTCGGCGGGGCGGGCGTGCATGTCGTCTCGGGCGTGGGTGATCGTGCGCCCGGTGGCTTCCAGGACCCGGGCGGACAGTCCGTGATTGCGGCCCGGGGCGGTGTTCAGCAGGTCGGGTACGAGGGCGGCGAACGGGGCCGGGTACCAGGTCACGGCGAACACGGTCCTGGTCTTGCCCCGGCCGGCCAGCCACTCGCGCCGCACCACCTGATCTCCGGGCTCCAGGTCGAAGATCTCCGCCACGTACAGCGGCGGCGTGATCAGCTCGGCCGCCGTCACCCGGCTCGTCTCGCCCTCGGCCAGGAACGACTTCACCCGCTGGACACGGGCCAGCCGGTCCCGCGCCGACAGTGTCCAGCGAGGGTCGTCGGCGACGTAGGTACCGCGGGGGGTGGTGCGGATGAAGTTCTCCACCTGAAGGGCCTGCAAGGCCCGGGACACTGTGGCAGCTGCGGCCTGCCACTGGCCGGCGATCTCCCGGTTCGTCGGCAGCTTGGCGCCGGGCTCAAGCTCTCCCGACAGGATGCGCTCCCGGAAGTGATCCGCGATCTTCGTGAACGTCCTGGGACTGGGCATAAGGCGTGCCCCTCAGTTGAGTTGACGTGATGTCAGTGAGGCACACTAGTGCACTACGAACCGTAGCGGGAGTGCTTCGGCCACTCGAATACTGAACTAGAGCACCGACCTGTCAAGAGGTCAGCCATGTGACGTTCGAGAGGTGGCGATGTGCAGTGACGGAGCCGACCAGGTACTCGACCCCGCCAGTTGAACTCCCCTTGCGCCTGGAGCTGGAGCCGGTACCCGTTGAGGGCTGTGCGGGGTGCGCGGAGCTGGCCAACGTGCGCGACCGGGCCCGCGAGGTCGGTGACATGACCACCGTCAGCGACTGCAACGTCTACGTGCGACGCCACCCGGAGGGCCATCAGTGAGCCCCCGCGCTGTATACCGGCACGTCGTTCACACCATCCGTCACGCGCCCGAAGGCGGCATCACCTACGAGGCGTTCTGCACCGCTGCCAACTGCGAAGCCGAATCCGGACCCCACGCCGAGCAGGAAGCCGCACAGGACTGGGCACTCCGCCACACCGGAAGCACCGGTCACAACCTGTTCAGACGCGTCTTCACCGACCACGCCAAGGTCACCCGAGCCGAGTAGAACCACCACCGCCAGCCGGAACAGGACCCACAACCCGTGGGCCATCGCACCAGGCCAGCAGCCCAGCCGAACGCTCAACCGACAGCCAGGGCGTACCGCCGAAGCGGGATGCGTCCAAACTTTCTCTACGTCTTCAAGGCGACCCGCTGGCGCGGGTCGCGCGGCACGGCCGCCCACCCGGCCCGCTCTCGGCTCCGCCGCCGCGGGCCGGCCAGCGACCAGGCCGCGCAGAGACAGCGCAGCGTTGCGCCGGAAGCGAGGAGAAGCCGGACGCGCCGGGCCGGCGAGCGTCAGGCCAACGACGAGGCGACGGTGTGGAGTTGGCCGGGCGGAGGCCCGGAGGTGGGGGCGGTCGGCTCCGTGGGCTTTACCCACCTCCCCGGGCCGGGGCCCGCGTCGGGCAAGGCCAGGGGGCCACTCGTTCAAATTCCGGGCAGGATCACGACCTGCCCGAGTTGCCGGGCCAGCGTACGGCCCCCTGACCATGCCCGACCCCAACCCGGGCAGGACACCGGCCAAAGCCCACTCCACCGACCTCACGCGCGCAGCCGTCTGACGGCAACGCCGACGGCAACACAGGCGCACAGGAGGGGACTTCCACGCACATCCACGGACTGGCCGAATTGCGCTGACCTGCAAAAACACAGATGACGGCACCTCAGCCAGCACACGTACTATGTGCTGGCAGGCGCCACTCCGGTCCTCGTTCACAATTGCGGTGGCGCTCGGTTCGAAGTGGATTCCAGCGGGGTTGCGAGTGACCTGGAAAACCCGGTCACGGCCACAGTTCCGTACAGTCGGGCTACGCACTACGGCGGTTCTCAGACAAATGGCCCTGGCGGCCGTGCGGCGCGAGCGGCGGGTGAGGGACAGCCGTGCCCGGAGTGCGGCGCTACGATGACATCAGGAACCGCTCATGCCCCCGTTCCCGAGCATGATCCGCCGCTTGTTCTCCACTACTATCGCGGCGGCGGGTCGGAGATGACGAACGCGGAGCGAAGAGCCTACGCAAGGAATGACGGCATCAATGGGGCTGCATGTCAGGCCTGCCAGCGATCGCAGGGGGCCGAGATGGCGAAGGTCTCCAAGGCGATAAAGAGGAATCTGGAACTATGACCGAAGAAAGCGAACGATTGTCGGCCCTTGAGCGGCATGTTCGGGGATTCTGGGACGGCCATATTGTGGAATCTGCCCCCTGGGATCGCGGGCCGATCCTGGAGCGAGTTCCGCACTTCGCCACCTATCGGGTCTACCCCCAGCGTGCTGGTGAGGCCTGGGTCTACGTGACAGTCGGTTCCTCTGTGCATGGATCTACAGTCGGCGGAATCGAGTTCTTCGTAATGTCGCCCGTGGCTGCCGACGTTCACTCGGAAACGCTGGCAATGGTGAGTCACTATCACTCGTTCGAGGCTCATCAGTTGCACGTGGGATCGGTCATCAATATTGGCCGCCCCTGGATGCCCGATTCTCGCATGGATCACCTCCTGGTGAGTCTGCCGTATCCCTACGGGCCTGAACTTGAATGGGCTCCGACGGAAGCGGGTGGTGCGCGATTCCTGTGGCTGCTTCCGATCCACAAGAGCGAGGCTGATTTCATCAAGCGCGAAACTCTTGACGAGTTCGAATCCATGCTGGACGCGGAAGGCGTCAACGTATTGGATCCCGATAGAAGTCCGATTGCCTGAGAAAACCCTTGTCGTCTTACGGCTCGCATTGAGAGCCGTAAGGCGATCGGTTCCTTCCGGGCTGCTGCTAATCGCTACCCGTGGGATGCAGGAGACCGCTGTAGGGCCCCGCCAGAAATATGGTCTGGCGGGGCCCTACAGCGGGTTTGACGGCAACGCTGACGGCAACGTCAGCGGACGACGGCAGCGGCGGGCGGGCCGTCGGGCTCGTCGTCCTGGTCGCCGAGGGCGTGTCCCAACGCGTTGATGGCTTGGCGTTGGAGACGGAGCCTCACGTGGGCGTAGACGCCGGCGGTGACGCCGATGTGGGCGTGGCCGAGGAGTTCCTTGATGACGACGAGGTCGACGCCCTGTTCCAGGAGCAGGGTTGCGGTGGAGTGGCGGAGGTCGTGGAAGCGGATGCGGCGGAGTCCGGCCCGGTTGAGGAAGCTGCGGAAGCGGCGAGTGAGATTGGCAGGGTCGAGAGGCTGGCCAGTCGGCGTGGTGAATACGAGGCCGCTGTCTGTCCAGGCCGATCCTGCTGTCTCTCGCTCTTTGTCCTGGCGTTCCTGGTGCTTCTTGAGGGAGCGGAGGCATTCGGTGGGGAGTGCGATTCGGCGTTCGGACGCGCGGGTCTTGGTGGGCAGGTGTGTGAGGCCGCCGCTGCGGGTGCGCTGGAGCGAGCGCCGGACGCTGGCCGTTCCGGTGGTGAGGTCGAGTTCTTCCCAGTGGAGGCCGAGGAGTTCGCCCTTGCGGAGTCCGGTGCGGAGGGCGAGTTCGTAGAGCGCGTGGAGCCGGTCGGTGTGGGCGGCGTCGAGGAACTGGCGGGCCTCGGCCGCGGTAAGGGGCCGGAAGCGCCTGGGCTGGTGCCTGGTGGTCTTGACGTTCCGGGCGACGTTGCGCGGCAGCTCGTCTTCGCGGACGGCGTGTTCCAGTGCGGACTTGAGCACCGAGTGCACGTAGGTCACGGTCAAGGCGGACAGCCGTTTCTGGCAGCACTCGCCGACCGCGCAGCACCTCTTCCGCTCGGCGTCGAGTCCCTGGGTGCAGCACTGACAGGTGGTGCGGAGCCGGTCGAGGAAGGTGCGGACGTCCCTGGCGGTGAGCCTCGCGATCTTCTTGGCGCCGAGGCCGGGGATGAGGTGGAGGCGGACGCAGGCGGAGTAGCGCGTGTGGGTGTTCTCGCGAAGCCGGTGGACCGCGACACTGCCGAGCCAGTACGTCAGGTAGTCACCAAGGGTGCCGTCAGCGGTGGCGACGGGCAGGCCGCGGTTGCTGTCGGCGATCATCTCGGCGAGTTTGTCGGCGGCTTCCCTCCGCGTGCTGCCGTAGACGCGGACGCGTTTGCGGGTGCCGTTGGCGGCGAGGACGTAGCCTGCGGCTTCCCAGCGGCCGTCCTTGCGCTGGTAGATGGTGCCTTCGCCGCTGGCGCGGGCCTTCTTGCGCTTGGGGGCGGTCATCGGGCGGCCTCTTCCAGGTGGCGCTGGACGTAGTCAGCGAGGGCGTGGGCGGGGATGCGGCGGGTGCGGCCGATGGCCAGCGAGGCCAGGCGCCGGGTGCGCAGGAGGTCGTAGAGCGCGGAGCGACTGATCTTGAGGCGGGCCATTGCCTCGGGGACGGTGAGGAGTTCGTCGTCACGCACCGGCCGTCACCTCCTGCTCGCGCGCTGGGCCGCCACCGATGAGAACGGCGAGGCGTTCGAGGTCGGGGGTGAGGCCGGTGCCGTCGTAGGCCCAGTGGGCGAGGACGAGGGTGGTCGGTGAGGGCGGAGGGGTGTGGCGGCGTTGCCAGGCGGCTCGGGCGGCCCGGAGGGCGCCGAGGGTGGTGGAGTAGGTGCGGGTCTTGGTGGAGAAGTGGCCGCGGAAGCCGAGCATGTGGGCCCACTTGCGCAGGTGCTCGCGTGGTCGGCGACATGACCACCGTCAGTGACTGCAACGTCTACATGCGACGCCACCCCGAGGGCCACCAGTGACCCCCCGCGCCGTCTACCGGCGCATCACACACACCATCCGCCACGCACCCGAAGGTGGCATCACCTACGAGGCGTTCTGCACCGCGCCCGACTGCGGAGCCGAGTCCGGCCCGCGCGATGAACAGGAAGCCGCACAGGACTGGGCACTCCGCCACACCGGACGCACCGGCCACGACCTGTTCAGACGCGTCTTCACCGACCACGCCAAGGTCACCCGAGCCGAGTAGAACCACCACCGCCAGCCGGAACAGGACCCGCGACCCGCAGACATCACACCAGGCCAGCAGCCCAGCCGAACGCTCAACCGACAGCCAGGGCGTACCGCCGAAGCGGGATGCGTCCAAACTTTCTCTACGTCTTCAAGGCGACCCGCTGACGCGGGTCGCGCGCGGCACGGCCGCCCACCCGGCCCGCTCTCGGCTCCGCCACCGCGGGCCGGCCAGCGACCAGGCCGCGCAGAAACAGCGCAGCGTTGTGCCGGAAGCGCGGAGAAGGTGGGACGCGTCCGCACGACGAACGCGAGGCCGACGGCGAGGCAGCGGCAGGGAGTCGGCTGGTGCGTAGCTCGTGGGTGGGTCGGTCGGCTCCATGGGCTTTACCCACCTGTTCGGGCCGGGGCCCGCGTCGGGCAAGGCCAGGGGGCCACTCGTTCAAATTCCGGGCAGCTCCAAAGCCTGCCCGAGTTGCCGGCCAGCGTACGGCCCCCTGACCATGCCCGACCCCAACCCGAACAGGACACCGGCCAAAGCCCATTCCGCCGCCCTCACGTACGTTGCCGTCTGACGGCAACGCCGACGGCAACAGGGGCGCACAACACGGCACTTCCACGCACGCCCACGGACTGGCCGAATTCCGCTGACCTGCGAAAACGCAGATGACAGCACCTCAGCACGCACACGTACTATGTGGTGGCTGGCCATGCGCCTCTGCTCGTCCACAACTGTGGTGGGGAAGTTCCCTACAATAGTGACGAGCTGAGCAGTGCCGCGTATCAAGCACGGGTCGACGGTGGGTTCCCCGCTGGGCCCTATCTTGAGCGTCCTGGGCCGAACGTCGCAGTGGCGAGGGTCGAGGGACATGACGGGCTGATCGTAGGCTTCAGTCAGGGTGACGGATACCACTCCGAAGACCACATCATCGACCAGATCAAGGCCCTCCAGGCGAACGGGCACAACGTCGGGGGTATTACAGACCTCTATAGCGAGCGGCAGCCCTGCCCCGTGTGTGCAGGCAAGCTTCCCGCCTTCATGAGTCCGAATGCGCGGATTACCTGGTCCGTTCCATGGGGTAATAACGCGTTGATCAACTCAGTGGCGAACGACATGCTTGCAGGGATGATCCGCCGGGCAAGCGGAGGCAGGTGAGGGCTGGGGCTCGGGGCCGGATGATCGGTCCCGAGCCCCAGTCGTATGCGGACTCGCCGGGGCCGTGTCCTAGGATTTGCGTGTGAACGAAAATGCGCTCGAAATCAAAGTGGCGCGCGAGTTGCGTATCGCGGGCCTCTTCCCCTCGTCGTTCTCCGAGCCACGTCCTGGCGGCTTCGGACTTCAGTCGGAAGGTGCCAAAGTGGCAGTTGTGTGGGTTCCATCCGGCGTGCTGACAGAAGTGGCGTTCAAGAGGCTTGGCGCCGGAGACGTCGAACATCCCTCGGTTCTCCACATGGGCGTGGTGAAGCAGGCAATGGGGCATGCCATTGTTCAGATCCTCCGGTCTGCAGGTCTGAATGCCGGTATGAGCGCCGACGAGTTTTCGCCTGGGATCGTGGAGGTCACTGACCCGGCACCTCCGAGACCCGCTAGGTGACGCCGGTCGATCTGAATTTCATGCCGGTCTTTCGCCGCGCGTAGGGCGTGTGTCCTCGTTTGTTCGTATGGGGTTGAGGACTGGTGACGGGCGTCAGCGAGCGGGGCGCCGGGCCGCCAGCCAGGTGCGGGCCTCGCGGAGTTCGCGGGGGCGGTAACCCGGGCCGCCGCAGCAGCTCTTGTGGAAACCGACGCCCGCGTTCAGGAGCAGCGTGAGGGTCTGCCAGGCGGCCTTGTCACGGCGGGGCGGAGGGGCGAAAGCGGAACCGGCGTGGATCATCCGTCCCGCACACTGCGGACACCGCCGCTCACGCTCCTCGCCGTACGGCTGCTTGTACGAAGCGCGGCACGGCAGGCAGACGTAAGAGGTCTTGGCGTGTCCCATGGGGGCAGCGTAGGGCTGTGGGGGCCGGGGCTGCCACGGAGTTGATTCGGTCGATCAGGAGCGCGGCCGCAGCCAGTCACGCGCGGTGGCCAGAGTCACCTCGATGTGGTCGCTCCATGAGAAGACGTCCGGCCACGACAGGTAGCCGTCCTGTGTGAAGGCCAAGACCTCCCCGGGGTTCTCGCCGGCCTCGGTGGTGAGGGCGCTTCGGCCGCGATGACGGTGCCGGAGGGGTGGGCGCGGGCTCGGCCTGGCTCGTGTCGAGGTCGAAGTAGGCGGTACCGCGCCCGCATGTGCAGCGAGCTCGCACGCTCAGATACGGAACCTGCCTTCGGAGCGCGGCATGGACCGGACTGTCCGAGTGCAGGACTGCCGCAAGCACCTCGGCTACGCCGGCAGGCAGGCTCTCTGCCATCTCGGCACCGTATGCGACCAGCGGCGGAGGGCCGCCCCCGGTTTCGTGCCGGGGGCGGCCCTCCGCGTTGTACTGCTGTCGCTCAGACCTTCAGTGCCTGCGGTTCCGGGGTCGTCGTCGGGGGCGTAGCCCCGCCCGCCGCCACCGGGACCTCGACCGGGTCCGTGTTCACGTTGTGTTCTTCCAGGAGGCGGGGGCTGAAGCCCCAGAGGTACGTCGCCGCGAAGCCCATCACGTAGCCGACCAGCAGGCCGCCCGCGTAGATCGCGATCGTTTCGCCCAGGCCCTTGTTGCCGTCCAGGAGCGGGAAGAGGGCCCAGCCCGAGGGGCCGATGGCCGTGGAGCCGACCTTGTCGCCCAGCATGTTGAAGAGGCCGACGAAGCCGCCGCCGAACGCGCCGCCGACGCAAGCCGTGATGAACGGGCGGCCCAGCGGGAGCGAGACGCCGTAGATCAGGGGCTCGCCCACGCCCAGGAAGCCCGCCGGGAGCGCGGACTTGATCGTGCGGCGGATGGAGCCGTTGCGCGGGAGCTTGACGTAGACCGCCATCGCCGCGCCGACCTGGCCCGCGCCCGCCATCGCCAGGATCGGCAGCAGGACCGTGAAGCCCTGCTGCTCGATGAGCGTGGTGTGGATCGGGATCAGCGCCTGGTGCAGACCCAGCATGACCAGCGGGAGGAACAGGCCGCCCAGGACCAGGCCCGCGCCCGCACCGGCGTTCGCCAGGAGCCAGGTGGCGAACTCGCCGATCGCGGTCGAGATCTCACCGGCCACGAACATCAGGCCGAAGATCGTGACCAGGCCGGAGACCAGGACCGTGAGGGTGGGCGTCACCAGGACGTCCAGGGCCTCCGGCACCCAGCGGCGGCACCACTTCTCGACGTACACGGCCAGCACCGCCGCGCCTAGCGCGCCGAGGACGCCGCCCTGACCCGGAGACAGGGTCTGGCCGAACGCGTCGATCTTCGCCACGCCCGGGAAGACGATGATCGCCGCCACCGCACCGCCCAGGATCGGCGTACCGCCGAACTCCTTCGCCGTGTTGAAGCCGACGAACACCGCGATCAGCGCCATGAAGCCGCTCGCCATCGCCGCCAGGGCGGGGGTGACGGCCGGCAGCCAGCCCAGGTTGATCAGCAGGCCGTTGAGGCCCGCGATGATGCCGCAGCCGATGAGGGCGGGGATCAGCGGGACGAAGATGTTCGCGATCCGGCGGAGGAAGAGCTTGAACGGGGTCTGGTTCTTCGCCTTCTGCGCCGCCCTGAGCGCCGCCCCCGCCGCCGCCAGGTCGTCCGCTGCCGCCGCCGGCTTCGGAGCCGCCGCCACCAGCGCCTCGAACTCCGGCGTCACGCGGGCGACCGTGCCCGGGCCGAGCACGATCTGGTACGTGTCGTCCTCCACCACGCCCATCACCGACGGCAGCGCCCGCAGGGCGTCGTCCTGGACGAGGGAGCGGTCCCGCAGAGCCAGCCGGAGCCGGGTCATGCAGTGGGCCACGGAGGCGATGTTCTCGGCGCCACCGACGAGGGGGAGGATCGCGGCGGCGATGGCGCGGTTCTTGTCGTCTGTGCTCATGTGCGGGGGCCTTGCTGTGCGGGGGTGGGGAGGGGAGGGGAAGGGAGGGAGGCGTCGGGGGTCAGGCGGCGCGGAGGTGGGGAGGGGCGGTGCAGGGGGTCGGGCGGTGGGGAGGGGAGGAGTCAGGGGGTCAGGGCGGCGCGGAGGTGGCCGCGCGAGTCCCGGAGCCGCTGGTCGGCGGTCTTGGCATCGATGTCGGCCAGGATCATCAGGATCGCGGTCTTCACCTCGCCGTCGGCCTCGGCGAGCGCCGACTCGATCTGCTCGTCCGGCGCTCCGGTGGCGAGGGAGACGATCCGGCGCGAACGGGCCTGGAGCTTGTCGTTGGAGGCGCGGACGTCGACCATCAGGTTCCCGTACGTCTTGCCCAGCCGGATCATCGTGATCGTCGAGATCATGTTGAGGACCAGCTTCTGGGCCGTGCCCGCCTTCAAGCGCGTGGAGCCGGTGAGGAGTTCGGGGCCGGTGACGACCTCGATGCCGTGCTCGGCCGCCGCCGCGAGACCGCTGTCCGCGTTGCAGGACAGGCCGATCGTCAACGCGCCTCGCGCGCGGGCGTGTTCGACGGCGCCGATGGCGTACGGAGTGCGGCCCGAGGCGGAGATCCCCACCACCGTGTCGTTCGGGGTGAGGCCGAGCTCGTCGAGGTCGGCTGCGGCGAGTTCGCGCGAGTCCTCCGCGCCCTCCACCGCCTTCACCATCGCCGACGGGCCGCCCGCGATCAGGCCGACGACCTCCGAGGGGTCGGTGTTGAAGGTGGGCGGGCATTCGCTGGCGTCGAGGACGCCGAGCCGGCCGGCGGTGCCCGCGCCCGCGTAGATCAGCCGGCCGCCGCGCGCCATGCGGTCGGCGGTGGCGTCGATGGCGGCGGCGATGAGGGGCAGCTGCGCGGCGACGGCGGCGGGGACGGTCTGGTCCTCGGCGTTCATCGTGCGGGCGATGTCGAGCGTCGGGAGCTGGTCGATCTCCGCGAGCTCGGGTCGGAACGCCTCGGTGGTGAGGGTGGCCAGTTGGGCGCGGAGTTCGGAGTACGTAGCAGACACGTGCGGCTCTTTCGGGGCTCTGGTCAGCGGGTTGCGGGTGCGGGTGCGGGTGCGGGGCGGGGTCAGCGGGTGCGGGGGGCGTGGCGGTGGGCGAGGGCTTCGTACGAGGCCGCGAGGGCAGGGGCCGCCGTCTCGTACGTACGTTGGGTGACGCAGGTGAACAGGCAGTCCACGACCAGGAGTTGGCTGGTACGGGACGACATGGCCGCGGGGCGCAGTTCGCTCTCGCGGGCGGTGGAGGTGGTGAGGATGTGGTCGGCGTACTGCGTCACCGGCCCGTCCGGGCGGCCCGTGATCGCCACCGTGGTCGCGCCGTGGTCGAAGGCGACACGGAGGGGCTCTATGACGTCGCCCGTCGAGCCGGAGTGGGTGATGGCGATGGCGACGTCACCCGAGCGGAGCTGCACGGCGTTGGTGACGGCGAGGTGCGGGTCGCTGTGCGCGTGCGCGAGGAGGCCGATGCGCAGCAGCTTCTGCCCGAGGTCCTGGGCGACGAGGCCGGAGGCGCCGACGCCGTAGATGTCGATACGGCGGGCGCCGGCGAGCGCGGCCACGGCGGCGCCGAGCTGGACGGTGTCCAGGCCGGCGGCGGTGTCGGCGAGCGTCTGCTGCTCGTCGTACGCGAGCTTGGCGACGACGTCCGCGATCGGGTCGTCCACGGCGATGTCGGCGGTGACGGCGGGCGCGCGGCCGGACTGCTGCTGGGCGGCGAGGCCGGCGAGGGCGAGCCGCAGGTCGCGGTAGCCGGGGTAGCCGAGGAGACGGGCGGTGCGGACGACGGTCGCCTCGCTGGTGCCGGTGAGTTCGGCGAGGCCGGTGACGGTGAGGGCGGCGCAGCCGGCCGGGTCCCCGGCGACGGCCTCGGCGACGCGCTGCATGGACCGCGTCATGGACGGCGCGAGGGTCCGCACCTTGGCGGCGAGGGCGGCGGGGGCGGGGGGCGCGGGGTGTGCGGAGTGTGCGGGGTGTGCGGTGTCGGTGGGGCCGTGGGCCGGGGACGCGGGCGCGGCGGCGGGCGCCGACGGGGCGGAGGGTTGCGCGGACGCGGCGGAGGGCTGCGCGGCAGGTGCGGACGCGGCGGAGGGCGGCGCGGAGGACGGGGCCCCGGGCGCGGGCACCTGGCCGCTGAAACTTTCCTTCACGTCATTGGTCACACCTGAAAGATATTTTCGGCAGGGGGGACCGTCAAGACCCCGAGAGTCCCCTTCGGTCCCGGGTCGGTCCCGGATGCGGGCGGGACCTTCGCCCCTGAGGCTTGACGGGTGACAATGACTCCATGGACGACATCGACCCGCTGGAGCAGGCGCTCCATGCCGCCCGCGCCCTGGTCCTCGCCGATCTGGCGGCGCGCGACGTGGCCGCCGCCGAGGTCGTGTCACTGGTCGAGGACTCCGTCACGCACCGGCGCTGGTGGGTCGAGCAGTGGCCCGAGGGCATCACGTACGTCGCCGGTCTCGTCGCCCAGGACGTCCAGGACGCCCTTCTGGAGCGGTACGGCCGCTGGCCCCTCTGCCCGGTCTGCGCCACGGGCGACCCGCACGCCCTGGACGTCGAACCCGAGCTGGGCCCGGACCCGCACTGGGTCTGCGGCAAGGCGGGCGTGGTCGTCGCCCCCGTGGGCGGCCTGAGGTGACCCTCTACATCGACCCGCCCACCTGGCCGGGCCACGGCCGCATGTGGTCGCACCTGGTCAGCGACGTCTCGCACGACGAGCTCCACGCCTTCGCCGCGAAGATCGGCGCCCCGCCCCGGGCCTTCGAGCGCGACCACTACGACATCCCGTCCGACCTCTACGCGCGGGCGGTGGCGGCGGGCGCGGTGGAGATCGGCTCGAAGGAACTCGTACGGCTGATCACGGAAGCGGGGCTACGGAGGCCGAAGGGGCGCCCGGCACCGATGTGACCCCTTGGCGCCGTGGCCGACCTGCGCGGTGACGTCCTCGCGGGACGGCAGAGACGTCTCCGCGCCGACCGGTGCTTGTGACGTCCTAGCGCGACGTCAGAGACGTCTCCGCAGCCGTCGGGGACGCCACGGACCCCGCCACCACCCGGGAGCGGGAGTTGTGGAGGCGCAGGGAGAGGGCCACCGTCGCCAGTGCCACCACCGCCATCGCCGCGCCCGCCCACGCCGTCGAGGCGAAGCCGAGGCCGGCGTCGATGGTGGTGCCGCCCAGCCAGGGGCCTGCCGTGTTGCCCAGGTTGAAGGCGGCGGTCGTGGTCGCGCCCGCCAGGGTGGGGGCGGCGCCCGCGACGTTGAACATGCGGGCGTTGAGGGCCGGGGCCGTGTAGAAGGCCGAGACGCCCAGGAGGAAGGAGAGGGCGATCACGGCGACCGGGTTCGAGGCGAAGAGGGCCAGGGCCACCAGGAAGAGCGTCGAGGCCGTGATGCCGCTCAGCAGGACACCGAAGAGGTGGGCGTCCGCGACGCGGCCGCCGATCGTCGTGCCGATCAGGGCGCCGATGCCGAAGAGGCCGAGGATCGCGGAGACCCAGCGCGTGTCGATGCCGGCCACGTCCGTGATGACCGGCGCCAGGTACGAGAAGGCGCAGAAGACGCCGCCCGCCGCGAGCGCCGTGATCACGATCGAGAGCAGCACCTGGCGGTCGCCGTAGATCGCCAGCTCCCGCTTCAGGCGCGGCCTCGTCTCCGGGACCGGGATGTGGGGGATGCGGGTGATCACGCCGACGAGCGCGATCGCGGAGGCCGCGCCCACCGCCCAGAACGCCGCCCGCCAGCCCAGGTGCTCGCCCAGGAACGCGCCCGCCGGGACGCCGAGGACGTTGGCTATGGAAAGGCCGCCGATCATGACCGCCATCGCCCGCGCCCGTGACGACACCGGGACCATCGCGATGGCGACGGCCGCCCCGACCGCCCAGAAGCCCGCGCACGCGAGGGCGCTCAGGACGCGGGAGGCGAAGAGCACCGCGTAGTTCGGTGCCAGTGCCCCGGCCACCTGGCCCAGGCCGAAGACCGTGATCAGGGCGATCAGAGTCGTCTTGCGCGGCAGGCGGAGGGTCGCGACCGCGAGCAGCGGGGCGCCGATCACCATGCCGATCGCGAAGGCCGAGATCAGCAGGCCCGCGCGGGGGATCGAGACGTTCATGTCCTCCGCGATGGGCGGCAGGAGCCCGGAGAGCATGAACTCGCTCGTGCCCAGTGCGAAGACGGAGAGGCCGAGGATGTAGACGGCCAGGGGCATGCGGGCGGGGGTGCGGGTGCGGGAAGGGCGCTCGGCGGAGGTTGACGGCATGACATGCGTCAACCTGGGGTTTGTGCCTGTCATTCCCACGGGTGGGAACGTCTTGTCATGTGGACGCCGGTCCCGCCGCGCGGATGCCAGGCCCGACGGTGCGGTCCAGGCTTCGACGGTGCGGTCCAGGCTGCGACGGTGCGGGCGAGGCCCCGGAGGTGCGGGGCCGGCCAGGCCCCCGCCGCCGTCGACGCCGGTCCCGCCGCCGTGGCTGCGGGACCGGCGTGGGGTGCGTCAGAGGACGTGGTGGCCCGCGTCACTCACGTACGGCAGGGAGGTGCTCTGCTTGGCGCGCATCGGGGCGCGCCAGTCGCCGGTGCCCCCGTAGAGGTACTGCGACGTGGGGGTGAGGGCGATCAGGTCCGGGCGGCCGTCGCGGTCGCCGTCGCCGATGGAGACGAGGTGCTGGTACGCGCCCCAGCCCGCGCCGACCTTCGTCCGCGCGGTGAACGTGCCGTCGCCCTTGCCCAGGTACAGCCAGAGCACCCCGGCCTTGTCCCGGGCGAGCAGGTCGCCGCCGGGGCCGCCCGCGAGGTCACCGACGGCGACCAGGTCGTTGTAGATCCCCCAACCGTTGCCGATCTTCGTCCGCGCGGCGAAGGGGGCCGTGGCGGAACCGGTGCCCTTGTACAGCCAGAGCGCGCCGGCCGTGTCGGTGGCGAGCAGGTCGGGGCGCCCGTCCCCGGTCAGGTCGCTGCCGGCCGCGATCTTGTCGTAGACCTGCCAGCCGGCGCCGACCTTCACCCGGCCGGCGAAGCCGCCCAGGCCGTTGCCCTGGTAGAGCCAGAGCACTCCGGCCTTGTCGCGGGCGACCAGGTCGCCGACGGCCGAGCCGCCGAGGTTCCCCGTCGCCTCGATCCGGTCGTAGATGTTCCAGCCCGCGCCGATCAGCCGCCGCGACTGGGCCGTGAGCTGGCCGAAGTCCTTGTAGTAGGCGGTGTCACTCGTCCAGAGGCGGCCGGCGGCGTCGCGGGAGAGGACGTCCGCGCTGCCGTTGTCGTCGAAGTCGTGCGGCGCGGTCCTGCGGACGACCTTGAAGGTGCCGGAGGCGGAGGTGGCCGGGCCGATGCCGTTGCTCGGCGCGGCCGTCATCTCCCAGGTGTAGTCGCCGTTGTAGGCGCTCGTGAAGTCGGCGCCGAGGGTGCCGTCCCAGGTGAACGTCACGTCGGGGGAGGTCGGGTAGCGCACGGAGAACTCGCGGGCCAGCCCGGTCCGGACGTGGCGCAGGGTGACGTCGACGTCCACGCTGTGCCGGGAGAGCCGCCAGGTGAAGCTCGCCTTTCCGGCGTTCTGGTCGAGGTCGACGGTGGCCGGGACGTCGTTGGCGCCGATGACGACGTGGGTGGGCTCACCGGTGGTCGCGACCAGGGCGACGACGGGAGCCGCGCCGTTCGCGCCGGGCGTGAGCTTGTACAGGCCCTCGCCCTGGGCGACGGAGCCACCGCGCACGTACAGGGCGTCGGGGGCCGCGGCGGACGACGTCAGGTGGTCGAGGAGCCTGACCTTCGCGCCGGTGGCCGGGTCGTGGGCGGTGAGGGCGTACAGCGGGCTGACGTCGCCGTGGGAGATTCCGCCTGCCTCCCCGTACACCACCCAGCCGCCGACCAGACCGATCTGGAGGTCGCTCGTCCAGGCCGTGTCGATCGGGATCACCTGGACCTTGTCCGTGGCCCGGTCCAGGAGGAACACCGTGGGGAGCCCGGTCTCGTCGCCCTCGGTCCAGGCGACGTGCGTCTCGGAGACGGCGATGTCGCCGCCCGCCGAGCCCTGCGGGCGGTCGTGGATCTCGTCGACGGCGCCGGTGGCGAGGTCGAGCAGGCCCCACTTCTTCGCCGTGCCGTCGTCGAACGTGACGAGCGCGTCCTCGGGGGTGCCCGGGGCGACCGCGACGGCGCTCGCGCCGGCCGGGAGGCCGGTCACGGTCAGGGTGCCGCCCTCCTTCTCGTGCCGGTGCTCGCGCAGGGTGCCGTCCGTGGACGTCGTGAAGACCGCGTTCGCCGCCGATCCGGCGTAGAGGCGGCCGGAGATGCCGCCGACGGGGACGTCGAGCGACGACATGGTGGACAGGTTCCGCAGCGTGATCTGGTAGTTCATCGGGAAGACCAGGTAGTCCGTGGTCCGCGACGACCGGATGTAGGTGTGGAACCCGTAGCCGGTGCCGGTCCCGCTCGTGAACGACCGGACCCCCGTGGTGAGGCTGCCGTCGACCCGGGTGGTGAAGTGCGAGAGCCCGGCGTCGAGCACCTTCGCGCTCTTCGGGAACGGGATGGGCTCGGCGTCGGCCTTCGCGGCGACGGCCGACCCGGCCGCACCGTCCGCCGCCGGGGCGGCCTGCGCCGGGACCGTCAGCGCGCCCGCGCCGATCGTGACGGCGAGGACGGTGGTGGCGGCGGCCAGAAGCCGACGCCGGGTGGAGCGAGCGTGGGGCACGTTCGGGTCTCCCTCAGATGCATCAGGCGCACCATGCGCCACACCGAAAGGGACTCACGAACGGGCGAAAGGTTGTACGGGAATGGGGGCTTTTCTCGTCACGCCCCCAGCCCCGCCAGCTCCCCCTCCAGGTTTCGGCGTGCCCGGCTCTCCCAGGCCGCCGCTCCGTACGGCGTGCGGAAGAGGCGGGGGAGGGAGAGGAGTTGGCGGAGGACTGCCGCGCGGCCCTGGCGGAAGGCGTCGTCCGGGACGAAGTCGTACTCCGCGCGGACCGCGCGGACGTACCCCCCGTACGTATCCTCGTCCGTCGCCAGGATCGCCAGGTCCGCGTCGCACAGGAGCTCGCCGTTGATGTCGCCCTCCGCCGGGTCGTGCGTCACCGTGAGGCGGACCAGGCGGGCCACCTCCGCGACCTCGTGGGCGGTCAGGCCGGCCTCCGCCAGGGCCTTCTCGGCCAGGGCCGCCGAGCGTTCCTCGTTCTCGGAGCGGTCCGGGCGGTAGACCGCGTCGTGGAACCAGGCCGCCAGCCTGACCAGCTCCAACTCCCCGCCCTCGCCGCCCTGGTCGGTCAGTTCGTCGATCCGGTCCAGGACCGCCCGCAGGTGGTCGACCGTGTGGTAGCGGCGTTGCGGCTCCGACCAGCGGGCCAGCAGATTCCGGCCGAACGGCTCCGGGTCGGGGTGGTGGGTGCCCCCGCGGCCCGAGCGGGCGGTCAGCAGGGTCGCCGTCCAGCGGGCGAGGAGTGCGGTGTGTGCGGGGTCCACGTCTGCGGTCATGCGGCGCATCATCTCACCCTTACATACCCCCCATGGGTATGCTACGGTGCTCCGCGAAGGTACCCCCTAGGGGTATGCGTCGAGCGAAGGAGCAGGGCAATGTCAACCGTCAACCCCCGGCGCTGGTGGGCACTTGTCGTGCTCGCCGCCGCCCAGTTCATGGTCATCATGGACACCTCGATCATCGGCGTCGCGCTGCCCGAGATGCAGAAGGACCTGGGCTTCTCGCAGAGCGAGCTCCAGTGGATCTTCAATGCGTACGTCATCGTCTTCGGCGGTCTGCTGCTGCTCGGCGGGCGTCTCTCCGACCTCGTCGGAGCCCGCAAGATCTTCGTCACCGGCTGGGCGGTGATGATCGCCGGATCGGTCCTCGCCGCCGCCGCGCAGACCGCCTGGGTCGAGATCGCCGGTCGCGCCGTCCAGGGCGTCGGCGGCGCGCTCATCGCGCCCTCCGCCATGACCCTGCTGATGATGCTCTTCATGCACGACCCGAAGGAGCTCGGCAAGGCGATGGCGCTCTACGGCGCCGCCGCACCCGCCGGCGGAACCGCCGGTGTCTTCCTCGGTGGTGTCTTCACCGAGTGGATGAGCTGGCAGTGGGTCTTCATCATCTACATCCCGATCGGCCTGGCCACCCTCGCCGCCACCAAGCTCCTCCCGGACGTCCAGTCCCGCCGCGGCTCCGTCGACGTCCTCGGCGCCGTCGCCGTCACCGCCGGTCTCGCGCTCGCCGTCTTCGCCGTCGTCCGCGCCCCCGAGGTCGGCTGGGGCTCCACCGGCACCGTCCTCCAGCTCGTCGGAGCCGCCGCTCTCCTCGTGCTGTTCCTCGTGATCCAGAAGTCCGTCCGCGAGCCGCTCATGCCGCTCAGCGTGTGGCGCGTCCCGCGCCTCGGCTCCGCCAACCTGGCGATGACGCTGCTCGGCGCCGCGTGGATCCCGATGTGGTACTTCCTCAACCTCTACCTCCAGCAGGTCCTCGGCTACGGCGCCTTCGCCTCCGGCGCGGCCCTGCTGCCGATGACCGTCCTGCTGATGATCTTCATGACGGCCATCACCGCCCGCCTGATGGGCCGTTACGGTGCCAAGCCGCTGATCGGCGGCGGTCTGCTGGTCCTCGCGGCCGGGCTCGTCTGGCTGGCGGCCGTCCCGCCGACCGGCACCTTCCTCGTCGACGTCCTGCCCGCCTCGCTGGTGGCCGCGCTCGGCATGTCCCTCGCCTACATCCCGGCCATGATCGCCGCGATGTCCGGCGCCCCCCAGGAGCAGGCCGGTCTCGCCTCCGGCATCGTCAACACCACCTACAACGTCGGCTCCGCCCTCGGTCTCGCCGCGCTGACCGCCGTCGCCATGTCCCAGGGCGCCGACCGGATCGGTGACCTCCCCGCCCTCACGGACGGCTTCTCCGCCGCCTTCGTCGGCGCCGCGGTCATCGCCGCCGTCGGCGGCGTGATCACCCTCCTCGTCATGAAGAGCGACAAGGCGCTCGCCGCCGGCGCGCAGGAGTCCGCGCCGCAGGGCGACAAGGTCTCCGCCTGACCCGTCGTCACCTCCTCACCCCAGGGGCCGTCCGATCTCATCGGGCGGCCCCTGCGACATGCGTCCCGTACGGAAGGACCCGCCATGCACCGTCTGAGCACCCGCGCCGTCCACGTCGTCAACGAACCTCCCCCGAACGGCAGTCGACCGCTGTCCGTGCCGCTCGTCCAGTCCTCCGCCTTCGCCTTCGACTCCGCCGACGCGCTCGCCGAGGCCATGGCCGGTCCCGACGGGCGGTACGTCTACAGCAGGCGCGGCAACCCGACCGTACGGGCCCTGGAGCAGACCCTCGCCGGGCTCGAAGGCGGGGCCGGGGCGCTCGCCTTCGCCTCCGGGATGGGCGCCGTCAGCGGGGTCCTCCTCGCCCTCCTGCGCCCCGGCGACCGCGTCCTCGCCCAGCGCTGCCTGTACGGCGGGACGTACGCGGTCCTCTCCGACCTCGCCGCGCGGTACGGGATCGAGGTCACGTACGTCGACGGTGTCGACGCCCGCGCCATCGAGGTCGCCGCCGCCGAGGGGCCCCTTCCCCGGCTCCTCGTCCTGGAGACCATCGCCAACCCCACCGGCCTCGTCCCCGACCTGCCCGCCCTGCTGTCGGCCGCCCGCCGCCTCGGGATCACCTCCGTCGTGGACAACTCGCTCGCCTCGCCCGTCCTGTGCCGGCCCCTGGAGCTCGGTGCCGACGTCGTCGTGCACTCCACCACCAAGTACCTCTCCGGCCACTCCGACGTCCTCGGCGGCGCCGCCGTCTTCGCCGACGACGCGCTGCGCCGCGCGATCTGGCCCCGGGTCGTCGAACTGGGCGCCTGCGCCGACCCGTTCGCCGCCTGGCTGACCCTGCGCGGGATCCAGACCCTCCCGCTGCGGATGCGCGAGACCTGCGCCAACGCGGCCGTCCTCGCCGAGCGGTTCGCCGCCCGCCCCGACGTCACGGCCGTCCATTACCCGTGGCTCCCGGGCCACCCCTCGTACGCCACCGCGCGCACGGTGCTGTCCGGGGGCGGCGGGCTGCTCTCGGTCGAGCTGGCCGGCGGCCGGGAGGCGGGCCGGGCCTTCATCGAGGGCGTACGGGTCGCCCGGCTCGCGCTCTCCCTCGGCGGGGTCGAGAGCCTCGTCGCCCACCCCGCGTCCACGTCCCACCGCGAGCTGGACGCCCGGGCGTTGGCGGCGGCCGGGATAGCGCCGGGGCTGGTGCGGCTCTCCGTCGGTATCGAGGACGTCGAGGACCTGTGGGCCGACTTCGAGGCCGCCCTGAGCCAGGCCGCCCTGAGCCAGGCCGGGTGAGCCAGGCCGCCCTGAGCCAGGCCGGGTGAGCCAGGCCGGGTGAGCCAGGCCGGGTGAGAGACGTCGGGGAAGAGGCCGCGGCGAAGGCTTCTTTTGGGTTGACAAAATAAACGGACCGTTCGTAGATTGGGTGTCGCCAGGGAACGATCACTCCTAGGTCAAGGGGGGCGCGCCATGCGCTACTTCGAGGACTTCCGGCCCGGCGACGTCCACGAGCTGGGCACCGTCACCGTCACGACGGAGGAGGTGCTGGAGTTCGGCCGCCGCTTCGACCCGCAGCCCTTCCACACGGACGAGGAGCTGGCCGCGCGCTCGTCGTTCGGCGGGCTGATCGCGAGCGGCTTCCACACCCAGGCGCTCTTCATGCGGCGCTACGTGGACGGACTGCTCGCCTACAGCGCCTGCCTGGGCTCGCCCGGCATCGACGAGGTCCGCTATCTCCGGCCCGTCCGCCCCGGCGACCTGCTCACCGCCCGCGTGGAGATCCTTGGCTCCACCCCGTCGCCGTTCAACCCCGCCACCGGCACCGTCAAGCCGCGGTGCTCGCTCGTGGCCGCCGACGGGACGGCCGTGTTCAGCATGATCCTGCACAGCATCTTCCGGCGCCGTCCCGCCGGTACCGAGGCCGAGCGTCAGTCGTCGATGCCCGCGGCCGAGGACCCCGTCGCCTGTGCACGGGTCATGGCCTGAACACGGCCGTCCGCACCTCTCCCACCCACTCCTGTGAAGGGGGACCTCCTGTGGAGGCCGTATCCCGCACCGCCCAGTGGACCGCCGCAGCGCGTGCCCTGGAGACCGAGCGCGAGGACCGGCTCTTCGCCGATCCCTACGCGCGCACCGTCGCCGACCGGATCGGCTTCGAGCTGCTGGAGCGCTACGCAGGCGCCGGCACCGTGCCGTTCCTCGCCATCCGCACCACCTACCTCGACCGGGCCGTCGTCCAGGCGGTCGAGGAGGGCTCCATCCGCCAGGTCGTCCTCCTCGCCGCCGGCATGGACACCCGCTTCTTCCGGCTGCCCTGGCCCGACGGCGTCACCGTCTACGAGCTCGACCGCCCGGCCCTCCTCGACGCCAAGGCGGCCATGCTCGCCGACGAGCCGCCGCCGGCCGGCCGTACCCGCGTCACCGTCCCCGTCGACCTGACCCAGGACTGGACCGGCCCCCTGAAGGAGGCGGGCTGGAAGAGCGAAGAGCCCGTCCTGTGGGTGGTCGAGGGCCTGCTGTTCTTCCTGCCCGAACAGGCCGTACGGACCCTCGTCTCGACGCTCTCCGCGCACGCCGCGCCCGGCTCCGTGCTGCTCGGCGACGTCATCTCGCGGGCCGCCCTGGACAACCCGCTCTCCCGGCCGTTCCTCGACGCCCTGAAGGAGGACGGCAACCCGTGGCTCTTCGGCACCGAGGAGCCCGAGGCGCTGCTCGCCGACTGCGGCTGGGACGTACGGGAGGTCAGGCAGCCCGGTGAGGAGGGCGCCGACTTCGGCCGCTGGCCCTACCAGGTCCCGCCGCGCTCCATGGCGCGCGTGCCGCGGTCCTTCCTCTTCACCTGCGACCTGCCCGCCTCCGACGGCTCCGACGGCTCCGACGCCTCCGACGGCTTCGACGGGGAGACCGCCGCATGAGCGCCCACGCCTTCCACCAGCAGGTCATCACCGACGCGGGCGCCGCCGTGCGCGGTCTGACCGTCGCCATCGGCGAGCGCCTCGGCCTCTACAAGGCCCTCGCCGCGCACGGCCCGCTCTCCGCCGCCGAACTCGCCGGGAGGACCGGCACCGACCCCCGCTACATCGAGGAGTGGCTGCACGCCCAGCTCTCCGCCGGGTACGTCGAACGCCACCCGAGCGCCGGCACGTACACGCTCCCCGCCGACCACGTCGCCGTCCTCGCCGACCCGCGGGCGGTCACCTTCGCCGCCGGGTTCTTCACCGCGCTCAAGGCGCTGTACGCCACCGAGGACCTGCTCGTCGACGCGTACCGCACCGGCGACGGAGTGGGCTGGGCCGAGCACGATCCGGCCCTCGACACCGGCATGGGCTCCTTCTTCCAGCCGACGTACGAGCACAAGCTCGTCCCCGACTGGCTGCCGGCGCTGCACGGGGTCACCGCGAAGCTCGCGGCCGGCGGGACCGTCGCCGACGTGGGCTGCGGGGTCGGCCACACCACGCTCCTCGTCGCGAAGGCGTTCCCGAAGGCCACCGTCCACGGCTTCGACTACTCCGAGGAGGCCGTCTCCATCGCCCGGCAACTCGCCGAGGAGGCCGGCCTCTCCGACCGGGTCGTCTTCGAGGTGGCCTCCGCCGACGACTACCCGGGCTCCGGCTACGACCTGGTGACCTTCTTCAACGCCCTGCACGACATGGGCGACCCGGTCGCCGCCGCCCAGCACGTCCACAAGTCGCTGGACCCGGACGGCACCTGGATGCTCGTCGAGTCCAACGTCTCGCCCGCCGACATCGACACCCGTACCCCCGCCGCGCGGATGTTCATGGCCCTGTCCGCCGTGATGTGCCTGCCCGTGGCCGTCGCCCAGCGCGGCCCGCACGCGCTCGGCAACCACTCCGGCGAGTCGGCCTTCCGCGCCATCGCCGAGGAGGCGGGCTTCACCCGCTGGCGGCGCGCCACGGAGACCCCGGTCAACGCGGTCTACGAGGTCCGTCCGTGACGCCGGACACGGTTTCGCGTCCCGACGACAGTCATCGAGGAGTTCTCATGGGCGTCAGCGCCCCTCTGCCGGTCACCGACCGGTTCCTGGAGGTCCTGGAGCGGCTCAGCTCCCGGTCCGTCGAGGAGTACTACAACCCCTACCAGCAGTTCGACTGGCCGGACCAGCTGGAGGAGAGGCAGCTCTGGATGACACCCGAGCTGCTCACCGTCCACGGCACCCCGTACTACGACGAGCTCGGCGAGGAGACGATCCAGAAGCTGTCGAAGTGGGAGTCGGTCAACTTCTACAGCCTGAACGTGCACGGCATCCGCGAGCTGCTCATCGAGGTCGTCGGCCGGATCCACATGCCCGGATTCGAGGTGCCCTCGGACTTCTTCCACCACTTCATCGGTGAGGAGAACGAGCACATGTGGTTCTTCGCCGAGTTCTGCCGCCGCTACGGCAACAAGATCTACGGCTCCACCGCCATGCGCGCCGACTCCGCATGGGAGCCCGAGGTCGAGAACTTCCTCGTCTTCGCCCGCATCCTGTTCTTCGAGGAGCTGGTCGACCACTACAACATGCGGATGGCGCAGGACACCTCCCTCTGCCACACCATCCGCGAGGTCAACCGCATCCACCACCAGGACGAGTCCCGCCACATCGCCTTCGGCCGCGAACTCGTCTCGCTGCTCTTCGCCCGGATGCGCGAGGCGGTCCCCGCCGCGCGGGTCGCGGAGGTCGAGTCGTACCTCAAGCGGTACGTCGTCTACAGCGTCAACTCCCTCTACAACCCGCACGTCTACCGCGACGCCGGCATCGCCGACCCGCTGGCCCTGCGCAACGCGCTGGTCGCCGACGAGCGCCGCCGGCCGTACGAGCGCAAGGCCATCCGCAAGCCGCTCGCCTTCTTCCTGAAGACCGGGATCTTCTCCGACGACACCCTGCCCGCCGTCTGAGCGAGCGCCCCGAGCGACACCCTCACCCGAGAGGTGCACCGACCATGACCGTGACGACCCCCGTGAGCGCCGGGGCGACCAGGGGACTCCCCTCCCTCGGCCCCGAGGCGACCGCCCTGCTGCGGCTCCTCGACGAGACCTTCGAGAGCTGGGGGGTGGCCGCGGGCGCCCGCCCGATGACCATGCCCCCGCTCCTGCCGGTCGCCGACCTGGCCCGGCTCGACTACTACGACAACTTCCCCCACCAGGCCGTCGTCGCCGCCCCGCTCGACCTGGCGCGCCGAGAGACCTCCGCCCTCTGCCGTGACACCGGCTGCTTCCCGTGCGACGCGCTCGAACCGGCCGCGCTCGGGCTGCCCTCGGCGTCCTGTTACGCCGTCTACCTCGACCACGAGGGCCGGCGGGTCGCCGACGACACCCTGGTGACCATCTGTTCCTGGTGTTTCCGCAAGGAGACGCATTACGAGGGCATGCGGCGCCAGCTCGGCTTCCGCATGCGCGAGGTCGTCGCCATCGGCACGCGCGAGCACGCCGAGGGCCATCTGTGCGCGTTCACCGAGCGGATCCAGTCCTTCGCGGCGGCGCTCGACCTGCCGCTGCGCAAGGAGGCCGCCTGCGACCCGTTCTTCGACAAGGGCGGCTCCAAGGCGGTGCTCCAGCGCCTCACCCCGGTGAAGCACGAGTTCCTCTACGAGGACCTGGCGATCGCCTCCGTCAACACGCACCGCAACTTCTTCGGCGACCGGTGCTCCATCACCCTGGAGTCCGGCGGCTCCGCCTTCACCAGCTGCGTCGCCTTCGGCCTCGAACGCTGGCTGTCCGCCCTGACCCGCCGCCACGGCGACTGGGCCACGGCGACCCGGGCCGTGGTGGAGGCACGGACCGCGGTCGGGCCGGTGAGCTGACGTGCCGGCCCGCCCCGTCGCCCCGCCGGCGGGCGGCCTGGTCCTGCCGAGCCTGGGGATGGACATCGTCTCCGTCACCCGTGTCCGCCGCCTGCTCGCCGACTACGGCGAGACGTTCTTCGAGCGGATGCTCACCCCCGGCGAACTCGCCGACTGCCGTACCTCCACCGGACTCGACGTGCTGTCCCTGTGCGGCCGGATCGCGGCCAAGGAGGCCGCCTTCAAGACCCTGCGGGTCCGGGGCAGGTTCCTGCCCTGGACGGACATCGTCGTCCGGCGCTCCGAAGGCGGCTGGCCGCTGGTGGAGCTGCACCGGAGCGCGGCCGAGATGGCCGCCGCGTCCGGCATCACCGAGATCACCGTCTCCATCAGCCACGACGTGGACTACGCGGTGGCGGTCGCCGCCCCGATCGTCGCCGCGCCCCTGCCGACATAGCCCCCCCCACAGACACATGAGGAGAAGAACCATGGCCGACGGCCTGCAGCAGGTGAAGAACTGGATCCTGGACCGGCACCCCGAGCGGTCCGACATCGCCGACGACCTCGACCTGATCGAGAACCGGCTGATCGACTCGCTGTCCTTCGTCGAGTTCGTCTTCCTGCTGGAGCAGCAGTGCGGGAAGGCGATCCAGATGGAGACCCTGGAGGTCGACTCCATCCGAACCCTCGCCGCGATCCAGCGGCACTTCTTCGGGGCGCAGCTGGAGGTCGAGGCATGAGCAGCCGCCGTCTGTTCACCTCGGAGTCGGTGACCGAGGGGCACCCCGACAAGATCGCCGACCGGATCAGCGACACCATCCTCGACGCGCTCCTCGCCGCCGACCCGGACTCCCGGGTCGCGGTGGAGACCCTGCTCACCACGGGTCTCGTGCACATCGCGGGCGAGGTGACCACCACCGCGTACGCGCCGATCGCGCAGCTGGTGCGCGAGGCGATCCTCGACATCGGCTACGACTCGTCGATGAAGGGCTTCGACGGCGCCTCCTGCGGGGTGTCGGTCTCCATCGGCGCGCAGTCGCCGGACATCGCGCAGGGCGTGGACACCGGCGGCGCCGGCGACCAGGGCCTGATGTTCGGGTACGCCTGCGACGACACGGCCGAGCTGATGCCGCTGCCGATCGCCCTCGCGCACCGGCTCGCGCGCCGGCTGACGGCGGTCCGCAAGGACGGGACCGTGCCGTACCTGCGCCCGGACGGCAAGACGCAGGTCACCATCGAGTACGACGGGGACCGCCCGGTCCGGCTCGACACCGTCGTCGTCTCCTCCCAGCACGCGGCCGACATCAGCGTGGAGGGGCTGCTGACCCCGGACATCAGGGAGTTCGTCGTCGAGGCCGAGCTGAAGGCGCTCGCCGAGGAGGGCGTCAACCTGGAGTGCGACGGCTACCGGCTGCTGGTGAACCCGACCGGCCGGTTCGAGGTCGGCGGCCCGATGGGCGACGCGGGGCTCACCGGCCGCAAGATCATCATCGACACGTACGGCGGGACGGCCCGGCACGGCGGCGGCGCCTTCTCCGGCAAGGACCCGTCGAAGGTGGACCGCTCGGCGGCGTACGCGATGCGCTGGGTCGCCAAGAACGTCGTCGCGGCCGGTCTCGCGCGCCGCTGCGAGGTGCAGGTCGCGTACGCGATCGGCACGGCGGAGCCGGTCGGCCTCTTCGTGGAGACCTTCGGTACGGGCGCGCTGTCCGACGAGGCGATCCAGGCGGCGATCACGACCGTCTTCGACCTGCGGCCGGCCGCGATCATCCGCGACCTGGACCTGAAGCGCCCGATCTACGCCACCACCTCGGCGTACGGCCACTTCGGCCGCGAGCTCCCGGACTTCACCTGGGAGCGGACGGACCGGGTGGACGCGCTGAAGAAGGCCGCGGGGGTGTAGGGATGCGGATCGCTGTCACGGGATCCATCGCCACCGACCATCTGATGACCTTCCCCGGCTGGTTCAGCGAGCAGCTGCTCGCCGACCGGCTGGACCGGGTCTCCCTGTCGTTCCTCGCCGACAACCTGGAGGTCAGACGCGGCGGAGTGGCAGCGAACATCGCTTTCGGGCTCGGTGTCCTGGGGCTCCGCCCGGTCCTGGTGGGCGCGGTCGGCGCCGACTTCGAGCCGTACCGGGTCTGGCTGAAGGACCACGGGGTGGACACCGACTCGGTGCGGGTCAGCTCCTCGCTGCACACCGCCCGGTTCGTCTGTACCACCGACCGGGCGCAGAACCAGATCGCCACCTTCTACGCCGGAGCGATGGCCGAGGCCCGTGAGATCGATCTGCGGGAGGTCGTCGCCCGGACCGGGCGTCTGGAGCTCGTCCTGGTCTCCCCGGACGACCCCGAGGCGATGCTCCGGCACACCCGCGCCTGCCGCGAGCTCGGGATCCCGTTCGCCGCCGACCCCTCGCAGCAGCTGGCGCGGCTCGGCCGGGACGAGGTGCGGGAGCTGGTGGACGGCGCGCGATGGCTGTTCGGCAACGCGTACGAGACGGCGCTGCTCGGCGAGAAGTCGGGCTGGTCGCGGGCGGAGATCCTGCGCCGGGTGGGCGCCTGGGTCACCACGGACGGCGCGTCCGGGGTCCGCATCGCCCGCGAGGGCGGCGAGACGCTGGCCGTACCGGCGGTGGAGGTGCCGGGCGTGGTCGACCCGACCGGGGTCGGCGACGCCTTCCGCGCCGGGTTCCTCGCCGGCACGGCCTGGGGCGTGCCGGAGCGGTGCGCGGCCCAGCTGGGTTGCGCGGTCGCGGCGACCGTCCTCGACTACGTGGGGACGCAGGAGTACCGGCTGCACCGGGAGTCGCTCCTGGACCGCGTCCGGACGACGTACGGGCTCGGCTGCACCGCCGAACTCCTCGTGCATCTGAGGGGGTTGTCGTGACGGCGCCGGTACGGCCCGCCCTGCGCGAGGAGTTCGCCCGCCGGGTCGTCGTCGCCGACGGCGCGATGGGCACCATGCTCCAGGCCGCCGACCCCACGATGGACGACTTCACGGGCCTGGAGGGCTGCAACGAGGTCCTGAACGTGACCCGGCCGGACATCGTCGCGGCCGTGCACGACGCGTACTTCGCGGTGGGCGTGGACTGCGTGGAGACCAACACCTTCGGGGCGAACCTGGCCGCGCTCGCCGAGTACGGCGTCGAGGAGCGGGTCTACGAACTGTCCGAGGCCGGCGCCAGGATCGCCCGTGCCGCCGCCGACCGCCACACCGCCGCCGACGGCCGGCCCCGCTGGGTCCTCGGCTCCATGGGCCCGGGGACCAAGCTGCCGACCCTCGGCCACACCACGTACGAGCCGCTGCGGGAGGCGTACCGGCAGAACGCCGAGGGGCTGATCAGGGGCGGCGCCGACGCCCTGCTGATCGAGACCTCGCAGGACCTCCTCCAGGCGAAGGCGGCCGTCGTCGGCGCCCGCCGGGCCCTGGAGTGGTGCGGGCTCGACCTGCCGCTGATCGTGCAGGTCACGGTGGAGACCACCGGGACCATGCTGCTCGGCTCGGAGATCGGGGCGGCGCTGACCGCCCTGGAGCCGCTCGGCATTGACATGATCGGCCTGAACTGCGCCACCGGACCGGCCGAGATGACCGAGCACCTGCGCCATCTGGCGCGGCACGCGGGCATCCCCCTCTCCGTGATGCCGAACGCGGGCCTGCCGGTGCTCACCTCCGACGGCGCCCACTATCCGCTGTCGGCCGCCGAACTGGCCGACGCGCAGGTACGGTTCGTCCGCGAGTACGGCGCCGTGCTCGTCGGCGGCTGCTGCGGTACGACCCCGGAGCACCTGCGCGCGATCGTGGAGCGGGTCGGCGGCACGGCCGTCGCGGACCGGGCCCCGGTCGCCGACCCGGGCGCCTCCTCCCTCTACGCCCATGTCCCCTTCCGGCAGGACACCGCGTACCTGGCGATCGGGGAGCGGACCAACGCCAACGGTTCGAAGAAGTTCCGCGAGGCGATGCTGGCGGGCCGCTGGGACGACTGCGTCGAGATGGCCCGCGAGCAGGTCCGCGAGGGCGCGCACCTGCTCGACCTGTGCGTCGACTACGTGGGCCGGG
This sequence comes from Streptomyces sp. NPDC090127, assembly GCF_044746945.1. NCBI lineage: Bacteria > Bacillati > Actinomycetota > Actinomycetes > Kitasatosporales > Streptomycetaceae > Streptomyces > Streptomyces sp. NPDC090127. The sequence continues at coordinate 199,918 of NZ_JBIVDE010000008.1, read as the reverse complement.
ACGGCGTCGCCGACATGGCCGAGCTGGCGGGCCGCTTCGCCACCGCCTCCACCCTGCCGATCGTGCTCGACTCCACCGAGGTGGCGGTGTTGCGCGCCGGCCTGGAGAAGCTCGGCGGGCGGGCCGTCGTCAACTCGGTCAACTACGAGGACGGCGACGGGCCCCGGTCCCGGTTCGCGCAGGTCACCGCCCTCGCCAAGGAGCACGGCGCGGCGCTGATGGCGCTGACGATCGACGAGGAGGGACAGGCGAGGACGGTCGAGGCGAAGGTCGCGATCGCCGAGCGGATCATCACGGACCTCACCGAGAACTGGGGGTTCAGGGAGTCGGACCTGCTGATCGACTGTCTCACCTTCACGATCTGCACCGGCCAGGAGGAGTCCCGGCGCGACGGCGTCCACACGATCGAGGCGATCCGCGAGCTCAAGCGCCGCCACCCGGAGGTCCAGACGACGCTGGGCCTGTCCAACATCTCCTTCGGCCTCAACCCGGCCGCGCGGATCGTCCTGAACTCGGTCTTCCTCGACGAGTGCGTGAAGGCGGGCCTGGACTCGGCGATCGTGCACGCCTCGAAGATCCTGCCGATCGCCCGGCTTGAGCCCGAGCAGGTCGAGGTCGCGCTCGACCTGATCCACGACCGGCGCCGGGAGGGGTACGACCCGCTGCAACGGCTCCTGGAGCTCTTCGAGGGCGCGACGGCGACGTCCCTGAAGGCCGGCAAGGCCGAGGAGCTGCTCGCGCTGCCGCTGGAGGAACGGTTGCGGCGCCGGATCGTGGACGGTGAGAAGAACGGTCTGGAGGCGGACCTGGACGCGGCGCTGGCCGGCCGGCCCGCCCTGGAGATCGTCAACGAGGTGCTGCTGGACGGCATGAAGACGGTCGGCGAGCTGTTCGGCTCGGGACAGATGCAGCTGCCGTTCGTGCTCCAGTCCGCCGAGGTCATGAAGACCGCGGTGGCCTACCTGGAGCCGCACATGGAACGGTCCGGCGCCGAGGGCAAGGGCACCATCGTGCTCGCCACCGTGCGCGGGGACGTCCACGACATCGGCAAGAACCTGGTCGACATCATCCTGTCCAACAACGGCTACGACGTGGTGAACCTCGGCATCAAACAGCCGGTCTCCGCGATCCTGGACGCCGCCGAGGAGCACCGGGCCGACGTCATCGGCATGTCGGGTCTGCTGGTGAAGTCCACGGTCATCATGAAGGAGAACCTGGAGGAGCTGAACGGCCGGGGGCTCGCCCCGACGTTCCCCGTGATCCTCGGTGGCGCCGCGCTGACCAGGGCGTACGTCGAGCAGGACCTGCACGAGCTGTACGAGGGTGAGGTGCGTTACGCCCGGGACGCCTTCGAGGGCCTGCGGCTGATGGACGCGCTGATGGCGGTGAAGAGGGGCGTGCCGGGGGCCGTACTGCCGGAGCTGAAGCAGCGGCGGGTGCCGAAGCGGCCCACGCCGCCGACGGAGGTACGGGAGCCCGGGGTGCGCGAGTCCGGCGTACGGGAGCCCGGGGTGCGCGAGTCCGGCGTACGGGAGCCCGGGGCGCGCGAGTCCGGCGTACAGGAGCCCGGGGTGCGCGAGTCCGGCGTACAGGGGCCCGGGGTGCGCGAGCCCGAGCCGGTCGGCCGCTCGGACGTGGCCGCCGACAACCCCGTACCGGAGCCGCCGTTCCTCGGCACCCGGGTCGTCACGGGCATCCCGCTCGCCGACTACGCGCCCTGGCTGGACGAGTCCGCCCTGTTCAAGGGCCAGTGGGGGCTCAAGGACGCCGGGACGATCGCGTCGGAGGGCCGGCCGCGGCTGGACCGCTGGCTGGACCGGGCCGCGCGCGAGGGCCTCGCCGAAGCGGCCGTGGTGTACGGCTTCTTCCCCTGTGTGTCCAAGGGCGACGACCTGATCGTCCTGGACGAGGACGGAGGCGAGCGGACCCGCTTCTCCTTCCCCCGCCAACAGCGGGGCCGCCGCCTCTGTCTGGCCGACTTCTTCCGCGCCGAGGACTCCGGGGAGGTGGACGTGGTGGCCCTCCAGGTCGTCACGGTCGGCTCGCGGATCGGCGCGGAGACGGCCCGGCTCTTCGCCGCGGACCGGTACCGCGACTACCTCGAACTGCACGGCCTGTCCGTGCAGTTGGCCGAGGCGCTGGCCGAACACTGGCACGCGCGGGTGCGGGCCGAGTGGGGCATCGGCGGTACGGACCCGGCCTCCATGGCCGGCATGTTCCGTACGGAGTACCAGGGCTGCCGCTACTCCCTCGGCTATCCCGCCTGCCCCGACCTGGAGGACCGGGCGAAGATCGCCGAGCTGCTGCGTCCCGAGCGGATCGGGGTCGAGCTGTCGGAGGAGTACCAGCTGCACCCGGAGCAGTCGACGGACGCCTTCGTGGTGCACCACCCGGAGGCGAGTTACTTCAACGCGGGCGGTAGGCGTTGACCACATTGCGATCCCAAGGAGCGTTGCCCATGCCTGACTTCAAGGTCGCCGACCTGTCGTTGGCGGAGTTCGGCCGCAAGGAGATCACGCTGGCCGAGCACGAGATGCCGGGTCTGATGTCGATCCGCCGGGAGTTCGCGGCCGCGCGGCCGCTGGCCGGCGCGCGGATCACGGGCTCGCTGCACATGACCGTGCAGACGGCCGTCCTGATCGAGACGCTGGTGGCGCTCGGCGCCCAGGTGCGCTGGGTGTCCTGCAACATCTACTCGACCCAGGACCACGCGGCCGCGGCGGTCGCGGCGGCCGGGATCCCGGTCTTCGCCTGGAAGGGCGAGACGCTCCAGGAGTACTGGTGGTGCACGGAACAGGCCCTGACCTGGCCGGACGCCGCAGGACCGAACATGATCCTGGACGACGGCGGCGACGCCACGCTCCTCGTCCACAAGGGTGTGGAGTACCAGAAGGCGGGCGAGGTGCCGGACCCGTCGACGGCCGACAACGACGAACTGCGGGTCGTCCTGGAGCTGTTGCGGAACACCACGCTGGACTGGACGGCGCTCGCGGCCGGGATCCGCGGGGTGACGGAGGAGACGACGACCGGCGTGCACCGCCTGTACGAGATGCACCGCGCGGGCGCGCTCCTCTTCCCGGCGATCAACGTGAACGACGCCGTGACGAAGTCGAAGTTCGACAACAAGTACGGCTGCCGGCACTCCCTGATCGACGGCATCAACCGCGCCACCGACGTGCTGATTGGCGGCAAGACCGCCGTCGTCTGCGGCTACGGCGACGTCGGCAAGGGCTGCGCCGAGTCCCTGCGCGGCCAGGGCGCGCGGGTGATCGTGACCGAGATCGACCCGATCTGCGCGCTCCAGGCGGCGATGGACGGCTACCAGGTCACGACCCTCGACGAGGTCGTCGAGACGGCCGACATCTTCGTCACGACCACCGGCAACAAGGACGTCGTGATGGCGTCCGACATCGCCCGCATGAAGCACCAGGCCATCGTCGGCAACATCGGTCACTTCGACAACGAGATCGACATGGCGGGGCTCGCCCGGATCCCGGGGATCGTGAAGGACGAGGTCAAGCCGCAGGTCCACACGTGGACCTTCCCGGACGGCAAGGTCGTCATCGTGCTGTCGGAGGGCCGGCTGCTGAACCTGGGCAACGCGACCGGCCACCCCTCCTTCGTGATGTCGAACTCCTTCGCGGACCAGACCCTGGCCCAGATCGAGCTCTTCACCAAGCCGGAGCAGTACCCGACCGACGTCTACGTGCTCCCCAAGCACCTGGACGAGAAGGTCGCGCGGCTCCACCTGGACGCCCTCGGCGTGCGGCTGACCGCGCTGCGCCCCGAGCAGGCGTCGTACATCGGGGTGCCGGTGGAGGGCCCGTACAAGTCCGACCACTACCGCTACTGATGGGCGCCGCCGACGTGCGTGACCCCTGGCTCCCGGACCGGCTGCTGCGGACCGAGCGGGACGCGCTGATGCCGCTGCTGCGCCGGACGCCGGAGGAACGGTTCGCCGTGCGGACCGCCTGCCCGGGCTGGACGGTCCGGCAGGTGCTCGCGCACTGCGCGGCGGCCCTCGTCCGGATCGTCGAGGGCCGTCTGGAGGAGGGCGTCTTCCTGCCGGAGGCCAACGCGGCCGACGTCGCCGAGCGGGAGCCGTGGCCGCTCGGCAGGGTCCTCGATGAACTGGAGCGCGGCTTCTCGGAGGCGGGAGCGGTGATCGCGGCGACCGACGACGGCACGCTGGACGCCGTCGCGCTGGGGGAGTGGGTGCACGCCGGTGACGTACGGGAGGCGTTCCGTGAGCCCGGCGCGTACGGCGGGTCGGCCTCCCTGGCCCTCGCCCTTCCGCTGCTGGCCACCGCGAGCCGCCGCCGGGAGACCCCGGCGCTCGTCGCGGCCCTGCCGGAGCGCGCGGAGCCGCTCACGCTCGGCGCCCCGGCCGACGGGAGTCGGCCGCCGGCCCGCTACCGGGGGGACGCGGCGACGCTCGTACGGATCTACTCCGGCCGCCCGCTGGTCGGCACGCGCTACGAACTGACGGGCGCGACGGAGCAGGAACTGCTCATCTACCGCTGACGGCGCCCGGCGATAGCCCTTTCGGGTTCGTCGCCGTGCGGGGCCCGGGGGGTGCTGCTCGACTGAGGAGCACCGAGGAGCACCCCCATCCCCGCACAGACCGGGAGCACCCGCATGAGCGTCATCGTCACCGTCGAGATTCCGGGCGGCACGCAGGAGCAGTACGAGCAGGTCCACGCGCAGCTCGACGCGGCGCCGTGGTGGCCGCCGGAGGGGTTCATCGCCCACGCGGCGGGCCCGGACGGCAGCGGCGGGTGGCGGGTCGTGGACTTCTGGGAATCGCGGGAGGCGTTCGTGGCCTTCTCGGAGAAGGCGATGCCGATCTTCCAGTCGGCGGGCCTGCCGACGGCCATCCCGAAGGTGCAGGACGCGGTGCGGGTCATGACGCGGTAGGGGCGCGGGCGGCCCGGTCCATGTCCGGGGCGCGGGCGGCCCGGTCTGCCTCCCGGGTCGGGCGGCAGGCGCGGGCGGCCCGGTCTGCCTCCCGGGTGGGGTGGCCTGGCCCGCGTACCGCGGCGGGCGTTTCGGGCGCGATCCCGAGGCGGGCGTTCCGGTGCGCGTCCGCGGCCGGGCGGGCGCGGCGGGCGAAAATGCGTTGCCCGGTCGGGAGGCGGGGCGACACGCTTCAGCGCATGACTTCCCCTTCCCCGAGCCCCGCGAGCCCCGCGAGCCCCGCGAGCGACCCGAGCCACCCGACGGCCGCACGGCCCTCCGTGGCCGACCTGTTCTCCGCCGACGGGCGCCTCAAGGCGATCCCGCGCCGGGCCGCGCGGCGGGCGCAACTCCTCGCGCACCTCGCCGCGACCCTCTTCGAGCCGTCCCGCTCCTACAGCGAGCGCGAGGTCAACGAGGCGCTGCGAGGCGTCCACGAGGACTTCCCGGCCCTGCGCCGCTATCTGGTGACCGGCGGCGAACTCTCCCGTACGAAGGACGGCTCCGCCTACCGCCGCACCGGCGCGCGCCGACAGCAGCCCGGCTCCCCCGGAGGCGCGATCCCGTCCGTCGCGTGAGCGGCGCGGTGGTGGCCGGCCTGCTGGCCGGCTACGGCATCGCGATCCCGGTCGGCGCGGTGGGCGCCTACCTGGTGGCGGTCACGGCCCGCACGGGCTGGCGTACGGGGGTGGGCGCGGCGCTCGGCGTCGCGACGGCGGACGGGGTGTACGCCCTCGTGGCGGTCCTCGGCGGCTCGGCGCTCGTCCCGCTGCTCGCCCCGGTGACGACCCCGCTGCGCCGGGTCTCCGCGGTGGTCCTGCTGGCCCTGGCGGCGCACGCGGCGTGGACGGCGGTACGGGCGTACCGGGCCCGTGCGCGGGCGTCCCGTGACGCGGACGCCGGGCGCACCCTCACCCCGCTCCGGGCGTACGGCACGTTCCTCGGCATCACGATCCTGAACCCGATGACCGTGATCTACTTCGCCGCCCTGATCCTGGCGACCGGCCCGGACGGCCCGACGACCGCCCTGGACCGTACGGCCTTCGTCACGGCGGCCCTGGTCGCCTCCGCCAGCTGGCAGCTCCTGCTGGCCTCCGGAGGCGCGCTCCTCGGCCGGGCGCTGACCGGCCCGCGGGGGCGGCTCGCGACGGCGCTGGTGTCGAGCGCGCTCATCGCGGGCCTGGCGGTCCACCTGGTGAGCTGACCGGCCCCGGCCTCCCCGCCCGCGCGGTTTTCGATACGCCGACGATAGGCGGCGGCTCGTAGCATGCGGTGCATGCGTGTGCTGATCGTCGAGGATGAACCCTTCATGGCGGAAGCCATCCGCGACGGCCTGCGCCTGGAAGCGATCGCGGCGGACATCGCCGGGGACGGCGACACCGCTCTGGAGCTGCTGCGCGTCAACGCGTACGACATCGCCGTCCTGGACCGGGACGTTCCCGGCCCCACCGGTGACGAGATCGCCCGCCGCATCGTCGCCTCCGGCGGCGGGACGCCGATCCTCATGCTCACCGCCGCCGACCGGCTGGAGGACAAGGCCTCCGGGTTCGAGCTCGGCGCCGACGACTATCTCACCAAGCCGTTCGAGCTGCGCGAGCTCGTCCTGCGGATCAGGGCGCTCGACCGCAGGCGCGCCCACAGCAGGCCGCCGGTGTGGGAGATCGCGGGTCTGCGTCTCGATCCGTTCCGCCGCGAGGTCCACCGGGACGGCCGCTACGTGGCGCTCACCCGGAAACAGTTCGCCGTGCTCGAGGTCCTCGTCGCCGCCGACGGCGGTGTCGTCAGCGCCGAAGAACTGCTGGAACGGGCGTGGGACGAGAACGCCGACCCGTTCAGCAACGCCGTACGCATCACCGTCTCGGCGCTGCGCAAGCGGCTGGGTGAACCCTGGGTCATCGCCACCGTGGCCGGCGTCGGCTACCGCATCGACACCCAGCCGGTGGCCGGTCAGGGGGGAGGGGAGCGTGGTTAGGCGGCCCGGACCGAGCGTCCGCCTCCGGCTGACCCTCAGCTACGCCGGGTTCCTCATGCTCGCCGGCGGCCTGCTGCTCGCCGCCGTCTGGGTCTTCCTCCTGCGGTACGTCCCCGAGCAGGCGCTCCTCGTCTCCAGCGACGCCTCCATGGAAGGGGTCTTCCCCGTCCGGTCCAACCTCCTGCGCGTCTTCGCCCCGAGGGCCGCCGTGGTCATGGCGCTCCTGCTGGTGTTCGGGCTCGTGGGCGGGTGGCTTCTCGCCGGCCGCATGCTCGCGCCCCTCGCCCACCTCACGGACGCCACCCGCAAGGCCACGAACGGCTCGCTCTCCCACCGGATCCGGTTGCCGGGCCGCAACGACGAGTTCCGCGAACTCGCCGACGCCTTCGACACGATGCTCGCGCGGCTGGAAGCGCACGTCGCCGAACAGCAGCGCTTCGCGGCCAACGCCTCGCACGAGTTGCGCACCCCGCTCGCGATCTCGAAGACCCTCCTGGACGTGGCCCGCAGCGATCCGCACCACGACACGGGCGCGGTCATCGAGCGCCTCCACGCCGTCAACGCCCGGGCGATCGACCTCACCGAGGCGCTCCTCCTGCTCCACCGCGCCGGCCGGCGGACCTTCACCCGGAAGCCCGTCGACCTGTCCCTCCTGGCGGAGGAGGCCACCGAGACCCTGCTCCCCCTCGCCGAGAAGCACGGCGTCACCGTCGAGACCTCCGGCGACATCGCGCCCACGCTGGGCTCGCCGGCGCTCCTGCTCCAGCTGACCACGAACCTGGTGCACAACGCGATCGTCCACAACCTGCCCGAACGGGGCGGCGTGTGGGTGCGCACCGACGTCCGCGCCGACACCGTGGTGCTCACGGTCGAGAACACCGGCGAGCGGCTCGCCCCGGAGCTGGTCGCGACCCTCACCGAACCCTTCCGGCGCGGCACCGATCGCATCCACGCCGATCACGCGGGCGTGGGTCTCGGCCTGGCGATCGTCACCACCATCGCCCAGGCCCACGACGGGACCCTCACCCTGACCCCGCGCCCGGCCGGGGGCCTGTGCGTCACCGTGGAGCTCGGGCGCCGCTGACCGGAGCGCGCCACCAGCGGCGCGACGCCAGCGCGGCGAGGCCGGCGCCGCCGGCGTTGAGCAGGACGTCGTCCACCGAGGACACCCGGTGCAGCGGCAGGACGTACTGCGCGGTCTCGACCAGGACGGAGCAGGCCGCCGCGAGGGCCAGGACCCGCGGTACGGAGGCGAGCGCGGCGTACCGGATCGGGCCGAAGAACCCCAGCGCCGCGAAGACCAGCAGGTTGCCGACGACCTGGCTCGCCGACATCGACAGCAGGTCCCGCAGCGGGACCAGGCTCACGGCGCCGGCCTCGCCGCCCGCCAGCATGATGATCCAGACCCATGGCACCGTCCCGTGGACGACGCCGACCTCGGCAAGCGACAGCCGCCCCGCCGACGTGACGCCCGCGCCGCGCCGACGGCGCGCCAGGGCCCACACCGCCAGCGCCGACAACGGCAGCGCGGCCACCGTGAGGAACGCGACGCCGTTGACCGTGCCGAAGAAGACGAACCACCCCGGCTGACGCAGCGGCATGGACAGGATCCGTACCACCGCCATGCCCGGCCCGAACGCGACGAGCGCCGCCGCACCGAGCACCGCCAGACCGGCGAGCACGATCCCGCGCGTACGGCGGGACGGGACGGGGGCGGAGCCCGGAGCGGGGGCGGTGACGGGAGCGGAGCCGGGGGCAGGGGCCGCCGGAGATGCGGTGGGTGGAGATGCGCTGTGGTCCATGTCGCCATGGAAGCCGCAGGGCTGTTGCCGTGGCGTATGCGGATTCCGATACGCCCGCGATACACCGGCTCCGGTCAGCGCCCCGGCGAGCGCGACGCCACGACGAGCGCGACGGCGACCGTGACGGCTCCGGCCGCCATGACCCCGCGCCGGGAGCGCCAGGACATGACCGACCAGCACGACTGGGCGGACAGCAGGGACCCGACGCACAGCCAGGACCCGACGGAGGCGAGGGACCCGGCCGATCCGATGGAGCCGACGGAGAGCGCCGACCCGACGGATCCGATGGACAGGACCGACCCCACGGAGCCGATGGAGAGCACGGAGTCCTTCGACCAGAGGGAGAGTGCGGCAGCCATGCTCCGATCGTAGGCGCCGGACCGGCCGGAGCCCCGGAGCCGGGGCGGCGCGCGTGAGTTCCTAGGGGGTGTCCTGTGGATCATGCCGGGCTCGCGGCCTGATCCACAGGACACCCCCTAGTCGATCCGGACGATCTGGAAGGCCTCCGCCATCCGGCCGGGCGGCAGGCCGCCCGCCGCCGCGTGTTCGGCCAGCCAGGTGCGGAGCAGGCCCGCCAGGTCGTCGAAGTGGGCCGTCTGGGAGGTGTGGATGCGTAGCGCCTCCACCTTGCGGTCGAAGACCGTGGTGACGTCCACGTACTGATTGGGCGTCGGTCCCGTCATCAGCCACAGCTCGTGGACGGTCCACGGCTCCAGGCCCTCCTCCTTGAGCAGCGAGGGGTGGGCGAAGGGGTTGCGCGCCTCCGGGTAGATCGCGCGGAGGCCCGCGTCGCCGACCGCCCGGTGGTCGGGGTGCAGGTCCGCCGCGCGGGCCCAGTTGATCTCGGGGGAGGGGATGATCGCCCGTTGCGGGCGCACCTCGCGGATGACCCGGCACAGGTCGCGGCGGAGCTCCACGCTCGGTTCCACGAAGCTGTCGGGGTAGCCGAGGAAGCGGACGTCCGCGACGCCGCTGAGCTTGGCGGAGTGGACCTGTTCGGCGCGGCGCAGATCCGCCATCGCCTGCCGTGGCAGCCGTGCGTCGTAACCGCCCGCGTCGCCGTCCGTGACGATGCAGTACGTGACGCGGGTGCCGCGCTCGATCCACCGCATGACCGTGCCGCTGACGCAGAACTCGATGTCGTCCGGGTGCGCGGCCACCACCAGCAGGGACTCGGGGGGTGTGCGGTTGAAGTCCTCCATGGGGTCAGCGTGTTGGTGCGGCGGGGGGCGTCGCAAGGCCACGCCGTGGCGTGAACTGGACATGGCACTTACGCGCCATTCAAAAAGTTGGTACGTTCAAATCAGTGGGTGTGACAGGGATGCAAGGGACGTGGACGATCCGGAGGCGACCGTCATGTGCAGGATTTTCGGCAACCTCACCGCCGGCGCGGCGGCCTGGGCGGAGCGGCCCGACGCGGCCGAGCTCGCGGCGGTCTCCGCACGTCAGCGGCACGGCGGCCCCGACGAACACCAGGTGCTCAGCGGCTCCGGCTGGTCCCTCGGCTGCGACCGGCTGGCGGTCACCGACCCCTGCGGCGGACAGCAGCCGTACCGGCTCGCGCACCTGCCCGGCATCCTCGCCGTCCTCAACGGCGAGATCTACAACCACACCGAGCTGCGCCTGCGCCTCGCCGCCCGGGGCCACCGCTTCCCCGACCGGTGCGACGGCACGGTGCTGCCCGCGCTCTACGCCGCGTACGGCCCGGCCTTCGCCGAGCACCTGGAGGGCATGTTCGCCGTCGCCGTCCTCGACCTGCGGCCCGGCCGCACCCAACTCGTCCTCGCCGTCGACGACATGGGCATGAAGCCCGTCCACTGGCACCACGACCCCGAGGACGGCTCCACGCGCTTCGCCTCCGAGATCCCCGCGCTGCTCGCCTTCGAGGGCGTGCGGATCGCCCCGCGCGAGGACTCCCTCGACACGGTCCTCGCCACCCGCACCTCCTTCTCCTCCCGTACGGCCCTCGACGGCATCGAGGTCCTCCCGCCGGGCGCCACCGCCGTCGTCAGGCCCGGCCGCCCCCCGCTGATCCGCCGCCGCGCCCCGCACCGGGCCTCCACGGCGGCCGGGGCCGACACACAGGACGTGCTGCGTCGCGAGGTGCGCCGGCTGGCCGAGTCCGAGCTGCCGGTGTGCGCGATCACCAGCGGCGGCCTCGACTCCGGGCTCGTCACCGCACTCGCCGCCGAGTACGCCCGCGAGACGGACGCGCCGCCGCTGCACACCTTCCACCTCACCTACCGCGGCCGCTGGCCAGACTCCGAGGTCGCGCACGCCCGCTCCGTGGCCCGCCGGGCGCGCACGGTCCACCACGAAGTCGCCGTCGACCCGGCCGAGTTCGGCTCGCTGCTGACCCGCACGGTGCGGCACCTCGGGCAGCCCAACGCCGACCCGATCGCCCTGTCGACGTACGCCCTCTTCCGGGCCGTACGGGAGGCCGGCTTCACGGTCGCGCTCGCCGGGGACGGCGCGGACGAGCTGTTCGGCGGGTACGCGCGGATGCGGGCCGCGACGGACGCGCCCGGGGACGACTGGGTGGGGACGTACGTCGACGCGCTCTCGGCGGCGCCCCGGCTGCTGCGCGAGCACCTGTACACCCCCGCGTACCGCGCCTACATCGCCGAACAGGGCTCGGCCGCCGACCGGATCGAGCAGGAGCTGCGCGCGAGCGGCCCCGACCGGACGACGGCCCTCACCGCCTTCGAGACGCGCTGGCGGCTGCCCGCGTACCACCTGCGGCGCGTGGACCACCTGTCGATGGCCTGGGCGGTCGAGACCCGGCTGCCGTTCTGCCAGCCGGGGGTCGTCGCGCACGCCCGCGCCCTGCCGCCCGGGGCGCTGCGCGGCAAGCGGGCGCTGTACGCGGCGGGGCGCGAGCTCCTGCCACCGTCGGTGCTCGCACGGCCCAAGCAGCCGTTCACGCTGCCGATCGCGGCGATGCTGACCCCGGGCAGCCCGCTCCTCGACACGGTCCGCGAACTCCTCTCGCCGGCCCGCCTGGTCCTCGGCGGCAAGCTCCGCGCCGACCGTGTGCGGGGGCTCCTCACCCGCCAGCTGGACCGCCCCAACCAGCGGGACGCCCAGGCCCTGTGGGCCCTCGCCGTCCACGAACTGTGGACGGACGTGGTCCAGGGCATGCGCATCCCGGTGGGCTGCGCGGCGTGAAGACGCCACGCCCACGCCGACCCGGTCCGGGACCCGGTTCCGGTCCGCGACCCGGTGCCGGTCCGGGACCCGGTTCCGGTCCGCGACCCGGTGCCGGTCCGGGGCCCGGTCCGGGCCCCCGCGCCCGGCTCGTCGAGGGCGTCGTCGTGCGGGCCGAGGACGCGCCCGGGCCGACGCTCGTCGTCGCCGTCGAGCGCCTCCCACCGGGCGCGATGGCGCTCGCCGGGGAGCTGGCCGCCCTGCGCGCGGCCCTCGCCCGCACCCCGTACGCCCGTCTGAACAAGATCGCGCTGTACGGAGCGTCGCACCGCCCCGACAGCGACCTCGACTACCGCTTCGTCCAGGCCCTCCCGGGCGGCGCCTTCGACTTCCGCACCGGCTGCGGCCACTCCCTCCTCGCCTGCGTGGTGGCCGCCGCCCGCCCCGGCCCGGTCACCGTCCACGCGCTGACGACCGGCGACCGCGTCCGCTGCACACCCCAGGACCCGGGCGGGGCGCACGGCCGCCCCGCCCGCCACACCCTCCACTTCCTCCGCGCCCCGACCGCCCCCGGCACCCTCCCCACCGGCCACCCCGTCGACGTCCTCGGCTCGGTGCCCGTCTCCCTCGTCCGGTACGGGAACCCGTACGTCTTCGTGGACGCCCGGCACCTCGGCGTACCGAACGCCCCCGCGCTCCTGCGCGCCGGGGACGACGTCCGGCGCGTCCTGCTCGCGCTGCGCGCCCACGCCGCCCGCCTCCTCGGCCACGACGACGGCTCCGCGCTGCCCAAGATCGCCGCGTTCAGCGCCCAGGGCGGCGAGGTCGCCGTCCGTGCCCTCACCGTCGGCGGCTGGCACCCCCACCTCGCGCTCACCGGCGCCGCCGCCCTCGCCGCCGCCGGGGCGCTGCCCGGGACCGTCGTGCCGGACCTCGCCGGACGACCGGTCCGCGTCCCCGGCGGGCGGACCGTCAATGTCACCGCCGAGGCCGGTCACGTCGCCGTCCGGCACAAGCGCGCCACCGTGCTCGACCGGCTCGAACTGCCCTGGCGTCTGCCGGCCGATCCGCCCGCCGATCCGCCCGCCGACCCGCCCTGGCGTATCCACGCAACGGCGTGAACGCGCACCCCTCTCACCGGACTTCCGACGCCTTTCCTCTGCCACGCTGAATTCCGACCGGAAACCGGTATCCATGGGGAGAGCGGACCAGAATGAAATTCGAGAACCTGCGTGTCGTCGTGACCGGAGCCTCCCGCTATTTCGGCCGCGCCCTCGCCGTCGGATTCGCCCACCTCGGCGCCGAGGTCTACGTCTCGGCCCGCACGGTCGAAGCCGCCGAGCGCACCCGTACGGAAGTCATGGGCTCCGCCCGCGACCGCATCCACGCCTTCGGCTGCGACCTCAGCAGGCCCGCCGAGATCCGCGCGTTCGCCGCCCAGGTCGGCGAGCGCACCGACCGCGTCGACCTGCTCGTCAACAACGGCGCCCGCTGGCTCGACGCCATGGACCTGGAGGCGGCCAGCGACGAGAAGATAGTCGAGACGATCGAGTCGACGGCGGGCGGCACCGTCCTGATGGTCAAACACTTCCTGCCGCTGCTCCGCGGCTCGCACCGCCCCGACATCGTCAACATGGTGGCCGTCCGGGACGCCGAGGGTGCCTCCGCCGCCGCCGGCGGAGCCCACGAGGCCTTCTGGGCGGCGAAGAGCGCGCAGGCGGGCTTCGCCGACATCCTCGCGCGCCGGCTGCGCCCCTCCGGCGTCCGGGTCTTCTCCCTCTTCCCGCCCGACTTCTCCACCGCCGACCCGAGGTTCGCGGAATGGGAGGGAGCGCGCACGGCCGACGGCACGGGACCCGACGAGAAACTCACCACCCAGGCCCTTTTCGAATGCGTCGTCTACGCCGTCGAACAGCCGCGTGACTGTTTCATCCGCTCCTTCCATTTCGAACCTCGCTGACATCGCGAAGCTCACCGCACCACAGCGTCAAGGAGGTCCCATGAGCACCCCTGTCTGGATCACCGCGACCCCTCCGGCCACCCACGGCGAACTGCACATCGGTCATCTCGCGGGGCCGTACGTCGCCGCCGACGTCCTCACCCGCTTCCTGCGCGCCGAGGGCGAGCCCGTCCGGTTCACCACCGGCACCGCCGACCACGCCAGCTCCGTCGAGGTCCGGGCGCTGCGTCACCACCGCAAGCCCGAGGAGGTCGCCGAGGGCTACCGCTCCGCGATCACCGCCGACTGGCTGCGCTCCGGCGTGGAGTTCGACCACATCGTGCGCCCGCGCCGCGACCGGGGGTACGCCCGCTGGGTGCAGGACCTCTTCAGCCGGCTGTACGCGCAGGGCGTCATCGCGCCCCGCACCCGTCTGCTGCCCTACTGCGAGCCGTGCGAACGCTGGCTGTACGGCGCCCACGTCACCGGCACCTGCCCGCACTGCGGCGCGGCCAGCGGCGGCGGCATGTGCCACGAGTGCGCCCGCCCCAACGACGGCGGCGACCTGATCGCGCCTCGCTGTTCGCTCTGCGAGACCCCCGCCCTGCCGCGTCGCTGCCGCCGGCTCTACGTGCCCCTCGAACCGTTCCGCGAGTCGCTCGCCGAGTACTGGGCCACCGCCGGCCTGCCGCCCCGGCTCGCCGCGCTGTGCGAGTCGCTGGTGGAGGACGGGCTGCCGGACATCGCCGTCGGCCACCCGGCCGAGTGGGGGATCCAGGTGCCCGTCGAGGGCTACCCCGACCACCGGATCGACGGCTGCTTCGAGGCCGCGGCGATGCACCTCTTCGGCTACGACCCCAAGGGCCCGCTGCCCCGCCGCGCCATCCACTTCTGCGGCTTCGGGCACGCCTTCCGCCACGCGGTGCTGCTGCCGGTGCTGCTCCTGGCCCAGGACATCAAGCTGCCGCAGGACTTCTGCGTGAACGAGTCGTACGTCGTCGAGGAGGGCGTCCAGGAGGGCAACGTCTGGGCGCTCGACCTGCTCACCGAGTACGGCTCCGACACCCTGCGCCGGCACGTCCTCCAGGCCCGCCCGCTGGGCCGCCGTACGGTCTTCCACCGGGACCGGCTCGCCGCGGCCCGCCGCGAGCTGGACGAGAGCTGGAACAGCTGGTTGGCGCGGCTCTTCACCGCCGTACGCGAGGAGTGCGCCGGTCTCACCCCGCAGGCGCTGCCCGGCGGCACCGGTTGGGAGGTCCTGGAACGGCGGCTGCACCGGGGCGTCGAGGACCTGCGCGAGGCGTACGGCCCCGATGCCTTCGACCCGCGCCGCGCGGTGGCGGTCCTCGACGAGATGGTCCGCTCGGTCGCCGACTTCGGCCACGTCAACGCGCACGAGCGCTGCCGCCCCACCACCGCCTGCCGCCACCTTCCGGCGCTGGCCGCGCAGTTGGCCGTCGCCGCCGCGCTCTGCGCGTGGGCGCGGCCGGTGATGCCGGAGGGCGCCGACCGGCTGGCCGCCGCGCTCAAGACCGAGCCGGGGCGCGCGATCGACGCGACCGCGCTCACCCCGCCCGCACCGGGCACGCGCCTCGCCCCACCGTCGGGCCCGGTCTTCGGCTTCTGACCCCGCGACCGGGCCACCCCCGCGACCGGGGGCCACCCCCGAGACCGGGCGCCCGAGACCGGGCCCCCCCCCGCGACCGGGCCCCCGCGACCGGGCGCCCCCGCCCCACCCGAAGAGCCCCCCCAGCGCCCCCCACCTCAGCGCCGCCCCCACCCATCCCTGCCGCGTGGACCGTGCGCGCGCGACGCGCGGGGGCACGTGGCCCGCCCTCACAGGAGCCCCACGTGTCCCTGCGCGTCGCCATGCTCAGCGTCCACACCTCCCCGCTGCACCAGCCCGGCACCGGGGACGCCGGCGGCATGAACGTCTACATGGTCGAACTCTCCCGGGCCCTCGCCGAACAGGGCGCCGAGGTCGATCTGTTCACCCGCTGCCGGGGCGAGCGCCGGCCCCCACTGGTCGAGCTCGCCCCGGGCGTCCGGGTCCGCCATCTGCCCGCGGGGCCGCGGCGGGCGCTGCCCAAGGAGGCCATGCCCGGGCTCGTCCTGCCGTTCTCGCTGGCCCTGCTCAAGGAGAGCGCACGCTACGACCTGGTCCACTCCCACTACTGGCTCTCCGGGCAGGCCGGCCGGATCGCCTCGGCGGGCTGGCGGATACCCCTGGTCCACACCGCGCACACCCTGGCCCGGGTGAAGAACGCGGCGCTCGCGGCCGGCGACACCCCCGAGCCCGAGCTCCGGATCCGGGGCGAGCACCAGGTGGTGGACTCCGCCGACCGGCTGATCGCCAACACGGCCGACGAGGCGGCGGCCCTGACGTCGCTGTACGGGGCGGCGGGGCCGCGTACGCAGGTCGTACGGCCCGGGGTCGACCTGCGGACCTTCGGGCCCGGTGAGGGCGGTCGGGCAGCCGCCCGGTCCCGGCTCGGGCTGCCCGCCGACGCCTTCGTCCCCCTCTACGCCGGCCGCATCCAGCCCCTGAAGGGCCCCGACGTGCTCGTACGGGCCGTGGCGGAGCTGCTGTTCCTCGCCCCCGAGCTGCGCCGCAGACTGCTGGTCCCGGTGGTGGGGGGCCACTCGGGGGCGACCCGGGAGGGTACGGTCCGGCGGCTCGCGCGGGAGCTCGGGGTCGAGGACGTGCTGCGGCCCTGCCCGCCCGTACCGCAGGAGCTGCTCGCCGACTGGTACCGGGCGGCCGACGTGCTCGTGGTGCCCTCGCGCAGCGAGTCCTTCGGGCTGGTCGCCCTGGAGGCGCAGGCGTGCGGGACGCCGGTGCTCGCGGCGGCCGTCGGCGGGCTGCCGACGGCGGTGTGGGACGGGGTGACGGGGCTGCTCGTCCGGGGTCACGATCCGGTGGAGTACGCCCGCCGGCTGCGGTGGCTCGCCGCGCATCCGCGGGTGCGGACGACGATGGGAGAGGCGGCGGTCGCGCACGCCCGGGGGATGAGCTGGCGTGCGTCCGCCGCGCGGACGGTCGAGGTGTACGAGGCGGTGGTGGGGCAGGGGCGGCGGCACGCCCCTGCCCCGGCGGCCACTCTCTCCTGGAGGAACGAGAAGGCCGTCGTACGAGTCTAGCATTTCTTTTGGTCGAACCAAAAGTGCGGGAAGCTCCGGATTCGCCAATTCCGATAAGAGGCAGGCGGTTTGGCGCTTTGACGCATCTACGCCATGGCAGATCCACGCATGGAGAAACTATGGATCCGTTTCCCGGGCCGGGCCAATATGGAGATGTCTTCAGGGAACGCCCGGCGGCACGGGCCCCCGAAGGCGGAATTCACTTTCCAACTCCTGGAGGAAACATGTCTGCTGCGCGTATCCCCGGTATTCGGAAGACCGTCCGCCAGTTCGCCGTCGCGATCGCGGCGTGTACGGCCGTCGCCGGCGGCGCGGCGCTGGTCGCGGCCCCCGACGACACCGCGCCCACCGCCCCGAGCGCGGTGGCCGACGGCCAGGACAACGGCTGGCCCGTCCCGCCGCCGTCCCCGGCCCCGACCGTCGACTGAACCACCGCCGGGAGCAATTCGTACCGGGGAGTCGAATCGGGCCCCGTAATCGCGCGCAGCGATTGCGGGGCCCGACCCGCGCCGTCAGTCCAGCCAGCCGAGCTGAACCGCGCGGGCTCCCGCCTCGAATCGGCTCGACGCCCCCAATTCCTGCATGAGTTCGGAGATCATCCGGCTCACCGTCCGCAGCGACACCCCGAGAGTGCGGGCGATCTTCTCGTCCTTCATCCCCGAGGCGAGCATCTGCAGCGCCGCCCGCTGCTGCTCCGAGAGCCCGTCGCCGCCCCGCTCCGGCGCCACGTCGTTGCCGTAGGGGGTGGCCGTGTGCCAGCAGTGCTCGTACAGGCTCAGATACGGCCGGACCAGGGCGCTGCCCCTGGCCAGGATCGCGCCCTCGCCCGGGTCCTCCGGCCGGATGGGCACCAGGGCGAACTGCCGGTCGGCGATGATGAGGTTCAGCGGCACGGACGGCGCGAGCCGTATCTCCACCCCCAGCTCCGCGCGCCGGCCGAGGAACTCCGCCATCTCCGGCAGCGCCGCCTCCTGCCGCCCGTAGATGGCGCGGACCCGCACGCCGTTGCCGATCTGCCGGCGGTCACGGTCGAGCATCCGCTCCGGGTTCTGCCGTCCGGGGGTCCCGGGGTGCAGGGAGGCCGAACTCTCCTGCATCACATCGGTGATGTCCTCGATGGCCTGCTGGATGCGGCGGTAGTCGGTCAGCGCCTCGACCTGCGCCTCGGCCCGGGTCAGCGCGTCCGCCCGCAGGAAGGTGCCGGCCAGTGTCTCCAGCGTGCTGTACGCCCGATCGGCCTCGGCCAGGTGCTCGCGCAGCCGCTCCCGCTCCCGTTCCAGGAGGCGCAGCAGCGCGATCTCGGGATCGATGGCGGCGACGGCGTCGGTGTCGGAGCGCCAGCTGCCGTCCTGGACGGCGGTGACGGTGGCGTGCGCGGCGCCGGTCGGCACGATCAGGCCCAGCGAGACGAGGGCGTCACGACATCGCTCGTACTCCTCGGGCGCGAGACGTAAGTGCGCGTACGCCTCGCCGAAGCTGGACACCCCGCGCCTGCGCAGCTCCTGATAGAGGGTCAGGACGGGATCGGACTCGGACCCCGGCTCGTCGGTTCTGCCGTGCCCGCCGCCGTCAGCGCCGCCGCCCACGTCCGTGACCATGGCGAAGTGACCCCCCTCGTCGTCCGATCCGCCGCCCCGTCTCACCTTGTCACAGGGCTCGGGGACGATCCCAGATGCCGTCCGAGGATTCCGGTGTTCGTGCGCGGGGCGTCACGCCTCGCCCTCGCCGTCGAGCAGCCCCATCCGGGCCGCCTTCACCCCGGCCTCGAAGCGGCTGGCCGCGCCCAGTTCGTGCATGACCTCGGAGAGCAGCCGGCTGACCGTACGCAGCGACACCCCCAGGTTCTTCGCGATCTGCTCGTCCTTGATGCCGGAGGCCAGCATCCGCAGGGCGGCCCGCTGCTGGTCGGAGAGGCCGTCACCGCCGCGCTCCGGCTTGTCCGCGTCTCCGTAACGGCCGGCCGTCTGCCAGCAGTACGCGTAGAGGGCGAGGTACGAGCGCACCAGGCCGGGGCCGCGCGCCAGGATGGTCGCGGAGTCCGGGTCGTGCGGATCGGTGGGCAGCAGGGCGAAGTTCTCGTCGGCGAGCACCATGTTCATCGGCACGACGGGGGAGAGCCGCAGCTCCACGCCGAGCGCGGCCCGCTCCTCCAGGTGCTGCGCCATGTCCGGTACGGAGCTGACGCGGCGGCTGTACATGGCGTGGACACGCACCCCGCGGTCGGTCAGGGCGCGGTCGCGGATCAGTTCGGCGGCCATGTCCTCACGGCGTACCGATCCGGTGTGCATGGAGTGCACGGAGACACGGACGGCGTCGGTGAGCGCGGCCAGTTCCTGGCGTACGCGCGCGAGGTCGGCGACGACCTCGACGTCGACCTCGGAGCGGGGGAGCGCACCGGCGCGCAGGAACGGTCCTGCCAGTGTGGCGAGGGTGGTCTGGGCACGGCTGGTCTCGGCGAGCCGGTGCTCCAGCCGGTCGCGCTCACGCTGGAGGAGCCGGACGAGGGCGACGTCGGGTTCGACGACGGTCTGCGCGGGTTCGATCAGGCCGAGGGTGGCGAGCTCGGCGCGGCAGCGCAGCCGGTCGTCGGCGGAGAGCCCGAGGCCGTCCGCCACGTCGTCGAATGCGGAGGCGGGCCGGGCACGGAGTTCGAGGTAGACCGCGAGAGCCTGTTCGCTTCCCGTGCGCGTCCCGGTGGCGTGTCTGGACACTGAGCAGCAGACTCCCCTCGGACCCGTACGGGTCCCGTTGAATCGCCCCGCCAGACCCTGCCACACAATCGAACGCCACGCACGGTGTTCAGGCGGCTGCGCAGTCGGGGCACAGCCCCTTGAAGACGATCTCGGCGTCGCTCGTCCGCCAGCCGGGCAGGGCGCCGCGCGGCGGCTTGGGGGCGGGGGCGTCCACGTTCTCGACGCGGCCGCAGCGGACGCAGAGGGCGTGCTGGTGCGGGGCCCCCGACACCTCGAAGACGGCGGGGAGCCCGGGGCGGTCGAACTTGGTGACCAGGCCGGTATCCTGGAAGTGCCGCAGCATCTCGTACACCGCCTGGCTGGTGAGCGTGCCCAGCCGCTCGCGGGCGGTGGCGGCGATCGCCTCCACGTCGAGGTGGCCGGCGGAGGCGAGCACCGTGAGCACCTCGAGACGGGGGCCGGTGACCCGCAGGCCGACGTCGCGCAGGCGCTGGATCACCGCCTCGCGGTCCGAGAGTTCTTCCACGACTGCCATCTTCTCCGCCCGCCACGGTCGATCTGGTCGGCTCAAACTTTTGCGGGCATCGTACCTCTTGTCTCCCCGGCACGGCAGATGAGGAGCACGCTCTCGGTCCGCTCGTCGATACGGTGCCGGCGGCGCCCCTCGATGTGCAGGCCCGCGGAGCGCAGCTCGGCCGCGAGGCGCTCGGGGTCGACGATCCACTTGTCGGTGGTGAGCACGGCGCGCTCGGTGGAGAGCTTGCCGGCCCTGGCGGCGTAGTAGGTGATCCGCTCGCTCATCGTGGCCAGGTCGAAGACCTGCCGGGCGACGACCCACTCGTCGATCCCGTCGAACCGGGGGACCTGGAAGGCCCAGGTGCGCCGGGGCTCGGCGACGAGGCCCGGGCGCAGGTGGGAGGTGTAGTCCAGGGCGAGGGCGCCGCCGGTGTCCAGGTGGGTGGCGATCTCGCGCAGGAGGGCGGGCCGCGCGCGCGGCGGTACGGCGGAGACCATGGCGCCGGCCAGGAGGGTCAGCCGGTAGCTGCGGTGCAGGCGGAGTTCGGTGAGGTCGGCGCGGGTGGTGACGAGGAGCCCGGCGACCTGGGGGCCGATGCGTCGCGCCCAGGCGTCGATCCGGGCCAGGGCGGCGGGGTCCCGGTCGACGGCCTCCACGGCGAAGCCGTGCCGGGCGAACGGCACGGCGAGCCGGCCGGCGCCGGCTCCGAGGTCGAGGACGGGGCCGCGGCCGCTGGTGGCGCGGGCGAGGCCGAGGTAGCGGACGATGTCGGCGCTGTGGGGCCCGAGGAGGGCGTCGCACAGCCAGACGGCGTCCTCGCCCCAGGGGGCGACGGACTCCAGACCGGGCAGCGCGTCGGCCGGGGCGTCGTCGTACCGGGACGGCAGGACCGGCGCGAGCGCGGCGCCGCTCGGTGTGTGCATCGCTCCTCCAGGGGCTCGCTCGGTCCATGCCGTCCGCCGCGGGCCCCGTACCGCCGGGTACCCACGTGACCCCTCCATGGTGCCGAGCCCCCTGCCCCCGCTCCACCCCTCACGACGGCGTGAACACGCGATGGCGTTCATCTGCCACGGGGGCCCGGGGCGGCCCGGGAGTTACAGTTCGCGTCCCAGACGGGTGGGCGTCAGAGGGGCGGCCGTCAGGGGCGTGAAGCCCTGGTCCTCGTAGAAGGGGAGCGACGGGTCCCGGTCGGCCGGGAGCGTCACGCGTTGCGCCACCGCCCCGAACCCCCGCATCCGCTCCGTCGCCGCCCCCAGCAGCGCCGACCCGACGCCCCGCCGCCGCGACGGCTCCGCCACGCACAGCGCGTACAACTCGCCCTCGCCCGGCACCGGGACCCCGCCCGCCGCCGCGCCCACGATGGTGCCGTCCTCGCCGGTGGCCACGAGCCAGCCCAGCCACCCGGGCGCGCCTCCCGGAATTTCTATTTCCGCGCGGATACGGGGAAGTGCGCATTGGGTGGAGACAAGACGGTGCACCGGGATTTCCCCGAGGATTTCGTGGTAACTGCCCCGAATGGCATCCGCCAGCAGCCTGGATATCGTCGCCGCGTCGGCGGCCGCCGCCGCCCGCACGTCAGCCAGCTGCATTGGTTCGTACCCTTCGACGTGCCGAGCCCCAGCGTCAACATACCCACACTAGCCGGGAATTCAGGGGTGCGTGACCGATGTGAAATCTACGAATTCACTTAGTAATGGGCCGCTGAAACGAGTCGCTTATCCGGGTACGGAACAACACGCGACGATCAACGGAGCCATCGCCCCGGCCGCCGTGGAGATCGCGAGCATGCCCCGCAGCACGGGATGTCCCGCGCCGTACGGAGTGAGAATGCGCCGCATCCGCAGCGCCGCCGACGGCCCGCCCGCCGCGAACGCCTCGCGCGGCGCCTGTCCCGCCGCGAGGGCGTACAGCGCCGTCGCCAGCGCGTCGCGCGAACAGCGGCGCAACGCCCGGTCGTCGGCGGCCATTTCGAGCAGCAGCGGTACGGCGGAGCCCCCGTACCGGGCGAGGGGCAGCCGCGGGAACACCGTCGCGAAGGCCTCCGCCGCCGCGACGAGCAGGTGGTGCCGGCCCGCGATGTGCGCGCGTTCGTGGGCGAGCGCCGCCGCCAACTGGGGCGCGGTCAGGGTGTCCAGGGCGCCGGAGGAGACGACGACACGGCGCGAGCGGCCGGGCAGGCAGTAGACCGCGGGGCGCGCGTGGTCGAGCACGGTCGCCCGCAGGGCGGGGTCGTACCGCCCGACGAGCCGCAGGACGCCGGCGTGCCGCATCCGGGTGCGGCGGGCCCGCAGCAACTCCCGTACGAAACCGGCCGCGGGCAGCGCGAGGACGGCGAGGGCGAGGCCGAACGCCACGTACTGGCGGCCCGTCAGGTCGAGCAGCGTGGCGGGGGCCGGGAGGTCGAGCGTGACGAACCTGTCCGTCAGCCGGTGGCTGCTGTCCCCGTCCAGGACGAGCTGCGCGGGCAGGAGCGCGGCGGAACCGGCGAACAGGGCCCCGACCACCGCCCATACGGCGAGCCCGAGGCGCGGCACCTGCTGCGCCCAGCGCGCCCGGACGAGGAGCCAGGGGATCAGGACACCGGAGACGAGCGCGAGTCCGAGCGGCAGCAGGACGTGATGACTCACGCGCCACCGCCGGTCAGGCCGTCGCCGCCGACGCCGTCGCCGGTCAGGCCACCGTCGGTCAGGCCACCGTCGGTCAGGCCACCGTCGGTCACGCCACCGTCGGTCAGGCCACCTTCGCCCGGGCCGCCTTCGCCCGGGCGGCCTTCGCCCGGGCCGCCTTCGGTCGCGTCGGCGCCCGGGGCGCCGCCCGCGGTCCCGGTGACGCCGTCACCTCCCCCGCGCGCCGTCCGCAGGGCCGCGTCCAGGGCCTGGATGTCCTCGGGGGAGATGGTCTCGACGAAGCGGAGCAGTGCGGCCGGGCGGTCGGCGCTGTCGCCGAGGGCGTCCTGCATCAGGGCCGCGGTGTACTCCTCGCGGCTGCGGACCGGTTCGTACAGCCACGCCCGGCCCGCCTTCTCGCGGCGGAGCCAGCCCTTGCGGTGGAGTATGTCCGCCACCGTCATCACCGTCGTGTAGGCGACCCGGCGCCCCAGATTGATGTCGTCGACGATCTCGCGGACCGTGGCGGGCCGCTGCCAGGCCCACAGCCGGTCCATGATCTCCGCCTCCAGCTCTCCCAGCCTGCGCACGCGCGTCCCCTCCCCCTACGGGCGGCCCATCGTACGGGCCGCCCAACCAGCGCAGACATACCCCCGACGACGCCCCTGCGAGCGCCGATGCCTAGGGGGTGTCTTGTGGATCATGCCGGGCCCGCGACGCCTGGCACGCACTCCCCCGTAGCCCTGCGGGCACGGGAGGTGCCCCCACCGCGTCGACTCCCTCCTCCGCCTTGCGGTCGCACGCACCAGACGCCGCTCCCTGATCCGGCCTGATCCGGCCTGATCCGGCCTGATCCGGCCTGATCCGGCCTGATCCGGCCTGATCCACAAGACACCCCTACGTCCTGATCAGTCGGGCGATGGCCTTGGACGCCTCACCCACCTTCACCTTCGCCTGGTCCCCGCCCTGGGCGATCGCCTCGGTGACGCAGCAGCTGAGGTGTTCGTCCAGGAGGGCCACGGCGCAGGACTGGAGCGCCGCGTTGATGGCGGAGACCTGGGTCAGGACGTCGATGCAGTACACGTCCTCGTCCACCATCCGCTGCACCCCCCTGACCTGGCCCTCGATGCGCCTGAGGCGTCTGATGATGTCTTCCTTGTGCTGTCCGTACCCGGCCATGGAAGGCTCCTCGTCATGGGGTGGCGGCCTGGAAGCCGCGCAGGCGCAGGCTGTTGCCGACCACGAAGACCGAGGAGAAGGCCATCGCGGCGCCCGCGATCATCGGGTTGAGCAGACCGGCCGCGGCGAGCGGCAGGGCGGCCACGTTGTAGGCGAAGGCCCAGAACAGGTTGGAGCGGATCGTCCCGAGGGTGCGCCGGGAGAGCCGGATCGCGTCGGCCGCGGCCCGCAGGTCCCCCCGTACCAGCGTCAGGTCGCCGGCCTCGATCGCGGCGTCCGTGCCGGTGCCCATCGCCAGGCCCAGGTCGGCCTGGGCGAGCGCGGCGGCGTCGTTGACGCCGTCGCCGACCATGGCGACCGAACGCCCCTCGTCCTGAAGTCGCTTGACCACGTCGACCTTGTCCTGCGGCATGACCTCGGCGATGACCTCGTCGATGCCGACCTCGGCGGCGACGGCCTCCGCGACCGCCGTGTTGTCGCCGGTGAGCAGGATCGGGGTCAGCCCCAGGCCGCGCAGCCGGCGAATGGCCTCGGCGCTGGTCTCCTTGACCGCGTCGGCGACCTCCAGGACCGCGCGGGCCTCGCCGTCCCAGGCGACCACGATCGCGGTCTTGCCGGTCTTCTCCGCCGCGTCCTTGGCGGACTTCAGCGAACCGGGCAGCTCCATCGCCCACTCGGCGAGCAGCTTCTCCCGCCCGACGAGGACCGCGTGGCCCTCGACGACGCCCTGGACGCCGAGCCCGGGGAGGTTGGCGAAGTCCTCGGGGGTGGGGAGCGTACCGACCTTGGCGGCGGCGCCGGTGGCGACGGCCTGCGCGATGGGGTGCTCCGAGGAGTGCTCCAGGGCGCCCGCGAGCCGCAGCACGTCCGACTCGTCCACGCCCGCCGCGGTGTGCACCGTGATGAGGGTCATCCGGCCCGTGGTGACCGTGCCGGTCTTGTCCAGGACGATCGTGTCGACCTTGCGGGTCGTCTCCAGCACCTCCGGACCCTTGATCAGGATGCCCAGCTGCGCGCCGCGGCCGGTGCCGACCATGAGCGCGGTCGGGGTCGCGAGGCCGAGGGCGCAGGGGCAGGCGATGATCAGTACGGCGACGGCGGCGGTGAACGCGGCCGTCAGACCCGCGCCGGTGCCCAGCCAGAAGCCGAGGGTGCCGAGCGCGAGTGCGATGACCACGGGCACGAAGACGGCCGAGATCCGGTCGGCGAGCCGCTGGGCGGCCGCCTTGCCGTTCTGGGCGTCCTCCACCAGCTTGGCCATCCGGGCCAGTTGGGTGTCGGCGCCGACGCGGGTGGCCTCGACGACGAGCCGGCCGCCGGCGTTCAGGGTGGCGCCGGTGACCGAGTCGCCGACGCCGACCTCGACCGGTACGGACTCGCCGGTGAGCATGGAGGCGTCGACGGCGGAGGAGCCCTCGACGACGGTGCCGTCGGTGGCGATCTTCTCGCCGGGGCGCACCAGGAAGCGGTCTCCGACCTGGAGGTCGGCGGTCGGCACGGTCTCCTCGCGGCCGCCGCGCAGGACGGTGACCTCCTTCGCGCCCAGCTGCATCAGCGCCTTGAGCGCCGCGCCCGCCTTGCGCTTGGAGCGGGCCTCGAAGTAGCGGCCGGCCAGGATGAAGGCGGTGACGCCGGCGGCGGCCTCCAGGTAGATGTTCCCGGCGCCGTCGGTGCGGGCGATGGTGAACTCGAAGGGGTGCGTCATCCCCGGCGTACCGGCCGTACCGAAGAACAGCGCCCACAGGGACCACAGGAACGCGGCGATCGTGCCGACCGAGATCAGGGTGTCCATGGTCGCGGCGCCATGCCTGGCGTTGGTCCAGGCGGCCTTGTGGAAGGGCCAGGCGGCGTAGACGACGACCGGTGCGGCGAGCGTGAGGCTGAGCCACTGCCAGTACTCGATCTGGAGCGCCGGGACCATCGCCATCGCGATGACGGGGACGGCGAGCGCGACGGCGGTGACGAGGCGCTGCTTGAGGGGGCGGAGCTCCTCGTCGGCCTTCTCGTCGTCGGTGGGGCCGTCCTCGCCGCCGGTCTGCGCCTTCGGGGGTGTCGGCTCCTGCGCGGTGTAACCGGTGGCCTCGACGGTGGCGATCAGCTCCTGGACGGAGATGTCGGCGTCGAAGGTGACCTTCGCCTTCTCGGTGGCGTAGTTGACGGTGGCCTCGACCCCGTCCATGCGGTTGAGCTTCTTCTCGATCCGGGCGGCGCACGAGGCGCAGGTCATGCCGCCGATGGCGAGCTCGACCTGGGCGGCGCCTGGGGTGGTGGTGGTCATTTCCTGCTCCTCGTACAGCGGGGGCGGGGGCCGGGGCCCATGTGCGGACGGGCCCCGGCGGCCGGGTCGTGGCGTGGGCCGAGCGGTCAGGCGCGGCCGGTGAGCTCGTAGCCGGCGTCGTCGACGGCGGCGGAGATCGCGGTGTCGTCGGGCGCTCCGCCGGTGGTCACGGTCACCAGGCCGCCGGCGACGTCGACGTCGACGTCGATGACGCCGTCGAGCGCGGAGACGGAGGTGGTGATCGCGGTCTTGCAGTGCCCACAGGTCATGCCGGACACGGCGTAGACGGTGGTGGTGCTGTCGGCGACGGCCGTGGCGGTGGCCGTGGTGGCCTCGCCGGCGTTGGTGGAGCAGCTGCCGTCGGGAGTACAGCAGGAAGACATGGGTTCCTCCTCGGTGATGCGGCTGGGTTCGAACTGACGGATACCCTGTGGGGGTATCCGTTCTGTCCCATGTATACCCCCCAGCGGTATTCGACGCAAGGGTGGATCCGGCTTGACTTGATACCCCCCAGGGGTATGGTGAAATGCATCGGAGCATCGCAGGATCACTCACGTACGTACGGGAGAGCAGCCATGAACACCGGAGTGAAGATCACCGCCTTCGCCGCCGCGATCGCCGCGACCTTCGGGACCGCGTACGGCGTCGGCGTGGGCGTGGGGCCCGTGGACGAACCGGCGAAGGCGGGGCACGGCGAGCACGCGCAGGCGACCCCGACGGAGCCGGCCGCCGCAGGCGACGGTCATGACGGGCACGCCCAGCCGGCGGCGAACGCCCCCGCGGCCGGGGGGCTCCAGGTCTCCGAAGGGGGCTACACGCTGGCCCTGGAGACGCCGACGCCCGCGCGGGGACGGAGCGTCCTGACGTTCTCGGTCAAGGACGCGGGCGGCCGGAAGGTCACCGCGTACACCACCGAGCACGGCAAGGAGCTGCACTTCATCGTGGCCTCGCGCGACCTCACGGTCTACCGCCACCTGCACCCGGTGCGCGCGGCCGACGGCACCTGGTCGACGCCGGTCGACCTGCCCGCCGCGGGCGGTTACAAGGCCTTCGCCGACTTCAAGCCGGCGGGGAAGAACGCGAAGGGTGTGACGCTGGGCGCCGACCTCGCCGTACCCGGCGCGTACGCCCCGAAGCCGCTGCCGGCCGCCGCGCCGACCGCGACCGTCGAGGACGGCTACGAGGTCCGGCTCGCCGGCGCCCTCGCCCCGGGCCGGGCGGGCGAGCTGAAGCTCACGGTCACCAAGGGCGGCAGGCCCGTCACGGACCTGGAGCCGTACCTCGGGGCGTACGGTCACCTCGTCGCCCTGCGCGGCGGCGACCTCGCCTACCTCCACGTCCACCCCAACGAGGGCGGCCCCGGCCCGGACGTCTCCTTCACGGCGACGGCGCCGAGCGCGGGGACGTACCGGCTGTTCCTCGACTTCCAGCACGGCGGGAAGGTGCGGACGGCGGCCTTCACGGTGCAGGCGGGTCCGGCGCAGGCGACCACGCCTGCGGACGGGGCGTCGGGCGGGGCGTCGGAAGGTGTGTCGGATGACGCGGCGCACGATGCGGGAGGGCACGCGCACGGCTAGGGTGGTCATTGGACTAGACCTGTAGCCGTCATTCATGGAGGAATGGGCTCGATGAGCAACCGTGCAGTCCTTGAGGTGATCGCCCTCGACGAGGAGGACGCGGTCGCCGCCCAGGCCGGTGGGGCGGACCGCCTCGAGCTGGTCACCGACATGGCGGCGGACGGGCTGACCCCCTCGCGGACCGGCTTCGCCGCGATCCGCGCCGCCGTGGACATTCCGCTGCGCGTGATGCTCAGGCTGACGGACGGCTTCGCGGCGGGCGACATCGACGCCCTGGTGGCGCGGGCGTCGGAGCTGCGGGAGGCGGGTGCGGACGCGTTCGTGCTCGGCTTCCTGACGCCGGACGGGGACGCGGACCTGGTGGCGGTGGAGCGGCTGATCGCCGTCCTGGACGGCTGCCGGTGGACCTTCCACCGGGCGATCGACCGCGCGGCGGACCGCGACGCGGTGCGCAAGCAGCTCGCGGACCTGCCGGGCCTCGACACCTACCTGACGGCGGGCGCCCCGACCGGCGTCGACGACGGCCTCGCCGTCCTCGCGGCGGAGTCCTCCCGCTCGGGCGAGCCGGGCTACGAGCCGCAGATCCTGGTCGGCGGCGGCCTCCGCCTCGACCACCTCCCCGAACTCCGCGCGGCGGGCCTGAACGCCTTCCACATCGGCGGCGCGGCCCGCCCGAACGGCTGGACGTCCCCGGTCGACCCGTCAGCGGTCCGCGTGTGGCGCGAGGCCCTGGACGGGTGACCCCTGGCCCTGGGGCCTGCCCGTTGCGTGGTGCGGGCGCTCGGGGCGGGCGAGGTGCTCGGGGCGGAGGAGCCGCCGAGCGCGCCGTCCTTGTGTCACCCCTCACGCCTTGCGGGCCGATTGCCGCCGACCCGTCGTGCCCGCCCGTCCCGCCCTGCGGGACGACTGCCCTGCCCGCAACGGGCGTGGGGTGTCCGGGAGTTAGGGCACGGCGGACGGGTCGTCAGCGGCCGCCTGCCACGCGCAGGATCGTGCCCGTCGTGTACGACGCGTCCGCCGACAGAAGCCACGCCACCGCCCCCGCGATCTCGGACGGCCGCCCCGCGCGCCCCAGCGGAATCGTCGCCGCCGCCTTCGCCGGCCGGTCCGGGTCGCCCATCGTCGCGTGCATGTCGGTCTCGATGATGCCCGGGGCCACCGCGTTGACCCGGATGCCGTCCGGCCCCAGCTCCTTGGAGAGGCCCACGGTCAGCGCGTCCGTCGCCGCCTTCGTCGCCGCGTAGTGGACGTAGTCCCCGGGGCTGCCGAGCGTCGCGGCGGCCGACGACACGTTCACGATCGCCCCGCCACCTCGGGCGGCCATGTCGCGCGCCGCGCGCCGGCAACACAGCAGGTAGCCGAGCAGGTTGACCTCCACGACCCGGCGCAGGTCCTCCGTCGTGGCGTCCGCGAGCCGCCCCAGCGGGCCGGTCACGCCCGCGTTGTTCACCAGGCCCGTCACCGGGCCGAGTGCGGACTCGGCGGTGTCGAAGAGCCGCTCCACGTCCGCCTCGACCGACGTGTCCACCCGAACGGCCACGCACCGCGCCCCCGCCGCCCGGACCGCCGCCGCCGTCGCCTCGGCGGCTGCCGCGTCGCGCACGTACCCGAGCACCAGATCGTGCCCCTCCCCGGCCAGCCGTACACAGGTCGCCGCGCCGATGCCCCGGCTCCCGCCCGTGACGACGGTCGTACGTGCCGTACGTGCCGTACGTGTCGTACGTGAGGCCATGCTGTTCCACCCTTCTCGTGGTCGCGCCGCCCCCACCGTAGGGCGATAACGGTTCGCCGCCCCGGCCGGCCGCTGGCTACCCTCCCGCCATGGTCGACCTCGTACGCCGCCTGATCGCCGCCCAGTTCCCGCAGTGGGCGGCGCTGCCCGTCACCCCCGTACGGTCGGCCGGTACGGACAACGACATGTACCGGCTCGGAGAGCACCTCGCCGTCCGGCTGCCCAAGTCCGCCGGGAACGCCGGGTCCCTCGCCAGGGAGCAGCGGTGGCTGCCGCACCTCGCCCCGCACCTGCCGCTGCCCGTACCGGTGCCGGTGGCGCACGGCGTGCCCGGGGAGGGGTTCGGTCTGCCCTGGTCGGTGTACGACTGGCTCGACGGAGCCAACGCCTACGACGAGCCGATCACCGACCCCGCCGACCTCGCCGACGCCGCCGTCGTGCTGGGCCGATTCGGCGCGGCCCTGCGCCGCGTGGACGCGAGCGGCGGACCGACGTCGTTCCGGGGCGGCCCTGTCACCGCCTGGGCGGACGGCGCCATGGAGGGCGCGATCCGGGACCTCGGCGCCGACGGCGTGCTCGACGCGGACCGCGTGAGCCGGGCCTGGGAGGCGGTGCTGCGGCTGCCGCGGTGGGACGGCCCGCCCCGGTGGGTCCACGGTGACCTGCTGCCCGGCAACCTGCTGGTCCGCGGTGGCCGGCTGAGCGCCGTCATCGACTTCGGCGCGGTCGGCACGGGCGACCCCGCCTGCGACATGATGGCCGCCTGGACCCTCCTGACCGCCGAGACCCGCCCGCTCTTCCGCGAGGCGGCGGAGGTCGACGTCGCGACCTGGGCGCGAGGGCGCGGCTGGGCGCTGTGCTGGGGCGTGGTGACCGAGCGGGAGTACGCCGGTGTCAACCCGGCCCTGGCCGCCGTGGCCCGCCGCTCGTGGACCGAGGCGCTGACGGGGTAGGGGCCGCGCCGGCGGGCAGGGGCCGGGCGCCCGGAAGTTTCGTTCGCGCGGGGCTGTTCTTCCCCGCCCACGAGCCTCACCATGCTCCTGACTACTCGTGCGTAACACCTTGTAGGGGGAAGCGTGTTGAGGCTCATCCGTGTGCGGTTCGCCGTGTTGCTCGCGCTCGTGCTGTCCCTGATCGCGGTCCAGTTCGCGGTCCAGGCTCCCGCCGGCGCGGCCGTGTCCGCCGCCCGTACGCCCGTCGTCCTCGTCCACGGCTACAACGCCGACCCCGGTGTCTGGGGCGGCCTGCGCGAGGACCTCAGGGCGGACGGCTACACCGACGCCGAGCTCTTCTCCTTCGGGTACGACACCCACCGCTCCGTCAACGAGGCCGTCGCCGGTGAACTCGCCGCGTACGTCGAGGACGTCAAGCGGCGGACCGGGGCGAGCCGGGTCGACCTCGTCGCGCACTCCTTCGGCAGCCTCGTCACACGCTGGTACGTGAAGTTCGACGCCGCAGGTCAGTCGTCCGTGGCCCACTGGGTCTCGCTCGCCGGGCCCAACCACGGCACGAGCACCGCGTGGGCCTGCGCCCTGTGGGACCAGGCCTGCCGGGACATGACCCCGGGCTCGTACGTGCAGAAGAGGCTCGCGGAGGGCGACGAGACCCCGGGAGCCGTCCGGTACGCCACCTGGTGGTCGAACTGCGACGAGGTCATCAACCCCGACGACAGCGTCCCGCTGACCGGCGCCACCAACAACGCGGCCGGCTGCCTCGACCACAACGCGCTGCTCGGTGACGACGGCGTGTCCCAGGGGGTCAGGGCCTTCCTGCGGTCCTGAGCTACGCGTCCAACTGCTCCGGGAGCGGCGAGGAGTGAATGACCGTCAGCCCCGACACCGCACGCGTCAGCGCCACGTACAGCCGCCGCAGCCCCGTCCGCTCGTCCGGTTCGCCGTCCACGACGGCGGCCGGGTCGTCCAGGACCACGTAGTCGTACTCCAGGCCCTTGGCGAGCGAGGCAGGGACGAGGGTCAGCCGGGACTCGGCCGTCGTCTCCTCGCCGGGCTGGAGGTAGGCGTGACCCGCCGCGGTCAGCGCCTCGGCGAGCGGTGCGATCCGGGCGTCGGCGGCGATCAGGCCGACGGAGCCCTCGTGCCCCAGGGCCTCCGCGCAGGCGGCGACGACCGCCGCGTCCAGCTCCGCCGGTGCGTGGTGGCGGATCGACAGCGAGCCCGGGTTCTCCCGGACCGACTCGACGGCCGCGAGCCCCGGCGACATGTGCGGCAGCAGCCGGGAGGCGTACGCGATGACCTCGCGCGGTACACGGAAACCGGCGGTCAGCTCCTCCACCACGGCGTCCGGCTTGCCCAGGTGGTCCAGCGCCTGCGCCCAACTCGCGGTCGCCCACGGGGTGGTGCCCTGCGCCAGGTCGCCGAGGATCGTCGCCGAACCCGTCGTGCAGCGGCGCCCGACGGCCCGGTACTGCATCGGGGAGAGGTCCTGCGCCTCGTCCAGGACGACGTGCCCGAGCGAGTGCGTGCGCTCCACCAGGTCCTTCGTCTCGTCGATCAGGACCGCGTCCGCCGCCGACCACTTCGCGGACTTCACCGACCGCGCGGGCCTGGTCCACAGCAGCAGCTTCTGCTCGTCGCCGGAGAGGATCCCCGCCGCGTGCTCGGCGAGGAAGTCGGCGTCGCTCAGCAGCCGCAGGACCAGCTTCGCCGGATCGACCGGCGGCCAGAGCGCCTTGACCACCGCCTTCACGGCGGTGTTGCGGGCGACCGCGTCCTGCACCCGGTCGTCGGGCGCCTCGCCCGCCTGCTCCATGCGGACCAGGACGGTGTGCGCGATGCGCTGCGGCAGCGCGTCGCGGGCGGCGCCGTAACGGATGTCGCGGTCGAGCAGCTCGCGGACGATCTCCTCCAGCTCGTACGCGGGGACGCGCCAGCGGCGCGAGCCGCGCACGACGACCAGCGGCTCGGTCGGCAGCGTGACGTGCGAGCGCACCGCCCGCCGCAGCACCTCCGCCATCCTCGCGTCGCCCTTGACGACGGCCGTCGCCGCCTCGTCGGCGCCCCGGACCTCGACATGCGCGACGAGGTCGTCGACGGTCGCCTGCCGCACCTCCAACTCGCCGAGGGCGGGCAGGACCTGCTCGATGTAGTGGAGGAAGGAGCGGTTCGGCCCGATGACGAGGGTGCCGGTGCGGGCGAGCCGCTCCCGGTGCGCGTAGAGCAGATACGCGACCCGGTGCAGGCCGACGGCGGTCTTTCCGGTGCCGGGACCGCCCTGCACGCAGACGCTGCCGGCCAGCCCGGACCGGACGATCTCGTCCTGCTCGGGCTGGATGGTGGCGACGATGTCCCGCATCGGCCCGACGCGCGGCCGCTCGATCTCGGCCTGGAGCAGCCGGCTGGTCCGCTCCAGCTCGGCGGGGTCGGAGAGGTGCTCGTCCTCGTACGCGGTGAGGTCACCGCCCGTGTAACCGAACCGCCGCCGCAGCCCCACGTCCTGCGGGTCCTTCTTCGACGCGCGGTAGAAGGGCTGGGAGACGGGCGCGCGCCAGTCGATGACCATGGGGTCGCCGTGGGCGTCGTGGACGTGCCGGCGGCCGATGTAGAACCGCTGCCCCTCCTGCGTGGAGTGCAGATAGTCGAGCCGCCCGAAGAAGAGGGGCGTGTGGGACAGATCGGCGAGCGCCTTGATCCGCTCCTCGATCTGGCGGCCGAGGACGGCGGCGTTGACCCAGTTCGCGGTGACGTCCTTGATGTCGAGCGCCTCGACGTCCTCGCGCATCGCGCGCAGCGCTCCACGCGAGTCGGCGAGATGGGCGCGCTCGTGCGCGAGCGGGTCGGACATGGCGGTGCCTCCGGGTGGGCGTGCGGTCACGTGCGCGCGTGCTGCGCGGGAAAGGGCGGCCGCCGGTTTCCGACCGGGCGGCGGCGCGCTCCACGGGGGAGGCGGGGAAGTCGGAGATTGTAACGTCGGTGAGGAGAGGGGCGCGAGCGATTAAAACGGGGGAGACCCCGTAGGGGACGGGCTCCACCCTGAGGGGGACGAGAGGTCCACCCGCAGCCTGATGTGTTCGGAATGTCCGAATTGCATGATGGAGGCATGACCACAGCGACCTTCACCCCGGCCCGTACGATTCCCCGCTCCCACCGCCTCGGCCTCGCCCTTCGCGCGATACGCGCCTACGGCTCGGCGGCCGCCGAGGTCGTCGTCCTCGGCCGGTACGCCGAGGAGGCGGGGGTGCGCGACCCCCGCCCCCGCCACCAGGGCCACCCGGACTGAAAGCTACGTGGGGCTACTGGCCCGTCTGCCCACCGTCGCCCGCCATCAGCTCGTCGGCGTCGACGATCCGGTACGCGTACCCCTGCTCGGCCAGGAACCGCTGGCGGTGGGCCGCGAAGTCCTGGTCGATCGTGTCGCGCGCGACGACCGAGTAGAAGTGGGCCTGGTGCCCGTCCGCCTTCGGCCGCAGCACGCGCCCGAGGCGCTGCGCCTCCTCCTGCCGCGACCCGAACGTGCCGGAGACCTGGATGGCGACCGTCGCCTCGGGCAGGTCGATGGAGAAGTTGGCGACCTTCGAGACGACGAGGACGCTGATCTCCCCGTTCCGGAACGCGTCGAAGAGCTTCTCGCGCTGCGCGTTCGACGTCTCGCCCTTGATGACCGGCGCGTCCAGATGCTCGCCGAGCTCGTCGAGCTGGTCGATGTACTGGCCGATGACGAGGATCTGCTGCCCGGCGAACTTCCGCACGAGCGCCTCGGTGACCTTCCGCTTCGTGGCCGTCGTGGCGCAGAAGCGGTACTTCTCCTCCTGCTCGGCGGTCGCGTACGCGAGCCGCTCCGCGTCGGTGAGGTTGACCCGCACCTCGACGCAGTCGGCCGGCGCGATGTACCCCTGCGCCTCGATCTCCTTCCACGGCGCGTCGAACCGCTTGGGCCCGATGAGCGAGAAGACGTCGGACTCACGCCCGTCCTCGCGCACGAGGGTCGCGGTCAGTCCGAGCCGGCGCCGGGCCTGGAGGTCGGCGGTGAACTTGAAGACGGGCGCGGGGAGCAGATGCACCTCGTCGTAGACGATGAGGCCCCAGTCGCGGGAGTCGAAGAGCTCCAGGTGGGGATAGATCCCCTTCCGCTTGGTCGTCAGCACCTGGTAGGTGGCGATGGTGACCGGGCGGATCTCCTTCTTCGTACCGGAGTACTCGCCGATCTCGTCCTCGGTGAGCGAGGTCCGCTTCACCAGCTCGTGCTTCCACTGCCGGGCGGAGACGGTGTTGGTCACCAGGATGAGCGTGGTGGCCTTGGCCTGGGCCATCGCCCCGGCGCCGACCAGCGTCTTTCCGGCGCCACAGGGCAGCACGACGACACCGGAGCCACCGTGCCAGAAGCCCTCGACGGCCTGCTTCTGGTACGGCCGCAGCGCCCAGCCGTCCTCGGCGAGCTCGATGGCGTGCGCCTCGCCGTCGACGTAACCGGCGAGGTCCTCGGCGGGCCAGCCCAGCTTGAGCAGGGTCTGCTTGATCTGCCCGCGCTCGGAGGGGTGCACGGCGACGGTGTCCTGGTCGATCCGGGCGCCGACCAGCGGCTGCACCTTCTTCGACCGGAGGATCTCCTCCAGGACGGGCCGGTCGGTGCTGGTCAGCACGAGCCCGTGGGTGGGGTGCTTGGACAGCGTGAGCCGCCCGTACCGCGCCATGGTCTCGGCGACGTCCACGAGCAGCGCGTGCGGCACGGGGTACCGCGAGAACTCCACGAGCGCGTCGACGACCTGCTCGGCGTCGTGCCCGGCGGCCCGGGCGTTCCAGAGCCCGAGCGGCGTGACCCGGTACGTGTGGATGTGCTCGGGCGCCCGCTCCAGCTCCGCGAACGGCGCGATGGCCCGCCGGCAGGCCTCGGCCTGCTCGTGGTCGACCTCCAGGAGGAGCGTCTTGTCGCTCTGGACGATGAGTGGTCCGTTCACGTACGTACATCCCTTCGCACGGGCCAAACATCCAGTGTGCCTGACAGCCCGCCGATGCAGGTGGGGGCCGCCTCATCACCGGACGGGCTAGACCTGGTCGTCCGCCAGTTCCGCGACGCCCGTGATGCGGTGCAGGGGGTACGTGCGGACCTCGTCCGCCGTGTGGTCGTAGCCCGTGACGAAGCCGCCCTCGACGCGTACGGGGGCGATCACGCGCTGGCTGGCCGCGCCCTCCGCGTTGACGTAGCCGATCCACACCGCCGAGCCGGTCATCGCGGCGGCCTGGACCGTGGCGAGGGTCTCGGCGGAGGAGGTGCGGGGGAGCGCGCCGGCGGCGCGGGCCGGGGTCTGCGCGCTGTCCGGGCGTTCCTTGCGGACCGCCGTCGAGGCCAGGTCGCCCGCCCGGATCGCCCGGACCGCCGCACCGAGCAGGGTGGTGTCCGGTGCGGGCGGGCCGTCGGGGACGGGCGCGGGCGCGGTGCGGGCGCCCGTGCGGTAGGCGTCGGCGCGGGTGACCAGGACGTCGCCCGCGGCGGACTCGGCGGCCGGGGCGTACCCCATCGACCGCAGCCCGTCGAGGAGCGCCGCCGGGTCCGTCTGCGCGGCCAGCACGGTCGGCGCGAGGCGGCGCAGCCGCAGCGACGCGGACCGCTTGTCGGCCAGGATCTCGCCGAGGACCGCGTCGTCGTCGCAGCGCACGTACGCGGACGCGGCGCCGATCCGCAGGTGCCCGTGTCTGCGCGCCACGTCGTCGATGAGGTACGAGAGCGGCTGCGGCACCGGCGTACGGGAGTGGGCGGTCAGGAAGTCGTGCAGGTCGGAGGCGCTGCGCCCGGCGTCGAGCGCGCGCCGCACCGAGCCCGGCGTGAACCGGTAGACGGTCGCGCCGCCCTTGGACTCCACGTCCGCGAGCACGGAGAGCATGTCGGCGAGCGGCCGCCGCAGCGGGCCGGGCGCGACGGCGGTGAGGTCGGCCTGGAGCAGGACGTGGTCGACGGCCTCCGGCAGCAGCGGCGCGAGCAGGGTCGCGGCCCGCGAGGCGGCCACCGACAGCTCGACCCCGTGCTCCGCGACCGGCTCCGGGGCCGCCTCCGCGAGCGGCAGGTTGAGCAGCGCCCGGGCGGGCGAGGCGAGGGCCCCGCGCCCGGTGACGCCGAGCATCTCGGCCTCGCCGAGGGTCCACAGGGCGAGCCGGGAGCGCAGGTCGCTCGGGCCCGGAGCGGGCGCGGCGCCGTACGCGGGGGAGGCGTGGCCGATGCCGGTCCCGGCGCTGCCGACACCGACACGGGAGCCCGCACCCGTGCCGGTGCCGTACGTCGTCGCCGAGCCGGCCGCCCCGGTCCCCGCGCCCGTGCCCGGCGCCCCCGGTCTGGGCCCCTGCGTCCCGCCCCGCAGCGGGCGCTCCCACCGGAGCCGGGCGAGCAGCGCCTCCGGGTCCGCCGCCGCCCCCGGCGCCAGCGTCGCCTGCAGCGTCAGCACCCGGCGCCGTACCTCCGGCGCCGCTCCCCGGTCGAGGTCCGGGCCGAGGACCGACAGCGTGCGGCCCTTCGCGTCCTGGCCGCCGATCAGGCCCGACGTCCGCGTCCCCAGGAGCCAGGCCGTGGCCAGCCGGGCCCAGCGCTCGGCGGGCGGCAGGTCGAGCCAGTCGTCGTACGCGGGCGTCGGCGCGTACCGCTCGTCCGCCTCGCCGTCGGAGGCCAGCAGCCCGGCACCGTAGGCGAGCTCCAGCCAGAACGCGGCGACCGCCTCGGACACGTCCAGTGCGACGGCGGTCCGCTTCAGGTCCCGTACGGACATCCCGCCCGCGCGGAGCACGGCCGGACCGCCCTGGTCCCAGCTCTTCAGCAGCTCCTCGACCGTCGCGAGCGCCGCGTACGCCTGGCCGGCGGCCGCGTTGTCCACAACCTGGGGACGGTACTCGCGCAGCACGGTCAGCTCGGGCGCGCGCGGCTCCGGCGCCCGGTGCGCCCGGCCGCCGCGCAGATGCAACGCCGCCTCCCGGGGCAGGACGACCGTGCGGGTCGAGGAGGGCAGCAGCAGACCGCGGTCGCGCAGCCACTGGACCGGCGGCGCGGGATTCGCCGTCACCTCGCCGTACGGCGGACCCCACACCAGCCGGTCGAGCACGGCGAGCGCGTCCGGCGGCGCCGTGTCGAGCAGCGCGCCCATCCGGTCCCGGTCGGTGAACAGCTCCGTGAGGGCGGCCACCGCCGAGACCGGGTCGTGCGTCGCGGGCAGCCCCGCGGCGGCGATGATCTCCTGGATCCGGCCCGGTGACATACCGGCCGTCGACTCGGCCACGGTCGGCCCGAGACCGGTCGGGGACGGGTGCTGCGGCGAGGGCGCGAGCAGCTCGCGCGCGGTCCGTACGAGCCGCAGCCGGTCGTCCTCGCCCCAGACCAGGGCCTGTTCGCGCAGCGCCTCCACCGCACCGGGCAGCGCCGCCTCGATGCCCGGGTCGCCGTCGTCGCCGGTCAGGAGACCGAGGAGGACGCTGTACGGGGCGGGGTCCGGGGCGACCGCGAGCGCCTCGGCGGTCTGGAGGGCGAACCGGTCGAGTCGTTCGAGCGCGCGCACCACGGAGCCGCGGGTGCCGGCCCGGGTGGCGAGCTGGGTCAGGTCGTTGGGCACGGGGGAGAGCAGGTCCGGGCGCGCGCGCAGCAGCGCGGCGAGCCCCTCGTCGCCCCGCGCGCGCAGCGCCTCCGCCAGCGTGCGCGGCGCGGCGGCGGCGTCAGTTCCTTCGGGCACGTACGCCTCCCGATCGAGCTCACCGATCCCCATCCGGACCACGTTAGCCCCTGCGCGGGCGCTAACGTCGGGGCGTACCGGCCGTGGAGGGGACTGTGGGGATCGAGAGCGACCAGTTGGTCTTCGACTATCTGAGCCGCGTGGGCGATCTGGCCCAGCAGCGACAGCTGCCGTCGGGGGACCGGATGAGACTCGTGTCGTCGCTCAGGGGCGAGATCGACCGCCGGCGCGCCACGTTCGGCCGGGAGAGCCCGGCGGCGATACGGGGCATGCTCGACGAACTCGGCTCACCGGACGAGGTCGTGGACCGGGCGACGGGTACGGCTCCGGTACCGGAATCGGCGCCGGGCGCGGCGGGCGGGCCCAGCGGGTCCGGCGGCCCGGGCGGGCCTGGCGTTCCGCGCGACGCGGGCGCCGCGCCGGGGGGCCCGGGCGATCCGCGCGCGCCCGGCGGCCCGGGCGGGCGGAAGGGGGCGGGGGCCCGGACGGTGCGGGACGCCACCGGGGCCCCGGACGTGCCGGGGCAGCGGCGCGGTGGCCGGCTGTGGAGGAAGGCCCCGGTCCCCAAGCCCCGTACCCCGGCTCCGGTGACCGGGCCGACGCCGCCGCACCTGGCGGGGACGGACGAGGTCGGCGCGGCGGACACGGTCTCGGACTGGTGGCGGCTGGACGACGCGGTCGACGAGCCGCTGCCGGGGGACGACCTGGTGCCCGGGTTCCGCGGCGGGGTGGAGATCCCGGAGCTGCTGCGGCCGCCGGTGCGGGAGGACGAGGAGGCCGAGGAGGCCGAGGGGGACGGCCCGGACGCGGAGGGCGCGCCCGGGGAGGGAGCCGCTCGGAGGCCGCTGTGGCGACGGGTCCTGCGCCGGGGCGGCGGCGAACCGGCCGCGGTGGAGGGCGGCTTCCGGCTGGGCAGCCCGGTCCTCGTGCTGGCCGCGCTCCTGCTCGTCGGCGGCGCGATCTTCAGCTCCCTGCTCGCCCTGGCCCTGGGCTGGCTCCTCGCCTACGCCTCACGCCGCCTGTCCCGTACGGAGGCCCAGTGGGCGGTCGTCGTCCTCCCGGCCCTGGCCGCCACCGCGGGCGTCGTCTGGATCTGGGGCCGCGTGCAGGGCCGCTGGGGCGAGCCGGTCGCGGCGGGCGGCGAAGCCATGGGCGCGGCGATCTCCGAGGCGTGGCCCTGGGCGCTCAAGGGCGCGGCCCTGGCCTCGGCCGCCTTCCTCCTCTGGCGCGCCCGCCGCGCCCGGTAGGGCGAGTCCCGGGCGGGACGGCCGACGTCAGGACGTCCGCCGGACCGTCAGATCCCCGGTCCCCTGCTTCCCCTGACAGCCCGTGGCCCGGTCGGGGGCGGCCCGGGCGGGACGGCGGGCGGCCCCGGGGGCGCCCCGTGGCCGTCCGTGACGGGGAGCGGCGGTCGTCGCACCGGCGGCGGCCCGATTCGAACATGTGGGCACAATGTCCTCCATGGCTACCCCTGGCATCCCCACGGTCGGCTTCGACCTCGACATGACCCTGATCGACTCCCGCCCCGGCATCAAGGCCACCTACCTGGCCTTCTCCGCGCAGGTCGGCGTGGCCATCGACGCCGACCTGGCGGTCTCCCGGCTCGGGCCGCCGCTGGAGCACGAGCTCGCGCACTGGTTCCCGACGGCGGAGATCGCCGACCGGGTCACCCAGTACCGCGCGCTCTACCCGACGTACGCGATCGAGCCCTCGCTCGCGCTGCCCGGCGCCAGGGATGCGATTCAGGCCGTTCGCGAGGCGGGCGGCCGGGCGATCGTCGTGACCGCCAAGAACGAGCCGCACGCCAAGCTGCACCTCTCCCACCTCGGCATCGACCCCGACGCCGTGATCGGCGGCCTGTGGGCCGAGGGCAAGGCGGAGGCCCTGCGCGCGTACGGCGCGGGGGTGTACGTCGGCGACCACACCGGCGACGTGCGCGGCGCCGCGCACGCGGGCGCCCTGTCGGTGGCCGTGGCGACCGGACCGTGCGACGAGAACGAGCTGCGCGCGGCCGGCGCGGACGTCGTGCTCAGCGACCTGACGGAGTTCCGTGCCTGGTGGGAGGCGTACCGGAGCTAGTCGCCGCCGACGGCGACCGCCTTCGCCTGGCGGCGCTGGGCGGCGATCGAGCGCAGCACGCCGGCGCCGGCGACGAGGAATCCGACGCCCATCAGCATGCACACCGCGTACGCGACCGGCGGGAAGGGGTCGGTGCCGAGGAACAGCGGCGCGACCGTGACCAGGGTGGCCACCGCACCGATGAGGAAGACAATCGCACCGGCGCGGACGAGACCGTCACCCGGAGCGCTCTCGTCCGACCTGGCCGAAGGGGTTTCACTACGCATTCGGCCAGGGTAGTTCCCTGGCGCTAGGAACAAACCGGCGACGTCTTGTCACCAGCCCGAAGCCCATTAGCCTTGGTGCCTCGGGGGTCCCGTCCTGCTCGAAGCCGAGAGCCGGGGGAGGACCGGGCGACCCGCTGCATTGATCTCCAGAGCCGGATTCCCGGCGCATTCCATCGAGTACGAGGACGAGGACAGACGTGCCTACCGGCAAGGTCAAATGGTTCAACAGCGAGAAGGGCTTCGGCTTTCTCTCCCGGGACGACGGCGGCGACGTCTTCGTCCACTCGTCGGTGCTCCCTGCCGGAGTCGACGCCCTCAAGCCGGGGCAGCGTGTGGAGTTCGGGGTGGTCGCGGGCCAGCGCGGTGACCAGGCCCTTTCCGTGACGGTCCTCGACCCGACCCCGTCCGTCGCCGCGGCGCAGCGCCGTAAGCCCGACGAACTGGCGTCCATCGTGCAGGACCTGACGACGCTCCTGGAGAACATCACGCCGATGCTGGAGCGGGGCCGCTACCCCGACAAGGCGCAGGGCGCGAAGATCGCCGGCCTGCTGCGGGCGGTCGCGGACCAGCTCGACGTGTGAACCCCCTCAGGGGAACGACAGCGCGTCCGGGCCGAGGGGCGGTACGAGCCCCTCGGCCGCCGCGCGCGTGAGCAGTCCGCGCACGGCCGCGTAACCGGCCTCGCCGAGATCGGCCGTGAACTCGTTGACGTAGAGGCCGATGTGCTGATCGGCCACCTTCGGGTCCATCTCCTGCGCGTGCTCCCGTACGTACGGCCGGGAGAGCTCCGGGTCGTCCCAGGCCATCCGTACCGACGTACGCGCCGCGTCGGCGAGGCCCCGCAGCACGTCCGGGCCGAGCGAACGGCGGGCGATGATCGCGCCGAGCGGGATCGGGAGGCCGGTGGTGTCCTCCCAGTGGGCGCCCATGTCGGCGAGGGCGTGCAGACCGTACGTCTGGTAGGTGAACCGGGCCTCGTGGATGACGAGCCCCGCGTCGACCTTCCCGTCGCGCACGGCGGGCATGATCTCGTGGAACGGCATGACGACGACGTTCCCGACGTCACCGGGGACGACGTCGGCGGCCCAGAGCCGGAAGAGCAGATACGCGGTGGAGCGCTCGCTGGGCACGGCGACGGTCCGGCCTGAGAGGTCGATCCCCGGCTCCCGGGTGAGCACCAGCGGGCCGCAGCCGCGCCCCAGCGCGCCGCCGCAGGGCAGCAGCGCGTACTCGTCGAGGACCCAGGGCAGGACGGCGTACGAGACCTTCAGGACGTCGTACGCGGCGCTGCCGCTCGCGGCCCAGCCGTTGGTGAGGTCGATGTCGGCGAACGTCACGTCGAGCCGTGGCGCGCCGGGGACCCGGCCGTGGGCCCAGGCGTCGAAGACGAAGGTGTCGTTCGGGCAGGGCGAGTACGCGATCTTCAGCGTCTTGGACGTCATGGGGTGGGCTCCACGAGGACGGAGTGGCTGAGCGGCTGGAACGCGGACCCCAGGGCCTCCAGGGCCTCGCCGACGCGCCAGGCGGCGCGGTCGCGGGGACCGACGGCGTTGGAGACCGCCCGGATCTCGACCACGGGCACGCCGTGGGCGGCGGCGGCCTCGGCGACGCCGAAGCCCTCCATCGCCTCGGCGGCGGCGCGGGGGTGGAGCGCGGCCAGCTCGGCGGCGCGCTCGGCGGTGCCGGTCACGGTGGAGACGGTGAGGACCGGGGCGACGACGTGGCGTCGCTCTCCGAGGGCCTCGGAGACGCGCCGGACCAGGTCTTCGTCCACGAGGTGGGCGGACCGCCCGAAGCCGAGCTCCTCGACGGCCAGGTAGCCGTCGGGCGTCCGGGCGCCGAGGTCGGCGCAGACGATCGCGTCGGAGACGACGACGGTGCCGATCGGGGCGTGCGGCGGGAAGCCGCCGGCGATCCCGGCGGAGACGACGAGGCCGTAGGCCTCGGGTCCGGTCGCCCGGGCGAGCGCGGTGGCGGTGGCGACGGCGGCCGAGGCGGGCCCGACACCCCCGACGAGGACGTCGACGACGGCGCCGGCGCCGGCGCACCGGTGGCGACGCAGCACGTGCCCACCGGGGAGCGGGACCTCGACGGGACCGCCGGTTCCGGGGGGACCGCTCGGGCTGTCGGGACCGCTCGGGCTGTCGGGACCGCTCGGGCTGTCCGGACCGGCCGCGCTGTCCGGACCGGCCGCGCTGTCCGGACCGCCGGAAGGGAGGCCGCGGGCGACGGAGTCCGCCTCCGCCGCCACGGCCGTCACGATCAGGGTCCGGAAGGTCACCGGAGGATCAGGATTCCTTCTTCAGCTCGAAGTGCCAGATGCCGGTCAGCTTCTTGCCGTCGTTCTCGACGATGGTGACCTGGGCCTGGTCGGTCGTCTCACCGGTCTGGGAGGCGAAGAAGGCGCTGGCCGGGATGGTCCGGTACGTCTTCTTGTACGGCTCCGGCTCGGCGTTCTGGCCGCCGAGGAAGATGGTCCAGCCCTTCTCGGCGATCTCGGGGTCGACGCCGAAGCGGATCTTGTCGTCCGCGGCGACCGTGATGGTCTTCTCGGCCTTCCTGTTGAGGCACTGCTGGATCTGCGACTCCTTGATGGCGTCGCCGTTGTTGTAGCAGGCGGCCTCGGAGTGGACCGAGTCGGTCCCGACCGTCAGGGTCGCGAGCGGAGTCGGCTTGTCGCAGGCGGAGAGTACGAGGAGCCCGGCGGAGACGGCCCCGAGGGCGACGGCGGCCCGGCGGCGCGAGCCGGTGAAGAACGCAACGGTCATGGCCCGAAGGCTATCGGGCGTACCGAACTCCGCCACGCGGGGGTGCGGCGCGCCGCGTTTTCCGGTGCCCCGGGGCGTCACGCGTCGGTGGTCGCCCTCCGGCGGGTCTCCGCGCGCGCCGCGCCCACCAGACCCCGTACCGCGAGCAGCGCGCCCAGGCCCAGGATGCACGCGGCGACCGACATCCCCATCGAGCCGCTCAGCGGCAGCGAGATGCCGATCGCACCGCCCACCACCCACGCCATCTGCAGCAGCGTCTCCGAACGGGCGAACGCCGACGTCCGCACCACCTCCGGCACGTCCCGCTGGATCAGCGCGTCCAGCGACAGCTTCGACAGGGCCTGCGTCAGGCCCGCCACCGCGCCCAGCACCGCCACCATCAGCCCGCCGAAGAACACCGCCGCGAGCACCGCCGCACCGCACACCGTCGTGATCATCGTGGCGATGATCACCTCCGGCGCGTGGCCACGCTCCTTCAGGAGCGAGCCGACCGCCGTCCCGCACGCGTTCCCCACCCCCGCCGCCACCGCGACCATCGCCAGCGACACCGCCGCGCTCTGCCCCGACAGCGGGTGCTCGCGCAGCAGGAACGCCAGGAAGAAGATCAGGAACCCGGACAGCATCCGCTGCGCCGCGTTCGCCTGGAGCCCGTGCAGCACCGAGGGCCCCACCGTCCGCAGGGACGGTTTCTTCTCGCCGTGGGTCAGCAGGTGCGCCCGCCGTTCGCCCTTCGCCGAGTCGACCTTGTGCGGCATCCGGAACGCCCAGTACCCGCCCAGCAGGAACAGCGCGCACGCCCCGTACAGCGGATACGGCGGCCCGATCTGCTGGAGCCCCGCCCCGATCGGGGCGGCGATCCCGGTCGCGAGCAGACCCGCGAGGGTGACCCGCGAGTTCGCCTTGACCAGGGAGAAGCCCGGTGGGAGCAGCCGGGGCACGACGGCGCTGCGGACCACTCCGTACGCCTTCGACGCCACCAGCACGCCCAGCGCCGCCGGATAGAGCTCCAGGCCGCCCGTGGCCACCGCCCCCGACATGGTGATCGCGAGGACGGCGCGGGTCCACATGGCCGCCGCCATCGCCGCCCGCCGCCCGTGCGGCAGGCGGTCCAGGAGCGGGCCGACCACCGGGGCCAGCAGGGTGAACGGGAGCATCGTGATGCCGAGGTACAGCGCCACCCGGCCGCGGGCCTCGTCCGTCGGTACGGAGAAGAAGACCGTGGACGCCAGCGCGACCGTGATCATGACGTCGCCGGCCCCGTTCACGGCGTGCAGCTCGATCAGCTTGCCCAGGCCCGACTCGCCCGCGCCGTGCGCGTGCGTCGCCTTGCGGATCCCCCTGGCCGTGCCGGTGAACGGCAGATGCAGGGCGCGCCCCACCGCCCG
This sequence comes from Streptomyces sp. NPDC090127, assembly GCF_044746945.1. Taxonomy (NCBI): domain Bacteria; kingdom Bacillati; phylum Actinomycetota; class Actinomycetes; order Kitasatosporales; family Streptomycetaceae; genus Streptomyces; species Streptomyces sp. NPDC090127. The sequence continues at coordinate 155,222 of NZ_JBIVDE010000008.1, read as the reverse complement.
GCCCGCTCGGCGGAGCGGCCCGGCAAGATCGTGGGATCGTGCGGACGACCGTGCGGCTGCCACTCCGTCATAGTGCCCCACGCTCATGACTTGTGAACCGTGGCACGGCGGGCCGACGGTCCACGATCCGGGCCACTTGGGGCGGGCAGGTGGGCGGCGGGCGGCGGAGGGGGTAGCGTGCGTAGCGCGCCACCGGCGGAAGATCTCGGCCGCGCGCCTCTTCGGCATCCCGCAGAATGGATGACGATAGGTGTGCCCGAGAGACGCGAGACATGTCGGGTGCGGACGTCGATGCGGCCCCCTGGTCCGCTCCGCCCGCCGCCCGGGGCTTTCGCTCCCGCTCCTCGGCCGGCGCACCCGTGAGACGGCGTAGGAGAGAAGCGAGACCTGTGAGTGCTGCGACGACGCGAAGCCGTACCCCGCGTACCCCGCGTACCCCCGACCGCCTGTGCGCCGAGGCGGTAGACCTGGCGAGGTCGGCCGCCGAGGAGGCTGCCGCACCCGGAATCGTCGGGGCCCATGTGGACGCCGTCGCCGACGGCGACCGGGTCGTCACGCACTTCTTCGAGTCGAAGGAGCCCGGCTACCGCGGCTGGCGCTGGGCCGTGACGGTGACCCGCGCCTCCCGGGCCAAGAACGTCACCCTTGACGAAACCGTCCTGCTGCCGGGCTCCGACGCCCTCCTGGCCCCCGAGTGGGTGCCGTGGAGCGAGCGGCTGCGGCCCGGCGACATGGGCCCGGGGGACCTGCTGCCCACGGAGCAGGACGACCTGCGGCTCGAACCGGGGTACACCGGCGAGGACGCGCCGCCGCCGAACTCCGCGGTCTCCGAGGAGATGGCGGAGCACCTGGACGTCGAGGACGCCGAGATCGTCTCCCGTACGCCGTCCCGGGGCTCGATCGCCTCGGTCGCCGAGGACCTCGGCATGCGCCGCGCGCGCGTGCTGTCGCGGTACGGGCTGCACGTGGCGGCGGACCGCTGGGACGAGGCGTTCGGGGCGAAGACCCCGATGGCGCAGGCCGCGCCCGCCTCGTGCGACTCCTGCGCCTTCCTGGTGCCGCTGGCGGGGTCGCTGAAGCAGGCGTTCGGTGTCTGCGCGAACGAGTTCTCGCCGGCGGACGGGCGCGTCGTGTCGCTCTCGTACGGCTGCGGCGGCCACTCCGAGGCCGCGATCATGCCGAAGCCGCCGCGTCCGGCGCCGCCCGTCCTCGACTCGATGGGCGCGGACGCGTTCCCGCTGCGCCCAGCGAAGGACTCGGGCTCCACGACGGAACCGGACGGCACCTCGGAAGACCTGGGCCACTCCTAGGGGGTGTCCTGCCCCGCCCCCGGGGAGCGGGGTCCGCCCCGCTCCGTCGTGGGCGGTCGTTCCGCTCGGGGGAAGGGCCCTGGGGGAGGCCCCCACGCGGGTAGGGCAGGGTGGGGGGCGGGGGCGCGGTACCTTCGGGCCCCGGCATCATCCCGCCCCGCAGAGTGGAGTCAGACGTGAGCGTCAGCGTCAGGACGTCGACCGACGGAGCCGATCCCTTCGGCACCGCCCGGCTGCGGAGGGGCGTACTCGATGCCTGGGGCGCCGGGCCCGCCCGGTTCCGGGAGGACGCCAACGCCGAGGAGGATCTCGCCCTCGGCGGCTACCGCGACCGCCTCGTCGTCGAGCTCGCCCAGAACGCCGCCGACGCCGCCCACCGCGCCGGCGTCACCGGACGGCTCCGGCTCACGCTCCACGAGGCCGGCCCCGACGCACCCGCCGTCCTCGCCGCCGCCAACACCGGCGCCCCGCTCGACGCGACCGGCGTCGAGTCGCTCTCCACCCTCCGCGCCTCCGCCAAGCGCGAGCAGGTCCAAGGCGCCGTCGGCCGCTTCGGCGTCGGCTTCGCCGCCGTCCTCGCCGTCTCCGACGAGCCCGCCGTCCTCGGCCGGCACGGCGGCGTCCGCTGGTCCCTCGCCGAGGCCCGCGAGCTGGCCGCCGAGGCCGCCCGGCACAGCCCCGGCCTCGGGGACGAGCTGCGCCGCCGCGACGGCCACGTCCCGCTGCTGCGCCTCCCGCTGCCCGCCGAGGGCACCGCCCCCGAGGGCTACGACACCGTCGTCGTCCTCCCGCTCCGCGACTCCGCCGCCGTCGACCTCGCCGAGCGGCTCCTCGCCTCCATCGACGACGCCCTGCTGCTCACCCTCCCGGGCCTCGCCGAGATCGTCGTCGACACCCCCGGCGGCGCCCGGACGCTGCGCCGCTCCGAGGAGGACGGCTACGTCCACATCGCCGACTCCACGACCGGCACCCACCGCTGGCGGACCGTCACCCACGGCGGCCCCCTCGACCCCGCGCTCCTGAAGGACCGGCCGGTCGAGGAGCGGCTGCGCCCGCACTGGTCGGTGACCTGGGCCGCGCCCGTGGACGGCGAGGGCGCCCCGCTGTCCCCCCGTACCGCCCCCGTCGTGCACGCCCCCACCCCCACGGACGAACCGCTCGGCCTGCCCGCCCTCCTCATCGCCTCCCTCCCCCTGGACACCGCCCGGCGCCACCCCGCGCCCGGCCCGCTCACCGACTTCCTGGTCGAGCGCGCGGCCGACGCGTACGCCGAGCTGCTCGCGGACTGGCAGCCGGTGACCGTCGCCACGATCGACCTCGTGCCCGGGCCGCTCGGCAAGGGCGCCCTCGACGGGGCGTTGCGCGCGGCGATCCTCCAGCGGCTGCCGCGCGTCGCGTTCCTGGCGCCGGAGGCCCCCTCGGAGGACGTACCGGCGCTACGGGCCGTGGAGGCGGAGGTCCTGGAGGGCGCGGGCCACGAGACCGTCGCCGTCCTCGCGGAGGTCTTCCCGACCCTGCTGCCCGCAGGGCTCGAACGGCGGGTGGAGCTGCGCACGCTCGGTGTCGGCCGGGTACCGCTGACCGAGGCCATCGACCGGCTCGCGGGGGTGGACCGCGCGCCGTCGTGGTGGTGGCGGCTGTACGACTCGCTGGCGGGCGTGGACCCGGACCGCCTGACGGGCCTCCCGGTCCCGCTGGCGTCCCCGGACGGCCGTGACACCGACGAGGCCCGTGGGGCCCGCGACGCGGACGAGCCCCGCGACGCGGACGAGTCCCGCGAGGCCGACGGTGACGCCCGCGCGGACCGCGAGGCCGGCGAGTCCGGCCGTGACGCCGGCGCGGACCGTGACGCCGACGCCGACGCCGACGCCGACGCCGACGCGGACCGCGAGACCGACCATCACGCCCGCGAAGCCGACCGTGACGCCCGTGAGGACCGCGAGGCGCGTGACGCGGCCTCCGCACCCACGCGTACCACCATCGGCCCCCGCCACGTCCTCCTCCCGCAGGACCGCACCCCCGCCGACCTCACCCGCCTCGGGCTCAAGGTCGCCCACCCGGAAGCCGCCCACCCCCTCCTGGAGAAGCTGGGCGCGCTCCCGGCCACGCCCCGTGCCGTGCTCACGACGCCGCAGGTCCGGGCGGCGGTCGCCGGGTCGCTCGACGCGGGCGAGATCTGGGACGAGGACGCGGACGCGCTGGACGCCGACGAGCTGGTCGAGACGGTTCTCGCGCTCGTACGGGACGCGGAGCTGGAGCCCGGCGACGAGCCGTGGCTCGGCGCGCTCGCCCTCCCCGACGAGGACGGGGAGCTGGCGCCCGCCGGTGACCTGGTCCTGCCCGGAAGCGACTTCGCCGCCGTGATGCGCGAGGACGAACTCGCCCTCTGCGACGCCGAACTGGCTGAGCGCTGGGGCGAACAGCCCCTCGCCGCCTGCGGGGTGCTCGCCGGGTTCGCCCTGGTCCGGGCCACCGACCTGGTCCTCGACCCGGACGAGATGGAGCCCCGCGCCGGGGACTTCGCCGAGCCGGACGACGCCGGACTGCTCGACGCCGTCGACGTCTGGTGCGAGGACGTCCTCGACCGCCTCCCGGACGCGCCGGTGCCGCCGGTGGCGACCGAGATCGTCGCCGTACGGGACCTGGACCTGGTCGACGACGACGCCTGGCCGCAGGCGCTCGCCCTGCTCGCCCGGCCGCCGCTGCGGGACGCGCTGACCCAGCCCGTGCGGGTCCTGATGCCGGACGGCACGACCGAGACCGTACGGTCGTACACCGCCTGGTGGCTGCGCGACCACCCCGTCCTCGACGGCCGCCGCCCCGCCGGCCTGCGGGCGGCCGGCACGGACCCGCTGCTCATCGGCCTGTACGACGCCGCCGACGCGACCGGCTTCGAGGACGAGCAGGTCCTGCGGGCCCTGGGCGTCCGCACCTCGGTGGCCGCCCTCCTGGACGAGCCGGGCGGCGCGGCCGAACTGCTGGGCCGCCTGGCCGACCCGGACCGTGAGGTGACGGGCGCCCAGCTGCACGCCCTGTACACGGCCCTGGCCGACCTGGACCCGGACCAGGTCACCCTCCCCGACGAGCTGCGCGCGGTCGTCGACGGCGAACTCGTCGTCGTGGACGCCGCCGAGGCCCTGGTCGCCGACGCCCCCGACCTCCTCCCGCTCACGGGCGGGCTCCCGCTCCTCCCGGTCGCCCCGTCCCGCGCGGCCGACCTGGCGGAGCTGTTCCAGGTCCGGCGGCTGAGCGAGTCCGTGGCGGCGGAGGTGACGACGGTCGGCGAGGAACACGACGTCCCGCCCTCGGTCCACGCCCTCCTCGGCCCCGCGACCCCGCAGTCGTACGTCGAGCACGACGAACTCCGCGCGGCGGGCGTCGAACTGGACTGGCGCCGCACGCCCGACGGCACGATCCACGCCGCCACCCTGGAGGGCGTCGCCGCCGGCCTCGCCTGGGCGGCGGATCAATGGCCCCGCCGCTTCGAGGTCGCCGCCCTCCTGGAAGACCCCTCCCGCACCGCGGAGTTGGCCCGCGACAGGTGGTTCGACTAGGAACCGTCCGGCGCCGGGAAGGGCCTGCCGGCCTTCGGCCCGGCCCGCCTCACGCGGGGAAGCGGTGGTCCACCCAGCGGAAGCCCAGCTCGACCAGGGCCGCGCCCGCCGCCGCGATCGCGACCGCCGTCCACGGCATCGTCACGCCCACCAGCTTCAGCGCGAAGAAGTCCTGGAGCCAGGGGACGACCAGCACCAGGAGGAAGGCGCCGCCCATGGTGGCCACCAGGGCGATGCGCCACCAGGTGTAGGGGCGGGCGACGATCGCCAGGACCCACATGGAGACCAGGAAGAGGGTCAGCGTGGCCGCGCTCGTCTCGGCGTCCAGGGCGCCCGGGCCGCTGTAGTACGAGCGGGCCACGAGGTACGTGGCGAAGGTGGCCGCCGCCGCGACGATGCCGCCGGGGATCGCGTACCGCATCACCCGCTTCACGAAGTGCGGCTTCGCGCGCTCCTTGTTGGGCGCCAGCGCCAGGAAGAAGGCCGGGACGCCGATCGTGAGCGTCGACAGCAGGGTCAGGTGCCGGGGCAGGAACGGGTACTCGACCTGGCTGCAGACCACCAGGATCGCGAGGAGGACCGAGTAGACCGTCTTCGTCAGGAAGAGGGTCGCCACCCGGGTGATGTTGCCGATCACCCGGCGGCCCTCCGCGACCACCGACGGCAGCGTCGCGAAGGAGTTGTTCAGCAGGACGATCTGGGCGACCGCCCGGGTCGCCTCCGAGCCCGAGCCCATGGAGACGCCGATGTCCGCGTCCTTGAGCGCGAGGACGTCGTTGACGCCGTCGCCGGTCATGGCGACCGTGTGCCCGCGGGACTGCAGCGCGCCCACCATGTCCCGCTTCTGCTGCGGGCTGACCCGGCCGAAGACGGTGTGGCGGTCGAGCTCGGCGGCCATCTCCGCCCGGTCGGTCGGCAGCCGGCGGGCGTCGATCGTGTGCTCGGCGCCGGGCAGGCCGAGCTTCCCCGCGACGGCCCCCACCGACACCGCGTTGTCGCCGGAGATGACCTTGGCGGCGACGTTCTGGTCGGCGAAGTAGGCGAGGGTGTCGGCGGCGTCCGGCCGCAGCCGCTGCTCCAGGACGACGAGGGCGGCTGGGCGCGCGTCGTCGGCGACCTCGGGGGAGTCCAGCTCCCGCGTGGTGCGGGCCAGCAGCAGGACGCGGAGCCCCTGCTCGTTGAGGTGGTCGATCTCGGCGAGGACCGGGTCGCCGGTCCTCAGGAGCACGTCGGGCGCGCCGAGCAGCCAGGAGGAGGTGTCGCCGTCGCCCTCGCCGAAGGCCGCGCCGCTGTACTTGCGGGCGGAGGAGAAGGGCAGCGCCTCGGTGCAGCGCCAGCCCTCCGCGTCCGGGTAGGCGTCGATGATGGCCTGGAGGGAGGCGTTGGGGCGCGGGTCGGACGCGCCGAGGGCGCCGAGGACCTTCCGTACGTACGTCTCGTCGCTGCCGTTCAGCGGGCGCAGCTCCGTGACGTCCATGCCGCCCTCGGTGAGCGTGCCCGTCTTGTCGAGGCAGACGACGTCGACGCGTGCCAGGCCCTCGATGGCCGGCAGCTCCTGCACGAGGCACTGTTTGCGGCCGAGCCGGATCACCCCGATCGCGAAGGCGACGGAGGTGAGCAGGACGAGCCCTTCCGGGATCATCGGGACGATGCCGCCGACGGTCCGGGCGACGGAGTCCTTGAAGTTGGAGTCCTTCACGACGAGCTGGCTGATGACGAGCCCGGTCGCGGTCGGGACCATCATCCACGTCACGTACTTGAGGATCGTGGAGATGCCGGAGCGCAGCTCGGAGTGGACGAGCGTGAAGCGGGAGGCCTCCTCGGCCAGCTGGGCGGCGTACGCCTCCCGGCCGACCTTGGTGGCGGTGAAGGCGCCGCCGCCCGCGACCACGAACGAGCCCGACATCATCGGGTCGCCCGGCTTCTTGACGACCGGGTCGGCCTCGCCGGTGAGCAGCGACTCGTCGATCTCCAGGCTGTCGACCTCGGCCACCTCGCCGTCGACGACGACCTTGTCGCCGGGGCCGAGTTCGATGAGGTCGCCGAGGACGATCTCGGAGGTGGAGACCTCCGTGGCGACTCCGTCCCGGCGGACCGTCGGTTTCGCCTCGCCGATGACGGCGAGCCCGTCGAGGGTCTTCTTGGCGCGGAGTTCCTGGATGATGCCGATGCCGGTGTTGGCGATGATCACGAAGCCGAAGAGGCTGTCCTGGATCGGCGCGACGAAGAGCATGATCACCCAGAGCACGCCGATGATGGCGTTGAAGCGGGTGAAGACGTTGCCGCGGACGATGTCGGCGGTGGAGCGGGAGCTGCGGACGGGGACGTCGTTGACCTCGCCGCGCGCGACGCGTTCGGCGACCTCGGCGGAGGTCAGCCCGGCGGTCCGGTGCACGACGGGTGGTTCGTCCGCGGGCTGCTCGCTGCCGTCGGTGTCGATCTTCGCCCGCTGAGTCATGGTTTCGACGTTACGACCGGAAGCGACCGTTCACCCGCCGAGAAGGGCGAACATCAGACCGCGGGAGGACCGGAATCGTCCCGCGGTACTACGAGCTCCGCGGCGCCTCGCGGGAGGAGCGGAATCGTCCCGCGGTACTACGAGTTCCGCGGCGCCTCGCGGGAGGACCGGGATCGCCCCGCGGTACTACGAGCTCCGCGGCGCCTCGCGGGAGGAGCGGGATCGCCCCGCCGTACTACGAGCCCTGCGGCGCCTCGCGCCCGTCCGCCTCGCGCCCGTCCGCCTCCGCGCGCTTGATCGCGGCGTCTCGCTTGCGTACGTACCAGATGCCGATCAGTCCGAGACCGGCTCCGGCGAGGCACGTCCACACCCACCACGTCAGGTCGCGGTCGTCGAACCAGCCGTAGAAGGGGACCTGGACGAGGAACAGGACGAACCAGAGGATCGTGCCGCCGATGATGGTGGCGACGACGGGCCCCTCCAGGGGCTCGGGTGCCTCGTGCTTGGGGGTCCACTTCGCCATGCGGTCAGTCTAGGCGGCCGTCGCCTCACGCCCCCGGGGCGGCCTGGCCGCGCCGGTCTACGCGCGGAGATGGACGCTCCCTCGTTCATGTGTTCATACTGAAACGGTTTGCCTATGGCGGGTTTCCTTCGTATGAACCGCCAATTACCACCCCACGAGGAACCCCATGAGCACCCCGGCCCCTGCCACGGCCATGCCCCCCTCACCCGAGGGCGGTGCGCCGACCTCCGGTCTCGACCGCTACTTCAAGATCTCCCAGCGCGGCTCCACCGTCGCCCGTGAGGTCCGCGGTGGATTCGCCACCTTCTTCGCGATGGCCTACATCATCGTGCTGAACCCGATCATCCTCGGCAGCGCCAAGGACATGTACGGGCACCAGCTCGACAGCGGCCAGCTGGTCACCGCGACCGTGCTCACCGCGGCCTTCTCGACGCTCCTCATGGGCGTCATCGGCAACGTGCCCATCGCCCTCGCGGCCGGCCTCGGCGTCAACACGGTCGTCGCCCTCCAGCTCGCGCCCCGGATGTCCTGGCCGGACGCCATGGGCATGGTCGTGCTCGCCGGCATCGTCGTGATGCTGCTGGTCGCCACCGGCCTGCGCGAGCGCGTGATGAACGCGGTCCCGGTCGGCCTGCGCAAGGGCATCGCGATCGGCATCGGCCTCTTCATCATGCTCATCGGCCTCGTCGACTCGGGCTTCGTCTCCCGTATCCCCGACGCCGCGCACACCACCGTCCCGCTCCAGCTCGGCGCCGACGGCCACCTCGACGGCTGGCCGGTCCTCGTCTTCGTGCTCGGCGCGCTGCTCACCCTCGCGCTGATCATCCGCAAGGTGCCCGGCGCCATCCTCATCTCCATCGTCGTCATGACGATCGTGGCGATGGTGATCAACGCCGTGGCGGAGGTCCCGTCCTGGGGCCTGACCACCCCGACCTGGCCCGGCAACCCGGTGGCCTCGCCGGACTTCGGCCTGGTCGGTCAGGTGAGCCTGTTCGGCGGGTTCGGGAAGGTCGGGATGCTGACCGGCATCCTCTTCGTCTTCACCGTGCTGCTGTCCTGCTTCTTCGACGCGATGGGCACCATCCTCGGTGTCGGCGACGAGGCGAAGCTGATGGACAAGGACGGCAACTTCCCCGGCATCAACAAGGTCCTGCTGGTGGACGGCCTGGCGGTCGCGTCCGGCGGCGCGACCTCGTCCTCCGCGACCACGTGCTTCGTGGAGTCCACGGCGGGCGTCGGCGAGGGCGCCCGTACCGGCCTGGCCTCGGTTGTCACCGGCGCGCTCTTCTCGGTGGCGCTGTTCCTCACGCCGCTCGCCACGATGGTCCCGTCCCAGGCGGCGACGCCCGCGCTGCTCGCGGTCGGCTTCCTGATCCTGGCCGGTTCGGTCAGGGACATCGACTGGAGCGACTTCACCATCGCCGTGCCGGCGTTCCTCGCCATGGTGATGATGCCGTTCACGTACTCGATCACGAACGGCATCGGCATCGGCTTCATCGCGTTCAGCGTGCTGCGGCTCGCGGCGGGCCGGGGCCGCGAGGTCCCGGTGGCGATGTACGTCGTGTCGGCGGTCTTCGTCTTCTACTACGCGATGCCGGCTCTCGGCCTCACGTGACCCTTCAGGTGACGGGCTTCGTCAGCCCGTAGAACTTCTCTGTCTCGTCGACGGCCGACTGGAACCGTTCGTCGAAGTCATCGCGGATGAGCGTCCGGACCACATAGTCCTGGACGCTCATTCCGCGTTTGGCGGCATGTCCTTTGAGACGGTCGAGCAGCTCACCGTCGATGCGCAGGCTGAGCACGGTCGATCCCATGCCCGTCAGGGTCGCGGCACGGACGGGCCCGATGTGTCACTTTCCGGATTCATCTCACTCGTTCGGGTGACAGATTCGGTCGCCCTCGTTCCGAATGGTATTTAGAGCGTCTAATGAGTTACCCTAACAACCATGCCTGACCTGTCCCACGGCACCGCCGACGACGCCGCCGCCGTGAACGCGCTCCGATCCGCCGTCATGCGACTGAGCCGCCGACTGAAGCACCAGCGCGTCGACGAGTCGCTGAGCCCGACGGAGATGTCGGTGCTCGGCACGCTCGCGCTCTGCGGCTCGGCCACCCCCGGTGAGCTGGCCCGCAAGGAGCACGTCCAGCCGCCGTCGATGACCCGCATCGTCGCGCTGCTCGAAGCCAAGGGACTGGTCCGGCTGGAGCCTCACCCCGACGACCGCAGGCAGAAGGTCGTCAGCCAGACCGAGCGGGCCGAAGCCATGCTCGAAGAGTCCCGCCGCAAGCGGAACGCCTGGCTGGCCACCCTCGCCGACGGCCTGGACGAGGACGAATGGGCCAAGCTGCGCGCCGCCGCCCCCGTCCTGGAGAAGCTCGCCCACCTCTAGACCCCGACGCCGAGGAGGCGACGCACTTTGAGTACGGGACCCGGAGCAGACTCCGCACCCGTCCACAAACCCGATACCCACACCCGGGGGCGGGGGGAAACCTTCTCCTCACTCCGCATACGTAACTACCGGCTGTTCTTCACCGGTGCCATCGTCTCCAACACCGGCACCTGGATGGCCCGCATCACCCAGGACTGGCTGGTCCTGAGCCTCACCGGCTCCGCCGCCGCCGTCGGCATCACCACGGCGCTGCAGTTCCTCCCGATGCTGCTGTTCGGCCTGTACGGCGGTGTCCTCGCCGACCGCTACCCGAAACGGCAGATCCTGCTGATCAGCCAGGCCGCGCTCGGCCTCTGCGGACTCGCGCTCGCCGTCCTGACCCTCTCCGGCCACGTCCAGGTCTGGCACGTCTACCTGGTCGCGTTCCTGCTCGGCATGGTCACGGTCGTCGACAACCCGGCACGGCAGTCCTTCGTGTCCGAGATGGTCGGCCCCGACCAGCTGCGCAACGCCGTCTCGCTGAACTCCGCCAACTTCCAGTCCGCCCGGCTCGTCGGCCCCGCCGTCGCCGGTCTGCTGATCGCCACCGTCGGCAGCGGCTGGTCCTTCCTGCTCAACGGCCTGTTCTTCCTCGCCCCGCTCACCGGCCTGCTGCTGATGCGCCCCGCCGAGTTCCACAAGGTGGAGCGCGCACCGCGCGGCAAGGGCCAGCTGCGCGAGGGGCTGCGGTACGTCGCCGGGCGGCCGGACCTGATCTGGCCGATCGTCCTCGTCGGCTTCGTCGGCACGTTCGGCTTCAACTTCCCGATCTGGCTCACCGCGTTCTCCGGGGAGATCTTCCACGTGGGCGCGGGGACGTACGGCTTCCTGAACACCCTCATGGCGGCCGGCTCGCTCGCGGGCGCGCTCCTGGCGGCGCGGCGCGGCTCCACGCGGCTGCGGATGCTGGTGGTCGCGGCCGTCGTCTTCGGGGTGCTGGAGATCGCGGCGGCGCTGTCGCCGACGTTCTGGCTCTTCGCGCTGCTGCTCGTGCCGATCGGAATGGTCGGCCTCACGGTCAACATCACCGCCAACTCGGCCGTCCAGCTGGCGACCGACCCGGCGATGCGAGGCCGGGTCATGAGCCTCTACATGATGGTCTTCGCGGGCGGCACCCCGATCGGCGCGCCGCTCCTCGGCTGGATCACGGACACGTACGGCCCACGGGTCGGCTTCGCGACGGGCGGCCTGGTCTCCCTCGTGGCGGCCGGCGCGATCGGCCTGGTCCTGGCGCGGGTGGGCGGCCTGAAGATGGCCGTGGGCTGGCACCACGGCCACCCCCAGGTCCGCTTCGTCCCCCGGGAGAGGCTGGCGACGGCGGCGTAGCGCGCGGGGGCGGGGTGGAGTGCCGCCGCCGCGCTTCCGCATCACCGGGGGCGCCGGCGCCATCCCCGGCGTCCTGCCCGGCGCCCCGCCCCGTCCTCTTCCTCTCACACCCGCTGTTCCAGGACCTGGCCCGGCCAGTCGCCGACCGTGAAGGACTCGGTCCTGGTGAACCCCTGGCGTTCGTAGTACTCCACCAGGCGCCCCTCGCTGCCCGCGAAGCAGTCCACCCGCAGCAGCGAGAGCCCCTGGCGGCGGGTCTCCCGCACGGCGTGCGCGAGCAGCGCGGCGCCCACGCCGCGGCCGTGGAAGCGCTCGTCGGTCGCCAGGATGTGGACGTACACCTCGGGCTCGTCCGCCGGCGCGACGTACGACGCCGGGTGCGGGGTCAGCGTCAGGGTGCCCGCCGGTACGCCGTCGACCTCCGCGATCCACGGGGTGCCCTCGCCCACGATCCGCTCGACCAGGGCCACCGCCTTGGGGCGCGCGGACCAGGGCTCGGTGCCCCACTGGTCGGCGATGCCCTTGCCGTTCAGCCACACGACGGCGCTGTCGAGCAGCGCGAGTATCGCGGGGACGTCCTCCGCCCCGCCCTTCCTGAGGGTGATCTCCATCCGGCCGACACTAGCCGCTGCCAGACTCGTCCCATGAGGCTTTTCGCGGCCGTGCTGCCGCCCCGGGAGCAGCTGACCGAACTCGCCGGAGTCGTCGACCGCCTGGCCCACCTGCCCGGCGCCGACGCCCTGCGCTGGACCTCCCGGCCCGGCTGGCACTTCACGCTCGCGTTCATGGGCGAGGTGGACGACGAGCTGCTCCCCGAACTCAGGACGCGGCTCGCCCGCGCCGCCCATCGCACGGACCCCTTCGGCCTGCGTCTGCACGGCGGCGGCCACTTCGGCCGGGCGGTGCTGTGGACGGGGGCCGCGGGGGACCTCGACGCGATGCGGCTGCTCGCCGAACGCGCCGACGCCGCCGCCCGCCGCGCGGGGATCCCGATGGACGAGCACCGCCGCTACCAGGCCCACCTCACGGTCGCCCGCTCGCGCGACGGCCTCGACCTGCACCCCTTCGTCGACGCGCTGACCCCTTTCGAGGGCGCCCGCTGGCAGGTCTCCGAACTGTCCCTCGTCCGCAGCAACCTCCCGTCGAGCGGCGTCCCGGGCGAACAGCCCCGCTACGAGACGGTCGACGCCTGGCCCCTGGGCGGGGCGGTGCGGGCGCCGGGTTAACCTCGGTGTGTGGACCCGAAGACCCGTAACCGGATCATGGCCGGTGTGCTTGTGCTGATGTTCGCGATCGTCGCCGTCTCGTCGGTGCTCGGCCAGTAGCCCGGCCGAGCACCCGACGACGGCCTGCCGCGGGCGCCTCGCGCGCCCCCGGTATGCCTGCCCGGGTGGTGGCCCGGGGTGCCGCCACGGTTGGCCGCCGCCTACCAGGCGAAGGCCTCCGGTGACGGGCCCGGGCCCGGGAAGATCTCGTCCAGGGCGGTCAGCAGCTCCTCCGAGAGCTCCAGCTCGACCGCCCGCAGCGCGCCCTCCAGCTGCTCCGCGGTGCGCGGGCCGACGATGGGGCCGGTGACCTGGGGCCGGGTGAGCAGCCAGGCGAGGCCCACCTCGCCCGGCGCGAGGCCGTGCTTCTCCAGCAGGTCCTCGTACGCCTGGATCCTGCCGCGCGCGGCCGGATCGGCGAGGACGTCGGCGGCCCGCCCGCTCGCGCGCCGGCCACCCTCCTCCTGCTTCTTGAGGACGCCGCCGAGCAGCCCGCCGTGCAGCGGGGACCAGGGGATGACGCCGAGGCCGTACTCCTGCGCGGCCGGGAGCACCTCCATCTCGGCGCGCCGCTCGAACAGGTTGTACAGGCACTGCTCGCTGACGAGGCCGACCATGCCGCGCCGGGCGGCGGCCTCGTTGGCCTGGGCGATCTTGTAGCCGGGGAAGTTCGACGACGCCGCGTACAGGATCTTGCCCTGCTGGATCAGGACGTCGATCGCCTGCCAGATCTCCTCGAAGGGGGTCGAGCGGTCGATGTGGTGGAACTGGTAGACGTCGATGTGGTCGGTGCCGAGCCGCTTGAGCGAGGCGTCGACGGCGCGACGGATGTTCAGGGCCGAGAGCTTGTCCTCGTTGGGCCAGGTGTCGGCCTCGCGGGACATGGAGCCGTAGACCTTCGTCGCGAGGACCGTCTTCTCCCGGCGGCCGCCGCCCTGGGCGAACCAGCTGCCGATGATCTCCTCGGTGCGGCCCTTGTTCTCACCCCAGCCGTAGACGTTGGCGGTGTCGACGAAGTTGACGCCGGCCGCGAGCGCGGCGTCCATGATCGCGTGGCTGTCGGCCTCGTCCGTCTGCGGGCCGAAGTTCATCGTGCCGAGGACGAGTCGGCTGACCTTGAGTCCGGTGCGTCCGAGCTGCGTGTACTTCATGGTTCCCCAGCCAAGCCCTTGGAGCGCGCTCCAGGCAAGGGGGTGCCCGGGAACGCCTGGGGGTTCACGTGCCGCCGAGCCAACTGGTGGCGTCGAGGCGGTACGTGGTCTCGGGCGGGACGACCTGGCGCAGGGCGGTCTCCATGTCCCGTACGCGCGCGGCGCCCAGGGACGCCGTCCACTCGGCGCGCAGCTCGTCGAAGATCGCGGCCGAGCGGGCGAGGGCGTCGAGGCCGTGCGGGGTGAGCCGGACCAGCTTGCGGCGGGCGTCGGCGGGGTCGTCGGCGCGTTCGGCGTAGCCGACGGCGAGGAGGCGGTCGACGGTCTTGCCGGCGGCCTGCTTGGAGACGCCGAGGTGGCGGCCGATGTCGCTGGCGGTCGCGCCCCGGGGGCCGCCGGCGGCGATGGCCTGGAGGGCGAAGCCGTGCGCGGGGCGCAGCTCGGGATGGCCCTGGCGGGCGAGTTCGGCGTGGAGCCGGTCGATGAGGGTGCGGAAGCCGGCGAAGAGGAGGAGCGGGAGCTCGAAGCCGGGCACGGAGGGCGTCGAGGCGTCCGAAGGTGCGGAGGGCGCGGGGGGTGCGGAGGGCGTCGAGGGTGCGGGTGCGTCAAACCCCTTGCCGTTATCGACAACCTGGTTTACGTTTCTCGCCTCGGCATGGTCAACCATGTTGTCGATTCTACCGCCCTCTCCCTGGAGCCGCCTTGTTCGTCGATCACACCGTAGAGACCGCCCCCGCCGCCTCCCGCCGCTCCATGGAGCGCGTCGCCGGCGCCTGGGGTCGGCTCCCGCAGGCCGTGGCCCGCATGGCCGAGTCCCCGCACGCGCTGGACGGTTTCCTCAAGCTGAGCGCGATGTTCGAGGACACGACGCTCGACGCGCACTCCCGCGAGACGGTCATCCTCACCGTCGCCGTACGGAACCAGTGCCATCTCTGCATCCAGCTGCACGAGACGAAGCTCGCCGCGCTCGGCCCGGCACCCGACCCCGAACGCCTGGAGGGCGTACGGCGGTTCACGCACCAGGTCCTCGCCGCTGCCGGAGCTGTGAGCGACGAGGACCTGGAGGGGTTCCTCGCTTTCGGTTACACCCGACGCAACGCCCTGGAGGTCGTCCTCGGCATCGGTGCCTACACCTTGTCCACCCTGGCGAACCGGCTGACGCGTTCCGCGTGAGCGTCACAGCTGGACGAGGCCGACGAGGGCCAGGACCGAGCCGCCCTCACCCGGAAGCGCGTGCCGGGGTCGCGCGGTCTTCGTAGGGTGCGCCGAGCCCCCACGCCTGGTGCATCGCCGAGGCGAAGGCGGCCGCCAGCTTGTGCTCGCCGGACGGGCCGGGGTGCGTGCCGTCGTACGTGTCCGTGTCGAGGTCGTACGACTCCGGTGCCGTCGCGAGCAGCAGGGGCGACGTGGCCGTGTCCAGGTCGGCGACTGCCTTCGCGAGCAGCTCGTTGAAGCGCTCGCACTCGGCGGCGAAGGGCGCGTCGTAGCCGGCGCGGACGTTCGGGATGACCGGCATGACGACGACCCTGACGCGCGGGTTGGCGGTGCGGGCGGCCGCGACGAAGGCGCGGACGTTCTCCGCCGTCTGCGAGCTGTTGGTGTAGAAACCGAGGTCGATCAGGCCGAGGGAGACGAGCAGGACGTCCGCCCCGGTCGCGGTCACGGTCTCGCCGATCAGCGGCGCCATGTGCAGCCACCCCTCGCCCCAGCCCGCCAGGTGACGGCGCGCGGGCGCGGGGAAGTCCGGGTCGGCGTAGGCGTGCGAGCGGGGCGCGTCGGCGCCGGAGTCGTACAGCTCGCAGCGCGGGCCGACTATCTCGTACCGCCCGGGCAGCGCGGCCTCGAGGTGCTGCCACATCCGGTAGCGCCAGGTGTGGTCGCCGGCCTGTCCGATGGTGCAGCTGTCGCCGACGAACATGAAACGCATGGCCACATCATCCCGGAGCGTGAGCACGGCCTGCGACGTGATCCCGGCCACCCCCGGTCACCTTCGCCGGTCGGCGGCCTCCGCGCGGCGGCCGGGCGCATGGCAGGCTGGAGGGCATGCGATCTCTCCTGGGCGCCGTCGGTGCCGCGACCCTGGTCCTGGCCCTGGCGGCCGCCCCCGCCGCGGCCGACGACGGGGCGGACCAGGACTTCACGATCAAGGACCCCCGGATCACGGAGTCCAGCGGCCTCGCCGCCAGCCGGGCCCACCCGGGCGTCTACTGGACGCACAACGACCAGGACGCGCCGCTGATCTACGGCATCGACTCCCGGACCGGCGAGACCGTCGCCACGCTCACCATGAAGGGCGTCGGCACGCCCCGCGACATGGAGGCCGTCTCCGTCGGCCCGGACGGCGACATCTACGTCGGCGACATCGGCGACAACAAGGACGGCACCTGGGACCACGTCTGGATCTACCGCTTTCCCGAGCCCGAACAGCTCAGGAACCAGACGGTCACGGCGAGGCAGTACGACGTGAAGTACGCCGACGGGCCGCGCAACGCCGAGGCGCTGATGGTCCATCCGAAGACCGGCCGGGTCTACATCGCCAGCAAGAACGAGAACACCGGCGGACTCTACGCGGGCCCGGAGCGGCTCTCGACCTCCGGTACGAACGTCTTCCGGCGCGTCGACGACGTGCCGTGGGTGACCGACGGCGCGTTCTCGCCCGACGGCGAACGGCTGCTGCTGCGCGGCTACTTCAGCGCCAAGGAGTACGCCTGGCAGGACGGCCGCCTCGGCGACGAGGGCCGGAGCGTGGGCGCGCCCTTCCAGGGGCAGGCGGAGTCGGTGACGTACACGACGGACGGCTCGGCGCTGATGTTCGGCTCGGAGGGCTCGAACAGCGGGGTCGTCCGGGTGGACCGGCCCGAGGGTGACCGCCCCACGGAGAAGGCCCCCGGCGCGGAGCCGTCGAAGGCGGGGACGGGCGCGGCCGCCACCCCGGAGGAGCGGGGGAACTTCACCCTCGGCGTGATCGTCCTCGGCACCGCGACCGCGCTGGTCATCGGTGCCAAGCGCCTCCTGCGCCGCCGCTGAACAGCGGGTCTCCCCTCGCGTCGACCGGGCGCGCAACCGGGACGAGACTGGAAGGAGAACCGGGAACGACGAGGCGTGGAGGAACCATGACGGGATTCACGCGCGAGGACACCCCTGTCGCCATGGAAGGCGGTGGGCTGGACTTCCGGATGCGGGAGGCCGGAGGGGACATGAGCGTCGCCTTCATCCACCTTCCCCAGGGCACCGACATGGCACCGGCGCTCAAGGGCCTCGAGGGCGATCTGTGCCAGTGCCCCCACTGGGGGTACCTGCTCAAGGGCCGGATCAGGATTCGGACCGCGTCGGGCGAGGAGATCTACGAGGCCGGCCAGGCCTACTACTGGGGGCCCGGCCACGCGCCGGAGGCCCTGGAGGACGTCGACGTCGTGGAGTTCTCGCCGACGGCCGAGTTCACCGCGGTGATCGACCACGTCAAGGCGCGGGTGGGCTGAGACGGACACGGCCGTGAGGGCGCGGGTGGGCTGAGACGGGCACGGCGAAGGGCCCGGCATCAACCATGTCCGATGCCGGGCCCCGCGTACGTACGAGAGCGGTGGAAGCCGCGGTTACAGCTTCTCGATCACGTAGTCGACGCACGCCGTCAGCGCGCGCACGTCCGCCGGATCGATCGCCGGGAACATCGCGATCCGCAGCTGGTTGCGGCCCAGCTTGCGGTACGGCTCGGTGTCCACGATGCCGTTGGCGCGCAGCACCTTGGCGACGGCCGCCGCGTCGATGTCGTCGGAGAAGTCGATCGTGCCGATGACCTGCGAGCGCTTGGCCGGGTCGGTGACGAACGGCGTCGCGTACTTGGACTCCTGCGCCCAGGTGTACAGCGCCTGCGAGGACTCCTTCGTCCGGGCCACGGCCCAGTCGAGCCCGCCCTGGCCGTTGATCCACTTCAGCTGCTCGTTGAGCAGGAAGAGGGTGCCCAGCGCGGGGGTGTTGTACGTCTGGTTCTTCAGCGAGTTGTCGATCGCCGTCGGCAGGGAGAAGAACTCCGGGATGTGCCGGCCCGACGCGTGGACGCGGGCCGCCCGCTCCAGGGCGGCGGGGGAGAAGGCCGCCAGCCACAGGCCGCCGTCGGCGGCGAAGGACTTCTGCGGGGCGAAGTAGTAGACGTCCGACTCGGTGATGTCGACCGGGAGGCCGCCCGCGCCGGAGGTCGCGTCGACCAGCACCAGCGCGCCCTCGTCGGCGCCCGCGACCCGCTTGATCGGGGCCGCGACACCCGTGGAGGTCTCGTTGTGCGTGTACGCGTACACGTCGACGCCTGCCTCGGCCACCGGCTCCGGGTGGGTGCCCGGGTCGGAGGAGATCACGGTCGGCTCGGCCAGCCAGGGGGCCAGCTTCGCGGCCTTCGCGAACTTGGAGGAGAACTCGCCGAAGGTGAGGTGCTGCGACTTCGACTCGATGAGCCCGTGGGTCGCGATGTCCCAGAAGGCGGTGGAGCCGCCGTTGCCCAGGATCACCTCGTAGCCCTCGGGCAGCGAGAAGAGGTCGCGCACGCCGGCCCGTACCTCGCCGACCAGGTTCTTGACCGGAGCCTGGCGGTGGGACGTGCCGAGCAGGGAGGTGCCGGTGGCGGCCAGGGCGTCCAGCGCCTCCGTACGCACCTTGGAGGGGCCCGCGCCGAAACGGCCGTCGGCGGGCTTGATGTCAGCGGGAATCTGGATCTCAGCCACGAGGCGGAGCGTATCGGGTCGGAACGCACCCGGCTGACGATGTCCGCCGGATGAGACGCCAGGTGAGACATCCTGGCCCTGTGCGAAAACACGACGAGCGGTCCGATCTTGAGGCGGCGCTGCGCGCGGCCGTGGCGGGAGACGTCGACTTCGGTGCCACGGCGAGAGCCCTGACGACGATGGACGCGTCCAACTACCGCCGGGTGCCGGTGGGCGTGGTGGCGCCCCGGGACGCCGCCGACGTGACGGCGGCGCTCGCGGTCTGCCGGGCGCGGGGGGTACCGGTCGTGGCGCGGGGCGGCGGTACGTCGATCGCGGGGCAGGCGACCGGCACGGGCGTGGTGCTCGACTTCACCCGCCACATGCGCTCCGTGGTGTCCTTCGACCACGAGGCGCGGACGGCGGTCGTGCAGCCGGGGCTGGTCCTGGACCGGCTGCGGGACGCGGTGCGCCCGTACGGGCTGACCTTCGGGCCCGACCCGTCCACGCACAGCCGCTGCACGGTGGGCGGCATGATCGGCAACAACGCGTGCGGCGCGCACTCGGTGGCGTGGGGCACGACGGCGGACAACGTGCTCGGGCTCGACGTCGACACCTACCAAGGGACGTCGCTGACCCTCGGCCGGGAGTGGCGGGGGGCGCCGGCCGGGCTGCGGGAGCTGGTGGAGGGGAACCTGGCGCTGCTGCGCACCGGCTACCCGGAGGGGCTGCCGCGCCGGATCTCGGGGTACGCCCTGGACGCGCTGCTGCCGGAGCGGGGCGAGGACGTGGCCCGGCTGCTCTGCGGGAGCGAGGGGACGCTGGGGATCGTGACGGAGGCGACCGTACGGCTGGTCCCCCTGCCGGCGGCGCCGGTCCTGGTGGTCCTCGGGTACGCGGACGAGACCGCGGCGGCGGACGCGGCGGCGGGGCTGCTGCCGCTGGGGCCGCTGACGGTGGAGGGGATGGCGGCGGACCTGGTGCGGGGCGTCCCGGGGCTGCCGCGCGGGGGTGCGTGGCTGTTCGTGGAGGTGGACGGGGAGGGCCCGGCGCGGGAGCTGGTGCGGGCGGCGGACGCGCTGGACGCCTCGGTCGTGGTCGACGCGGCGGACCAGCGGACCCTGTGGCGGATCAGGGAGGACGCGGCGGGCACGGCGACGCGGATGCCGGACGGCGTGGAGGCGTGGCCGGGGTGGGAGGACTGCGCGGTGCCGCCGGCGCGGCTGGGTGCGTACCTGCGGGAGTTCCGCGCGCTGTTGACGGAGCACGGTCTGCGGGGGAGCCCGTACGGGCACTTCGGGGACGGCTGCATCCACGTCCGTATCGACTTCGATCTGTACTCGGCGGCGGGGGTGGGCCGGTTCCGGGAGTTCTCGGAGGCGGCGGCGGAGCTGGTGGTGGCGCACGGGGGCTCCCTGTCGGGGGAGCACGGGGACGGCCGGGCGCGGGCGGAGCTGCTGCCGCGGATGTACGGCGCGGAGCTGGTGGGCCTGTTCGGCGCGGTGAAGGACGTGTGGGACCCGGCGGGCGGGCTGAACCCCGGCACGCTGGTGCGGCCGGGGCGGCTGGACGAGGGGCTGCGCTTCACGAACCTGCCGGTGGAGGCGCGGGAGGTCGCGCGCTGTGTCGGGGTGGCGAAGTGCCGGGTGGCCGGGCCGACGTCGGGGCCGGGGGTGATGTGCCCTTCGTACCGGGCGACGGGGGAGGAGCGGCACTCGACGCGCGGCCGGGCGCGGCTGCTGCACGAGATGGCGCTCGGTGAGGTGATCACCGACGGCTGGCGCTCGGAGGAGGTGCGGGAGGCGCTCGACCTGTGTCTGTCGTGCAAGGGGTGCCGGAGCGACTGTCCGGTGGGCGTGGACATGGCCGCGTACAAGGCGCGTTTCCTGGACCGGCACTACGCGGGGCGGCGGCGTCCGTGGTCGCACGTGACGATGGGCCGGCTGCCCGAGTGGCTGCGGCTGTTCGGCCCGGCGCTGAACCTGGCGCGGATGGTCCCGTCCCGGCTGGCGGCCCGGCTGGCGGGGGTCGCTCCGGAGCGCGAGCTGCCGATGGTGGCCTCGCGGACGTTCGTCTCCTGGTTCGGTACGCGGCTGGAGACGGCGTCGGACGTGTGGCTGTGGCCGGACACCTTCACCAACCACCTGGCGCCGGGGGTGGGCCGGTCGGCGGTGCGGGTGCTGGAGGCCGCGGGGGTACGGGTGGGGCTGCCGCCGGGGCGGGTGTGCTGCGGGCTCACGTACGTGTCGACGGGGCAGCTGGACCGGGCGCGGTCGGTGATGCGGTCGACGCTGGACGTCCTGGAAGCGGCGCCGGACCATCCGGTGGTGGTCCTGGAGCCGTCGTGCGCGGCGACGCTGCGGACCGACGTGCCGGAGCTGCTGCCGGACGATCCCAGAGCGGCCCGTCTGGCGTCCTCGGTCCGCACCTTCGCGGAGGCCCTGGAGGAGTTCGCGCCGGACTGGACCCCGCCGCGCCTCGACCATCCGGTGGCCGGCCAGACCCACTGTCACCAGCACGCGGTCCTGGGCGACGCGGCCGACCGCCGGCTGCGCGAACGCGCGGGCCTGACGGGCGCCTTGAGCGGCGGCTGCTGCGGGCTGGCGGGCAACTTCGGCTTCGAACCGGGCCACTACGAGGTCTCGGTCGCCTGCGCGGAGGACCAGCTCCTGCCGTCCCTCCGGGCGGCCGACGAGACCGCCGTGCTCCTGGCGGACGGCTTCTCCTGCCGCACCCAGATCGCCCACCTCGCGGGCCACGAGGCCCGGCACATGGCGGAGGTCCTGGCGGAGGCGCTGGTGGCCAGGGAGGCCGCGGCTGGGGAGGGCGTGGCTGGAGGGGGCGTGGCTGGGGAGACCGTGGCCGGGGAGGGGGGTGCTGGGAAGGCGCGGGCTGGAGGGGGCGTGGCCGGGGAGAGCGCGGCTGGGGAGACCGTGGCCGGGGCGGGGGAGGGCGTGGCCGGGGAGGCCGACTGAACGTGCGGCGGTAGGTGCGGGGCGGGACGCCCCGGCGGCGGACGAACTGCTCGCGCAGGACGGCGGCGCTGCCGTAGCCGACGAGCCGGGCGATCTCCTCGACCGGGAGGTCGGTGGTCTCCAGGAGCTCCTCCGCCCGGCCGAGCCGCAGGCCGAGGAGCCAGGCGTGCGGAGTGGTCCCGGTCGCGGCGGCGAAGCGGCGGGCGAAGGAGCGGCGGCTCATCAGGGCGCGGCGGGCCAAGTCGGCGACGGGCAGCGGTTCGTGGAGGTGGGCGCGGGCATGGGCGAGGACGTCGCCGAGGCGTTCGTCCTCGCCGTCCTCGGGAACGGGGGCGGTGACGTACTGGGCCTGGCCGCCGTCACGGTGCGGCGGCAGGACGAGGTCGCGGGCGAGCGTGTTCGCGGCGGCGGCGCCGTACTCGCGGCGCAGCAGGTGCAGGCAGAGGTCGGTCGCCGCCACCGTCTCGTACGTCGCCGACGGCGACCGGCGCGTGATCGTCGACCCCGGGATGGTGGCGAGCCGCGAGCGCATCCTCGGTCCGCTGGCCGAACTGGGCCTGGGACCGGACGACATCACCGACGTCGTGCTCAGCCACCACCACCCCGACAACACCATGAACGTGGGTCTGTTCGGCCGGGCGCGGGTCCACGACCACAAGGCGGAGTACGTCGACGACCAGTGGACCGACCGGGACGCGGAGGGGTACGAACTCACGCCGTCGCTGCGGCTGATCCGTACGCCGGGTCACAGCCCGGAGGACATCACGCTCCTCGCCGGTACGGTGGACGGCGTGGTCGCCTTCGTCGGCGACCTGTGGTGGCGCCCGGACGGCCCGGTGGAGGACCCGGTCTCCCCGGACCACGCCACGCACCGCACCTCGCGCGTACGCGTCCTGGCGGCGCCAGATGTGATCGTCCCGGGCCACGGGGCCCCGTTCCGGGCGGGCGAGGGGGCTCCGCTGTAGGGGCCGCTCACGCCTCCGGTGCGAACAGCTCCTCGACGCGCTCGGCGGTGACGGCGCGGTCCAGCCACCGGTCGAGCGTCTCGGTCTCGGTGCATTCGAGGATGCGCTGGGCGGTGGCTTCGGGAACGTCGACGCCCCGCGCGGTGAGCACGCGCAGGACGGACTTGGCTTCGCCTTCGGCCTTGCCCTTGAGATACGTCGTCTCGATGAGGGTGCCTCGGCCCGGGAAGTACGTGCCTACCGCCATCAGATTCCTCCAGATGTCCGCGGCCGGGGTGTCTCCCAGGCCGATTTCCAGCAGCTCCGAGTAGTAAGCGAGGGATCCCCGGTCGGCTGTGCCCAGGGCCTGGGCCAGTGCCTCCAGTATGGCCGGGGCCTCCGGGTGCCTGCCATGGGTCATGGCGGAGAAGGCGGCCATCGCGAGGTCCCGCTTGGTCTCGGCCGCGTTGGTGATCACGGGGACGTTGTCGGGGCCGAGGACGAGCGGGTGGACGCGCACGGCGGTCCACCCGCCGTAGCCGGTGGTGAAGGGGCCGGCGGCCCATGTCGCCGTCGTGCGGTCCTGGCAGACGACCAGAAGGAGGACGGGAAGGCCGAACTTGGCCCTTAGATAGCCGAGGTAGTACGTCCAGCTCGAACCCTTGTCGGGGTCGCGGCGTCCCTGTGCCTCGATGGCGAGCAGGAAGCCGCCGCCGTCGGGCGGCTCGACGCGCAGGACGCTGTCCACGCGCCGCTCCAGGGGCCGGATCTCGGTGGTGTCGGGGGTGAGAACGTCGACCGTCGCCTTGGCGGGCAGCGGCAGCCCCAGGATCTGGAAGACCGGGGCCAGTAACTCCGGCCGGTCCTGGAAGATCCGGTGGGAGGTCTCGTGGGTTGAAGTGACCATGGAGGGAACGTAGGGCGGGCCCGTCGGCATGCAAGTGCTCTTGGCATATGACCACTCGTGTGAGTGACCGGCTCCTCCCCGCCGACCGCCTCACCCGCCCCGGCCGCCTCACCCGCCCCGGCCGCCTCACCCGCCCCGGCCGCCTCACCCGCCCCGACCGCCTCACCCGCCCCGCGCGACCTTCCGGGCCAGGGTCGCCAGGAGGGGGGTCGCCGGATGGGGGGAGGCGTCGCGCCAGGCCAGGAGGACCTGGACCTGGGGGGCGTCGGGGAGGGGGCGGTAGGTGACGCCCGGGTGGGGGTGCATGGCCGCGGTGGAGGCCGAGGAGACGCCGACGCCGCGGCCCGCCGCGATCGCGGTGAGCCAGTCGTCGGTGTTGCCGACCGTGAGGGTCGTCGCCGGGCGCCGGGCGGCGGGCCAGAGGGACGGGGTCGTCGTGCCCGAGACCGTGTTGAGGACGATCGTCTCGCTCGCGAGGTCCGCCAGGGTCAGCGACGTACGGGACGCCAGCACGCTGTCCGTCGCCACGGCGGCCACCCGGTCCTCCGTGGCGAGCTCCTCCGTCGCCAGGCCCGGCGCGTCCACCGGCCCCCGCAGCAGCGCCGCGTCCACCTCGCCCCGGACCAGGCCCGCCGTGCGGTCGTCGATGCGGAGGAGTTCGAGCGGTGTCTCGGGGTGCTCGCGCTGCCAGCGCCGTAGCAGCGGGGTGGTGTACGGGCCGAACGCCGACCACGCGTGTCCCAGTCGCAGCGGGCGGTGGCGCAGTCGCGTCGGGTCCAGGGCCGCGTCGAAGGCCGCGACCGCCGCCGCCGCGCGGTCGTGGAAGGCGCGGCCCTCGGCCGTGAGCGCGAGGTGGTGCGTGGAGCGGTCCACGAGCCGGACGCCGAGGTGCTTCTCCAGCGCGGCGAGCGTGCGGGAGACGGCGGGCTGGGTGAGGTGGAGCCGGGCGGCGGCCCGGGTCACGTTCCCCTCCTCCGCGATGGCGAGGAAGCAGCGGAGATGGCGGAGCTCGATGCCCGAGCGACTTCCATGAGTCATGCGTCCGGAGCATAACCGCAGCCCAATCGGCATTTCACGCGCCGCGCGCAGCCGCCTAACGTGGGTTTCGGAGCCCTCTTGACGGGTCCACTATTCTGGACTCGTAAGTGCAATCTGATGAACCATCCAGTAGGGGAGTGAACCGGTGGACAGTCCGGTCAAGGACATCGCCGGCACCGGCGTACCGGCCACCGCGGCCACCGCCTCGGCGCCCTCCGCCCGGGGTGCCCGCCTGGGGCCGGTCGCGCTCGTGCTGGCCGCCGGGGTCTCCGTGCAGTTCGGGTCCGCCGTGGCCGTGACGCTCATGCCGCGCGCGGGTGCGCTGGGCGTCGTCACGCTGCGGCTGGTCCTCGCCGCCGCCGTCCTGCTGATCGTCTGCCGCCCGAAGGTCCGCGGCTACGGCCGCGCCGACTGGGGCACCGTCGTGGCGTTCGGTACGGCCATGGCCGGGATGAACATCTTCATCTACCAGGCCGTCCAGCGGATCCCGCTCGGCGCCGCGGTGACGCTGGAGGTCCTCGGGCCGCTGCTCCTCTCCGTCATCGCCTCGCGCCGCCTCGCCAACCTCGTCTGGGCCGGGCTCGCCCTCGGCGGCGTCCTCCTGCTCAGCGGGCTGCTCGGCGGCGGCGGCTTCGACCGGCTCGACCCGGTCGGCACCGGCTTCGCCCTCGCGGCGGGCGCGATGTGGGCGACGTACATCGTCTTCAGCGCCCGCACCGGCCGGCGCTTCCCGCAGGCGGACGGGCTCGCGCTCGCGATGGCCTTCGGCGCCGTCCTGAGCCTGCCCTTCGGCATCGTCGAGGCGGGCGGCAGACTCCTCGTCCCCTCGACGATCGCCCTCGGCCTCGCGGTCGCCCTGATGTCCTCCGTCCTCCCCTACACCCTCGAACTCCTCGCCCTGCGCCGCCTCCCCGCGCCCACCTTCGCCATCCTGATGAGCCTCGAACCGGCCATCGCCGCGACGGCCGGCTTCCTCGTCCTGAGCCAGGGCCTCTCCCTCGTCGACGCGCTGGCCATCGCACTGGTCATCGCCGCGAGCATGGGCGCCGTCCGCACCCAGGGGAAACACACCCCGGCCGTCCTGGACGCCTAGGACGCGGTCCGGCGTGCGCCCCCGCTGACGCGGGGCGGAGTTTTTCCGCCCCGCTACAAGCAAGCACGCTTGATTGTTTCTTGCGCCGCTGCCATGCTCCTCGGCACACGCCCGTGTCCCGAGGGGAGCGCACCGTGTCCGACCCCGTCGTCGTACTCGCCGATCTACGCGGTGAGAGCGAGGAAGTCGATCTGCTCGTACGCGAGTTGAGCGACCAGAAGTGGGCCGTGCCCACCCCCGCGCCCGGCTGGACCATCGCCCATCAGGTCGCCCACCTCGCCTGGACCGACCGCGCCGCGCTCCTCGCCGTCACCGACGCCGAGGGGTTCGGCGCCGAGGCCGAGAAGGCCCTCGCCGCGCCCGAGTCGTTCGTCGACGACGGCGCCGCCGAGGGCGCCGCGCTGTCACCCCCCGAACTCCTCGGGCGGTGGCGCGTCGGCCGCGAGCGGCTGTGGACGGCCCTGCGCGCCGCCCCGCCCGGCGCCCGTTTCCCCTGGTACGGGCCGCCCATGAGCGCCATGTCGATGGCGACCGCCCGTCTCATGGAGACCTGGGCCCACGGGCAGGACATCGCCGACGCCCTCGGGATCGTCCGCCCGCCCACCGCCCGGCTCCGCCACGTCGCCTGGATCGGCGTCCGCGCCCGCGACTACGCCTATCTCGTACGGGGGATCACCCCGCCCGCCGAGCCCTTCCGGATCGAACTGGCCGGGCCGGACGGGGACGCGTGGGCCTTCGGGCCCGAGGACGCCACCCAGCGGATCACCGGCCCCGCCCTCGACTTCTGCCTCCTCGTCACCCAGCGCGTCCACCGCGACGACACCGCCCTGGAGGCGACCGGCGAGGCGGCGGCGCACTGGCTCACCATCGCCCAGGCCTTCGCCGGGCCGCCCGGAGCGGGCCGCGCGCCCGAGGAGCGGCCGTGATCCTCCGTATCGGCAACGCCTCCGGCTTCTACGGCGACCGCTTCGACGCCGTCCGCGAGATGCTCACCGGAGGCGCAGGCGCAGGCGGAGGCGCAGGCGGAGGCGCAGGCGCAGGCGCAGGCGCAGGCGGACCGGCAGAAGGCGCGTCCCTCGACGTCCTCACCGGTGACTACCTCGCCGAACTCACCATGCTCATCCTCGGCCGCGACCTCCTGAAGGACCCCGGCGGCGGTTACGCCAAGACCTTCCTGCGGCAGATGGAGGACGGCCTCGGCCTCGCCCACGAGCGGGGCGTGCGGATCGTCACCAACGCCGGGGGTCTCCACCCCGCCGGCCTCGCCGAGGCCCTCGACCGGCTCGCCGGGCGGCTCGGGCTGCCCACCCGCGTCGGGTACGTCGAAGGCGACCGGCTCCCCGCCGAGGACGGGGTCCTCACCGCCAACGCCTACCTCGGCGGCGCCGGCATCGCCGCCTGCCTCAGCGCCGGCGCCGACGTCGTCGTCACCGGACGCGTCACCGACGCCGCCCTCGTCACCGGCCCGGCGCAGTGGCGTTTCGGCTGGGGGCCGGAGGAGTACGACAGGCTGGCGGGCGCGGTCGTCGCCGGGCACGTCCTGGAGTGCGGCACCCAGGCCACCGGCGGCAACTACGCCTTCTTCGCCCGCCACGACCCGGCCGCCCTGCGCCGCCCCGGCTTCCCGATCGCCGAACTCCACGCCGACGGCACCGCCGTCATCACCAAACACCCCGGCACCGGCGGCCTCGTCGACGTCGGCACCGTCACCGCCCAGCTCCTGTACGAGACGAACGGCGCCCGCTACGCCGGGCCCGACGCGACCGCCCGGCTCGACACCGTACGGCTCACCCAGGAGGGCCCCGACCGGGTGCGGATCGACGGCGTACGGGGCGAGGCGCCGCCGCCCACCCTCAAGGCGGGGCTCACCCGGATCGGCGGCCACCGCAACGAGGTCGTCTTCGTCCTCACCGG
Organism: Streptomyces sp. NPDC090127; assembly: GCF_044746945.1. NCBI lineage: Bacteria > Bacillati > Actinomycetota > Actinomycetes > Kitasatosporales > Streptomycetaceae > Streptomyces > Streptomyces sp. NPDC090127. Next base: position 127,644 of record NZ_JBIVDE010000008.1, on the reverse strand, counting down.
CCTCGACGTCGAGGCCAAGGCCCAGCTCGTCAAGGACCAGGTCGAGGACGCCTTCGCGCGCTCCGGCTCCCGTCCCGCCGACGTCCGTTGGGAGCTGGCCCGCACCGACCACCCGGACGCCGACACCGAGGAGGCCGCGAGCGCGCTGCTCCGGCTCGTCGTCCGCGACCCCGCCCCCGAACCCGTCGGCCGCGCCCTCAGCGGCGCCGCGATCGAACTGGCCCTCGCGAGCTACCCCGGCTTCCACGTCACCGCCCCACCCGGCAGGGGAGCCCCTTACGGGGTCTTCGAGGCGATCCACGTCCCCGCCGCCACCGTCCCCCACACGGCCGTCCTGCCCGACGGGAGCCGCGTCGACCTCGCCCCGCCCATCCGCACCCGCGCGCTGGAGCCGGTCGCCGAGCCGCCGCTGCCCGAGCCCCTGGAGGACGGGCCCACGCGCCGGGTGCCCCTCGGGCTCGTCGCCGGGGCGCGCAGCGGCGACAAGGGCGGCGACGCGAACATCGGCGTCTGGGTGGGCACGGACGAGGCGTGGCGCTGGCTCGTCCACACCCTCACCGTGGACCACCTCCGTCACCTCCTGCCGGAGACGAAGGACATGGGTGTCGTGCGGCACGTCCTGCCGAACCTGCGCGCGGTGAACTTCGTCGTCACCGGGATCCTCGGCGAGGGCGTCGCCTCCCAGGCCCGCTTCGACCCCCAGGCCAAGGCCCTCGGCGAGTGGCTCCGCGCCCGCGAACTCGACGTACCGGAGGAACTGCTGTGACCGTCCTCGCCTCCGCCCTCGACACGGGCGGACCCGACTACGCGGCCCACCGCGCCGCCATGCTCGACAAGCTCGCCGCCCTCGACGCCGAGCACGCCAAGGCGCTCGCGGGCGGCGGTGAGAAGTACGTCCAACGGCACCGCGGACGCGGCAAGATGCTCGCCCGCGAACGGATCGAGCTGCTCCTGGACCCCGACACGCACTTCCTGGAGCTCTCCCCGCTCGCCGCGTACGGCAGCGACTACCCGGTCGGGGCGTCGATGGTGACCGGTATCGGTGTCGTCGAGGGTGTCGAGTGCGTGGTCACCGCCAGCGACCCGACCGTGCGCGGCGGCGCCTCCAACCCGTGGACGCTGAAGAAGGCCCTGCGCGCCAACGAGATCGCGTACGCCAACCGGCTCCCGGTCATCTCCCTCGTGGAGTCCGGCGGCGCGGACCTGCCCTCCCAGAAGGAGATCTTCATCCCCGGCGGGGCGCTCTTCCGCGACCTGACCCGGCTCTCGGCGGCCGGCATCCCCACCGTCGCGGTCGTCTTCGGCAACTCCACGGCCGGCGGGGCGTACGTCCCGGGCATGTCCGACCACACCGTGATGATCAAGGAGCGCTCGAAGGTCTTCCTCGGCGGTCCGCCGCTGGTGAAGATGGCGACCGGCGAGGAGAGCGACGACGAGTCGCTCGGCGGCGCGGAGATGCACGCCCGGACGTCGGGGCTCGCCGACCACTACGCCGTGGACGAGGCCGACGCGATCCGTCAGGCCCGCCGGATCGTCGCCCGTCTCAACCACCGCAAGGCGCACGCCGATCCGGCCCCCGCGCAGCCCCCGACGTACGACCAGGACGAGTTGCTCGGGATCGTGCCGGGGGACCTGAAGACGCCGTTCGACCCGCGCGAGGTGATCGCCCGGATCGTCGACGGCTCGGACTTCGACGAGTTCAAGCCGCTGTACGGGACGAGCCTGGTGACCGGCTGGGCGGAGCTGCACGGCTATCCGGTGGGGATTCTGGCGAACGCCCAGGGCGTGCTCTTCGGCGCGGAGTCCCAGAAGGCTGCGCAGTTCATCCAGTTGGCGAACCAGCGCGACATCCCGCTGGTCTTCCTGCACAACACCACCGGCTACATGGTCGGCAAGGAGTACGAGCAGGGCGGCATCATCAAGCACGGCGCGATGATGATCAACGCGGTGTCGAACAGCCGGGTGCCGCACCTGAGCGTGCTGATGGGCGCGAGCTACGGCGCCGGGCACTACGGCATGTGCGGCCGGGCCTACGACCCGCGCTTCCTCTTCGCCTGGCCGAGCGCCAAGTCGGCCGTCATGGGCCCCCAGCAGCTCGCGGGCGTGCTCTCCATCGTGGCGCGCGCGAGCGCGGCGGCGAAGGGGCAGCCGTACGACGACGAGGCGGACGCCGGGCTGCGCGCGATGGTCGAGGCGCAGATCGAGTCGGAGTCGCTGCCGATGTTCCTGTCGGGACGGCTGTACGACGACGGCGTCATCGACCCCCGCGACACCCGCACGGTCCTCGGGCTGTGCCTGTCCGCGATCCACACGGCACCGGTCGAGGGCGCGCGCGGCGGCTTCGGCGTCTTCCGAATGTGAGGCAGGAACCCATGATCCGTTCAGTCCTCGTCCGGACGGTCCTCGTCGCCAACCGGGGCGAGATCGCCTGTCGGGTGTTCCGTACGTGCCGGGAGCTGGGCATCGGGACGGTCGCGGTCCACTCGGACGCCGACGCCTCGGCCCTGCACGTCCGGCAGGCGGACGCGGCGGTACGGCTGCCGGGGGCGGCGCCCTCGGAGACGTACCTGCGCGGCGACCTGATCGTGAAGGCGGCGCTCGCGGCGGGCGCGGACGCGGTGCACCCGGGGTACGGCTTCCTGTCGGAGAACGCGGAGTTCGCGCGGGCCGTGCTCGACGCGGGGCTGGTGTGGATCGGGCCGCCGCCGGAGGCGATCGAGGCGATGGCCTCGAAGACCCGGGCGAAGGAGCTCCTCGGCATCGCCCCGCTGGCGGCCGCCGACGTCGCAGAGGCGGACCTGCCGGTGCTGGTGAAGGCGGCGGCGGGCGGTGGTGGGCGGGGCATGCGGATCGTCCGTGAGCTCGGCGCGCTGGAGGCGGAGCTGAAGGCCGCCTCGGCGGAGGCGGCGAGCGCGTTCGGGGACGGGGAGGTGTTCGTCGAGCCGTACGTGGAGAACGGCCGCCATGTCGAGGTCCAGATCCTGGCCGACGGGCACGGCACGGTCTGGGCGCTCGGCACCCGCGACTGCTCGCTCCAGCGCCGGCACCAGAAGGTGATCGAGGAGTCCCCGGCGCCGGGGCTCGCGCGGAGCCTGGTGGAGTCCTTGTACGCCCGGTCGGTCGCCGCCGCGCGGGCGGTCGGGTACGTGGGCGCGGGGACGGTGGAGTTCCTTGTCGCGGACGGCCGGGCGCACTTCCTGGAGATGAACACGCGGCTCCAGGTGGAGCACCCGGTCACGGAGGAGGTCCACGGCGTGGACCTCGTGGCCCTCCAGATCGCGGTGGCGGAGGGCCGGGCGCTGCCGCCCGAACCGCCTCTCGCGGGCGGCCACGCGATCGAGGCCCGCCTCTACGCCGAGGACCCGGCCTCGGGGTGGACGCCCCAGGCGGGCACCTTGCACGCGCTGGAGTTCCGCCCCGGGCCTCGTGTCGACACCGGCTACGCCTCCGGCGACACCGGCCCCGGGCCTCGTGTCGACACCGGCCGCGTTTTCGGCGACACCGCCCCCGGGCCCCGTGTCGACACCGGCCGCACCTCCGGCGACACCGGCCCCGGGCCCCGTGTCGACACCGGCTACGCCTCCGGCGACACCATCGGCGTCCACTACGACTCCATGCTCGCCAAGGTCGTCGTCCACGCCCCCACCCGCGCCGCGGCCGTGCGCAAGCTCGCGCACACGCTGGAGGGCGCCAGGATCCACGGGCCCGTCACCAACCGGGGCCTGCTCGTCGCCTCCCTGCTCCACCCCGACTTCCAGGACCCGGCCCGTGTCGACACCGGGTTCTACGAGCGGAACCTCGACGCCCTCACCCAGGCGCCGTCCGGCGAGGCGTACGCCGCCGTCGCCGCCGCGCTCGCGGACGCCGTCGCCCGTCAGGGGCGGTTCGGGGGCGGGTGGCGGAACGTGGCCTCGCAGGACCAGGTCGTGGCCTACGGCGACCACGAGGTCCGGTACCGGCCCACCCGTGACGGCGGGTTCACCGTCACCGCCCCCGAAGGCGTCCGTGTCGTCTCCGCCGACCCCGACCGCGTACGGCTCGAAGTGGACGGTGTGGTCCGGGGCTTCGACGTCGCCCGGTACGCCGACGTCGTGTACGTCGGGCCCCACCGGCTCACCCGCCGCCCCCGCTTCCCCGACGCCGCCGAGCAGCGCGAGCCCGGTTCGCTGCTCGCGCCCATGCCCGGCACCGTCGTCCGGGTCGCGGACGGGCTCGCGGTCGGTGCCCAGGTCACCGCCGGGCAGCCGCTCCTCTGGCTGGAGGCCATGAAGATGGAGCACCGCGTCATCGCTCCCGCCTCCGGCACGCTCACCGCGCTCCACGCCGCCCCCGGCCGCCAGGTCGAGGTCGGTGCCCTGCTCGCCGTCGTACAGCAGTCCGTACAGACCGATGCACAGGAGGAAAAGACCCCATGAGCAGCGTCATCGAGTCCCCGGAACACACCGCCCTGCGCTCCGCCGTCGCCTCCCTCGGCCACCGTCACGGCCCCGACTTCGACCGGGCCACGCTCTGGGCCGAGGCAGGGAAGCTCGGCTACCTCGGGGTGAACCTCCCCGAGGAGTACGGCGGCGGGGGCGGCGGCATCGCCGAACTCTCCATCGTCCTGGAGGAGGCGGGCGCGGCCGGCGCGCCCCTGCTGATGATGATCGTCTCACCGGCCATCTGCGGCACGGTGATCGCCCGGTTCGGCACGGAGGACCAGAAGCGGGAGTGGCTGCCGGGCCTCGCCGACGGCAGCCGCACCATGGCCTTCGGCATCACCGAGCCCGACGCCGGCTCCAACTCCCACCGCATCACCACCACGGCCACCCGCACCGAGGACGGCTGGGTCCTCAACGGCCGCAAGATCTTCGTCTCCGGTGTCGACATCGCCGACGCGACCCTCATCGTCGGCCGCACCTCCGACGCCCGCACCGGCAACCTCAAGCCCTGTCTCTTCATCGTGGACCGGGACGCCCCCGGCTTCGGCCGCCGGGCCATCGACATGGAACTCGCGGCCCAGGAGAAGCAGTTCGAGCTGACGCTCGACGACGTCCACCTCCCCGCCGACGCCCTCGTCGGCGACGAGGACGCGGGGCTGCTCCAGCTCTTCGCCGGTCTCAACCCCGAGCGGATCATGACCGCCGCCTTCGCGATCGGCATGGGCCGGTACGCGCTCGGCAAGGCCGTCGCCTACGCCAAGGAGCGCCAGGTCTGGAAGTCCCCGATCGGCGCCCACCAGGCCATCGCGCACCCGCTCGCGCAGGCCCACATCGAGCTGGAGCTGGCCCGGCTGATGATGCAGAAGGCCGCCCACCTGTACGACGCCGGTGACGACATCGGCGCGGGCGAGGCCGCCAACATGGCCAAGTACGCGGCCGGCGAGGCGTGCGTCAAGGCCGTCGACCAGGCGGTGCACACCCTGGGCGGCAACGGCCTCACCCGGGAGTTCGGCCTCGCGCGGCTCATCACCGCCTCCCGGGTGGCCCGTATCGCGCCCGTCAGCCGGGAAATGATCCTCAACTACGTGTCGCACCAGTCCCTGGGTCTCCCCAAGTCGTACTGAGCCGGTCCATCCTGTCGCCACGTCCCGCGCCACCGTCCCGCCGACGTCCCGAGCCACCTCCGACAGCCAAGGGGCACGCATGGTGTTTCACAGCGAGTACGCGGATGTTCCGGCCCTCTCCCTCCCCATCCACGAGGCCGTCCTCGGCCGGGCCGCCGAGTTCGGTGACGCCCCGGCCCTGATCGACGGCGCGGGCGGGGGACCGACCCTCACCTACGCCCAGGTCGACGCCTTCCACCGGCGGGTCGCCGCCGGTCTGGCCGAGGCGGGGGTCCGCAAGGGCGACGTCCTCGCCCTGCACAGCCCCAACACCGTCCTGTACCCGGTGGCGTTCTACGCGGCCACCCGGGCCGGTGCGTCCGTCACCACCGTCCATCCGCTCTCCACACCGGAGGAGTTCGCCAAGCAGCTCCAGGACTCCTCCGCGCGCTGGATCGTCACCGTCTCGCCCCTGCTGCCCGCCGCCCGTCGCGCCGCCGAACTGGCGGGCGGCATACGCGAGATCTTCGTCTGCGACACGGCCGACGACTGCCGTTCCCTCCAGTCCTTCCTCGGCTCCACCGCCCCCGAACCGGACGTGGCGATCGACCCCGACGAGGACGTCGCCGCCCTCCCGTACTCCTCCGGCACCACCGGGGTCCCCAAGGGCGTGATGCTCACCCACACGTCGATCGCCACCAACCTCGCGCAGCTCGATCCGCTCATCCCGATGGGCCCGGGCGACCGCATCCTGGCGATCCTTCCCTTCTTCCACATCTACGGGCTCACGGCCCTGATGAACGCCCCGCTGCGGCACGGCGCCACCGTCGTCGTCCTGCCCCGCTTCGAGCTCGACACCTTCCTGGCCGCCATCCAGGACCACCGCATCAACGGCCTGTACGTCGCCCCGCCGATCGTCCTCGCGCTGGCCAAGCACCCGGCGGTCGCCGACTACGACCTGTCCTCCCTGGAGTACATCGTCAGCGCCGCCGCCCCGCTCGACGCCTCCCTCGCCGAGGCCTGCTCGGCCCGGCTCGAACTGCCGCCGGTCCGGCAGGCGTACGGGATGACGGAGCTCTCCCCGGGCACGCACGTCGTGCCCCTCGCCGCCCCGAACCCGCCGCCCGGGACCGTCGGAAAGCTGCTGCCCTCCACCGAGATGCGCATCCTGTCCCTCGACGACCCGTCGCAGGACGCCGGGCCCGGCGCGGAGGGCGAGGTCGCCATCCGGGGTCCGCAGGTCATGAAGGGGTACCTCGGCCGCCCCGACGCCACCGCCGCGATGATCGACGCCGACGGCTGGGTGCACACCGGCGACATCGGCCGCGTCGACGAGAACGGCTGGCTGTTCGTCGTCGACCGGGTCAAGGAGCTCATCAAGTACAAGGGCTTCCAGGTCGCCCCGGCCGAGCTGGAGGCCCTGCTGCTCACCCACGACGGCATAGCGGACGCGGCCGTCGTCGGCGTGCGGGACGAGGACGGCAACGAGATCCCGAAGGCGTACGTCGTCCGGCAGGCGGGCGCGGCCGATCTGAGCGCCGAGGACGTGAGGGCGTACGTGGCGGGGAAGGTCTCCCCGTACAAGAAGATCAGGCGCGTGGAGTTCGTCGACGGCGTGCCGCGCGCCGCGTCGGGGAAGATCCTGCGGCGCGAACTGAGGGACCGAGAGTGAAGGTGGACCTGTGATGAAGGTGGACCGTTGAAGCTCGACCGGGGCATCGCCACGCTCACGCTGGACGCCCCGGAGAACCGCAACGCCCTCTCGGCGGCGCTGGTCGCCGAGCTGACGGCGGCGCTCGGTGAGTGCGGGCGGGACCCGGCGGTACGGGCGGTGGTGCTCACCCACACCGGCTCGACGTTCAGCGCGGGCGCCGACCTGAAGGCGCCGCCGAGCCCGTACGCGTTCGTGGATCTGCTCCGGCGGATCGTGGAGCTGCCGAAGCCGGTCGTGGCGGTCGTCGACGGCCACGTCCGGGCCGGCGGTCTCGGGCTGCTGGGCGCCTGCGACATCGTGGTGGCCTCCGCGGACTCCGACTTCGCGCTGACCGAGGCGCGGATCGGGGTCGCGCCCGCCGTCGTCTCGCTGACGCTGCTGCCGAAGCTGGAGCCGAGGGCGGCGGCGCGGTACTACGTGACGGGGGAGCGGTTCGGGACGGCGCAGGCGCTCGCGATGGGGTTGGTGACCGCGGCCGCGGAGGAGCTCGACGCCGTCCTGGAAGGGCTGCGCAAGGGCTCCCCGCAGGGGCTGGCCGAGTCGAAGCGGCTGGTCACGGCTAGAGTCCTGGAAACCTTCGAGCGCGACGCGGAGGACCTGGTGCAGAGGTCGGCCTCGCTCTTCGCCTCCCCTCAGGCGCGTGAAGGGATGACGGCCTTCCTCGAACGACGGGACCCCGAATGGCGGTTGTGACCGGCCCCCGGCAGGGCCCCCAGCAGGACAGGAGCCGCGCCACCCGGCAGCGGCTCCTGGAGGCGGCGGTGGCCTGCCTGGCCGAACATGGCTGGGCGGGCTCCACCGTCGCGGTGGTCGCCGAGCGCGCGGGGGTCTCGCGGGGCGCGGCGCAGCACCACTTCCCCACCCGCGAGGACCTCTTCACGGCGGCCGTCGAGTACGTCGCCGAGGAACGCTCCCAGGCCCTGCGCGGTCTCCCGGCCCGCGACCGCCGCGAGGCCGTCGCCGCGCTGGTCGACCTCTTCACCGGGCCGCTCTTCCGCGCCGCCCTCCACCTCTGGGTGGCGGCCGCCCACGAGCCCCAGCTGCACGCGCGCGTCACGGAGTTGGAGGCCCGCGTCGGCCGCGAGTCGCACCGCATGGCGGTGACCCTGCTGGCGGCGGACGAGTCCGTCCCCGGGGTACGGGAGACGGTGCAGGGCTTCCTGGACATGGCCCGGGGCCTGGGCCTGGCGACCCTGCTGACGGACGACGGGGCCCGCCGCGAGCGGGTGGTGGCCCAGTGGTCCGTCCTCCTGGACGAGGCGCTGGGCGTTCAGGGCACGGGTACGGAGAGCGCCGCGAGGTAGCCGGTGAGCGCCGCCGCCGTGCCGGCGAGCGGGAAGCGGGCGCCGAGCTGCCCGTCGGGGCGGACCAGGAAACCGGTCGGGCCGTCGGGCCGGTAGAGCCGGGCGAACTCCCCGGCCGCGTCCCGGTATCCGGGCAGGCCGTCCGGCAGGTGGTCGGCCTCGCGCGCGAGCAGGGCGACCGTCGTCAGGCCGTCGCCGTCGCTGCCCGCCGCCGTGGCGACCACCGCGCCGCCCTCCGCCGCCCTGGCGAGGTCGGCGGCCTGGTCCGCGTAGAGCACCAGGACGTGTCCGGTGCGGCCGCGCAACACGTCGAGCAGGCGCAGCGGATAGGTGGCGAGGGGGAGGGTCAGGCCGGTGCAGTCCGGCGCCCGGTCGCCGGGCTGCGGCGCGTCCTCGGGACCGTACGGGCCGCCCGCCAGCGGTCCGCCCCGGTAGCTGACGAGGAGCTGGGCCTCGCGCACCATCAGGGCCCGCGGGTCGCCGGGGTCGGCGGTCATGCCCTGGGTCGAGTGCCGGACGGTCCGGCCCACGACCTCCTCGCCGACCGGGCGGCGCTCCGCGTCGTAACTGCCGAGCAGCGCGGGCCCGGCCTGGCCGCGGACGACGAGCGCGAGCTTCCAGGCCAGGTTGCAGGCGTCCTGGATCCCGGTGTTCATGCCCTGGGCGCCGGTGGGCGGATGGATGTGGGCGGCGTCCCCCGCGACGAAGACCCGGCCCTCGCCGTACCGGTCGACGATCCGGTGGCTGATCCGGAACACGGACGACCAGCGCAGGTCGGAGACGCGGGTGGGCACCGGTGAGAGCCGGTCGACCGCGGCCTGGATGTGCGCGAGCTCGGGCGCCCGGCCGCCCTCGACGCCGTGCGCGACGCCGTCCCCGGGCGCCGCGTCCTCGCCCCGCGTCGAGAGCTCCGGCGGGACCGACATCGACAGCCGGTAGCGGCTCCTGCCCGGGAGCGGGACGCCGACCAGGACCTCGTCGCCCGAGCCGCCCTCGGCGCGCCGCGTGGAGCGCAGGCCGTAGCCGTACGGCAGGTCCCAGCCGACCTCGACGTCGCCGAGCAGGTACTCCGCCGGGAACGCCCCGCCCTCGTAGCTGAGCCCGAGCCCCTTGCGGACGGTGCTGTGCGCGCCGTCGCAGCCGACCAGATAGCCGACGCGCAACTCCTCCTCCACGCCTGAGGCCGTCCGCAGCCGGGCCGTCACCCCGTCCGCGTCCTGCGCGAAGGACAGCAGCTCCGTGCCGCGCTCGATGACCGTGCCGAGGCCGGCGAGGTACGCCTCCAGGAGCTGTTCGGTCGTGTACTGGGGCAGCGCGGCGAAGCCGTACGGCACCTCCGGCGGCAGGGTCAGGTCGATCCGGTCCTGCTGCCGCCCGTCGACGTACGTCAGCTGGCCGCGCAGCGGGACCGCCGCCTCCAGGACGGTGCGGGCGAGCCCCATCCGGTCCCAGATCTCCAGGGTGCGCGGCTGGATCCCGACGGCCTTGGCGTACAGCAGCCGGGCCGGCAGCCGGTCGACGAGCCGGCACCGCACCCCCTGCCTGCGGAGCTCGGCGGCCGCGCTCAGCCCCACGGGCCCGGCGCCCACGATCAGCACATCGGTCGTACGGCTTTCTGCCACGGGTGCCTCCTCGTGCACGCGGCGGGCGGGCCCCTGGAGCGGTCGCGTGTCCATGGTCACCCGGCGGCGTGACGGGCGCCACATACGTCCCGCGCGCCCCGCAGTACGCTGGTCCCATGCTGTCGCTCGTACGCCGTCGCCACGTGGACTTCGTCCGCGTCACGAGCATGGGCTGTCGGCGCTCCGCCTGACCTCGAAGCCCCTCTTCTTCAGGCACCCGCGCCCCCGCCCCACCCCGGCGGCGAGCCCGGGACCCCGTACACCCCGCGGACGCACACCATGACGCAGAACGCGCACACCCAGCCGTACACCTCGCAGCCGGACGACTCCCGGCCGGACGACGCCCGGCCGTACACCTCGCGGCCGAGCAGTGAGCGGCCCTACGCCTCCCAGCTGCCGATCGTGGACCTCTCCGCCGCCGACCGCGGCCCCCAGGCGCGCCGGCTGCTCCACGCCCAGCTGCACTCCGCCGCCCACGACGTGGGCTTCTTCCAGCTCGTCGGGCACGGCGTCACCGAGGCCGAGACGACGGCCCTGACCTCCGCGACGAAGGCATTCTTCGCCCTCCCCGATGCCGACCGGCTGGCGATCGACACCACCAACTCACCGCACTTCCGCGGCTACACCCGCATCGGCGACGAACGCACCGCCGGCTCCCGCGACTGGCGCGACCAGCTCGACATCGGCGCCGAGCGCCCCGCGCGCGTGCCCGGCCCGGCCGAGGCCCCCTACTGGTGGCTCCAGGGGCTCAACCAGTGGCCCGCCGCCCTGCCCGAGCTGCGCCTCGCCGCGCTCACCTGGGTCGAGCGGCTCAGCGGCGTCGCCGAGCGGCTGCTGCACGAGCTGCTCGCCTCCATCGGCGCGCCCGCCGGCTTCTACGACGACGTCTTCGGCGACCGGGCCCACCCGCACCTGAAGCTGGTGCGCTATCCGGGGAGCGCGGGCGACGGCGCCGACCAGGGCGTCGGCGCCCACAAGGACTACGGCTTCCTGACGCTGCTCCTCCAGGACCAGGTCGGCGGCCTTCAGGTCGAGCGGGAGGACGGCCTCTTCCACGACGTGCCGCCGCTGCCGGGCGCGTTCGTCGTCAACCTCGGCGAGCTGCTCGAAGTGGCGACCAACGGCTATCTGCTCGCCACGAACCACCGGGTGGTCTCGCCGCCCGGAGCGACGGAACGATTCTCCGTCCCGTTCTTCTACAACCCGCGGCTCGACGCCCGGATCGCCCCGCTGGCCTTCCCGTACGCCTCGACGGCGCCCGGCGTCACGGCCGACCCGGCGAACCCGCTCTTCGCCGAGTACGGCCGCAACGAACTGAAGGGCAAGCTGCGCGCCCACCCGCTGGCCGCGGCCCGCCACCACGCGGACCTGCTGCTCGCGGAGGCACGCCCGCTCACGGCCGCCTGAGCGGGCCGGACGCGGTCGGCCCGCGCCCGGCCAGGCCGCGTCCGGCCCGCGTCGGGGTCAGGCCGCGTCCGGGCCAGGTCGCGTCCGGGCCGCGTCGGGGTCAGGTCGCGTCCGGGCCGCGTCGGGGTCAGGCCGCGTCCGGTCCGCGTCGGGGTCAGGCCGCGTCCGGCCCAGGTCGCGTCCGGTCCGCGTCGGGGTCAGGCCGCGTCCGGCCCAGGTCGCGTCCGGCCCGCGTCGGGGTCAGGCCGCGTCCGGCCCAGGTCGCGTCCGGCCCGCGTCGGGGTCAGGCCGCGTCCGGTCCGCGTCGGGGTCAGGCCGCGTCCGGCCCAGGTCGCGTCCGGGCCGCGTCGGGGGCAGGCCGCGTCCGGCCCGCTGCCCGGCGCCCGCGTCCGGCCCGCTGCCCGCGTCCGGCCCGCCGCCCGCGTCCGGCTCAGCCCGCGCCCCGCCCGCGTCCGGCTCAGCCCGCGCCCCGCCCGCGTCCGGCTCAGCCCGCGTACGACGCCAGGTCGGCGTAGCCCGCGATCTCGTGCGGGTCGCGCTGGCCCGGGCCGGTGTAGCGGGCGCTCGGCCGCACGAGGCGGCCCGTGCGCTTCTGCTCCAGGATGTGCGCCGACCAGCCGGCCGTACGGGCGCAGCTGAACATCGACGTGAACATGTGGGCCGGGACCTCGGCGAAGTCCAGCACGATCGCCGCCCAGAACTCGACGTTCGTCGCGAGGACGCGATCGGGGCGGCGGTTGTGCAGCTCCTCCAGGGCGGCCTTCTCCAGCGCCTCCGCGACCTCGAAGCGCGGCGCGGCGAGCTCGCGCGCGGTACGGCGCAGGACGCGGGCGCGCGGGTCCTCGGCGCGGTAGACGCGGTGGCCGAAGCCCATCAGCCGCTCGCCCTGGTCCAGGGCCTTCTTCACGTACGCCGTGGCGTCGCCGGTCCGCTCGATCTCCTCGATCATGCCGAGCACGCGGGACGGGGCGCCGCCGTGCAGCGGTCCGGACATGGCGCCCACCGCGCCGGACAGCGCGGCGGCCACGTCGGCGCCGGTGGAGGCGATGACGCGGGCGGTGAACGTGGAGGCGTTCATGCCGTGCTCGGCGGCCGAGGTCCAGTACGCGTCGACGGCCTTGACGTGCTTCGGGTCGGGCTCGCCGCGCCAGCGGATCATGAACCGCTCGACGACCGACTCCGCCTTGTCGATCTCGCTCTGCGGCACCATCGGCAGGCCCTGGCCGCGCGCCGACTGGGCGACGTAGGACAGCGCCATGACGGCGGCGCGGGCGAGGTCGTCGCGGGCCTGCTCGGCGTCGATGTCGAGGAGCGGTTTGAGGCCCCAGACCGGGGCGAGCATGGCGAGCGCGGACTGCACGTCGACGCGGATGTCACCGGAGTGGACCGGGATCGGGAAGGGCTCGGCAGGCGGCAGACCGGGGTCGAACGCGCCGTCGACCAGGAGACCCCAGACGTTGCCGAACGAGACATGACCGACCAGGTCCTCGATGTCGACACCGCGGTACCGAAGAGCGCCCCCCTCCTTGTCGGGTTCGGCGATCTCCGTCTCGAACGCGACGACTCCTTCGAGTCCGGGTACGAAGTCGGACATCAGGCGGCTCCTCTATCGATGATCAATCATCCGGTGCTGGCGGACCTGTCGGTCGGACGGACCTGTCGGTCGGTGCGGGGGACCTGTTGGCCGGACGGCGACAGTCGAAGCAACTGTCGAAGCAACAGTCATCCAGCCCAAGAGTCTGTACGGTTCCGCTGATGCGGGGAAGCGTGACATCCGGCACACTGCGCCGATCCGGCGACGAAGGATTAGCGGCCCGCGATGCCGGGCAGACTGCGCCTCTGCGGCAGGATGACCCCTGTGACCGACGCCCTCGATCCCGCCGACATGCGCGAGCAGTACCGCACCACGGAGCTGTCTGTGGCCGACCTCGCCCCCGAACCGATCGCACAGTTCACACGCTGGTTCAAGGACGTCGCGAACAGCCCGGCGATCCACGAGCCGAACGCGATGGTCGTCTCGACGGCGACGCCCGACGGCCGGCCGTCCTCCCGCACGGTGCTCCTGAAGCACTACGACGAGGCGGGTTTCGTCTTCTACACGAACTACGCCTCCCGCAAGGGCGGGGAGCTGGCGGCCAATCCGCACATCTCGCTGCTCTTCCCCTGGCATCCGCTGGCCCGCCAGGTCATCGTCACGGGCCGGGCGTCCCGCACCGGCCGCGACGAGACCGTCGCGTACTTCCGCACCCGGCCGCACGGCTCCCAGCTGGGTGCCTGGGCCAGCCACCAGTCCTCGGTGATCGAGTCCCGCGACGAGCTGCTCGCCCGTTACGCGGAGCTGGCGGCGCGCTATCCGGCGGACGAGCAGGTGCCGGTGCCGCCGGAGTGGGGCGGCTTCCGGGTCGTCCCGGACACCGTGGAGTTCTGGCAGGGCCACGAGAACCGGCTGCACGACCGGCTGCGGTACGTCCGCGCCGAGGACGGCGGCGCGGGTGACGGCGCCCCGGACGGCGCGGGCGCGTGGCGGGTGGAGCGGCTCTCACCCTGACGGGTCACCCCCGCGCGCCCTGACGGGTCACCCCCGCGCGCCCTGACGGGTCACCGCCGAGCGCCCTGACGGGATCACCCCGAGAGCTTCGACGCCTCGCTCAGCGCCGTCTCGACGGCGTGCGGGATGTCGGTGACCGGGAACTGCGCGTGCCGCACGGTCCGCTCCCGGTCCAGGACCAGCACCGCGCGCTTGAGCCGGAGCGCCTGACCGGCGCGGAAGGTCGGCAGCCGGAGCGCCGCCGCGAGCCGGGCGTCCATGTCGGAGAGGAGCGGGAACGGGATCTCCTCGGCGGCGGCGAACGCGCGCTGTTCGTCGGGGCGCTGGGTCGAGACGCCGTGGACGGCGATCCCGGCGGCCGTGAACGTGTCGTACGCGTCCTGGAAGAGCCGGTTCTCCAGCGTGCAGCCGACGGCGCCGGGGATGTCGTCCCAGCCCGTCGGCAGCGGGCTCGGCCGCCCGGTCGCCGGATAGCAGAAGAGCACGGTGGCGGCGGCGTCCGGGTCCACCGGGTCCCGCTCGTCGCCGGTGTGCGCCGGCAGGGTCAGGCGGGGCAGCCGGGTGCCGGGCAGTTCCTGGACGCGCAGGGCCTCGGCGCTGTGCTCGTCGGCGGAGCCGGTCAGGCTCCCGTCGCCGAGCAGCCAGCGGTCGGACCAGTCCTGGAGGGCGACCAGGACGGGGAGCAGGGCGCGCCCGGCCGTGCTGAGCCGGTACTCGTGGCGCACCGGCCCCTGCTGGTACGGCACACGGTCCAGCACACCGCTGTCGACGAGGTGGCCGAGGCGCTCGGTGAGGACCTTGCGGGAGATGCCGAGCTCGGCCTGGAGCTCGTCGAAGCGGTGCCGTCCGCGCGCGGTCTCGCGGACGAGCAGCAGACTCCACCAGTCGCCGACGACGGCGGCGCCCTGCGCGATGGCGCAGGCGGCGTCGCGCTCGGGCACGGCTCGGACCATGCGCTCCTCCTTCGGATGCGGACGTGGTGCGTGGTGCGTGGTGCTGCGTGGTGCGTGGTGATGCGTCGGTCCATCTTGCGGCACCGGGTGAGTTCCCGATAGAAACTCAGGGTAAGTTCCGTAAAGAGACTCACTCGCGCGTGCCGTGACCGACGGCCGACGATCCGTGGCTCTCGGGGAGGGGAACCCGCATGTCCACAGCCTGGGCGACCGCCTGGCGCACCTGGCTCACGACCCGTCGCGCCTATCCATGGACGTACGCCGTCGGCACCGTCCTGCCCGCGGCGCTCGCCATCGGGCTCGCGTATCTCGGCTACCACGCCATCGGCGGCGGGGCGGTCGCCGAGGACTTCGGCGAGGGCAGCGGCACCACCGCCTACCTCGCGTACGTCGTCGTCGGCGCGACCGCCTTCCAGTTCACCGTCCGGCTCATCCTCTGGTCCGCGAAGGCGCTGATCACCGAGCAGCGGCAGGGCACCCTCGGCGCGCTCCTGGTCGCCCCCGCCCGGCGCTTCCCCTACCTCGCCGGGTTCACCGCCTTCGCCGTCCTCAGCAGCCTGGTCGAGTTCCTCGCCCTCGGTGTCGTGGTCGCCCTGCTCGGCATCTCCGTCCCCGTGTCCTCCGTCGCCGGCCTGCTGCTCGGCGCCCTCGCGCTCGTCGTCGCCGTCTTCGCGCTGTCGGCCGGACTCGGCGGGCTGATGATCGCCGCCGGGGAGGCGCACATCTCGCAGAACACCGTCTTCATCGTCCTCGGCCTGGTCGGCGGCTTCACCTTCCCCCGCGCGTATCTGCCGGAACCGGTCCGGTGGTTCGCCGAACTGCTGCCCACCACCGCCGCCACGGACGTCCTGCACGCCTCGACCACGGGCGGCGCGGGTTCGCTGTCGGAGCTGCTCCCGCGCCTGGCGGTGAGCGGGCTGCTGAGCGCCGCGTACCTGGTCCTGGGCCTGACCTACCTGCCGCGGGCCGAGGCCCGCGCCGTAGAACGGAGTTACTGACATGACGGGCATCCAGGTCCGGTCCCTGCGCAAGGACTTCCCCGTACGGACCAAGGGGATCTTCGGGGCCAAGGAGGTCAAGCGGGCGGTCGACGGCCTCGACCTCGACATACCGCGGGGCAGGATCACCGGTCTGCTCGGCCTCAACGGCGCGGGCAAGACCACCACCATCAAGGTCCTCGCCACCCTGCTGCGCCCCACCTCCGGCTCGGTCGCCGTCGACGGCCTCGACACCGTCGCGGGCGCCCGCGAGGTGCGCCGCCGCATCAACCTCATCGCGGGCGGCGAGCGCATGGTCTACACCCGGATGACGGGCCGCGAGAACCTCTGGTACTTCGGCCAGCTCTACGACGTCCCGAAGCGCGAACTGCGCACCCGTATCGACGATCTGCTGAGCCTGGTCGGGCTGACCGGCGCGGCCGACACGATGGTCGAGCGGTACTCGCGCGGCATGACCCAGCGCCTGGCCATCGCCCGGGGCCTGGTCAACCGTCCCTCCTACCTCCTCCTCGACGAGCCCACCCTCGGCCTGGACGCCCCGATCGCCCGCGACCTGCGCCGCGTCGTGGCCCGGCTCGCGGAGGAGGGTACGGGCGTCCTCCTCACCTCCCACTACCTGGCCGAGGTCGAGGAGCTGTGCGGCCATGTGTACGTGATCTCCGCGGGGCGCCACCTCGCCGAGGGCAGCCCGGCCGAACTGAAGGCGGCCACCGGCAGCCACCGTACGATCCGCCTGACGGTGACCAACCCGGGCGAGGCGACGGCGGGCGTCGCGGCGAGCTTCGGCGCGACCCGACAACCCCTCCCCGGAGGAGGCGAGTTGCTCACCCTCCGTCATCCGGACGACGTGGCGGGCCCGCTGGCGGCCGCGATCGTCGGCGCGGGCGGCTCGATCGGCGGCCTGGAGATCGCGGAGGCGAGCCTGGAGGACGCGATCCTGGCGCTCGCGGAGACGGGCGAGGAGGCCTACGCATGAGCCCCACCCCGCACACCGAACGCCCCCGCGAACCGTCCGCCACCCCGCACACCGAACGCCCCCGCGAACCGTCCGCCACCCCGCACCGCGCACTGCGCCACGCGCTCCGGGTCTTCGCGGCGGAGACCCTGAAGCAGCACCGCCGCCTCTTCGGTCAGCCGATGGTCGTCTTCTCGATGCTGGTGTGGCCGGTGCTCCAACTGGCCACCACCTACTACACGCTGCGCCCGGTCGCCACGGCCTCCCCGGCCGCCGCGAACTGGCCGCTCGCCGCCGACCCAGAGCGTCTCCTCGCGTTCCTGGCCACCGGAACGCTCGCGTACGCCTTCTTCTTCTCGCTCGTCCAGAGCGCCTGGCACTTCTCCTTCGAGCGCGCCACCGGCACCCTGGAGCTCCTCTTCCTCTCCCCGGCCGGCCGCCTCACGCTCATGGTCGCCAACGGCGCGGGAGCCCTCCTCCAGAACGCCTGGCTGCTGACCTGCTTCACCGTCGCCGCGCTCACCGGCTTCGGGACGCTGTCGGTGTCGGCCTGGTGGATGTACGGGATCGTCCTGCTGGCCCTGCTGATCCCGGCGGTCGCCTGGGGCGCGTTCCTCAACAGCCTGCTGGTCTTCTCGCGCGACTCGGGGTTCCTCTACACGATCCTGGACGAGCCGCTCTGGTTCGTCTCGGGCGTCCGCCTCCCGCACTTCGCCCTGCCGACGGCGGTCCAGCTGGTCGGCGCGGTCTTCCCGCTCACCGGCAGTCTGATCGCGGTCCGCGGCGCCCTCCTGGAGCACCGCCCGCTCGGCGAGCTCGCCCCCACGCTCCTCGGCCTGGCGGCGCTGAGCGCCGTCCTGATCGCCGCCGCGGCGGTGATCCTCCGCGTGGGCGAGGCCCGGTCCCAGCGCACGGGCAAGCTCTCCCTGGCCTAGCGAATCCCCCCGGAGAATCGCCCGGGGCCCCACCCCGGGCCCCACCGGCCCCCGGAGAACGCAGACGACCCGTGGGCCTTGGTCCCGTCCGCTCGAGTTCGGACGAGAGCCGGCCGGACTTACCGGCGGCCCACGGGTCGGGTGACTGCTTGGGTATCGGCAGAAGGCCTGCCGAGGTGCACAGAGTGCGACGGCAGGCCTTAGCCCGCAGTCACCTCACGAGTCCGAAAAGAAACCATGTTTTCGGATCACCTCCTTTCAGCGTGTACCCACAGCCTAGGAACCCTTCCGCGAAGCCTCAAGCGATTTATCGCGGCGACCTGACGCCGTCCGCTCGTTCGTTTCCGGGACGCAACGTTTTCATGGAACCGGGTGTGTTCTGCGTCACGTTCGAGTTGAATGATCCGAGGCGTGCGGATGCACGCGCGTACACCGTCCTGCAGGGGGTTGCCGGGATGAGTGCTGCCAGGGGTGGGACCACGTCTGTGCCAGGGGATGATCTGCTCGCCGCGCTCCTCGACGGGATGGACGCGGCGCTCTGCGCCTTCGACGCCGACGGGAACGTCACGCACTGGAACAAGGAGGCCGAGCGGATACTCGGCTGGTCGGCCGCGGAGGCCGTCGGCCGGCGCGGGTTCGAGGGGTGGGCGGCGCGGCCCGCCGACGCCGCGAAGGCGCTCGCCCGCCTGATGGCCGCGATGGAGGCGCCGGGCCGGCTGGTGCACGAGTTCGCGCTGGTACGGAAGGACGGCGGCCGCGTGCTCGTGCGGACGCAGTCCGCCGGGGTGCGCGGCGCGGACGGCGGGCCCGCCGGGGTGTACTGCGCCTTCAGCGAGGTGCACGCCCAGATCGACCTGGAGCGATCGATCGCGCTGAGCGAGGCGCTCTTCGAGGACGCGGCCTGGGGGGTGGTCCTCGTCGACGTGGACCTGCGCCCGGCCGTCGTCAACGGGTACGCGGCCCGCGTCATGGGCGCCGGGCGGACCACGCTGCTCGGGCGGCCGCTCGGAGAGGTCGTCGCGCAGGGGGTGGAGGACCTGGAGTCCGCCCTGGAGCACGTGCTCGCGGAGGGCGCGCCGAAGGCTCCGGCCGAGGTGTGGGTGACGTTGAGGACACCGGACGGCGAGCGGCGCCGGTGCTGGCGCAGCGGGTTCGTCCGGCTGTCGTCGCCGCTCGCGGAGGAACCGGTGCCACTCGGCGTGGGCTGGCTGTTCCAGGACGTGACGGAGGAGCGGCTGGCCGAGCAGGAGGCGGACCGGCTGCGCTTCCGGTACAGCCAGCTGCACCGGGCCGGGGCGGTCGCCGCCGAGTGCGAGGACCCGAGGGAGGCGGCGACGGTCCTCCTCGACTTCGCCCTCGCGGGCTTCGCCGACCACGCGCTCGTCGACGTCACGGCCGGCGAGCGCCGGCTCGTGCGGGTGGCGTCGACACCGGCGGGTGAGCCGGGCCCGGTGGTGCCGGTCGCGGGCGGGGGCATCCCGCTGCGCTACCCCTCGGGCCACCCGGTCGTCCAGGCCCTGTCCCGCAGGGGCCCGGTGCGGGCGTCGGCGACCGCCGCCGGCGGCTCGCAGGCCGCCGAGGACTGGGCGACGGAGCGACTCTGGCCGCGCGCCGCGGTCCACGCGCTCTGCCTGCCCCTGCGCAGCCGGGGGAGGACGGTGGGGGCGGTGACGTTCCTCCGGTCGGCCTCCCGCACGCCCTTCGAGCGCCCGGACGCGGTCTTCGCGGAGGCCGTGGCGGGACGGGTCGCGGCCTCGCTGGACCTGGCGGGCATGTGCGCGGGAGGCGACCCGGCACGCGACGGAGCCACCGGCCCGTCCTGAGGACGCGGGCCCGTCCTGGGGACACGCGCCCGTCCTGAGGACGCCGGCCCGTCCTGAGGACTCGCGCCCGTCCTGAGGACGCCGCTCGACCGTGGTGACGGGAGCGGGGGCGAAGAGGCTGCTACGCGGGGCGGGGGCGGGGCGCTCGCATGCACCCCGCCCCCGCCCCTTCTCCCCCGACGCCCTCCCGGCGCGGCACCTGTCCCTGCGCGGCCCCGCCCCGCCTTGCTCGGCGCGCCGACGCCCGCCCCCGCCCCCCGCGCCCCTACGCCTGGAGCGCAAGCGTCGGGGACAGCCTCGACGCCCTCACAGCCGGGTAGAGCCCCGCCACCGTCCCGATCACGAGTGTGGCGCCGAAGCCGCCGCCCACCGCCCAGGGCGGCACCACCCACGGCAGCCCGCCGGTGTACGCGTACACGCCCGTCGCCGCCCCGCCGAGCGCCACGCCCGCCAGGCCGCCGAGGCCCGACAGCATCAGGGACTCCGTCACGAACTGGATCCTGATCTGCCCCCTGGTCGCACCCAGGGAGCGGCGCAGACCGATCTCGTGGCGGCGTTCCAGGACCGAGATGATCATGGTGTTGGCGACGCCGACACCGCCCACGAGCAGGGCGATCCCGCCGAGCCCGAGCAGCAGGGTAGAGAAGGCCCCCTCGGTCGCCGCCTTCGCCTGGAGCGCCGCCGACGGGTCGCCGACCGACACGTTCTGCGGGTTCTCCGGGTCGATCGTCGGGGCGAGCAGCTCCTGGACGGTCCGTACGGACGCGTCGGTGGACCGCTCGTACACCGCCGTCGGATGCCCGTCGAAGCCGAGCAGCTTCTGCGCGCCCTCCCAGCCGACCAGCGCCGAGCGCTCGATCTCGGGCGCGAGCGGCAGCGGGTCGAGGATGCCGACGACGGTGAAGTACCGGTCGTCGATCCAGACCTGCCGCCCGGGCTCGGTGATGCCGAGCCGCTCGGCCGCGACATGGCCCAGGACCACGGACGGGTACCGGCCGTTGGCGGCGTTCAGCCAGGTGCCGGAGGCGGTTCCGCCGCGCAGGACGGCGAGCAGCCGTTCCGTGGCGGCCTTGACGGCGATCCCGCCCGTCTCGCCCTCGGGGATCTTCTCGGAGCGCCGGACCGTGCGGTCGAGGTCGGCGGTCGCGCCGGCCTCCTCGACGCCGTCGATCCGGCCGACCATGCCGACGGCGTCCTTGGGCAGCTTGACCTGCTGACCGCTGAACATCCCCTCGCCCGGCTTGGCGACCAGCATGTTCGTGCCGAGGGCGTCCAGCTGCCGCATCAACTGGGCCTGGCTGGAAGCCGATATGCCGACGACCGCGATCATGGTGGCGATCCCGATCGCGATGCCCAGCGCCGAGAGCACCACCCGCACGGGCCGACTGCGCAGCCCGGCCGAACCGACGTGGAGCACGTCCCGCGGCCCGAGCCGCGCGGCCTTCAACCCTCGCCGCGGTCCGAGCCGCGCGGCCTTCAATCCGCGTCGCCCCCTCACGCCGCGACCTTCCCACGCGCCGTGTCCGCCACGATCCGTCCGTCGCGGATCCGGACCTGGCGTGGCAGCCGGCCGGCGATCTCCGTGTCGTGGGTGATGACGGCGATCGTCGCGCCCTGCTCGTTCAGCGCGTGCAGCAGGTCCATGACCGCCTCCCCGGACGCCGAGTCCAGCGCGCCCGTCGGCTCGTCGGCGAGCAGCAGGTCGGGTTCGCCCACCACCGCGCGGGCGATGGCGACCCGCTGCTTCTGCCCGCCCGACAGCTCGTGCGGCCGGTGCCTCATCCGGTCGGCGAGCCCGACACGGGCGAGGGCGTCCGCGGCCATGGCGCGCCGCCGCGCCCGGGGGAGCCCCGAGTACAGCAGCCCCTCGGCGACGTTCTCCAGCGCGCCCACCCCGGGCACCAGATGGAAGGCCTGGAAGACGAAGCCGATGTGGCGCGAGCGCAGCGCGGACAGCCGGCGGTCCGTCAGCGCGGCCACGTCGTGGCCCGCGATCTCCACCGTCCCGTCGCTGGGCCGGTCCAGGGTGCCGACGATGTGCAGCAGGGTGGACTTGCCGGACCCGGACGGGCCGACGATGCCGAGCAGTTCGCCCGCGCCGACCGTGAGGTCCACGCCGTCGAGGGCCCGGACGCCGCCCGCGTACTCCTTGGTGACCCCGCGGAGCCTGACGACCGTGGTCATACGGACGGCACCCCGACCTTCATGCCCTCGCGCACGCCGTCGCCGCTGATCTCCACCCGGCCCTGGCCGAACATCCCGAGCTCGACCTCGACGTCCCGGGTCCGGCCGTTCTCCACGACCTGGACGCCGAAGCCGCCGCCGGGCAGCGCGAGCAGCGCGTTGACGGGTACGGACAGCACGTCGTTCCTCGTCTCCCCGGCGAGGTCGACGGTGACCGGGGACTGGTCGACGCCCGTGACCTTGCCCGGCACGTCGAAGGAGACCGTGATGTCGATCTTCGGGGTCCGGTCCTGCGGGTCGTCGCCCGACGAGGCCGTCCTCCCGACCGACGACACCTTGCCCGGTGCCGTGGTGCCGTCCGGCAGCTGGACGGTGACCCGGGTCCCCGTCTTCGCCGAACCGGCGTCCGAGACCGGCACCTTGAACCGTACGACCCGCTCCGAGCCGGTCACCGTGAGCACCGGCCGCCCCGGCCCCACCTGGTCGCCGGTGGCCGCGCCCGCCTCCTTGACGCGGACGGCGCTGCCGGCGAACGCGACGGCGTCGGGGCCGACCGTGCCCGTCTGCTTCTGGTCGTGGGACTTCTGCCAGCGCTTGACGGCGGCGGCGGTCTTGGCGGTGTACTCCTCGTCCACCGTGAAGCCGACGTAGCCGAGGGCGGCGAGGTTCTCCTCCAGCTGCCGGACGTCCTTGCCCTCGTCGCCGGTCCTCAGGGTCCGGTACATCGGCTCGGCGCCGTACATCAGCCGGACGGGCCTGCCGTCGACCTCGTACAGCGGCTCGTCGCGCTCGACGGTGGAGCCGGCCGACGCGATCCGGGTGAGGATCCCGGTCGGCCCCCCGTTGATCTTCCGCTCGCCGAGGTGGCCGAGCGTGCCGTCCTGCTGGGAGCTGTCGCTCAGGTCGCCCCGGGTGATCGGGGCCGTCGCGGGCGGCGGCCCCGCGTCCGCCACGGCCTCCCGCCCGCCCTTGTCGGGGGCGGCGAGCGCGGTCACCGCCACGGCCCCGCCCGCGACGACGGCAATCGTCGCGAGGGCGGCCACCAGCTTGCGGCGGCTCATCGCGTCACGCTCTCGCAGGCCTTGTTCGCCTTGTCGAACTTCTTGGCGTCCTCGCCCTGCGGCATCGGCCGCGCCGCCGTCATCCCGCCGCCGCCGAAGGTCGGGTCGGGCATGTCGAAGCCGTTCTTCCGCATGCACTGGGCGTACTTGATCATCTTGTCCTTGTCGGCCTGGGTCATCTCCTTGCCCATGCCGGCGCCGCCCTTGCCCTGACAGGCCTTGAACGCCTTCTCCATCTTCTCCTTCGACATGCCGTCGCCGCCGATGGTCAGCCCCACGCCCTCCTCGCCCGGCTTGGGCTCCGGCACGTCGAGGCCCTGCTCGCGCAGGCACGTGCGGTGCTCCAGGGCCTGATCGGCCTTCTTGCCCTCGTCGCTGACGGTCCGGCCCGCCCCCTTGTCGTCACCGCCGGAGGAACAGGCGGTGACGGTCAGGAGGCAGAGGGCGGCCAGCGAGGCCGCGGCGGCCAGCTGGAAGGTCTCGCGGGGACGTCGGGTGGGGGTGCTCGGGCTCGTGCTCGTGGTCGTCGTCATGGGCGGCAGCGTGCGCGTACGAGGTGTTTCGTTTCTCTCAGCGGATCGGTTTACAAAGACGAAAGGCCTGGTCCGATAGACAGGAGCCATGCGCGTACTGGTGGTGGAGGACGAGGCGTTTCTCGCCGAGATGATCGCCGAGGGGCTGCGCCGCGACGCGCTCGCCGTGGACGTCGCGGCCGACGGCCTGGAGGCCCTGCGCAAGCTCCGGTTCGGGGAGTACGACGTGATGGTCCTCGACCGCGACCTGCCCGGGATCCACGGCGACGACGTCTGCCGCCGGGTCGTCGAGCAGCGGCTGATGACCCGGGTCCTGATGCTGACGGCGGCCGGGACGGTACGGGACCGGGTCGAGGGCCTCGGCCTCGGCGCCGACGACTACCTGGCCAAGCCCTTCGCCTACGACGAGCTGCTCGCCCGGGTCCTCGCCCTGGGCCGCCGCGCCCGCCCCGCGCTGCCGCCGGTCCTCGAACGCGCCGGGATCGTCCTGGACACCGCCCGCCGCCAGGCCAGCCGCGAGGGACGGCATCTGCACCTGTCCCGCAAGGAGTTCGCGGTGCTGGAGGCGCTGCTGCGCGCCGAGGGCGCGGTCGTGAGCGGTGAGGACCTGATCGAGCAGGTGTGGGAGGAGCACACCAGCTACCGCACCAACGCCGTACGGGTCACCCTGAGCAAGCTCCGCGCCAAGCTCGGCGAGCCGCCGGTCGTGGAGACGGTGTCCGGCGCGGGCTACCGGATCGTGTCATGAGGGCGGCGGACCTGCGGACCGCGGCCGTCATGAGGGCCGCGGACCTGCGGACCGCGGTACGCACCGCCATGGCCGGCGAACGGGCCCGCCTGACGGCCCTCTACGGCGGGCTCCTGCTCCTCGCGGGCGCGCTGCTCACCGGAGTGGTGTACCTCCTGGTGAAGGAGGGGCTGTACTCGTCGATCAGCGTCGCCATGACGACGGCCGTGCCCGCCCAGCGCCTCGAACTGCCCTCCGCCACGCCCAGCCCGCTGTGGCAGGAGGCCGTGCCCGCGAGCCCGGGCCCCATGCCGCCGGGCGTGACGCAGGGGATGGCGGTCACCCGGACGCTGAGCGACGCGGCCGAGAGCGCCGCCCTGGAGCGGCTCCTCACCGTCTCCCTGCTCGTCCTCGCCGCGTACGCCGTCCTCTCCGTCGTGCTCGCCTGGTGGATGGCGGGCCGGGTGCTCCGCCCGGTCGCCGTGATCACGGAGACCGCCCGCCGACTCTCCGGGGAGAACCTGCACGAGAGGATCGCCATGGGCGGGCCGCCGGGGGAGCTGAAGCGGCTGGCGGACACCTTCGACGGGATGCTCGGCAGGATGGAGCGGCTGGTGTCGGCGCAGCAGCGGTTCGCGGCCAACGCGGCACACGAGCTGCGCACGCCGGTCGCCGTGCAGCGGGCGGCGGCCGAGATCGGGCTCGCGGGGGACCCGGGTCCCGAGCGGGTCGCCCGGATCCGGGAGAAGCTGATCGAGGTCGCCGACTCCAGCGAACGGACCATCGAGGGGCTGCTGTTGCTCGCCTCCTGCGAGCAGGGGCTGCTGGAGCGCCGGCCGGTGGCGGTCCACGAGGTCGCCGCCCGCGCGGCGGAGGCGCTGGCGGCCGAGGCGGCCGAGCGCGGGATCACCGTCTCGGTGGACACCCGGCCGCTGGCGGTCTTCGGCGACGCGGTCCTCCTGGACCGGATGGCGCACAACCTGGTCGCGAACGCGGTGCGGCACAACGTCCCGGGCGGGCGGGTGGCGGTCCGTACGGGCCCCGGGGGCATCGAGGTGTCGAACACCGGGCCCGTGGTCCCGGCCGACACCGTGCCGCTGCTCTTCGAGCCCTTCCGCCGCCTCTCCGCCCGCACCCGGGCCCCGGGCGAGGGGGTGGGCCTGGGCCTGTCGATCGTCGACTCCATCGCCCGGGCCCACGAGGCGACGGCGACGGCGACGGCCAACGCCCAGGGCGGCGGCCTGACGGTCCGGGTGCGGTTTCGGCCATGAGGCCGAGGCGCGCGGCCGTACGGGCCCGGGCGCGGGCCCGGTCACCCGACTCCGTACGGGCTGCCCCGGCGCGGGTCCGGTCACCCGACTCCGTACCGGACTCAGTGCCGGAAGAAGATCCGGTCGCCGTACTCCGTCATCACGCGGCCGTTCCACTCGTGCCCGCCGTCGACGTTCCCCGAGCGCAGCAGCGGCGGCTCGATGCCCAGGCGGACCAGCTCCTCCGCCGCCGCGGCCATCGTGGCCTGCATCAGGGCGCTGGTGACGACCGTGGAGGCCGGTGCGAACGGCGCCTCGATGCCCTCGTGGGTCAGCTCGGCGTCGCCGATCGCGATCCGCGAGTCGAGGACGATGTCGCAGTGGTCCTTCAGGTACGTCCCCGAGACGTGCCGGGACTTCGTCTCCGTCGCGTACGCCACGGAGGTGACCCCGATCACCGTCAGGCCGAGGGCGCGCGCGTTCATCGCCATCTCGACGGGCAGGGCGTTGCGGCCGGAGAGGGAGATGATGATCAGGACGTCGCCCGCCTTGGCGGGCGAGGAGTCGAGCACCGCGCCCGCGAGGCCGTCCACCCGCTCCAGGGCCGAGCCGAGCGTCGCCGGCATGACGTCGACGCCGACGACCCCGGGGACGGCCAGCAGGTTCATCAGGGCCAGCCCGCCCGCCCGGTAGACGACGTCCTGGGCGGCCAGCGAGGAGTGGCCCGCGCCGAAGGCGAAGAGCCGGCCGCCCGCGGCGACCGTCTCGGCGATCGCGGTCCCGGCGGCGGCGATCTCCGCGGAGTCCTCATCGCGGACCTGCTGGAGCAGGCCGATCGCGGCATCGAAGAACTGCCCTGCCAGCTTGGACTCGCGCGCGCTGTCGCCCATTGCGGAAGCTCCTTGTCGTCGTGTCGCGGATCACCGTGCGGTCTGGACCATTGCTCTGTCAATACCGTCTTTGCCCGGCGTTTCCCCCGCGCGGCACGGTTGTCGGTGGGATGCGTCAGAATTGGTGCAGGGCCAGCGCACGACTCATCGAGGGGCACGTATGTCCGGACTGATCGACACCACGGAGATGTATCTCCGCACCATCCTCGAACTGGAAGAGGAAGGTGTGGTCCCCATGCGCGCCCGGATCGCGGAGCGGCTCGATCAGAGCGGCCCCACGGTCAGCCAGACGGTGGCTCGAATGGAGCGGGACGGTCTGGTGGCCGTCGCCAGCGACCGGCATCTGGAGCTGACGGACGAGGGCCGGCGTCTCGCGACGCGCGTGATGCGCAAGCACCGCCTCGCGGAGTGCCTCCTCGTCGACGTGATCGGTCTGGAGTGGGAGCAGGTCCACGCCGAGGCCTGTCGCTGGGAGCACGTGATGAGCGAGGCCGTGGAGCGGCGCGTTCTGGAGCTGCTGCGGCACCCGACGGAGTCGCCGTACGGCAACCCCATCCCGGGCCTGGAGGAGCTGGGCGAGAAGGCCGAGGCGGAGGCCTTCCTGGACGACTCCATGGTCTCGCTCGCCGACCTGGACGCGGGCGCGGACGGCAAGACGGTGATCGTGCGCCGGATCGGCGAGCCGATCCAGACGGACGCCCAGCTGATGTACACGCTGCGTCGGGCGGGCGTGCAGCCCGGTTCCGTGGTGAGCGTGACGGAGTCGGCGGGCGGCATCCTGGTCGGCAGCAGCGGCGAGGCGGCCGAGCTGGACTCCGAGGTCGCGGCCCACGTCTTCGTCGCGAAGCGCTAGCGACGACCGCGCGCCCGGCATCGGGCGCGCGGCACCCCGGACGCGCGCGCTTACGGCGCCGATCGTGGGGTCTCCACATGCGCCGATCGCGTCTCCCCGTGCGCCGTTTCCGGCGCCGGGCGTGCGGCCGGATGCCCCGTTCCGGGGCCGAGTGCGCCCCCGAAACGCGCCCCCAGCCCGTTTTACGGCGGAATCGCCACGCCCGCGCCCCTCGGCGTGCCACGCTGGGTTCGGTTCGTCGGGCCGGGGAGGGGTGGGGGCGATGGAGTCGTCGGGGGCGGGGCGTCGACAAACGGAGAACCCCGGCGCCCATTGGCGCCGGGGCCTGTCCTCCCCTGTGCTGACCCGGAGCCCCGAGCTCCCAGGGTCATTCCCCTCGGACCGTTTTCCCCGAGCGGTCCGCCTCCCGCTGAAGATCTCCCCTCGGCGGCGCGCGTCAATCCTTGAGCGCGGTCACTCGAACGAGGGGTGTTACGTGGCAGAACCCCATTTTCGAATATGGGTTCGATAGTCTGGCGGGGCTCGACACGCTCGATGGGAAAGAGGGGGTGCCAGGGAACATGGTGCGACGTCTCGACGTCACCGGGACCGCCGGCGTACGCCTGGCTGCCTGGGAGTTCACGGAAGAGCGGACAGCGCCGGCCGGGACGGCCGGGTCCGGGGTCTTACTGCTGCACGGCCTGATGGGGAGCGCCTCGCACTGGGCCCCCACCGCCCGCTGGCTGGCCGAGCGCCATCGGGTCGTCGCCCTGGACCAGCGCGGTCACGGCCGCAGCGAGAAGCCGCCGGCCGGCCCCTTCACCCGCGAGGCGTACGTCGCGGACGCGGCGGCCGCCGTCGAGCAGTTGGGCCTCGGCCCGGTCACCCTGGTCGGCCACTCCATGGGAGCGCTCACCGCCTGGCAGCTCGCGGCCGAACATCCGGACCTGGTCCGGGCCCTGGTCATCTGCGACATGCGGGCGTCGGCCCTCGGGGCGGCCTCGCAGCGGGAGTGGCAGGACTGGTTCCGCCGCTGGCCGGTGCCGTTCACCTCGCTCGACGGCGTGCGCCAGTGGTTCGGCGAGGACGACCCCTGGGTCGAGCGGCCGAATCCGGCGCGGGGCGACTTCTTCGCCGAGGTGATGACCGAGCGCGCCGACGGCTGGCATCCGCTCTTCGATCCGGCGCAGATGCTGACCTCACGCGAGACCTGGGTCCACGACGCCCACTGGGACTCGCTCGCCCAGGTCCGCTGCCCCACGCTCGTGGTCCGCGGCCTGGACGGCGAGCTGGGCCGCGCCGAGGCCCAGGAGATGGTCCGCGTCCTCCCACGCGGGGCGTACGCGGAGATCCCGGACGCCGGCCACCTCCTGCACTACGACCACCCGGACGCCTGGCGCACGGCGATCGAGCCGTTCCTGGAAGGTGTCCTCACCTCGTAGGGCGAGGCGCACCTCCCAGGACACGTCCGGCGCGTGCGCCAGGTCGTCACCTCAGGGCGACGGTCACCTCAGGGCGACGGTCACCTCACGGCGAATGACACGGCGCCGGTCACCTCAGGGCGACCGTCACCTCATGGCGATCTGGTCCGCGGCGCGCGTAGGGGCCGCCTCGCGCGGCGGGACGGGCCGGTCGTAGACGTTGTCCGGCGTCACGATCTCGGTGACGGCCCGGCCGACCAGCGAACTCGGCTCCTGGCCCTGGGTGGTGATGTCGGTGTTGAGCATCAGCACCATCGTGGCCTTCAGCCTGGGCAGGTAGACGGTCGCCGTCTCGTACCCCGGGATGGACCCGTTGTGCCCGATCCAGCCGCCGGTCTCGAAGATGCCGAGGCCGTAGCTGGTGCCGGGGATGCCGGTCGGCAGCATCTTCAGGCGCTGCGCCTGGGTCTCCGGGGTGAGCAGCTCACCGGTGGCGACGATCTTCGCCCAGCGCCGCAGGTCCGCCAGGTCCGAGATCATCGCCCCGGCCGCCCACGCCCAGCTCGGGTTCCAGTTCGTGGCGTCGGCGACCTCGCCGGTCAGCGTCTGGTTGGTGTAGCCGCGCGGGTGCGGATCGGGGAACTCCGGGCCGTCCGGCAGGAACGTGTGGTGCAGCTTCGCCGGGCGGAGCACCCGCTTCTCCAGGAAGTCGACGAGCCGGTGCCCGCTGACCTTCTCGACCACCAGGCCGAGCAGGATCAGATTGGTGTTGGAGTACTGGAACTGCGTCCCGGGCTCGGCGGTGTTCGGGTGCTTGTAGCCGTACGCCAGCACCTCGTGCGGGGTGAAGTAGCGGCTCGGGTCGCTCAGCAGGTCGTGCTGGAAGTCGGCGTCGTCCGTGTACGGGAAGAGGCCGCTGCGCATCTCGGCGAGCTGGCGGAGCGTGATGTTCCAGCCGTTGGGGACCCCGGCGATGTACTTCGCGATCGGGTCGTCGAGGCCGATCTTCCCGTCGTCGACGAGCTTCAGGAGCGCGGTGACCGTGAAGGTCTTGGTCTCGCTGCCGATGCGCAGGAAGAGGTCGGTGGTCATCGGGCGGCCGGTGGCCTTGTCGGCGACACCGGTCGCGCGGACGTACTGACCCTTGCCGGGGATCCACACCCCGGCGATGAGGCCGGGGATCCCGGCCTGGACCCGGACGTCCTCGATGGCCTTGTCCAGGCGGGCGGTCAGCTCGGGCCCGAAGCCGTCGGGCGGGCAGTCCTCCGCGCCGTGGTCGACGGGGGCGGCACGGTCGGCGAGGGCGGCGGGGGGTGCGGGAACGGCCGACGCGGGGGCGGTGGCCACCGGGGCGAGGACGGACGCCACGAGCAGTGCCGCGGCGAACAGTCGGCGTCGAGGGGCGAGGTTACGGCGCATGGGGTGCGTCTCTTCCAGTTCAGGCTGCGCGAATCAGGATCCGGAACGACAACCTGACCCCCGAGCCCCCGCCCGCACCCCCACCGCGGCCCGCGGCCCCGGTGAGTCCACTCGTTCGGTCCCGGCGGACCCGGCCGGATCATCATCCGATTCCCGTCGACACGAGGGCCGACGCGGCCACGAAGCCGCCGCCGGACGGCCACTCGGGTGGTGCTCCGCGCATTCCGGGACGGAATCGCGCCCGGAAAGTATGATCAAGCGATGGCAGACATGACCGAAACCACGCCCGGATGGCTGACCACGGACGAGCTGGACAGTGCTCGGGCGCGGATGCCGATCCTGTACGTCGAGGCCGTCCCCGTGCGCGTGGACGACAGCGGTGAAGTGATCAGCATCGGACTGCTGCTGCGCATCGGGTCGGACGGAACGATCAGCCGCACGCTGGTGTCGGGCCGCGTCATGCACCACGAGCGGGTCCGTGACGCGCTGCTGCGGCACCTGGAGAAGGACCTCGGACCGGTGGCCCTGCCGCGCGTCCCGTCCTCCCTCCAGCCCTTCACGATCGCCGAGTACTTCCCCACCGCCGGCGTCACGCCGTACCACGACCCGCGCCAGCACGCCGTGGCCCTCGCGTACGTCGTGCCGGTGTCGGGCGACTGCCGGCCCCGGCAGGACGCCCTGGACCTGGTCTGGTTCAGCCCCCAGGAAGCCGCGTCCCCGGCCGTCCAGAACGAGATGCCGGGCGGTCAGGGCCTGCTGCTCAAGCAGGCATTGGCGTACGTCGGCCACACGTACTAGGAGGGCTCGCCACCACCGGGCCCGCCGCCAGGGGGCTCCCCGCCAAGGGGCTCCCCGCCGACGGGGCGGGTGGACTCCTGGACCGCCAGGGCCTGCCGCAGGCACGCGGCCAGGCGGGCCGCGATCGTGCCGTCCGGGTCGAGCCGGGGGTTGAAGATGGTGACGTCGAGGCCGACGGCCCGGTCGTCGGCCAGCGCCGTGCCGAGGACGTCCGTCAGCTCCGACCAGCTCAGACCGCCGGGCTGGCGGTAGTCGACGGCAGGCATGACCGCGTCGTCCAGGACGTCCACGTCCAGGTGCACCCAGAACCCGCCCGCCCCGCCGCCGGTGAGCCGCTCGACCGCCCCACGCGCGGTCGCCACGACACCGGCGGCCCGGACGTCCTCCAGATCGAGCGCGTACAGCTTCGGCGGCAGCGGCTGCATTCCGGCGGCGACGGATTCGGCCGCGTCCCGGAACCCGAACACGACGACGTCCTCGTCCCCGACCAACGGCCTCCGGCCCTCGATCTCCGTGAGCTGCCGGGGACCACGTCCCGTGACGAGCGCGAGCTCCATCGACGCCGCCTCCCCGGCAGGCTCGGAAGCGGGCTGGTAGAAGTCCGTGTGCCCGTCCAGGAACAGCAGCCCGTAACGCCCCCGGCGGCGCAGCGCGAGCAGGTTCCCCAGCAGGATGCTGCAGTCCCCGCCCAGGACGAGCGGGAACCGCCCCTGGTCGAGGACCGCGCCCACGGCGTCGGCCAGCATGACGGAGTACCGCGCGATGCCGTCCGGGTTCAGTACCCCGGTCGCCGCGTCCCGCCGGGGGTCGTACGCGGGCGGCTCCACCCTGCCCGCCCGTACGACCCCGGGAAGCCCGTCCGCCAGCCCCGCCTTCAGCAACGCCTCGGGCAGCTCCTGCACCCCGGACGGCCGCAGACCGAGCACGGACGGCGCCTCGACGATCGACACCTCACGGGACGTGCGCATACGTCCATGGTGACCCGGGTGCGCACGGTTCGCCCGCGCCCGGGGACCGGGTCAGCCGCCGAGCCCCGCGACGAACACGGCCCAGGAGCCGGGGGCGACGGCGAGGGAGGGGAGCGAGGTGTCCTTGGAGTCCCGGACGTGCACGGTGTCCGGGCAGGCGGCGACCTCGACGCAGTTGCCGCCCTGGTCGCCGCTGTAGGACGACTTGGTCCAGGAGACGGCCACCTCGACGCAGTTGCCGCCCTGGTCGCTGCTGTAGCTGCTCTTGAACCAGTTGAGGTCGGTGCTCATAGCTCTCGTGCCACCTGTTCGATGAGTCGTGCGGAATCCTCCGGCGTGAAGGCCTGTGCCCGCAGCATGCTGTAGCGAGCGAAGGTGTCTCCCACGTCCGGCTCTTCGCTCAGAAAGTACCTGCCGCCCTGCCCTTCGACATAGACCAGTCGGTTCTCGCGCTTCCTGGTCTCCAGGAGGACGAATGGCCCGTTGAGCCCGGCATGGGCCTCCCGGTCGTCCGGCATGACCTGGACGCTGACGTTCCGCAGCTCCGCGCACTCCCGTACGTACAACAGGCACTTCCGGAGCACGTCCTTGCCGCCGAGGGGCTTGGTGAGCGCGGCCCTCTCCAGGACGAAGGTGACCAACGGCGAAGGCGTGCGGAAGAACAGCTTCTGGCGTTCCATGCGGGCCGTCACGCTCGGTTCGATCTCCTCCTCGTCCATGGCCGGGACGGCGCTCTCGAAGACGGCCCGCGCGTAGTCCGGGGTCTGGAGCAGCCCGGGGACGAGATGACTCTCGTACGTATGGATGCCCGCCGCCTTCAACTCCTCCTCCAAGTAGTCCTCGAACCACGCCGCGATTCCGCTCGCCGTCACCTCCTCGGCGACCTCCAGTAGTGCACCTTGTGCACCCAGCCACGCGTCCGCGATCGCGACGAAGTTGCCCTTCGCCTTTCGCTGCCCCCGCTCGATCATCGCCACCTGGGACTTGGAATATCCGGTCTCCTTGCCCAACGCTTCCTGCGACGCCTTCGCCCGCAACCGGTAGAAGCGCAGGAGCCTGCCGAACGCCTTCGCTGCGCCCGGACCCCCCGTGTTCCCCTTGTTCACACCGACCTCCTGGAGTGCACAGTCCGCCACAAACAGCCTGTGGCGCTGGTCACAGTAGAGCGAGGCCGGAAAGCTGGTGTCATGAATTCGCGCAAGTCACTTGACAGGGTGCCTTCTTGGGTCCCCGCCACCGGTCACGCCCTCCGGCACGCGGGCGTGCACTTCGACGCCGTACGCATCGGCGGGTTCCTCGGGGAGGACGTCGCGTACCGGCTCATGGAGTTCACGGACTTCCAGGCCGGGCCGATCGTCCGGGAGGCGACCGGTGAGCGGAACCTGTACTTCCTGCTGCCTCCGCAGACCGCCGCCACCCACGCCTGGCCGGCCCCGGTGCGCGCGCTGAGCCGGAACGGTCGCAGCGAGGCGTTCGTCGGCATCCCGGCGCTCGACGGGCTGACGTGGCCGCTGGACTGGCGTTCCCGGCCCACGGACGAGGAGCCCTTCGTGGAGCCGGGCCTCCTGCACCTGATGGTCACCCGTGCCATGGAGTGACAGCCGTTCGTACAAAGGGACTTGTTGTACCGAGGGGACGCCCGTGCCGTATGGTGACTGCGTCATTACGCTCTGTCAGTAAATGGGCGGTCCCCGGGGTGCGCCAACACTCCCGAGGACCTTCACCCCCAGTGGATAACACAGGAGTCCACCAGAAATGCTTCGGCATGCTATCGCGCCCCTGCGGCGCTACACCCAGGCGTCCCACGACATCGTGCGCCACCCCTGTCTGACCAGCGACGCGAAGCTTCTCGTCACCTACGTCCAGGGCCTCACCGACGCCGCGTGCGCCAAGTCCCTCGGCGAGCTCGCCGCCGACCTGGGCCTGAAGCCCCGGGCGTACCAGAAGGCGAAGCAGTGCCTGGCGGCGGCGGGCTACTACCACGAGTGGAAGTGGCAGACCGAGCGCGGGCGTTGGGTCACCGAGCAGCTCCTCGCGAACGTCATCCTCACGCGTGAGGAGGCGGAAGCCGCCCGGGCTGACGGGTCGCCGAGTCCCGGTGATCCGACGGTCGGTGGTTCGAGGTCTCGGAGGGTCGGTCGCTCAGAACCGGTAGAAGAAGACCGGGAGAAGAACCTTCCCCACCCACCCCCCGAAGAGCCGGCGCGCGACGCCGAACGGGAGGCGACCCCGTGCGCAGCCCCGGAACCCGACGAGACCGTCGCACCCAAGACCGTCGCACCCGAGACCGTCCCCGACGCTCAACCCGGAACCACCCCCGACGCCCGGCCCGAGGCCGCCCCCGACGTCGCCCCCGAGGCCGTCCCCGACGCTCAACCCGGAACCACCCCCGACGCCCGGCCCGAGGCCGTCCCCGACGCCGCCCCCGAGGCCGTCCCCGAGGCCCCACCCGCTCTCGCCCCCGAGGCCCCACCCGCCCTCGCCTCCGACGCCCCACCCGCCGTCGCGCCCGAAGTCGCCGCCGCCGAACGGCTGCTGCTGTCGCTGCGCCGTTCGCACCCGGTCCTGTCGCTCGGCGTGCGGGAGGCCAGGGGGCTGGCCGAGGCGGCGGCGGAATGGTTCAGGCGGGGGCTCTCCGCCGCCGAGCTGCGGCAGGCGCTGACCACCGGGCTGCCGCGTGAGGGCATCCGCTCGGCCGTGGGCTTCCTGCGCCACCGACTCGTGGTGAAACTGCCCGCGCCGCTGCCCCCGGAGCCTCCGGCGCCCGTGACCGCCGCCCCGGCGGCCCTCGTCATCTGCGACGGCCCGGGTGACGACCACGTGTTCCGCCCCGTCGCCGACGAGACCCGCTGCCGCCGCTGCCGTACGCACGAGGCGCAACTCCAGGCGGAGGCACGGGACCGAGCCCGCCAAGCACCGTCCCACGGGCCCCACCAGCCCCCGAGCCGCCCACCCCGCGCTCCCTGGCGCACCCTGGTCGAGGAGGCGGCGGCCGCCGCGCCGTCGGACGGAGGGCGTGTACCGCCGTCATGACAGGGCATCCGGGCGTCATGGATATGACAGCTACGGAGGCCCCCGAGGCCGAAGGACACGGAGACAGACGGCGGGAGACCCAGGCCGAGCGGGCGGACCGCCGCTGGCAGGAACTCATCCAGGAGATACGCGTCGCCCAGACGGGCGTGCAGATCATGCTGGGCTTCCTGCTCACGGTCGTGTTCACCCCGCACTTCCAGGCGATGGGGGCGACCGACAAGGCGATCTACATCGTCACGGTGGTCCTCGGCTCCCTGGCCACCGGCGCGCTGATCGGTCCGGTGGCCTTCCACCGCATCATCTCCGGTCAGCGCATCAAGCCCCAGGCCGTGGTGTGGGCCTCCCGGCTCACCTTCACCGGACTCGTACTGCTCCTCGCCACCCTGGCGTCGGCCCTCTTCCTGGTCCTGCGCGTCGCCACCCATGACGGGTACGTGCCCTGGCTCGTCTCCGGCGTCTGCGTCTGGTACCTGCTCTGCTGGTTCGTCCTGCCCTTCTGGGCGCGGGTCCGCTACGCCGCCGGCTCCGACGACTGACCGTGCCGCTTCTCGGCCTGAAGGGGCTCGTATGACTCTCGTGGAACAGCAGCACCACAGACCCACGCCTGCCGGAGTCCAGCGCCTGCGCAGGCGGTTGGAACGGCTCATCGGCGTCGCGGCGACCGAAGGGAACGAACTCGTCGCCCTGCGCAACGGGGACGAGATCTTCCCGGCGATGATCGAGGCCATCAAGGACGCCGAGCACACCATCGACATGATGACCTTCGTCTACTGGCGGGGGCAGGTCGCCCGGGACTTCGCCGCGGCCCTGGCCGACCGTGCGCGGGCCGGTGTGCGGGTCCGCCTGCTCCTGGACGGCTTCGGGGCCAAGAGGATCGAGCCGGCCCTCCTGGACGAGATGGACGCGGCCGGTGTGCAGGTGGCCTGGTTCCGCAAGCCGCTCTGGCTCTCCCCGCTCAAGCAGAACCACCGCTGCCACCGCAAGGCGCTGATCGTCGACGAGAGCACGGCGTTCACCGGCGGCGTCGGCATCGCCGAGGAGTGGTGCGGCGACGCCCGTGGCCCCGGCGAGTGGCGGGACACCCATGTGCGGGTCAGGGGCCCGGCCGTCGACGGCATCGCCGCGGCCTTCGCCCAGAACTGGGCCGAGTGCCACGACGAGCTGTACGACGACCGCGACCGCTTCACCTCGCACGAACAGCCCGGCGGCAGCATCGTGCAGGTCGTGCGCGGTTCGGCGAGCTTCGGATGGCAGGACATGCAGACCCTGATCCGGGTCATGCTCACCTCCGCCGAGCACCGGTTCCGCCTCGCCACCGCGTACTTCGCGCCGGACACGTACTTCGTCGACCTGCTGTGCGCGACCGCGCGGCGGGGCGTCGCCGTGGAGATCCTGCTGCCCGGCCCCCACACCGACCAGCGGGCGTGCCGACTCGCCGGGCAGCACCACTACGCGCGGCTGCTGGCGGCGGGTGTGACGATCCACCAGTTCCAGCCGACGATGATGCACGCCAAGGTCATGACGGTCGACGGGGTGGCCGCGTTGATCGGCTCGACCAACTTCAACCGCCGGTCCATGAGCCACGACGAGGAGGTCATGCTCGCCGTGCTCGACGAGGACTTCACCGCGGGCCTGGACCAGGACTTCGACGCCGACCTGCGGCGCAGCAGCCCCGTCGACCCCAGGCGGTGGCGGCGCCGGGCGGTGCTCCAGCGTGTGGCCGAGACCGCCGTCCTGCCGATCCGCCGCTACCTCTAGGCGACGGCCCGCCCCCTTCGCCGCTCGGAAGCGGGCGGGGAGCGGGCCGGAAGCGGGCCGGGAGCCGGCCGGTGAGAGCCGCCGACTGCTCTCACCGGCCGTCGCTCCGCGTCAGAACGCGAAGACCGTGCTCCGCGACATCCCGACGTTCATCTCGCACGTGTTGCCGTACGTGGCCGACCACGCGACCCGCTTGCCCTGCCAGACGCCCTCGCCGGTGACCGTGACCGGGTCCCAGATGTGCGTACACGGGGTGGTGTTGTCCAGCCGGGTCAGCTGGCCGAAGTCGCCGTCGACAGCGCTCAGCTCCTCGCAGGCCGGGCCGGCCGCCGGGTGGGTGCCGCCGGGCGTGGGTGCGCAGCTGAGGGTCACCGCCCGGTCGATCTGCGCCGCCGTCGCGGACTCGCCCTTGGCGACGGCCAGCACGAGCGCCGACGGCGGGTACAGACCCGTGGGCTCGGCCTGCGCCGGCGTCGCGGCGACGCCGACGAGGGCGAGGCCGGTGGCGAGAGCGGTGGTGAGGGCGGTGTCACGGATCAGGTGACGCATGAGGGTTTCCCTTCGAAACGGGTGCGAGTGATTGCGCGCCGGAGTCTTGCCGACGCGGAGGGTGATCGCACATCCGTCGCCGCTTTCCGGTCACGACCGAACGTTCGGCCTGTTGGGAAGGGGTGCACGGCGCCGACGCAAGCGCTTCCCGTGGTGGTGGTCCAACCTCGAACGACCGCTTGACCTGCGAGAACGGAAAATTGGTTCGAGGGGGGAGGGTGCGCGCGGGGCCCCGTTCGACCGGAAGCCCGTGCCAGGAGCGAAAAGCCGCACCACTCCTGACAGCGGTGCGGGCGGCCGGACCGACTGGCCCGACCGCCCGCACCCGCCGTGTTCCCGCGCTACCCCTTGCTGACCGCCGCCAGGATCTCCGGCAGCCGCCGGGCCGTCCGGGGCGCCGCAAACCGCAGGCCGCCCCACAGCGCCAGCGCGCCGTACAGGGTGCCGAGCGGGAGCAGGATCCACAGCAGGGAGTGCCCGTCCGCGACGTGGAGGTAGACCGCCGCGCCGATCACCGGGGCGCACAGCACCGCCGCCGCGAGCATGCCGCCGAGGATCGAGATCCACGCCAGGCCGCCCTGCCCCGGGGCCACGTTCTTGTACGCGTTGTCCTGCGGGATCGAGTACGGGTAGAGCGCCGTGGTCACCGTACCCACCCCCAGCATCGCGCCCAGCAACGCGAAGGCCACGCCCAGCGCGTCCGGCAGCGACGACCACTCACCGGAGACCAGCGCCGTGCCGGTCGTCACCAGGAGCGTGAACGGGACGGTGATCAGCAGCAGCGTCAGCGCCCGCGCCCGCAGTTCGGCGTAGGCGTCCGCCGGCGTGGAGATCGTCTGCGCGACCATCCAGAACGCCGACGTGTCCTGCCCGAACTGGTTGTACATCAGCATGCCGAGCATCCCCGAGGCGAAACAGGCCCAGTAGACCGAGCCCGCGCCCTGGAGCGCGTTGACGATCGGCACGATCGCGCCGATCGCCA
Source organism: Streptomyces sp. NPDC090127 (assembly GCF_044746945.1). Lineage (NCBI taxonomy): Bacteria > Bacillati > Actinomycetota > Actinomycetes > Kitasatosporales > Streptomycetaceae > Streptomyces > Streptomyces sp. NPDC090127. Next base: position 89,456 of record NZ_JBIVDE010000008.1, on the reverse strand, counting down.
GCGAGGTGACCCAGCTCGCCTTCGTCTTCGGGTCGCGCCAGATGTAGCGCAGGCTGCGCTCCATCACCGTCCCCGTACGCCCGCCCGGCAGCAGCCGCCCCAGCAGTCCCGTGGACGCCCTGCCGCTGCCGGAGTCCGGGGCCGCGCCGATCGTCGAGCCGTCCGGCGCCGTCATCAGCTTCACCAGGCTCCGCTGCCACCAGTACAGCAGCGCACCGAGGGCGAGCACCGTGAGCAGCAACTGGCCCGCCGCGCGGGCGTAGTCGCCCGTGCTCGCCGACTCCACCGCAGCGACCGCCGAAGCCGGCGGCAGCCAGCCGATGACCGCCGTGACCGGTTCGAGCGTCGACAGGCCCCCGGAGCGGCTGAGCCGCTGCGCGCCGAAGTTGACCACCTGGAACCCGACCGCGATCACCAGACCGCTCAGCACCGCCAGGTCACGGCCCTTGCGCGAGGTCAGCAGCCGTACGTTGGCGGCGGCCACGGCCCGCGACAGCGCCACGCACACCAGGACCACCAGCGGCACGGCGAGGACCGCCACCACGACACCGCCCGCGCCGCGCGCGAGCGCGAGCGCCGCGCCCAGGCCGACGAGCAGGGTGAAGCCGGGTCCCGTGCCCACCAGCGAGGCCACCAGCAGCGCCCGCACCAGCGGCCGGGGGCGCAGCGGCAGCATCACGAGCCGCGACGGGTCGAGCGTCTCGTCGCCGCTCGGTACGAACAGCGGCATCACGGCCCACGACAGCGCGAGGACGGCCGTCAGCAGGATCGCGATCGAGTCGGCGTCGGCGTATTCCCGCAGCAGGACGAAGCCGAGCAGCATCAGGGCTCCGAAGAGCGCGGAGATCACGATCGACGTCACATAGACGGCGGTCCGCCCGCTCGACTGCCGCAGCCCGTTGCGCAGCAGCGACAGCTTGAGCCGTACGAAGACGGTCGTCAGCGAGTCGGGCGCGGCGGCCGTGGTCGAGGTGCCGGGTACGGCGGCCGTGGTCATCGGGCCGTCCCCCCGCCGAGCCAGTCCAGCGAGTCCCCGGCCGCCGCCCGCCCGTTCGCGCCCACCAGCTCCAGGAACGCGGCCTGCAGCGACGGCGCGTCGCCCCGGACGGCCGCGAGCGGGCCCTGTGCGCGGATCTGACCGGCGGCCATCACCGCGACCCAGTCGCACAGGCTCTCCACCAGCTCCATGACGTGGCTGGAGAAGACGACGGTCGCGCCCGAGGTGGTGTACCGCTCCAGGACGCCCCGGATCGTCTGCGCCGAGACCGGGTCGACGCCCTCGAACGGCTCGTCGAGGAAGAGGACTTCCGGGTTGTGCAGCAGGGCCGCGGCGAGGCCGATCTTCTTGCGCATACCCGTCGAGTAGTCCACGACCAGCTTGTTCTGCGCGCCCGCCAGGTCCAGCACGTCGAGCAGCTGCGCGGCCCGCTTGTCGACCTCCGCACCGGGCAGCCCCCGCAGCCGCCCGGTGTACGCGAGGAGTTCGCGGCCCGACAGCCGCTCGAAGAGCCGCAGGCCCTCGGGCAGGATCCCGATCCGGGCCTTCACCTCGGCCACCGACTCCGGGTCGCGCCACACGTCGTGCCCGGCGACGAGCACCCGCCCCGCGTCCGGCCGGAGCAGGCCGGTGATCATCGAGAGGGTGGTGGTCTTGCCGGCGCCGTTCGGCCCGACGAGACCGATGAATCTGCCCGCAGGCAGGACCAGATCGACGCCGTTCACGGCGATCTGCTGCCCGAAGCGCTTCCACAGCCCTTCGACGCGAACGGCGGGCACCGCGCCCGGTTCCCCGGGTGCGCTGCCCGCCTCTTCGTTGGTTCCGTCAGTTGCCTGGTCAGGCATGGTGCGTCAGCCCCTTGGTCGTCCCCGTACTGCGTACGGGGACACCCTAAGGGGCCCTCTCTCAGGCGCGGCGGGCCCGTTCCGCGGCGGCTTCCCGCCCGCACGCGTACGCCAGGGCGCTGAGCAGCTCCTCGGCGTCGGGCAGCCAGCGGTTGGCGGCGGTGGGGCGCCGGGCCCACTGCACCGCGCCGTGCCCGCCGACCCGGGTGGGCGGCGCCGCCACGTAGAACCCCTCGCCGCGCGTGGTCAGGTCGATGGAGGCGGGGGCCCAGCCCAGCTTCCGTACGAGATCGGGGACCTTGGCCGCGGCGCCCGGCAGGACGAAGAAGTACATCCGGCGGTCCGGCGTACAGGTCACCGGACCGAGCGTGAGCTCCATGCGCTCCATCCGGGCCAGCGCCAGGAAGCCCGCCGACTCCGGCACCTCGATCGCGTCGAAGGTACGGCCGGTCGGCAGCAGGATCGACGCCTTGGGCTGCTTCGACCACATGCGCCGCGCCCCGACGGCGCTGCCGGTCGCCTGGGTCGACCAGTCGGGCCTGGCCGGGTGCGCGCCGGGCATGACGCACGCCTCCGCGCCGCAGGAGCACCGCTCCCGGCCCTCGACCGCCTCCAGCCAGGTCCCGGGGAACACGTCCCAGTGCCGCTCTTCCGCGTACCGCACGGCGCTGTCCAGCAGCTGCTCGCCTCGCTGCTTGGGGATCTGTGCGGCTTCCGTGACTCCGATGGTCTCATCCACGGTGAACTCAACTCCCGCCGTCACCTGGGGTTACGGGCGGTGGGGCGCGTGGTGTGGAGCATCGATCCTGCACGACGGGGCGCATGGGTGCACGGACGGGGGCGCGCGTGGGGCCGGGGAGCGGGGGTGGGGTAGCCAGAGGTGGGGGGTGTCGGCCGTGCCCCGCACCGGGGTTGCCTCGTGGCCGATGCGTCCGGTTTCGCGTGTTCACATCGGCATTGACCGGATATCCGCCGGGCAGTGATCAGTTCTCATCGATCACTCACGGCCTCAGGGGGTAGTCATGTCAGCCAGGCCACTCGTCGCCCGTCAGCCGAACGAACGGCTGCAGGCGCTCATTCAGGAGGCCGCGTGTTCCAACGCGGGCCTCGCCCGCAGGGTCAACATGGTCGGGTCCGAGCGCGGTCTCGATCTGCGGTACGACAAGACGTCGGTGGCGCGCTGGCTGCGCGGGCAGCAGCCGCGCGGCCGGGCGCCGGGCATCATCGCGGAGGCGCTGGGACGGAAGTTGGGACGCACGGTCACGATCGACGAGATCGGGATGGCGAACGGCAAGAACCTGGCGGCGGGCGTGGGGCTGCAGTTCGCGCCGACGGTGCTCGGCGCGATCGAGCAGGTCTGCGAGCTGTGGCGCAGTGACGTGGGGCGTCGGGACTTCCTCTCCGGTTCCACGGTGGCGGCCTCCGCGCTGGTGGAGCCGAGCCGGGACTGGCTGATCACGGGCGCGGACGCGCACGTGGCCCGGTCGGCGGGGGCGCGGGTCGGGGTCTCGGACGTGGAGGCGGTCCGGGCGATGACGGCGGCGCTGGTCGATCTGGACCGGCGGTTCGGCAGCGGGCACGTGCGACCGGTGGTGGTGCACTATCTGAACAGCGTGGTGGCGGGGCTGCTTTCGGGTTCGTACCGGGAGGCGGTCGGCCGGCAGCTGTTCGCGGCGGTCGCGAGGCTCACGGAGCTGGCCGGGTACATGGCGGTGGACACCGGGCAGCCGGGGCTCGCCCAGCGGTACTACATCCAGGCGCTGCGGCTCGCGCAGGCGGCGGGGGACCGGGCGTACGGCGGCTATGTGCTGGCCGCGTCGATGAGTCATCTGGCCGCCGAGCTCGGCAACCCGCGGGAGATCGCGCAGTTGGCGCGGGCGGCGCAGGAGGGCGCGCGGGGCCGGGTGACGCCGAGGGCGGAGGCGATGTTCTTCGCGGCGGAGGCCCGGGGCCACGCGCTGCTCGGGGACGCGCACTCCTTCGGCGCGGTCGCGGGGCGGGCGGTACGCGCGTTGGAGCGGGCGGATCCGGAGGCGGGGGACGACCCGTCGTGGATCGCGCACTTCGACCACGCGTACCTGGCCGACGAACTGGCCCACTGCCACCGGGACCTGGGGCAGGCGCAGGAGGCGGCGCGGGCGGCCGAGGAGTCGCTGGAGGGCCACCCCGAGACGCGGGCCCGGCGGCGGGCGATCGGGTTGGTGCTGCTCGCCTCCGCGCAGGTGCAGCGGCGCGAGGTCGAGCAGGCCTGCCACACGGGCACGCGGGCGCTCGAACTCCTCACGACGCTGCGCTCGTCGCGGGGCGCGGAGTACCTGGACGACCTGAAGGACCGTCTGGAGCCGTTCGCGGGGGAGCCGGCGGTCCGGGAGTTCGAGGCGAGGCTCACGCTCCACGCCGCGTGAGCGGCGTGAGCGGTGATCCGAAGGATCCGGCCGGTCCGGACGAAAGGCCCTAGGGGGTGTCCTCGGGCTTGGTGGAGAGGACCTCGCGGGCCTGGACCGCGGCGCGGGCGATGCTCTCGCCGACGAAGTCCATGAAGCGCGCGATGCTCTCCAGGCGGGCGGCGGCGGGGGTGTCGGCTCCGAGGATGCCGACGCCCTGCCGGGCGGTCTCGGCGAACTGGGTGTTGGCCCGGGCGGCGGCGACCATCGACTGGTACCAGACGTCGGCGTCGACGGCGTAGCGCTCGCGTCGGCGGTCGTCGCGCTCCCGGCGGACGAGTCCCTGGCTCTCGAGGAACGTGATCGCCTTGGAGATGGACGCCGGGCTGACCTGGAGGCGCTGGACGAGCTCGGCCGCGGTGAGGCTGCCGGAGTCGGTGGTGAAGAGGCAGGTCAGCACGCCGGACATCATCTTGGGCAGGCCCTGCTGCATGAGGAGGGTGGTGAACTGCTCCTCGTACGCCCGCACGGCCTCGGCGTCGCGTCCGTAGGGCTGCGGGGGCGCGGCCGCGCCCCGGGGGCTGGCGGGCCTGCGCCGGTGGGCGCGGTGCTCGGTGGCGCGGTGGGCCAGGTCGGCGCGGTAGGAGCTGGGGCCGCCGTTGCGCATGACCTCGCGGGTGACCGTCGAGGTCGGACGGTCCAGGCGCCTGGCGATCTCCGCGTAGGCGAGGCCGTCGGCCAGTCCCAGCGCGATCTGCTGGCGTTCCTGCTGGGTGAGCCTGCCTCCCGGCATCGCGATCTCCTTCGTCTTTTCCGTCGCTGTCGTCAGCATAGCGTTCATCTCTCATCCAATGCAACGGTGGAAGCCCTTGATGTTGCGTTAGAAGTCTACTCGTTGCAATGAAATTGCTGCTCTGGGCTGCGTAAATGCACTTTGTGTGCAACGAACTTGTTGCGAGAACTGTGAACACAACGTAGCGTTTGTGTTGTCGGAAACGAGAAACGCACACCAAGGAGAGCATGATGCAGACGTTCGCCACCACCGCCCCGATCGCCGCCGTCCTCGACATCACCGCGGGCCGCGTCCAGGTCATCGCCGCCGACCGGGCCGACGCCACGGTCGAGGTCCGCCCCGCGAACGCCTCCAAGGGGCGCGACGTGAAGGCCGCCGAGGGGACCACCGTCGAGTACGCGGACGGTGTCCTGCGGGTCACCACCCCGCCGGCGAAGAACCAGCTCCTCGGCAACACCGGCTCCGTCGAGGTGACCCTCCAGCTGCCCGCCGGCTCCCGGGTCGAGGCGAAGTCCGCCGCCGCCGAGTTCCGGGGCGTCGGGCGCCTCGGTGAGGTGGTCTTCGACGGCGCGCACGGCGAGATCAAGGTCGACGAGGCCGCGAGCCTGCGCCTCACCGCCCTCGGCGGTGACGTCGTGGTCGGCCGCCTGGGCGGCTCGGCCGAGATCAGCACACTCCAGGGCGACATCCGGATCGCCGAGGCCATGGGCGGCACCGTCGTCCTGAGCACCCAGGCGGGGAACGTGTCGGTGGACGCCGCACGCGGCGCCTCCGCCTCGCTGGACGCCGGCACCACCCTCGGCCGGATCCACAACTCCCTCAAGAACGCCGACGGCGGCGCCGCCCGCCTGGTCATCCACGCGACGACCGTCCACGGCGACATCACCGCCCGCAGCCTCTGAACAGCTGGGGCCTTCGGGCCCTGGAGCTAAGGGAGTTGACGGTGAGACCGGTACGGGTTCGTTGTGGACCTGTTACCGGTCTCACACGCGTGTGCACGGCGCCGGACGCACCCGGTAGCGTGAGCCGACGATTCCGTAGGTCCATCAGTAGGAGTCCCGGTGACGCAGAGCGGACAGGGTCCGGAGCCGCACTATCCGGCGGTACGGCCCACGCACGAAGGTGTCGTGCTGCCCGCGGAGGGCGGCGTGGAGACCGGCCAGGGCGCGACCCCGGCCGGCGGCCTGCCGTGGGGCGGAGCCTGGGGCCCCGGTGGGGGACCGCAGGGACAGCAGCCGCCGCAGCAGCCCGCGCAGCCGCTGCCCCCGGCCCAGCCGCTCCCGCCGGAGGCCGTACCGGGCGGGGCCTCCGACATGCAGGCGACGCAGTTCATCGCGCCGGTCCCGCCGCAGGGCGGGCCCCCCGCCGGGGGCCCGGGGCCGATGCCAGGACCGATGCCGGGCGCGATGCCCGGGGCGCACGGCGGGATACCCTCCGCCACCCCGCCGCCGGGCGGCTACGGCTACCCGGCCACCGCCCAGCCGCACACACAGCCCGGCTACGGCTACCCCCCGGCGGCGCCCGCCCAGCCCGGCTACGGCTACCCGCAGGCCGGACCCGGGTCCGCGCACCCCGGCGCCGGCGACATGCAGGCGACCCAGCACATCCCGCCCGTCGCCTCCCAGGGCGGCGGCCCGGACACCCAGTTCCTCGGCACCGGCCCCCTCGGGCGGCCGCAGCAGCCGGCCGGTGCGTCCGACGCGACCCAGTACATCGCCCCCGTACCGGCGCAGACGTCCGGCGAGCGGCAGCCGCCCGCGGAGTTCGACAACCTCTTCCGCAGCGACGCGACGCAGCACCTGCCGCAGCAGCCGCAGCACTCCACCCACCAGCCGCAGACGCCCCAGCAGTTCCAGCAGGCGCCGTACACCCCGCCGCAGCAGCAGTTCCAGCAGCAGCCGCCCGTGCCGCCCGCCTTCCAGGGCGCGTACCAGGACGACTACGACGACGAGCCCGCGCCGCGCCGCAAGTCGCCCGTCGCCCTGATCGCCGCCGTCGTCGTCGGCTGCGCGGTCGTCGGCCTCGGCGCCGGCGCCCTGCTCAGCGGCGGGGACGAGAAGAAGGACAAGGGCCCCGGCGAGACGGTGGCCGCCGGCACCGGCACCCCGTCGACCGCGCCGAGCGAGAAGCCGGCCGACCCCGCCGAGCCGCAGGCGCAGGCGCTCGACAAGCTGCTCGCGGACAGCAACGACAGCCGCGACGCGGTGATCCGTTCGGTCGAGTCCATCAAGCAGTGCAAGAACCTCGACCAGGCCGCCACCGACCTGCGCGGCGCCGCCGGACAGCGGCGCGCCCTGGTGACCCGGCTGCAGGGCCTGACCGTCGACAAGCTCCCGGACAACGCGGCCCTGAACACCGCCCTCACCAAGGCCTGGCAGGCGTCGGCGTCCGCCGACGACCACTACGCGGCCTGGGCGGACCAGGTCAAGGGCAACGACAAGCTGTGCAAGGGGGGCAAGGCCCGGAGCACCACGCACACCGTCGAGGCGGGCAAGAAGAGCTCCGACGCCACGATCGCCAAGCGCGAGGCGGCGTCGCTGTGGAACCCCACCGCGGAGAAGTACGGCCTGTCCAAGCGCACCCCCACCCAGCTGTAGGCCGGCGGGTCCGGGCGGGCCGCGGGGGCGCTGGCGGGCGGCCCCCGGCCGCGGGCGCGTCAGGGGGCGCTGAGGACGGTCTCGCCGACGTCGACGAACCCGGGCTTCTGCGCCACGAGCTGACCCTTGCGGACCACCTGGAACGTCACCTCGTGGTTGACGATCCGGGGGAAGCGGGGCGCGCCGAGCATGTCCTCGTACCGCCAGCGCAGCGCCGGGGTGAGGCCGCCGGTGTCGATCCGGACCCCCTGGTCCAGGGCGTGCGCGACGGCCCCCGCCGTGATCGAGTCGGTGTCGAGCGACTCGATCACCTTCTTCAGGACGGTGTACGCGATCCAGGTCGTCTGGACGCCCGCGTCCGTCGGGTCGACCCGGTTGTCGACGAACGCGTGCTCCTTGATGACCTTGCGCATCGGCGCCCAGCGCTCGTCGTTGGCCTCCGGGTACCAGCCGGTGACGTACGCGCCCTCGAAGGGGCTGTGCGCGCCGCCGGTGCGGTCGATGACGGGCTGGCTGACGCTGCCGAGCACGGAGGAGATCCGTACGCTCTCCGCGTCCTCGCCGCCCCCGGAGCCGTCGCCGGAGCCGTCGCCGGAGCCGCCCCCGGAGCCGTCGTCGGAGCTGTCGTCGTCCGAGCCGCCGCCGGAGCCGTCGCCCGTGGCGTCCTCGTCCGCCGGGAGGCGGCGGAAGGAGTCGAAGAAGGTCTGGGTGCGCTCCCCGAGCACGGCGGCGACGCAGCCGTCGTCGGCGCCGGCCCTGGTGCGGGCGCGCTCGGCCTGCGCGGTGTACTCGGCGGCGTCCTCGACGGCCGGGATGTCGGTGGCGCCGTCGTGGCTGCTCTTGCGCAGCCCGGAGTTGAGGAGGTCGGGCAGCTTGTCACCGGCGAGGGTGTCGGGCCGGACGAGGGAGACCTTCCGGCAGGACTCGGCGAGCTGCATGCCGTGACCTGCCATCAGCGAGGCGAGTCCGCCGTTCACCGGGTAGGACAGCGGGCTGGTGAACTCGTCCTCGGAGATGCCGTAGCCGCCGATGTACGGGATCTCGGCCGCCTCCAGGGGCGCCATGAAGGCGCGCCCGTTCTGGCTGTACGAGCCGACGACGGCGACGACCTTCTCGCGGACGGCGCGGCGGGCGCAGGCGGCGGCACCGGAGGAGGTGTTCTGCTCGTTGCAGGTGAGGATCTTGAGTTCGTGGCCGTCGATGCCGCCGGAGGCGTTCACCCAGCGGGCGAAGGCCTGGGCCATGGCGGGCATGCCGGGCTGGTTGGTGGCGCGGGTCCCGTCGGGTGCCCAGGTCATGACGGTGACGGGCTCCCTGGATCCCCCCGTGGTCCCAGGAATCACGCCGCAGCCGGTGAGCAAGGACGCCCCGGCCGCTGCCGTCGTGACGTACGCGAGGAGTGAGGTCAGTCGCCTACCGGTCATGGACACGCACAATTCCGCCCCACGGGTAACGCAGAAGTGTGCATGGTTCAACGAGGGGTGACGTCACGGTGAATTCCCGGGGGCCGCGGCCAAGCGGGGAGGGATGGTCCGCCGATCTTGACGGGGGAACGTACGATCGAACGGTGTCCAGTCCAGTCTCAGGTTCGGTGAACTCTTCCCGTCGCGGCCGTCGCTCCTCCACCATGGGCGGCATGCCGCTCAACGACTTGCCGTGGTGGCGCTGGCGCAGCAACGTGCGCTCGGCGCTGCACATGCTCTCCGACCCCGGGTTCCACGAGACCACCTGGCTGGCCGGCCAGGAGGGGTACGGCGACGTCACCGACGCCGTCTACCGCCTGGTCGAGGACACGTGGCTGGACAACTGGTCCGCCGAGAAGTACGTCGGGACGATCTTCCGCGACTCGGGCGAGGCCGCGCTGGTGGACGTCGCCGTGCTGCGGGTGCTGCGGATCATGCACCAGGTGGGGCCGGACGCGCCGTTCTCGGCGTACATGGAGCACCACGGGTGGCCGGAGGCCGTGCGCGCGGCCCGCGAGGCCCACGTACGGATGGCGTCCTCGGACGGTGAGGACCCGGACACGCCCCCGCGCTCCCTGGACGTGCTGCGGATCATGACGGGGTCCGTCTGACGGACGGAGGCGGTACCCAGGTGGCCGGATATGAAAGGCTACGGGGATGACCGACCAGTACGTCCTCACGCTTTCCTGCCCGGACAAACAGGGCATCGTGCACGCCGTGTCGAGCTACCTCTTCATCACGGGTTGCAACATCGAGGACAGCCAGCAGTTCAAGGACCGGGACACCGGCCTCTTCTTCATGCGGGTCCACTTCTCGGCGGAGGAGCCGGTGACCGTGGAGAAGCTCCGCGCGAGCTTCACGGCGGTGGGCGACTCGTTCGCGATGGACTGGCACATCAACCGGGCCGACGAGCGGATGCGCGTCGTGCTGATGGTGTCGAAGTTCGGCCACTGCCTGAACGACCTGCTCTTCCGCTCGCGCATCGGGGCGCTGCCGGTGGAGATCGTCGCGGTCGTCTCGAACCACACGGACTTCGCTGAGCTGGTCGGCTCGTACGGCATCCCCTTCCGCCACATTCCGGTCACGAAGGACAACAAGGCGGAGGCGGAGGCGGAGCTGCTCGCGCTGGTGCGCGAGGAGAACGTCGAACTGGTCGTGCTCGCCCGCTACATGCAGGTCCTCTCGGACGACCTGTGCAAGCAGCTGTCGGGCCGGATCATCAACATCCACCACTCCTTCCTGCCGAGCTTCAAGGGCGCGAAGCCCTACCACCAGGCGCACGCGCGCGGCGTGAAGCTGATCGGCGCGACGGCCCACTACGTGACGGCCGACCTCGACGAGGGCCCGATCATCGAGCAGGAGGTCGAGCGGGTGGGCCACGAGGTCACCCCGGACCAGCTGGTGGCGGTCGGCCGCGACGTGGAGTGCCAGGCGCTGGCCCGCGCGGTGAAGTGGCACGCGGAACGCCGCATCCTCCTGAACGGCCGCCGCACGGTCGTCTTCGCGTAGCGGACCGCTGCGGCGCGGGCGGTCCGCTGCCGCGCGGGCGGTCCGCGGAGCGCGGGCGCCTCGCGCTACAGCCGGCTCAGACCGGCCGCCGCGAAGAGGACGTCCCGGATGGCCTCCCGGTCGCCGTCCTGGCCCACCGCGGCCTCCTCCGGCGGGACATGGCCCGCCACGAGCTGGCAGAACTCGACGCCGTCCATCGCCACCTGGGCCACCGCGTGGTCCGGGGAGCCTATGGCCGCGGGGGAGTCCAGGGCGATGTACCAGTGGCCGCCGCCCGAGCCCTCGACCTCCAGATGGAGCGAGCGGCCCGGGGCGCCCGCCGCCACCAGCTGGCGGGCCGGGGACGCCAGGCCCGCGCGCCGTCAGCCGGCCAGCGCCGCCGGAAGCAGCCGCGCCGCCAGGTCGATCATGTCGTGCAGGTGCGCCCCGCTCGGCGGCTCGTACGGGTACGCCACCGCGTTCGCGATGTCGTCCGCGTGCACCCAGCACTCGAACGCCCGCTCAAGCAGCGAGTCCCGCATCGGCAGCGCGAAGTCGCCGTACGTCACCGTCAGATCCGCCACGCCCCGCCCGGCGAACGACACCGTGCGGATCAGCGTGTGGCTCTGCTCCCGCCACGGCTCCCGTACCCCGCGCGTCGGCGGGTGGTACGAGCCCCGCCAGTAGGCCTCCGTACGCTCCGTCGGCACGACCTCCGTGGACGTCGGCCCCAGCGGGTCGTCCAGGCCGAGCGCCGTCGACACCAGGCCGTCCACCGTCAGCAGATGACCGATCACCCCGGCCACCGTCGTCTTGCGCGTGACCGGCCGCTCGCCCTCGAACCACTTCAGCCGGACCGGCGCGTGCCACTCCGACTCGCCGATGTCCCGCAGCAGCGCGTCGAGCCGTGCCGTCTCCGCGTCGTACGGAGTCGCCCAGCCGGGCACCGGGATCCTGGCCGGGCGCCTGCCCAGGCAGTTCTCCAGGACCCGGGAGCGCAGCAGCGGGTCCAGATCCAGGTCCCGCTCGGAGTGCAGCAGCCCGACCGCGTCCCGCAGCCGCAGCGCCTCGTCCGCACACGGCGCGCACTCGGTCAGATGGTCCTCGACCGCCTGGGTCTCCTCCGGCGAGCACGCCGAGAGCGCCCACGCGCCGAGCAGCGATTTCAGGACACTGTGCGTCGGGGGCACGGGTGGTGCGGGGGGCGCGGGCGGCGGCGGTGGCGCGGGCGACGGTGCGGGCGGCGGTGCCGACGGCGGGAGGCCCTCCACCGGCTCGACCACCGGCGTCACCGTCTCCACCGGCGTCACCGGCTCAACCGCCGGCGTCACCGGCTCGACCGGCTCGATCCGTGCCGTCAGGTCCGCGTGGTCGTCCGCCGCCGCCCGCTGGCCAGGTATCCGTGGAGCGCGCGCCACGCCGTCGGGCGTGTCGTCCGGGCCGTTCACAGCGAGCGTCCGTACCCGGGCGGCGAGGACCCCTCCAGCGGGCGCGTGTTCGCCGTCGACAGCAGCTGCAGTCCGAGCCGCAGCCGGCGCCGTGCCTCGTCCTCCGTCACGCCGAGGTCCGCCGCCGTCTGGCGGTAGTCGCGGCGCTGGAAGTACGCCAGTTCCAGGGCCGCCCGCAGCGGCGCCGGCATCGACGTCACGATGTAGTCGGCGCGGGCCGCGACCGAGGCCCGGCGCACCTTCTGCTCCAGCTCCTCCGCCGAACCCTCCCCGGTCTCCGCGTACGCCGTCGCCTCCGTCTGGCGCAGCCGGTACACGGCCTGGCGCTGGGTCAGCTTGGCCACCCACGAGCGCATGTTGCCCTGCTTCGGGTCGTAGGCGTCGGGGTTCTCCCAGATGTAGCCGAAGACCTCGCGGGTGACCTGGTCGGCGGCGTCGTCGTCGTCGAGGACCCGGTGCGCGAGGCTGTGCACCAGCGAGGCGAACCGGTCGTACAGCTCGCCGAGCGCGGCGGCCTCACCGCGCGCCAGCCGCTGCTGCATCCTGCGGTCCCAGCGCGGTGGTGTGTCCTTCGCCATGCGTCGACCTCCCGACCCGAGTTCACCCTCCAAAGTAATGGGCCGCCCGACAGCGCACTCCCCTTTGCGGCAAGTACGCCCCCCGGGCGGGGCCGGATGGTAAGGAAAGCGTCATCCACGATCCGGAGGGTTTCGAGTCGCGGCCCCTGGGAAGCGGGTGGGGATGGGAACGACTGCCTCCGCTTGAAGCCACCGCTTCCTCCCGAAGGGCGCGCACGCGTGAACCTCCACGTCGACGAAGAAGAGCAGGGCTCCTGGACCGTGCTGCGGATCAGCGGGGAGCTGGATCTGCTGACCTCGCCGCTGGTCAGGAGACGTGTCCACGACGCGGTCGCGGGCGGTCGCCACGACGTCGTCCTCGACCTCTCGGAGGTGCTGTTCTGCGACTCCAGCGGCGTGGGCGTGCTGATCGCCTCGCGTCGGTTGATGCGCTCCTGCCAGGGCCGGCTGCACGTCGTCCTGCCCGAGCGCGGCTCGGAGGACGCCTCGCACGTCAACCGGGTGCTGGCCGCGCTGGGAGTGCGCCGCCTGTTCGACGTGTACGGGGACGTGGCGGACGCGGTCGACGACGAGGCGCTCCCGCTCTCCGCGTAGCGATGCCCGCGTGGCGTGTCCTCCGGTCGCCCGTCCCTCTCTGCACGGCGGCCCGGATCGTCGTACCCTCCCTGGAATGGAGCCCATGGAACCCGAGCAGGACCCCGGACAGCTCTACGAGCACCGGATCGCCCGCCGTTTCGCCGCCTTCGACCAGGACGGCGACGGGACGATCTCGCGCGACGACTTCACGACGGCGGCCAAACGGCTGCTCCGGGAGTTCGACGTCTCGTTCCGCTCCGACCGGGGCCAGGCGTTGTGCGACGGCGCCGAGGCGTTCTGGCAGGGCATGGCGGGGATCGCCGACGTCGACGGGGACCAGAAGGTCAGCCGCGAGGAGTTCCTCGGCGGCGCCGTGAAGCGGCTGCACGACCACCCCGAGCGGTTCGCCGAGATCGCCCGGCCCTTCCTGCACGCCGTCCTCGCCATCGCCAGGACCCCCGCCGAGGTGGAGCGCGGTCTGCTGGCCCTCGGCATCCCGCCGGTGCCGGCCGCGCTGAGCGCCCGTACGCTCCCGACCGTGGCCTCCGGCTCCGTCGACGAGCAGGCGGCGGTGGACGCGTTCGCGCACTACTTCATGACGGAGTAGCCGGGCTCGACGACCGGTGACCGGGCCCATCGACCGGTGACCGGGCCCATCGACCCGTGACCGGGCTGTTCAGCCGGTGGCCGGGCCCGGGCCCGCTCCGTAGCGCTCCCTCAGCTTGTACTTGAGCACCTTCCGCAGCGTCTCGTTACGAGGCAGGGCCTCCACCACCTCCAGCTGCTCCGGCAGCTTGTGGACCGAGAGGCCCTGCGCGCGCAGGAACGCCGTGACGCCCGCCAGGGTCAGCGGCTCCGCGCCCGGAGGCTGCTCGATCACCGCGCAGACCCGTTCCCCCCGGTCGGGGTCCGGCAGGCCGACCACGGCCGCGTCGCCGACCCCCGGGTGCTCGTGCAGCAGGTCCTCGATCTCCTTGGCGGAGATGTTCTCGCCCTTGCGGATGATGATGTCCTTGATCCGCCCGGTCAGGACGAGATGCCCGCTCGCGGTGACGTGCCCCACGTCGCCGGTGATCAGGAAGCCGTCCTCGTCGAAGGCGGCGGCGCTCTGCGCCGGGTCCAGATAGCCCTGGCAGACGGCCTCGCCGCGCAGCCTGACCTCGCCGTCGTCCGCGATGCGTATCTCCATCCCGGCCGGCGGCCGCCCCTCCGTGGTCGCCAGGTTCTCCGGGGTGTCGTCCGGTGAGCCCATGGTGATCATCGGGACCTCGGTCATGCCGTACCCGTGGGTGAGCTGGCACCCCATCTCCCGTACGACCGCGTGGTAGACCTCCGGCGGCTTCGGCGCCCCGCCGCCGGCGAGCAGCCGCAGGCTCGGCAGGAGCTTCTCGCCGGGCGGGAGTTTGCGCTGCTCGGCGAGGAACATCGCGTAGAAGGCCGTCGACCCGCCGGCCACGGTCACCCCGTGCCTGCGGTACTCCGCCAGCGCCTCGGGAAGCGCGAACTGTTCGAACATCACCGCGGGGAATCCGTAGAGCAGCAGCATCACCGTGTAGTCCGGTCCGGCGATGTGGGCGTACGGGAACGCCATCGAACCGACGTCGTCCTCGGTCAGGTGCAGCGCGTGCGCGAGGCAGGAGCCGCCCGCGATGAGGGAGCGGTCGGTGTGCAGGACGCCCTTGGGGTCGGAGGTCGTGCCGGAGGTCCAGTAGATCCACCGGACGTCCTGGCCGGAGGCGGGCGGCGGCGGCAGGACGGCCGGGTCGCCGTCGGGCAGTGACGCGGGGCCGTACGCCTCGAAGACCCCGCGCGCGCCGAGCCGGTGCGCCAGGTCCGTGTGGTCGAAGCCGCGCCACACGCCCGGCACGGCGAAGTACTCGGCCTTCGACTCGCGCAGCGCGAAGCCGACCTCGCGGTCCCGGTAGAACGGGATGACCGGGGTCTGCACGGCGCCCAGGCGGGCGAGGGCGAAGGAGAGGACCGCGGTCTCGATCCGGGTGGGCAGCTGCCAGGCCACCACCGTGCCGGGCCGCACGCCCATCCCGTACAGCCCGGCGGCGCACCGCTCGGCGCGGTCCCGCAGCTCGCCGAAGGTGAGGGAACGGTCCTGCTGGAGGAGGACCGGCCGGTCGGGGGTGAGGGCGGCGCGGCGCTCGACCAGCTCCCAGAGAGTGCGGGAGGCGCCCAGGGTGTGTGCGGTCTCGGTCACGACGATCCCCTCCGCCGCCAGAGCTGACGACTAGTCAGATTGTCTGGAGAGCGTAGAGGTCCGCTCCTTGTCGGTCCAGGGGTGCGGGGCTAGCCTGAGAGCGATCGGTATCTGACGGGCCATCAGAAATGGGAGAGGGTCTCAGTCTCATGACGGAACTTCCACGGATCATCAGCGTCGACGACCACGTGATCGAACCGGCCCACCTCTTCGACACCTGGCTGCCGGTCAAGTACCGCGACCGCGGACCCCAGCCGCTGACCGCCGGGATCGGCGAGCTGGCGTACGTCGGCGGCAAGTACCAGATCACGATGGACCCCGACGGGCCGCCGACCGACTGGTGGATCTACGAGGACCTGAAGTTCCCGTACAAGCGCAACATCGCCGCCGTCGGCTTCGAACGGGACGACATGACCCTGGAGGGCATCACCCGCGAGGAGATGCGGCGCGGCTGCTGGGACCCGGTCGCCCGGCTCAAGGACATGGACCTCAACCACGTCGAGGCGAGCCTCTGCTTCCCGACCTTCCCCCGCTTCTGCGGCCAGACCTTCGCCGAGGCCAAGGACAAGGAGGTCGCCCTCGCCTGCGTCCGCGCCTACAACGACTGGATGGTCGAGGAGTGGTGCGGCGACAGCGGCGGCCGGCTCATCCCGCTCTGCGTCATCCCGCTCTGGGACATCGACCTGGCGGTCGCCGAGATCCGCCGGAACGCCGCGAGAGGCGTCAAGGCCGTCACCTTCTCCGAGATCCCGACCTACCTCGGGCTCCCCTCGATCCACTCCGGCTACTGGGACCCGTTCTTCGCGGTCTGCCAGGAGACCGGAACGGTCGTCAACATGCACATCGGCTCCAGCAGCCAGATGCCCGCCGCCTCCCCGGACGCCCCGCCCGCCGTGCAGGCGTCGCTCAGCTTCAACAACGCGATGGCCTCGATGATGGACTTCCTCTTCTCCGGGGTCCTGGTGAAGTTCCCCCGGCTGAAGCTCGCCTACAGCGAGGGCCAGATGGGCTGGATCCCGTACGCCCTCGAACGCGCCGACGACGTGTGGGAGGAGCACCGCGCCTGGGGCGGAGTGCGCGACCTGATCCCCGAACCGCCGTCGACGTACTACTACCGGCAGATGTTCTGCTGCTTCTTCCGCGACAAGCACGGCATCGCCTCGCTGGACGTCGTCGGCCGCGACAACGCCACCTTCGAGACCGACTACCCGCACGTCGACTCGACCTTCCCGCACACCAAGGAGGTCGCCCTCGACCACGTCCGGGGACTCGACGACGAGACGGTCTACAAGCTGATGCGCGGCAACGCCATCCGCATGCTGGACCTCGGAATCGTCTGATGGACCTCGCGGACGGCGCGGCGGAGGAGGCGTACCGGGCGCGGCTGCGGGAGTGGCTCGCCGGCGTCCTGCCGACGCTGCCGCCGAAGCCCGATCCGCTGGACTGGCCCGGGCGGCGCGCTTACGACTGCGGCTGGCAGCGGCGGCTGCACGACGCCGGGTACGCGGACGTGCACTGGGACGCCCCGCCGACCCAGCGGCTGATCTTCCTGGAGGAGACCGAGCGCGCCGGCGCGCCGTACGTCGGCGCCAACTTCGTCGGGCTGCTGCACGCGGGGCCGACGATCGCCGCCGAGGGGACGGCCGAGCAACGGGAGCGCTGGCTGGGGCCGGTGCTGCGCGGCGACGAGGTGTGGTGCCAGGGTTTCAGCGAGCCGGACGCGGGCTCCGACCTGGCCTCGCTGCGGACGCGGGCGGTACGGGACGGGGACGCCTACGTCGTCTCCGGCTCGAAGATCTGGACCTCGCACGCGGAGGTCGCCGACTGGTGCGAGCTGCTGGTGCGGACGGACGCCGGCGGACCCAAGCACCGGGGGATCACCTGGCTCGCGATGTCCATGGACACGCCCGGGATCACCGTACGGCCGCTGCGGACGCTCGCCGGGTCGACGGAGTTCGCCGAGATGTTCCTCGACGAGGTCCGGGTGCCGGTCGGCAACCGGGTGGGGGACGAGAACGACGGCTGGCGCGTGACGATGGTGACCCTGTCCTTCGAGCGCGGTACGGCGTTCGTGGGCGAGGTCGTCGCCTGCCGGCGCGTGCTGGGCGAACTCGCGGGAGCGGCCCGGAAGAACGGCACCTGGGACGACACGGGTGTGCGGCGGCGCCTGGGACGGCTGAGCGCGGAGTTCCGCGCGCTGTGGCGGCTGACCCAGTGGAACGTCAGCGAGGCGGAGGCGACCGGCGGGGTGCCCGGGATCGGGGGCTCGGTCTTCAAGCTCCGCTACTCGCACGCGCGCCAGGAGCTCTACGACACGGCGGCGGACGTGCTGGGGCCGGACGCGCTGGACCTGGACCGGGACTGGACCGTGGACCGGCTCTCCTCGCTGTCGTACACGATCGCGGCGGGGACCAGCCAGATCCAGCGCGACATCGTCGCCGAGCGCATTCTCGGCCTGCCGAAGGGGCGGTGAGGGGTGGTGGTGAACTCGTGGACTTCCGGCTGACGGACGACCAGAAGGCGCTGAGGACGGGCGTACGGGAGCTGCTGGAGGGGCGCTTCGGACGGGAGGCGCTGCGGGCGGCGGTCGAGGGCGCCGGGCTCGACCGGGGGCTGTGGCGGGAGCTGGGGGCCGCCGGGTTCTTCGCGCTCCGGCTGCCGGAGGCCGAGGGCGGCGTGGGGCTCGGACTGCCCGAGGCGGTGCTCGTCTTCGAGGAGGCGGGGCGGGTGTTGCTGCCGGGGCCCTTGATCGCCACGCATCTGGCGGCGGGCGCGGTGGAGGGGGCCGCGGAGGGGGAGGCGGTGGTGACGGCCGTCGACGGGGCGTTGGTCGAGTGGCTGGACGCGGCGGACGTGGTCCTGGGGGACGCGACCGGCGCCGTGCCCGTGCGGTCGGTGGACCCCCTGACCCCCGTGCACCGGCTGCCGGGGCGCGGCGGAGCCGGCGGGACGGGCTCCGTCGCCGCCCTCCTGACCGCTGCCGAGCAGCTCGGGAGCGCGGGGCGGACGACCGAGGCGGCGGTCTCGTACGCCCGTACCCGGGAGCAGTTCGGGCAGGCGATCGGCGCGTTCCAGGCGGTCAAGCACCTGTGCGCGGAGATGCTCGTACGGACGGAGGTCGCCCGGGCGGCCGTGTACGGTGCCGCCGTCACCGGGGACCCCGTCGAGATCGCCGGGGCCAAGCTGCTCGCCGACGAGGCCGCGGTGGCGTGCGCGCGGGACTGTCTCCAGGTGCACGGCGGCATGGGGTTCACCTGGGAGGCCGACGTGCACCTTCACCTCAAACGGGCCTGGGTGCGGGCCGAGCGCGGACCGGCGAAGGCGCGCGCGGAGGAGGCCGAGGCGGCCGCGCTGTAGCCGCCCGGTGCGCGGGCGCTCACGCAGCGTCGATATCGGGTTGTGTCCTTCGGGCGGGCCGTCACGGCCCGGAGTCGGGGTCCCGCTCCGGTACCCTCCGTGGGATGCGAGTGGTTGTGAGCCCGGACCGTCCCGGTGTCGCCGAAGCGGTGACCCCGGATCGGACGGTGCCCGCCGCTGATACCCCGTGGAGGCGCTGGACGGCCTCCTGTTCGACTCCCCGCAGCGTGCGTCGCACAGTATGGACCATGCGTACTCCTTCGCGCTGGAATATGCCCGAAGCGCTTGTTGCGGTGACTGTACGTCAACCATGCTGTCTCACAAGGGAATCACGGTCCGTGAGGACGTCGATGGCTGTGAGGCGCGAGGCGATGTGTCCGCCGGTTCGGATGGTGTGAGCGGTGCAGGTGCTTCAGGTTCAGTTGGAGGTCGGGCCGGACCCGGCGGAGGTGGGGCGGGCCCGGCGATGGGCGCGTTCGAGGCTCGCCGGATCGGGCATAGGCGATGACGAGCCGCTGGCCGAGACGCTGGTGCTGCTCATCTCCGAGCTCGTGACCAACGCGGTGGTGCACACGGGCTGTCCGGCCGTGCTGCGCATGCTGTTCGGCGCGGGCTGTCCGGAGGCCGGGACGGTACGGGTGGAGGTCGCCGACTCCAGCGACCGGCCGCCGCGGCCCCGGCACGCGCACGGCGACGACACCAACGGGCGCGGGCTCGAGCTGGTGGACGGCCTGGCGGACCGGTGGGGATGGCAGCGCGAGGGTGCGGGCAAGAGCATCTGGTGCGAGGTCGACCGGGGGGCGCCGATGACGCCTCCGGCGCCGGCGGCGGGCCCGGCGGCGCTGACCTCCACGGTCGGCTCGGTCGCCGGCTCCGCGGGCTCGGTGGGCTCCGCAGGCTCCGCGGGCTCGGTGGGCGCGGCGGCTTCGGCGGCTTCGGGGGCTTCGGCGGCGAGCTCCGGTACATCGGTGCACTGTTGACGGTTCGTGGGGATTTGTTCACCCTGGGGTGAGCGATTCGTCGCGAGGGGACGACGAGGGCGTGCGCGGACGTCGCGCTGCCCTCGACGAGTGCGGGTCGTGGCCGGGTGGCGGTGGCGGTCGTGCCGTGCTCGGGGCGCGCGCGAGCGCGCCGCCACCCGCCGTAGGGCCGTGAGTCGGCGTCGTTTCAGAGAATCGCCACCGGCGCCACCGGTGTGCCCGTGCCGCCGACGAAGGGCTCGGGCATCGCGGAGAGCAGGAACGCGTACTGCTCGCGTTGTGCACAGGCTGTGGACAGACTTTCCAGATTCCAGTTCTGCCCTTGGAGCATGCCCATCTCGACCAGGTCGAGGGCGTGCACGGGTAGCCAGAGGTTCTCGATCTCGGGCGGGAAGATCTCGAAGGTGAGCGTGTCGTTGGCGACGGCGGCGACGTCATGGGCGTGGAACCACTCGGGCGTACGGATGGAGAGGCCGGGGGAGGGGAACGCGTAGCCGTGCCTGTCGCCGGCCAGGTACTGCCGGACCTGGCCGGTCCGTACGAGGACGATGTCGCCGGCCCGGACGGTGACCCGGCCGAATTCGGCCGCCTCGTCGAGGTCTTCGGGGGTGACGGCGTGGTCGCCGGGCAGCCGGTCGAGGCCCTTGGCGGCGGCGACGTCGAGGAGGACGCCCCGGCCGGCGATGTGGCGGGCGGTGTGGATGCCGCTGTACGCGGAGCGGCCGTGCGGGGTGATCGTGGCGGCGGGGCGGCCGTTGTAGATCTTGCCGGAGTGCGAGACGTGGGTGAGGGCGTCCCAGTGGGTGCCGGCCTGGAGGCCGAAGGTCACGGCGTCGTCGCTGGTGGCGACCGTACCCGGGCCGAAGAGCTCCTGGTTGATCTGGACCATGACGTGGAGCGGGTTGACCCGGCCGGGGATCATCCCGGTCTGCACGCCGTCCTGCCGGAGGTCGAGCGCGAGGGGGACGCGGTGGCCGGAGCGGACGGTGGCGACGGCCTCGCGTACGGCGTCGTCGGTGATCAGGTTGAGCGTCCCGATCTCGTCGTCCCGGCCCCAGCGGCCCCAGTTGTTGACGCGCTTGGCGATGTCGTGGAACTCGGCGGGGAGTTGCGGGGGCCGGGAGGCGGAGTCGGGCACGGGGTCGGACGCGGGGTCGGACGCGGGGTCGGAGGCGGGCTCGGACGCGGGGAGGCGTTCGGGGGTGGACGCGTGGTCCGAGGCATGGTCTGAGGCGGTATCTGACATCGGGGGCTCCGCGGGTCTTGTTCTCCGGTATCTGACGGGTCGTAGAATCCAGCTGACGAACGAATCTAACGGACCGTCAGAAAATGCGGGAAGGGGCCGGGCGTGGGGAACTTCTTGGCAGGCAAGGTCGTGGCGGTGACGGGGGCGGGGCGCGGCATCGGGCGCGCGGTGGCCCTCGCCTGCGCGGCGGAGGGGGCCAAGGTCGTCGTCAACGACTACGGAGTCTCCATCGAGGGCGGCGAGCCGACGTCCGAGGTCGCGCTGGCGGTGGTGAAGGAGATCGAGGCGGCGGGGGGTTCGGCGGTCGCGGTCGCCGACGACATCTCGACGATGGCGGGCGGGCAGCGGATCGTCGACGTCGCGCTGGCGGAGTACGGGCGGATCGACGGGGTCGTGTGCGTGGCGGGGATCCTGCGCGAACGGATGCTCTTCAACATGTCCGAGGAGGAGTGGGACCCGGTCGTCGCGACGCACCTGAAGGGGACGTTCACGGTCTTCCGGGCGGCGTCGGCGGTGATGCGCAAGCAGGGCGGCGGGACGCTGATCGGCTTCACGAGCGGCAACCACCAGGGGTCCGTGGCGCAGGCGAACTACTCGGCGGCGAAGGGCGGGATCATCTCGCTGGTGCGGTCGGCGGCGCTGGGGCTGCACAAGTACGGCGTGACGGCGAACGCGGTGGCGCCGGTCGCGCGGACGCGGATGTCGGCCAACGTCCCGATGGAGCTGAAGGAGATCGGGGAGCCCGAGGACGTGGCGGCGCTGGTCGTCTACCTGCTGTCGGACCGCGCGCGGGAGGAACGCATCACGGGCCAGGTCTACACGATCGCGGGTCCGAAGATCGCGGTCTGGGCCCAGCCGAGGGAGCTGCGGGCGGGCTACGCGGAGTCGGGCGCGTGGACGCCGGAACGGATCGCGGACTTCCTGCCGGGGACGGTCGGGGTGGACCCGATGCCGATGCTGGCGCTGCTGGAGGAGATGGCGAGGGCGGCGGCGCAGGGCTCCCGCCCGAACGGGTAGGACGGCACGCTCACGAGGCGGGGCAAGGGGCTCGGGGTCCGCACCGGCGGGGGTTCGGGGCCCGCACCGGCAGAGGTTCGGAAAGGGGGCGGGGAGGTTCCCCGGTCCCGTGACAGGGGAGGCGTACGTCATGAGAGGTGTCGTCTACGACGGCAAGCAGGTCCAGGTCGTGCACGACCTGGAGGTCCGCGAACCCGGCCCCGGTGACGTGCTCGTGCGCGTCGCCGCCGCTGGGCTCTGCCACAGCGATCTCGCCGTCATCGACGGCACGATCCCCTTCCCCGCCCCCGTCGTCCTCGGACACGAGGGCGCCGGGGTCGTCGAGGCCGTCGGGCCCGGCGTCACCCATGTCGTCCCCGGCGACCACGTGGCCCTCTCCACGCTCGCCAACTGCGGCGCCTGCGCCGACTGCGACCGCGGCCGCCCCACCATGTGCCGTAAGGCCATCGGCATGCCCAAGCGGCCGTTCTCCCGTACCGGCACGGGCGAGCCGCTCTACCAGTTCGCCGCCAACTCCTCCTTCGCCGAGAAGACCGTCGTCAAGGCCGTCCAGGCCGTGAAGATCCCCTCGGACATCCCGCTCACCTCCGCCGCCCTCATGGGCTGCGGCGTCCTCACCGGCGTCGGCGCCGTCCTCAACCGGGCCGGGGTCGACCGCGGCGAGACCGTCGTCGTGATCGGCACCGGTGGCGTCGGACTCAACGTCCTCCAGGGCGCCCGGATCGCCGGCGCGCTCACGATCGTGGCCGTCGACACCAACCCCGCCAAGGAGGAGACCGCCCGCCGTTTCGGCGCCACGCACTTCCTCGACTCCACGGCGGCCGTCCGGGACATCCTCCCCACCGGCGCGGACCACGTCTTCGAGTGCGTCGGGCACGTGGGCCTCGTCCGGCAGGCGGTCGACCTCCTCGACCGGCACGGGCAGGCGATCCTCCTCGGCATGACCGCACCCACCGCCGAGGCGAGCTTCCCGCCCGCCGCGATGTTCCTCGACAAGTCCATCCTCGGCTGCCGCTACGGCTCCTCCCGCCCGCAGAAGGACATCGCCCTCTACGCCGACCTCTACCGCGAGGGCCGCCTCCTGCTCGACGAACTCGTCACCGCCACGTACCCCGTGGAGGAGTTCGCCCGGGCGACGCGGGACGCCGAGCAGGGCAAGGTCGCGCGGGGCGTGCTGACGTTCTAGGGGGCGTCCTGTGGACCACGCCGGGCTCGCGCGCCTGGGTCCAGCCGCCGGCTTCTAGCCCGCCGCCGCGCGGAACGTCCGCCGGTACGTCGTCGGTGTCACGCCGATCGCCGACTGGAGGTGCGACCGCAGCGACTGAGGCGTGCCGAAGCCCGCGTCGCGAGCAACCTGGTCGACCGGCAGGTCCGTGGACTCCAGGAGGTGGCGGGCCCGTTCGACCCGCTGCTGGGTCAGCCACTGGCCGGGGCTGACGCCGACCTCGTCCCGGAAGCGGCGGGTGAACGTCCGTACGCTCATGGCCTCCCGTACCGCGAGGTCCCGCAGCTGGATCGGCTCGTGCAGATGCGCCAGCGCCCAGGCCCGCGCCGTCGTCGTCCCCGCCGTCCCCGCCTCCGGCACCGGCCGCTCGATGTACTGGGCCTGCCCGCCGTCCCGATGCGGCGGTACGACGGTCATGCGGGCCACGTCGTTGGCGACGGCGCTGCCGTGGTCCCGGCGCACGATGTGCAGACACAGATCGATCCCGGCCGCGACGCCCGCCGAGGTCAGCACGTCCCCGTCGTCGACGAAGAGGACGTCCGCGTCGACGCGCACCTTCGGGAAGATCCGCTGGAAGTGCGCGGCCGAGGCCCAGTGCGTGGTGGCGCGACGCCCGTCGAGGTGGCCGGCGGCGGCCAGCACGTACGAGCCGGTGCAGATGGAGACGAGCCGCGTGCCGGGCCGGATGCGCGCGAGCGCCGCCGCGAGCTCGTCCGTCAGCCGGCCCTCGTCGTGCACCGGGCCCAGTTCGTACGAGGCCGGCACCACGACCGTGTCCGCCGTGGCGAGTGCCTCCGGGCCGTGCTCCACCTGGATCGCGAAGTCGGCGTCCGTCCTGACCGGCCCCGCGACCGGGGCGCAGGTCACGATCTCGTACAGCGGCCGTCCGTCGGCGGCCTTGGCGCGGCCGAAGATCCGGTGGGGAATGCCCAGCTCGAAGGGGAGGAGGCCGGGCAGGGCCAGGACGGCGACGCGGTGCGGCACGTAAAACCCCTTGGTGGTCCAGACCACTTCTGCTAGAAGTCGGATCCGTGACGGACAAGCAGACGGACAGCCCGGCCGGCGGCCGCAGGGACAGACCGACGACCACGCAGGCGCAGTACCCCTCCTACAAGTCCCCGGGCCGGGACCTCATTCCCGGCACGCTGCCGGTCGAGGCCCCCGCCCTCTGGAACCGCGACTTCCGGCTCTTCTTCGTGGCCCGGGCGGCCGCCGTCTTCGGCGAGGGCATGGTGCCCGTCGCCCTCGCGGCCGGCCTGCTCGGCGCCGGGTACCCGGGCTCCTCCGTCGGCTACGCACTCGGCGCCTGGATCGGGCCCTTCGCCCTCTTCGTCATCGTCGGCGGGGTCCTCGCGGACCGGTTCACGGCCCGCCGGATGATGGTCCTCGCCGATCTGATCCGGCTGCCCGGCGCGGCCGTGCTCGCCGTCGCCTTCGCCGTCGGCAGCCCGCCCCTCTGGGCGGTGTACGCCCTCAGCGCCCTCAGCGGCATCGGCGCCGCGCTCTTCCAGCCGGGCGTCGCGTCCACGATCCCGCGCATCGCCCCCGACGTGCAGCGCGCCAACGCGGTCCTGCGCGTCGTCGAGTCGCTGATGACGATGGCGGGACCGGCCGTCGCGGGCGTCCTCGTCGCGCTCACCGGTGGCGCGGGCGCCGTCTACGGGCTCAACGGCGCGACCTTCGCCGTCAGCGCGCTCTGCCTCACCCTGATGCGGCTGCCCGCCCGGCCCGCCGACTCGGTCCGGCGCGGCTCGCTGCGCGCCGAGATGGTCGTCGGCTGGCGGGAGTTCACGGCGCGGAGCTGGCTGTGGGGCGTGATCGCGATCTGGACGGTGTACGGACTCACGGTCGCCGGGCCGATGGTGCCGCTGACCGCGACCCTGGTGACCGGCGACCACGGCTCGGCCACGTACGGCTGGCTGATGGCCGTCGCGGGCGCGGGCAACGCGGCCGGCGGGCTGCTCGCCCTGCGGCTGCGGCCCCGCCGCCCGCTCGCGGCGGGCGCGGTCGCCCTCCTCGGGCTGCCGGTGAACCTCGTCCTGCTGGGCGTCGGCGCGCCCGTGGCGCTGCTCGGGCTCGGGCAGTTCCTGGGCGGCGCGGCCTTCGCGTTCTGGTTGGTCATGTGGTCGACCTCGGTCCAGACGCACGTGCCGCAGGACGCGCTGAACCGGATGCACGCCTACGAAGTGGCCGGCTCGCTCCTGATGATGGCGGCGGGCCGGGCGCTCGCGGGCCCGGTGGCGGAGGCGGTCGGCACGGAGGAGGTGCTGCTGGCGGGTGCCGTCATCGCGGTCCTCGTGGTCGGGGCGCTGCTCGCGGTCCGGCCGATCAGGGGACTGCCGCGGGCGTGAGCGGGGACGCGGAAGGGCGCCTGAGCGGGGTCGCGGAAGGGCGCCTGTCAGGAGCGTGTCCCGATCCTTGCGAAAGCTGTCATTCGGGCCAATGGTGGGGAGGGCGCCGGGCCAGCAAGCTGTGTGACGTGACCCAGACAACCGAGAGGCAGGCGCCGCCCCTCTCTCCCCGCACGCCCCGCGTCCACCGCGCATGGTCCGTCGCCGTCGTCACCTTCGTGACGATCATCGGGGCGGCTGCCTTCGCCTCGCTGCCGACGCTGCTGATCGAGCCACTGCACGGTGAGTTCGACTGGTCGCGCGGCTCGATCGGCTTCGCGGTGTCGGTGAACCTCGCGCTGTACGGACTGACGGCGCCGTTCGCCGCCGCGCTGATGGACCGGTTCGGCATCCGTAAGGTCGTCGCGGTCGCGCTGAGCGTGATCGCGCTCGGCTCGGTGCTGACGGTGTGGATGACGCAGCCGTGGCAACTCGTCCTGTACTGGGGCGTCCTCGTCGGTCTCGGCAGCGGCTCGATGGCGCTGGCGTTCGCGGCGACGGTGACGAACCGGTGGTTCGTGGCCCGGCGCGGGCTGGTGACCGGCATCCTGACGGCGGCGGGCGCGTCGGGCCAGCTGGTCTTCCTGCCGCTGCTCTCCTGGCTGGTCGAGAACGAGGGCTGGCGCCCGGCGGCGGTGACCGTCGCGCTCGCGGCGCTCGCGGTCGTCCCCTTCGTGTGGCTGCTGCTGCGGGACCACCCGGCGGACGTGGACCTCGCCCCGTACGGCGGTGAGTTCGTCCCGAAGCCGGCCCCGGTCACGGGCGCGGCGCGGCGCGCGGTGACGGTGCTGTTCAAGGCGGCCCGCACGGGCCCCTTCTGGCTCCTGGCGGGCACCTTCGCGATCTGCGGGGCGTCGACGAACGGCCTGGTGAGGACCCACTTCGTACCGGCCGCCCACGACCACGGGATGCCGATCACGGCGGCGGCCGGGCTGCTCGCGGTGATCGGGGTCTTCGACGTGGTCGGCACGATCGCGTCGGGTTGGTTCACGGACCGCTTCGAGGCGCGCCGCCTGCTGGCGGTCTACTACGCGCTGCGCGGGGTGTCCCTGCTCTTCCTGCCGATGCTGCTCGCGCCGACGGTCCACCCACCGATGATCTTCTTCATCGTCTTCTACGGCCTGGACTGGGTGGCCACCGTCCCGCCGACGATCGCCCTGTGCCGCGAGCACTACGGCGAGGACAGCGCGATCGTCTTCGGCTGGGTCCTCGCCTCCCACCAGGTCGGCGCGGCCGCCGTGGCCTTCGCGGGCGGCGTGGCCCGCGACGTCTTCGGCTCGTACGACGTCGTCTGGTACGCCTCGGGCGCCCTCTGCGCGGCGGCAGCCCTCATGGCCCTGATCATCCGCCGCCGCGAACCGGCAGCCCTGGCCGCGGCCGCCTAGGTGTATCAACCCTACGGGTCGATACACCTAGCCGCTGAAGCGCCCGAAGCGGCCGCGGTGGAAGAGGAGGGGCTCGATCTCGTCCTCGGTGGGGGTGCCCAGGGCCTCCACGCGGCCCACCACGATCAGGTGGTCGCCGCCCGTGTGGACGGTGGTGATCGTGCAGTCGATCCAGGCCGGGGCGCCGGTCAGCCGGGGGGAGCCCGTGGCCGGGGCCGGGTCGTACGGGACGCCCGCGAACTTGTCCGTGCCGCTCCGCGCGAAGCCCAGGCACAGCTCCCGCTGGTCCGCGCCCAGGACGTTCACGCAGAACGCGCCGGCCCGGGCGAGCCGGGGCCAGGTCGTCGACGTGCGGGCGACCATGAAGGCGACCAGGGGCGGGTCCAGGGAGAGCGAGGCGAACGACTGGCAGGCGAAGCCGGTCGGCCCGTCCGGGTCGAGGGCCGTCACGACGGTGACCCCGCTCGCGAAGTGCCCGAGCACGCGCCGGAACTCGGCCGGGTCGACGGCCGGCCGCTCGTCCTCGCCCACCGCCCGCAGCCGGGGCCGGGGCCGGTGAAGCGATTCGGCAGCCGTCGGCGAGCCGGCGGACCTGAGGTATCGGACGGCGGTGGCCGCCATCCCAGCGTGTCCCATCACATCTCCCATTAGAGCTGACGGCTCGTCAGATCGGAACCCCGGATGCGGCCCGAACCGGAAACGCGACCGCCACCCGCACCTCGAAGGGCCTCAGCGACCCTCGTACCGGGGTGTCCGGCGTTCCACGAAGCTCGCGACGCCCTCGTTCGCGTCCCGCGTCGTCATGTTGATCTCCTGTGCCGCCGCCTCCGCGGTGAAGGCGGCGGTACGGTCCGTGTCCAGCGAGGCGTTCACCAGCTGCTTGGTCAGGGTGAGCGCCCGCGTCGGGCCCTGGGCCAGGCGCTCCGCCCACTCCCGCGCCGTCTTCTCCAGCTCCTCCGCCGGCACCACCCGGTTCACCAGGCCCAGCTCCCGGGCCTCGGCGGCCGTCACCGCGTCGCCGAAGAACATCAGCTCCTTCGCCCGCTGCGGCCCGATCAGCCTCGGCAACAGATACGCCCCGCCTCCGTCCGGCACCAGGCCCCGTCGTACGAACACCTCGATGAACGTCGCCGGTTCCGCCGCGAGCACCAGGTCGCACGCGAACGCCAGATGCGCCCCGATCCCGGCCGCCGTCCCGTTCACCGCGGCGATCACCGGCTTCTCGCAGTCCAGTACGGCTCCGATGAACCGCTGCGCGCCCTGCCGGATCGTCCGCGCCACGTCCCCCGGCACCCTCCCCCCGCCTCCGGCCGGGGGGTCCCCCCTCTCGCTTCGCCCGCCCGACGACGGCCCGCCCCGCAGATCCGCCCCCGCGCAGAAGCCCCGCCCGGTCGCCGTCAACACCACCGCCCGTACGGCCGGGTCACCGGACGCCTCGCCGAGCAGCGCGATGATCCGCTCCCGCTGGTCCCAGGTGACCGCGTTCATCGCCTCGGGCCGGTTGAGCGTGATCCACGAGACGCCGTTCCCGACCTCGTGCAGCAGGTCTTCCACCAGGGCTCCTATCGGCACACCGCGAGCGCGTCGAGCGCCACCGCGCCCTGCCCCCGAGGCAGCACCATCAGCGGGTTGATGTCCAGTTCGGCCAGGTCGCCGTCCAGCTCCAGGGCCATCCGCTGCACCCGCAGCACGACCTCCACCAGCGCGTCCACGTCCGCCGGCGGAGCCCCCCGTACGCCCCTCAGCAGAGCCTGCCCGCGCAGTTCGCCCAGCATGTCCCTGGCCTGGCCCTCGCCGAACGGCGGCACGCGCACCGCCGCGTCGTTCAGGACCTCCACCAGGACGCCCCCGAGCCCCACGGTGACCGTCGGCCCGAAGAGCGGGTCGCGGGTCACGCCCACCACCATCTCGACGCCCCGGCCCACCATCTGGCAGACCAGGATCCCGTCGAGGTCCACGCCCTCGTACCGCGCGATGTCGGTGAGCTCCCGGTACGCGTCCCTCACCTGGCTCGCCGAGGTCAACCCCACCTTCACCAGGCCCAGTTCGGTCTTGTGCGCCAGCTGCGCGCCCGAGGCCTTCATCACCACCGGATAGCCGACCAGCCCGGCCGCCCGGACCGCCGCCGCCGCGCTCGTCACCAGCTGCTCGCGCGGCACCCGGATCCCGTACGCCCGCAGCAGCTGCTTCGCCGCGTGCTCGCTGAGCTGCCGGCCGGGCCGCATCAACGCCTGCGCCTTGCGGAAGGAGGGCGAGGGGGTGCGCGGGGCCTCGTCGAAGGGGGAGCGGTAGGCGGTGGTGAAGCGGTGGTGGTCGAGGTAGGCCTTCACGGCCCCGATGCAGTTGGAGAACGTACGGAAGGTGGCGACGCGCGAGGAACCCAGCAGGGTCTCCCGGTAGGCCGCCTCCGTCCCGACCGGCGACCCCCACACCACGCACACCAGCTTGTCCGTGGCCTCCGCGGCCTCCACCAGATCCTGCGCGAGCCTGTCGCTCATGGGCGGGAACGGGCCCGTGATCGGGCAGATCAGCACCCCGACGGACGGATCGGCGAGGATCGCGTCGATGATCTTCCGGCCGCGCCAGTCGCCCACCGGGTGGCCGCCGTTGTCGACCGGGTTGGCGACGTTCAGGTACGGCGGTATCCACGCGTGCAGCTCGTCCTGCTTGGCCTGCGAGAGCGTCGGCAGGCTCAGCCCGGCCGCCGTGGCGAGGTCGGAGAAGTGCGCGCCGGTCCCGCCGGAGATCGAGTACACGACGACCCCCTCCGCGACCGGCTTGCGCGCCCGGGCCAGCAGGGCCGAGGTGTCCTGGAGCTGGTCGAGCCCGTCGACCCGGATCACCCCGTACTGGCGCATGGCCGCGTCCACGACCTGGTCCGCGCCGGTCAGCTTCCCCGTGTGCGAGGCGGCCATCCGCGCCCCGGTCTCGGTCCGCCCCACCTTCACCGCGACGACGGGCACGCCCTCGCGGGCGGCGCGGTCGGCGGCGAGGAGGAAGGAGCGGCCGTCCTTGAGGCCCTCGACGTAACAGGCGATGGCCCCGACCTCGGGGCGGGTCGCGAAGTACGAGATGAAGTCGGCGGTCTCCAGGTCGGCCTCGTTGCCGGTCGGCGCCCAGTGGGAGAGCCGTACCCCCAGCTCCTGGAGGGTGTGGACGGGCCGACCCTGGTGGCCGGACTGGGTGATGAGCGCGATGGCGGGCCCGTCGAGGTCGTCGCGGAAGCGCTCGAAGGCGTTGAGGTTGGTGTTCGGGCCGAGGAGACGGACACCGGAGCGGCGTACGGCGTCGGCGAGCCGTTCCTGCGCGGCTGCCCCTTCGTCCCCGGTCTCGGCGAACCCGGAGGCGAAGGCGACGGCGAACCGCACCTTGGCCTCGGCGAGTTCCTCGATCACGGGGAGCGGATCGGCGACGAGCAGGACGGCGAGGTCGACGGGGTCGGCGAGCGCGCCGACGGAGGGCACGCAGTCGATGCCGAAGACGGTCGTACGGGTCGGGTGCACGGGCACGAGCCGGGCGCCGACCCGCTCGGCCCAGGCGATCAGCTGCCGCGTGATCCCGGTGTTCGGCCGCCCCTCGGCGTCGGAGGCCCCGACGACGGCGACGGACCCGGGCCGGAAGAACCGGTCGAGGTCCGGCACGGGCGCGTGCAGCGGTCGCCCGCTGACGTCCGTGTCGCCCGCCACGGCGGTGACGCCGTGCACGACGGCGGTGGCCGGCCCGGGGTGCTCGCCGCAGGCGACCACGCGGGCGCGGAGATCGGTGGTGAAGGTGCCGTGAGTCGATCCGAGCATCGTTCCGCTCCACCCTTCCGCCCATGGTGCATTACCTGACGCCCAGTCAGATTACAGAACTGACGGCAAGTCAGGAATGGCCCCGACGCGACCGATCTCACCGAACCCGGAGGGGCGGGAGCTCCTCCGCGCCGCCACGCCTTCGGCCCGAACCCCTGGGCCCCGGACCCCGAGCCCCAGCGCCGGCCCGGCACCGGGCCGCGCCCCGAGCCCCCCGCCCGGCCCCAGGGCCGCCCGGCGCCGGGCCGCGCCCCGAACCCCCCGCCCGGCCCCAGGGCCGGCCCGGCGCCGGGCCGCGCCGCGAGCCCCCGCCCCGAGGCCCCGCCCCGAACCCCCGCCCCCTACCTACCGGACGATCTCCCGATCGCCCGCGCGATCCGTTCCGCGTCCCGGGCCATCTCGCGGAACATCCCGCTGATCGGGTTGGTGAACCCCGTGAAGTACAGCCCCGGCGCCTCGCGCGGGGTCCGCGCGCCGTGTGTCGTCGGGCGGCCGCGCTCGTCCAGGACGCCCAGGTGGCCCAGGAGCGGTTCCAGGCCCCGCCGGTAGCCCGTCGCCGCGATCACCGCGTCCGGGCCGATCGCCGAGCCGTCCGCGAGGACGACCTTGTCGCCGTCGAAGGACGCGACCGCGCCCACGATCTCCACCGTGCCCGCCCGCACGGCGTCGATCAGGCCCACGTCCTGCACCGGGATCGCCCCCTCGCGCACCCGCGAGTACAGCCCCGTGTCCGGGCGGGGCAGCCCGTGCGCCGAGAGGTCCGGTACGGCGACCCGGGCCATCAGCCCGCCCGCCTTGTCCACGAGCCGTACCGGCAGCCGCCGCACCAGGATGCCCGTGCGCTGCGCCGGCCACCCGGCCGTCGAGCGGCGCACGATGTGCGGCACCGTGCGCACCGCGAGCCGTACCCGCGCCGCGCCGCCCTCGACGAGGTCGACCGCGATCTCGGCGCCCGTGTTCCCGGCGCCGACGACGAGGACGTCGCGCCCGGCGTACGGGGCCGGGTCGCGGTACGCGCTCGCGTGCGCGATCTCGCCGCCGTACGTCTCCAGGCCCGGCCACTCCGGCAGGCGCGGGGTGTGGTTGTAGCCGGTCGCGACGACCACGGCCCGCCCGGTCAGCCGCCGGCCGCCCGTCGCGTGCAGCAGCCAGTCGTCTCCTGCCCGCTCGACGCGGGTCACCTCGACGCCGGTCACGATCTCCAGCTCGTGCACCTCGGCGTACTTCTCCAGGTACCGCACCACGTCCGCGCGGGCGACCCAGCGCCCGAAGGAGCGGGGTATCGCGAGACCGGGGAGCGCGGAGAGCCGGCGGGTGGTGTGCAGTCGCAGCCGGTCGTAGTGGGAGC
Organism: Streptomyces sp. NPDC090127; assembly: GCF_044746945.1. NCBI lineage: Bacteria > Bacillati > Actinomycetota > Actinomycetes > Kitasatosporales > Streptomycetaceae > Streptomyces > Streptomyces sp. NPDC090127. The sequence goes on along the minus strand of NZ_JBIVDE010000008.1, from coordinate 57,336 downwards.
GCCAGGAGGCGCCCACGGCCTCGGACTTCTCCAGGACGACGGCCCGGACGCCCTTCGCGCGCAGCGAGGCGGCGACGGCGAGCCCGCCGGGCCCGCCCCCGATCACGTACACCGGGTGATCGGTTCTGGAATGGGGGGTGTTGACCATGACTGCTCAGCGTAACGAGCTGCTCACTTGTTGGGTCTCGGTCAAGAGGGGGTTCGGTTGCGAATCGGTCACGCATGGGTGGGATGCGTGGGGGCCTGCGGGGGTCTTGCGCAGGCGGCGCGGAATCCGCTGAACTGGCGCAGTAAACTGACGTACCGTCAGATCGTATCTCCGGGAGGGGCAGGTATCGCCGATGCAGACCGTCTGGCTGACCGGCGCCGAATGGCTCGCCGTCCTCCGCATCGGCCTCGGCCTGTGGTGGCTGGAGAGCTGGCGCCACAAGGACAAGAAGGGCTGGTTCGAGCGCGGCACCGGCATCGCGTGGGCGGCGGACGTCGCCGGCAGGCACCGGTGGCCGTTCGTGAAGCGCGGCTTCGACGCGGTCGTCGCCCCGCGCCCCAAGCTGATGGCGTACGTCGTCGTCTACGCCGAACTCGCCCTGGGCCTCGGCCTGATCCTCGGTCTCCTGACCCCGGTCGCCCTGGTCGGCGGGCTGCTCCTGAACCTCCTCTACCTCGTCCTGATGATCCACGACTGGGCCGAGCAGGGGCAGAACGCGATGATGGCGCTGATCTCGCTCGTCGCCCTCTTCGCGATGTCCTGGCAGACCTGGTCCCTCGACCACGCGATCGGCCTCTTCGGATGACGGCCGCCGCCCCCGACGTCGACGCCTTCACCCGCCCCTACTGGGAGGCGGCGGGCGAAGGCCGCCTGCTCCTGCGGCGCTGCGCGGCCTGCGCGCGGGCGCACCACTACCCGCGCGAGTTCTGCCCGCACTGCTGGAGCGAGGACGTGACCTGGGAGCCCGCGAGCGGCCGGGCCACGCTCTACACCTGGTCGGTCGTCCACCGCAACGACCTCCCGCCGTTCGGCGACCGCGTGCCGTACGTGGCGGCGGTGGTCGACCTCGCCGAGGGGCCCCGGATGATGACCGAGGTGGTGGGGGTGGCGGAGGGGGACCTCCGGATCGGGATGGAGCTGGAGGTCACCTTCCGCACGGAGGGGGACGGGGCCGGAGCGGCGACCGTCCCCGTCTTCGGGCCTGTGTCAGAGGGCTGAGATGTTCCGCCAGAGCTGGCCGCGGTCGCCGGAGTCGCAGGCGTACGTGGTCAGGAACGGCGGGCCCACGGTCATGCACTCCCCGTTGCGCACGTTCATGATCGTCCGGCCGGAGGACGTGGTGTCGCGGATCTTCCACGCCTGGTCGCTGGAGCCGTTGCAGGCGGCGACGCCGACGCCGCCGGGGTTCCCGCCCGCCTGGAGGCAGTGACCGGTCTTCCTGTTGATCAGCCGGAAGGTGCCGCCGGATCCCGGCGCGTAGGTCCACGCGAAGTGGATCGGGTTGCCCGCGCCGTCGTGCGCGCCACACGTGTGCGTGTTGGCGAAGTCGCCGTAGCCGGGGTTGTACTCGCCCACGCACTGGCCGCTCGACACGCTCTCCAGGGAGTACGTCCCCGAGGGCGTCGAGCCGCCGCCGGAGGGCGGCGGTGCCGGGCGCGTGGTCCGCGGGGTGGTCGGCGTGGAGCCTCCGCCGCCCCCGGACGCGGCGTCCCCACCGCCCCCACCGCCGGGACCGGAGCCGGTGCCGCCCGCCGCCGCACCGCCCCCGACCGCGCCGCCACCCGCAGCACCACCGACCCCGCCGCCGTCCGCACCGCCGTCCGCCGCTCCGGCACCGGCCGGGCCGGCCCCGGACGGCTGCCCCGAGGGCGATCCCGGCGCGGACGGCCCCGCGGACGAGGGCGAGACGGAGGAGGACGGGCTGGCGGTCGTCGGTATGGACGTGCCGGGCGCCGGCTGCGAGGCGGAGGCGGACGGTCGCGCCGCCGAGGAGTCGGGGCCCGCGCCCTGCCGGCCTATCTCGTACGGGCCGAGCGCGACGGTCAGGGTGGTGCCGGTGGCCACGACGACGGGCACGACGAGCATGACGAACCGGTTGCGCCGGCCCTGCCGTGGCGCCTTCGCGCCCGGCCCGGTGGCCGCGGCCGGGTCGGGGCCGGCCGTCGGGGGTTCCTGCGGGCCGCGCTGGACGAGCGCCACCGTCCCGATGTCCTCGACCGAATCGGGGGCGACGGTCTCGTCCTCGCCCGGGAGTTCCGCGAGCTGCTCGGCCGTGGGCGCCGTCGCGGCGAACGCGGACCGCTCCTCGACCCGCGCCATGACGGCCGCCGGCCACGGGGTGCCGTCCGCGTAGTCGTCGGCGAGGTCGATGACCTCGGCGGCGGTCGGCCGGTCGGCGGGATCCTTGGCGAGGCAGGACCGTACGAGATGGGCCAGAGCGGGGGCGGACTCCGTGAGCCGCCCGAAGTCGGGCTCGCCGTGGACGATCCGGTAGAGCAGACCGGGCCCGGAACCGTCGCCGAAGGGAGGCCGGCCGGTCGCCGCGTACAGCAGCAGGCTGCCCAGCGCGAAGACGTCCGCCTGCCCGGTCAACCGCGGCTCGGCGACCGCCTGTTCCGGCGCCATGTACGCGGGCGTCCCGATGACCATGCCCGTCCTGGTCAGCCGGCTCTGGTCGGCCGCGCGCGCCACCCCGAAGTCGATGAGCGACAGGCCGTCGGCCGTGAGCATCACGTTGGACGGCTTGAGGTCCCGGTGGACCATGTCGGCGGCGTGCACCGCCCGCAGCCCGGCCGCCGCCTCCCGCAGCAGCCGCCACAGGGACGCGGTGGGCAGCGGACCGCCGTGCAGCGCGAGCGCCTCGTCGAGGGTGATCCCCGGGATGTACTCGGTCGCGAACCACGGCGGCTTCGCGGTGCGGTCGCTCGCGAGCAGCCGCACGCTGGCCCCGCCGGGCAGCCGGGCCAGGTTGTCGAGCTCGTGCCCGAAGTGGTTCAGGAAGTCCGTGTCCTCGGCGAGCACCGGAAGCACCCGCTTGACCGCCGCGAACTTCCCCGGCACCGCCCCGAGATAGACCCGCCCCATACCCCCGGAGCCGAGGACGCCGAGGAGCTTGAACGCCCCGATCCGCCGCGGATCCCCCGACTGAAGCGGTAGGGCTCCGCTTCCGTTCAACTGCGCGCTGTTTTCCGGTTCCCCCTGCATGAGGCACAGGATAGCCAGGCTATCCTGCGGTCCGCAGCGCCCCTCAAGTCACAGACTCGTAGGGACAGTTGCCCTCGGGGGTGTCGTGTAGATCATGCCGGGCTCGGCGCCCGCGAACCCCAGGATCTCGGGGACGGCCGCGGACAGTTCAGGGAAGTGCCGGTGGGTTCCGTCCGGCGGCGTGGGGCTGTTCACCGTCCACACCGTCATGCCCGCGGCGAGCCCGGAGCGGATGCCCGACGGCGCGTCCTCGACGACCAGGCAGTCGGCAGGGGAGGCGCCCAACCGCTCGGCGGCCAGGAGGTACGGGACGGGGGAGGGCTTGCCCTCGCTGACGGACGCGGCGTCGACGATCAGCCCGGGCAGCGGAAGCCCGGTGCGCTCGAAACGGCCCCGGACCCGGTGGGCGTAGTTGGAGGTGACGAGCGCCCAGGAGCCGGCCGGGAGCGCGGCGAGCAGCTCGGCTGCGCCCGCGAAGGCGGCGTACTCCCCGGTGCGTACGTCCTCGTCCTCCAGCGCGTGCAGCAGCGCGAGCCCCGCCTCCGGGTCGAGTCCGGGTGCGACGGCGGCGAAGGTCTCGACGGGGCGGGTGCGCAGGGCGACCGCGTACACCTCGTCCCCGTCGAGCCCGTGCCGGGCCGCCCACGCGTGCCAGACACGGCGCTGGTTGGCGACGGCGTCCATCAGGGTGCCGTCCACGTCGAAGAGGATGAACTTCCGGTGCATGAGGATGGAGCCTAGTGACCCGGGTCGCCATCCCTCGTTGCCCGGGTCATGAAGAGCACCCTCGCGTTCACGCTGGCCACGACCACCCTCGCGGGCCTCGCCCTCGTCGGCACGGCCGACGCCGCCGCCCCGAACCCGGCCACCCGCTTCGTCCTGACGGTCACCTCGGAGGCGACCGGCGACGTGACGGAGGTCTGGCTCGCCTGTCGCCCGACCGACGGCAACCACCCCGCGGCCGAGACGGCCTGCGAGGACCTCGACCTCGCCAACGGTGAGTTCGACAAGCTCACGGGCAACCCGGACCGCGCCTGCGCGCTGGTCTACGAACCGGTCACGGCGACGGCGGTGGGCACCTTCGACGAGACCCCGGTGAGCTGGAAGAAGACCTTCGGCAACAGCTGCGAGCTGACCGCGGGGACCGGCACGGTCTTCGCCTTCTGAGCAAGGGGCGGACACCGGCACGGCCTTCGCCCTCTGAGCAAGGGGCGGACCCGGGCCCCGGCCCGCATCCGCCCCACGCCGCCGCAGGACCGCTCGCCCTCGTCGGAACGGGGTCACGTCGCCCGTCAGAACAGGGTCACGTCGCCCGTTCCGAGCGGGTCCGGGTTGGAGACCCCCTGCCGCGAGCCGAAGGGCGCGCGCCAGTCGCCGGTGCCCTCGTAGTGGGCGAGGGTCTCGTACGTGCCGCCCATGACGCCCTGGACGACCAGGTCGGGACGGCCGTCCCGGTTGGTGTCACCCACTCCGACGATGTCGGTGTACCGGTCCCAGCCGGCCCCGATCCTCGTACGGGCGGCGAACGTGCCGTCGCCCTTGCCGAGGTAGAGCCAGAGGACACCGCCCTTGTCACGGGCGACGAGGTCGCCGGCGGGGGCTCCGGCGATGTCGCCGGTGGCCGTGAGCTGGTTGTAGACGCCCCAGCCCCAGCCGATCTTCTTGCGCGGCGCGAAGGGCGCGGCCGCGTTCCCCGTGCCCTTGTACAGGTACAAGTCCCCGGCCTTGTCGGTGGCGACGAGGTCGGGGCGGTTGTCGCCGGTCAGGTCGCTGCCGCCGGTGAGCTTGTCGTAGATCTGCCAGCCGGCGCCGATCTTCGTGCGCGGGGCGAACCCCTTGCCGGTACCGGCGTGGAGCCACAGGACGCCGGTACGGTCCCGGCCGAGCACGTCGGCGTGGACCGAGCCGCCGATGTCGCCGGGGGCGGTGAAGCGGTCGTAGGTGTTCCACCCCGTGCCGTGATCGACCCGCTCGCGCTTGCTCGGGAAGCCCCACTTCCCGGTGTGGTAGAGCGTCTGGCGGGCGTCGTAGCCGACCAGCCGGCCCGATTCGTCCTTGACGAGCAGGTCCGGGGAGCCGCTGTCGGAGAAGTCGTGCGGGGCGGGCTTGTTGGCGACCGTGAGTGTGCCGGTCTGCTCCACGGTCGGCCCGATGCCGTCGCTGGGCTTCACCGTCATGCGCCAGGTGTAGTCGCCGTTGTACGCGGCGGTGTAGTCGTCGAACAGGCCGGTCCAGCGGGCGCCGCTCAGGCCGGGCCGGGTGCCCCACGCGGGCTCGGAGGTCCACCGCTTGCCGGACGCGGTGTGGGTCAGCTGGAGCTGCAGTTCGGTGTTGCCCCGATCGAGGAGCCAGTGGAGGTCCACGTCACCGCTACCGAGGTCGACTTCGCCGGACGGCAGCTTGTATGCCTCGGCGGTGATCGCGAGGGGTTCGCCGGTGCTCGCCACGAGCGTGGCGACGGGGGTGCCGTCCGAGCCGAGCGAGATCCGGTAGAAGCCCCTGCCGTGCTCGACCGTGCCGCCTCGCACGAGCAGCCGGCCGCCGGCGGCGGGGGCGATGCTCTGCACGCTGTCCAGGAGCTTGACGGTCTTCCCGGTCGTCAGCGAGCGGGCCGTCAGCCCGTAGAGAGGGTTGGGGTGGTACTGCCCGGTCTCGTCCACTCCGTACGTCACCCAGTCGCCGAGCAGCTCGGCGAGGACGGCGCCGGACCCCAGGAGGACGCGCTCGGGCTCGGCCGAGGTGTCGCCGCGCCGGGCCACCGCCAAGGTCACCCGCCGGGGATCGGCGACCTCGGTCCAGGCCACGTGCGTGGCGGACGTGCTGCTGTCGCCCTCGGCGCGGGCGTCGGGAAGGCGCCGGTCCTCGACGACCGTGCCGGTGGCCACGTCCACCAGGGCCAGGTGCTGTCCGGGCGCGCCGACCGTGGTGTACCTGAGGATCAGGGTGTCGGGGGAGGACATGTCGAAGCGGTGGAACGAGGCGTTCTCGGGCAGCCCGGTCACCTTCCGGTCGAGGACGGTGTCCGCCGGCTTGCTGACGAGGTGGACCTCGGTACCGCCGGCGCCGGAGGGCTTCGTCATGACGAGAGTGGCGCCAACCAGCCGCCAGAGCTGCGCGTTCGGGCCGAGAGCGGTGGTGTCGATCGCCACGGGGGCGGCGCCGGAGGCGAGGTCGTGGAGCGTGTGGACGCTGCCGGCCGACTTCACGGCGAGGTCCGTCTGATGCCCGCCGATGTACGGCCCTGGCGGCAGCAGGGTCGTGACGCCGTCCGCGTACCGCGACCAGCGGTACTCGACGGTCCCGTTCGGGGCGTACAGGCTGGTCAGGAGCCCCGACGTGCCGGCGCTGGACAGGCGTGAGCCGGCCGGCAGGGAGAAGGCGTCCTGCGTGGCCGCGGCGGACGCCGTCGTTCCGGTGCCGGGCCGGGGCGTCGTGGCCACCGCCGGGGTGGCCAGACCGGCCGCCGTGACGGCGAGGACGGCCGTGACCGCAGCGGCGAGACGTCGCCGGGGCGTACGAACGTGGATCAAAGGGGTCCCTCCCCCAAAGGTGCTGGTGGCGGCGGTGATTCGCCGTTGGGGGTGGGACTCCTGGGACGGCTGAAGGGTTGTACGTCTGTCCGGCGGCGATCACACGCGCCGGTCGCCCCTGCCGGGCGGCCCGGTCACGCTTCCTCGCGCCGCTCCACCACGCCCCGGACGAACGCCGCCTGGCCCGCGTGCTGGTTGTCCTCGGCGACGACGCTCAGCAGGCGGACGCCGAGGGTGACCGGCGGGTCCCAGGCCTCGTCCACGACCTGGTCGAGGTCCGTGTCGGTCAGGTCGCCGATCTGTTCCAGGGTCCGTGCGTGCACGGCGTCGTAGTAGCCGAGCAGCAGCTCCGGCGAGGCCCGGACGGCGGCGACCTGCTTGCTGGAGTGGCCGAATCCGGTGGCCTTCGCGGCGAACGGGAGGTCGAAGCGGTCCTTCCAGCCGTCGGCCGTCCAGACCTGCTCGGTGCCGAACACGCCCGCGAGATGGTCGTCCTGGACCCGGGTGAGGTGCCAGACCAGCCAGGCGATCGAGTTCGCCTCCTCGTCGACCCTGGCCGTCAGCTCCTCCTCCGACAGCCCCTCGACGGCCTGGTGCACGGCCTCCTGGACGCGGCCGAACGCGTCCGCCAGCAGGTCGGCGCTCCTCATGTCACCCAACTCCTCGCTTGCCGTCCCGGTCGGAGCGCGACTACCGCCGCCTCCGCGACTACCGCCGCCTCCGCGACTACCGCCGCCTCCGCGACTACCGCGGCCCCGCGACTACCGCGGCCTCCGCGACTTCCGCCACTCCGCCAGCACCGTCTCCACGTCGAACGGCGTCAGGTTCAGCGGCGGGCCCGCGGGCGGGCGGCGCAGCGCCTCCGCGATCCTGGTGTTGATCTCGCCGAGGATCCGGCGCACCTGGGCCTCCGGCACGGCCCGGTCGACCGCCTCCCTGGCGTCCTCGGCATCCTTGCGGAGCGCCAGCGCGGGCGGGAGGACCGACGCGCCCTCGCGGTGCATCTTCTGCTTGATCCACCACAGCTCGTCGTACGGCGCGGTGTCGTCGTCCAGCGGTCTGCCGAAGCCCGCCAGCTCCCTGAACTCGCCGCGTTCCGCGGCTTCGCGGATCTGCTTGTCCACGAATGACTCGAAGCTGACGCCGGGTGGTTTCCGTTCGGTCATACGTCCAGCCTAAAAGGCAGGAGCCCCGCTCGTGCCCGAAGGCACGGAGCGGGGCTCCTTGGGTACTTCTCTAGCCGTGCGCGATCGCCGACCCGGGCAACTTAGGCCGGGGTGACGTTCTCCGCCTGCGGGCCCTTCGGACCCTGCGTGACGTCGAAGTTCACGACCTGGTTCTCCTCGAGGGAGCGGAACCCGGACGCGTTGATCGCGGAGTAGTGGACGAAGACATCCGGGCCGCCGCCGTCCTGGGCGATGAAGCCGAAGCCCTTTTCAGCGTTGAACCACTTGACGGTTCCGGTAGCCATAAGCCCTCCTTGGGCCAAAGGGTTGCCCTGCTCCAGAACCTGCAAACAAGTCTGAAAACTACAAAAGCCTGCGGGTCACATGCTCCGCAGGCTCTGTACTGCAAGGGAAACCAAACTGCAACTTGCGAGGAGCGTAGCACGCAGGGTGTGCGACGCACTAGAGGGAAAGATCACGTCACCCACACGTTTGACGGCCTTCTGACGCGCTGACGTGAGCGCCACGCGCGCCCCGGCGATGTCCACCGTACGAGACGGGTCTAGCCTCGCGATGTGGACAATGCAACCGATGACCACCAGCGCAGCCGGCCCCGCGTCGGACACATCCAGTTCCTGAACTGTCTGCCCCTCTACTGGGGTCTGGCCCGCACGGGAACGCTCCTCGACCTGGAGCTGACCAAGGACACCCCGGAGAAGCTCAGCGAGCGGCTCGTGGCAGGCGGCCTCGACATCGGGCCGATCACCCTCGTCGAGTACCTCCGCAACGCGGACGATCTAGTCGCCCTGCCGGACATCGCCGTGGGCTGCGACGGCCCGGTGATGTCCTGTGTGATCGTCTCCCAGCGGCCGCTGGACCGGCTCGACGGGGCGCGGGTGGCCCTCGGCTCGACCTCCCGTACGTCCGTGCGACTCGCCCAGCTGCTCCTCGCCGAGCAGTACGGCGTACGGCCCGACTACTACACGTGCCCGCCGGATCTCGGGCTGATGATGCAGGAGGCCGACGCCGCCGTCCTCATCGGCGACGCCGCACTGCGGGCCTCCCTGCACGACGCCCCGCGCCTCGGGCTCCAGGTCCATGACCTGGGGCTGATGTGGAAGGAGTGGACGGGGCTGCCGTTCGTCTTCGCGGTGTGGGCGGCGCGCAAGGACTTCCTGGCACGGGAGCCGGAGACCGTCCGCGAGGTCCACGAGGCCTTCCTGGCCTCCCGGGACCTGTCGCTGGTGGAGGTCACCAAGGTCGCGGAGCAGGCGGCGCGCTGGGAGTCCTTCGACGCCGAGCTGCTGGAGCGGTACTTCCGGACGCTGGACTTCCGGTTCGGCCCGGAGCAGCTGGCGGGGGTACGTGAGTTCGCCCGCAGGACCGGTCCGACGACCGGCTTCCCGGCGGACGTACGGGTGGAGCTCCTCGGCGCCCACCGGCGCTGACGCGTTCCTCGCGAGAGGCGGGGCCCGGGCTCAGGGGCTCGGGACCGGGCCCTGGAGCCGGCGGCTGATCCACGCGATCGAGCCGTCCCCCATCCCCCGCACGTACCCCTTCGCGTTGTGCCCGCCGCCCTCGATGACCTGGAGGCGGGTCTTCACCGGGCCCTTCGTGTAGTTCTTCATGAAGGCCTTCAGGCGATCCATGCCGGACTCCTCCGTTCCGATCTGGAACGCGAGGTAGACCCGGTTCTTCTCGGTGTCCGGCTTCGTGCCCAGGACGCGGGCGAGCTTCTCCGGATTGTTCGCCTGCCGCTCCGTCTCGTGCCCCGCCCACAGCGGCGAGTCGGGCACGGTGTCGGGGCCCGACGCGATCACGGCCTTGAACCGGTCCGGGCGTTGGAGCACGGCCTTGAGTCCGGCGAAGCCGCCCGAGGACGAGCCCATGAATGCCCAGCCGTCACGGGACGCGAAGGTACGGAAATTCGCCCGGACGAAATCGGGTACGTCCTCCGTCAGCCAGGTGCCCATTCTCGGCTGACCCGGGATATCGCTGCCGTCGTAGTAGTACGTGTCGTCCGGGTTGAGGACAGGCATCACCACAATGAACGGAAGGCTCTTTCCCTCCTCCGCCCACGTACTGATGCTCGACTGGAGTTTGAGGTCCGTGCCCATCCAGTAATTCATCGGATATCCGTTTCCACCCGGAAGGGCCACGAGGACCGGGAATCCGCTCTTCGCGTACTTCGGGTCGAAATACTGCTTCGGTGCCCACACCCACACCTTGCCCGTGAAACCGGACTTCGCGCCGGAGAGTGTGGTGACGCCGATCTTGGTGCCGTCCTCAAGGGAGTTGGCCGTCCTGAAGCTCGCCTTCGGGCCGGTGGGCAGAACCGTCTCGGGACCGCCGCCGGTACGCGCACCCGCGTCCTCGCCCGGCTCCTTGCCGGGGTCCTTGCCCGCTTCCTTGCCCGGGTCCTTCGCCTGCGTCGTGCCGCTCGTGGGGGTGTCGAAGCTGAGGGGCGCGCCCTCGTCCGAGCAGCCGGTCACCAGTGCGGCCGCGGTGCCGAGGGCGAGGGTGGTGGCGAGGAGCCTGGGGAGGCGGCGGTTCACGGGGCGACTCCGGATGTTTCGGGCACGGCGGTCGATGACGACAGGTACTACGGAAGGGAGGAGGGGCGTGGTGGGCGAACGGTTGGCTGGGTACGGTTCCGAATCGTGGTGACGCGGCCCACGGGCCGGGCCGACCGACCTGGCCCGACCCACCGGCGCACACCGGCCCACACCGGCCCACCGACCGAGCAGACCGGGCCGCCGGGCCACCAAGGGGGAAGACATGCAGCCGCTCGACGCAGGAGAACCCAGGACCATCGGCGCGTACCGGATCCTCGGCCGGCTCGGCGCCGGCGGGATGGGGCGCGTCTACCTGGCCCGTACGGAGGGCGGCCGGACCGTCGCCGTCAAGATCGTGCACCCGCACTTCGCCCTGGACGAGCAGTTCCGGGAGCGGTTCCGGCGCGAGGTCGCGGCCGCGCGCCGGGTCGGCGGCCGGTGGACGGCGCCCGTCCTGGACGCCGACCCCGACGCGCTCGTCCCGTGGGTCGCCACCGGGTACGTCGCCGGGCCGAACCTCACCCACGCCGTGGAGGCGGCCGGCCCGCTGCCCGCGCACACGGTACGCGCGCTGGGCGCCGGCCTCGCCGAGGCGCTGGCGGGCGTGCACGGGCTCGGGCTCGTCCACCGGGACGTGAAGCCGTCCAACGTGCTGGCCACCCTGGAGGGCCCCCGCCTCATCGACTTCGGCATCGCGCGGGCCACCGACGGCACGGCGTCGCTCACCGCGAGCGGGGTCTCCATCGGCTCGCCCGGCTACATGGCGCCCGAGCAGATCCTCGGCCACGGCGCGTCCGGCGCGTCCGACGTCTTCTCGCTCGGCGCGGTCCTCGCGTACGCGGCCAACGGCGCCCCGCCCTTCCCCGGCGACACCTCGGCGGCCCTGCTCTACAAGGTGGTCCACGAGGAACCCGAACTGGGCGGGCTCTCCGGGGAGCTGCTCGACCTGGTGACGGCCTGCCTCGCGAAGTCCCCCTCGGCCCGCCCGACCCCGACGGCCGTCGCGACCGCCCTCGCCCCGGCCGGCGCGGCGACGCTGGTGGCGGCCGGCTGGCTGCCACCCCGCCTCCTGGAGGAGATCAGCCGGACCGCCGTAGGCCTCCTGGACTTCGACGCGGACCTGGACGCGGACGCGGACACCGAGAGGGGCGCGGACGGGAACGCGGGCGAGGGGTCTCGCGGGGACGGGCCCCATCCCCTCTATCCCCACCCGTACGCCTCCGGCCCGGTGCCCTTCACGGCGCCGTCCGTGGAGGTCGGCATGACCGGTCCGCCGTCGGGCGTCTTCGGCCCTCCGGCGTTCGTGGCGTCGGAGCTCCTGCCCGATCCCGGCGTCTTCGGCCCCCCGCCCGGCCCGCTCGGCCAGCCCGTCCCGGGCGGCCCCACGCCCACCGCCCCCACCGAGCGGCGGGCCACCCTCTCCCTGGCGGGACGCCGGGTGAGCTGCACGCTCGCGCTGGCCCTCGCGGGGGCGCTCGCCGCCGTGACGCTGGGCGCCGGGTTCCTCTACGACCTGCTGCCGGGCGGCGACCGGGGAGCCGACGCGGGAAAGACCCCTGGCAGCACGTCGAGCGCGAGCCCCCCGGACGCCTCGGAACCCACGACCGGTACGCCGAGCAGGGAACCGACCCCCACAGAGCCCACCCCGGCGCCCAGCACACCCCCCACGAACACCGCCCCCTTCGCCGCCGTCCCGGCCGCCTTCGTCGGCACCTGGACCGGGCCCACCACGGAGGCCAACGGCTCCCCGCACGGCGACTTCACCGTGGTCGTCGCCAAGGGCAGGACCGGAGAGGACGTCGTCCGCACCACGCACACCATCAGCGTCCTCGGCACCACCGTCAGCTGCCACGGCATCGGCCGGCTCACCGCCGCCACCTCCACCGAGCTCCGCATCGCCGACCGCACCGACCCCGACCGTCCCGGCACCGTCGGCCTCTGCACCACCGGCGCCTCGTCCTTCACCCTCACCCTCGACGCCGACGGAACCCTGGCCTACCGCTCCGCCGAGGAGGCCGCGGGCCGCCCGACGGGCACCCTGCGGAAGTCCTGAGAACCGCTGGCGTAGGCTGGTTCAGCTCGTCAAGACCCCCTTTGACCCCTCCGAAAGGGACACACCCGGTGACCGAGAAGGCCGACCTCCAGTCCGTGCTCGACCGCGCCGCCGAGGGTGGCCGGATCACCCCCGAGGAGGCGCTCGACCTGTACCGCTCCGCGCCGCTGCACGCGCTCGGCGCGGCCGCCGACGCGGTGCGCCGCCGCCGGTACGCGGGGACCGAGCACATCGCGACGTACATCATCGAGCGCAACATCAACTACACGAACGTCTGCGTCACGGCCTGCAAGTTCTGCGCCTTCTACGCGCCGCCGAAGGACACCGCCAAGGGCTGGACCCGCGACCTCGACGACATCCTGCGCCGCTGCGCGGAGACCGTGGAGCTCGGCGGCACGCAGATCATGTTCCAGGGCGGTCACCACCCGGACTACGGCGTCGAGTACTACGAGCGGCACTTCGCGGCCATCAAGAAGGACTTCCCGCAGCTGGTCATCCACTCCCTCGGCGCGTCCGAGGTCGAGCACATGGCCCGGATCTCGGGGGTCTCCGTCGAGGAGGCGATCACCCGGATCCACCAGGCGGGCCTCGACTCCTTCGCGGGCGCCGGCGCCGAGCTGCTCCCGGCGCGGCCGCGCAAGGCGATCGCCCCGCTCAAGGAGAGCGGCGAGCGGTGGCTGGAGATCATGGAGATCGCGCACAAGCTGGGCGTCGAGTCGACGTCCACGATGCTGATGGGCACCGGCGAGACGAACGCCGAGCGCATCGAGCACCTGCGGATGATCCGTGACGTGCAGGACCGGACGGGCGGCTTCCGGGCCTTCATCCCGTACACGTACCAGCCGGAGAACAACCACCTCAAGGGCCGTACGCAGGCGACGCTCTTCGAGTACCTGCGGATGATCGCGATCGCCCGGCTCTTCATGGACAACGTGGCCCACATCCAGGGCTCGTGGCTGACCACGGGCAAGGAGGTCGGCCAGCTGTCGCTGCACTACGGCGCGGACGACCTGGGCTCGATCATGCTGGAGGAGAACGTGGTCTCCTCGGCGGGCGCGAAGCACCGCTCGAACCGCATGGAGATCATCGACCTGATCCGCAAGGCGGGCCGCGTCCCGGCACAGCGCGCGACGACGTACGAGCACCTGGTCGTGCACGACGACCCGGCAAACGACCCGGTCGACGAGCGGGTCGCCTCGCACATCTCGTCGACGGCGATCGCGGGCGGCACCGCGCACCCGGAGCTGAAGCTCCTGGACGCGAACTGACCCCGTGGTGCTGACGATCCACGTCGCCGAGGCGTCGCCCGAGACCGCGCTGCTGGTCGACGGCGCGCACCTCGCCGCCGTCGGCCCCTTCGACGACCTGGTCGCCGTCCGTCCCGAGGCACGGGTACGGCGGTGGCCCGGCATCCTCACGCCCGGGCTGCTCAACCCGTACGCGCCCGAGCTGCTCGAAGGGGCCTACCACCCGGACCCGCGGGAGGCCGAGGAGTTCGGCACCCAGCCGATCACCGGACCGCGCGCGCAGGAGATCTTCCGCGCCGACCCCGCGCGGCGGGGCGCCTCCGCGCGCCGCGGCGTGCAGCGGATGCTGGCGCACGGGACGGTGGCCGTCGCCGGTGAACTGCGCGGGCGCGCCGCCGTGGACGCCGTGCGCCGGGCCGGACTCGCCGTCGGCCGACGGCCGGAGGCACTGCCGGGGCGTCCGTCCTTCTCCCCGGTGCCGCTCGTGCTGCTGCCGCGCCTGGCGCCGGGCGGCCCCGCCCGCTTCGCCGTCTTCGACGTCCCCGACCGCGCCACCCTCGTCCGCCTCGGCGCCTCGACGTGCGTGGCGACCGTCATCGACGGCCGCCTGGTCCACCGGCGCCGCTGAGAGACGTCTCGGCCGGACCGCGTCGGCGGCGGCCGGGTCCGGATCCTGCCGGGTGCGCGCGCCGGTCGGAGCGCGCCCTGCCGGTCGGGGCCGGGGAGGCCCTGAGACAATGGTCCCGTTACCTCCGTACCGTCCGTACCCGAGTCTGCGAGGCCGAACGCCAGTGACCCGCGCATCCCTGGACAAGCAGCCGCACGAAGTCGCCTCGATGTTCGACGACGTCGCCGCGAACTACGACCTCACCAACGACGTGCTCTCCCTCGGGCAGGACCGCCGCTGGCGCAAGGAGGTCGCCAGGGCCGTCGACGCCCGCCCCGGGCAGCGCGTCCTCGACCTCGCCGCGGGCACCGCGACCTCCTCGCAGCCCTTCGCCCGCGCGGGCGCGTACGTCGTGCCCTGCGACTTCTCGCTCGGCATGCTCCGGGTCGGCAAGCAGCGCCACCCGTGGATGCCGTTCACCGCCGGCGACGGCATGAACCTCCCCTTCCGCGACGACGTGTTCGACGCCGTCACCATCTCCTTCGGGCTGCGCAACATCCAGGACACCGAGGCCGCCCTGCGCGAGCTGTACCGGGTGACCAAGCCCGGCGGCCGCGTCGTCATCTGCGAGTTCTCGCACGCGACCTGGAAGCCGTTCCGCACGGTGTACGAGGAGTACCTGATGCGCGCCCTCCCGCCGGTGGCCCGCGCGGTCTCGTCCAACCCGGACGCGTACGTCTACCTCGCCGAGTCCATCCGGTCCTGGCCGGACCAGCCGACCCTGGCCGGCCTGCTCCGGAAGGCGGGCTGGTCGAAGGTCGCCTGGCGCAACCTCTCCGGCGGCATCGTCGCCCTGCACCGGGGCTTCAAGCCGTAGCGGGACCGGGGCCCGTGAGGCCCCGCGGCGCCGCAATAGACTGCACCCGACTGCCCTCCACCTCGTCCTCCACCCCTCGCCCTCGACCTTCGGGAGACACCGCCGTGACCGAGCAGCCCCTCTCCGAGCACAGCGCAGATGTGATCGTCGTCGGGGCGGGCCCGGCCGGTTCGACGACCGCGTACTACCTCGCCAAGGCGGGACTCGACGTCCTGCTCCTGGAGAAGACCGCGTTCCCCCGGGAGAAGGTCTGCGGCGACGGGCTCACGCCCCGCGCCACGAAGCAGCTCGTCTCCATGGGGATCGACATCTCCGAGGAGGCCGGCTGGCTGCGGAACAAGGGCCTGCGCATCATCGGCGGCGGCGTCCGCCTCCAGCTCGACTGGCCGGACCTCGCCTCGTACCCCGACTACGGACTCGTCCGCAAGCGCGACGACTTCGACGAGCAGCTCGCGCGCCAGGCGCAGAAGGCCGGCGCGCGGCTGTACGAGCGGTGCAACGTCGGCGCTCCCGTCATCGACGAGCGCACCGGCCGCATCACCGGCGTGACCGCCAAGCTCGGCGAGGAGAAGCGCGAGGTCACCTTCCACGCGCCGCTCGTCGTCGCCGCCGACGGCAACTCGACCCGGCTGTCGCTCGCGATGGGTCTGCACCGGCGCGAGGACCGGCCGATGGGCGTGGCCGTACGGACGTACTTCACCAGCCCCCGCCACGACGACGACTACCTGGAGTCCTGGCTGGAGCTGTGGGACCGGCGCGGCCCGCAGGACCGTCTGCTGCCCGGCTACGGCTGGATCTTCGGCATGGGCGACGGCACGTCCAACGTCGGCCTCGGCATCCTCAACTCCTCGGCCGCCTTCCGCGAGCTGGACTGGCGCGAGGTCCTCAAGGCCTGGTGCGCCTCCATGCCGGAGGACTGGGGCTTCACCCCGGAGAACATGACGATCCCGATCCGGGGCGCCGCGCTGCCGATGGCCTTCAACCGCCAGCCGCACTACACCAAGGGCCTGCTGCTCGTCGGCGACGCGGGCGGCCTGGTCAACCCGTTCAACGGCGAGGGCATCGCGTACGCCATGGAGTCCGGCCAGATCGCGGCCGACGTCATCGTCCAGGCGCACGCCCGCGCGACCCCGGCCCAGCGCGAACTGGCCCTGCACAACTACCCGAAGATCCTCAAGGACACCTACGGCGGGTACTACACCCTGGGCCGCGCCTTCGTGAAGATCATCGGCAACCCGAAGATCATGAAGATCGCGACCCAGCGCGGCCTGACCCACCCGGTCCTGATGAAGTTCACGCTGAAGATGCTGGCGAACCTCACCGACCCGACCGGCGGCGACGCGATGGACCGCATCATCAACGGCCTCTCGAAGGTGGCCCCGAAGGCCTGAACGCCCGCCGGAGATCGACGCGGGGGAGTACCCGGGCGCGGACGCCCGGGTCGACGTCCAGGAGATCTTCCGGGGCAGGTAGGGCGAAGACGGCAGAACGGGCGAAGAGCCGTCACTCCACCGAGGAGTGACGGCTCTTCGCCGTCGTCAGAGGGCGCGGATCAGAGGATCCGGACGGCGCCGGAGGGGGTGTCCCAGTCCAGGGAGCGCTCGACGACACCGGTCGACGGGTTCTGCGCGCCGACGTAGTTGCCGCCGCCCACGTAGATCGCCACGTGGTACGAGCCGCTGCGGCTGCCCCAGTACAGGATGTCGCCCGGCTGGAGGTCGCTCAGCGAGACGGACGTGCCCATGGACGACTGGGAGCTGGAGACGCGCGGCAGGTCGATGCCGGCCTGGCGGTAGGCGGCCTGGACGAGGCCGGAGCAGTCCCACGAGTTGGGGCCGGTGCCGCCGGACACGTAGGCGTCGCCGACCTGGGCGCGGGCGAAGGCGACGATCGCGGCGGCGGACCCGGTGGGGGCCTCGGAGCCGCTGTCGTACGAGGAGTCGCCGCCCGAGGAGGAAGAGGAGTCGGAGGAGGACGCGGAGAGCGTGGTGCGCGTCTGGGTGCGGGAGGCGCGCTCGCGGGCCTCCGCGCGGGCCTTCTCGGCCTTCTCCGCCTTCTCGGCCTCCGCCTTGCGGTCCGCCTCGGCCTTGGCCTTCTTGGCGTCCTTGGCGGCCTTCTCCAGGGCGGCCTTCTCCTGGGCCTGCAGGCTCAGGTCGAGGGCCTCCTGCTGGGAGGCCTCGGCGGAGGCGGAGACGGCGCTGGCGAGACCGGTGTCGAGCGCGCCAAGCGTGGGCATCTCGATGGTCTCGGTCACCGGCTCGGCATTCGCCGGCCCGGCAGCACCGGCCACCGCGATGGTGCTGAGGACGCCACCGGCGACTCCGGCGCGGAGCGCGAGCTTGGAGGCGCTACGGCGGGGCTTCCGGTGGCTGGGTATGTGAGCGGTCTGGGACATGAGTACAACCGCTATCAGGGCTTCACGGTTCCCATCAAGAAACGTGGGTTGCGCCACAGTTACGTTCGGAACCACCTAATCCGCTTATCTGGCGGCCTTATTGACGCCGTAACGGACAATACGGGCGTGACCCATCCAGGCCTTGATCACGGGTTTTCAATGAAACGTCCGAATTGACCGCCGCTTACCACCTCTTCACACCGTTGGCCAAGCCCCGTTTTCACCGGGCCCTCGACCGTGTGTCGCAGGTCACATCACGGGTCCATCAGGCGGGCGTGCGGCTCGTGAATCGGTGCACACGTCCACTTCGCTCCGGCCGACCCCTCGACCGGGCGACGGCCCGGTCCTTTATCACCCGCGCGAGTCCATCGCCAATTTGCTTGTAGTCACCACGGCTTGATAGTGCGACACCTCTCCCACCAGCGGTTTCCGGTCCGGATGTCACGACTGGTGATCACCTGGGCGCTTCGAGTACCAAGATCACCGCTCATCCGACTTCATGATCCTTCGTCAGGTGGTGG
Source organism: Streptomyces sp. NPDC090127 (assembly GCF_044746945.1). Taxonomy (NCBI): domain Bacteria; kingdom Bacillati; phylum Actinomycetota; class Actinomycetes; order Kitasatosporales; family Streptomycetaceae; genus Streptomyces; species Streptomyces sp. NPDC090127. Next base: position 39,192 of record NZ_JBIVDE010000008.1, on the reverse strand, counting down.
AGATCACAAAGTCGTTGGTGCACCCCGTGTCGCAGATCACAGAGGGGCAGGCATAAGATGCGGGGCAGTCGGGCTTGTGAACTGCCTCACATGGGGGCGATCTTTGCGGCCCGGCAGTGCGGTCCAACGGTCAAGGACGACTGGAAGGAGCGAGGAGCGTGAATGCGTACGCGCCCATCCTCGTGCTCGGTGCCCTGGGTGCGGGGTTTGCGATCTTCTCCGTGGTCATGGCCACGCTAATCGGCCCAAAGCGGTACAACAGGGCAAAACTTGAGGCGTACGAGTGCGGCATCGAGCCGACGCCCACTCCCGCCGGAGGCGGCCGCTTCCCCATCAAGTACTACCTGACGGCGATGCTCTTCATCGTCTTCGACATCGAGATCGTCTTCCTCTACCCCTGGGCCGTCACCTTCGACGCCCTGGGGCTTTTCGGGCTCGTGGAGATGCTGCTCTTCGTGCTCACCGTCTTCGTCGCCTACGCCTATGTGTGGCGGCGCGGCGGCCTGGAATGGGACTGAGGGGCTGAGGGGCACCTATGGGACTCGAAGAGAAGCTGCCGAGCGGCTTTCTGCTGACGACGGTCGAACAGGCCGCGGGCTGGGTGCGCAAGTCATCCGTCTTCCCCGCCACCTTCGGCCTCGCCTGCTGCGCCATCGAGATGATGACGACCGGCGCCGGCCGCTACGACCTGGCGCGCTTCGGCATGGAGGTCTTCCGCGGCTCGCCGCGCCAGGCCGATCTGATGATCGTCGCGGGCCGGGTCAGCCAGAAGATGGCGCCGGTCCTGCGGCAGGTCTACGACCAGATGCCCAGCCCCAAGTGGGTCATCTCCATGGGGGTCTGTGCGTCGTCGGGCGGAATGTTCAACAATTACGCGATCGTGCAGGGCGTTGACCACATTGTGCCGGTTGACATCTATCTGCCGGGTTGCCCGCCGCGCCCGGAGATGCTGATGGACGCGATTCTCAAGCTCCACCAGAAGATCCAGACCTCCAAGCTCGGCGTGAACGCCGAGGAGGCGGCCCGCGAGGCGGAGGAAGCGGCGCTCAAGGCGCTGCCGACCATCGAGATGAAGGGGCTCCTCCGTTGAGTGACGAGACTCCCAACCCCGAGAAGGAGCTCTCCGAGCAGAACCTTCCGGGCCAGCGCGGGGAGCACGGCGAGGAGGTCCGCGTCCAGCGCGGGATGTTCGGCGCCAACAACGGCGGCGACACCTCCGGCTACGGCGGCCTCGTCCGTTCCGTACGCCTGCCCGGCGCGGCGACCCGCCCCTACGGCGGCTGGTTCGACGAGGTCGCCGACGAGCTCGAAGGCGCCCTCGACGAGCAGGGGCTCCTCCCCGAGAACGCGATCGAGAAGACGGTCGTCGACCGCGGCGAGCTCACCTTCCACATCGCCCGCGAGCACCTCGTCCGAGTCGCCCGCACCCTGCGCGACGACCCGGCCCTGCGCTTCGAGCTCTGTACGGGCGTCTCCGGCGTCCACTACCTCGGCGACAAGGGCCGCGAGCTGCACGCGGTCTACCACCTGCGCTCGCTCACCCACGGTCGGCTGATCCGCCTGGAGGTGTCCGCCCCGGACGCCGACCCGCACATCCCGTCCCTGGTCGCCGTCTACCCGACGAACGACTGGCACGAGCGCGAGGCGTACGACTTCTTCGGCATCGTCTTCGACGGCCACCCCGCCCTCACCCGGATCATGATGCCGGACGACTGGCAGGGCTTCCCGCAGCGCAAGGACTATCCCCTCGGCGGCATCGCCGTCGAGTACAAGGGCGCCCAGATCCCGGCTCCGGACCAGCGGAGGTCGTACTCGTGACCACCCCGAACGCATCAGCACGCGAGACCACCGAAGGCACCGTCTACACGGTCACCGGCGGCGACTGGGAGGAAGTCGTCGAGGCCGCGGCCAAGGCCGACGACGAGCGGATCATCGTCAACATGGGTCCGCAGCACCCGTCCACGCACGGCGTGCTCCGGCTGATCCTGGAGATCGACGGCGAGACCGTCACCGAGGCCCGCTGCGGCATCGGCTACCTCCACACCGGCATCGAGAAGAACCTCGAGTTCCGGAACTGGACGCAGGGCACCACGTTCGTCACGCGCATGGACTACCTCACCTCGTTCTACAACGAGACGGCGTACTGCCTGGGCGTCGAGAAGCTGCTCGACATCACCGACCAGATCCCGGACCGCGCCAGCGTCATCCGCGTGCTCCTCATGGAGCTCAACCGGCTCTCCTCCCACCTGGTGTGCATCGCCACCGGCGGCATGGAGCTGGGCGCCACCACGATCATGATCTACGGCTTCCGGGACCGCGAGATGATCCTGGACCTGTACGAGCTGATCACCGGGCTGCGCATGAACCACGCGTTCATCCGCCCCGGCGGCCTCGCCCAGGACCTCCCGCCCGGCGCCGTCGACGCGGTGCGCGAGTTCGTGAAGACCATGAAGAAGAACCTGCCGGAGTACGACAAGCTCGCCACCGGCAACCCCATCTTCAAGGCCCGCATGCAGGACGTCGGCTACCTCGACCTCACCGGCTGCATGGCGCTCGGCGCCACCGGACCGATCCTGCGCTCCGCGGGCCTCCCGCACGACCTGCGCAAGACCGACCCGTACTGCGGCTACGAGACCTACGAGTTCGACGTTCCGACCGCCGACACCTGCGATTCCTACGGGCGCTTCCTCGTCCGCCTCGAAGAGATGCGGCAGTCCCTGCGGATCGTCGAGCAGTGCCTCGACCGGCTCGCGCCCGGACCGGTCATGGTCGGCGACAAGAAGATCGCCTGGCCCGCGCAGCTCGCGCTCGGCCCGGACGGACTCGGCAACTCCCTCGACCACATCAGGAAGATCATGGGCACCTCCATGGAGGCCCTGATCCACCACTTCAAGCTGGTCACCGAGGGCTTCCGGGTCCCCGCCGGACAGGCCTACGCGGCCGTCGAGTCGCCCAAGGGCGAACTGGGCGTGCACGTCGTCTCCGACGGCGGCACCCGCCCCTACCGGGTCCACTTCCGCGACCCGTCCTTCACCAACCTGCAGGCGATGGCGGCGATGTGCGAGGGCGGCCAGGTCGCCGACGTCATCGTCGCCGTCGCGTCCATCGACCCCGTGATGGGAGGCGTCGACCGATGACGGACGGACAGACCAGTCTCGGGATGCCCCAGCTCCCCGCCCCCGACTACCCGGCCGAGGTACGCGCCCGGTTGGAGGCGGACGCCAAGGAGATCGTCGCCCGCTACCCGGGGTCCCGCTCCGCGCTCCTGCCGCTGCTGCACCTCGTGCAGTCGGAGGAGGGCCATGTCACCCGTACCGGCATGAGGTTCTGCGCCGAGGTCCTCGGGCTGACCACCGCCGAGGTCACCGCGGTCGCCACCTTCTACACGATGTACCGCCGCAAGCCCTCCGGCGACTACCAGGTCGGGGTCTGCACCAACACGCTCTGCGCGGTCATGGGCGGCGACGCCATCTTCGAGGAGCTGAAGCAGCACCTCGGCGTCGGCAACGACGAGACCACCGAGGACGGCAAGGTCACGCTGGAGCACATCGAGTGCAACGCGGCCTGCGACTTCGCGCCCGTGGTGATGGTCAACTGGGAGTTCTTCGACAACCAGACGCCCGACTCCGCGAAGAAGATCGTCGACGACCTGCGGGCCGGCCGCCCCGTCGAGCCGACGCGCGGCGCGCCCCTGTGCACGTACAAGGAGACCGCGCGCATCCTGGCCGGTTTCCCCGACGAGCGCGAGGGGGCCGTCGAGGCCACCGGAGGGGCCGGCCCGGCCTCGCTCGTCGGGCTGCGGCTGGCCAAGGGCGAGACCCCGCACCACAAGATCGTCCACCCGCGCGGCGAAGCAGCCAGTGGGGAGGGGGAGTGATGACCTTGGCAGCCGAGATCAACAACAGCAGCCCCGAGAAGCTTCTCGCGCCGGTGCTTTCGGCGTTCTGGGACCAGCCGGACTCCTGGACCCTGGAGACGTACCGGCGGCACGAGGGGTACGAAGGGCTCCGCAAGGCCCTCGCGATGTCCCCCGACGAGGTCATCGCCTACGTCAAGGACTCCGGTCTGCGCGGCCGCGGCGGCGCCGGCTTCCCCACCGGAATGAAGTGGCAGTTCATTCCGCAGGGCGACGGCAAGCCGCACTACCTGGTGGTCAACGCCGACGAGTCCGAGCCGGGCACCTGCAAGGACATCCCGCTCCTCTTCGCCAACCCGCACTCCCTCATCGAGGGAATGATCATCGCCTGCTACGCGATCCGCTCCGAGCACGCGTTCATCTACCTGCGCGGCGAGGTCGTGCCCGTCCTGCGCCGCCTGCACGAGGCGGTGCGCGAGGCCTACGACGCCGGGCTCCTCGGCCAGGACATCCTCGGCAGCGGTCTGAACCTCGAACTCACCGTGCACGCGGGCGCCGGCGCGTACATCTGCGGTGAGGAGACCGCGCTGCTCGACTCGCTCGAAGGACGGCGCGGCCAGCCCCGGCTGCGTCCCCCCTTCCCCGCGGTCGCCGGTCTGTACGCGTGCCCCACCGTGGTGAACAACGTCGAGTCCATCGCGTCCGTTCCCGCGATCATGAACCGGGGCAAGGACTGGTTCAAGTCGATGGGCAGCGAGAAGTCCCCGGGCTTCACCCTCTACTCGCTCAGCGGGCACGTCGCCACGCCGGGCCAGTACGAGGCCCCGCTCGGGATCACCCTGCGCCAGCTCCTCGACATGAGCGGCGGGATGCGCCCCGGCCACCGGCTGAAGTTCTGGACCCCGGGCGGCTCCTCCACCCCGATGTTCACCGACGAGCACCTCGACGTCCCGCTCGACTACGAGGGCGTGGGCGCGGCCGGCTCGATGCTCGGCACCAAGGCGCTCCAGTGCTTCGACGAGACCACCTGCGTGGTCCGGGCGGTGACCCGCTGGACCGAGTTCTACGCCCACGAGTCCTGCGGCAAGTGCACGCCGTGCCGTGAAGGCACCTACTGGCTGGTGCAGTTGCTCCGCGACATCGAGGCCGGCAAGGGCGTCATGTCCGACCTCGACAAGCTGAACGACATCGCCGACAACATCAACGGCAAGTCGTTCTGCGCCCTCGGCGACGGCGCCGCCTCGCCGATCTTCTCCTCGCTGAAGTACTTCCGCGAGGAGTACGAGCAGCACATCACCGGCCGGGGCTGCCCCTTCGACCCGGCCAAGTCGACCGCCTGGGCGGACAACCACAAGGAGGTGACGGCATGACGGTCACCACGGCCGGCCCCGCCGGCGGCGGTTCCCCCGCCGTACCGCCCGAGGATCTCGTCACGCTGACCATCGACGGCGCCGAGATCTCCGTCCCCAAGGGGACCCTGGTGATCCGCGCCGCCGAGCAGCTCGGCATCGAGATCCCGCGGTTCTGCGACCACCCGCTCCTCGACCCGGCCGGCGCCTGCCGGCAGTGCATCGTCGAGGTCGAGGGCCAGCGCAAGCCGATGGCGTCCTGCACCATCACCTGCACCGACGGCATGGTGGTGAAGTCCCAGCTCACCTCGCCGGTCGCCGAGAAGGCCCAGCACGGTGTGATGGAGCTGCTGCTCATCAACCACCCCCTGGACTGCCCGGTCTGCGACAAGGGCGGCGAGTGCCCGCTGCAGAACCAGGCGATGTCCCACGGACAGTCCGAGTCCCGCTTCGAGGGCCACAAGCGGACCTTCGAGAAGCCGGTGCCGATCTCCACGCAGGTGCTGCTCGACCGCGAGCGGTGCGTGCTGTGCGCGCGCTGCACCCGGTTCTCGAACCAGGTCGCCGGCGATCCGATGATCGAGCTCCTCGAGCGCGGCGCGCTCCAGCAGGTCGGCACCGGCGAGGGCGACCCCTTCGAGTCGTACTTCTCCGGCAACACCATCCAGATCTGCCCGGTGGGCGCGCTGACCTCGGCCGCCTACCGCTTCCGCTCCCGCCCCTTCGACCTGGTCTCCTCGCCGAGCGTCTGCGAGCACTGCGCGGGCGGCTGCGCCACGCGCACCGACCACCGCCGCGGCAAGGTCATGCGCCGGCTCGCGGCGGAGGACCCGGAGGTCAACGAGGAGTGGGTGTGCGACAAGGGGCGGTTCGCCTTCCGGTACGCCCAGCAGCGCGACCGGCTCACGACCCCGCTCGTACGCAATGAGGCCGGCGTCCTCGAACCGGCGTCCTGGCCGGAGGCCCTGGAGGCGGCGGCCCGCGGGCTGGTCCGGGGCCGTACCGGCGTCCTGGCCGGCGGTCGGCTGACCGTCGAGGACGCCTACGCGTACGCCAAGTTCGCCCGGGTCGCCCTCGACACCAACGACGTCGACTTCCGGGCCCGGGTCCACTCCAGCGAGGAGGCCGACTTCCTGGCCTCGCAGGTCGCCGGGCGGGGACGCGACCTGGACGGCACGGGGGTCACGTACACCTCCCTCGAAGCCGCCCCCGTCGTGCTCCTCGTCGGCTTCGAGTCGGAGGAGGAGGCGCCCGGCGTCTTCCTGCGGCTGCGCAAGGCCTGGCGCAAGAACGGCCAGAAGACCTACGCGGTGGCCGCGTTCGCGACCCGGGGCCTGGAGAAGGCGGGCGGCACGCTGCTGCCGGCCGCCCCCGGCACCGAGACCGAGTGGCTGGACGCCCTCACCTCCCGGGTCGGCCTCGACGAGGACGGCACGCGGGCGGCCGAGGCGCTCCGCCAGGACGGCGCGGTCCTCGTGGTCGGCGAGCGGCTCGCCGCCGTACCCGGCGGGCTGACCGCCGCCGTCCGCACGGCGACGGCGACCGGCGCGAAGCTGGTGTGGATCCCGCGCCGGGCCGGCGAGCGCGGCGCGCTCGAAGCCGGCGCCATCCCCACGCTGCTGCCCGGCGGCCGCCCCGCGACCGACCCACGCGCGCGTGAGGAGGTCGCGGCCGCCTGGGGCGTCCGCGAACTCCCGCACGGCTACGGCCGCGACACCGGCCAGATCGTCGAGGCCGCGGCCACCGGCGAACTGGGCGCGCTGCTCGTCGGCGGCGTCGAGCTCCGCGACCTGCCGGACCCGGCACGCGCGCGTGAGGCCCTCGACGCGGCGTTCGTGGTCTCCCTGGAGCTGCGGCCCAGCGAGGTCACCGAGCGGGCCGACGTGGTCCTGCCGGTCGCCGCCGTCGCGGAGAAGCCCGGCACGTTCCTCAACTGGGAGGGCAGGGCGAGGCTCTTCGAGGCCGCGCTCAAGCCCGAGCAGATGACCCGCGCGCTGCCCCCGGCGGACGCGCGCGTGCTCCACATGCTCGCCGACGCCCTCGACGCCCACCTGGCCCTGCCCGACCTGCGCTCGGTCCGCCGTGAGCTGGACCGGCTCGGCGGCTGGGACGGCGAGCGGGCCTCCGAGCCCACCGAGCCCGCCCAGGCCGCGCCCCGGCCGGGCGAGGGCGAGGCGGTCCTCGCCGGACACCGGCTCCTGCTCGACCTGGGCCGTCTCCAGGAGGGCGACTCCGCGCTCGCGGGCACCCGCCACGCGGCGGTCGCCCGACTCTCGGCCACCACGGCCGCCGAGACCGGCGTCAAGGACGGCGACGTCCTCGCCGTCACCGGCCCGGCGGGCTCGACCCGACTCCCGCTCCGGGTCACCGAGATGCCCGACCGCGTGGTCTGGCTCCCGCTCAACTCGACCGGCGGCGGCGTCCTCTCCGACACCGGCGCCCACCCGGGCGACCTGGTCCGCATCGGCGCGGCGACCTCGACGGAGGTACAGGCATGACCACGCTGCTCGCTGCCGAAGACCTCTCCATGTTCGGGACCGACCCCTGGTGGCTCGTCGCGATCAAGGCCGTCTTCTGCTTCGCCTTCCTCATGGTCACCGTGCTCTTCTCCATCGTGTGGGAGCGCAAGGTCGTCGCCTGGATGCAGCTGCGCATCGGGCCCAACCGGCACGGACCCTGGGGTCTCCTCCAGTCCCTCGCGGACGGCATCAAGCTGATGCTGAAGGAGGACGTCGTCGTCAAGCGCGCCGACAAGGTGGTCTACATCCTCGCGCCCGTCATCGCCGCGGCCCCCGCGTTCATGGCCATCGCCGTGATCCCGTTCGGTCCGGCCGGCAACGAGGTCTCGATCTTCGGCCACCGCACCACGATGCAGCTCACCGACCTGCCGATCGCGATGCTGTACGTCCTCGCGATCGCCTCCGTCGGCATCTACGGCATCGTGCTCGCCGGCTGGTCCTCCGGCTCCACGTACCCGCTCCTCGGCGGCCTGCGCTCCTGCGCCCAGATGATCTCCTACGAGATCGCCATGGGCGCCGCGTTCGCCTCCGTCTTCCTCTACTCCGGGTCGATGTCGACCTCGGCGATCGTCGAGGCACAGGCGGACCGCTGGTTCGTGATCCTGCTGCCGGTCTCGTTCATCATCTACATCGTCACGATGGTGGGCGAGACCAACCGTGCCCCGTTCGACATGCCGGAGTCCGAGGGCGACCTCGTCGGCGGCTTCAACACCGAGTACTCCTCCATCAAGTTCGCGATGTTCATGCTCGCCGAGTACGTGAACATGGTGACGGTCTCCGCCGTCTCCGTGACGCTCTTCCTCGGCGGCTGGCGGGCCCCGTACCCGATCTCCACCTTCTGGGAGGGCGCGAACCACGGCTGGTGGCCGATGCTCTGGTTCGTCCTCAAGGTGCAGCTGCTGCTCTTCTTCTTCATCTGGCTGCGCGGCACGCTGCCCCGGGTCCGCTACGACCAGCTGATGAAGCTCGGCTGGAAGGTCCTCATCCCGGTCTCGGTGCTCTGGCTGATGCTGGTCGCCACCGTCCGGGCGCTGCGCAACGAGAACTTCGAGTTCCAGACGATCGTGCTCTACGTCGCCGGAGCCGTGATCGGCGTCCTGCTGATCTCCTTCGTCGTCGACGTGTTCCGCGACAAGAGGTCGAGGGCCGGCGCCGAACCGGCCGAGGACGAGATCCCGTTCGACCCGATGGCCGGCGGATTCCCCGTACCGCCCAAGCCCGGACAGTCCCTGCCGCCCGTGCCGCGGCGCAGGCCGCGCGCCGATCGGGACCTGGTTGTCAGTGGCGCCTCCGATACTGCTACTGCGAGTGAGGGAAAGGAGACGGACGGTGTCTGATTTCCAGAATCCGGTGGCCGGCTTCGGCGTGACCTTCAAGGCCATGTTCAAGAAGCGGCTGACCGAGCAGTACCCGGAGGAGCGCAAGACGACGGCGCCGCGCTTCCACGGCCGGCACCAGCTCAACCGTCATCCGGACGGCCTGGAGAAGTGCGTGGGCTGCGAGCTGTGCGCCTGGGCCTGCCCCGCGGACGCCATCTACGTGGAGGGCGCGGACAACACCGAGGAGGAGCGCTACTCCCCGGGCGAGCGGTACGGCCGCGTCTACCAGATCAACTACGCCCGCTGCATCCTGTGCGGGCTGTGCATCGAGGCCTGCCCCACGCGGGCGCTGACGATGACGAACGAGTTCGAACTGGCCGACTCCTCCCGCGAGAACCTGATCTACACCAAGGAGCAGCTCCTCGCGGGTCTCGAGGAGGGCATGGTCGACTCCCCGCACTCGATCTTCCCGGGCACGGACGAGCAGGACTACTACCGGGGCCTGGTCACCGAGGCCGCCCCGGGCACCGTCCAGCAGGTCGCCGCGTCCAAGGGGGAGAAGGGCGAGTCGGAAGAGGTGGACGCATGAGCGCCACACTCGCGGCCTACAGCACCTCCGGCGGCGAGGCCTTCCAGTTCTGGGTCCTCGGCACCGTCGCCGTGATCGGCGCCCTGTGCACGGTCCTGATGAAGAAGGCCATGCACAGCGCCCTCTGTCTGGCGGGCACGATGATCGTCCTCGCGGTCTTCTACCTCGCCAACGGCGCGTACTTCCTCGGCATCGTCCAGATCGTCGTCTACACCGGCGCGATCATGATGCTCTTCCTCTTCATCGTCATGCTGGTCGGCGTCACGGCCGCGGACTCCCTGAAGGAGACCATCAAGGGCCAGCGCTGGTGGGCCGCCGCGTGCGGGCTCGGCTTCGGCATCCTGCTGATCGCCGGCATCGGCCAGGCCTCCCTGACGGAGTTCAACGGCCTGGGCGCGGCCAACGGCGCGTACGGCGGGAACGTGGAGGGCCTCGCGGCCCTCATCTTCACCAAGTACGTCTTCGCCTTCGAGATCACCGGCGCGCTGCTCATCACCGCCGCCGTCGGCGCGATGGTCCTCACCCACCGCGAGCGCACCGAACGGGCCCGCACCCAGCGGGAGCTGTCGGAGCAGCGCGTGCGGGACGGCAAGCACCTGCCGCCGCTGCCCGCGCCGGGTGTCTACGCCCGGCACAACGCGGTGGACATCGCCGGCCTGCTGCCGGACGGCACCCCCGCCGAGCTGACCGTGATGCAGACCCTGCGCAGGCGCGGCCAGATCCGCGACGTGTCCGGGGAGGCGATGGCCGACCTGAAGGCGCTGGAGCAGCGCTCGGAGGAGCGGCTCGGCCGGGACCGGGACTCCGCAGGGGACGCGGCCGGGCGGGACCGGGACGCGGCCGGCCGGGACCGGGACGAAGAGGAGGCCTCGCGATGAACCCCGTCAACTATCTCTATCTCGCCGCCCTGTTGTTCACCATCGGCGCGGCCGGGGTGCTGATCCGGCGCAACGCGATCGTGGTCTTCATGTGCGTCGAGCTGATGCTCAACGCCTGCAACCTCGCGTTCGTCGCCTTCTCCCGGATGCACGGCAACCTCGACGGCCAGATCATCGCCTTCTTCACGATGGTCGTCGCCGCCGCGGAGGTCGTGGTCGGGCTCGCGATCATCGTGTCGCTGTTCCGTTCCCGCCACTCGGCCTCGGTCGACGACGCCAGCCTGATGAAGCTGTAAGGGGCTGAATTGTGGAGAACATGATTGCGCTGCTCGTCGCGGCGCCCCTGCTGGGAGCGGCCGTCCTGCTGTGCGGCGGGCGGCGGCTGGACAAGGCCGGGCCGCTGCTCGGCACGGTGCTCGCGGCCACCTCCTTCGTCATCGGAGCGGTGCTCTTCGCCGACATGCTCGGCAAGAGCGCCGACGACCGGGCCCTGCACCAGAACCTGTGGACCTGGATCCCGGTCGAGGGCTTCCAGGCGGACATCGCCTTCCAGCTCGACCAGCTGTCGATGACCTTCGTGCTGCTGATCACCGGCGTGGGCTCGCTCATCCACGTGTACTCGATCGGGTACATGGAGCACGACGAGCGCAAGCGCCGCTTCTTCGGCTATCTGAACCTGTTCCTCGCGGCGATGCTGCTCCTCGTCCTCGCCGACAACTACCTGCTGCTGTACTTCGGCTGGGAGGGCGTCGGCCTCGCCTCGTACCTCCTGATCGGCTTCTGGCAGCACAAGCCCAGCGCGGCCACCGCCGCGAAGAAGGCCTTCCTGGTCAACCGGGTCGGCGACATGGGCCTGTCGATCGCCATCATGCTGATGTTCACCACCTTCGGGACCTTCGCCTTCGGGCCGGTCCTGGAAGCGGCCGGCGAGACCGGCGAGGGCACGCTGACGGCGATCGGCCTGATGCTGCTGCTCGCCGCCTGCGGCAAGTCGGCCCAGGTGCCGCTGCAGTCCTGGCTCGGCGACGCGATGGAGGGCCCGACCCCGGTCTCGGCCCTCATCCACGCCGCCACCATGGTCACCGCCGGTGTCTATCTGATCGTCCGCTCCGCCGCCATCTTCAACGGCGCCCCCGACGCCCAGCTCGTCGTCGTCGTGGTGGGCGCGGTCACGCTCCTCTTCGGTGCGATCGTCGGTTGCGCGAAGGACGACATCAAGAAGGCGCTGGCCGGCTCGACGATGTCGCAGATCGGCTACATGATCCTGGCGGCCGGCCTCGGCCCCATCGGCTACGTCTTCGCGATCATGCACCTGGTCACGCACGGCTTCTTCAAGGCCGGGCTCTTCCTCGGCGCCGGTTCGGTCATGCACGGCATGAACGACGAGGTCGACATGCGGAAGTACGGCGGTCTGCGGAGGTACATGCCGGTCACCTTCGTCACCTTCGGCCTCGGCTACCTCGCGATCATCGGCTTCCCCGGCCTGTCCGGCTTCTTCTCCAAGGACAAGATCATCGAGGCGGCCTTCGCCAAGGGCGGCACCGAGGGCTGGATCCTCGGCGCGGTCACCCTGCTGGGCGCGGCCATCACCGCGTACTACATGACCCGCGTGATGCTGATGACCTTCTTCGGTGAGAAGCGCTGGCAGCCGGACGCCGAAGGCCACGAGCCGCACCCGCACGAGTCGCCGAAGTCGATGACGATCCCGATGATCCTGCTGGCCGTCGGCTCGATCGGCGCCGGTGCCACCTTCGAGTTCGCCGGGTTCGTGGAGTGGCTGGAGCCGGTGACCGCGTTCGAGCACGGACACCCGCCGATCAGCGCCGCGGCGGTCACCAGCGCCACGGTCGCCGTCATGGTGATCGGCGTCGGGCTCGCCTGGCTCCAGTACGGACGCAAGCCGGTCCCGGTCACCGCCCCGCGCGGCTCGCTGCTCACCCGGGCCGCCCGCCGCGACCTGCTCCAGGACGACTTCAACCACGCCGTCTTCGTCACCGGCGGCACCCACCTCACCCGCTCGCTCGTCTACGTCGACCACAGCCTGGTCGACGGGGTCGTCAACGGCACCGCGGCCTCGGTCGGCGGTCTCTCCGGCCGGCTGCGCAAGCTGCAGAACGGCTACGCCCGCTCCTATGCGGTCTCCATGTTCGGAGGTACTGCGGTGCTGATCGCCGCGACCCTGCTGATGAGGGCGGTGTAACCGCGATGTCCTCCTTCCCGCTTCTCACGGTGACGGCAGCGGTGCCGGCGATCGGCGCGATCCTCACCGCCGCCGTACCCGCCGCCCGCCGCACGGCGGCCAAATGGCTGGCCCTGCTGGTCTCCCTGGTCACCCTGGTGCTCGCGGCGATCGTCATGGTCCGCTTCGAGCCCGGCGGCGACCGGTACCAGCTCGTCGAGTCCCACTCCTGGATCAAGGACTTCGGCGTCCGCTACGAACTGGGCGTGGACGGCATCGGGGTGGCGCTCATCGCGCTCACCGCGCTGCTGATCCCCTTCGTCATCCTGGCCGGCTGGCACGACGCCGACCCTCTGGAGACGAAGAGCAGCCGCTGGCGGCCGACGCAGGGCTTCTTCGCCCTGATCCTGATGGTCGAGGCGATGGTGATCCTCTCCTTCGAGGCCACCGACGTCTTCCTCTTCTACATCCTCTTCGAAGCCATGCTCATCCCGATGTACTTCCTCATCGGCGGCTTCGGCGACCGCGCCCACGCGGGCTCCGACGAGAACGCGGCGGCCCAGCGCTCGTACGCGGCCGTGAAGTTCCTGCTGTACAACCTCGTCGGCGGACTGATCATGCTGGCCGCCGTCATCGGGCTCTACGTGGTCGCGGGGAACTTCTCCCTCACCGAGATCGCCGAGGCCCGCGCGAGCGGGCAGCTGGAGATGGCGACCACCACCGAACGGCTGCTGTTCCTCGGCTTCTTCTTCGCCTTCGCGGTGAAGGCGCCGCTGTGGCCGCTGCACACCTGGCTGCCGAACGCGATGGGGGAGGCGACCGCTCCGGTCGCCGTGCTCATCACCGCGGTCGTCGACAAGGTCGGCACGTTCGCGATGCTCCGCTTCTGCCTCCAGCTCTTCCCCGAGGCCTCGAAGTGGGCGACCCCGGTGATCATCGCGCTCGCCCTGGTCAGCATCGTCTACGGCGCGCTGCTCGCGGTCGGTCAGCGGGACATCAAGCGACTGGTCGCGTACGCCTCGATCTCGCACTTCGGCTTCATCATCATGGGCATCTTCGCCATGACCACCCAGGGCCAGAGCGGCGCGACGCTGTACATGGTCAACCACGGGATCTCGACGGCCGCCCTGATGCTGGTCGCCGGCTTCCTGATCAGCCGGCGCGGCTCGCGGCTCATCGCGGACTACGGCGGGGTGCAGAAGGTCGCCCCGGTGCTGGCCGGCACGTTCCTGATCGGTGGCCTGGCCACGCTCTCACTGCCGGGCCTCGCGCCCTTCGTCAGTGAGTTCCTGGTCCTGGTCGGCACGTTCGCCCGCTATCCGGTGGCCGGCATCATCGCCACCACCGGCATCGTCCTCGCCGCGCTCTACACCCTCGTCCTCTACCAGCGGACGATGACCGGCCCGGTGAAGACGGAGGAGATCCGGACGATGCCGGACCTGCGGGCGCGCGAACTGGTCGTGGTCGCCCCGCTGATCGCCCTGCTGATCCTCCTCGGGGTGTTCCCGAAGCCGCTGACGGACATCGTGAACCCCGCCGTCTCGCACACCATGTCCGACGTCCAGCAGAAGGACCCCCAGCCCGCCGTGCCCATTCAGAACCTGGAGGCGGCCAAGTGAGTGCATCCGCCGTCGCGTCCGGCACCGCGCCCGCTGTCCACAGCCTGTGGACGACGGCTGCCGAGCCGCTGACCAAGATCCCGGCACCCCACATCGAGTACGTCCAGCTCTCACCCGTACTCATCGTGGTCGGCGCCGCGGTCCTCAGCGTCCTCGCCGAGGCCTTCGTGCCCCGCAAGGGCCGCTATCACGCCCAGGTGTTCCTGACCGTGCTGGCCCTGGTCGCCTCCTTCGCCGCGATCGTCGGCCTCGCCGCCGGCGGCTACGGCTCCACCAAGGCGCACATCGCGGCGATGGGCGCCATCGCCGTCGACGGCCCGGCGCTCTTCCTCCAGGGCACGATCCTGCTGGCCTCGCTCGTCGCCGTCTTCACCTTCGCCGAGCGCAGGCTCGACCCGGCCGACCACGGCCACAAGGTCGACTCCTTCGCCGCCGAGGCCGCCGCCGTGCCCGGCAGCGACCAGGAGAAGGCGGCGGTCAAGGCCGGGTTCACCACCACCGAGGTCTTCCCGCTGGCGCTGTTCGCCATCGCCGGCATGCTGGTCTTCCCGGCCGCCAACGACCTCCTGACGCTCTTCATCGCGCTGGAGGTCTTCTCCCTCCCGCTCTACCTGCTCTGCGCCGTCGCCCGCCGCAAGCGGCTCATGTCGCAGGAGGCCGCGGTCAAGTACTTCCTCCTCGGCGCCTTCTCCTCGGCGTTCCTGCTCTTCGGCATCGCCCTGCTCTACGGCTACGCGGGCTCCGTCTCGTACGCCACCATCGCGAACGTCGTCGACGGCTCGGTCACCTCGGTCGACCCGGTGCTCGCCCAGACCATGGGCAACGACGTGCTGCTGCTCATCGGCTTCGCGATGGTCCTCATGGGGCTGCTCTTCAAGGTCGGCGCCGTGCCGTTCCACATGTGGACCCCGGACGTCTACCAGGGCGCGCCGACCCCCGTCACGGGCTTCATGGCGGCCGCGACGAAGGTCGCCGCGTTCGGTGCGCTGCTGCGCCTGCTGTACGTGGTGCTGCCGGGCCTCACCTGGGACTGGCGGCCGGTCATGTGGGGCGTCGCCATCGTCACCATGCTGGGCGGCGCGATCGTCGCGATCACCCAGACGGACATCAAGCGGCTCCTCGCGTACTCCTCGATCGCGCACGCGGGCTTCCTGCTCGCCGGTGTCATCGCGGCCACGCCCACCGGCATCTCGTCCGTGCTCTTCTACCTGGGCGCGTACTCCTTCGTGACGATCGGCGCCTTCGCGGTCGTCACGCTGGTCCGGGACGCGGGCGGCGAGGCCACGCACCTGTCCAAGTGGGCGGGGCTCGGGCGCCGTTCGCCGCTCGTCGCGGCGGTCTTCGCGGTGTTCCTGCTCGCCTTCGCCGGTATCCCGCTGACCTCCGGCTTCTCGGGCAAGTTCGCGGTCTTCAAGGCGGCGGCGGAGGGCGGCGCGGGCGCACTGGTCGTCGTCGGTGTCATCTCGTCGGCGATCGCCGCGTTCTTCTACATCCGGGTGATCGTGCTGATGTTCTTCAGCGAGCCGAAGGCGGACGGCCCCACGGTCGCCGTGCCCTCGGCCTTCACGGCGGCCACGATCACGGTGGGCGTCGCGGTCACGCTGGTGCTGGGCCTCGCGCCGCAGTACTTCCTCGACCTGGCGGGCCAGGCGAGCGTGTTCGTCCGGTAGCGCCGCCGACGCCTGGGCCCGGTCTCCGCTCTCGCGGGGGCCGGGCCCTCGTGCGTCCGCGGTTACGGCGCCGGAACGATCCGCCCCGTGACCTCGCCGAGCGCGACCTGTGTCCCGTCCGGGCCCGGCGCCCAGGCGGTGAGGGTGACCTCGTCGCCGTCCTCCAGGAACGTCCGCTTGCCGGTGGGCAGTTCGAGCGGGTCGCGGCCGTTCCAGGTCAGTTCGAGGAGCGAGCCGCGCTGGTGGACCTCGGGTCCGGAGACCGTGCCGGAGCCGTACAGGTCACCGGTGCGCAGCGAGGCGCCGTTGACCGTCATGTGGGCGAGCTGCTGGGCGGCCGTCCAGTACATGGTGGCGAACGGCGGCTCGGAGACGACCTCGCCGTTGATCTCGACCGTGATGCGCAGGTCGAAGCCGCCGGGCTCCTCGTCGGTGGCGTCGTCGAGGTAGGGCAGGAGGTCGAACTCCCGGGCGGGCGGGGCCGTCCGGGCCGCGTCCAGGGCCTCCAGGGGCGTCACCCAGGCGGAGACGGACGTGGCGAACGACTTGCCGAGGAAGGGGCCGAGGGGGACGTACTCCCAGGCCTGGATGTCGCGCGCGGACCAGTCGTTGAGCAGCGTCAGGCCGAAGACGTGCTCGCGGAAGTCGCTCAGCGGGACCGGGGTGCCGTGCGCGGAGGGGGTTCCGACGACGAAGCCGACCTCCGCCTCGATGTCCAGCTTCACCGACGGCCCGAAGACGGGGGCCGGGTCGGTGGGCGCCTTGCGCTGCCCCGCGGGCCGGACGACGTCGGTGCCGGAGACGACGACGGTGCCCGCGCGGCCGTGGTAACCGATGGGCAGGTGCTTCCAGTTGGGGGTGAGCGCGTCGCCGTCGGGGCGGAAGATCCGGCCGACGTTGGTGGCGTGGTGCTCGCTCGCGTAGAAGTCGACGTAGTCCGCTACCTCGAACGGCAGGTGGAGCGTGACGGTGTCGAGCGGGTGCAGGAGCGGCTCTATGACGGGGCGGTGCGCGGGTACGGTCACCCAGGCCGTCAGGGCCCTGCGCACGTCGCGCCAGGCGGTGCGGCCGGCCGCGAGCAGCGGGTTCAGGCCGGGCTGCGCGAGCAGGGCGGCGTAGGGCGACCCGAGCGCGTGCGCCGCCGCTCCGGCGTCGAGGACATGACCGCCGATGCGGACGCCGACCCTCCGCCGGTCGGGCTCGTCGGCGGGGGAGAAGACGCCGTACGGAAGGTTGTGCGGGCCGAAGGGATCGCCCTCGGCCAGGTCGAGCGGGGACTGCTCGGGCATCGGTGCTTGCCTCGCTTTCCACGGGTGTGGGGGACACGTTACGGGGCGGGCCGCCGGACGCGGATGACATGGATCACAGAGAAAGTGGGGCCTCCGTGCACAACTGTCCATGTATGCACGGTTTATGCGTCCGACCGGTGAGCTCTGCGTGAACCGTGTGACTGAGCGCGTTCAATTTCTGCTTTCCAGGTCCTGAGTCGGAGTCATACGATCACGGCATCGTCGCGCCGCGTGAGGTCTCCGCGGGCGCGACTCCCCCTCTCGCTTCGTCTTCACCGACCACTCCTGACCAGAAAAGGTCCACCTTGAAGATTCGCCGCATGCTCGCGACGGCCGTGGCCGCCGCCGTGACGACCCCGCTCGTCCTCCTGTCGGCCGCCCCGGCCTTCGCCGACACGAAGCCGGCCGCTCCCGCGCAGACGCAGGAGCAGAAGCCGACGATCGAGCAGCTGAAGAAGAAGGTCGCCGAGGCGCAGAAGGCGTACGACGCCGCGGTGATCGCGTACGACGCCTCCCAGAAGGCCATCGACGCGCTCGACAAGGCCGACCACCTGCTCCAGATCGCCCTCGCCGACGCGAAGAAGGCGGCGGAGCAGGCCACCGCCGACAAGGCGAAGGCCGACCAGGCCGTGCTGGACGCCCAGGCCAAGCTGGACGCCGCCACCACCGACGAGGAGAAGGCCGCCGCGCAGACGGCCCTCGACGCGGAGAAGGCGAAGGCCGCCCTCGCGGCCACCGCCAAGACGGCCGCCGACCTGGGCGTCACCACGGCGAACCAGGCCGTGGAGGACAAGCGGGCCGAGCTGTTCCGGAAGACCGGTGAGGCGAAGACGGCCAAGGAAGAGGCGCTCGCCGCCCTCGACGCCGCCAAGGAGGCGCTGAAGGACGCCGAGGAGGAGCCGCCGCACCCCGACTGCGAGAACGTCTCCGACCAGCTGAAGGTGACCCTGACCGGCCCGGACAAGGTCGTCGCCGGCACCAGCGTCGAGTTCAAGCTGCAGATCACCAACGGCACCGGCCGGAAGCTCGACTCCGTCTACGGGCTGACCGACCTCTACGACCTCGGCGAGAAGGACACCCTGGCCGACCACACCGAGCTCAAGTGGGGCGCGGTGAACGCCGAGTGGGACGACCTGGACACCGAGGTCGGCGTCATCGAGCTCGGTGAGCTCGACAAGGGCCAGAAGGCCGACCTCCTGGTGCGGATGACCGTCGACGCCGAGGCCCCGAAGACCGAGGGCATCTTCGTCGCCGACTTCGGCTACGACAGCGAGGACGGCTCCTGCGGCTTCGTCGAGGAGCCGGCCACGGTCGAGTTCCAGGTCGAGCCCAAGCCGAAGGAGCAGCCCACCACCGGCGGCACCACCGGCGGGACCACGGGCGGCACCACGGGTGGCGGCAACACCGGCACCACCCAGCAGGGCGGCACCTCCACCACGGCGGTGACGACCACCGGTCAGCTCGCCAAGACCGGTTCGAGCGACGTCATGCCGCAGTTCGCCCTCGCGGGCGGCGCGGCGGTCGCCCTCGGTGCCGGCGCGATGTTCCTCGTCCGCCGCCGCAAGGCCGGCGTGGACGCCTGATCCGAGCGGTGCCAGGCACGGTGTGAAGGGCCCGCGTTCCGGGAGGAACGCGGGCCCTTCGCCGTACCGCTCATCCCGCCGTGCGCGGGATCCGCTTCTCCCAGGTGCGGTGGAAGAGGACCTCGTCGCCCTCCTTGCACACCACCTCGTTCGACGTCAGGAACGCGTCCGCGTCGCAGGTGATCTCCGAGCGGGAGTCCACCGTCACGTTCCACGCCAGCTCCGGGCGGTGGAGGCGGATGGACCAGTCCGAGCGGGTGTGGGCGGTCAGGGGGTCGTCCTCGGTGATCGTGTACGTCTCCAGGGCGTCCTCGGTGAACTCCAGACCGTCCGGGTAGACCCGCGTACCGCCGTAGCGGGGGTCCACCTCCAGGCGCCATTCGCCCTTGGCCACGTCCCGTACCACCAGCCGCTCCGGGCGGGGCTCCTCCAGGGTGGCCGGGGTGACCACGCCAAGGGGTTCGGACTGCTCCGGGGCCTGCCACTCGACCGCGTCGGCCGTCGGGCGGCGGACCGGGAGCGTCAGGTTCGATGCGGTCGGGGTGAGGGTGAAGCCCGCCGCGTCCGGTTGCGGCCAGATCCACGGCCAGTACGCGGACGAGATCGCGAGGCGGACCCGGTGGCCCGGCGGGAAGGTGTGGCCGATGCCGTTCAGCTCGAAGACGAAGTCCTCCGTCTCGCCGACCTGCGCCTCCACCGCGCGGTCGCGGCCGTAGCGGGCGGAGAAGTTCAGCGCGCCCCGGGTCACCAGGGTCGAGGAGCCGTCCGGGGCCACGTCG
Organism: Streptomyces sp. NPDC090127; assembly: GCF_044746945.1. NCBI lineage: Bacteria > Bacillati > Actinomycetota > Actinomycetes > Kitasatosporales > Streptomycetaceae > Streptomyces > Streptomyces sp. NPDC090127. Next base: position 19,563 of record NZ_JBIVDE010000008.1, on the reverse strand, counting down.
CACAGGCGGGCGATCACCTGGCCCGTCGGCGCCGGGGTCGTCAGGGAGAGGCTCACCTTCGGGCGGCCCAGGATCTCGATCGGCTGCCCGTCCGCCGGCACCGGGAAGTCGAAGCAGGCCGAGTGGGCGTCCTCCTCGCGCTGGTCCGGCGGCAGGTCGGCGTCGTTGCCGAAGGGGAAGAAGCGGCCCGCGTCCAGCCCCGTCTGCTGCGGCGAGTCGACCACGACCGGGTCGCCCTGGAAGGCGTACGTGACGGGGGTGACGTGCGGGGAGGGCCAGGCCGGGTCGGTGACCCAGCGGCCCGGCAGCTCCTCGTAGACCGTGGCCGGCGGGTGCGACGCGCTGATCCACGAGCGCAGCAGCGGCTCGGCCATCACGTCGTTGTCCACCCCCTTGAGGTGGTGGTCCCACCAGCGCAGCGTCTCCTGGAGGAAGCCGATCGCCGGGCCCGGCGGCAGCCCCCGGTCCGGGTACTGGTGGGACCACGGCCCGATGATCCCGCGCACCCGGTCCTGCGGCAGGTGCTCCACCAGACGCAGCACGGTGTCCCGGTACGGGTCGTGCCAGCCGCCCACCGCCAGGACGGCCGCCCCGATCGCCCCGTAGTCCTCGCAGACGCTGCCGTGCTTCCAGTACGCGTCCCGGGTCTGGTGGGCCAGCCAGGTGTGGATGAAGGGGTCCACGGCCTCCAGGCGCCGCAGCCACAGCCGCCGCCACTCCTCGCCCGCGTGCAGCGGGTCCGGCGGCCGGCAGACGAAGGCCAGCATGGTGGCCGCCCAGGCGTGCATGTCGACGGCGAGGACCGAGCCGCCCATGTAGTGGACGTCGTTGTCGTAGCGGTCGTCGGTCGAGCAGACCGTGACGATCGCCTTCAACGGCTCGGGCGCCAGCGCGGCGATCTGGAGCGAGTTGAAGCCGCCCCAGGAGATCCCGAACATGCCGACCTTCCCCGTGCACCAGGGCTGCTCGGCGAGCCAGTGCACCACCGCCACGCCGTCCGCCAGCTCGACGGCGTCGTACTCGTCGCCCGGCAGCCCCTCGCTGTTCCCGTGCCCGCGCACGTCGACGCGTACGGAGGCGTAGCCGTGCCCGGCGTACCAGGGGTGGCGCTGCCAGTCACGGGGCGCCGTCCAGTCGCTCAGGCGGTACGGGAGGTACTCCAGGAGCGCCGGGACGGGCGCGTCGGTGACCGGCCGCCAGATCCGGGCGTACAGCTTCGTGCCGTCCGGGAGCGGGATCCGGACATCCTCGTGGGTCGTCTCGTACGGGAACGCGGTACGGATCTTCATCACGGGCCTCCACGGACCTCAGTGGACGGGGTGCATGGTGCGGCGCAGCCAGGGCGCCATGGCGATCACGACGAGGCCCACGACGACGGCGATGGCCCCGTTGACGCCGAAGTAGGCGGGCTTGGAGACGTCGTCGTACAGCTTCACCGTCTGGGCCTGGATGCCGTTGGCGAGCGCGAGGGAGAGGAACCAGAGCGACATGGTCTGGCTGGAGAAGGCCTTCGGCGCGAGCTTGCTGGTCGCCGACATCCCGGAGGTCTCCAGGAGAACGTCGCCGAGGCCGAGCAGCAGGTACGAGCCGACGATCCACCAGGCCGCCATCCGGTACGTGTCGTCCGCGTGCCCGGACGTCGGCACCACCATCAGCAGGAACGACAGACCGCCGAGGATCACACCGAAGGCGATCTTGTTCGAGGCGTGCGGCTGGTTGTGGCCCATCCGGGCCCAGACGGTGGCCACGACCGGCGCGAGCGCCACCTCGAAGGCGCCGAGGGCGGAGGCGTACCAGCTGGCCGGGAAGTCGAAGCCGAGGATGGTCGTGCGGGCGTTGGTGGAGGCCAGCAGGATCATCGTCGAGTACGCCTGGAAGAGGATGAAGTTGAAGACGACCGAGGCCAGGAAGAGCACGATGTACGGCTTCAGCCGGCCGCGCTCCTCCGCCGTGACCCGGGGGCTCCTGAACATCACCCAGAAGTAGACGACCGGGGCGATCACCGAGATGAGCGTCAGCAGGTCGACGAAACGGTCCATCGTCAGCCAGCCGATCCCGGCCAGCAGGGCTCCCAGGGCGCCCACGACGACCACGCCGACGACGATCGTCCACACCGCCCGGCGCATGGCGTCGGGGGCGAGCGCGAATTCGGCGGAGTGCTTGCGCCCGGCCAGGTGACGGCGGCCCAGGACGTACTGGAGCAGGCCGAAGGTCATGCCGACGGCCGCCGCCGAGAAACCCCAGTGGTAGCCGCGGTGGTCGGCCAGCCAGCCGGTGATGAGCGGTCCGGCGAAGGCGCCGATGTTGATCGCCATGTAGTAGAGGGCGAAGCCGGCGTCGCGGCGGTCGTCGTCGGTGGCGTAGAGCTTGCCCACCATGGTCGCGACGTTCGGTTTGAGCAGGCCGGTGCCGGCGCTGATCAGGCCGAGGCCCACCCAGGTCATGGCGGCCGTCGGCACGGCCATGGAGTAGTGGCCGAGCGCGATCAGGATGCCGCCCCACAGGACGGCCCGGTACGAGCCCAGGATGCGGTCGGCGAGCCAGCCGCCGGCCACGGACACCAGATAGACGAGGGTGCCGTACGCCGCCGCCACGGAGGCCGCGGTGCCCTCGTCCATGCCGAGGCCCTCGTTCGCGACGCTGTCGGCGAAGTAGAGGACGAGGATCGCCTGCATGCCGAGGAACGAGAACCGCTCCCAGACCTCCAGACCCGAGAGGGTGAGGAGTCCCTTCGGGTGGCCGAAGAAGGCATGATCGTCTTCGGGCGGCGGCTGCTCGCCGTCGGTGTCGGTGTCGCTCGCTGTTCGGGACAAAACGGCTACTCCTGGTCGTATGAACTGATCACGAACATACCGGGGGTGGCGGGAAGGCGCCCATGGTGATCGAAACGCGACCGGATACGCTGACTTGAGTGAATCGAGCGACACATCGACAATCCGTGTGATCGTCGGCAGCAGAAGCAGGCGTCAGCAGACAGGAGACCCCCTCGTGACCGTCGTCGGGCCGTTCGGTCTTAGCGTGCGGGACCAGGCTCTTGAGGCCGATGTCCAGACCGGATTGGCGGCCGTGGAGGCAGGTCTCCTCGACGCCACCAAGAGCGAGATCCCGTTCATCACGGAGGCCGCGCAGCATCTCGTCCTGGCAGGTGGGAAGCGTTTCAGGCCCCTGCTCGTGATGCTCGCCGCCCAGTTCGGCGACCCGTACGCGCCGGGTGTCGTGCCCTCGGCCGTCGTCGTCGAGCTCACCCACCTGGCGACGCTCTACCACGACGACGTCATGGACGAGGCGGACGTGCGGCGCGGGGTCGACAGCGCGAACACCCGATGGGGCAACTCCATCGCCGTCCTCACGGGTGACTTCCTCTTCGCCCGCGCCTCGCACACGCTGGCGGACCTCGGACCCGAGGCCGTACGCATCCAGTCGGAGGCGTTCGAACGTCTGGTCACCGGTCAGATCCTGGAGACGGCCGGCCCGCAGGGCGACCGCGACCCGGTCGACCACTACCTCGACGTCCTCGCCGGCAAGACCGGCTCGCTCGTCGCCGTCTCCTGCCGCTTCGGCGCCATGATGTCCGGCGCGGACGAGAGCGTCGTCGACATCCTCACCCAGTACGGAGAGCGGCTCGGCGTCGCCTTCCAGCTCGCCGACGACGTCCTCGACATCGCCTCCGACTCGCACGAGTCCGGCAAGACCCCGGGCACCGACCTCCGCGAGGGCATCCCCACCCTCCCGGTCCTCCACCTGCGCACCGCCGCGGCGGCGCACGGGCGCCCCGAGGACCTGGAGCTCGTCGAGCTGATCGACGGCGACCTCAGCGACGACGCCCGGCACGCCGAGGTCCTGCGCCGGCTGCGCGTCCACCCGGCCCTGGAGCAGGCCCGGCGGGACACCGTGCGGTTCGCGGAGGAGGCACGGGCGATGCTGGCGCCGCTGCCGGAGGGGTACGCGAAGTCGGCCCTCATGGAGCTGTGCGACGCGGTGGTCCACCGGGCGGGCTGACCCGCGCGGCGGTCCACGCGGGCGCGCCGGCCCGTCCGGGACACCCCCGGCCGGGCCCGCGAGTCCCCCCGGCTGGGCCCGCGAGCTCCCCCGGCCGGGTCAGGGACCCTAGGGGCGTGTCATCCCATAGCAGTACGCGAGGTTGCTTCCGCAGTCTGACGATTCCTCGCCGCCGCTTTGGTCAGATGGAGTCATCGACCACGGAGGTAGGACAGACCATGGCACAGACCCGTAAGGCGAGCCGCTACGTCGTCCCGTTCGCGGTGGCCGGCGTGGCCGCGGCGACGATCGGACTCGTACCGGCGCTGGCGGCGTCGGGCGACCCCGACCTGCCGGAGATCACGGCACAGCAGCTGATCGAGAAGATCGCGGCGTCGGACACGCAGACCCTGTCCGGCACGTTCAAGGTGAGCACCGACCTGGGCCTGCCGTCGGTGGCCGGTCTGGCCGACAGCTTCGCGGGCGCGTCCGGCGGGGCGACCGGCTCCACCCCGTCGACGGACCCGGCCGACATGCTGACCAAGCTGATCTCGGGCACGCACACGCTGCGCGTCGCCGCGGACGGCCCGGAGAAGCAGAAGCTGACGCTCCTGGACGGCTCGGAGGAGTACAGCCTGATCCACAACGGCGACGACGTCTGGGCGTACGACAGCAAGGCGAACGAGGTGCTCCACGAGAAGGGCGCCTCGGCGGGACCGGCAGGCGAGAAGCCCGACCAGGAACTCCCCGGCACCCCGAAGGAGCTCGCGGACGAGGTCCTGAAGGCGGCGGGTGACACGACGTCGATCACGGTGGGCGGGACGGCCACGGTGGCCGGCCGGGACGCGTACCAGCTGGTGATCAAGCCCAAGCAGAGCGGTTCGACGGTCGAGTCGGTGAAGATCGCGGTGGACGCGAAGACCGGCACGCCGCTGAAGTTCACGCTGGCGTCGGTCCAGGGCGGCAAGCCGGTCCTCGACGCGGGCTTCACGAAGGTCGACTTCGCCAAGCCGGCGGCCTCGACGTTCGCCTTCGAGGCGCCCGAGGGCGCCAAGGTGACCGAGGGGACGGGCGAGCACGGGAAGGCACCGCAGGACGTCGAGAAGGGCCTGGAGAAGGAGTTCGGCGGGCTCGACGGCCTCTTCGGCGGCGTGCCCGGCACCGGCGACGGCCAGGGCGTGAACGTCATCGGCGAGGGCTGGACGACGATCGCGTCGTACGACACCGGCGCCGAGGCCCCGAAGACGGACGAGGCCCCGAAGGAGTTCCAGGGCTTCCTGGACTCGCTCGGGGACGAGGTCAGCGGCAGGTTCGGCTCCGGCACGGTCTTCCAGACGAAGATCGTGAACGCGCTGATGACGGACGACGGCAAGGTGTACGTCGGCGCGGTGACGAAGCAGGCCCTCGTGGACGCGGCGAACGCCGCGAAGTAGGGCCGGCGCGAAGGAAGTGGGACCCCGGGTGGGTCGGGGGCGATGGTCACCGACCCACCCGGGCGTTTTCGCTCGCCGCTACGGGAACGTCAGCTTGAAGCTGTTGATGTACCCGGTGTCCTGGGCGGCCTTGTCCTGGACGCGGAGCTTCCAGGCGCCGTTGGCGACCTCGGAGGAGGCGTTCACGGTGAAGGTCTGGACGATGTTGTCGGCGCTGCCGCCGGCCCGGTTGTGCAGGTTGTAGACCGAGCCGTCGGGGGCGAGGAGGTCGACGACGAGGTCACCGCGGTAGGTGTGGACGATGTTCACGTCCACCTTGAGCGCGGCGGGGGCGTTGCCGGTGATGCCGGTGACGTTGACCGTGGAGGTCACCGCGGCGCCGTTGTCCGGGACGGCCACGTCGGCCGCGTTCTCGAAGACCGTGCCGGTGGGCGGCGTGGTCGTACCAGCCGACAGGGTCCAGACCGCGTGGGCGACGGCGTCGCTGTTGCGGTCGAGCGCGGTGTCGTTGATGTTCGCCGTGGTGTCGCAGGAGGAGTGGTAGCAGCGGTCGAAGGCCGTGGCCGTACCGCCCCACTTCTGCACCTGGGCGCTGGACTTCACCCGGCTGGCACCGGTGAAGAGGCCACCGACGGGGATGCCGACGTTCTTGAACGAGGCGTGGTCGGAGCGACCGTCACCCTCGGTCTCGATCTCGGTGGGGACCCCGATGCCGGCGAAGTAGCCCTTGAAGGTCTGCTCGATGGTGGGGTCGTCGTCGTAGACGAAGTAGCCGGGGTTCGGCGAGCCGATCATGTCGAAGTTCAGGTACCCGGAGAACTTCGCACGCTCGGTGCTGGGCAGCTGGCTGACGTAGTACTTCGACCCGACGAGCCCGAGCTCCTCGGCGCCCCACCAGCCGAAGCGCAGGTGCTTCGTCGGCTGGAGGTTGGCCCGGGAGACGGCGAGCGCGGTCTCCAGGACGGCGGCGGAACCGGAGCCGTTGTCGTTGATCCCGGCGCCGGAGGAGACCGAGTCGAGGTGCGCCCCGGCCATCAGGACCTGGTTGGGATCGCCACCGGGCCAGTCGGCGACGAGGTTGTAGCCGGTGGCACCGCTGGAGGTGAACTGCTGGACGGTGGTGGTGAATCCGGCCGCGTCCAGCTTGGCCTTCACGAAGTCGATGGACGCCTTGTAGCCGGTACGGCCGTGGGCGCGGTTGCCGCCGTTGGCGTTGGCTATGGACTGCAGGTCGGCGAGGTGCTGTTTGACGTTGGCGAGCGATATGTCGGGCGCCGCCGTGGGCGCCGCGGGTGCGGCGGGCGCGGCGGTCGCGGACGCGCCGGTGAAGCCGGCGAGGGCCAGCGCGGCGACGGCGGAGAGCGCGGCGGCACGTCTGGGAACGGAGAACTTCATGTGGGGGCTCCGGATTCCGAACGGGGATGGGACGGAAACGTGCGAGACGCCCCGGGGCATGGGTGCCACGAGGCGCTGGAGCTGTGCGGGTGGTGCGTGGGCTGAATGTTCGGCGAGAGTTTGACTTGCCGTCAAGAGCGGAAACCGGTCAGCCCCGTCCGCTCAGCGGACGGGCGCGTCCTGTACCAATCGGCTTGTGCGGGGGTGCAGTTGGGGCCGGGGCGGGGTTGGAGGGACCGACCACCCGGTGCGGTGCTGGGCGGCGCCTGCGGCGCACCGAGCGCGGCGTCCGAATTCCGCCGGCGCGGCGGGGCGCGTGCGCGTGAGGCTGGTCCCATGACCACCTACACCGCACGCGCCGTCGACCCCGCCGTCCTCGCCGAGCTGCGCGACCGGGACGACGCCGGGCAGCCCTGCGTCCCGTTCACCGCTCTCGCCGACGCCGCCGAGGTCGGCAGCCCGCTGCGCTGCTGCCTGCGCGACGTCGTCCCGGGCGACCGGATCGCCCTCGTCTCCTACGCCCCGCTGCGCCGCTGGGCCGCCGCGACCGGGGCCCGGCCCGGGGCGTACGACGAACAGGGCCCGGTCTTCGTCCACGCCGACGCGGAGGCGTGCGGCGGGCCGGCCGCCGCACCGGAGTCGTACCCCTTCGACCGGCCCGGCGCGCTGCGCACGCTCCGCCGGTACGACGCCGAGGGACGGATCGTCGGCGGTCGGCTCCTGGAGATCCCGGCGGAGGCGACCGCCGCCTTCGACAAGGGCTTCGCGGAGGCCTTCGCCGACCCGCGCGTCGCGCTCGTCCAGGTCAGGGCGGTGGAGTACGGCTGCTTCCAGTTCGAGGTACGGCGCGCCTGAGTCCGGCGGGAAGTGGGACGTCACTCCACGCAGAACTCGTTCCCCTCCGGGTCCGCCATGACCACCCAGGTCGCCCCCCACTCCGAGACCCGGCGCAGGGCCGAGGCGCCGAGGGACTCAAGGCGGGTCACCTCCGCGTCGCGGGTGTCGGGCCCGGGGTGGAGGTCCAGGTGGACGCGGTTCTTGACGGTCTTCTCCTCCGGGACGCGTTGGAAGAGGATGCGCCGGCCGCGACCGGCGTCCGACTGCTCGTCGAACGGGTCGTCCGGGTGCCGGACGGCGGCCAGATCGCGCCAGGCCCTGCGGCCGTCGGCGAGCGTGATCGTCAGGTCGGCCGGCGCGGCGTCCGCGTCGAGGAGCCGGGAGATGAGCGCGGTGTGGTCCTCGTCCACGTAACCGAGCGCGGCGGCCCAGAAGCCGGCCTGCGCGTGCGGGTCGCCGGCGTCGACGACGACCTTCCAGTGGAGGGGCGTGGTGGGGGCGGGTGTGGATGCCATGGGGCCAGTCTTGCGGCTCCACCGGCCCGCCGCGCGGCGCCGCGCGCCGGGTGACGCGGCTGGGGCGACGCGCGCCGGGCGTCGCGCGCGGACCGGCGTGGGCCGGGCGTCGCGCGCGGGCCGACGCGGGCCGGGCGTCGCGCGCGGGCCGACGCGGGCGGGTCGACGCGCGCCGGGCGACGCGGGCGGGTCTTCGCGCGCCGGGCGACGCGCGCCGGGCGATCCGCGCCGGGCGATCCGCGCCGGGCGACGGGCGCCGGCCGACCCGCGCCGGCCGACGCGAGTGCGGCGACGCGCGCCGGCGGGTCACACCCTGGCGGCAGCCGGCTCGCGTGCGGTGGACGCCTCCGCCGCCTCCGCCGCCTCCTTGGCGTCGTACGCCTCCCGCGCCGTAGCGATCTCGTTCTGGTGTTGCTCCGTCCACGTCACCAGCGAGCGGATCGTCGTGTGCAACGTCCCGCCCAGCGGCGTGAGTTCGTAGTCCACGCGGGGCGGGATCACCGGGTGGACGGTCCGCTTCACCAGGCCGTCCCGCTCCAACTGCCGCAGGGTCACCGTCAGCATCCGCTGGCTGACCCCGTCGATCTCCCGCTTCAACTCAGAGAAGCGCAGCTTGCGGCGGTCGAGCAGGGCGATGACCAGCAGGGACCACTTGTCGGCGACCCGGTCGAGGATCTGCCGCACCTCGCAGTCCTCCCGCGTGTCCCACTGGAAGGGGTCAGGATCCCCCGACGCGCCGTCGGCGTAGGTCACTTCGCAGTGACTCGGTGACTTCAAAGTGCCTTCTTCCATGGCAGCCGATCCTGCCGCAGGATCGAGGTGGTTACAAGAGGGAACCGACCCTCCGACCGGTAACCGCCCCTGCCCCCTTCCTGCCAGGAGACAGCTGTGTCCACCTCCTTCCCCGCACGCGCCTGGGCCCTCCTCCTCGTCCTCTGCGGCACGATCTTCCTCGAAGGCATCGACGTCGCCATGCTCGCCGTCGCCGTGCCCAGCATCAGATCCGATCTAGGCCTGTCCACCGGCACGGCGGCCTGGGTGATGTCCGCGTACGTCCTCGGCTACGCCGGCTTCACCCTCCTCGGCGGACGCGCCGCCGACCTGCTCGGCCGCCGCCGGATGTTCCTCGGCTGGCTCGTCGTCTTCCTGCTCTTCTCCGGGCTCGGCGGTTTCGCCCAGGAAGGCTGGATGCTGGTCACGGCCCGCTTCGTGACGGGGGTCGCCGCCGCCTTCATGACCCCCGCCGCGCTGTCGATCATCACGACCTCGTACGCGGAGGGTCCGCAGCGCAACCAGGCGCTCCTCGTCTTCGCCGGCACCGCCGCCGGAGGCTTCTCCCTCGGCCTCGTCATCGGCGGGCTGCTCACCCAGCTCGGCTGGCGCTGGGTCTTCTTCGCCCCCGTCCTCCTCGCCGCCGCGATCCTGCTCGCCGCGGTGCGCCTGGTCCCGAAGGAGCCGCGCCCGCAGCGGGCGACCGGCGGTTTCGACCTGGCGGGCGCACTGACGGCGGCCGGCGCGATGCTGCTGCTCGCGTTCGCGATCGTGCGGCTCGAACACGGCCTCGACGGCTGGCCGCTGACCGCCCTCGTCGCCGCCGCGGGCGCGGTCCTCGCCGGGGTGTTCGTCGCCGTCGAGCGGCGGGTCGCCTCCCCGCTCGTACGCCTCGGGCTGCTGCGCAAGGCGTCGACCGTCCGGGCCGACCTCGGTGCGCTGCTCTTCGTGGGGTCCTTCTTCGGCTTCCAGTTCGTCGCCACGCTCTACCTGCAGGAGCTGCGCGGCTGGTCCTCGCTGGAGACGGCGTTCGCGCTGATGGTGATGGGCATCGACGCGATCCTGGCGCCGACGCTGACACCACGCCTGGTGGCACGGTTCGGCAACGCCCGGGTGATCCTCGGCGGGTTCGTGCTCGCGGTCGTCTCGTACGCGCTGTTCCTGCCGGTCGGCCCGGACTGGTCGTACGCCGCGATGTTCCCGACCCTGCTGCTGACCGGCCTCGCCTTCTCGCTCGCGTACGGGCCGCTGACCATCGCCGCGACCGACGGCGTCGCGGAGGAGGAGCAGGGGCTCGCGAGCGGGCTGCTGACGACGGCGACGCAGTTCGGCTCGGCGGTCGGCATCTCGCTGGTGACGGCGGTGTACGGGATCGTCGGCGGCGGCCTCGACGGCTTCCGGGCGGCGCTGGTCGTCCCGCTGGTGATGGTGGCCCTCGGGGCGGCGGTCACGGCGACGGGCGTACGACGGAAGGCGCGCGGAGGCGAGACGCCGGGGGAGTCGCTTCCGGCGGCCTCGGCGACCTCGGTGACGTCGGCGGTCTCCGTGACGTCGGCGGCCTCGGCGCCCTCGTCCGACGGGGCGGGCAAGGTCACCGTCTCTTGACGGGTCCGGGCCTGCCCGGCCCGGCGCCCGCCGGTCAGGCCTGCCGCGTGGAGGTGGTCGTCGCCTCGGACGCGGTGGGCCCGGCGGTCGTCATGACCGCCTCCGGGACCGCCTCCGGGTTGCCCGCGGCCGCCCGCTCCGCCGCCGCGAGCGCGGCCCGGCTGCGGCGGGCGGTGCGCAGGGCGTCCCACGTCAGGATCGTCAGTGCCAGCCACACCAGCGAGAAGCCCGCCCACCGCTCCGGCGGCATCGCCTCGTGGAAGTACGCGATGCCCAGCACGAACTGGAACATCGGCGCCAGGTACTGCAACAGCCCCAGCGTCGACAGCGGTACGCGGATCGCCGCCGCGCCGAAGCAGACCAGCGGCACCGCCGTCACCACGCCCGTCGCGGCGAGCAGGGCCGCGTGCCCGGCGCCCTCGGCGCCGAAGGTGGCCGTGCCCTGCGAGCCGAGCCAGAGCAGGTATCCGAGGGCGGGCAGGAACTGGACGGCCGTCTCGGCCGCCAGCGACTCCAGGCCGCCGATGTTGACCTTCTTCTTCACCAGGCCGTAGACGCCGAACGAGAAGGCCAGGATCAGCGAGATCCACGGCGGCTGCCCGTACCCGACCGACAGGACGAGCACGGCCGTCGCCGCGACACCGACCGCCACCCACTGCGCGGCCCGCAGCCGCTCCTTCAGGAGCAGGACGCCGAGCGCGATGGTGACGAGCGGGTTGATGAAGTAGCCGAGGGACGCCTCGACGACGTGGCCGGTGTTGACGGACCAGATGTAGACGCCCCAGTTGACGGTGATCACCGTCGCCGCGAGCGCGATCAGGCCCAGTTTGCGCGGACTGCGCGCGAGGTCGCGTATCCAGCCCCAGCGGCGGACCACCAGCAGCGCGACGACGACGAAGGCCAGGGACCACACCATCCGGTGGGCGAGGATCTCGATCGCGCCGGCGGGCTTGAGGAGCGGCCAGAAGAGCGGGACCAGACCCCACATTCCGTAGGCACCGATCCCGTAGAGGAGACCCGCTCGTCCCTCGTTGTCCGTCTTCACCGAACCTCCCGCCCTGCGCCGCGCCGTCCTGATGAAGGTAGCGCCGCACAGGGCAGGCTGTCATGTCCGTACCGCGATACGGTCATGACCCGTCGGTGAACGCGCGGTCAGCCGGCGAGCGCCACGGCGACCGTCTCCGCCAGCGGGGTCGTCGGGCGGCCGATGAGCCGCGACAGGTCGCCGGTCCGGCGGGCGAGCGCCCCGCGCTCGATGGCCCGGTCGACGTCCACGAGGACCGCGGCGAAGAGCGGCGGGACGCCCGCGCCGGTCAGGATCTCCTCGTGCGTCGCGGCCGGGACGTTGTCGTACGCGATCTCCTGGCCGGTCTGGCGGGCGACCTCGGCCGCGTACTCGGCGAGCGACCAGGCGACGTCGCCGCTCAGCTCGTACGCCACGTTCACGTGCTCCTCGACCGGGCCCGCCAGGACGGCGGCGGCCGCGGCGGCGTAGTCGGCGCGGGCGGCGGAGGCGACACGGCCCTCGCCCGCGTTGGAGACGACGGCGCCGTGGGCGAGGACGGGGGCGAGGTTGGCGGTGTAGTTCTCGGTGTACCAGCCGTTGCGCAGGAAGGTGTACGGCAGCCCCGAGTCGAGGATCAGCGTCTCCGTCGCGCGGTGCTCGGCGGCCAGCTCGAAGTCGGCCTCCGGGCCGCCGAGGATGCCCGTGTAGGCGAGCTGCGCGACGCCGGCGGCCTTGGCCGCGTCGATCACGGCGGCGTGCTGGGCCACGCGCTGCCCGACCTCGCTGCCGGAGATCAGCAGGACCCGGTCGCCCGCCTCGAAGGCGCCCGCGAGGGTCTCGGGCGCGCTGTAGTCGGCGATCCGCAGGGCGACGCCGCGCTCGGCGAGATCGGCGGCCTTCGCCTTGTCACGGACGACGGCGACGACGGACGCGGCGGGGACGCGGGTCAGCAGCTCGTCGACGACGAGACGGCCGAGCTGTCCGGTGGCTCCGGTGACGACGATGCTCATGGGGGTTCCTTGTCGTGGAGAGGTGAGGTGAAGCGATGCACTCACCGTACGGCTGGCGCTAACCTTTCGAAAGTACCCACTCTGAAGTAAGGTACTGGCATGGAAGTAAGGGCAACCGGAAGCGTGGTCGAGGAAGTGGAAGCGGGAGGGGGTGGCGGCGCGGTGGGCCGAGAGACGCGGAGTCCGCCGGCCGATGTCGACGGCGGCCTGTGCCCGTCCCGGCTCGTCCTCGAGCACGTCACCAGCCGCTGGGGGGTGCTCGTCCTCATCGCCCTGAGCGAGCGTTCGTACCGCTTCAGCGAACTGCGCCGCAGGGTCGGCGGCGTCAGCGAGAAGATGCTCACGCAGACGCTCCAGACCCTGGAGCGCGACGGCTTCGTCCACCGCGACGCCAAGCCCGTCATCCCGCCGCGCGTCGACTACAGTCTCACCACCCTGGGCGAGCAGGCCGCGGACCGGGTCAGAGAACTCGCCGGCTGGACAGACGCCTGCCTCCCGGCGGTCGAGGAGGCCCGCGCCCGCTACGACGAGGCACGTCGCGAGGCGGTCGCGAGATCGTCCCAATGAGACGGTAACCAGGGCCGGTCGGATCCCCACGCCGTACGATCTGCTCACCACTGGGGGCAAGTGTGAGCGTGCGTGGGGGATACATGACGTACGGGTACAAAAGAGTGCTGCGCGCCTGCGGGGGCTTACTGGCCTGCGGCCTGGTCCTGACCGGCTGTTCGGCGACGGACGAGGGCGCGGACACGGGCAAGGGCGCCGAGGGCGGAGGGAGTTCGAGTCCCTCCGCACCGAGCCCGTCGTCCGGGTCGCCGAGCTCCGCCCAGCCGGCGCCGACGCCCTCGCGGCTCGGGTTCACCGCGGACCCGAAACGGGCCCCGAAGGGCGAGGCCGATGCCAAACGCCTCGCCCTCGCGGTCGTGGCGGGCCCCGAGTCCTGGGGCTCCGACTACGTCAAGCGGACCCCGCACCTCAGCGCCGACGACTACTGGCCTGTCCTCGACAAGCAGTGCACCTGGGAGACCGGCACCCGCCCGGGGACCGTGCTCTACAGCGTGACCGCCTACAACGAGGTCCCCGCCACGGCGGAGCGGGGGGCGCTGCGGGTCTCCGCGACGGTCACCGTCCACCGCTCCGAGTCGGACGCCGACTGGGAGATGGCCGAGACCCTGGAGGAGGCGCTCCGCTGCCCCGACCAGCGGCTGCGCGACGGAGAACGGATCAGCGGCCTGATGTCGCTGGGCAGCCCCTTCGGCGTCGGCGGCAACTACACCGCGGCGGACTCGCTCCGCGAGGCGGGGAAGTACCTCAACGACGCAGTCAAGGGCGAGCAGACCTACTCCTGGTACCAGTCCCGGGTCGGCCAGATCACCGTCGCCGCCGTCGTCAAGGGCGCGCCCGGCCACATCGCCAAGGAGGTCGACAGGGCCCAGGTGCAAGCCCTGGTCACCATGGTCGGCCGCGCCGAGGACGCCCTGGAGGTCCAGCAGTCATGAACCCCACCCCTCCCCAGCCGTCCCCCGACGACCACCTCGCACCCAGCCCGGGCGACGCGCACGAGCCGGGCGACGCGCAACAGCCCGCACCCAGGGCGGGCGACGCGCACGAGCCGGGCGACGCGCAACAGCCCGCACCCAGGCCGGGCGACGCCCCCGAGCCGGACTCCGCGCCGGAGTCCGGGAGCGGTCCCGCCCCGGCGCCGGTCTCCGACGCCCGCCCCGATCCCCGCCTCGGCGGGTGGCCCCGATCCACCCCCACCCCCACCCCCACCCCCACCCCCACCCCCGCGCCCGACAGCGCGCCCCGCCCCGGCCCCCGCCCCGCCCCCCGCCCCGGTGCCCTTCAGCCCCTGCTCCCCTCCGACCCGTCCGGCATCGCCGGGTACCGGCTGCTCGGGCGGCTCGGGGCCGGAGGCATGGGGGTCGTGTACCTCGGGCGTACGGGTCACGGCGAGCTCGCCGCCGTGAAGGTCACCCACGCCGACCAGGCCGAGGAGGCCGACTTCCGGGCCCGCTTCCGGCGCGAGGTCGAGGCCGCGCGCCGGGTCGTCAGCCCCTGGGCCGTCCCCGTCACCGGCGCCGACCCGGACGCTCCCGAGCCGTGGATGGCGACCGCCTTCGTCCCCGGGCCGTCCCTCGGCGAGGCCGTCGCCGCGCACGGACCGCTGCCGGAGCGGAGCGTACGGATCCTCGGCGGCGCCGTCGCCCGGGCGCTCGCCGCCGTCCACGCGGCCGGACTGGTCCACCGGGACGTCAAGCCCGGCAACGTCCTCCTCGCCTTCGACGGCCCCCGGCTCATCGACTTCGGCATCGCCCGGTCGACCGGAGAGGCGCCGCTCACCTCCACGGACATGGTCGTCGGCACCCCCGGCTTCCTCGCCCCCGAACAGGCCGAGGCGCGCTCCGCCGAGATCGGCCCGCCCAGCGACGTCTTCGCCCTCGGCTGCCTCCTCGCCCACGCCGCGACCGGCCGCCCGCCCTTCGGCACGGGGTCGGTCGACGCCCTCCTGTACCGCACCGTCCACGACGAGCCCGACCTCGCGGACGTACCGCGGACGCTCCTGGACCTCGTGCGGGCATGCCTCGCCAAGGACCCCGCCGCGCGGCCCACCGCCGAGGAGATCGCCGCCCGCCTCACCGAGGACACGCCGGGCGCGGCCACCGACTGGCTGCCCGCCCCCGTCGTCCGCACCATCGCCGAACGCTCCGCCGCGATGCTCGCCCTCCCCGAGATCGACGCCACCGAACACGGCACACCCGCGACCGAGGCCCAACCGGCGCCCAGCCGACGGAAGTTCCTGAGCCTGGCCGCCGGCGCCGCCGTCCTCGCCGCCGGTGGCGGCATCGCCGCCAGGGCCGCCCTGCGGGACGACAAGGACGCGGACGGCACGGACGGCAAAGCCGCGCCGCCCCCGAGGAGACGGCGCTGGATCCTCGGCGTCCAGGCGGACCTGACCGGCCCCGCCCAGGACATCGGACGCGCCCAGGAACGCGGCGCCCGCCTCGCCGTCGAGCAGTTCAACGCCCGTAAGGACAAGCCCTTCACCCTCGAAGTGAAGGTCTCCGACGACGCCGGCGACAAGGACAGGGCCCTCGCCGCGGCCCGCGTCCTCACCGACGACCCCGACGTGATCGGCGTCCTCGGCCCGACCTCCGACTACACGGGCCTGGCCGCCCTCCCCGCGTACGACGAAGCGCTCGTGCCGCTGATCACGGTCTCCGCCGGGCTGAACCTGCTGACCAACGAGGCCGGCGGCCAGGGACTCTCGATCCTGCGGGCCTGCCCCCAGCACATCATCGCGGGCAGCTTCCTCGCCTACTACGTCCTGACGAAGACCGCGAGCGTCCGCCCGGGCATCCTCCAGGAACGCACCGACGACACCTACGCCTGGCAGTACATCGGCGGCGCGAACTTCGCCTTCCGCCAGGAGAACGTCCGCCCGGTCCCCCGTGTCGTGCCCGGGAGGGCGACCGACTACAAGCGGGTGCTCGGCGCCATGATGGACGAGGGCATGGACGCGTACGTCCACTGCGGCCTCACCCCGAGCGCCGCCCTCGCCGCCAAGGCGCTCGACGAACTCGGCTTCACCGGGATGCGGATCACCGGCCAGCACGTCTTCGAGCCACGGTTCCTGGCGGAGGCGGGCGACGCGGCGGAGGGCTGGATCGTCGGCGCGCCGGTGCTCGACCCCACGACCCGCAAGGAGGCGGCCGGCTTCGTCGCCGCACACCGCAGGCGGTACGGCACGGCCCCCGCCTTCTACACGGGCGAGTCCTTCGACGTGGTCCACCTCCTGCTCCAGGAGGTGGAGAAGGCCGTCAAGGGCGGCAAGCCGCTCGACCGCACCACGCTCACCCCCGCGCTGTGCGCCGCCCGGTACACCGGCGTCATGGGCGGCTACACCTTCGACGAGTCCGGCACCCTCTCCGGCGTCGGCACCTTCATGTACGGCGTCGAGAACGGCCGTTTCAAGCCCCTGGAGTTCGCCCCCGGGGCGCCGCCGAAGACCAGACGGAGCTGACGCGTGCGGCCCCTTCGCCCCGCCGACCCCTCGGCGATCGCCGGCTACCGCCTCCTCGGCCGCCTCGGCGCCGGCGGTATGGGCGTGGTCTACCTCGCCCGCTCCGCCGGCGGTGCGCTCGCCGCGCTCAAGCTGATCCGCGCCGAGCACGCCGCCGACCCCGGCTTCCGGGAGCGGTTCCGGCGCGAGGCCCTGGTCGCCGGACGGATCACCGGCCACTGGGTGGTCCGGGTCCTCGGCTCCGACCCGGAGGCGCGGGAGCCCTGGCTCGCCACCGAGTTCGTGCCGGGACCGTCGCTCGCCGAGGCCGTGGGCCTGCACGGCGCCCTGCCCGAACCGACGGTGCGCGCCCTGGGCGCCCGCCTCGCCGACGCCCTCACGGACATGCACGAGGCCGGGCTCGTCCACCGGGACGTCAAGCCCGGCAACGTCCTCCTCGCCCTCGACGGGCCGCGCCTCATCGACTTCGGCATCGCCCGGTCGGCCGGGGCCACCGCCCTCACCGCCACCGACGCGATGATCGGCACGCCCGGCTACCTCGCCCCCGAGCAGGCGCGTGCCACGGGCGCGGGCGAGGTCGGCCCGCCGAGCGACGTCTTCGCGCTGGGGTGCGTGCTCGCGTACGCGACGACCGGCCGCCGCCCCTTCGGTACGGGAACGGTGGCCGCGATCGTGTACCGCACGGTCCACGCGGACCCCGACCTCGACGGCGTACCGCGGGCGTTGCTGCCGCTGGTGACCGCCTGCCTGGCCAAGGACCCGACCGACCGGCCGACGGCGGCGGAGGTACGGGCCCGGCTGGGGCAGGCCCGGGGCCCGGCGGGGGACTGGCTGCCGCCCGGGCTGCCCGCACTGATCGCGGAACGCTCCGCCCGCGTGCTGGACCTGCCCGTGGCCGAACCGACCGTCGTCGTCCCCTCCGCCGGCGCAGGCGTAGGAGGCCCCGGCGGGGGCCGGACCTCGCCGTCACGACGGCGGTTCCTGGCCCTCGGCTCCGCTGCCGCCGTCGCCGTCGCCGGCGGTCTGACGGCCTGGCTGGTCAACCGCGAGGGCACACCCGGCGGCACGGGCGGAGGAGCGGGCGGGGACACGGGTGGCGGCGCGGGCGCCGGCGGACCGTCCGGGCCGCTCCCCGCGTACACGATCGGCGTCCAGACCGACCTGAGCGGTCCCGGTCGGGCGTCCGGCCGCGCCCAGGAACGCGGCGTCCGGCTGGCCGTCGAGACCTTCAACGCCCGCACCGACCGGCCCTTCGACCTCGCGGTGAAGGTACGGGACGACGGGGGCGACGCACGCCGGGCGGGCGTCGTGGCGCGGGAGTTGGCGGCGGACAAGGCCGTCATGGCCGTGGTGGGCCCCACCAGCCGCGAGACCGTGATCGCCGCCGCCGACACGTACGACGCGAGCAAACTGGTCCTCGCGACCGTCGCCGTCGGCATCGACCAGGGCGACCTCACCAGCCAGATCGTGTACCCCGTCTACCGTGAGCTGCGCGTCCATCACGACATGCTCCAACTGCCCTTCACCAGCGTCGCCCTCGTGCGCGGCGCCAAGCGGACGACCGTCGTGGAGGACCGGGCGGCGGGCGACTACAGCTGGCGGACGGCCAACTCGGTGCGGACCACCATGGGCGCGGTGAGCGAGAGCGTGAGCGTGCATCAGATCGCTGCCGACAGCGTCGACTTCGGCCCGCTCGTGCGCGAGGTGATCGCGGCCCGTCCCGACGCCGTGCTCTACGCGGGCGTCTCCGAGCGTCGCGCGGGCCTGTGCGCCAGGGAGCTGGACCGGCAGGGCTACGACGGTCTGTGCGGTGGCGTCGAGTACGCGCTGGGGCCGGAGTTCCTCGAGGTCGCGGGCCCGGCGGCCGAGGGCTGGTACTTCGGCACCACGTACGTCGATCCGGCCCGGCTGCCCGCGGCCACGGCGTTCACCGCCGCCTACCGCAAGCGCTGGGGGCTCACGGACGCGGCGCCGGTGGAGCGTTTCGCGACCGAGGCGTACGACGTGGTGATGCTCCTGGCCGACCGGATGAGGGGCCTGGGGTCCGGCCAGAAGCTGGACACCGGGCGCGTGGCCGTACGCGGGGCGATGCGGACGTTCTCGTACCAGGGGATCGCGAAGCAGTACGGCTTCGACGGCCAGAACGTGATGATGTTCCAGTACAACAAGGAAGTCTTCCTGTACCGGATCGAGCAGGGCGCCCCGCGCTTCCTCGGGCAGTTCGAGAAGGCGGCGGAAGACGAGAAGAAGCGCGGGAAGAACGGGTGAGGGGCCCTCGCCCCCTCACCCGTGCGCGCCGCTGCGGCGACGGCCCTACGGATGGTGCCGGCAGCGATCAGCCGACGACGGTCCAGGTGTCGTTGCCGGTGAGGAGGTGGGTGAGGTCGCCTTTGCCGTGTTGTTCGATGGCGGTGTCGAGTTGGTCGGCCATGAGGGTGTCGTAGACGGGGCGTTGGGTGGAGCGGAAGACGCCGATGGGGGTGTGGTGGAGGGTGTCGGGGTCGGCGAGGCGGGAGAGGGCGAAGGCGGTGGTGGGGGAGGGGGTGTGGGCGTCGTGGATGAGGATGTCGGTTTCGTTGTCGGGTGTGACGGTGACGACGTTCAGGTCGCCGGTCCGGGGGTCACGGACGACGCCCTTCGCGCCCTGGGCGCCGAAGCGGATGGGTTGGCCGTGGGTGAGGCGGATGACGGCTTCTTCGGCTTGTTGTTTGTCTTTGAGGACGTCGAAGGCGCCGTCGTTGAAGATGTTGCAGTTCTGGTAGATCTCGACGAGTGCGGTGCCGGGGTGGTCGGCTGCCTGGCGCAGGACGTCGGTGAGGTGTTTGCGGTCGGAGTCGACGGTGCGGGCGACGAAGGAGGCTTCGGCGCCGAGGGCGAGGGAGACGGGGTTGAAGGGGGCGTCGAGGGAGCCCATGGGGGTCGACTTGGTGATTTTGCCGACTTCTGAGGTGGGGCTGTACTGGCCTTTGGTGAGGCCGTAGATCCGGTT